>JACJZI010000001.1 GCA_020635655.1 Flavobacteriales bacterium
TCATGGGTGCCTTCGTCCACAGTTAGACCGATCGTCGTACCGGTCAGGACGGGCGGGATGTACAGTGAGTTCTGCGCCTGTAGTCCGAGTCCGGACAGCAATAACAAGAGCGCGACTTGATCCTTCATCATTCAGTGCTAATGGACCCCAAAAATGCGGTGAGCCAGGTCAACTGGAACATGACCCAACTCACATTGTGGGGGCCCTACGCTATTCTCCGCGATACAGGCAGCAGGCCGGCAGGTCGTCATAGACCGTGTCGTCAGCCTGGTCGAGCTCGGTATCATGGCCTGCCCCGGAAATGGCTTTGGAGACCTCGGTGCGGTCGGTCACCGCAGGGTCGATGTGGGCCGTGAGGGTCTTCCGATCCACGTCCCAGGTCGCGGCATGGACGCCCGCTACTGCACGGGCGGCCTTCTCGATGCGCGCCTTGCACATCTCGCAGTTCCCTGAAACCTGCAAGCTGATCTCCTTCGCCCCGTGCGCTTCGTGCACCGCCCCCCCGGTGGCCGCCGATCCAGTAGATCCGCCATGTTGGTGTCCCGCAGGTGCCGGCCCGCCTTCCGGGGACATCATGCTGGGCGCACCGTTGAGCTGTGCTGCGGCATCCACGGTGAAGGTGCCGTTCACCACCACCTCCTCACCGGGCCGCAACCCGGAGGTGATCACCTGATGCTCCCCCAGCGAGGGACCGAGCCTGACCTCGCGCAACCGGAACGACCCCTGCTCCGCACCCGGGTCCTTCACGTACACCACCGAGCGCTCGCCCGTCCACAGCACGGCGGACTTCGGCACCACGATCCCGGAGTCGCCCCGTGACCGCTCCAACTGAACGGTGCCCGTGGCGAACATGCCCGGCCGCATAGTACCCTTCGGATCGGGCACCTCCACGCGGGCCCTGGCCACACGGGTCTTGGGATCCACGATGGGATCCACGAAGGTGACCGTCCCCGTGAAGGAGCGGCCGGGTAGCGAGCGCACCGTGAATGCCAGATCGGTCCCGACACGGACATGGGCCAGGTCACTTTCGTAGACGTCGAACAGCACCCAGACCTTGGACAGGTCGGCAATGCGGTAGATCTCCTCCCCGCGATCCAGGTAGTCGCCCAAGGCGGCGCGCTTCTCCAGCACCACTCCTCCCACGTCCGCATGGATCGTCAGGCGGCCGTCAGCCACCCCGGTCGTCACGAGGGCATCGATCTGTGCATCGCTCAGTTTCCAGTTCCTCAACTTGGCCCGTGCGGCCTGGTACAACGCGGGCTGTGATTCGCGGGTCCGGTGGGCCTGCAGCAACTCCTCCTCCGCGGTCACGAGTTCCGGGGCGTAAAGGACGGCAATGGGACGACCGATGGCTACCCGCTCGCCGGTGAAATCAACCAGCAGTTCTTCGACACGGCCAGCCACGTGCGCGCTCTGGGCGTACACCCGTCGTTCATCGGCCTGCACACGACCGGTGAGGCGCAAGGTGCCCTCCACCGATCCGGCCCCCACCTGCATGGTACGCACGTTGGCCAGGGCCATCGCCTCCTCACCCAGATGCACCGCCATCGGATCCATCTCTGCACTCCCCTGGGAACCCACGGGGATCAGGTCCATGCCACAGATGGGGCACTTGCCGGGCTCGTTCATCCGGATCTGGGGATGCATGGAGCAGGTCCACACCGTGGCCTGCTCGTGGGACAGTTGATGCTGCGCCTCCTGACCGGCCTGACGGAACAGGACCCGGCCGAGCAGCAAGCCCATGGCGAGCGCGCCGATGACGAGCAGCGGTACGCGATAACGGAGGATGAGGTCAGGTAGGCGCATCATGCGAGGTGGTTCGTTACTCCTTCACTTCCGCCAGGTCCATCTTGCAGACAGGGCAGGTACCTGGTTCCTCGTAGGTCTTGTCGCCTTCGCATTTCATCGGGCACTGGTAGTGGGCATGGTCGTGGTGCTCATGTGTCCCGGTCGCATGCGGTGCGTCGGTCTGCTGCGTGGTGTTGGTCCGCTCGGCAGGTGGCTCACCCCCGCCGCATGCGGCGAGGGTGAACAACGCGAAGGCGATGAAAGCGGTGGGCAGGTAGTGCGCTCTCATGGTCGTAGGGTTGTTGGTGTTCAAGTTCACGGTCGTTTGGCGGTGAGCAGGTCGATCCGCGCGATGGCGGCATGGTGTTCGCGGAGGGCCGAAAGGCGCATGAGGCGCTGGCGCAGCAACTGCTGCTGGGTGCGCAGCACTTCCTCGAAGTCGCTGCCATTGCCCGAGTAGGCGGCCAGGAGCAGTTCGAGGATCCGCTCGTTCACCGCGACCTGTGCATCCATGAGCTGTGCCATGCGGGCGGCCTTGTAGGCCTCGTAGCGGGCGGTCTCGTAGGCCGCTGCCAGGTCGTTCCCTCGCTGCACACGCAGCAGCTCGTAGCTCCGTTGCAAGGCTTCCGCCTCTTCCACCCCGCTGCGGTACTTGCTGCGGTAGATCGGCAGGCTCACGCTGAACATGGGCATGATCACGTCGCGGCCGTTGTCGGGGAGGTCCATGTCGGTGCGCTCATCCACTACCACGTAGTCGATACCGATGCCCATTCGCGGAGCACCCATGCGCCGGGCCGCCTCGGCCTGGGACAACGCCGCATCCATGCGCAGGTCCAGTTCGTGGAGCCGGGGATCCATGGCCAGGCTGTCCGCAGGCCTGAGCAGGGACAGGTCCACGAGGCCCAGGCTGTCGCGGGTGCTCACAGGCACATCCTCGGCATAACCGACGGTACGGACGAAAGCCACCCGCAGGGGTTCCCGGCGTTCCTCCAACAATGCGATGTCCACCTCCGCCTCGTTGATCGCCAGCTCCGTGCGCAGCACATCCACCATGCGCCCCTTCCCGCTCTCGAAACGGGCGAGGGCCAGGTCCTGATGGCTGCGCAGGATCTCGAGGTCGGCGCGCTCCAGTTCCACCGCCCGGTCCAGTTCATGCAGTGGATAGTAGGCCATGCGCACCTTGTAGACGAGCTCGTTCCGCGCCTCCAGGAAGGCCTGGTACCTGGCCTCGGCCAACAGGTCGGTCGCTTCGGCCTGTGCGCCCAGCGTTCCGAACCAGGGGAACATCTGCGTGAGGGAGAAGCGTGCCCGCTGGGGGCCTACACGCGTTTCCACCGGACTGATGAAATAGCCGATGGAGAGCGTGGGGTCGGGCAGGCCACGTACCTGGGCCGAACGCACGAGCGCCGCTTCGAACTCGGCATAACGCGCTTGCAGACCGGGGTTGAGCTCAATGGCCCGCTCAAGATGCTCGTCCAGTGATTGCGCACGCAGCACCAGGGCAGGCAGGGTCCCAAGGATGAACAGGAGCGTTCTCATGGTCGCTGGTCCTTCAGCCGCCGTTCCATGCGGGCACAATAGAGCACGGGAACAACGAAAATGGTGATGCTGGCAACGACCATCCCGCCGAACGAAGGGATGGCCATGGGGACCATGATGTCCGAACCACGGCCCGTGGACGTGAGCACGGGCAGCAGTGCGATGAGCGTGGTCGCCGTGGTCATCATGGCGGGACGTACCCGTTTCATCCCGGCCTTCACCACCGCCGCACGCACGGCGGCCACATCCGTGGGGGTGCTCTTCCTGAACTGATCGTCCAGGTACGTGGCCATCAGCACGCCGTCGTCCGTGGCCACTCCGAAGAGAGCGATGAAGCCCACCCAGACCGCCACGCTCAGGTTCACCGGGTGGATCTGGAAAAGGTCGCGCATGGAGCGCCCGAAGAGATCGACGTTCATGAACCAGTCCTGTCCGTAGAGCCAGATGAGCATGAACCCGCCCGAGAAAGCGACCGCCACACCCGCGAAGACCATGAGCGATGTGGGCACCGCGCGGAACTGGAAATAGAGGATCAGGAAGATGGACAACAGCACCAGCGGCACCACCACCATCAGGCGCTTCTCGGCCCGGAGCGAGTTCTCGTAGCTGCCGGAGAACCGGTAGCTCACCCCGGCCGGGACCTTCAGGGAACCATCGTCGATGCGGTCCTGGATGGCTCGTTGTGCATCGAGCACGACGTCCACCTCCGCCTCGCCCTTGCGCTTGTCAAAGAGCACGTAGCCGACGAGGAAGGTGTCCTCGCTACGGATCATCTGGGGGCCACGCTCGTACTCCACGTCCGCCAATTCGCCGAGGGGCACCTGCACACCGGTGGGCGTCGGCACCAGCACGCGCCGCAGCTGGTCGGGATCGTCGCGCAGCTCCCGCGGATAACGGACCCGCACGGGATAGCGCTCCCGGCCCTCCACGGTGGTGGTGATGGCCATGCCACCGATGGCGGTCTCCAGGGTGCGCTGCAGGTCCTCGATGGTGAGCCCGTAGCGCGCGATGGCCTCGCGGTCCCACCGCACCTGCAGGTAGGGCTTGCCCACGATCCGGTCGGCGAACACGGCCTCGGCCTTCACCGATGGGACCTCCTTCAGCACACCCTCCAACTCCCTGCCGAAACGCTCAATGGTGGGCAGGTCCGGGCCGAACACCTTGATGCCCATGGGTGCGCGCATGCCGGTCTGCAGCATCACCAGCCGGGTCTCGATCGGCTGCAGCTTGGGTGCGGAAGTGACCCCGGGAAGCGAAGTGGCCGCGACCACCTCGGCCCAGATGTCATCGGTGCGCCGGATGTGCGGGCGCCAGTTGCGGAAATAGCGACCCCTTTCGGCAGGCACCAGCCGGTCCCGGTCGAACCCGGCCACGAGGGCGTCCTCCTGCGAAACGGTGTCGCCGTCGGCTAGGATGAAGCGCCCCTGCCTGTCCGTGCGGAAGGTGATGCGATGCCCCTTGTCGTCCACCTCGTACTCGGGTCGGTAGTTGATGATGTTCTCGTACATGCTGATGGGCGCTGGGTCCAGGGCGGTCTCAGCACGCCCCAACTTGCCCACCACCAGCTCCACTTCGGGGATGGCCATCACCCGCATGTCCAGCTGCTGCACCACGCGGTGGTTCTGCTCCACACCGGCATGCGGCATGGAGGTCGGCATCAGCAGGAAGCTGCCCTCGTCCAGTGCGGGCATGAACTCCCGGCCCACTCCGGGGAAGACCGAGGCCAGACCCCGCCATGGCGACGTGTCCGCGATGTCCCAGCCGATCGCTCGTGCGCCTGCCTTGATCGGCGAAAGCAACTTGTCCGATCCCTGCCAGATGAGCAGCCCGAACAGAATGATCGCAGCAGGGATGGAAAGGAACAACGTCTTGTGCCGCAGGCACCAGCCCAGGATCATGGGGTAGTAGCGTTGCAACGACCACAGGAAGAGCAGGATCGCTCCGATCGCGAGGCCGACGAGCACCACGTTCAGCACCAGTGAGCGCTCCACCCCCAGGGGCCGCCAGAGCCCGGCCAGCAACCAGACCACCGCTAGCAACACCACCACCAGCGGCAGGTACTGCCACCGCGTGTCGCGTCCACTCAAGCGATCCACCAGAACATGGGTGGCCAGGAGCGCCAGCAGCGTGATCCCTGCCCATAGCGATCCGTTCCAGAACGCGAACGCGCCTCCGACGAGCATCACGCCCCGCACCATCCAACGCATACCCCGCCGGCGGGCATCGATGCCGAAGACCAGGTGGATGAAGGTGGGCAGGAGGAACAAGGTGACCAGCACGGAACCGGTGAGCGCGAAGGTCTTGGTGAAGGCCAGCGGACGGAACAGCTTGCCCTCAGCAGCTTCCAGGGTGAATACCGGGATGAAGCTGACGATGGTGGTGGAAACCGCGGTCACGATGGCCGGGGCCACCTCGATCGCGGCCTCCTGGATGGTGCGACGCAGGTCCTTGACCACACCCTGCTCACGCAGGTGGCGCACCACGTTCTCCGAGAGGATGATGCCCAGGTCCACCATGGTGCCGATGGCGATCACGATGCCGGAGAGCGCCACGATATTGGCGTCCACGTGGAAATAGCGCATGGCGATGAAGACCAGGAGCACCGCCAGGGGCAGCAGGGAGGCGATGACCAGGGAGCTGCGGAGCTCGGCCACCATGACCAGGATCACGATGATGGTGATGAGCACCTCCAGTGATAGCGCCTCCTCCAGGGTGCCGAGCGTTTCCTGGATCAGCTGCGTGCGGTCGTAGAACGGCACGATGGTGAGCTGGCTTACCCGGCCGTCGTCCAGCACCTTGCTCGGCAGCCCCGGGGCGATCTCCGCGATCTTGTCCTTGACGGCCTGGATGGTGGCCAAGGGGTTCGCGCCATAGCGCGCGATCACGACCCCGCCGCTCACCTCCGCCCCTCCCTTGTCCAGCAGGCCCCTTCGGGTGGCGGGTCCAAGGGTCACCCGCGCCACGTCCCTGATGCGGAGCGGCACGTTGTCGTTCACGGCCACCACCGCCTGTTCCAGGTCCTCGACTGAGCGGATGTAGCCGAGGCCGCGTACGAGGTATTCCACCTGGTTCACCTCGATGGTCTTGGCGCCGGCATCGCGGTTGCTGTTCCGCACGGCCTGCATCACCTGGTGGATGCCGATGCCGAAGGCCTTCAGCGCCTCGGGGTCCACGTCCACCTGGTACTCCCGCACCATGCCTCCGATGGAGGCCACTTCGCTCACCCCCTCCACCCCGTTCAGCGCGTACTTCACCTGGAAGTCCTGAACGCTGCGAAGCTCGTCCAGGTCCCAGCCTCCGGTGACCCGGCCATCGGGATCGCGGCCCTCCAGGGTGTACCAGTACACCTGCCCGAGCGCCGTGGCATCCGGCCCGAGCGCGGGTTGAACGCCTTCGGGTAGCAACCCTGAAGGCAGCGCGTTGATCTTCTCCAGGATCCGTGAACGCGACCAGTAGAACTCCACGTCCTCGTCGAACAGGACATAGATGCTCGAGAAGCCGAACATCGAAGTGCTCCGGATCGACTTCACGCCGGGGATGCCCAGCAGCGCGGTGGTGAGCGGGTAGGTCACCTGGTCCTCGATGTCCTGCGGGGAACGGCCGGCCCAGTTGCTGAACACGATCTGCTGGTTCTCGCCGATATCGGGGATGGCATCCACCGGCACCGGGTCGGAAGGCAGCGGGTCCACCTGCCAGCCAAAGGGCGCGGTGATGATGCCCCAGCCCACCAGCACGGCCAGCAGCAACAGCGTCACCAGCCGGTTGTTCAGGAAGTAGGTGATGAGCTTGTTCAACATGACCTGGACTGGATCCTTCGTGTCACTCTTGGTGGTCCTGGTCCCTTAAAGTTGGGCCCATTTCAGCCTCAGGCTGTTGCTCACCACGCTCACGCTGCTGAAGGCCATGGCCGCACCGGCGATCATGGGGTTGAGCAGGTAGCCGGTGAACGGATAGAGCACACCGGCGGCGATGGGGATGCCGATGACGTTGTAGATGAAGGCCCAGAAGAGGTTCTGGCGGATCAGGCGCACCGTCTTGCGCGATAGCGTGATGGCCCGTGGGATGGTGTTCAGGTCGGTGCTGATCAGGGTCATGCGTGCCACGTCCATGGCGATGTCGCTGCCCTGGCCCATGGCGATGCTCACATCGGCCTTCGCCAGCGCCTCGCTGTCGTTGATGCCATCGCCCACCATGGCCACCACCTGGCCTTGCTCCTGCAGCGTAGCCACGAACACGGCCTTGTCCCTGGGCAGCACCTCGCTGCGGAAGTGCTCGATGCCCACCTGCTGCGCCACGGCCTG
>JACJZI010000010.1 GCA_020635655.1 Flavobacteriales bacterium
CCGGAAAGGACTACCTTCGCCGACCTTTTCCTCGAGCGCCCATGAACGACCTGCGCAACATCGCGATCATCGCCCACGTGGACCATGGCAAGACCACACTGGTGGACCGTATCCTGCACCAATGCCAACTGTTCCGGGACAACCAGGAGACCGGCGACCTGATCCTGGACAACAATGACCTGGAACGCGAGCGCGGCATCACCATCCTGAGCAAGAACGTGAGCGTGCGTTACAAGGGGGTGAAGATCAACATCATCGACACCCCGGGCCACAGTGATTTCGGCGGCGAGGTGGAGCGGGTGTTGAACATGGCCGATGGCGTGATCCTGTTGGTGGACGCGTTCGAGGGCCCCATGCCGCAGACGCGCTTTGTGTTGGGCAAGGCGATCGAACTGGGCCTGAAACCCGTTGTGGTGATCAACAAGGTGGACAAGCCGAACTGCACGCCAGATGAAGTGCACGAAGCGGTGTTCGATCTGATGTTCGCCTTGGATGCCACCGAAGAGCAGCTCGATTTTCCAACGGTCTATGGCAGCAGCAAGCAGGGATGGATGGGGCCGGAGTGGAGGACCCCCACGGAGGATGTGAGCCATCTGCTCGATGTCATCCTGCAGCATGTTCCCGCCCCGAAGCAGGTGGACGGGACCCTGCAGATGCGCATCACGAGCCTGGACTACAGCAGTTTCCAAGGTCGTATTGCGGTGGGGCGGATCGCCCGCGGGCGCATCAAGCCCGGCCAGCAGGTCACCTTGGTGAAGAACGATGGCACGCTTCAGAAAGGCCAGGTGAAGGAACTGATGGTGTTCGAAGGCCTCGGCAAGGAGAAGGTGAAGCATGAGGTGGGCTGTGGAGAGATCGTGGCGGTGATGGGGCTGGAGAGCTTCGACATCGGGGACACGGTGGCGGACGCGGAGAACCCCGAAGGTCTTGCCAGGTTCACGGTGGACGAGCCCACCATGAGCATGCTCTTCACCATCAACAATTCGCCCTTCTTCGGGCGTGAGGGGCAGTTCGTCACCAGCCGTCACCTGCGCGACCGGCTCTTCAAGGAGATCGAGAAGAACCTGGCGATGCGCGTCCAGGAGACCGATAGCCCTGACCGGCTGCTGGTCTTCGGTCGCGGGATCCTGCACCTGAGCATCCTGGTCGAGACCATGCGGCGGGAAGGCTACGAGTTCCAGCTCGGACAGCCCCAGGTGCTCTACAAGGATGTGGACGGCCAGCGCCATGAACCGATCGAACAGCTCACGGTGCAGGTGCCGGAGCAGTTCAGCAGTCGGGTGATCGACCATGTCACGCGTCGGAAGGGGGAGATCCTGAATATCGAACAGAAGGGGGACCGCGCCTTACTGGAGTTCGCCATTCCGGCCCGTGGGATCATCGGCCTGCGCAACACACTGCTCACCGCCACCGAAGGGGAGGCCATCATCGCGCATCGTTTCAGGGGCTATGAGCCCTTCAAAGGGCCGATCACGGCCCCGCGCCCGGGTTGCATCGTGAGCGCGGAGACCGGGACCGCCATCCCCTACGCCATCGACAAACTGCAGGACCGCGGCAAGTTCTTCATCGATCCCGGCGAGGAGGTCTACGCCGGACAGGTGATCGGTGAAAGCCCGAAGCCAGGGGAGGAACTGGCCGTGAACGTGATCCGCGTGAAGAAACTGACGAACATGCGCGCCAGCGGAAGCGATGAGAAGATGAACATCGCGCCCGCCGTCAAGTTCAGCCTGGAGGAGTGCATGGAGTACATCGCCAATGACGAATACCTGGAGGTGACCCCCAAGAGCCTGCGCATCCGCAAGGTGCTGCTGAACGAGAACGACAGGAAGCGCGCTGCGAAGAAGCTGCAGGAGGCCTGAGCCACGCGCCGGGGACAGTGCGCGTGGTCGCACATCGACGATGCCACGTGCGCGAGGCGCACCGGCGGGCCGGATCTGCTTTATTTGTGCTGGTGAGGCAGTTCCATTTGTTCCCATCCGGTGGGCTTTGCAATCGCATGCGGGCCATCGCGTCCGGCATGTCGCTGCAAATGCGGTCCGACTTCGACTATTTCGTCTATTGGAACATCGAGGATATCCTGAACTGTCCGTTCGAGCATCTTTTCGAGCCTTTACCGGCGTTGCGGATGTTCAGTGGCAGACCGCCCCTGTCCATCATGCACTCGAGCCGGAAGAACCTGTTCCTACCAGGCATCTATCGGTTCCTTGCCGGGGTCGAGTACTATGGTGAGCAGGAATTCGGCGCATTCAGCCTCACGGAATCTTTCGTCAATGATCTCCTGGAAAAGGAAAGCGTCCATGCGGTGGCATATTTCCGTTTCGCGGGAACTCGCGAACCCTACCGGCACTTTGTGCCCAGGCCGTTCCTGCAGGACAGGGTCGAAAGGGAAGTGCGCCGGTTCGATGTGTTCACCGTCGGAGTGCACGTCCGCCGGACGGACAATGTCGAAGCGATCCATGTGAGCCCAATGCCCGCCTTCATGGAAAGGATGGAGCAGGAGATCGCGATCGAACCAAGAACGAATTTCTATGTGGCTTCCGATTCCAGCGAGGTCAAGCTCGCATTGATCGACCGTTTCGGGGATCGGGTCCTGACCTCCGGCGTGGACGCCAGACGGGACCGGGCCACCGGGATGGAGCAGGCCGTGGTGGAACTCTATGCCTTGTCCAGGACCCGGAAGTTGCTCGGTTCGCACAACAGCTCTTTCTCCCACACGGCAGCCGAGATCTCCGGGATCGAGGAGGTCGTCGTCAGGGCCGGTGATCATGCGGACCTGGGGATGGTGGTCGGATGATCCATGGACAGGGACCGTATTGGATCCCATCGTGTCGACCGGTCCTGTGATGGCCACGTGATATTTGGGAAATAGTTTTACCGCATGGGCCGGCATGCACGATCGCTCCTTTGCGTGATCCTTTCCATGGGCCTCTTCGCATGCAAGCACGATCCCGATCCATCCGCGATCGATGCGGAACTCTACCTTTTGGCACTGAACACGGATGGGAATGTCTGGTACAAGCATTCCGATCAATTGCTGCCGAAAAGCTCCGGCTCAGGCCACAGCCAGCCTTTGCTGAGGACGCGTTACAACGAGGTGGCGGCCACCGTTCTCGATGGGGACGGGAAGGTCCAGCCGGATGCCGTCTTCCCGATCGGCTCGCTTGTCGTGAAGGAATTGTGCGAGGATGACGGATCGATCAACACCTATGCGGTGCTCTTGAAACGCCCCGCCGAACCAGCGGCCGATCCGAACGGCTGGGTCTGGGGATACCTGCGGGCCAATGGCGATGTGCGGGCCAGCGCATTGGATCAGGGTGCGGGATGCAGGACCTGCCATGGTCAGACAGGGCACATCGACCAGACCTTGATGAACCTCTTCTTCCCTTGAGCACCTTCAACGGGGCCGGGTAATGAGGTACACACGGAGCTCTTCGCTGCTGATGAGGGCATGCGCAGCGGTCCGGACCTGTGTGATCGAAAGCCCATCGTCGTTGTAGCCTTGAAGCCCTGCATTGTCGGCCACCAGCAAGTACCGTTCATACGGCGATCGCCGCAGCACCTGGGCGAGATCCTGTGGCTGTAGCCGATATCGTGGCCTCGTCCAGTCGTAGTAGCTGACCAGTGAACCTGTCGCGGGACAGAAGACCGATCGGTCCAGATAACCGCTGATCGCCGGTGCGGCCTGATAGGGATGCACCATGATCGGAAGGCCCTTGTAGCGGCTCCCGAGATACCAGTCCACGACCTGCTCCGCCGTGGACCGCGGTGTGCGCAGCCCGATCCACGTCATCGCCAGTGCACCAGGAACCTGCAAAGCCACCAGGGCGAGGATGACGATCCGTCGGATCCCGTGCAACGATGCCGGTCGCATCCACAGAACGGCCAGAAGGCCAAGAAGGATCGGCCCGTAGTAACGCAGGCCCTGGAACGGAGCGAGCACGGGGAACGCAAGCGTGCCGAGAGCGACGAGCAGGAAGAAGACCAGCCAACGTCCTTCGGTCCGGATGCACGCGATCGCGAGGCCCAGGCAGAAGTAGCCGAGCACTTCGTTGACGTGCGTATATGTGTTATGGAGCCAGGTGGTGTTCCAAGGCCGTGGCCGGGCGAGGTCCGGGAAGGGCAGGAACAACTGCCCGAGCATGCGACCGATCTCATCCGGCAGGGTGGCGATCGAAAGGCGATGCACGTCGGGTGTGTAGGGAAGATGATCGCCGGGCCAGGCCAGGATGAAGGCGCATGTCGCCACGGCGAGCACGGTGATAAGTCGCGCGCGTTCGGCCCGATCGATCCCGCGTTGGAAGGTCCCGGTGATCGCCCAGGCGCCCGCCACCACGATGCCCCAATAGTGCGTCATCGCCAGCGCCATCAGTGCGAGCATGGTGGTCCAGGGGCGTTCGGTGTCGTGTGCGAGCAGGGCGATAAAGAGGAAGCACATGCCGGGACCGTAGTTGCGGGCGATCACGGCATACTCGAACAGCACGAAATAGCCGAACACGGCCAGTACCCGGAAGAGGATTGGCCAGGGTGCGCGGAACAGGATGATCCATGCGGTGACCACGGCGAACAGGCCATGCAGCACGCCCATGACCAGCGGCCGATGGGTCAGCAGGGTGAGGCCGTGCACCAGCAGCGGCCACAGCGGTGGATGGCCCTCGTTGCGCAGGGCATGCAACAGATCGTGCACGCTGTGATGGTCGCGCGCCAAACACCACACCTGCATCTCATCGAGCCACATGCCACCGCGCGCCACGCCGATGGCGACCACGAGCGTGTAGAGCGCCCAGGCGGTCCGGGCGATGGTGCGGTCGCGGGGGGCGTGTGCGTCATGCACCATGATGATGATGAAGGTGCGCATCTTTCCGGAAGGGGACGTTCACCCGGCCAGCCGCGGGTCCGGCTTCCAAGGCAGTTTCTCCATGGCTT
The DNA here is from genome assembly GCA_020635655.1 of Flavobacteriales bacterium. Lineage (GTDB taxonomy): Bacteria > Bacteroidota > Bacteroidia > Flavobacteriales_F > PHOS-HE28 > PHOS-HE28. The sequence goes on from JACJZI010000010.1 coordinate 4,924, forward strand.
GGGTGCGCAGGGCGCAATGCCCGAACTCCTCCTCGACCACGCCGGTGAGGCGGTAGATGCCGCGCCCGCGGAAGGGGTGCCGTTCCGCGATGGCCGGGAACTGCGTGCTGTCCCAGAAGTCGCCGGCCGTGTCGATGAACGAGCCGAAGGTCATGTCCTGTCCGGTGTGGGTATGCGTGGCCTTCACGTGGATCATGTAGCCCAGCATCTGCACGCGACGGCCGACGTGGGCGGGCATTTCACGGGCGAGGATGGGGGGAAGTGACGAGGTGAATGGCGAATGGGGGTCGGTGAATGGAACGGAACGGTCGTTCCCTTTCCATTCGCCATTCGTCAACCCGCATTCACCTGCATTCACCAGCGTGAACGGATCGCACAGCGGGAAGCCGAGCAGTTCCAGTTCGTCATAGGCGTCGGCGAGCGGATGGTGGTGCAGCTCCGGCAGGCGCGGATCCTCGACCCGGGTGATGAAGAGATCGCCGATGGGGTCGGCCGAACGGGGCCCCTCGTGCAGCAGGGTGAGGTCCCAGAGCAGTCGTGGTTTGCTCCGTCCGGTGAAGCGCAGTGCCCCCACGCGTACGAGCATCCGGGCCTGTTCCACGTGCAGCGGCACGCGACGCAGCAGGTCGGGCAGGTCGGTGAAGGGACCGTGGCGATCGCGTTCCTTCAGCAGCAGTTGCGTCACCTCCGCGGGGAAGCCTTTGATGTTGTTGAGACCAAGGAACAGGAGTGGTGGGTGATGGGAGGCGATCGTGGAGTGGCGCTGTCGCATCCCGCTCATCACTCCACGCTCCGCACTCACCACCTCCCCCAACGTACACAACTCACCGCTCCGGTTCACGCACGGCGCCTCGATGACTGCGCCGGCGCGCTTCGCCTCATGCAGGTAGAACTCGGTATGGTAGAAGCCGCCGAAGTTGTTGGCCACGCCCACGAGGAACTCCAGCGGATGATGCGCCTTCAGGTAGAGGCTTTGGTAGCTCTCCACGGCGTAGCTCGCGCTGTGGCCTTTCGCGAAACTGAAATCGCCGAAGCTCACGATCTGCGTCCACAGCTCCTCGATCTCATCCAATGGGTGGCCCTTCGCCAGGGCACCGGCAAAGAAGCTCGCGCGCACCTCGCCGAACTCCTTCCTGTTGCGGAACTTCCCGCTCATGCTCCGCCGCAGGACGTCGGCCTCGGCCAGGGACAGCCCGGCGTATGCGTAGCCGACCTTGATCACGTCCTCCTGGTACACCATCACGCCGAAGGTGTCGGGCATGATGTCCAGCAGTTTCTTCGGCGCCAGCTTGCGGCGTTCGGGGTCGTGGTAGCGCAGCAGGTATTCGCGCATCATGCCGCTGTGCGACACGCCGGGGCGGATGATGCTGCTGGCCGCGACCAGTCCCTTGTAATCGTCCACGCGCATCTTCTTCATCAGCATGCGCATCGCCGGGCTTTCCACGTAGAAGCAACCGATGGTGTCGCCCGTGCGCAGCATGTCCTTGATCACCGGGTCCTGCTTGAAGCGCTTCACGTCGTGGATGTCGATGCGCTCACCGGTGCGGCGCTCTACCAGTTCCACCGCGTCGCGGATGTGTCCGAGCCCGCGCTGACTGAGGATGTCGAACTTGTACAGACCGATGTCCTCGGCCTCCACCATGCTGAACTGCGTGGTGGGGAAGCCCTTCGGCGGCAGGTGCAATGCGGTGTAATGGGTGATCGGCCGTTCGCTGATCAGCACGCCACCGACGTGGATGCTCAGATGACCGGGCAGGCCCTTCAGGCGTGGGGCGTAGCGGTGGATCGCCTGCACGATCGGGTCGCTCTCCGGGGGTGCGCTCGTGCGCCCCGAGAACTCCAGGCGGTCACCCTTGCCGATCCAGCGGGGGCGGGAAGGATCCCCTGCGCTCAGCGCCGCGATCTCATGGGGTGGCAGGCCGAAGACCTTGCCCAGTTCCTGCACGATCGCACGCTCCTGGAAGGTGCTGTAGGTGGCGAGCAGGGCCACGCGCCGTCCTTCCCCGTACTTCTCGAAGAGCCTTTGTGTGATGCGGTCGCGGTCCTTCCAGCTGAAGTCGATGTCGAAGTCGGGGGGCTTGTCCCGGGCGGGATTGATGAACCGCTCGAAGTAGAGGTCCAGCTCGATCGGGTCCACGTCGGTGATGCCCAGGCAATAGGCCACCAGGCTGTTCGCGCCGCTGCCCCGCCCGACATGGAAGAAGCCCTGCTGCTTCGCGAAGCGCACCAGGTCCCAGTTGATCAGGAAGTAGCTCACGAAATCCTTCCCTTCGATCGTGCGCAGCTCGTGCTCCAGGCGCCGCAGCACTTCCGGTGATGGATCGCCGTAGCGATAGCGCACACCCTGCTGGGCCAGCTCGTGCAGCAGCCTGCGGTCCTCCTCCGCGTCACCGCTCCAGGTCCGCAGGTTCTTGCTGGTGTTGAAGGCGAGGTCCACTTCGCATTGTTCCAGCAGGGCCTCGGTGCGCTTGAGCAGTTCGGGGGCGTGGGCGTATGCCCGCAGCAGTTCCGCCGTGCTGAGGAAGCGCTCATCGGGTGGGGCGAGGTCGGCCGGTGTGAGCTTGGTGTGCAACGTGTTGCGGTCGATCGCGCGCAACAGGCGGTGCGTGTTGCGATCGGCCTTGTGGCGGAAGGTGGCCGGGGTGAGCGCGACGTATTTCTCCTTCGGATGGGTCAGGCGGGCGAAACGCATCCGGTCCACCTCGCCCGGCCGTACGCCGATGAACTCGTTCTCCCGCAACACGGAAGGAATGTGCCTTGCGCCGTAGGGATGGATGAGGAAGGTGTCCGGCAGTTCGGGAGCGCGCTCGGGCAATGCTTCACCATCGAGCAGGTGGTCGGTGAGCAGGCCGTTGAGCTGATGCAGCCCCGCGTTGTTCCGCGCCAGGCCGACGTAGAGTTGTCGCATGCCCGAACGGAGGTCGATGCCCGCCACGGGATGCACGTCGTGGTCCTTCGCTTGGCGGAAGAACTCGCTGTGCCCCGCCGAGCAGTTGATGTCGGTGAGCGCCACGTGGCGATGCCGGCCGGCCTGTACCTCCTTCAGCAACTGCTCGGGCGAGAGCACCCCGTACTTGAAGCTGAAGAAGCTGTGGGCGTTGAGGAGCATGGATCACGTGATCGACGGATAGTGCGTCGATCACGTGATCATAAAGTAGGCGATCGGTGGATCACTCCTCCCCGAAGAAGTCGCTATCAATGCGCTTCACGGCGTAGGTGCGTTGCGTGGTGACGCCGAGGTCGTGGTCGATCATGAGCTGCGTAAGCTCCTCGCCGTCGATCAGGACGATCTTGGTCTCGTTGCGCGGTTGATATTCTCGGGCCTCTTTTGTGAAGGAGGAGGTGGTGATAAAGATGCCCTTCTTGGCACCCTGCCCGGCGAGGGCACCCACGAACTTTTGGATCTCCGGACGGCCCACGGTGTTGCCGGTCTGCCACTTTTTGGCCTGGATGTAGATCACGTCCAGCCCAAGTTTGTCCTCCTTGATGGTGCCATCGATGCCCTCGTCGTTGCCCTTGGTGAGCGCCCGGCCAGCATCTTTTACTGAACCCCCATAGCCCATCTTGACGAGCAGTTGGACCACGAAGCGTTCGAAGTCCATCCAAGTGAGTGCGTGGACCTTTGAAAGCAGTTCATCAGCCAGGGCTACCTCGATCTGCTCATATGCATCGTCAAGGACCTCCTCGGGCGTTCTTGTATTTGACTCCGCCGATGGCTCATCGTTGGAAGTGTCGTTCCGTTTTGCGGTCTGGAATTCAACGAATTCCGGATATCTCTTCAAATAACCAATGGATATGTGAGCGATCCCGCTGTCGAGGGCCTCTTTCCCTCGGTCTGTGATATGCACGGTAGCACGGCTGGGAGAGTTCAGTAGACCTGCCTTTCGCAAGTATGTGCTGGCCCAGATCACGCGATTGTAGAATCGGGCTTGCCGCCCACTTGGCAGAAGTTCGTTCCGCTCCTGCTCGCTCAGTTCGAAGTGTTCCGCTAGTGCTGGTACAAGATCCTTTAGGCGATGATCTTTCTTATCATTCACCAGATCTAGCAATGGGAGCATGATGCTCTGAAAGTCGGGTACTGCCATTACCGGTACTGTGCTGTTTCCGTGACAAGATCGCATATCCAACGTGATGCTCTGCGTGAGGGATGGCAGCGGCAGCTTGCCGTGGGAAAGGCCCAGCGGCGGACGGTGCGAGGAGGCCCGAGGAACGAGGGACACCGCAGCCCGAAGCGACGCGGGCCGGGCCAAGGCAACTACAGCGGACAGCCCGACCCCGCGCGCCGGACGGTGGGAGGGAGGAGGGGGCACGCCCACAGCTACGATCCATCCTTCGCTTGCTGCCGCCTTTTCACTTCCTGCCGCACCTTGTACAGACGCTCACTGAAGCCGCCTTCCTGTTCGAAGGCACGGGCCTGGCTGTTCACCTGCTTGTCCAAGAGGTGCAAAGCGATCTTGCAGAGCGTCTGGCCCACGTTGGCGCTGATCTCCGCATAGGCGCGGTCCTTTGCGGTGCGTGGCGTGCGCGCGGTGCGGGGGCCTTCACTGAGGCGGATGCGCTGCTCCTTTTCGCGTTCCCATAACGCCTTTATCCAGTGGGCCACTTCATCCGGATCCTTGCAGCGCGCGTTGCTCAACTCTTTCCGGCGCGGGTCCATCGGTTCCCACAAGGGTAGCTTGCGGTGCTCCAAGAACGACTCATAATCCTTCCGGAGCTCATCGATGCTGGCGCGCGCCACATTGGTCAGGTTCAGTTCCAGTTTCTTGGTGGTGGCGCTGAGCTTGCTGCCCTCGGCAATGTTGCGCTCGCCGCTGCGTGCGGCCTGTTCCATCTGGTCGGCCGTGCGGCTGCCCGCCGGGATATAGCGGTCCACGAAGCGAACGGTCACAGCGTACAGCAGCTTGGCCACCTGGTAGCTCACCAGCTTCTCATACCCGCCGCTGGGCTGAAGGATCTGCGGGTGTGGGGGCGTGGGCTTTTCCATTGTCCTAAAGTTGGGGTCGTGGTTGTTCCCAATGGACACGAATGGACGTCAATGGACCAGGTGCAACGCTCATCTGATCATGTCCATTTGCGTCCATTATCGTCCATTGCATTTTCTCTGTTCACGTCCGCCGGTTCGCCAATAACAACGGCGCCTGGCCATTGAAGGGATCGTCCATGCGACCGATGCTCTGGGCCTCCATGCCGCTGGCGCGCATCACGGTGCGGTCGCCGAAGCGTTTGCGGACCTTGTCCATCGCCTGGTACAGGCGCATCGCCTCGGCGGTGTCGGCGAAAGCGTCCATCTGGTGCCCGCCGCCCACCAGGTGACTGAAGCGCACGCCGATCAGGCGGATGCGCTGGCGGCGGTCGTACAGCGCGCGGAACAGGTCGTGCACCAGGGGCAGGATCAGGTGGTCGCAGGCGGTGTGGGGGATGCGCTGCTGCCGGGTGTGCGTGTTGAAGTCGGCATAGCGGACCTTCACGGCCACGCAACTGGTGAGCTTGTTCCCCTTGCGCAGTTGGAAGGCCAGGCTTTCGGCCATGGCGGTGAGCAGGCCGTGCAGCTTCACCATGTCGATCGTGTCGTGCTCGAAGGTGCGTTCGGTGCTGATGCTCTTGCGCTCGTGCCAGGCGATCACCGGGCTGTCGTCGATCCCGTTGGCCTTGCGCCACAGCACGGGGCCGTGCTCGCCCAGCAGGCGTTGCATCAGGTCGATCGGCACCTCCTGCAGGGTGTGGATGCGCATCACGCCCATGCTGCGCAGCAGGTGCGCTGTCTTTCCGCCCACGCCGGGGATGCGTTCGATCGGCATCGGTGCCAGGAAGGGTTTCTCCGTACCGCGCGGCACCTGCAGTTCGCCCACGCCCTGTTTGGCCTCGCCGGTGGCCACCTTGCTCACGGTCTTGTTGATCGACAGGCCGAAGCTGTTGGGCAGGCCGGTGTCCTTCAGGATGCGCCGCCGCAGCTCGGTGGCCAGCCTCCAACTGCCGAAGAAGCGGTCGGTGCCGGTGAGGTCCACATAGAACTCGTCCACGCTGCTCTTCTCGAACAGCGGCACGTGCGCGCGGATCACCTCGGTCACCTCGTCGCTCTTCTTCAGGTAGGCGCCGCTGTCGCCCCGCAGGATGATCGCCTCCGGGCACAGCTGCCTGGCCATCTTCATCGGCATGGCGCTGCGGACGCCGAAGGTGCGCGCCTCGTAGCTGCAGCTGGCCACCACGCCACGGTCGCTGTCGGCACCGATCAGCACGGGCCTGCCCTCCAGCTTCGGTTCGCGCAGGCGTTCCACCGAAACGAAGAAGGTGTTCAGGTCAAGGTGCAGGATGGTGCGTTCCATGGAAAAACATGACGATATATCCGTCATTTCCCATCCGATAAAATAGTCATTACATTTGTCCGTCGGATAACCGGTCAACAGGATGATGGGAACCCTGGCGGCCGGGACCGGTCCTGACCGAACAAAAAGACCCGCACACCATGGCGACCCCGTTCTTCGGACCCAACCTCAAGCTCCTCCGTCAACGCCGCGGCCGCTCCCAGGAGGAAGTGGCCATCGCGCTCGATGTGAAACGCTCCAGCTACAGCGGCTACGAGAACGGCAGCGCGGAGCCGCCCTTCGACCTGCTGATGCGCATGAGCGAATACTACAAGGTCAGCATCGACAAGCTGCTGAAGGACGACCTGACCAGTTTGAGCGAAAGCCAATTGGGCATCCTGGAGCGCGGCGGCGAGATCGACCTGAGCGGGCGTCGCCTGCGTGTGCTGGCCACCACCGTGAACAGCGAGGACCGCGAGAACGTGGAACTCGTGCCGGAAAAGGCAAAGGCCGGCTATGCGTTGGGCTATGCCGACCCGGAGTACATCAGCATCCTGCCCACCTTCCAGATGCCCTTCCTGGCGCGCGACCGCAAGTACCGCACCTTCCAGATCAGCGGCGACAGCATGCCGCCCGTGGGCGATGGTTCCTGGGTCACCGGGGAATATGTGCAGAACTGGCAGAGCATCCGCGATGGCCAGCCCTACATCGTGGTGACCAAGGACGACGGCATCGTGTTCAAGGTGGTCTACAACAAGCTGAAGGAGAACGGCAACCTGCTCCTGTGCAGCACCAACCCGATCTACCAGCCCTACGAGGTGCCCATCGGCAATGTGCTGGAGGTATGGAAGTTCGTGCACTTCATCAGCAGCGAGCTGCCCGAACCCAATCTTTCCCGCGATGAACTGGCCCGCAGCGTGCTCGACCTGCGCAAGGAGGTGAGCCAGTTGCGGCACCACATGGAGCAGCAAGGGCGGTTGGCGTTCTAGACCGCTTCCTCAGGTCGGCCCGGTAAGGAGGCATGCCGCACTTTCCATCTCGGTGCAATGCTGGCTTTTGACGTGTTCATAACTGAAATGGACCATTTGCCCGGATGCGGCCGGACCGGCTACTTTTGAAGCTCTTCCCAAATACCCGCCCCGTGATGAAGTCCGCCCTGACGAACGTTCGTATGCCCAAAAAAATATTGGACCTGTTCCTTGGAACGGGCGGGATCGCCCTGGCTTGTTCCTTCGGGATCGTCGCTTCGGCGCAGACCACTGTCACCTACACGACCTCAGGGGTGTTCACGCCGCCTCCAGGTGTCACACAGGTCACTGTGGAATGTTGGGGCGGTGGTGGTCGCGGTGGAACGCGGTCAAGCAACGGAAGAGGAGGCGGTGCTGGTGGGGGTGCATACGCGCGAAGCGTGCTTACGGTGGTCCCCGGTAACAACTACACGGTCACCGTGGGAGCTGGCAGCACGTCCACATCGCCCGGCGGGGATTCCTGGTTCAGTACCAATACGACCATCCTCGCGAAAGGAGGCAACAGCGTTGCGGACAATAGTGCGACCGGGGCGATCGGCGGGACTGCCGCGGCTAGTATCGGCACCGTGAAGTTCAGCGGTGGCAGTGGGGCCAATGCTCCAGGCGGTACAGGTGGTGGTGGCGGCTCCTCAGCTGGGACCGCGGCTGCGGGTGTGAATGGCTCCGGTCAGAACGGTGGCACGGCTCCTGCTGGAGGAGGTGATGGGGGTGATGGGGGGAACGGATTCTTTTCTCCTGGTGTGGCAGGTACAACGCCGGGCGGTGGTGGTGGAGGTGCGGAGAGAGGGTGCTGTATCACGGTGAATGGTGGCGCGGGTGCGAACGGCCAGGTCAAGATCACCTATACCTATCTCTACACAAATGGCACCTGCATGGCGGCCGCGTCCTACAATGCCATTCCGGACAATGGCTGCGGCTCGAACAATGCGATGAACCTGACGATCCCGATCTCCGGCCTGCCGACCACGCTTGGCACTGCGCCAGGCAATGCCCGGTTGTTGAGCGTCGATCTGGTCGTGGAGCATACCTACAACAGCGATCTGCAGATCACCCTCACCACGCCGGGAGCGCAGACCAGGAACCTCGTTCTAAATCGCTTCGGCAATGGGGACAACATGGGTGACCCGACAAATTGCCCCAATGCGGTGCTGACGCTTCAGGACGGCGGAACAGCGCTCACCAATACGAACATGAGCAATGTCACGGGTACGTATGCACCGGAACAGACGTTGGCCGGGTACACGGGGGACCCCAATGGCAATTGGGTCTTCACGATCTGTGACGCCTTCAACCTCGATCTCGGGAACCTCCGTTATATCCGACTGAACTTCTGTGAAGTGCCGCAGATCACCGGCACCTCCAGCAACAGTCCCTTCTGTGTGGGAGGCACGCTAACACTGGGCGTCACCGCCACGGGCTCACCCACCCCGACCTACAGTTGGTCCGGAACCGGCACCTTCAGCCCCAACAACACGAGCGCGAACGTCAGCGTGACCGGTGGTGCGGCGGGCAACTACAACATCACCGTATCCAATACCTGCGGCTCCGACAACACGAACGTGGCCGTCACCACGGTGTCCCCACCGACCACCGCGACGGTGGGCGGTCCGCAGACCATCTGTGAACTGGGTACGACCGCAGGCCTGGGCGGCAATACCCCGGGCGTGGGCACCGGTGCCTGGAGCATCATCGGAGGCGGCAGCGGGACCTTCAACCCGAACGCCACGACACCGAACGCGACCTTCACGCATACATCGGGCACGGTCACGGCCCTGCGCTGGACGATCAGCAACGGCTCCTGCACGCCAAGCACCGCCGATGTGAGCTTGACGCTCGATCCCCCACCGTCCGCATCGAACGCAGGCTCCGACCAGAGCGATTGCTTCCGGGAGACCTTCACCCTGGCCGCCAACACACCCGGCACGGGTACCGGTGCCTGGTCGGTGGTCTCAGGTCCCTCGCTCAATGCTTCGCAATTCACCAATACGGCTTCACCCACCTCGGATTTCGTCGCGGATGGTGGTCCGGGCACCTATGTCCTGCGTTGGACGATCAGCAACGGTTCCTGTACTCCGGAGACCGATGATGTCGCGATCGATGCCAACACCACATGTAGCTATTACTCCCGGTCCTCGGGCAATGAGACCGATCCGATCTGGGCGATCACACCCGCAGGCACTCCAGGCGCCGCCGTGTGGAGCACCACCTCATCCGCCACGGTTCAAAGTGGTGATGCCATCACCGTGAACAGTGCGACCTGGACGGTCTACGATCTGGACGTACAGGGCGGAGGGAGCGTTGACCTGGGAGGCAACAGCCTGGAGGTATACGGCACGTCATTGAACAACGACGGCGGTTTTACGGTGACCACGGGTGCGGTCCATTTGAGCGGTGGGTCCACCGTGACGATGGACGGTACGGGGAACTGGGACCTGTACGACCTGAGCGTGGATGGAACGGGCGGTGACCTTCAATCGGCGGAGCTGCGGATCCGGCACAGCTTGGATGTGAACAACGGAAGCTTCAATGCCAATACCACCGGCAACCCATCGCGGGACCTGATCATGGTGAGCACGGCCAGCGGCACCGGCCGATTGGGCCCGGTGGTCTCCCCTGGGACCTTCACGGGTGAGATCACCATGCAACGCTACGTTTCGGCTGGCGCGACCGACTGGCGGCTGCTCGCGGCGCCGGTGCAGTCCGTGACGATCGCCGATCTGCAGGACGACTTCATCACCGCGGGTTATCCGGGCAGTCAGTACCCCAACTTCGACGATCCCCCGGGCAGCAATGTGCTCTGGCCGAGCATCCGCTACTACGATGAGACGGATGCGGGCACGAACCTGAACGACGGGCTGGTCGGGGTGACCAGTTCATCGATGAGCATGACCGGGGGTCAGGGTTTTGCAGCATGGTCCGGTGACAACCTGATCAGCACGAGCGCCTTCACAGTGGACCTGCGGGGGGCGGCATCCCAGGGAAGCTTTGGGTTGCCGATGAGCTACACGAACACCGGCAATGCCACGGTCGACGGCTGGAACCTGGTGGGCAATCCGCTGCCCAGCCCGATCGATTTCACGAATGTGACATTGGGCGCGGATGTGGAGGACCAGTTCTGGGCGTTCGATCCCTCGACAGGCAACTACGTGTATTGGGACGAGGGTTCGACTTCCGGAAGTTCCGTGATGAATGGGAACATCCAGAGCATGCAGGGCTTCTGGCTGCATGCCTTGGGCCCGAACGTGACCACCACGGTGGACGAGACCAGCAAGACCCTGGACCCGAACGGCGGGGCGCCTTTTGGCGGGCTGGATATGAACGGACCGGTGCTGCTGCGCTTGGGCTTGGAGGCCAACATGAACCAGTTCAGCGACGAGCATCTGATCAATTTCAGCACCGGTGCTTCAGGCATGGACATCCGGGACATGGAGAAGTTCTTTTTCGCGCACAGGGAGGCACCGCAACTTTGGACACGCTCGACGGACGGGAACGATCTGGGCCTTAACGCGTGGGGTCCGGTCAACGGGACCACCACCATCCCTGTCCTGGTGAAGGCAGGTGTGACCGGCAGCTACACGCTTACAGTGATGCAGTTGGCCGATACGCTGGCCACCGGGTATTGCCTGGAGCTGGAGGATGTGGTGCAGGGAGTGACGATCCCCGTGGAGGTGGGCAGCACCTATGTGTTCGACCTGGACGCAACGACCCCGGCGGATCCGGCGCGGTTCCTGCTCCACATCAGTACGGTACCGGAGGGCGCGCTGACAGCATCCGCGACGCAGGTGGTGGTCGGTGAGCCGATCGCGTTCGCGAGCGGCGCACAGGCGGGCACCATGGTGAACTGGGACTTTGGTGACGGGACCAGCAGCATGGACCCCGCACCGGTGCACAGCTATGGGATGCCCGGGACCTACGGGGTGACGCTCACGTTGGGCGAGGCCCCCTGCGATCTGGTGCTGGACACCGACATCGATGTGGCCATCAGCACGGGCATCACGGATGATCACGGACCACATTTCAATGCATGGATGCACGACCGGACGATCGAGATGGACTGGTCCGATGTGTCAGGGACACAGGCGATCACGGTACTGGACATGGAGGGTCGCGTGGTCCGCAGGGCACAACTTCAAGGCGCCCAAGGGCAAATGTCCATCGACATGAGTGATGCGGCTCTTGGTGTCTATACGCTTCGTGCCATCGGTGATCAGGGAAGGCGCACGATCGTGCTGCCAATGGTCCGTTGATCGCACAGGAGATCATGGATGGGGCCCGGTCCGACCGGGCCCTATTCTTTTCCTGGACGACATGTGCGGGATCGGCTGCCGTACTACCTTGCGTCACCTGATCAACCGCCGCATGTTCAGCCTTCGCACCTTGCGCTCCATCGTTGCAATTGGAACGCTGTCGCTTCTCACGGGCTGTCTGACCATCGAGGAGAACTACACCTTCAAGAAGAACGGTTCAGGGACCATGGAGTATGTGGTCGATCTGAGCGCATTCGCCGAAATGATGGAGTCCATTTCGAAGATGGGTGGATCCGAGGATGCCAAGGATGACGAGGGTCCCATGCCGATCGGTGACCAGGCGCAGAAGTTGAAGGACCTGCCCGGGATCGGCAAGGTCAAGTTGAACAACAAGGAGAAGTACATCCAGCGCCTTTCGTTCAAGTTCGCCAACATCGAGGCGTTGAACCGCGCGCTCAACGTACTGCTTCCGGACAGCAGTGGCGGCGAACAGGAGTTCTGGCGCTGGGAAGGGAACACGCTGGTGCGACGCAACAATCAGCACGCCCTCGAACTTGGCGAGGGCATGGGGAAGGACGAACCATCCGATTCCGTGGATCCCACGGCCTTCCTGGAAAGCATGCATTACAAATACAGCTTCACGTTCCAGCGGCCGATCGCCGATCGACAGGTCGCCGACGGCGTGACCGTTGATGCGCCGAACGCCAAACAACTGGACCTGGACACGGACTGGTCCGTGATCATGAACGATCCCAAGGCGTTGGACCTGCGGATCACCCTGGAGCAGTGAACATGGAGGAACATCTGCTGGAACGGGCCATCCGGCTGGCGGCGAAGGTGCACAAGGGACAGGTCGACCGTTTCGGGAAGCCCTACATACTGCACGTGATGCGTGTGATGATGCGCGGGCACGACATCGAGGAGCAGGTCCTGGGTGCCGTACACGATGTCCTGGAGCGGTCCGATCTCACCGCGGACGATCTGGCCAAGAAGGATTTTCCACCGCGTGTGCTGCGGGCATTGGAGCATATTTCCCGGGTTGCCGACGAGGACTACGACGCCTATATCGAGCGCGTGATGCAGGACCCACTGGCCGTGCGGGTGAAGTTGCACGACCTCGCCGACAAGATGGACCTGTTGCACGTGAACACCCTGTCGCATGCCGACCTGAAGCGCTACAACCGACAGCTGGCGGCCTATCACCGGCTGAAGAAACTGGTGGAGGAAGCACGGGCGAGCATGATCATCCAAGCACGACGGTCCCGGGTCTGATCCAGGACCCCCCAGTGTCCGGGTCCGGTTACCTTTGCCCCTTCATTTCCCAGACCATGCGAAAGGAACGATACCTGATCACCCTGCTGTTACTGCCGTTGTTCATGGCATGCGGCACGGCCCCGACCACCGGTGACGGTGCACGGAACGATAGCACGGCGGTCGCCGGAGCGGACAGCTTCCGCTGGGAGGCCGATCAATTCGCGGATGTGCGCGTGCTGCGATACCGCATCCCCGGATGGGACCAGCTCACACTGGACCAGAAGAAGCTGGCCTATTACCTGACCATGGCCGGACTGAGCGGTCGTGACATCATGTGGGACCAGAACTACCGGCACAACCTGGTGGTGCGACGTGCCTTGGAAAAGATACTGGGCGACTACAAGGGCGAGCGTTCCGGAAAGGATTGGGATGCCTTCCTCACCTATGCCAAGCAGATCTTCTTCGCCAATGGGATCCACCACCACTACGGCAATGAAAAATTCACTCCCGGGTTCGAGCGGTCCTACCTGGAGACGTTGGTTGCCCAGAGCGGGGCCACCCTCCCGACGGAGGTGGTCGACATCCTGTTCGATCCGGCCCGCGATGCCAAAAAGGTCAGCTTGGACGCTACGCGCGATCTGGTGCTTAGCTCCGCCGTGAACTTTTATGGAGAGGATGTCAACGAGAAGGAGGTCGCCGCGTTCTATTCGAAAATGGAGAACAAGGACGATCCGGAGCCGCTCAGCTACGGCATCAACAGCAAGGTGGTCCGGGGCGATGATGGCAAGATCACGGAGCGCATTTGGAAAGTGGGCGGGATGTACGATGCCGCCCTGAAGGAGGTGGTGAAATGGCTTGAACTGGCCCAAGGCGTGGCGGGAAGCGAGGAACAGGCCAAGGCGCTCGGTCTTCTGATGGACTTCTATCGCACGGGCGACCTGAAGACCTGGGACGACTTCAACATCGCCTGGGTCAAGGACACGACCAGCCAGGTGGACCTGATCCAGGGCTTTGTCGAGGTCTATAACGATCCGCTCGGCAAGAAGGGGTCCTATGAGTCCATCGTGGAGGTGATCGATCCGGTGGCCACGAAGAACATGCGTGTCATCCAGAAGAACGCGCAATGGTTCGAGGACCACAGCCCGTTGATGGAGCAGCACAAGAAAAAGAACGTGGTCGGGATCACCTATCGGTTCATCAATGCGGTGAACGAGGCGGGAGATGCCGCGCCGAGCACACCGATCGGTGTCAACCTGCCCAATGCCGATTGGATCCGGGCGGCACATGGCAGCAAGAGCGTCAGTCTGGGCAATATCATCGATGCCTACGACAAGAGCAGTGGCATGAGCTCACTGGAGGTGTTCTGCAACGACCAGGAGGAGATCGACCGTGCCCGGGAATACGGCACCCTGAGCAGCAAGCTCCACACGGCCCTTCACGAAGTGGTGGGGCATGCCAGCGGCCAGTTGGAACCGGGTGTGGCCGGCACCGACATCACGCTGAAGAACTACGCCAGCACCTTGGAGGAGGGTCGCGCGGACCTGGTGGCGCTCTACTTCATGATGGACCCCAAGATGGTGGAGCTTGGTGTGATGCCATCGCTGGATGTTGGAAGGGCCGAATACGACAGCTACATCCGCAATGGTTTGCTCTATCAATTGCGCCGTTTGAAACTGGGGGACGATATCGAGGAGGCCCATATGCGCAACCGGGCCTGGGTGAGCCGCTGGGTCTTTGAAAAGGGGCTCGCGGACAGTGTCATCGTGAAGAACATCCGCAACGGGGAGACCTATTACGACATCCGGGACTATGACAAGCTCCGTGACCTGTTCGGCCAATTGCTGCGTGAGGTCCAACGCATCAAGAGCCAGGGTGACTATTCAGCAGGGAAGGCACTGGTCGAGGATTATGGCGTGAAGGTCGATCCAGCCCTGCATGCCGAGGTCCTCAAACGGGCCGAGCGCATCAAGACCGCTCCCTATGCCGGGTTCATCCAGCCCAGACTGGTCCCGGTAACGGATGACGCCGGCAACATCACGGACGTACGCGTGGAATACCCGGATGACTTCCTTGGCCAGATGCTGGAATATGGGCAGAAGTTCTCTTTCCTGCCCGATGTGAACTGACGGTCGACGCTTTGATCGAAAGGAGGGTGGCCATGAGGTCGCCCTTTTTTCATACGCTCATCGGTGCTGTTGCCTATTTCGTCGAGATCCCGGGCAGGCCGGTCGGAAAGTCGTCCGCAAGCTGAAACACCGTGCGTGGGGGCTCCGTAACAAAGCGTGTCCAAGTAGTTCAAAGGTCAATCTGAAGAGTCACGTTACCCCTGCCTAGGGCCCAGCCCGGTGGGGGTTTCGTGCATCCGCCCCCAGCCATTGCAAAGCGCATTGGCCGCCCAACTCGCGATCACCAGGTCGGGTTTGGTCCGGGTATCATACCCCTGCGACCGGACATAGCCCACGGCGGTCTGATACAGACGGTGCGAGGCATAGCGCGGATCACTGTTCAGGTCCAGATCGATCCTCTCGACATGCACGCCGCCTTCATGGGTGAGATGTTCGGCCACGGCCAGGCTTCGTTCCACTTCACCCCAAAGACGGGTCCACAGGTCACGTATCCGGTCCGCACGTTCCTTGCGGTATACGACCTGGGCACCGTTGCACCGGAACCGCAGGACTACGGTGGTGATATAGATGGTGTGGTCCGCCCGGTTGTGACTGTCCGTGCCGACCAGCACCTCGGTACCGGGGTGGGCGGTCAGTACCTCCTGCACGTGCTCGATCAAGCTCACGATACCGCCATCACTGGTATTTCGGAATCCCTTGATCATCGTCCGGGGGGCGCTCGAAATTAGTCAGGCCGAATGCGGTTCGCGCTGACATCGACGAGAACGGGAACTTCTATATTTGCAGCCCCTTGGCCGGAAGCATCCGGGAAAGGGGCCACGCCGAAGTGGCGGAATTGGTAGACGCGCACGTTTCAGGGGCGTGTGGGCGAAAGTCCGTGTGGGTTCGAGTCCCACCTTCGGCACCCGGAGGGCGATCGACGATCGCCCTCTTCCATTTGGAATGCGCCCATGGCGGAGGGTTACCTTTGCCCAACGATCCATGCGCGGCAAGCGATACAGGTCCAGGCGCCAGTGGTACAATACGCAGGCATGGGCGTATTTCTCCGTGGGTCTGTTCCTCGCAGGGACCGTTGGTGCGCTCACCACGGGTCGATTCCTCTATCCGATACTGGCCTTCACCGTGATCGCCTTGGGCCTGGGAGTGGCCTACATGCGCGATCGTGGCGAGGAATGCACCTATATCATCGATGAGCAACATGTCGTGTTGCGGAATGCTCGGGAGGAGGTCAGCATTCCGCATCAGAGTGTCGTGGACACCAGTTTGATCGATCGTTCCGCTGCCCGCGACTACATCATCCAGCATGCCCGTGAGGATGTTCCCGCTGGTGCCCCGAGGTCGGTGATCAGGCGGCGTGAAGGGGCTTTTGTGCGGTATTGTTCGGTGGACATCGGACTGCGGACGTTCACGTTCGGGCTTGGCCGTCGCATGATCGACCGCATGCCCAACTCCAAGAACGATCTGGTACTGTTGCGGCTCCGGAACGGAGAGGAGTACCTCCTATCACCGCTCTACAACCAGGACCTGGTGTCCACGCTCAGCAGGATCGCCCGTGAGCCCGGTCCCGTCCGCGTGGAAGGTTGACGGTCAATGGCAGCGCAGACGCGTGCCGACGCGAAGGGTCGATCGCGATGACATGTGGTTCAATTGGCACAACCGGCCCACCGTTGTGCTGTAGCGCCGGGCAATGGCGGATAGGGTGTCGCCCTGACGGACCACATGATAGCCCGCCTGGTTGTTCAAGTCCAATGCTTTGCGCAGGTCGAGATCGTCGGACAGGAGTTCACCGCTCCGCAGGTCGAATACCTTGGACGGGTCGATCGGTTGTCCGAGATAACGCACTTCAAAATGCAGATGGCTGCCCGTTGAGCGGCCCGTGCTTCCGCCAAGACCGATGGTATCACCTGCTTGCACCAGGTCCCCGATCCGGACCTTCCGCTCGGACAAGTGCCCATAGAGCGTCTCGAGCCCGTTCGCGTGTCGGATCACAATGACATTCCCGAATGACCGGTTGTAACGGGATACGCGCACCATTCCCTCGAATGCGGCGACAACGGGATCACCGGTCTCCAGGTCCAGGTCCACACCGTAGTGCATGCGCCCGTGCCGCGGCCCGAAAGGGGAGTTGATGCCGCCACATATCGGCATATTGTGGTCACATGCTGAACTGCTGATCGGTATCCGACGAGGGGCGCCGAGCAATTCCGCGCGGTCGTGGTGGGCGAAGATCGAGGCCGTATTCCAGCCGCAGTAGATGTCATATCCCGGGATCAGGGCCAGGGAATCGTTGATGTCCCATTCCGTGCGTTCCCGAACGTCCAGCGGGGCAGGGACCGCTTCCTCATATGCGCTCTCCTCGTCCGTGCCCCCGATGGCCAGGGTATCCTTCAATTGCTGCGCCTGCACTGGAACGCAGAACAACAGGAACAGGGGTAGCGCTGTACGGGCGGTCCTCATGGCCGGCAAATCTACCCGGGTGGGGGGAACGCCCATCCCCCTGATCGTTAAATACTTTCAACGATCCGGACGGAACATCGCTGCGGACCTTGTGTTCGATCAAGGTCTCCAAGTCCGGGGGAGCGACGACGATCGCTCAAGTGAAATGCGCCATCCGCGGTCCAATGACGGGACATCGTCCCCACTGGACCTGCGCTCCTGGTTACCGCACCTAAGGCAGCTGTTCGGTCCGGGTGGCGGTGGGCACGGTACCTCCGACGTTCACAAGGATGGGGTCCCTGTCATTCGACGCGCCGGCATACTTGACAACACCGTCCAAGGTCACATCCTCCGAATAATAGCCGTTCGCCGTCGCAGTGGGTACGGTACCTCCGATCCGCACCAGGATGGGGTCACGATCGTTGGACGATCCGGCATACTTCAATACGGCATCCGCGACCACGTTCCCTGCCCATAAAAGCCGGACGGAACCGCTGATCTTTTGGGCATTCGTTCCGTACGTGGGTGTCGAGCCGTTCGTCAGGTCCACGGTGGCCACGGTTCCGCTCAGTGCGATCGTGTTCTGGGTCATGCAACCCAGGTGGTTCCGATGCCGGACAGCAACGTAATACTGCCCTGGGGCCACGGGGATCGATACGGGTGAAACACCGTCAAGGTCAACGATATCCCCATCGCGTTGCAACAGGGCGCAGCGTGTGCGTACGATATCGCTGTTGTCACGAAGTTCCAGCAGGATCCAATCAACGATGGCATCGTTGCCTGACACGGATAGTACGGCGGGTTGAATGGTCTCTCCACCACCGCCCACCTGCGTGTACCCCAGGCCGGTATAGGGCTCTGTCAATGGGAATGTGCCCAGTGACCGGAGTGCATCGTTCATGAGGCCGGAGCCGGAACTGTATGGTCCCTCCAGGAACACACGCACATGCACCAGAACATTGTTGTTGGAAGAGGTGGTCTCAAGGACGAGTCCATCGTTGGGGTAGATCCCGCTGGTGGCGTCCAGGTCCTTCATGACCGTGTACGTCAAATTGTTCGGATCGAATCGGAACACGACCCCGAGATCATTGTTCCCTCCCTCTGTGCAAGTGCCCCATAGCGTTCCGTTCGAGGAAAGGACCAGATCCGAGCCGGACAGGGCACCTTCGTCGCTTGTCATATCGTATTCCTCGGTATACAACGAATTGGTGATGTCCCAGCTATAGATGCAACCGCCGAAGAACAGACCACCATCGGCACACATGCCGTAGAGTTTTCCGGCAGTGGTCTCCACCAACTTGCCCGCGGGTGTGCCGCCCTGGAGACCATCGAAGTTGTAGCGCACCAGGAACGTATTCGTTGATGGGGAATAGGAGAACAAGGTGCCGTTGCTGTATTGCCCGTCTTCACTGCATGCACCATACAGCAGGCCGTCGCTGGCCAAAAAGAGCTCGGCAATGGGGAGCGTGCCCGTCGTAGAGCTGAGATCGATCCGTTTGGTGACCGTTCCGGAGGCCGGGTCGAATGAGATCAAGGTGCCAAGCCCGTTCGTTCCGCCTGCTGTCGTGAGTCCATACAATAGGCCATTCCCACCTGCCATGAACCCTGCCTGAGGAGATCCGCCGGTGGTGGTGCTCAGATCCGCTCGTTTCGTGATCGTTCCGGCATTCGGATCGAACTCATAGACCGTTCCCAGTCCGGACGATCCACCATCACTGCACATGCCATAATATTTGCCATTGGCCACCACCGGCGTTCCGACCGGGTAAAGACCAGTGGAAGTGGTGAAATTCCCGATCAGATCGAACGTGCTCGTGGACGGGTCCATGGAGAACACGACGCCGGCCGTGCCTGAACCTCCGCCATTGGTGACCCCATAGAACAGGCCGTTCATGTCCTGCACCAATCGCGAACGTGGGTTCGCCCCTTTGCTGTAAGCGAACGGAACGATCTCCGAGACGGTCCCTCCGGGCATGTCGAGTTGGAAAAGTGCGCCGGCGCTTCCCGATCCACCATTGTCCACGAGCCCGAAGAACCTGCCGGCAGGATCTTCGATCAGCCCACCCTGGGCACCACTGAAGCCGGAATCGAACATGTTGTGAACGACCGTCACCTGGTTGTTCGATATATTGAAAGTGAAGATCGTCCCTGAACTGGCTGTTCCGCCTTGGCGGCACATTCCATAGAGCAGACCATCGCTTCCCACGATCAGTCGTCCGTACGGCAGATACCCAGTGCTCGTGCTGAGGTCGACCAGTTTGGTGTAGATGCCGGTGGAGATGTTGAAGCTGAAGATCACACCCTGATCGTTCACCCCCCCCTGTGAACACGTGCCGTAAAGCAATCCGTTCGAAGCTTGCACCAGTTCTCCCTGAGGGACCCTGCCTTCATCAGCGGAATCATCCAGATCATGGATATCCGTGTAAGTATTATTCGTGGGGTTGTAGCTGAAAATGACCCCTTGGTTGTGGGCTCCACCCGTTGTGCAGGTCCCATACAAGAGATTGTTGCTCGCCCGATAGAGCCCTCCGAAAGGTCGGGTCCCTGTCAATAAGGCCAGATCGATCTTCTTTGTATAGCCGTTCGTTGATGGGTTGAATTCATAGATGACGCCCAGGTTCGATGTGCCGCCGAGAACGGTCGTGCCATAAAGCCTGCCATTGCTTGCGACCACAGGTGCGCCCTTTGGTAAACGCCCATTGGTCTGCGTCATATCGACCCGCTTGGTGAATGCGTTCGTGTTGGGATTGAAGTCCCACAGCGTGCCATAGGAGTTGGCCCCGTTGGTGCTGCAAGTGCCATACAATCGCCCGTTGCTGGCCTGGACCATCCCTCTAATGGGTTGACCTCCGCTGGTCGAGCTCATACTGTATAACGTGGCGTAGGCACCGGTGCCTGGGTCATAGCTGAAGAGGGTGCCGATCCCGTTCGCTCCACCGAACTCCGTGACACCATAGTATTTTCCATTGGTCGCTTTGATCAGGTCACCCTTGGCGCCTCCGCCATCGTAACGGAAGAAGTCATGTTCCTTCGTGAACGAACCGGACTCCGTGATCGTGTAGATCGTACCGATGTCACTGCTCCCACCCGCACTTGTCATGCCCCAATATGTTTGTGCAGAAAGGGGTATGGTCAATAACGGGCACAGCGCGACTAGCGCCAATGATCGGTGTATGCGAACGGTCATGGTCATGGATCTGTAAGGGGAGCTGAAATTAGTCGATCGGCGGTCCGGTTCCAAAGCATGCCGTGTTCGTCGTTCCGGGGTACATTTGGGATGCGGCCATGAAGAAGCGACTTGTCGATCCGGTGGAGTTGGCCAAGGCGAGCCACATGCGTCCCGGCGACCCCCGATTGGCCATTTTCAGGGAGGTGAGCGGCCTGAACAAGTTGCAACAGATGTACGAGCTCATCGGGGACCTGTCCGATGATGCCTTCATCCAGGCCCTGTTCCGCGAGCTGGACCTTCACATCGAGGTGACCCCGGAGGACGTTGCGCGAGTTCCGAGCGAGGGGGGCGTGGCCCTGGTGGCCAACCATCCCTATGGGGCGATCGATGGACTGGCGATGCTGCATGTGCTCAACACCGTTCGGCCCGATCTGAAGGTGATGGCCAATTTCATGTTGCAACAGCTCGAGCCGCTCAAGGAGCGGTTCATCGGGGTCAATCCTTTCGAGCGGGTCAAGGACCGGACGAGCTTCCAAGGCATGCGGGGCGCGTTGGCCCACATGGCGGGTGGCGGTGCGTTGGGTGTCTTCCCGGCCGGGGAGGTCAGCAGCTATCGCACCGAGGTGAAGGGCGTGGCCGATCCCCGCTGGAAGACACCCGTGATCAAGCTGATCCGCAATGCCAACGTGCCCGTGGTGCCGGTGTGGTTCGATGGCTCCAACAGCCTCATCTTCCACATGCTGGGCATGATCCATCCCAACCTGCGCACGCTGGCCCTGCCCAAGGAAATGCTTCGGATGCGCGGGCGTGCGGTAAGGCTCCGGATCGGGAAACCGATCGCGGCCAGGGATGTCCAGGCCTTTACCGATACCGAGCGGCTTGGCCGATTCCTGCGGGCCAAGACCTATGCATTGGGTTCGGGTGTGCAGGTGCGGCACGAGCAATTCCGTCCCCTGTTCTTTCCCAGTCAACCCAAGGAGATCGCCGCACCCATCGACCCGACCGTGCAACGTGCGGAAGTGGAGGCGCTGGCCGATGCCCGCATCAGTTCACAAGGCGAGTTCGACCTGTACCTCACGCCGAGCGAACGTATCCCCAACGTGTTGCGCGAGATCGGGCGGCTGCGGGAGATCACTTTCCGCTCCGTGGGCGAGGGAACCAACAAGGCCATCGACCTGGACGAGTACGATCTGTACTACGACCACCTGGTGCTCTGGGACAGGGAGCAGGGGCGGATCGCCGGGGCCTACCGCGTGGGCGATGGCAGGCGCATCATGCGCCGCTATGGCAAGCGTGGCTTCTACACGCACACCCTGTTCCGGATGGAGCGTGGCATGGAGAAGGTCCTCGGCCAGAGCTTTGAGCTCGGACGCAGTTTCGTTGCCCAGGAGTACCAGAAGCACCGGCTTCCGCTCTTCCTGCTTTGGCGTGGATTGCTCATCCACATCATGAACAATCCGGACCACCGGTACCTCATCGGACCGGTGAGCATCAGCGGGAGCTATACCCGGTTGTCGCGGGCATTGATCATCGATTTCGTGCGTCAGCACTATTACGATGAGGAAATGGCCCAACTGATCCGCCCGCGCAACAAGTTCCGGGTGAAGAACGAGAAGGCCGACAGTGCAGCACTATTGGAGGCGGCCGCGGACCTGAAGAAACTGGACCGGATCATCGCCGATGTCGAGCCCAAGGGGGCCACTGTCCCGATCCTGCTCAAGAAGTACCTGCTGTTGAACGCCCGGATCGTCGGCTTCAACCGGGATCCCCGTTTCAACGACGCGCTTGACGGCCTGATGGTCCTGGACCTGACCAAGGTGCCTGAACGTGTGATCGAGGACCTGAAGAAGGGCATGGCCGACCAGGCCGCCGTCTAGGCGAACACCGCAGCGGAAGCCTGAGGGACCGACCGTTCCACCGGTACGTGGTCCGTGCCGTGCACGTAAATGCGCCAACTTCCATCCCGGTATTCCAAGGCGCTCATGTGCTCCACCCAGTCGCCGGAGTTCATGTAGTGCACGCTGCCCTTCTCGGTGGATATCCGCCGTGAGCCGGGTTGATGGATGTGGCCGCAGACCACATGGTCGTGGCCATCGTGGATCGCGATCTCCGCAGCGGTGGCTTCGAAGTCGTTGATGTACTTGACCGCCCGTTTCACGCTGTTCTTGATCTTCTTGCTGAAGCTCATCCGGGGGTGGCCGGTCATCTCCAATACCCGGTTCACCACGTTGTTGGTGCGGATCAGGAGGTCGTACCCCCATCCGCCCAGTTTGGCCAGCCATTTCGCCGTGGTGACGGACGTGTCGAAGATGTCGCCGTGGAAGAACCAGTAGCGTTCACCGTCCAGGGTCAGTTCCAGCTTGTCCACCAGGTGGAGGTTCCCGAGGCGGGACGGGCTGTAGCGGCGCAGGGCTTCATCGTGGTTGCCGGTGATGTAGTACACCGGCACCTTGGCCGCCAGCTTCAACAGCCGCTTGAGCACCTGCATGTGGGTCTTGGGGAAGTAGCGCTTCTTGAACTGCCAGATGTCGATGATGTCCCCGTTCAGGATCACCATCCGGGGCCTGACCGACCGCAGATACTCCAGCAGTTCCTTCGCCCGGCAGCCGTAAGTGCCCAGATGCAGATCGCTCAGGACCAGCAGATCGAGCTCGCGCTTCTTCATCCTGGTGGCAAAATTCGACCCGTGCATATGCCCCGAACGTTGGATCCATGTTAAGTCGATGGATTTTTCCCGTCGCATGTGTTGATGGAGTGCGGAATTTTGTGGTGTGATGGAGACCCGAACGACCCTGGTGCTTGGTGCCAGCTTGCGCGTGGACCGCTATTCCAACCTGGCGGTGCGCCGGTTGAAGGAGCATGGCAAGGTTGTCATTGCGGTCGGCCTGCGGGAAGGGACGATCGACGGTGTGCCGGTCGTCCGGGAGATCCCGACGGGAACCCCGATCGATACGGTGACGCTCTACTTGAACGCGGCGAACCAGATGCCGTTGGAGGAGCACATCCTGGCATTGCATCCCCGCCGGATCATCTTCAACCCGGGTGCTGAGAACGACCATCTCGCGATGCGCGCCCAGGCTTCGGGCATCGCGGTGGTGGAGGGATGCACCCTGGTGATGCTGTCCGTGGGTACCTATTGATCGGCACAACCGGAGCGGAGCACGGCGCAGGCCTGGTCCACTTGGTCCGGCGTGATCGACAACGGCGGTGCGATGCGGAACGCGGTGGGGCAGCTGAGGAACCAGAAGCCGAGCACGCCCTGGTCCAACGAACCGTGCACCGCCCGTTGCACACGGTCGCCATCGCCAAGCTCCGCGGCGAGCATGAGCCCGGTGCCGCGCACCTCTTCGACGGCCGCATGTTGGAGGCCTTGCTTGAAGTGCTCGCCCATCCGCGCGGCGTTCGCGATCAGGTCCTCTTCCAGCAGCACTTCCAAAGCGGCCAGACCGGCGACGCAGGGCAGGGGATGTCCCCCGAACGTGGTGATATGCCCGAGGACAGGGTCGTGCGTGAGCAGATCCATCCGTTCGCGGGAACTGATGAAGGCGCCCATCGGCAGACCGCCGCCCAGTGCCTTGCCCAACACCAGGATGTCCGGCACCACACCGAAATGTTCGAAGGCGAAGAGCTTCCCGGTCCGCCCGAACCCGGTCTGCACCTCATCGAAGATCAGCAGCGCGCCGACGGACGTGCAGCGCTCGCGCAAGGCCTGCATCCATGCCTGGTCCGGTATGCGCACTCCCGCATCCCCCTGGACCGGTTCCACGACGACGCAAGCAGTATCGTTGGTGATCCGGTCCAGTTCCCCGATATCGTTGAAGGTCAGGTGGTCCACGTCGGGGAGCAGGGGGAGGTTGCGGTAGCGCTTCGCCGCATTATCCGTAAGGCTCAGGGAACCATGCGTACTTCCGTGGTAGCTCTTGCGGAAGCCTATCAGGCGTGTGCGACCGGTGGCGCGCTTGGCCAGTTTCACCGCGGCCTCGATCGCCTCCGTGCCGCTGTTCACGAAGTAGGCGCTGTCCAGCCCATCGGGCAGCAGTCCGGTCAACCGTTCGGCATAGCGCACCTGCGGTTCCTGGATGAATTCACCGTAGGGGATCACATGCAGGTACCGATCGAGCTGCTCGCGAATGGCCTGCACGACGCGCGGATGGCGGTGGCCCACGTTGTTCACGGCAAGGCCGGCGACAAGGTCGAGATAGCGCTTGCCGCTGCGGTCCGTCAACCAACAGCCCTCGGCATGGACGATGTCCAGGGCCAGGGGCTGGGGACTGGTCTGCGCGAGATGATCGAGGAAGGCCCGGTGCAGTGCGTCCATGTGGACGCGAAGTTCGGGCGTTGCCGTCAGCCGCCGTTGGGCGCATGACGACGCATGCCTCCGGGCGGGGGACCATCGCGACCGGTCCCCTGGTCGCGCAGACGTTTCAGCAGTTCGCGGTTGAAATCCCTTTCGGCCTTGAAGAGTTGCAGGGTCTTCTGTGCGCCGACCGTCCTCTTGAACTCAGCGGTGTACTTCTTCCGGATGTCCAGGTCGCGCTGGCGGAAGCCCAGTTCGCGGTCGATCATCTGTGACGCATCGCTCTCGGAGAGGTCCTCGATGCGACCCTTCATCGAGCGGTGGTATTCCCGCATCTCCTTGCGGGCGTCCTCCAGTTCCTTGTCGTACTGGTTGTACACCGGCCAGAACTTCTGGGCCTCCTCGGGGCTGAGGTCCATCTTGCGTGTGAGGTAGGCGCTTTTCTGAGCCTTGATCTCCTCGAGGCGGTCCTCGGGGATCGGCGGTCCATCGTCCTCCTGGGCCTGCAGCGGCACGGATCCCAGCAGGGTGAGCGAGAAAAGACAGGTTTGGATGGCGCGTGCGTGCTTCATAGTGTGGTCAACAGTTCAGTGATGTCCGTCCCCTCGTCCTCGAAATAGGCGACGATCTCCTCGTCGGTCAGGTCCGGCGCGGAGCCGAGAGCGGCTTGCGGATCCTCCTCGGCCAGGGCGGCGAAGGTGCCATCATCGTCCAGGAGCAGAAGGTCGTCCACGGTCGGTGCCGTTGTCGTATCCACGGCCGCCACCATGTTCTCGCTCGGTGCGTGATCCAATGCGAAGTACCGGATGAGCACGGCAAGGACCGCGACCAGGGGGAGGGCGATCACTGCCCGGCGCAATTGGAGCGGCCATCGGCCCGCGGGACGCGCGGTGACCTGCTGCTGGACCTGGTGCGGGAAGCGATCGAAGAACCCCTGCGGCACCTCGAAGGGATCGGTGCGGGGGATGCCGTGCAGCAGGGGTGCCTCCTGCTTCAGGCGTTCGCCATCGTATGCTTCCATGTGGGTCACGGGAATAGGACGGGGGTCCCGTCATTTGGTTTGATCGGTCAGCCAGCGCTCGAGTTTCTTCACGGCAATGTGGTAGCTTGCCTTGAGCGCGCCCACGGACGTGCCGGTCACGGCGCTGATCTCCTCGTACTTCATCTCGTCGAAGTACTTCATGTTGAACACCGCCCGCTGCTTGTCCGGCAGGCGCATCACAGCCGTTTGAAGTTTTCGCTGGATCGCATCCCCGCTGAAGTGTTCGCTGCTGTCCAACGTGGTCGTCAGCCGTTCGATCACCGCGTCCTCGCTCACGAACAGTCCACGACGCATCCGCTTCAGGTGGGTGATGCTCTCGTTGTAGGCGATGCGATAGAGCCAGCTGAACAGCTGTGAATCCGCGCGGAAGTTGTCCAAGCCGTTCCACGCTTTTATGAAGGTGTTCTGCAGCACGTCCTGGGTCTCATCGTGGTCGGTGACCATTCGCCGGATGAACGCATAGAGCCGGCGCTGGTATTGGCGCACCAGCAGGTTGAACGCATAATGACGGCTTTCCTCCTGGTGGAAGAGCGCGAGGAGTTCCTTGTCGGACATCGGCTCGCTCATCGCCGGTCCTTCAGGAGATGGATGATGGGTTCAGCCTTTGCGCCGTATGGCCCGTTCGGCGGCCGAAACGATGTCGGACGGTGCCAGGCCGTACTTGATCAGCAGTTGGTCCGGGGTGCCGCTCTCCCCGAAGGTGTCGTTCACCGCCACGAACTCCTGTGGCCGGGGCGCATGCAGGGCGAGCACCTGCGCGATGCTGTCGCCCAGGCCGCCATACCGATTGTGTTCCTCGCAACTGACCGCGCATCCCGTCCTTCCGACCGAACCTAGGACGGCTTCCACGTCCAGGGGTTTGATCGTGTGCATGTTGATCACCTCGGCGTGGACCCCCTTCTGTGCCAGCATTTCCGCGGCTTGCAAGGCCTGCCAGACCAGGTGCCCGCATGCGAAGATGCTGACATCCTTCCCTTGGACCAGGGTCTGCGCCTTGCCGATCGTGAACGGCAGGTCCTCGGGGATGAAGACGGGCCATTTCGGTCGGCCGAAACGGAGATACACCGGACCATCGATCTCCGCGATGGCGAGGGTGGCCTGGCGGGTCTGGTCATGGTCCGCAGGGACCACCACGGTCATCCCGGGCAGCATCCTCATCAGGCCGATGTCCTCCAGGATCTGGTGCGTGGCGCCGTCCTCGCCCAGGGTCAGGCCGGCATGGCTGGCGCAGATCTTCACGTTCTTGCCGGTATAGGCGATGCTCTGGCGGATCTGGTCATAGACACGACCCGTGCTGAAGTTGGCGAAGGTGCCGGTGAAGGGGATCTTCCCGCCGATGGTGAGCCCCGCGGCCACGCCCATCATGTTCGCCTCCGCCACGCCGCATTGGAAGAAGCGGTCCGGGAACTTCTGAGCGAAAGCATCCATCTTGAGCGAACCGGTGAGGTCGGCACAAAGGGCCACCACCTCGTTGTTGGCCTCGCCGAGGGCGAGCAGGCCGGCTCCGAAACCGGAACGGGTGTCCTTGTGGGCGCGAACGGAAAAGGTGGGCATGATCTTCAGAAGTTGACTGTGACGGACTGACCACTTTGGATGGTAACGTCCCTGGTGAGCGAGAGTTCGGTTCGGTGCGCATTGCGGCTGCGGTAGAGCACTTGGTAGTCGCCGGGCAGAAGCCGGAATTGGTCGCGCATGGTCGTGGGATCCAGGTCGACGACCCATTGCAGTTCGCTGCCCTTCTTCAGGAATACGGCGCCATCGCCAGGTGCCGAGCTTGCCACGTTCAGTACGCCGGGTTGCGGGACCTGCACCGTGTTCGTTCGGCTCTGGTCGATCCGCACGTCGTCGATCAACAAGCGCGGCAGAGTGAGCACCTCCAGGTCGTAGTTGCCGATCAGGTAGCGTTCCTGGGTGTTCATCGTCTGCACGTGGAGCGTGGTCAGGTTGTCCTTGCGGCGCACGATGCAGGGCGTGGCATAGGGATCGGGCATGCCGCTACCCTGTTTGAGCTCCAAGGTGCCCTGTCCCGCGTCGACCCGGATCACATTGTGGATGCCGGGTTTCAAGGAAACGTTCTCCTGTTCGATCGGCGGGATGGTGTGTACGACCATGCGGTAGGTGAACACGGGGTCGATGCTCAAGGTATCGGGCTGGCCACGATCGTTGAGCGTATGTTCCAAGTGATAGCGCACGGCACCGGTCTTCTGATCGTAGAGCGTCACGGGCACGTTCGTTTCCGTGGGTCGGCCATCCGCGGCCAGCAGATCGATCTCGGCGGATGTGCTGTTCAACGCTTGCGTCACCACCACGTCCAGCACGTGGGCGAAGAGCTCCGGTGAGCTCGCATCGTAGTAGTTCCCCACGCACCTCAGGCTGTACTTCTGGCTGTCATCGAGGCCCACGCCGATGACGAACGGTTTCAGGACGATCCCTATGGCCTGAAGGGCGCGTGAAACGGCACAGGGATCCTCGTCGCAAGCCTCGATCCCATCGGTGATCAGGATGATGATGTTGCGGCAGTCCTTGCAAGGCGGGAAATCGTCCGCGGACCTTTGGAGGGAACGCGCGATGGGCGTGGTGCCCACGCAGCGGACCTGCTCCAGAACGGTTCGGATCTTCGGGATGGTGTTCTCCCCGAAAGGCACCTCCAATTTCGTGTCGTCGCAATCCTGATGGCCCGGTTCGATCGGCGTTTGGTGACCGTACAGGCGCAAGGCGATCTCCAGGTCGGGCTGCCCCTGCAGTTCCTCCAGGGACCTGAGGAGGAGCTCCCGGGCGGTGTTGATCTTGGGCTTGTTGCCCCAGAACGCGTTCATGCTGTTGCTCGCATCCATCACGAACAGCATACGGGTGAGGGGCTTCTTCTGCGCCGAGGCGGAAGTGCCGCTCAGGAGCATCAAGACCAGGGGCAGGACCCTGGTCCAGGGTGCGGTCCTGGAGCGGAGATCAGTAATCCCCAAGGGTCTCGGGCAATTGCGCCAACGCGCGAGCGGCCTGTTCATCGTTCGGTGCGACGCCGTGCCATTTGTGGGTGCCCATCATGAAGTCGACCCCCTGGCCCATTTCGGTGTGCATCAATACAACGACCGGTCGGCCCTTTCCCGTGCGTCCGTGGGCATTGCCCATCGTGCGGAGCACATCCGCAAGGTCGTTGCCGTTCATCTCCAGCACGTCCCATCCGAAGCTGGCCCATTTCGCCTTGAGGTCGCCCAGTGGCATGACGTCGTCCACGTCCCCATCAATTTGCCTGCCGTTCCAGTCCACCGTGGCGATCAGGTTCTCCACCTTGCGGGCCGCAGCGAACATCGCGGCCTCCCAGATCTGGCCTTCCTGCAATTCGCCGTCACCGTGCAGACTGTAGACCAGGCGGTCATCACCGTTCAACCGCTTCGCCAAGGCCGCGCCGATGGCCACGCTAAGTCCCTGACCGAGCGAACCGGAGGCCATGCGCACCCCGGGCAGACCCTCATGGGTGGTCGGGTGACCTTGCAGGCGGGAGTCGAGCTTGCGAAAGGTGGCCAGCTCCTTGATCGGGAAATAGCCGCTGCGTGCCAGGACACTGTACCAGACCGGGCTGATGTGGCCGTTGCTCAGGAAGAACAGGTCCTGTCCACGGCCATCCATGTCCCACTGGGCCGGATCGTGCTGGAGGATCCGGAAGTACAGCGCCACCATGAACTCCGTGCATCCGAGCGAGCCACCTGGATGTCCGCTCTGCGCACCGTGCGTCATCCGAACGATATCCCGACGCACCTGCCCGCAGATCCTGGCCAGTTCGTCGATGGGCGTGTCTTGGGCCTTTACGGGTGCGGTCTCGGACATGAGCATGGAACGCGGGAAGCTCGCCGGCGAAAGTAGCCGGGGCGACGAGGGCGGTCCGGACCGTGTGGATAACTTTTGAAAAGCCGCCGGTCGTTCAAGGCGATGCAGTTGGCGGTGCTTCGGCCGGTGACGCGAGGAACAGGGCATTGAAGTAGGCGAACAGCACCACCCCCCATTGGCGCGAAAGCAGGTCCTCGGTGAAGCTGCACAACAGGACCATCACAACGAACGCCAGATGGAGGGGATCCACCCGCGAACGCGCCAGCCAAAGTGATCGCCCGAAGAGAAGCGCGAACGCCCCCAGGCCTGCGAGCCCCATGCCGAGCCACCAGTGGAAGGCCTGCATGTGCGTGCCGTGGTGGCCATCGCTCAGGATGGGGTCGTGGTACTGCGCATAGCAGGCATCGAGCGTCGGTTGCACGTTCGCCAGGCCCGTGCCCAGGAGCCAATGATCTTCCAGTCCGGCGATCGTACAATGCAGGATCTCGCCTCGGATCGCGTCGGGTGATCGCGTCGGCTCCTCTTGCGGTATGAGCTGACCGAGCCGTTCGGCCATGTTCGGTACGGCGAACAGGAACGCCACCAGTCCGGTGGCAAGGGCGATCAACGGAAGCGACCAATGGAGCCTCCGTTCCGTCCGGGGCCGATGAACGGCGATCACGATCGCACCGGCCAGAAAGCCGAGCACGGGCATTCGGGAAGCCATCCAAACAGCGCCGAAAAACAGACAGACGGCGACGGCCCAACGCGGATGGGCCCAGCGTTCGCGATGCCAGGCGGCATGCACCTGGAACAATGCCGCGGTGAGGAAGTAATACGTGGCGTACACGGCATGGACGCCCGTGGCCCGTGCGAACTCCTCCCGGAACGCTCTGCTGACACTTCCCCCGTAGGCTTCAGGACCAGCGCTCGGGAACCCGATCGCGCGCACCCCGCCATAGATCATCAGGACCAGGGCCGCGAGCGAGAAGAGGTCCAGCGCCTGGCGTCGTGTGGTGCGGTCGATGGGGAGGCGGAGACCGATGAAGAGCAGGGGCAGCACCAGCAACGCGGCCGCGCGCTCCGCGGAGCGCCATCCGGTGACCGGGTCCGGGGCACGCGCGATATCGGGCAGCATCAGAAGGAAGGGAAGCCCAAGCAGCAGCACTTCGCGCCAGGCGGACCGGTCATGGGTCACACCATGTCGGGCGGCGTGCCAGGTCGCCACGATCGCCAGTGCGATGATCGCCCAGACAGTGCCTTGCATGCCCGTGATCGGCTGCAGGGCGACCAACAGCACGGCGGCCTGCGGCAGTGTCATGGTCATGCGCGGTCGTTCCTTCATGCCATCGTTCGTTCGACGATATCGCGGATCCGTTCCCGGAACAGGTTGGCGTCGAAAGGTCGTGCCTCCTCGTGCAATTCGGGAGGCGTGGCAGCTATGCCTGCGGTCTCGAAGCGCAGCACCGCATCACGGATGGCAGCAGGAGCGGCCTCATCGAAAAAGATCGCGGATCGACCTTCACGCAAGGTCTCCAGATATCCGCCACTACGCAACGCGATCGACGGTGTGCCACAGGCGAGCGCCTCCAAAGGCGTGATCCCCAGATCCTCATCCGCGGCGAGAATGAGCGCCCGGGAACGCTGGTAGAGATCCACGAGTGTGTCCTGGTCGACCTCGCCCGTGAACCGGACGTTCGCTGGAGCGGAACGCTTCCATCGGGACAGCATCGGACCGCTTCCGCAGACGGTGAGCTGTTCTTCGGGCATCTCTCGGAATGCTTCAATGATCCGGTCCACGCGTTTGTAGGGTACCGCGCGGCCCACGGCGAGATAGCCGTTGCGTTGCCCTTTATAGAGCGGGAAGCGCTCCAGGTCCACCGGCGGGTGCAGGACCTCCGCCTGCCTGCCGTAGGACCGTTCGACGCGGTCCGCCACGTTGCGGCCGTTGGCCACGAACAGATCGATGCGATCGTTCGTGCGCAGGTCCCAATGGCGCAGCCGCTTCAGCACCCAGCGGACCGGCGTGGCCAGCAGCGCGGACCGCAGGCCATGATCGTGCAGGTACTCCTCCTCCTTGACCCAGGCATAGCGCATCGGGGTGTGGATGTAGCAAATGTGCTTTTGCCCGGGGCGTTTTCGAACGCCCTTCGCCACGGCATAGCTCGAGGAGATGATCACATCATAGGCGCTCAGGTCCAGTCGTTCGATGGCCAGCGGAAAAAGGGGCAGGTACAGCCTGAACCAACGGCGTGAGCCCGGGACGTGCTGGATGAAGGTCGTTCGGGCACGCTTTCCACCGAGGATGAAGGCGCGGTCCGCCGCATGGAGGTGGTCCACCAGGGCAAAGACGTCCGCGTCGAACGCGCGTACCAGTTCACGCGTGACGATCTCCGCACCGCCGCGGCCCACCAGCCAGTCGTGCACCACGGCCACCCGCTGGTGCTCAGTTCGCATGGGCTTGCCGCCAGGCATCGTGCAATGCGCTCCGGGTGCGTTCAATGGTGAAGCGGGCCGCCGTGCGAAGGCCCAGGGCGATGCGTTCCTTGCGGGTGACACTGTTCCGGTCGAGCATGGTCAGTGCATGCTCCATAGCGGCGTCATCCGCGATGTCGGCATAGATCGGTGCCTCGCCAAAGTTCTCCCTGAAGACGGGCAGATCGCTCGCGATCACAGGGCAGCCGGCCGCCATCGCCTCGAGCAGCGTGAGGCCGAAACCTTCTTCCCGGGAAGGAGCAAGCAGGGCAAAGGCCCCGCGATAGAGGGCCTGCAACCGGTCGTCATCGACATCCTCCAGGTGAATGATGCCCGCGTCCGACGGCAAGGGTGTGTTGCTGAACACGCGTGCGCGCCGACCGACATGCACCAGGCGAAGCGCGGTACGTTGTCGACGGGCATGCCATAGGATCGCCTGGTCGATCCCTTTTCGCGGGTCCCGTGAGGCGACCATCAGGAGATAGTCGCCATCGATCCCGGTCACGGTATCGTTCGGTGGAAGGTTCCCGGACAGGTAGGGTGGGAGCACCACCAAGCGGTCCGGATCGTGTCCCGGCGGGAACAGACGCGCGTCGGCCAACAACTCTTCCCGTACCGTACCGCTCACCGTGACGATCCGTTCCACGCGGCGCATCAGGCGGGGAAGGGTGTTGGTATACCACCAGGCCACGCGGCGGTCGAACCATTCGGGGTGATGCCACCAGGCCAGATCGTGGATGACGAGCCATTGACGATCCACGCGCAGTGGGCCGGTGTTCGCCGGGGAGATCAATACCTCATCCGTTCGCAACGCCCTGGGCAGATCGAGCTGTTCCCAAGCATGACCATCGAACCGCCCGCATCGGACCACCTCCAGGTCCTCGGCGTCCATGTCGGTCACGGAGGCGCGGGGCACCAGAACACGCGCATCGGGCCAGTCGCGCGCGATCACGCGCAGCAGGCAGCGTGCGTACCGTTCCACGCCGGTCACCGGTCGCGTCAGGCACCTTCCATTGAATGCGGGTCGCATCGATCGAAGCCCCCAAAATAGCCAGCGGCCCAGGAAGGACGGGCTATCTTGCGCCTGGATGCAGCGCGCAACGGACCTGACGATCGGCCGGACCGGGCGTTCCCTCGGGATCCCCTGGTCCATGGTGATGGAGGTGGCCTGGAAGAATGTGCGCCTGCGTTACAAGAGCTCCCTGTTGGGTTTCCTCTGGACGCTGCTCAATCCGGTGCTGTACCTGTTGATCTTCCTGTTCATCTTCAGCAGGGCCTTCGCCGAGGTCGAGAACTACCCGGTGTTCGCGCTGACGGGATTGATCCTGTGGACCTTCTTCGCGACCACCTCAGCGCATGTCATGGGTAGCCTGGTCGAGAACGCCCATGTGCTGCGTTCGCTGGCCGTTCCGCCACTGGTCTTCCCGTTGGCGCAGTCCTTGGCCGG
The DNA here is from genome assembly GCA_020635655.1 of Flavobacteriales bacterium. GTDB lineage: Bacteria > Bacteroidota > Bacteroidia > Flavobacteriales_F > PHOS-HE28 > PHOS-HE28. The sequence goes on from JACJZI010000010.1 coordinate 38,548, forward strand.
ATTGTTCAATCTGGTGCTGTCCTTCATTCCGTTCGCGTTCATCCTGTTCGCATTCGGGTGGAGGCCCCATCCGGTGATCATCCTCATCGTGCCGGTCACCCTGCTGTTCGCCGGGTTCGTCCTCGGCGTGTCGATGGCGCTGGCCGCGCTCAATGTCTTCTTCAGGGATATCGGCCTTCTGTGGAACGCCTTGTTGCCGGCGATGTTCTACATCACCCCCATCGCCTATCCGCCTGGGCTCATCCCCCAGGACCTGCGCTGGATCATCGAGCTGGACCCGTTGCATCATTACATCCGGATGTTCCGTACCGTGGTCTATGAAGGTCGATGGCCTGAAGGGGATGCCTGGGTGACCACGGCCGGACTCACCGCGCTTGCCCTGATCCTGGGTGCGGCGGTCTTTCGCAGACTGCGGCCCGGATTCATCGCCAACTACTGAACATGCGGCCCGGCGAGCTTATGATGCGGTTGCGTGGGGTCGGTATCGACTACCTGGTGCAGCGCTATGGCTACCGTTCGATCAAGGAGTACCTGGTCTCCATCGGGTCCAAACGGTTGTTGGAACGCAAGCGCATCGTGCAGGACCTGGACCTGGACATCGCCGCTGGGGAATGCTTCGGTATCGTGGGGCGGAACGGCAGTGGCAAGAGCACGCTCCTGCGTCTCCTTGCAGGGATCATCGAGCCGGCGACGGGCACCTATGAAGTACGCGGTCGCGTGGCGCCGATGCTCGCGCTCGGGGTGGGTCTGGAGCCCGAGCTCAGTGGACTGGAGAACGCCCGGCTCTGCGCGATGCTCATGGGTGGCGATCGTCCGGCGATGCGCTCCACCTTGGAGAACGTGCGTGATTTCTCGGGCCTTTCGGAGGACGACCTCCGCATGCAGGTGAAGCGTTATTCAACGGGCATGATGGCCCGGCTCGGGTTCGCCATTGCCACCGCGAACGACCCGGACGTGCTCCTCATCGATGAGGTGCTGGCTGTTGGTGACGTGGCCTTTCAGCAGAAGTGTTACGATCGCATCGGGGAGATGAAGCGCAAGGGATGCACCATCGTGTTCGTCTCCCACTTCCTGGGCGAGATCCAACGCATCTGCGACCGGGCCGGATGCATGGAGGGTGGCCGCATGGTGAAGGTGGGGAACGTACATGAGGTCGGCGTCCACTATCACGGGCTGCTCGGAATACCCACCGAGGCATGAAAGTGGTCCGCCAAGCATCGCGCGATCCATCCGTCGATCCAGCGATCGGAAAGGTCGACATCGTGCTCACATGTCATGATGACGGGCGCTACCTCAGGGAGGCGATCGATAGCCTTGGACCGGAAAGGTCGGGCGGCAAGGGCGTGATCGTCGTCAATGATGGCTCCACGGACCCCGGGACCTTGGAGGCCCTGGATGGCCTGCGGGCCATGGGTTGTCGTGTGATCGACCAGTCGAACAAGGGGCTTTCCGCAGCCCGCAATACCGGATGGCGGGCCTCGAAGGCTCCCTATATCCTCTTCCTGGACGCGGACAATCGCATCGACCCGAGCTATCCGATGAAGGCGGCCCGCGTGATGGACGCATCGGAGGAGGTCGCCTTCGTCTATGGTGATCGCAAGGAGTTCGGTGAACGCGAAGACCAGGTGGAGCAGGTCGAGGTGGGCCTTGGTACCCTGCTCGTCGGGAACCGGATCGACGCGTGCGCCGTGGTGCGTCGGTCCGTGCTCGATGCGTTGGGCGGCTTCGATGAGGCCATGCGGTCCGGTTATGAGGACTGGGAACTGTGGATCCGGATCCTCGCGAACCGGTATCGGGCGGTGCATGTCCCGGAGCCCTTGTTCCACTATCGTGTCCGCCAGGGTTCCCTGTCATCGGTGGCCGATGATCCGGTACATCGTGCGGCGATCGTGCGCTATGTCACCACGAAACACCAGCGTTTGTTCGCCACGCACGCCCGGCACGTGGTGGCGGAATTGCATCGGATCCAGGCGCATGACAAACACCTGTTGCATGATGCACGAACGATCGGCGATCAGGCGCGTTCGGTCGCCGAGGAAGCCCTGAACACCGCGCGGACCGCCCATGAGGAATTGGATCGCGCACGCGCCGAGCATCAACGAGCGCGTGATGCGCTCGAGATGGAACTGAAGCGGGTATATGCGGATGCGGACACGGCGAAGGCGCATATCGAACGTCTGGAGGATGAACAGGCCCGGGCGGACGCGGCCTTGCGCGAGCTCGAGGTGCAGAAGGACGCACTCTCCGAGGAGGCCCACCGCCTGGTCGGTGAGGTGGACAAGGCCATGCAGGCGCTGCAAGTGCAACGGGAACATTCGCGTGCGCTCCAGGCGCTCATCGGCCAATATGAGGAAAGGATCAAGCGTATCGAATCCAGTCGATGGTGGCGATTGCGCAGGCAGTACCACAAGATGCGGGCACTTTTGCGGACCTCCAGTGATACGTCCCGGAGGGGTTGGCGATGGCTCCGCCGCATCGCCTTCCTGATCAGTGCCAAGGGACGGCATATCCTGCGGAAGTTCCTGGCAAAATTGTTCAAGGCCCTGTACCTGATCACGGAGGACCGGCCGGTACGCATCATCGTTGGTGAGGACCGCGAGCAGCATCTTCTAATGGCCACGGGCGATCCCTATGCGCAGTGGATGGCGCGCCACTTTGCCCGGGAGAGCGACCTGCGCGATCAACGTGAACAGGTGGATCTCTTCTCCCATCAGCCCCTGATCAGCGTGGTCATGCCCGTGTTCGATCCCCCGGTCCGCTTGTTGGATGCGGCGATCGCATCGGTCCTCCGTCAGACCTATCCCCTGGTGGAACTGTGCATCGCCGATGACAAGAGCCATGACCCGGCCGTGCGCGTCTGTCTTGAGAAGTGGTCGGCCGCTGACGACCGGGTCCGTGTCGTTCTTCGTGAGGAGAACGGACACATCTCGAAAGCGAGCAACAGCGCCCTGGAACTGGCGCAGGGAGAGTTCGTCGCGTTGATGGACCACGATGATCTGCTGGCCCCGGACGCCTTTTTCCACGTGGTGCGTGCACTGAACAAAAGAAGGGACCTTGACCTGATCTACACGGACGAGGACAAGGTCGACGAACAGGGCCATCACAGCGAACCGCATTTCAAGCCCCAATGGTGCCCGGATCATCTGCTCTCCCGAAATTACTTCGGCCACCTGGTGGTCCTTCGCCGTTCCTTGCTGGAGCAGGTCGGTGGATTCCGGACCGGGTTCGAGGGCAGTCAGGACTACGACCTGCTCCTGCGCTTCACGGAACACACCGATCGGATCGCGCGCATTCCCCGTGTGCTGTACCACTGGCGCGTGCACGCTGGTTCCGCCGCCCGCAGCGAGGAGGTCAAACCGTACGCCTACCAAGCTGCGCGAAAGGCCCTGACCGAAGCGTTGGAACGCCGGGGAGAGCCTGCGGACGTGAGTTTCCTGGACGGCTTCCGTGGCTACGGCATCCGGTTCCGTTCGCCCCTGCGCGGCAAGGTCAGTGTGATCATTCCCACGAAGGACAAGGCCGATGTGCTCGGGACCTGCCTTCGTTCCTTGTTCGCGCTAACGGACCATCCGGACTTCGAAGTGATCGTCGTGAGCAACAACAGTACGGAACGTGCGCTGTTCGAACTGCTCGATGAGGTGGGCGCGATGGAACCGGACCGTTTCCGTCACATCCGCTCCGACCGCCCCTTCAATTTCAGTGCGCTCATGAATATCGGCACAGCGGAGGCCAGCGGCGAGCATATCCTGTACCTGAACAACGATACGGAGATCATCCACGCCGACTGGATGCGGGCGATGCACGAGTGGTCGCAGCGGCCGTCCATCGGGGCGGTGGGTGTGAAGTTGCTCTACCACAACGATACCATCCAGCATGCCGGGGTGATCATCGGGCTCGGCGGGGTGGCAGGCCACACCTTCGTCGGCACGCATAAGGACGGACCGGGTTATTTCAACTACGTCAATACCATCAACAATTACAGCGCGGTCACCGCGGCCTGCATGATGGTGGAACGGCGAAAGCTCGAGGAGATCGGCGGCTGGGACGAGGGCTTCACCGTGGAATACAACGACGTGGACCTCTGCCTGCGCCTTCGGGAGAAGGGCTATCGCAATGTCTATCTACCACATGTGTCGCTCTATCACTATGAATCGCTCACGCGTGGCCACCCGCATATGACCCGTGAGAGCTACGAACGCCATTTGCGCGAAGTGAGATCGTTCAAGGACCGTTGGGCCCACTACATCGAGGACGACCCCTGCTACGACCCCAATCTCTCGCGCGGGGTCCACGATTTCCAATTCGCGTTGTGATCCTCAGATATCATCCCTGACCTTGTCCTCCAACAGGTCACGGATGAACACCTCCAGCATTTCCTGGACAACGATGTCCGGTTGCTCCTTCTCCACGATGTCCGGAATGAACACAGGTGACCAGACATAGACACTGCGCGAGAAATGCTCGCTGAGGTACGGGATCAGGTAAACGGCGAATGAATCGCGGAACATCAACAAACGTGGCGCCTGTTGGTCCGGCCCCTTCATGAAGACCGGTCGGTACTTGAAAAAGGCGGATCCGGGCAGGTCCTCCTCCGGGAGCGGCTTCGCACGGAGATCATTCCGAGGCACCATCATGTAGGTGATCCGCGTGAAATGGTCGTTCAACGCCATCTGAAGGGCCAGGTCACCCTGATCGTTGGTGTCCGGTTCCACCACATAGTCCTCCTGAAGACACGGAGAGCCCAGTTCCGGATGGTCTCGCAGCATCCGGTCCATCAAGCACCTGTAGCCGATGAATCCGCCCCAGGGGTTCCAATGGATGTCGGTCTTGAAGTAGACGTCGCGCACTTCGCGGCCCTTGCGCAGGTCCTCACGGGGATCGATGATGGGGATGGCGGTGTGTTCCCGCAGGAAGTCGATGAGCTGGTCCAGTCCGTTGTGGTCGTCCACACGATGGATGGCGTCCGGCAACTTGTCCGGATAAATGCTGGCCTTGTAAGGTGGGAACATCAGATAGTATGAGGTACCCCGTTCCGCCAGCCACTTCCGTCGCTTCTCCAGTCGTTCGGCGATCCAATGGAGCTCCTGGTCGGTAAATACCCTCCGGCCGCGATACTGATCGACCACTCCCGGCCTGATCAGGAAGAGATAGCCATCCTTTCCGAACACGAGATTGTCCGGCATCGGGGAGTCGTGCAGCACATAGGCATGGAACAAGGCATTCAGGCGGAACAGCGACTTGCGGAAGCCAAAATGATCGCCGAAGTACTTGTTGTACTTGTCCCCAAAGTCGAACAATGAATGCAATCGGAGCAGGGGACGTTCGGCGAGCGGACGCTTTTCCGTATTGGGCAATTGTGGTTGGATGGGCAGGAACCCGGAGAGCAAGGGGAGGGCGATGAGCACCACGAACAGTCCGGCCAGGACCAGCTCGGTCGTACTTCCACGAAGTGCCGCCACTGGACCCTGCGAGCGGAAGTATAGCCCGAAGAACACCATCAAGGCGATGAGGACAGCGAGCACGGCAGGCCAGGGGCCGTTGCCGGAACGTTCCCAAATGGCGGTGACCTCGGGCCGCAGGTCCTCGTCGCTGAACAGAAAAGGGTCATCACCGGAGAATTCCAGATGCAGGCCATCCTCGGTCCCGCGCATGTCCTTCACCTCTTCATTCGCCTTGAACATCCGTGCGAGATCACTGGCATTGAACTCGACCACCTGGTCGCCGCATCGCAGGCGCATCCGTTCAATGATGAGGGAATCCTGCGCGTTGCCGGATCGAAGCGGAGGTAGCTGAACAGGGTGTCCTGAGGCATGCGGAAGCTGAGCAATTGTCGCCGGGGCGAGGCATGCACGGGTCGGTTCACATAGTCGTCCCGTCCGAACGCCCCGGGTTTGTCGGCAAAGAACACCTGGAAATTGTCGGCATGGGTGGCGATCAACTCGAACTCCACATGCAGCGCGCGGTCGCGAAAGCTGATGTTGTCGATCGTGCCGAAGGTGATGAGGAATGCCACGAATGCGACGAGCAGCGGGAAGAGCACCTGGTGACGAGACCCCTTCGCGCGGGTCGTGGTGGGGAGGCCGATGGGAGGCGCATCAGCAACAGGAGCCGCGCCAGATAGTGCAACAGGATGCCGGCGAGCAGGGCCAGTACGAAAGGTCGGAGCACGGGGCGCTCGGGGTCCATCGCCCTTTCCGTGACCTGCGTGAGATCGGTCGTGCTGGTCAATGAGGATCCGGTCCCTTCACCTGCACGGGCACCGTGCCCCTCAAGCTGTCCAGTACGAGCTCGCGCACATCATTGGCGGCTTGAAGTGGTCCAGGATGTCGGCACCAGTGAACCGCACCTCTTTGTAAGGGCCACGCAGGGCGATGGATCGCAGCTCCAGGTCCCCGCGCAGGTCACCGGGATCGATCCGCAGGGAGGAAAAGCCCTTCAGGTCGGTAGGCAGAGCGAACACGACCTCCTGGAAGTCACGGTCCGGCCGGACGCGAACACGAACGGACCTTGCTTCCGTGAAGTCATCGGGGTGCTGCCCCCAATACACCACATGATCGTCCTCCAGGTCCGTTCGCAGGTCCAGCACCACCCGGAGACCGGGTTCGGCGGGCGGTACGCGCAACGCCTTCCAGGTCACGCCGAACGCGGCGATCGCGACCAACAAGGGTGCCAGACGGGACAAGAGGCGGCGCATCGTTCAGAAACGGAAGTAGATGAAGGGGCTGAAGGTCGATGCGCTTACGGTCATGCCGACCAGCAGCAGCAGGATGCCCAAGCCCGTCACTTCAAGACCGCCCCGCCAGCCGGTGGCAAGGCGGTCGCTGGAAGGCGCCAGCCGCAGTTGCCGACCGATCCAGGTATGTGCATCCAATGCCCCCAGGATGCCGATCAGGAGCGCCAGCAGTGTCGTGTGGGAAAGGAACAGGGAAGGGTAGTAGAGGCGGGCCTCCCCGGGGACGCCTCCGAAAAGGCTCAACAGATAGTGCCAGGCCTCGGTGAGGTCCTCCACGCGGAAGAACACCCAGGCGAGCAGCACCACGAACAACAGGTAGAGGTTCGCCAGCATGCGTGGCATTCGATCGAGCACACGGCCGAAGCCCATCCGTTCCACGACCATGAACAGGCCATGGACCAGTCCCCAGACCACGAAATTCCAGCTCGCGCCATGCCAGAGGCCGGTGAGGAAGAACACGATGAAGAGGTTCACATAGGTGCGGACAGCTCCGCGGCGATTTCCGCCGAGCGGGATGTAGAGGTAGTCGCGGAACCAGGTACTGAGGCTGATGTGCCAGCGTTGCCAGAATTCCCTAACGGATCGGGCGATGTACGGTCGACGGAAGTTCTCCAGGAACGTGAAACCGAACATCCGTCCGATGCCGATCGCCATATCGGAGTATCCACTGAAATCAAAGTAGATCTGCACGGCATAAGCCACCAGGCCCAACCAGGACACGGCAGGAGGGAGGCGGTCGACATCGAGCTTGAACACCGCGTCGGCCACGCGGGCCACCTGGTCGGCGATGAGCACCTTCTTGGCGAGACCGATGACAAAGCGCCGAACACCATTGGCAAAAAGGTGCACGTCCACATGGCGGTGCTCCAACTGGTCGGCGATGTCCCGGTAGCGTACGATCGGTCCGGCGATCAACTGCGGGAACAGACTGATATACAAGGCCACCGCCCCGGGTCGGGTCTGTGCAAGGGCCTGACGGCGGTACACGTCCACCGCATAGGAGAGTCCCTGGAAGATGAAGAACGAGACCCCGATCGGCAGATGGATGCGCTCGAGCCGGATGGGCGGAAAGCTGCCGCCGGCGAAGAGCGTGTTGATCCCGTCGACCAGGAAGTTGGCGTATTTGAACCAGACCAGGGCGCCAAGGTCCAGCACGATGGCCGCCACAAGCCAGGCCTTCCGGGATGGCAGACGCTCGATCGCCAGACCTGCGAGATAGTTCACGAGGACCACCGCCAACATGAGGATCACGTACGCGCCTTCCCCCCACGTGTAGAATAACAGGCTCGCCACCAGCAGCACCGTGTTCTGTGCGCTGCGCCTGCCCGCCAGCACCGTTAGCAGCAGGGTGAGGGGCAGGAAGAGGAAGAGGAAAACAGGCGAGCTGAAGACCATGGGACCCAAGGCCACGAAGGCGGCTAAAATAGAGCGGACCGCATGAGCCTGACCATCAGTGATTTGGATACAGTGTTAACTTAATGTAAATTCGCAGTGAAACGAATGTTATCCCGTTTGCGTTCAAGGAACATGGGCATCTTCGAAAGATCGTGTGGGATCGTGCTTTTGATCATCGGCCTCACGGGTGAGGTCAAGGCACAGGAGCTTGAAGACCAAGGGTTCTACCCCAACGGTCGCCTGGAGCACACCCGGTACAGTATCGGGGACCAGGTCTTTTTCATCAGTTATCACGACAACGGCCGCGTTAGGGAGATCGGCGCCTTCCTGAACGGAAGACCCGAAGGGGAATGGAAACAGTTCACCCGTACGGGCCGGATGACCGTGCGGGCCAATTTCCGGGATGGCCGGTTGGAGGGTGCTTCGGAATTCCACGATCCGGACGACCGCTGGTCGGGCCGGTTGGTGCATGAGAACGGCGTGCTGCGCCACGGCGAACAGCATGACGCACAAGGATACCTCGTTGCCCAGCGCGATTATCGCTGACGGCGCGTGGTACAGCTCGAACGAAGGGTGGCCCGCACGGCCGCCCTTCGTTGTTCATGGATGGACCGGTCAGGACCGCCTGAACAGGTCCCTCGCGTTCTCAAAGGCCTTGAACTCCACCGCGTGCCCGTCGGGGTCCTCGATGAAGAGGCTCATCTGCTCCCCCACCTGTCCCTTCATCACCAATTGCGGCTCCACGAGGAAGCGGACGCCGACCTTTCTGAGCTTGTCCCGCATGCGCTGCCAATCCGCCCATTCGAGCACGATCCCGAAATGGTCGCTGGGAATGTTGCTCTGGGGGTTGTACGTGCGCTCGGCCCGCTTTATCCTCGGCACCTGTTGGATGGTGAGCTGGTGCCCGAAGAAGTCATAGTCGACCCAGTTCTCGGCACTGCGACCTTCGGTGCAACCCAATAGGCCGCCATAGAACGCCTTCATGCGTTTGAGGTCCTCGGTGGCGAAGGCGATGTGGAACCTGCCCTGCAGCATGACCGAAAGTTGGGGCATCGGCTGCATTTCCTGGTCAAGGTCAAGCGATCGCTCATCAACAGTGGTCGGTTCACTACATCCGGGAATGCCGAACGGGCCCAAAAGGCCCGTTCGGTCACACTGCTGAAGCGGGATGACTAGTCCTCGTCCTCTTCATCGTCTGCGTCCTCGTCGAGCTCTTCCTCCTCGTCCTCCTCTTCTTCCTCATCGGCTCCTTCAAGGTCCTCCGTATTGTCGTCCATACCTTCCTCGTCCATGTCGCCCATGGGCCCGCCTTCGTCCTGATCAAGGAATTCTTCGATCTCCGCGCGGCTCTCGGAATTGATCTTGATGAGGTAGATGGCCTCGGCGGTGCGGAGCTCGATCACGCGCAGGCTGTCGCCTTTGGCCGTGCTGATGGTGCGGATGTGCGAACCATCGATACCGTCGGGGTATTGCTCCTGGAGCTTCTCCTTCAGCTCGTCGGTGAGGGTGTTGAAGGAACGGATCAGGCGTTGCATGGGGCGGGCTTACATGTCCAAGATATGGGCGAACATCAGGGGTGCGACGATCGTGGCATCGCTTTCAACGATGAAACGGGGCGTGTCGATGTCGAGCTTGCCCCAGGTGATCTTCTCGTTCGGCACCGCTCCGCTGTAGCTGCCGTAGCTGGTGGTGCTGTCGCTGATCTGGCAGAAATAGCTCCAGAAAGGGATCTGCTCCCGTTGCAGGTCCTGGTGCAGCATGGGCACCACGCAGATGGGGAAATCCCCAGCGATGCCTCCACCGATCTGGAAGAACCCGATCCCATCCGTGCCGCAATTGTCGGTGTACCAATCGGCCAGCCACATCATGTATTCGATGCCGCTCTTCATGATCTGCGGCCTGCAGTCGCCCACGAGGCAATGTGCGGCGAAGATGTTCCCCAGTGTGCTGTCCTCCCATCCGGGCACCACCATGGGCAGGTTTTTTTCCGCGGCCGCCACCATCCAACTGTCCTTCGGATCGATCTGGTAGTACTGTTCGAGCACGCCACTTCGGATCATCTCGAAGAAATATTGATGGGGGAACCGACGTTCCCCGGCAGCCTGGTCCTTTTTCCAGAGGTCCACGGCATGTACTTCCAAGCGGCGGAAGGCCTCTTCCTCGGGGATGCACGTGTCGGTCACCCGGTTCATGCCGCGGTCCAGCAGCGCCCGTTCCTCCTTCGGTGTGAGGTCGCGGTAGTGAGGAATGCGCTCATAGTGGTCATGGGCCACCAGGTTCATCACATCCTCCTCCAGGTTGGCACCGGTGCAGCTGATGATATGGACCTTGTCCTGACGGATCATCTCGGCGAGGATCCGTCCCAATTCACCGGTGCTCATGGCGCCAGCGAGGGTGATCATCATCTTCCGGCCCTTGGCGAGGTGTTCCTTGTAGGCCTTGGTGGCGTCCATCAGGGCGGCGGCATTGAAGTGCCGGAAGTGCCGCTCCATGAACTCGGAAATGGGCTTCGCGCTGCTCATCGGGTTCGGGGGTCGAATATAGAGGCGGGTCGGAAATTGCAAATGGACGATCCTTGGAAATGGACCCCGGCAAAGGGGCCGTCCGCATCGGGTGCCCTATTTGCGCGCCATTTCGTGCTGCGGAAGGTAGCCCAGCAGTTCAAGCATCCGTTCCGCGCTCTGCTCCGGCGCGAAGACCCGATCGATGAGGTCGCCGCGCTCGTTCCGATCGAGCAGCACGTGCTTGGGCTTGGGGATCAGACAATGTTGGATGCCACCGAATCCACCGAGCGTGTCCTGATAGGCTCCGGTATTGAAGAATCCCAGGTATTGCGGACGGTCCTCCTGGAACCTCGGCAGGTAGATGGCGTTGATGTGCTGTTCACTGTTGTAGTAGTCGTCACTGTCACAGGTCATGCCACCCAGGAAGACCCGTTCGTATTCCTCGTTCCAGTTGTTCACGGGCAGCATGATGAACCGCTTGCTGATGGCCCAGGTGTCCGGCAATGTCGTCATGAACGAACCGTCGATCATGTTCCACTTCTCCTTGTCGTTCTGCTTTTTCTGATTGAGGATGCTGAAGAAGGTGGCGCCGCTATCGCTCACGGTGAAGCTCCCGAACTCACTGAAGATGTGCGGCTCCACGACCTTGTTCTCCGAGCAGATATCCTTGATGCGCCCCACGATCTCGCCGATCATGTAGTCCACGTCGAAATCGAAATTGAGGCTGTTCTTGATCGGCAGTCCGCCGCCGATATCGAGGGTGTCCAGCGTGGGGCAGAGCTTCTTCAGGTCGCAATAGACGTTGACGCACTTGCTCAATTCGTTCCAGTAGTAGGCGGTGTCGCTGATGCCGGTGTTGATGAAGAAGTGCATCAGCTTGACACGGAACTTCTTCTGCCTGCTCACCGCACCGAGGAAGAAGGGGATGATGTCCTTGTAACCGATACCGAGGCGGCTGGTATAGAACTCGAACTTGGGCGCCTCCTCTGCGGCGATCCGGATGCCGATCTCACAGGGGCCCTCGATCACCTCGTCCAGCTGGTGCAGTTCGGCCAGATTGTCGATGATGGGTATGACACGGATGCCCTTCCTGGTCAGGCGACCGATGTTGCGGATGTACCGCTCGTCCTTGAACCCATTGCACAGCACGGTCGCCCCCTTGCCGATCTCGCCCCGCTCCATCAACAGTTCGATCATTTCGATGTCGTACGCGCTGCTGGTCTCCAGGTCCACGCGTTTCTTCAGCACCTGGTCGATCACATAGCTGAAATGGTTGCTCTTGGTGCAATAGAAGTAGGTGTACCCACCTGCGTACCGATGCTCCCGGCGGGCCTTCGCGAAGCCGGCCCGGGCCATGTCGATCTTTTCACCGATGCGGGGCAGGTAGGTGATCCGCAGCGGTGTGCCGTGCTTGCGGATCACATCCATCAGGTCGATCCCGTTCCAGGTGAGCCGGTCGTCCTTCAGGCCGAACTCGTCCTTGGGGAAGTCGAAGGTCTGCTCGATCAGGTCGATATAGCGGGTCTTCATTTCCGGATCGGGATGATGACGGACCTGTTCCGGAACGTGCTCATGGCAGCCCGGCGGGTCGGGAAGGAGAGGCGAATGGGGCCATGCGGATGCCGGATGCGTTCACATGTTGGTCCATCGGCGATCACGGGAGCATGGCGGACATCGTCAGCGATAGGTGCGCGTGACGCGGAGGGCGCGCGGACCGATCGGTCGGTCGATCGTGCTGGGCTGGTGCATCTTGCCGCAGGGGCTTGGGAACAAATGTACTTCGGTGATCGATCGATGCGGTCCCGCTTCAGAGCCATCCTCGTTTCTTGAAAAGGAGGAGCATGATCACCACCAGTAGGCCCATGACCCCGAGCGCGAGAAAGTAACCATATCGCCACTGCAGTTCGGGCATGTAGTGGAAGTTCATGCCATAGACCCCCACGATGAAGGTCAGCGGAATGAAGATCGTGCTGATGATCGTCAACAGCTTCATCACCTGTCCCATGCGCAGATTGACGCCGGCGTGCCAGGTGTTCTCCAGGTTGGCCAGCATGTCCCGGAACGTGCTGATGCTGTCGGTGATGTATAGCGTGTGGTCCTGCAGGTCGTTCAGATAGCGTCGCGTATTCTTCTCGATCAGGTCGTTGTGCAATGTGTTCAGGCGCCCGGCCAGTTCCCGGACAGGCAGCACATGCCGGCTCAGCATGATCAACTGGCTGCGGATCTCCTGGATGGTGAGCAGGTCGTCCTCATCGGGACGCAGGCTGATCTTCCTTTCCAGTTCCTCGATCCGCCTGCCCAGATGCTCGACGACCAGGAAGTAATTGTCCACGATGACGTCGATCAGCGCATACAGCAGATAGTCCGCTCCTGACCGCCGGACGCGCCCCAGGTCGTTGCGGATGCGGTCGCGGATCGGGTCGAGCACGTCGCCCGGACGTTCCTGGAAGGAAAGCACAAGGTCCTTGGCCAGCACGAAACTGATCTGTTCGATCCGGACATGCGTGGCATCGGGGTCCATGCTCAACATCTTGACCACCACGAACAGCTTGTCCTGGTACTCCTCGAGCTTGGGCCGTTGATCGAAGTTCAGCACGTCCTCGATCAGCAGCGGATGCAGGCCGAACTTCTCGGCGATGGCCGCCACGAACCGGTCGTTCTCCAGACCATCGAGATCGAGCCATCCCACCAGTCCATCGTGTGCGTTCGCGTCCAGGCCGGTGATCTGGTCGGAGCGTTCTTCGCTCACACCATCGGCATTGTACCAGAAGGCATGGACATGCCCCTGTTCACGCCCCCGATCGCCCACGGTGACCAACGCGCCTGGCGGAAGGCCGGCCTTTTGGGAGCGTCTACCGACCTTCTTCATCCTGGAGGAGCTTCGTGACCGGTCCCGGGCCCTTGAAAGTGAGCGTGCGGTGCGGGTAAGGGATGTCGATGCCCTCCTTATCGAAGCGCAACTTGATCGAGCGGTTCAGGTCGTAGTGCATCACGCGCGCGGTCACCGGTTCGCGTGCCCAGACATAAGCACGCAGCACGAGACTGCTATCGGCGATGCTGATGAGGCGGACGGGCACCAGTGGGTCGCCACGTTCGAGCTCCTCCGCCGTCCGGCGGTCCAGGCAGTCGGGATGGGCCATGGCCTCCTGCTGCATCAGCGACATCGCCTGGTCCAGGTCGCTCTCGTAACTGATGCCGATCTCGATGAATTCGCAGGTGGCCTCGTCCCGGATCGTGCTGTTGGTGATGTTCGCATCGCTGATCGTGGCGTTCGGAATGATCATCCGTCGGTTCTCGAAGGTCAGGATCACTGTGTGACGCAGGGTGATGTCCTCCACTCTTCCGGCGGCTCCGTCACCCACCTGGATCAGGTCCCCCACGCGAAAGGGCTTGAAGGAAACGATGAAGATCCCACTGACGATGTTGGCGAACGCCTTCTGCGCAGCGAACCCAAGGATGGCCACCAGGATACCCGCACCGGCGAAGAGCGTCAGGGCAAGATGCTTGATCGAGGGAATGCTGTAGATGATGGCGCCGAACGCGATCAATCCCACCAACAGACGCAGGGCATTGCGCAGGAAGCGGTAACGGGTCAGGTCCTCAGGCGTTCGGTCGCTATGCCGATAGGCCCTGCGCAACAGGGCATGCATCGAACGCTCCAGAATGACCGCGGCGATGATGATGAGGATGACCTTGCCGAGCAGGAGCAGGTTCACCCCCAGCTTGTCCAACAATTTCTCCACGTCGATCAGAAGGGGAATGCGCATGGGCCGTGATCGGACGCTCGGTCCGTTGCAAACATATCATCGGCCGGCCGTGCGTGGCATCCTTGCGATCAGGACTTCGGTGTGTTGGCCGTGAATTCACGCAGGTCGGCATGGAACCTGGTGCCTCCGGTCACCTCGAGATGTTCGTGCCCTTTTCGGAACAGCCGCATGTCCCGGCCAAGCAGTTCGATCCCGCCCTCCTCCATGCGAAGACCGGACCCCTCGCGCAGGCCGAGCACGGGGACCTCCGGGTTCATCTCCAGGAACTCCGTGATCCGCTGGTCGCGGGTCTCTCCGCCATGGCCCTCCGGCCGCGCATCGGTATAGTGCGGGTTGATCTGGAACGGGACCAGATGCATCGCCCGGAAGCTGGGCGGCTCGGTGATGGGCATGTCGTTCGTGGTCATGATCGTGGGGCAGGCCACATTGCTGCCGGCGCTCCAGCCGACGTAGCCCATGCCCTGCTGCACCCGTTTGCGAATGGTGCGGACCAGGTCGTTCCGATAGAGCTCCCGGATGAGGCGGAACGTATTGCCACCGCCCACTGCAACGGCATCGGCCGTGGCCAGGGCCGCTTTGGGGTCGTTCTCGCGATGCAGGCCGATCGTGCGGACACCCATTTCCTCGAACACGGGAGCCACCATCCCCATGTACGCATCGAAACTGAACGTGACCGCGGCGAACGGAACGAACGCGATGGTTCGGCGACCATCAAGGAATTTGCTGAGATGTTCACGCGGCCATCCCAGAAAGGGTTCGCCGGGAAGGGTGCTGTTGCTGAGCAGGAGCAGATGCATGTTTCATTCCGACCCCATCGCCCCGGTGATGTGAAGTTCCAGGAATGCGGGGTCGCCGTCGGTGAAAATAACCACACGCCGATCGACCGGACCGGCGGCAGCGTGACCATTGAAGAGCACATGCACGGTGCCGCTCCCTCCCGGTGCGATCGGCGAGCGGTACAATTCCGCTGTGGTGCAACCGCAGTCCGCTTTGGCTCCGGTAAGCGTCATTGGCCGATCCCCATTGTTCCGGACGATGAAATCGGCCGATCGCTCCTCGCCGGGATGGAGAGGGCCCAGGTCGATCACCGGACGGGTCACGTGCAGTGCACCACCGGTACCCGCATACACCACCTGCTCGATCTCGATGCGGCGTTCGCGTGCAGCGGAGACACTGTACACCGAACCCTTCAGGTCCGAAAGCGCGTCGCTCACGCCCGCTGCCGATCGATCCTCTCCGTAAGGTGCCTTCACGACATGCAGGCCGCCGCCGTTCCCGGCGGCCCCTTCCAGATAGGGAATGAACGCACCGTTCTCCGCTTTCCGGAGGTAGTTGATCATGCTCTGGACCCTGCGGAGCGATAGGTTCCGGTTGTAGTCGCTCTTGGCCAGTGGACTGGCGAAGCCACGCACCACCAGTTCGATCCGCTGGCCTTCGTCGAGCGCTTCCTTCAGCAGGCCAATGAACGCGTTCAACTGATCGAAACCGTGGTCCACCTCGTCCGCAAAGAACGCATCCATCGCGGCGAGCGCCTGTGGATCACCGTGCCGTGCTTCGTGGTAGTCTGGTACACGGTTCTTGTATGCTCGATAGGTTTCGGCATAGTCCATGGTGGTGAGCGTGTCCCAGGTGCGGGGATCGGGCCTGTCGTTGTCGAAGTAGAGGCGGATCGGCAGTTTCTCGCGCAAGCTCGTCAGGTGCTCTTGCGCCGCGGTGGAAAGCACCGGGACCGGGGTCGTGTCCGTTCGCGCGGTGATCTGCGAAGTGCTGTCCAGGGAAGGATAGCTGAAACGGTAGATGTCGTTGCAGCACGTCTCTCCCTTGTGCGCGAGGGATCCCACGCGGTTGCTCGTGAAATAGCCGCTCATCGTGGTCATGTCGAACGTGGGATAGAGATCGTTCGCGGGGCTGTTGAGCGGGAACATCCAGTTCTGTGGTTCGGAGAAGGAACCGCCCTGGTCCTCGCTCATGAAATTGTCGAAACCGCCCAGTCCGGGCAGGAAATCCGAACTGAAATAGAGCTTGTGCTGGACCACGTCATAGAAAGGACAGGTCTCATTTCCGGGTGTATTCACCGGTGGACCAAGAGGCATGGGCCGCATGACCCGGTCGCCTTCCAATTCGCCCCGCCAGATGTCCCTGCCACCGGTCCCGCCGGACGCGTCCGAAACAAAGAAGAGCGTCCTTACGCCGTCGATCACGGCCGCCATGGGTTGGGTCGTCGTCACTTGGTCGGACAGGCCGCCGAGCGGTGCTATCGTTCCTGACCGCTGATCCAGCACGAACAAACGGCAGGGGCCGACCCCTTGGCAACGCGTGAAATAGAAATACCGATGGTCCGCGCTCCAACACGCGTTCGCATTGTCACCGATCGCATTGATCCCCTGGTCCAGCGGTATGGGTGTTCCCCAACCTGGTCCTTCCGCTCCGCTCCGGTAGATGGCGGCGTGGTAGCTGGTCGTATCCGTCACCTCGTTCTCGGCGGTCAACTCACCCCGAAGCGAGGTGAAGACCAGCGCACCGGTGCTGTCCGTTCGCGCACCGAACTCGGTGTCATAGCTGTTCACCGGCTCCGGCAGATGTTCGATCGTCACCGCCTCCGGATGGGCCATCAGCTCGCGCGCAAGCCTGCAACCGGCGAGGCCGTTCCTGGCACGTTGCGCGTTGAACGAGCTCTTGTCACGCTCCTTGCGCAGCACTTTTTCCCATGTGCGCTCCGCCGCATCGTGATCGCCCGTGCACATCTGCATCTCGGCCAGCCAACGCATCGCCTCCGGATGCAGGCGCCCCATGTCCTTGTGCGCCACCTTGTCATAGTTGGCTGCGGCCAGCTCATATTGGTTGCTCTTTCGGCAAGCTTCGGCATAGGCCCATTGCAGCGACATCCGCCCCGGTTCGCGTTGCAGCGCCTCACCATAGAACCGTGATGCTCCGTAGTGGTCACCACGTTGTTCGGCGGCGTCACCCCATGCGGTCCATTGGGCTGTGCTTTGGGCATGGGTCACCAGGGGCACAAGCACCAGCAGGAGCGGATATGTCAGCTGCCGCCACATGGGTCACAATTGGGCGGGACAGGCCTTGAAACGCGCGGGGACCGGTGCATTTCGGCGCAGGATCCGCGTAACGGTGAACTCGATCCCTCCCCGGTTCCGACTGGCGGGCACCAGGTCGCTGAAATTGATGTCATAGCTGATACCCGCGGTCCAATCGTCATATTCCATCCCGGCATAGATGGTACCCGCGTCCGCAGCGCGGTACAATGCACCAAGGCGGACCGTGCGCAAGCTGGTGTACCGTTGTAGCAAGATGTACCGGACGATCGCCCCGAGATCCAGCTCACGAAAGGGTCCCTGGGCCATGTATTGGACCACGGGCAGCAGGTCGAATCTTTCTGCCACGGGAAAGCCGGTAAGGACCTGGAAGGATGTGCGCAGGTCGAGCGGCTCGGGAGGGGAATCCAGGAATCCGATCCCGGGACGCGTGAGGTTGAAGAAGGACAATCCCACCTCGATCACCTGTCGGTCCACGGGGCGGTATCGGTACCGGATGCCGGCGTGCAGGTCCGGATGGACCAGTCCATCACGTTGAAGGTCCTCGCCTGTGGACAAGGCCGGATCATAGTAGTAACCGTTGTATTGTGAATCGAATGCCAGTTCGTTCGGATCGAGGGTGATCGAGGTGAATCCGAACTGCAGACCTGCGGATACGGCCTGGCGCTGCTTGTCGAACGCACGGGAATAGCTGCCTCCGATGCTGAAGTGGAACGTGTTCAACCGGGCGTCACCGGTCCGATCATTGAAGATCCAGATGCCCGCTCCCAGCCCCTTCTTGCGCAGGAAGTTCGCAGCATCGGCACCCAACCCGAAGGTGCGATAGGGCCTGGTGACGGAACGCCATTGTTGCCGGTAGATGCCGTTGATGCGGTAGTCCCCATCGAAGGCACCAATGGATCCGGGCCCGTTCGCCAATGGCGTATGGAAGAATTGCGAGAAATGGATGTCCTGGGCATGGAGCGCGCCAATGGTAAGAAAGGATGCGACGAGGATGGACGCGCGCGACCTGGTCATCGGATCACGGTGATGTTGCCCTTGAAGAACCGACTTTGCCCATCGACGCAGGTGACCTGCAAGTGGTAGACGAATACAGCGGGATCGACCGGTTTCCCGTTGAAGGTGCCGTCCCACCCGACGCTCTGATCGGTGGTCTCGAAGACCTTCTCGCCCCAACGGTCGAAGATCTGGAGCTCCATCGCGCTGATGAACCGGCCGCGCACATAGAGCACGTCATTGCTGCCATCGCCGTTCGGGCTGAAGGCGTTGGGCAGGAAGATATCCGGCTCGTCGCACAATAGCTCGTGCACCGTGACCAGTACCGAATCATCCTTTGTGCAAATGCCATCGGAGATCGTCACATGGAACCAAGTGGTGTTCTGCACAATGGCCGTGGGCGCCCCCGAGTTCGGGTCGCTCACCAGGTCCGCAGGCGACCAGGAATAGGTGACGCCGGATGTCGGTGTGGCGGCGAGATGCACCAGTGTGCCGGACAGCACGATCGTCTGGTCCACGGTCGCATGCGCCTCGCTACCGTTCACGGGGGAGACCTGTACCGTGATCGCGCTCGTCCAGGGACAACCGGCCGGACTGGTAACGGCCACCGTATAGGCGGAAGTTTCGGACGGGCTCACGGTGGCGATGGTCGTCCCTTGACCGGAGAGGATCGCATTGGAGGGGCTCCAGACGATGGAGGATCCTGGGTCGATGCCGGTCAGGAGCAGTTGGGCCTGGTCATCCGCACAAATGAGCGAATCCCCGGTCAGTTGAGGATCCGCGAGGGAGACGCCGACCACCACGCTGTCCACGGCGGGACACGCCGATCCATTGTTCGCCGCGATGTAGTAGATGCCTGCAATGGCGGGTGTGATCGTCGCCGTGCTGTCCTGAGGGCCGTTGTTGAGCCAGTCCGTGAAGAGCGGCGAGGTGGCCCAATGGAAATCCGAGGCCGTCCCCTGGCTGTTGGCCACCAGGGTGAATGCGTCCAACGGACCACAGAGCAAGGTGTCGTTCAGAGCGGCGAGCACGGGTCCGGCAGCACCAACGACCAGGGTGAGGGTGGCGACATCCTGACCGTTGCACGAGTTCGGATCGGTGGCGGTGAGCGTGACCGTATAGGTCCCGGGCGTGCTGTACGCATGTGTGGGCTGTACCGCTGTGGAGGTGGTCTGGTCGCCCAGGTCCCACAGGTAGTTCGCTCCAGGGCTGCTGTGGTTCTCGAAGGGGACCGGGGCATCCGCACAGACCGTGTCGGGAGCATCGATCACCGCGACCACCAGCGGCGCGTCGAAATCGAACTTGAAGACGGCGTTGTTGCAGTTGGAGCTGTTGTTCGTGGAGGACCAGGCACCCGGGGTGGTGGGGAAATCATCATGTCCTCCGCATCCGGCACATACGGATTCATACACACGTCCGCGACGATCGAACCGGCTGGTGCCCCCATCGACGTGCTCATGGCTTTGCGGACCACCCATGTACGTGGCGTAGGTCAGTCCTTGCATGTCGATATCGAACACGGCCAGGTAGAAATCGTTGCCATCGGTCGTGGATTGGTAGGCATCCGGAGTGATCGGCAGGCCGTTGGTGCTCAGAGGGGCGCCGATCCCGATCGTGCTGCCCCAGCCACATATGTAGATCTTGTCGCAGTAGTCGACCAGGAAGGCCGTGGGCGAAATGTCGGGGGTGCCATCGCCGGACCCGACCCGCGAACTCCAGATCACACTGGTCAGGCCCGCATTGAACTTGGTGAGGAGCTGACCCCCGGTGGGTATGTTGTAGGGCGCGTTGCTGATCAGATCGTTCGCTGGTGCCGCGGTCTGGCCCAGGATATATACGCTGTCCGACCCGTCGATCTCCACGAAGTACGCCTGATCGTAGGCGCTGCTGCCCCAGTAGGTGCATATGGAGATCGTATTGAGCGCCGGTGGCAGTTGGAGCAGGAACGCGTCCGCGGCACCTCCCGAATTGACCGGACCGACGACACCCGGTGTGACGGGCAGATCGGTGCTGGTGGTGCCACCGCAAAGCACAAGGTCGCCCATGCTGTTCAGCGCTTCGGAATAAATGGCGTCATCACCCGTCCCGCCGAAATAGCTGCCGTATTGCAGTGTGGTCAGGTCCGCATCGAACCGGGCGATGTAGCCATCCTGACCGCCGGCATTCGCGCCTTGGATGTTCCCCGGTGTGATGGGCATGTCGGTGCTTGCCGTGCTGCTGGCGATGACCACGCGACCCTGATCGTCCAGGAGCACCTCTCCCCGGACCTCATCGGCATAGTTGAACTTGAGGGCAGGTGCGTAGTTCAGACCGTCGTTGTCCGATCCTCCGAGATACGTGCTCGCCTGGAGATCCGATCCATCGGCACTGAGCCGGGAGATGATCATGTCGGAACCGTTCGGGAAGCTCACACCCAGACCGCCTGGAGTGAATACCGGGCCTCCTCCGAAGGACTGGTCGAAGCCGTTCACTGTTGTTGGATAGTCCGGGGACCCCGTGCTGCCCAGTACGTACAGCTCGTCGTCCCCGTCCACGATAAGGCTGTGCGGCAGTTCGTCGCCCTGCCCCCCCAGGAAGGTGGCCCAGATGATGAACGTACCTGTAGTGTCGTATTTCGTGATCGCGATGTCCGTCCCCTGGATCGTGCCCTGCCCATCACCACCCGCCCAGGTGGTCTGATAGGCGCCCATCGTCACCGGATAGTTCTGCCCGAACGCCGTGCTCCCGGAATACAGGAACCCCGCGTTATCGTAGGTCGCTGAATAGCCAAAGTTGTCGCTTAGCGATCCGGAGAAGGTCGAGAAGACCAGCGTCGGGTCGATCACGAGCGGATGGTCCTTGTCGTAGGGCCCGGGTCGGAACCAGAACATCCGCCCATCGGTCCGATAGCTGCATGATACCGGAACGCGTTCACCATTGATGTCCTGATAGGCCAGGGGTACCCGTTCTTCAAGGTCTCCCAGGGAAGTGTGGATGACCAGTGAACCATGTTTGACATCGAGTCCGTCCGCTCCTTCATAGGTGAACTTGAAAGCAGGCACGTCATGGCCGGGTGCGATGATCAGGTCGTACTTGAAAACTTGGTCTGACGGATGGACCACGAGCGAGAGACCTTCCATCACGTCGTTCATGCGCAGGCCGCGGAAACAGGCGGCATGCGAGGCCCATCGTGCGGGGTCGTCGCCGATGAAATAATTGTTGTAACGCGCCTCGGGCCATGTCCCGGTCATGCGGGCATTCCCAGCGGCACCGATGGCCTTGAAACGCAGGGCATGGTGTCGTATCGTTCGTCCTGCATTCGGGTCATAGTGATCGACATCCGGGGCATGAAGGGCCCCGATCGCCTGCGCATCCAACAGGTCGATCACCATGGACCCGCGCTCGCACCAGAAGGTCCGATCGCCCGCGTCCGCCCGATAGGTCACCGCGTCGGGCCATTGCCCCTTGTTCTCCACGAAGGAGATGGAAGGAACATATTGCCCCTGAGCGGCACCCGCCCAGAGGGTCGCAAGACCCAAGAGAAGGACCCCCGGCAGCGGTCCATGGCATGATCGGCTCACTGCGCCCGAATTTAGCATCGGGCCATGTCCCTTTCCCTTCAGGATGGAGAAACGCGAAAGGGCATGCACCCTTCACACGGACGTACGACAGGTCCGATCCGACCGCCGGGTACCAGCGCATGGGCCAACGAGTGCCCCCGATGGGACTAATGCACCGGTCCGATGCGGATCTGTTGAGCCTGGTCCTGCCTGCGAAGGTTGAACCGGAAATCAACGCGTCGGTTCCGGCTGCGGCCGGCCTCCGTGCGATCGTCGGCGATGGGTTGTGATTCCCCATAGCCGACCGCGAAGAGCCGGTCCGGATCGATGCCCGCGGTTCGGAAGTGTGCGACCAGTGCTTGAGCACGTAGTTCGCTCAGGTCCATGTTATGCGTTTCGGTGCCGCGTGCGTCCGTATGGGCCTCGATCACCAGACCGGCGTCCGGATGATCCTTCAGGATCTTCACGAGCGTGTCCAATTGCGGGAGGAACCGCGCATCGATCTCGGCCTTGTCGGTGGCGAAGTAGACGGAACTGGACCGAACGACCGTGTTGTTCAGGTCCTCCATCTGAAGTTGGGCGAGACGGCTCATATCGGTCACCTTTTCCGGGGCGATGGTCATCACCTCACCGTCCAGGAACTTCAGCTCCTTCACCTTCTTCAGAACGGCGTACATCTCCTCGATACTGTTCGCATTGCCGACCGAATACGTGTACATGCCGCGCTCCGGGTCGAAACGTTCGATCACCCGATAGTACTTGCGGATCTCCGTGAACCGGGCATCGTTGAGCGACATGCGTTCCCGGGTCGCAAAGAGCTCGACAGTGAACTTCACGTCCTCGCCTTCCTTCACCGCCAGCTCGAATTGGTCGGAAGGAAGGGTCTGGTAGGCGAATTCGCGCGTGATGCCGTTCGCGTCCTGGTAGCTCGCCACAACGGCATCTTCTTCGTCCTTGAAGCGGTCGATCACCACGATGCTCCGGGTGATGCACTGGTTGACGAGCACCCCCGATCGGGTATCCGTCGTCAGCACGTCCAATCGGACCGCATAGGTGCCGGGCTGCTTGTAGGCGTGGGTGATCCGGTCGCCCCGCAGTTCGGAACCATCACCCATGTCCCAGCGCATGTCCTCGATGAACTGGTCCGGGAGGTTGGTGTGAAGACCATTGAGCCGCAACTGCCTGTTCGTACGAACGGAGTCGGGCGTGGCGATGAAGGGCTGTCGGATATCGGCCACCTCGAGCTCCTTGCGTGCTTCCGTGAAGAAGACCGAGTTGTCCGTGGTGTCGATCAGGTCCAGATGCACATTGTACACGCCAGGTCCGGCGTAGCAATGCCTGGCCATGGTCCCGTCCACCAGGGTCCCATCACCGAGGTCCCAGCGGTATTTCAATGGGAGGCCCTTCATGGGTCGGGTCCGGCCCTCGTCGAACTGGTAGCAGTAGTTGTTCTCCGCCTGCTCCTGGCAATCCATGAAACGGGGCAACGTCTTCGTGAACAGATAGATGGCATCCGATCCATCCCGATCCGAACTGAACGCCCCGCTGACGTCGGTCGGGAATGCGGTGTACCCGATGTCGTTCCCAGCGGAGTTCAGGGGTTCCGGAAGGTCCACGGGCCCGGACCAACCACCGCCTCGCGGCTGGGCTGCATAGATGTCCAGTTGGCCATGCCCTCCGGGACGTGAGGAGGAGAAATAGAGGGTCCCGTTCGGATGGAGGAAGGGGAACACCTCGTTATCGGGGCCGTTGATCGCCGGACCGAGGTTCTCCGGTCGGGTCCAACGGCCATCCTGTGAAATACAACGGTAGAGGTCCATTCCGCCGAACCCGCCGGGCCGGTCGGATGCGAATATCAGCACGGTCCCATCTGCCGAAATGGTGGGGTGGACATTGGAAAAAGCTGGATCGTTGTAGTCAAATGCGACGACACGCTCATCACCGGACCGCTCTGCGAAGAACAGTCCCAATGCGGCGCCACCTCCCCTTATCCTGGCCGGATGCCTGGGGTCGCCCAGGTTGCGGGTGAAGCAGATCGTGCGGTGGTCCGGTGAAAAGGTCGCGGGTCCGTCGTTCAGCGGTGAAGCGAGCACCTCGCTCAACAGTTCACAGTTCGTCGGACCGTGGTCGGGATAACGTGCGATGTAAAGGTCGGAGAGGGGTTTGTCGTTGTCCGCCTGGACCACGTGCACCATGCCCGGTCGGTCGCGCAGTGAACAGAAGACCAGGTTGCTGTCCAGGAGCACCGGAGCATAGTCCTCCGCCGCCGGTCCGATCGCTGCGTGTTCCACTTCATAGGTCCACTGGCCCTTTGCGCAGACAGCGAGCAGGAGCCATGGCAGTATGTGGAGCAGGCGCTTCATCGGCTTCAGAAGTACCGGGGGTCGCGCACACGGATCCGGTAGCCCAGTTCATACTGGACCATCAGTTCATGTGTCCCGCCGTGGTAGGGCGAGATGGCCGAAAGGCCGAGATCATAGGAGTAGCCCACCCGCCATTGCGGGGTCGGAAGCACTTCGAACATGCCGACGACCGCATCGTTCGTCCGGTAGCTCAGACCGGTCCAGAAGCGGTCCTTCACGATCAGGTTGACACTGATGTCGGCTTGTAGGGAGGAGGATGCCTGGTACCGCAGCAGCCCCGTGGGTTTCAATTTCAGGTCGCGGTCCAATTTGAACACATAACCACCGGTAAGCATCGGCTGATACTGCCGGGCGTCGTTCTCCACGATGTAGGTATTGCGCTCCCGGTCGAATTTGCGCGAAAGGAAGAACGGCAGTGAAGCGCCGACGAAATAGACCTTGCTGTAGTAGTAAAGTCCCGCGCTGAAGTTCGGGCGAACGGCCATGCGTGTGTCGCTGGCGAAGACTGCATCGTTCGACTCCTGAAGATCGACCTGGCTCCATTGGGCCTGTAGCGCGTTGATCCCTCCGCCAAGTCCCATGGAGAGCTTCCCCTTGCCCAACGGCAGCCGGTAGGCATAGTTGAGCAGGAGCCCGGTCTCGTTGCTCACGCCCAGACGATCATTGTAGAGGATCGCGCCGAGCCCCATCCGCGTTCGTTTGATCGGTGAATGGATGCTCAGCATGGCCGTCTTCGGTGCGCCCTCGAAACCGGTCCATTGGTCGCGATAGGTCAGGTTGATGGCCATGGCGTCCCGGCTGCCGGCATAGGCCGGATCGATCAGCAATCCATTGAACAGATATTGGCTGGTCAATGGGGTGTGCTGGGCCCGGGCATGCATCGTCAGGACCACGCCCAGAAGGGGGAGGATGTACCTGTGGAACCTCACCGTTTGATGATCACAGTGCCTTTGTACGTGGTTCCGTCACCGAGGTTCAGGACATAGAAATAGGTGTCGTCCGGCAGGGCCGGTCCCGCCCGTCCATGGCCATCCCACGTGTTGGTGTACGGACCGGCCTGATAGACCAACCGGCCCCAACGGTCGAACACCAGCAGCTCGTTCTCCGGATAGGCGGAGATGCCGGTGATCTCGAAACGGTCGTTCACTTCATCACCGTTCGGCGAGAAGCCCTCGGGGATGAACAGGTCGGCGACCTGGATCAGGACCGTGTCCGAGGTCGAAGCACAGGGACCGAGCGAGGCCGTGAGCATGAAGGCGTTCGTACCGATGCCGAGGCCGGAGACCTCCGTGGTCGCCTGTTGGGGATCGGTGACGACACCGCTGCCCAAGAGGAGTTCCCAGTGCAGGTCGGCCGCAGGGTCCGCGTCGCCATGCAACGTGGTGTTCGTTACGATGGCCAGTTGTTGGTCCGGGCCAGCGTTCACCCAGATGTTCGTTCCGGGATCGACGATGGTCACCGTCATCAGGTCACTGGCGTAGCATTGGCCGTCGCCGACGGTCCAGGTCAGCGGATAGCTCCCCGGTGCAGTGGCCGTGACGATCGCGTGCGGGTCGTTCACATTGCTGAAGGAGATCATGGCGGGGCCGCTCCATGTGCCCACGGCCTGTTCCAGCGAGGCCCCGAGCTGTCCGGAGAGCCCGCAGAACGTCGTGTCCGGTCCGGCGTTGGCCGTTGGTCCGGGAAGCACGGTGATACTGTTGTCCATGGCTACGGTGCAGTCCGCGTCACCGACGGTGTAGGTCAGTGTGATCGTTCCGGACAACCCCGAGGGATCGAAGGAGCCGCTACCGATGCCGGGGCCGGACCATGCCCCCCCCAGATCGCCGGTCACCCAGATATCGGGATCCACCGGACCGTTCGATGCGCAGATGGTCCCCGGAGAGGTCCAGGTCGCATTGGCGGCCATTGTGATGGTCAACGTTTGCGACGACGTTGATGTGCAGGTCGTTCCGATGGTATGGGTGATGAGGTACGCGCCGGGCGTGCTCGCATCCAGATCGATGGCGCCCGTGGCGGGGTCGATGGCCAGTCCGGCGGTATCCACGGAGAACGTTCCACCCTGTTCCGCGACCCAAGGCGAGGGGTCCATGGAGGCGGTGCAATAGATCGATGCGGCATATGCGAAGGCCGCATCGGGAAGGTCCAGCGTTCCAGCGCAATTGCAGTTGCCGTCCCAGGTGTCATTGACCGTGCAGGGATCGCCATCGTCACAGCTTGTGCCAGGCAGGGCGGACCCTCCAGGAACACCTTCACAGTCGGTGGCCAGCGGGGTGCCGACACAGTTGCAGTTGGCGTCGAACGTGTCGTTGGTGGTGTTGGGGTCGCCGTCATCGCAGGCGGTTCCCGGCAGGGCGGACCCTCCGGCGTTGCCTTCGCAATCGATCAGTAGACCAGCACAGTTGCAGGAAGCATCCCAGGTGTCACCGCCCGTGTTGGGGTCGCCGTCATCGCAGGCCGTGCCCGGCAGGGCGGACCCTCCGGCGTTGCCTTCACAGTCGATGGTCAGTCCGGCGCAGTTGCAGGCGGCATCCCAGGTGTCACCACCGGTGTTGGGGTCGCCGTCATCGCAAGCGGTTCCGGGCAGGGCGGTACCATCTGCGATCCCGGCACAATCCAACACTCTGACCGTGACATTGAATGAACAGGATGCCGAGTTGCCATGAGCATCGTTCGAAGTGTAGGAAAGAAGTGTGGTCCCTATCGTACACCAGATACTGTCTTCTGGTGCGGGCGAGATCGTGGGAGTGCCGCAATTGTCCGTGGCAACTACTGTTGGGTGGAACCAGACACCGGTCGAACCGATCTGAAGATCGATGATCGTATCCCCATTGCACTGGATTGTTGGTGGTTGGTCGTCCACCAGGTCCACTTGGACCGTGCACGAGGAGCTATTGCCGAACATATCGGTCAGTTCCAGTGTCACCGTCGTTGCGGTGGATATCGCGCTGCCGGCTGGTATGGATTGGGCGGCAATGATGGTACCGGAACAATCTTCTGCATTGGTCACCAGAGCGGCCAGATCGGGCATCACTCCCGTACAGGTCGACATCGGTACGATCTGGGCTCCAGGGCAGGTGAATTGAGGCGGTGTGTTATCAATGATGTGTACCCAATCCTGGTTCAGGAAGGTGTTGCCCCAGCTGTCCGTGATCGTCATGACCTGAAGCAAGGTGGTATCTCCATGGAACACGGTGCCGGGAGCGGGGTCCTGGACATTGGTCCACGGGCTGCAGTCGCTGACCGTGACCGTGTCACGCAGGTCCGGATAGATCAGTTCACAATCCTCTCCGAGATAGAGTTCAACGACCGCGGGCAGGGGGCATTCCACATCGGGCGGGTCGGCATCGATGACGGAAAGATGGAAACGGCAGGTCGCCGTGTTCCCAGAGCCGTCGACCGCTTCATAATACACGGTATCGGACCCGATCGGGACGGGGGAACCCAGGGCCGGTCCCTCGACCTGCGTGAGGGTCACGCTGCCACATGCATCCACAGCCTGCGGCAGGTTCCATTGGGCCAGTGCCGTGCAATCGTCCGGGTCCGCTGTCAAGTTGATGTTCCCCGGACAGTAGGTGATCACCGGATCCGTATTGTCCAGAACGGTGACCTGGTAGGAACAGGAATCGGCGTTCATGCCATCGGTCCAGACCTCGGTGATGAGGTGCGTGCCGACGGGGAGCGTTTCGTTCAGGTTGGCCGATGTCTGCACCGGAGTGGAGGAACCATCGGTCAGCAGGTAGCGTTGGTGGGTCAATGGACCGCAATCGGGATCGGCGGTCAGTACGGGGTAGGTGAACACCGCCGTGCAGGTATTGGCGTCGGCGGTCAGTTCGATGTCCTGTGCGGGACAGTTGTTGATGTGCGGCGGAATGCTGTCGATCACGTCGAGCGCGAACGCGCACGTGGCCGTGGAGCCGGAGCTGTCACGCACGGTATAGGCCAACTGGTGCGATCCGATGGCGAGGTTCGCCGTGTCACCCATCGACCACCAGGTGCTGTCGATCCCGCAGTTGTCCTCCGCCTGCGGCACCAGGCCGGAGGCGACGGCCAGACAGTTGACACCGGCGGCGACCGTCGTGTCCGGCGGACAATGAGCGAACCAGGGCCCGATGGTGTCCAGAACGGTGACATCGAAAACGCAATGGGCCGCGTTCCCGGAGCCATCGTGGACGTTGCGCACATAGGTGTGCACACCCGGCATGAGTTGTATGACCAGACCCCCAATAGGGATGGGTATTTGATCGACAACGATCGCCGTGTCCAGGCTGGCGATCCCGTTGATCTGGTCGATCGCCATGAAATTGGCGGTGGTCTGGACAAAGCCGCAGTTGTCGCTGATCGCCAGGAGCGGTGCCGCGAACGGTGCCGTACACCCGGTCATGGGGACATACAGCGTCGTGTCATCCGGGCAGTTGGCGATGGTGGGTGCGATGGTATCCCGGACCACGATGGCAACGGAGCAGGAGCTGGCATTGCCGGTGCTGTCGGTCACGGTGAGAGTTACAGTGGTGGTCCCCTCCGACACCGATTGTCCCGCAGCGGGGCTTTGTTGCACGAACAACGAACCGGGACAGTCGTCCGTGGCGACGACCTGCCCCGTCAGATCGGGCAGGGACGCCTGGCAATCGTCGTCGACGAAAAGCGTGTCCGACGGAGCGCAGGTCACGATGGTCGGTGCGGTATCGTCCAGGGGTTGGACCGTCACCGTATCGGATCGAACGCGGGAACAGCCGATCCTGCCGACCATGGCGAACACCTGCAGCGTGGTGCTGATGCTGTTCAGGTCCATTACCGTGTCCGTGCCGGCGATCGGTGTCCACAGGACCCCGTCCGTGCTGGTGTTCCAGGCGAGCGTATCACCGGAGGAGCCGAAGAGCACCAGTTGTGTCGATCCCCAGGAACACACCGTCCCTCCACCGGTCAGTGTGCCCGCGACGGGTGCCGGCAGCACGTTGATGGCATGCGTGGTCGAGAACGTATCCGGCGCATCGATCACGGTATGGGTGATCGGCACCGGGCCGGACAGACCGTCCGGATCGAATTGCGTGCCGCTGACCCCCTGACCGGACCATGTACCGGAAGGGTCGCTGCCGAAGGCGTAGTAAATGCCATCCACGTGCACGACGTAGTTGCCGGTCACCGCCAGCTTGATGTATCGCGCTGGCGTGGAAAGGATCACATTGGAGTAGATGAAGAAGGTCGAGGTCGTCGAGATGGTCCCGATGGGTGTGAAAGTGGTGCCGTCCAGGGATCCCAGGACGTTCAGGTACCCGGTGCCGGCGGCGGTCCTCCAGAGTACGCTGATCGCGCCGCCGGTAGGTACCACGATACCGAGGTCCACCGTGACATACCCACCGAATTGGTTGAAAATGGCATACGATCCCGCCACCAGGCCGACCGCTCCGCCGGGACCGACCACGTTCATGGAGCTGTAGAGTGATTGGCCGCTGCCTGTGGTGTCCGGATATAGAAGACTTGTCAGGTCGAACGGTGGATCCGACGCGCAGATATCCTCGGCATCCATCCACGCACTTGCATCCGGCGATCGCAGCATGCCTATCTGGCCAAGGAGGAGCCAGCCGTCCAAGGCACTGTTCCCGGCGATCGTACTGGACCCCGAGGCGATGTCGTTCTTGAACATTCCTCCCAGTACGAAACCGCCATTGGGTGCCGTCGCGATGGTCGCACATCCCAGGTCATGGCTGCTCGTCACCTGGTCGATCGCTTCCAACCGTCCGTCGGTCAGGAAAGTGGCCAGGAACCCGCTGATCTTACCGGTCGAATTGGACAATATCCGTCCATCGATGGTGATATCGTCCTTGAACTCACCCGCCATGTGGATGCCGCCGCTCGATCCGATGCTGATGGCGGTACCTCGGGCGGTATGGTTCGACCCTGTTGTCGTGCCCGATCGTACCCAGATGGAATTTCCGCTGGCGGGGTCAAGGCGCGCCAGATACTGGAAGTCGTGGGTGCCGGTGTTCACCACCACACCGCCGGGGAAGGTAGATGGGGAGTGGGTGATCCCGGTGAGGTAGAGTCCTTCATTCCCTGCGGCAAGACCGGTCCGTACCAGATTGGAAGTGTTCGATTCCGTGATGGAGGTCGTCCACTGATGGGTCCCGGACAGGCTGAACGCCGAAATGTGCATCTCATGCTGGTCGGCGGCCGTGTAGGTCGCCATCAACGGACCGTTCGTGCCGTACCAGTTCACCGTGGTGCCGTTCGCGTGGTAGGTCACGTAGATGCGGGCACCATCGGTGGATACCGACCAGGGCAATTCATCCTCCCCCGAGGTTCCGGTCACGGCCCACTGGCCGTTGCCCATCAGGTCGTAGTGTGCGAGGAGCAGGTTGTCCTTGTTCGGCACGGCGACGTTCACGGTACTACCGGCCACACTAACCGCCCCTTTTATCAAACCGAAGACCGAGCATCCACCGGCATCGACCGCGATATCCATGGCGCGGTCGTCACTCGATCCACCCGCGCGTTCGGCCCACCGCAGGGCACCGTTCGTGGTATAGGAGGCCGACCAGATGTCCTCTCCGCCGGAGCTGATCAACAGGCCGGTCCCGGACACGGAAAGCCCGTTGGCATCAACGGTCCCCTTGAAATATCCGGCCACGTAGATATTGCCGGAGCCATCGAGCGCGATGGACGATGCCTCGCTTTCCCCGGAACCTCCCATCGTAAATCCCCAGAGAAAGGTTCCCGCAGCGTTGAACTTGATGACGAAGGCGTCCCTATCACCGAGTACCTGACCGAGCGTGCCAGCGATCAATCCGGATCCCTTCGTGTACCCCACTGCGTAGACCGCCCCATCGTTGGGATCGACGGTGACATCGGCCACCTCTGCATCGCTGTTCGCGATGAGGCCCTTCAACCAGCCCAATGCATGGGGTTGGTCCTGGGCGCGCACGGTCCTTACGCTCGTGCTCAGAACGAGCGTCAGCAGCAGGGGGAGCGCCAACGGGGCGATACTCCGCCCGGTCGTTCGTCGATGGTTTGCAGGCATTCGTGGACCGAAGGGTTTGGTCCGTATAGGCCTGTTCAACGAGAGGGGCCGAAGGGGGTTACGTCGACAAGTGTTCCCAGGTACGGCCCCCTACATTCGCGAACGGACCTGAATTCTCCCGGATGCGTCGGATCAAGCTCCTTCTGGTCACGGTACAAGCCCTGCTGGCCCTCTTCGCCCACGCCCACGAGGGCATGTGGCTACCCGCCATGCTCACGGCCATCCAGGACAGCATGCAGGCCGAGGGCCTTCAGTTGACCGCGGAGGACATCTACAGCGTTTCCCACGGCAGCCTGAAGGATGCCGTGATGATCTTCGGTGGGGGATGCACCGCCGAAGTGGTCAGCGACCAGGGCCTGGTCCTCACGAACCATCATTGTGGTTTCAGTGCGATCCAGCGCCACTCCAGCGTGGACCATGACTATCTGAAGGACGGCTTTTGGGCGATGGACCGTTCGCAGGAGCTCATGGACCCGGGTCTGACGGTCACGTTCATCGTGAGCATGGAGGATGTCACGGACCGTGTGTTGGCCGGGGTGGACGTGGGAATGACCGCAAGCGCGCGTCAGGCGGCCATCGAGGCGGCCAGCGCGGTCGTCGTAAAGGAGGCCGAGCAGGACGGTGACCATGGTGCGGTCGTGCGTTCGTTCAACTATGGTCTGCAATTCATCCTGATCGTCACCGAGACCTATCGCGACGTGCGCCTGGTCGGGGCTCCGCCGGCATCCGTGGGCAAGTTCGGCGGAGATACCGACAACTGGATGTGGCCGCGGCACACCGGCGATGTCTCCGTGTTCCGCATCTACGCGGGCCCCGACAACCGGCCCGCCAGCCCTTCGCCGGACAACGTGCCGTACCACCCCCGGCACGTGCTGCCGATCTCCATGGACGGGGTGCGGGAGGGGGACTTCGCCATGGTGTTCGGGTTCCCGGCCCGCACGCAGCGCTATCTGCCTTCGGCCGGCATCCGGCAGGTGATGGAAGTGACCGACCCCTTGCGGATCGCCATGCGGAAGGCGAGCCTCGCCGTGATCGACCAGGCGATGCGCAGCAGCGATACCCTGCGTATCATGTACGCGTCCAAGCAGAGCGGGATCAGCAACGGCTATAAAAAATGGATCGGTGAACTGCGGGGTCTTCGGGAGCTGCATGCGTTCGATGATCGTCGCAGGGACGAGCAGCGCTATCGCGAGCGGGCCGCCAGCAGCGGCAACGAGGCACTTTCCGCGACCTTGGACAGCCTTCAGGACCTCTACGACCGGATCGCCCCGTACACCCTGGCACGTGACCTCTTCATCGAGCTCTATTACTACGGTCCCGACCTGATGCGCTTCGCCGAACAGGCCCGTCAACTGGCCGAGCACGGGGAGGAACTGGAGCGGGAGGGCAAGCTCCAAGCGGAGCTCCACCGCCTTCGTCAGCGCGCCGAGGACCACTTCGCCAGGAGCGACCAACGGGTGGACCAGGCGATCCTGGCCGCCATACTGCCCTATTACCTGGAACACATCGCCCCGGAACTGCGGGCGCCCGTGCTGGACCGGATCCAGGACAAGCACCAGGGTGATATGAACGCGTTCGTCGCCGATCTCTACGGGCGATCGTTCCTGACGTCCAAAGGCCGGTTCGAGCGTCTGCTGGGACGCCCTGCACGGACGATCGAACGGGAACTGGCGCGCGATCCCGGCTATCTGCTCTCCACCGGCACGCTCGATCTGTACCGGTCGGTCGCGGTGCCGAACCATGCCCGGCTGAGCGAGGCGATCGACGCCATGATGCGCCACGAACTGGCGGGAGCGATGCAGCTCTTTCCGGACAGCATCTTTTGGCCGGACGCCAATGGGACCTTGCGTCTGTCATACGGTCAGGTGGAGGGGAGCCACCCCAGGGATGGCGTCACCTATGGGCCCTTCACGACCCTGGAGGGGATGATGCAGAAATATGTGCCGGGCGATCCGGAGTTCGACGTTCCCGACCGGTTGATCGCGCTCTACCGGAACAAGGACTATGGTCCGTACGGTGTGGATGGCACGATGCCCGTTTGTTTCACCGCTTCGCTGCACACCACCGGTGGGAACAGTGGCAGCCCGGTGCTCAACGGTCGGGGTGAACTGATCGGGATCAACTTCGATCGCACGTGGGAGAGCACCATGAGCGACATCCGGTTCGATCAAACGAAGTGCCGCAACATCAGCGTCGACATCCGCTACGTGCTGTTCATCATGGACAAGCTCTGCGGTGCCGGTCATCTCGTGCGGGAGATGCAGCTCGTTCACCACGGGGCGGATGGACCGCATGTCATCCCCCTCCCCATACATCGTTGACCATGACCGACTGGAAGGAGACGAACGAAAGACTGGAACGCAGGTTCCAGTTCAAGGATTTCAGCGAGGCCTTCGCCTTCATGACGCGCGTGGCACTGGCCGCTGAGAAGATGGACCATCATCCGGAGTGGAGCAATGTGTACAACAGGGTGGACATCGCATTGAGCACGCATTCCGCCGGTGGCAAGGTCACGGAGAAGGACCGCGCCCTGGCCGCGCAGATCGATCGCCTTGTAGGGAAATAGAAAAGGCCCCGCAGAACGGGGCCCTTTCGATCTTGTTCCCGCAGACCTCAACTTGTCTTCTTGACGAAGGCCTTGATGCGCAGCACGGTCTGTTTGGGCTCGGTGTTGGCCGTGACGGTCACGGTCTTCTGCTGCTGGTTCTCCTGTTTTCCCGGCTTGTACACCACGTCGATGTTGCCCTTTCCACCGGGCGGGATGGGTTCCTTCGGATAGCTCGGTACGGTGCAACCGCAGGATCCCTGCGCGTTCTCGATCACCAGCGGTTCCTTGCCGGTGTTGGTGAAGGCGAACGTGTAGTGGTTCTCGCTGTCCTGCATCACATTGCCGAAATCATGGTCCATGATCGGGAAGTTCACCGTCGTCTTCGGTCGGTTGTCCGCCGCAGGTGTCACCTGTTTGGACAGTGGGTCGAATTTCTTGTTGGCGGCATCCCGGAGCGTCGTGCTCGGCTCGTTCTTCATGGCTGCCGAGGAAGGCCCCGCGTCAGCACTTCTGGCGCTCGTGGCGCTTCCCTGTCCTGCTGCCATGTAGATCAGGGTCCCGGCGATGATCGCCAGCAGGACGATCTTGATGGTGTCCTTCATCGGTCGAATGGTTTGGTTGCTTGGTTCGGAGGGCTACGAAAATAGAAGCGTTCCCCTGACGAAAGGGGGGCATTAACGATCCATTAACAGCCTAGAACCGCGCCATCCCCATGCGCTCGTAGGTGTCATCGGACAAGGCTTCCAGGGCGCGTCGGAAACTGCTGTCCACCGGATTGTCCGTATTGATCACCTGCCAATAGGCCGAGGTATCCCAAAGGTCGCGGGCGATGAGCGCCTTGGACCGCAGTTCGATCAGGTCCTTGGAGCGGACCATTCCTTCGGGATCGGCATCGATGCCATCCTTCTCACCCGCCCGTGCGAGGTCATCCAGGAATTTGTCATCGATGTGGAAGTCCTTGATGAAAACGTCGACATTCTTGTAACGGTCCAACAGGTCGGTCCTGTGCGCATCCACATAGGTGAGGGAAAAGGTGTTCAGGGTGCCCTTGCGCACCAGCTTGCCGAACATTTCCGAGCTCAGTGTGGTATCGAGCGGCACGAAGAGGTCGGGCATGATGCCACCGCCACCATAGACCACCCGCTTGTTCATTGTGAAGAAACGAGCGGTGTCAGCGGGATGGATGCTGTCCAATGAGGTCAGTTCACCGTGTCTGAGCCGCTCCAGGCGGTCGCGGCGATAGGCCTCGATCCCGTCCGCGTAGGATTTCTGGATGCAACGTCCGCTGGGCGTGTAATATCGGGATACCGTCAATCGAACGGCCGATCCGTCCGGCAGCATCACGGGCCGTTGGACCAGCCCTTTGCCGAAGGAGCGCCGGCCGATCACCAGACCCCGGTCCCAATCCTGAATGGCCCCGGTGACGATCTCGCTTGCCGATGCCGAACCCTCATCGATCAGGACGACGAGCCGCCCCTTCTCGAAATGACCGTTCGAGGTAGCGTAGGTGTTGTCGCGGGGCGTGGTGCGCCCCTCGGTATAGACGATCAGCCGTTTGTCGCTGAGGAACTCATCGGCCACCTCGATGGCCGAACGCAAGTATCCCCCTCCGTTCCCCTGTAGGTCGAGGATCAGGTCCTGCATGCCTTCCGCGTGGAGCTTGTCCAGGGCCTCGCGGAGCTCCTTGCCCGTGGTGGCGCTGAACCGGCTCAGTTTCACGTAGCCCACTGTGGGGGTGGCCATGTAGCTGGCTTCGATGCTGTAGATGGGGATCTTGTCCCGGGTGATCGTGAAATCAAGGAGGTCCTTCACCCCACGGCGTTGAATGCCCACCACGACCTTCGTGCCTTTGGGACCACGCAGTTTGTCCATGACGTCGCTGTTGCGGATCCCGATCCCGGCCACGGGCTGGTCCTCGATCGTGATGATCCGGTCGCCCGCACGGATGCCCAACCGCTCTGAGGGCCCACCGGCGATCGCATCCACCACGTAGATCGTATCGCGAACAATGTTGAACTGGATGCCGATCCCATCGAAGTTGCCCTTGAGCGGTTCGTTCACCTCCTCCAGTTCATCCTTCGGAATGTAGATCGAATGGGGGTCGAGTTCCTCCAGCATGCCGCGGATCGCCTTCTCGACGAGCTTGTTGTCGTCCACGCTGTCCACATACATGCGGTCGATATGGTACAGCAGCGCCTCCAGTTTGCCGATCGTGGCCGGGTCTTGTGCCTGGGCGGCCAGGCCGACCGGGGCGGAAAGTGTTGCAGCGAAGAGGGCAACGAGGAGTGTTTCGCGCTTCATGGATGGGAAAAGTGCCTTGAACAGGGCCTCAATGTAACGGTGCATGGGGTCCGAGGGTTGCTCTGGACCGTTAATGGACGTTAAGGCGAGGCCCCGTTGCCCAGCCGGAAATCGGACCCCGGGACCGGCTTGCCGTCCCGGTATTTCACGATCCGGACCAGGTGTCCGTTCTTGTAGTACCGCCATTTGCCGTTCGCCACGCCCTTCTTGTAGCGCGCCAGGATCCCTTCCTTCCGGAACGCCCACAGGCCATCGCGTTGTCCGTTGTGGTAGCGACCTTTCAGCGAGACCTTCCCGAACTCATCGTACTCGGTCCAGTCGCCGTTCAACGACCCCCAGCCATAGACGGCGAAAATGAGGGGTTTCCCATCCGGATAGTAGGCGCGATAGACCCCGCTCGGTCTGCCCCGCTTGAAATCCAGCTCAACCGCTGTTCGCATGGTGTCGAAGGCATAATACCCCTTCAAGGTATAGACCTCCGTGTCCGGATGGGGCGCATAGGAAACGGCATAGGCATAGGTCGTGTCCCCGGATGGAACAAAGAGGGTGTCCGGTTGTGCGGCACCTGCAGATACCAGAAGGACCGAACAGGGGAGTGAAAGGATACGCAGGGCCGACCGGTCCGTCAGGGCATGCTTTGCTGTTCCGGATGACATGGCCCGCAAAGTTAGAGGGTCGCCCGCGCGATGGACAACGCGGATGCCGGCCGCTCCGTCATGGATGTACAGGGGACCATCCATGCGGATCCCACCGGAACCTTATCTTCGACCGCTTCAACTCTTCACGATGGCTCGTAAGCTCGCTACGCTTCTTTTCGCCGGGGCACTCATGACCGGGACCGTACAGGCCTCTCACGTCACCGGAGGCAGCATTTACTGGAATTCCCTCGGAGGGAACCAGTACGAGTTCACCTTGGTGCTTTACAGGGACTGCTCTGGCATCGACCTGGATGCCTCGTACACGCTCGACCTGAACAGCTCTTGTGGGAGCACTTCGGTGACGGTGGACCTGTTGCCCAATGGCGTCACGGAAGTGTCCCAGTTGTGTGACAATGCCGTCAGTACATGCCAGGGAGGCACGTATCCTGGTGTGGAGCAATATGTCTACACAGGAGTGGTGACCCTTTCTCCTTGTTCGGATTGGACCGCTTCGTGGGACCTCTGTTGCCGGAACCCGGCCATCCTCAACTTGGTGGACCCGGACCTTCAGGACGGTTACCTGCAAGGGGAGTTGAACAATCTGGATGGTCCAGCGAACAGCTCTCCCATCTTCACGAATGCGCCGATCCCTTATGTCTGCCTGGACTACCCCGTGGTATACAGTTATGGAGCCGTGGACCCGGATGGGGATTCCCTGAGCTACAGCTTCATTTCGGCCATGGGCCCCGGTGGCACGCCCTTGGGCTACAACGCGCCCTACACCCCCAACGAACCGATCCCAGGTATCTCGCTCGATCCAGTCACTGGCTTGGTGACCTTCACGCCGACCGCCATTCAGGGCAACTACGTCGTGGTGGTCCAGGTCGATGAATACGACGACAATGGCAACATCATCGGCACGGTGATCCGGGACATGCAGTTCGTGGTGATCTCGTGCACCAACAACCCGCCGGACCCGTTCGCAGGCACCATCGAGAATTTTTCGGGGAGCGGCAGCTCCACCGGCGATTATGCGATCGACATGTGCGAATCGAACAACTTCTGCTTCGATGCCGTGTACAC
Organism: Flavobacteriales bacterium; assembly: GCA_020635655.1. Classification (GTDB taxonomy): domain Bacteria; phylum Bacteroidota; class Bacteroidia; order Flavobacteriales_F; family PHOS-HE28; genus PHOS-HE28. The sequence goes on from JACJZI010000010.1 coordinate 76,483, forward strand.
GGACCCCGATGTGGGCCAGTCCCTTTCGCTCACCACGAACATCCAGCAGAACCTGCCCGGTGCCACCTTCACCGTGACCGGTACCAACCCGCTGACGGCCACCTTCTGCTGGACCTCCCAGCCTGGTACCAACGGGTTCTTCCCGTTCACCGTCACGATCACGGACGACCAATGCCCGATCGTGGGCCTGCAGACGTATATCTATTCTGTGAACGTTCTGCAAAGGACCTCCGCTGGCCCTGACCTGACCATATGTGGGCCGCAGGTGGCCGAATTGCATGCCGAAGGCGGCAACGTGTTCAATTGGAGCGTATTGAGCGGGGATCCGATCCAGTTGGGACAGAACTTCAGTTGCAACCCCTGCGCCGACCCCATCGCGATACCCAGTGCCACCACCACCTACATCGTGCAGAGCGATCTGTTGAGCTCGTGCATCACATCGGACACCGTGACCGTGTTCGTGGTCCCGGATTTCACCTTCCAGGCCACCCAGAGCGACACGCTGATCTGCCTGGGTGAAACGGTGGATTACAATGTGGCCGTGCAACCCAATGTGGCCGGGTATACCTACGAATGGACACCGGATGTGGGCCTGACCTCCTCCACGACCGCCAACCCGACGGGGATCTACGGCAATCCGGGTGTCTACTCGTACAATGTGGGGATCACCAGCCCGGATGGTTGCCATCACCAGGATACCTCCCTGACCGTGACCGTTTCCCCGGGTTACGTGCCGCAGTTCTCTGTTTCTCAGAACGATTCATTGGTCTGTGAAGGGGACGCCACACAGTTCTTCGTGGACCTGGACTGCACGCTGCCGGGCTATTGTGGGACCTATGACGGCCCCTGCTGCGGCCCGATCTCCACGATGGACGTGGGCGATGGGACCGATTTCCTTGGTACCACCACCTATCCTTCGATCTACGGTCAATTCTATACCGGCACCCGGAACCAGATCCTGTTCAGGGCGAGCGAATTACAGGCATTGGGTTTCGCGGGCGGCAAGATCTCCGAGATCGGTTGGGATGTCGCCAATATCCCGGCCGGGGCTGCAACAACCTTCTATGGGTTCGAGATCAAGATCGGATGCACCACACAGGATGATCTTTCGACCGTCTGGATCGATGGGCTCACCACCGTGTTCCCCGCGGATACGATCGATATCAACCTGGGTTGGAACACCTATACGTTCGATCACGGGTTCAATTGGGACGGGACGTCCAATCTGGTCGTGGAGGTCTGTTTCGACTTCTACGACTATTTCGGCGGGACCAACTACACGACCAACTCCGCCAACTACTACACGAACACCACATACAACAGCGTGCATCAATGGCATGGCGACCAGGGAGCGATCTGCAGCACCATGCCCAATGGGTTCTTCATCGAATCCGTGGATACCGAACGTCCCAACACCCGCTTCGTGTTCTGCGGCGGGGTCGCCGAGGATGAACTGTCCTACACGTGGCAGCCCGCCATCGGCTTGGACGACCCCAATGCCCAGAACCCCATCGTCACCCCCGTGTCCTCGCCGACCACCTACACCGTGACGGTCGGTGAACTGGGCAGCGGCTGCTCGGGCTCCGCGGATGTCACAGTGGGTTGGTTCCCGCCGGCAGATGTCAGCTTCATCCCAACTCCCGACGAAGGTGTCTATCCGTTGAACGTTTTCTTCCAGAACACCTCCGCCTCGGGCTCCAATTCGTTCAACTGGAACTTCGGTGATGGGAACGGCTCCACGGACAGCGACCCGAACAATGTGTATGTCGATCCCGGCGTCTACTACATCACGCTCACCGGACTGAGCGAGAACGGTTGCCTGGGCACCTACACGGATAGTGTCATTGTATTGCCCAATCCCATTGTGGAGATCCCCAACGTCTTCTCTCCCGACCACGACGGGCACAACGATGCCTTCGAATACATCGATTTCCGCGGCTTCAAGACGGCGAAGATGACGATCTACGACCGCTGGGGTACGGTCGTTTATGAGGCTCCGGCCACGAGCTCCAATATGGTGATCTGGAAACCGGAGTCCAGGGTGAACGATGGTACCTATTTCTACCTGTTCGAGGGCGAAGGGAACGACGGGAGCGATGTGAAGCGGCAGGGAAGCATCACGCTTGTGCGTTCCAAGTGAACCTGGAACGGACCACATGACAGGACCGGACGGGGGAGGCCAGCTCCCCCGTTCTTTTTTCAGGACGACAATGGACCATGAACTAGTTTCGTAGCATGTTGCGCAAGATCACCGACCATTTTGCCCACCCCATGGTGGCGCTGGCCATTTGGGTCCTACCCAACCTTCTGATCGCACAGATCGAGCAGGGGGGGCGGCCAATGGCCCTCTCCACCGCGCTCTCGGTCCGAGGCGTTCCAATTGCATCGCCGACACCGTTCGATCCATCGATGGTGCCGGACCAGAGCACCGATCGGTCGACCGGCCCTGTCGTTCCGTTCGACGCGCTCCGGTTGGAAATGAACGTCGACGTGACCACCACCGGACGGTGGGATGTGCTGAAGGACGGGTCACGTGTGTGCCGTCTTCGTGTGAGCTCCCCCGGTGCCTACGGTCTTGAATTGTTCTTCGCGGACGTGGACCTGCCCGTAGGGACCTCCATGTTCGTTCACGGTGGGGATGGGGAGCGCATCCTGGGCGCCTTCACCCGTGCCTCCATCCATGCCGATGGGACCTTCGCCACCGATCGCACACGTGGTGATGCCTGCCTGGTGGAGATCGATGTTCCGTCCTGGGCCCAGGATGCGAACCCCCATGTGCGGATCGCCAGCGTGGGCCATACCTATCGCCCGTACGATGTGGCGGCCGATCCCTGTGAGGTCGATGTGGTCTGCTCCCCCGAGGGCGACGATTGGATGGATGAAAGTGATGGCGTCGTCCGGATCCGTGTCGTGGAGAATGGCCAGATCGGCTATTGCTCAGGTTCGCTCATCAACAATGTGGAGCAGGACTGCACCCCTTACATCCTCACTGCCTTCCACTGTGGAGTTGGTGCCAGTTCATCCGATTTCCCGCTCTGGAAGTTCTACTTCCGTTACCAACGCGCGCAATGCGGGTCCGGGAACGCATACGCCAACAAGGTGATGACCGGATGCACGGAAAGGGCGAACAGCAATGATGGGGGAGGGCAGAACGGGTCGGATTTCCTGTTGGTGGAACTGATGGACGAGGTGCCTGGTAGCTATGGACCGTATTGGAACGGATGGGATGCGACAGGCACCATCAGCGGTTCCGGTGTCGGCATCCATCATCCCAATGGCGACGAGAAGAAGATCAGCACGTACACGACCAACTTGGTCACCACCCATTACAGCTGGAACGGACCGCAAAGCCATTGGCTCGTGCACTGGAGCGGTACACCGAACGGACATGGCGTCACCGAGGGAGGGTCTTCCGGCTCCCCGTTGTTCGACGCTTCGGGGCACATCATCGGCAAGCTAACAGGCGGTTCCTCCTACTGCAATTCCGTGGTGCCGGGGGGGGAGAACCAACCCGACTACTATGGCAAACTTTCCTACGATTGGACGAACAATCCGAATACCTCGGCCCAGAAGCTGAAGGCCTGGCTGGACCCACAGAGCTCGGGGACCCTCGTGCTGGATGGCAGCCGTGATCCCTGTGGGATCTATGTCGGGGTCGCCGAGCGACCCCAGGCCCTGGACGCAGCGGTCTGGACCCCCACGCCTGCGAACGATCGGGCGTGGATCAGGATCCCTTCCGCACTGACGGCGCCTGAGCGGGTGGACCTGATCGACCCGACAGGCCGGGTCGTACCTGTGCCTTCTTCCGTGCTCAACGGGACCGTCGAGCTCGAACTATCGGGTGTTGCACAGGGATATTATGCCGTTCGGACGTGGACGAAGGGTGCTCCCGCATCGGCAGGTCGCTTGATCGTGCAACGATAGGCGGTACCCGTGTCACCAGACCGAAAAAGGCGCCCGCGGGCGCCTTTTTCAATGTGTTCCCATCCGGGTCATTTGCTGCGCACCCGCTGCACCTGCATGCCCATCTGCTCGTACTTCCTGACCAGTGCTTCCTGTTGACCGGATACGCGTGCGGCATCGTTGCTCCGGACCACTTCCCAGTGTGCCGGTGTCAGTTCCTCGGGGATCTGGTCGGTCCAAAGCGTGATGATATCCCTGTTCATGGCATGGATGTCCACCTCACGGGCATCGGTCATCACGACCATGCCATTCACCGTTCCGACAAGAAAGGCCTGGCAGGTGGCGGGTCCGGCCCCCTGCGCATCCATGTGCATGGAAGTGGAAAGGCAGGTGGCCAACAACAGGGTCTGTAGGGCGTTCATGCGGAAGTGGTTTGGAAGGACAATGATACGCAACGCCGCAGGATGACCTGGTTCAAGGACCGGCCAGGATGTGGTCCGCATCGTCCGCGCTGATGATGCGTCCGCCCAGTTCACCAACAACGAACGCATCGGTCAGGCCTTTCGTTTGGAGCGACTGGCGGGCCTCCTCAGCAGCGGCACGGTCGGTGAAGGACCCATAGAAATAACGCACTGCCTCGGCACTGGTCACGGGGGTCACGTTCCCCACTTCCAGGTACTTGTCCATGACGTCCATCGGTACGTTGCCGGCGAAGGTGCCCACCTGAACGCGATACCGCACGAGGCTCTTGTCGATGGTCCCTTGCGGTACCTGGTCCAGGTCCTCGTGCCCGGTCAGTCGGGCACCGGCCTCCTTGAGCGAAACGCGCTTTCCGTTCTTGAAAGCCACCAGGAAGGCTCCGTTGAAGCCCTTCAAGAGCATGTCCACCCGGTGCTTCGCCGCGGCGTTGATGTCGGTGTAGCTGCCGGTGTAGTAGCGTGTCAGGCCATCGTCGCCCTTCAGCACCACCAGATCGTTAATGCCGGCAAAGATGTTCCTGGAGAGCTCGTACCTGAAGGCACCGAGCTGCACGCGCACCACGGCCTCTTCAGCGCCCGCGGCGGGTTCGGTGGGCGTGGGTCCCTCACCCAGGGCCGCCTTGGCCTGGGCCACTTGATCGGATATATCGACCAGATCGCTGCCGACCTGCGCCATCACTTTGCCCGGCATGCCCTGTTCATCCAATGCCAGTTCACGGCGGATGGCTTCCGGGATCGCGTCGTAATCACCCACAACGTAGAACGTGGTGTCCCCCTTCACGATGGTCCGGACGTCCGGGATGCTCAGGATGCGATCGATCATGTCCTCCGATATGCCTTCCACCTCCGTGCCCACCTGCACCACATAGGATCGCCTCGGCTTGGCGTTCACGGCTTTCGGAGGCGGACCAACCGATTCCACGCGCGTGGTCACGATGTTCGCGTTCGCCGAGTCCTTGTAGTTGAGATATGCCTTGAGCAGGGCTTCGTCCGTCAGGGTCACACCATCGGCGTCCACGATCGCCCCGGGCGCACTTGCCGGTTCCAGGTCGATGTCATCCGCTACGCCATCACCGTCACCATCCAGGGGACAGCCATGGGCGTCGACCTTCGTTCCTGCGGGCGTGTGGGGGCAATCGTCGTGCATGTCGCTCACACCATCACCGTCCTCGTCGTCATGCAGGGCGATCTGGTCCATTTCCTCGTTCGATATGGTCGGACCTTTCGCACGTGCCGGCTTCCGGTGGATGTCGATCGCATAATCGATCGAGAAGGAGGAGAAGAGGAAACGATCGTTCCGTGCATCGCCCTGGCGTTCCTCCCTGCTGTCAGCGGTCACGCCATCGATCAGGTCCGTTCCTGTCAGATGCAGCTCGGTTCCCACGCGCAGGTCGAACCCGCCGCCCAGGCGCATGCGTGCGCCCACGCCAATGGGCACGCCCCAGCTGCGTTCCGCGTATTTCCCGAAGCCGTCCAGGTCGAGTTCCCGGATATCGCTCTCGTAGGTGTGGTCACGCTGGAGCTGGATGGCAAGCCCTGCGTTGGGGTCGTGCTCATCAAGGTCGCGGATCGTGCCATCGCTCCAATAATGATAGCGGCGGCCCTGTGCATCGAACAGGTCGGTCTTGCTAACGAACTCCACGCTTTCCAATCCCACGGATATGTAGGGTTCGACCACGTGGTCGGGATGGAGCAATTGAAGGAAGTTGTAGGAGAATTGGAAGCCGCCCGTGGTGACGCGCGATTCGAAGTTCAGGTTGCGATCGGTGCCCCTTTCGTTGGCCCCCACACGTCCAAATAGCCCGAAGACCGTGACATCGAGCCACGGGGTCAGGGGAGTACCGGCCCGGAACCGGTAGCCCACCCGGCTGAGCAACGGATCATAGCCGGCGTGCGAGCTGCCGATATCCCCATAGAAGGCGAACATGCCGACCTCCATGCCGAACGTGGGCCGCAGCTTGAAAGCCGTGGAGTCCGGGTCCTTCTGTTGTGCATCCGTGCCGAGCGGGCTCAGCAGCAGGGAGCACAGGACGGACTTCCAGACGATCGTTGCCCATTTGCCGGTTCGGACCGGTCCGGAGGAAATGTGCATGCGCCTGAAAGATAGTTTGCGCGGATCATTGGACCCACTGTTGGTGGGAGATCATCAAGGCCTCCTGCACCGTGATGCGGGACCCATTGTTGTAGGCAGTGACGAACGGTCCCGGGAAGTGATGCCCAGCGGCCACCAGGGAGACCCGCTCGTCACGGGCCTCGCGGTATTCGGGATACCGTCCGGTGGTGTATTTGATCCATCCTTCGTGATGTTCGATATCGAAATCGCCGTTGAAGTGGTGGCGTTCCATGAAATAGGCCTTGCCCACCTCGCGGTGCGCGGCCGTGATCTGCACCTTGTAGGTGATCCCTTGCTCGGGAGCGGGGACCCTGCGGGATACGGCATCCTGTTTTGCGGGTGGCTCCGTGGTCCGTTCGCCTGCGGCATCACCGGTAGTTCCGTGATCCTCGTTCAGGTCCTTGTGAAGCCCTGAATCGTCAGTGGCCTTCTGCGGATCCATCGTGGCCTGTTGTTGGGCCAGCATTTCAAGGACCTTCGAACCGGCGAAGAACTTGGTGATGTCCAGGTTCACCCGCTGTGTTTCATCGTTGACCAGGTATCCGAACTCACCCCGCAGCTCGAATTCCCCCTCGGCCGAGGCGGGCGCGCGGAGTTTGTAGATCACCTTGATCTCGGGGCTCTCGGGCAGGTTCAACCAAACGAACTTCGCAATGCGGTCGTTGGCGGTGAAGATGGCCTGTGCACTGTTCTTCTCCAACGCAGTGAATCCCAGAGGAAGCTCCTCCTGCAGCTTCCCGAACCCACGGACCGCCCCTTTGTCGATCGTCACCTCCACCAGCATCTCGCTTTCGGTGACCGGTGTGACCTTGCGTGAGACCGTCACGCCTCCGGTACTCTGTTCGGGGGGCGCCTGCGAAGTCAAGTTCGTGCTGCTATTGTCGGATATCGGAGTGGGAAGAGCGACCTCCTCAGCCGGTGTTACCTGTACCGGGGCGGCACCTGCGGCACTGACGATATCGTTCGAGGCATCCATGTCCTCCGTTCCTTCCGGCGTGGCGATCTCCTGTGCAACGGTGGCATCCCCCATCACCGTCACCGTGGTGGCGGGCAGGTCATAGGTGCGGCGCTCGTTCTCTTCGATGTAGGAGAACCGACCGGTGATCGGGAGCGCACCCGCCGCATCCGGTGCGGCGATCAGATCGTAGCTCACCTTGAAGGATGGGCTCGAAGGGAGCGCCATCCAGATGAACTTCGCCTTCTGGTCGGCGAAGGTGAACGAGGCCCCCTTGGTTTCGATCGCGGTGACCGAGAACCCCTCGGGCAGGTCGAGCTGAAGCTTGGCGAAGCCGGTCAGATCGCCCTTCTCCACCGTCACGGTCACCTTCACTTCGGTGCCGGGCATCATCGTGGCGGGCGCGTCCTGGGTGATCTTGACGTTCACCAGGAGGAAGAGGTCGATCAGCAGGATGCCGAAGAGATCGAAAAGAACGAGAAGGGGATAGGCCATGGATGGAGGTTTCGCATGGGCCCTGCGGTGGGCCTGAGCAAAACTATCCGCAAGCCGTGCGGCGATCCACGCGTGCGCGTGATGCGATACCAACACCGCCGTGTTGAAGAGCGCGCGGTCCGCGCGGCCCCGACGGTGTCAGAAGTTCGGCTTCAGCATGTACCTGCTGTAGAAGCGATCGATCGCATCCACGGCCTCCTGCGCGGTGTCCACCACGTTGATCAGGTCCAGGTCCTCCGTATGGATGTTGTGGTGCTTGTCGCCCATCGTATGGCGGATCCAATCCAGCAATCCCTGCCAGTAGGCCTTGCCCACCATGATGATGGGGAAGCGGCCGATCTTCTTCGTCTGGATCAGCGTGAGCGCTTCGAACAGTTCGTCCAATGTGCCGAAACCGCCAGGCAGAACGATGAAGCCCTGTGAGTATTTGATGAACATCACCTTGCGCACGAAGAAGTAGTCGAAGTGCAGGCTCTTCTCCTTGTCGATGAACGGGTTCGGCTCCTGTTCGAACGGCAGTTCGATGTTCAATCCCACGCTGGTGCCGCCACCGCGTTGTGCACCCTTGTTGGCCGCTTCCATGATGCCGGGGCCACCACCGGTGATCACGCCATAGCCATAGCCCGTGAGCAGGAAGGCGATCTCCTCTGCCAGGGCATATTCACTGCTGGTGGCGGTGGTACGCGCGCTGCCGAACACGCTCACACAGGGCCGGATGCGCTGAAGGGCCTCGAAGCCCTCCACGAACTCGCTCATGATCTTGAAGATGGCCCAGCTGTCATTGGCCTTCACTTCGCTCCAGCCCTTCCGCTTGAAGGCCTTCTTGATCCGGCGTTCGCTGTCATCGTGGTCCTCGACGGTCCTTCGACGGGACGAGCGGGTGGTGGTCCGTTTCATCGTATTTCGTTCTCCAGATAGCGTGCAGTGTATCCCTTGCCCATGCGCACCACCTCTTCGGGCGTTCCCCGCGCCACGACATGTCCACCCCCCGATCCTCCCTCGGGGCCCAGGTCGATCACCTGGTCGGCCACTTTCACGATGTCCAGGTTATGCTCGATCACCAGCACCGTGTTCCCCTGGTCCACCAACCGGTCGAGCACGTCGATCAGCTGCCGCACGTCCTCGAAGTGCAGGCCGGTCGTGGGTTCGTCCAGGATGTAGAACGTGTTGCCGGTGCCGCGCCGTGACAGTTCGGAGGCCAGCTTGATGCGCTGGGCCTCACCGCCGCTCAAGGTCGTGCTGCTCTGTCCCAATGTGACGTAGCCCAGTCCAACATCCAGCAATGTGCGGAGCTTTTGCGCCAGTTGTGGCACGTCCTTGAATAGCTCCGCTGCTTCCTCCACGGGCATGGCGAGCACGTCCGCAATGCTGCGCCCCTTGAAGCGGACCTCCAGTGTTTCGCGGTCGTACCGTTTGCCGCGACAGGTCTCACAAGGGACCGTGACATCGGGCAGGAAGTTCATCTCGATGGTCCTGACCCCGGCCCCTTTGCAGGTCTCGCATCGGCCGCCCGGCGTGTTGAACGAGAAGCGCCCCGCCTTGTACCCACGCACCTTGGCGCCGGGCAGCTGGGCGTACAGCTGCCGGATGTGATCGAAAAGGCCCGTATAGGTGGCGGGATTGCTGCGTGGTGTGCGACCGATCGGGCTTTGGTCCACTTCGATCACTTTGTCGAGATGTTCGAGACCTGTGATGCGGTCGTAGGGCAGGGGATGTGCATCCGCCCGGTGGAAATGCCTGCTCAGGATCGGATAGAGCGTATCCCCGATCAGGGAGCTCTTGCCGCTTCCGCTCACACCCGTCACGCAGATGAACGTGCCCAGGGGAAAGGCGACATCGATCTCCTTCAGATTGTTGCCTGACGCGCCATGCAGGACCAATCGGTGGCCGTTCCCCCTGCGGCGTGCGGTCGGCACGGGCACCTGTTCCTCCCCACGGAGATATTGTCCGGTGAGCGATCCGCTCTTCACCAGTTCGGCGGGTGTGCCCTCTGCCATCAAACGTCCGCCGTGCTCGCCGGCACCAGGACCCAGGTCGAGGATGTGGTCCGCCTGCAGCATCATCTCCTTGTCGTGCTCCACCACGATCACCGAGTTGCCGCCGTCCCTCAATTGCCGGAGCGAGGCGATCAACCGATGGTCGTCGCGTTGGTGCAGCCCGATGCTGGGTTCGTCCAGGATGTAGAGCACCCCGGTGAGTTCGGACCCGATCTGCGTGGCCAGCCGGATGCGCTGCGCCTCCCCACCGCTCAGGGTACGGGCACTGCGGTCGAGTGTCAGGTATTCGAGGCCCACGTCCAACAGAAAGCGCGTGCGTGCGGTGATCTCCTTGATCACCTCGCCGGCGATCCGTGCCCGGCGTTCGTCCAGGTCTTCCAGTGATCCGGCCATGAACGTGTGCAGTTCGTCAAGGGGCAGAATGGACAGTTCATGGATGTTCTTTCCCGCGAACCGGAACCAGAGCGCGGTCCGTTTCAAACGTGAACCGTGGCACTCCGGACAGGTGGTCATGTGGGTGAAGCGCTCCGCCCACTTCTGCAGTTGCTTCGAACCCTCGTCCGCCTGTTCCTTGATGAAGGGGATGATGCCCTCGAACTGGACCTTCCTGTCGCTCAGACCAACACGGCTGCTCACGCGGAGCGGTTCGTCCATGCCGTTCAACAGGGCGGCGAGCACTTCGTCGCCCATCTCCTCCATCGGTGTGTCCAGGTCGTGACCGAAATTCTCCAGCACGGCCTCCACCTGACGGAAGATCCAGTTGTTCTTGTAACTGCCGAGCGGGAGTACCGCGCCCCGTCGGATGTTCTTGCTCCGGTCGGGCACGATCTTGCGCACATCCACTTCCGTCACCTGGCCCAGGCCACTGCATTTCGGGCAGGCGCCATAGGGGGAGTTGAAGCTGAAGAGGTTCGGTTCGGGTTCCTCGTAGGCGATCCCGGAGGTGGGGCACATCAGGTTCCGGCTGAAATAGCGCGGCGCGGCTTCTGTCGGGTCCAGGGCGAGAAGATCGCCCTTGCCGTATTTGAGCGCCAGTGCGCAGGTATCGGCCAGACGTTTGCGGCTGTTCGGTCCCACTTTCAGCCGGTCGATCACCACCTCGATGTCGTGCAGTTTGTACCGGTCGAGCCGTGGCCGTGCGGTCAGTTCGACCACTTTCCCGTCCACGCGAACGCGTAGGAATCCCTGACGCAGCAGCTGCTCGAACAGTTCGCGGTAGTGCCCCTTGCGGCCCCGGACGATCGGTGCCAGAACGATCAGCTCCCGGCCGTCGTAGTGCCCCAGGAGCAGGTCCACGATGGCCGCATCGGTGTAGCGTACCATGGGCTCCCCGGTCACATAGCTGAATGCCTCGGATGCCCGCGCGAACAGCAGACGGAGCAGGTCGTACACTTCGGTGATGGTGCCCACGGTGCTGCGCGGGTTGCGCCCGATGGTCTTCTGTTCGATGGCGATCACGGGACTGAGCCCGTTGATCATGTCCACGTCGGGCCGCTCGATGCCGCCGAGGAATTGGCGGGCATAGGCGTTGAAGGTCTCGATGTAGCGGCGCTGTCCCTCCGCATGCAGTGTGTCGAACGCCAGGCTGCTCTTGCCGCTGCCACTGAGACCGGTGATCACCACGAGCTTGTCGCGCGGGATGGTGACGTCGATGTTCTTGAGGTTGTGCACACGTGCACCGAGCACCTCGATGCAGGCATCCCCGGCGGCAAGGCCGTTGGATGCCATCGCGGATGCGGTGCGGTCGTTCCTGCGTGTGTGCTTATCGGTCGTCGGCGCCGGACGCTTCATCGAAATCCGCTGCGGGCAGCAACAGCTGGTAGGTGTGCCCCTGGGGGTTGCTCAGCTTCGTATCCCGAAGCCAGGGGTTGAGCAATTTCAAGGTCTTGTAATCGGTGCCCTGGCGGATGGCCAGATCGGCCAGGTCGTCGACCCGGCCGTCGATCACCATTTCACGCACCCGGTAGGGACGGTAGAGGTCCTTGTCACGGATATGGAAACCGTACCGTTCCGGGTCGCTCGTGATCTCCTTCAATGCCAGCAGGCGGAACACATAGCGGCTGGTCTCCTCGGGAAGCAGCAACTGATAGTAGTCCTCCTGTTTCTGTCGTGCGATCTGCTTGTCCACGCCGGCAGGTCCCAGGTTATATGCTGCCACGGCCAGTGCCCAGCTGCCGAAATGCGCGTATTGGTCCTTCAGATAGCGGCACGCGGCCTCGGTGCTCTTCACCACGTTGTAGCGTTCGTCCACCTCCCCGTTCACCTCCAGGCCCCAGTGCTCGGCGGTCTCCTTCATGAACTGCCAATACCCGGTGGCACCGGCAGGCGACACGACGTTGGTCAGGCCGCTCTCCACCAGGGGGATGTACTTCAGGTCGTCCGGCAGGCCTTCGCGCCGCAACACTTCGGAGATCACAGGGAACCAGCGCGCCGACCTTTTGTACGCCAGGATGGAATTGCTCTGCCAATAGGTGTTCACCAGCAGCTCCCTGTCGAGGCGTTCACGCACGTCGAGCTTGTCCATGGGTACGGTCTCTCCGCAGAGCGAGACCTGGTTCGGCAGGGTCAGGCTGAAGATCTTGTAGTTGGCGTTGAAATCGCGCTGATGGTCCAGGTCGGTCTCCTCGTCGGACACCGAATAGGTGAACAACCGCAGGGCCACGGTCATGAAGGCGAGGAAGAGCAGCGCACCCAGGGTGCGGCCCGGCCCGGCGAGGGTCCGGATGGGGTTCTGGTCGTTACGCATCGTTCTTCGATCGTCCTTTCCGGTGGGTCATCCCAAAGAGGATGCCGAACAGCAGCAGCGCGTACAGAACGAAGAGGGCGGTGTAAAGGTTATTCCACGCGGGAATGAAACGCAGTTGCACAAAGTTAAGGAACACCGATACGGCCCCGAGCGCGGCGAAGGTCAGGGCGACCTGCCCGTCGCTCAGTCCCGCATAGCTGAGGTGGTGCGTGGTGTGATCGCGCCCGCCGACGAACGGGGAGCCCCCCTTCATGATCCGGTTGATGGTGACCGTGGTCGTGTCGACAATGGGCAGGATGAACATGATCAGGGCGCTCACGGCCTGGCGCCATGGCTCATGCGCCCCGGAGGCCGCCTGGCCGTTCCAGAAATAGACGATGCCCACGTAGGCCAGATACACGCCCAGGAACTGGCTGCCGGTATCGCCCATGAACATGCGCGAGGGGTTCCAGTTGTAGAACAGGAAGCCGCACAGGGCGGCGATCGTGCCGACCAGCAGGACCACCTGGATGCTCTCCATGGCCCCGTTCACCAGATGCACTGTCAGCGCGCCCACGAGGATCATGATCGACACCACGGTGCTGATCGCATCCATGTTGTCGAGCATGTTGATCGCGTTCATGATGCCCACGACCCACACCACGGTGATCAGCTGGTCCACCCAGAGCGTGTCGAAGATGCGGATGTAGGTGCCGGAGAGGATGAGGACCAGGGCGCAGACGATCTGCGCGAACAACTTGAGCAGAGGGCGCGTGTTGTAGGCATCGTCCGCCAGACCCACCAGGAATCCGACGCATGTGGCGGCGATCAGACCGAACAGCTCGGGTTGCCAGGCGGCGCTGTTCTTCGGAAAGAACGCGCCGTTCACCGCGAAGGCGCCCAGGAACACGATGAAGAAGGCGATCCCACCGAAGGCGGGTTTGTGCGAGGCGCTCCAGCGGATCAACGCGGCATCGGGCTCGCGGGACCCGAGCGTGCGCGAGAACCGCATGAACAGGGAGTTGATCAACAAGGAGAACATCACCGCTGCGAAGAACAGGCCGGAATAGATCAGGAAGAGCTGGGTGCCGCTGTACATGGGGCCGGGATCAGGGCGTTCGGCCGAACAGTTCGGCAAAGGTCGCTCCGGCCTGGTCCTTCTCGCTCACGATGGGCCGGTCGATCCCCCAGTCGATCCCCAGCGCAGGGTCGTTCCAGCGCAGGGTGCGTTCCGCCGCGGGGTGGTAGTACTTCGAGCATTTGTATTGGAAGACGGAACCGGGTTCACGTGCCAGGAAACCGTGGGCAAAACCAGCCGGAACAAAAAGAAGAGCGTGATCCGCTTCGGAAAGTTCTACGCACAGGTGGGCGCCGAAACGGGAACTTTCCGGCCGGATATCCACGCAAACGTCCATGACCGCCCCATGGACCACCCGGACCAGTTTGGCCTGGGCATGAGGTTCCACTTGGAAGTGAAGGCCGCGAAGGACGTTCTTGTGGGAGAGCGACGTGTTGTCCTGCACGAATCGCATCGCCACGCCGGTCGCTTCCGAGAACGCCTTTTCGTTGAAGGATTCCAGGAAATGACCGCGATCGTCCGCGAAGACCCGTGGTCGGATAAGCATTGGACCATCGAGCGTCAAATGTTCCACTTCCAGCATCAGCCACCCATCAGTTTCGACCAGAACCCCTTGCGTTTGCCGGAGCGCTCGGTCCGTTCCTCATAGTAGCCATAGCCCTGGCCATAGCCCTGGCCATAGCCATAGCCGTAGCCGTAGCCATAGCCATAGTTGTAGCCGTACTTGTTCCGGTCGATGTCCACGCCGTTGAGGATCGTGGTGAGCCGCGTGATGCGGTTCTCATTGATCAGGCGATCGACGTTCTGGATGAACTGCCGCTTGCTGTAGTCGGACCGGAAGATGTAGATGGGGAAATCAGCGCGCTGGATCATGGCGATCCCATCGGTGACGAGCCCGACCGGCGGGTTGTCGATCAGGATCACATCGTAGCGGCGCCGCAGTTCCTCCAAGATCGCGCTCATGCGTTCACTGATCACCAGCTCCGAGGGGTTCGGGGGGATCGGTCCGGCGGTGATGAAATCGAGGTTCTCCAGGTTGCTGTGCTGGATGCATGCGTCCAGCTCGTCCCGGTCGATCAGCAGGGTGCTCATGCCCCGGATGTTCTCCACGCCGAACCCCAGGTGGATCTTGGGTTTGCGCATGTCCAGGTCGACCACGATCACCCGCTTGCCGCTGAAGGAGATGATGCCGGCCAGATTGATCGCCACGAAGGTCTTGCCCTCCCCGCTGATGGTGCTGGTGATCGCGATCATCTTCGGTCCGGGCGTGTTGTCCACGAATTGCAGGTTCGTCCGGACCGATCGGAACGATTCGGCGATCAGCGACTTGGGGTTCTTGTCCACCAGCAACTGGCTGATGGGGATCTCCTTCTTGTATTTGGGGATCATGCCCAGGATGCCGATGGACGCGTTCGAATGCTTGGCGATGTCGTTCAGCGAGGTGATGTTGTCATGCAGGATGTATCGGATGAGCACGATCAGGAAGCTGATGACCAGGCCGGTGAGGAAATAGCTGAACAGGACCAGGTTGCGGTCCGGTGCGATCGGCAGTGCGGGAAGGGTGGCCTTCTCCAAGATCCTGTTCTCGGGCACGAAACCCGCCCGGCTGATCTGGTATTCGATCTCCTTCTCCAGCAGTTGCGTGTAGTACTTCTCGTTGATGTGGAAGAGCCGCTCGATCCGCGCATACTGCAGCTCCTTCTCCGGGAAGGTGGCGTATTTCGAATCCAGGTCGTTCAGCACGCCCTGGTACTCGTCCATTTGTTGTTCGACACGGTCGCGGATGTTGTTGATGCTCTCCCGGATCAGCCGCTGTTGCACGTGGATGCGCCGGTCCACGCCCTGCACGGCCTCGTTGGCCTCGGTCACCTCGAAGCGTAATTCCTCGCGCTCCTGCACCAGGTCGTGCAGGCCCTTGATCAGGTCGGACAGGGACCGCTCGTAGGGTGTTCCGGCCAGCAGGGGGATCAGGTCATAGGCATTGTTCCTGTCGGTCGTGTCCAGCGCGGCATGTTCGATCTCCTGCAGCAGGCCGAGCTGGATCTGCAGGTCCAGCACCTTGTTCTCGAAATCCTCGCTGCGCTCCAGGTATATCGGCGTCAGCTGCTCCATGTCGGCCACCTTGTTCTCGATCTTGAAGGCCTGCATCCGTCCTTCGGATTCACGAAGCTTGTCGAACACCGTGTCCTTCTGGGTCTCGATGAAGCGAAGCACGCTCTTGGCGCTTTCGCTCTTGCGCTCCACGTCGTAGTCGATGAAGGTGTTCGCCATGGCCCGCACCAGGTCCCGTGCCAGCGCGGGATTGTTGTCCTTGCACTTGATCTCGACGGTCTTCGCGTTGTTGTCAGCGATCGCCACGCTCAGTTGCTTGGAGTAGGTGTTCACCAATGACTGGGGATCATTGATGCGAAAGAACAGCTCTGTGCTCGAAGGATCCTCCACTGCCGCCAGGGGACCTTGCAGCACGATCCGGCAGGTGAAGTGGGGGGTCCGCAACTGGTCATCCAGGTCGTAGGTCCCTGAATAGGTATCCTCGCCAAGGGCGTAGTGAAGGACGGCCTTTTTGTTCGCCGTGATATCGATGAAGATCGGCACGTCCAGGATCCGGTCGTTCAGCACGGTGATGTCCAACACCCGGAAGAACGAGCTCGTGTAGAGCTCCTTGGTCAGGATCTGTCCCTTGTTGTAGTAGCTCACCTGCAAGGGCAGCTTCTTCAGGGCCATTTCCAGGAAGAACTTGGAGCGGAGCAGTTCCACGTCCGCTCCCAGGTTGTTGTCCTCCATGAATTCGTTGACCTGGAGCACCTTCTGCGCCGTGTTGGTATCGCCGATCTGCAGGATCGTGCGCGATTCGAAGGTGGGGGCCGTGTAGCGCAGATAGATGTAGGCCGCGGCCAGTGAGAGACTGATGGTCAGCAGGATCCACAGGAGCGAGCGCCGCAGGATGTGGAGGAACAGGCCGAGCTCGAACTCATTGCTGAAGTTCGTGATGCGCTCCCGATAGCTTTCGAAATTGAGGTTGCGCTGGCTGATGTCCTCGCTCAGCATGGCAGCGCCTATTGGAATCCACGGACAATGCCCAGCACCAGCACGGCGCTCGTGAGCAGGGTGATGATCGGGTTCAGATCGTAGAGCAGTTCACGCGCGAGTTCGGGGTTGGGCTCCACATACACGATATCGTCGCCCTGCATCACCATGTCCGCGTACTTCAGACCGTCGATGTCGGACATGTCGAACTCATAGACATCCCGGGTGCCGTCCTTCATCTTGCGGAAGATCTTGACATGGGCGGCATGGCCCCGCTTGGAGACTCCCCCCGCCATGGCGATCGCCTCCATGAGCGTGGTGTTGTTGTTCTCCAGCGGGATCACCTTGGCATCGCCGCCACCACCGGGGAAGACGATCACCCGCCGGTTGATCACCTGCAATTGGACGTACGGTCGGTTGTAATACTGCACGTAGGCCTCCTCCAGGAACATCTCGGCCTCGCGCACGGTCATGCCTGCCACCGGCACATACCCCAGCAAGGGCAGTTTCACCATGCCGTCGAACTGCACCAGGTAGTTGTACGTGACCCGGCTCAGGTTCCTGGCGGCGTCCTGGCTGGTGCCCGAGGTCATGTCGATCATCTTGAACCCGTCGTTGGAGAAGAGACGGAACTGCAGGTAGTCGTTCGGTTGGATCTTGAACTGGGGGTCGATGGAGTCCGGCGGCGTATCGAACTGGTAGTCCAGGGGTGTCTTGAACATGATGTCCCGGTTGATCGTGCAACCGGAGAGCACCCCGATCGCCAATACCAGCAGGGGCCACAGCCTGACCAATTTCCGCATCGCGCAAAAGTACATGTTCGGCCCTTCGGTCAGCCGAGCAGTTCGCCGTATAGACGGGCCATGTCGTCGACCAGGCGGGTGTAGTGGTACTTGTTGCGCACGTGCGCCCAGCCGCCACCACCCATGCGCTGGCGCAGATCGGCATCATCCACCAGCCGCAGCAGGTGTTCGGCCATCCGGTCCACATCGTCGGTGCCGCTCAGCAAGGCGGTCGATCCGGGCACCACCACGTTCTCGATGCCGCCCACGTTGGTCGATACGATGGGCCTGTCCGCGGCCTGGGCCTCGATCAGGCTCACCGGCGTGCCCTCGTTCAGGCTGGTCAGCATCACCACGTCCAGACCGGCCATCACGATGTCCACCTCACGGATCCAACTGGTGAACGTCAGCGTAGCCGGCGCCACCATGGGCTTGCCGTTCACACCGTGGCCGAACCCGTGGCCATTGAACACCGGCCCCGATACCTGGGCCATCCCCAGCTCGCGGGCGCGCTGCTCCAGCCGGTCGCGTTCCTCGCCATCGCCGATGATGAAGCCCCGCACCCGCCGGTCGGTGCGCCGCTCCACGGCCCGGAGCACCTCCAGGAACAGATCATGGTTCTTGATCGGTACCAGCCGTCCGATGATGCCCACCGCGATCTCGTCCGGTCCGATGCCGTACACACGACGGAAAAGCGCCCGCTTGGCGACCATGTCCTCGCGGAACCGGCTGAGGTCGAAGCCCAGGGGCACCACGCGCACCTTGTCCGCCGTGGTGATGCGGTGCTCGTCCACAAGCTCCTCCTTCTGTTTTTCGCTGATCGCCACGATGCGGTCGCTCTTCCGTGCCAGGTAGCGCTCGATGTTCTTGTACAAGTTGGTGCGCAGCTGCCCGAAATAGCTGTGGAACACGTGGCCGTGGAAGGTGTGGACGATGGCCTTCACGCCCATCTCCGCCGCCGCCATCCGGCCCACCGCGCCCGCCTTGCTGGCATGGGTGTGCACGATGTCCGGTTCGAAGTCCTTAATCAGCTGCTTGATCCGCCGGTAGGCCGAACGGTCCCGCCAGGGGGCGATGTCGCGACGCATCTCCGGCAGGATCAGCGGCTCCACGCCCAGGTCCTGCAGGATATGCCTGCTGCCCTCCTCGCTGGCGTCCCACATGCCGCCGACCAGCAGGGTCTCATACTCCGGCGGCAGATACCGGGTCAGATAGGCGGCGTTGTGCGTGGGACCGCCGAGGTTGAACCGATTGATGATGCGAAGGACCTTGATCATGCTGCACTGCCGCGCGAACGCCGGCGAAAATTACGCCTCTTCGGGGGCCTTCGCCGGAGCAGGTCGGCCGGCGTTCCTCCACCACGACATGTAGACGAGCACGGCATGCAAGGTTGCCTCCGCGCCATCCGGGATCCGGGACCGGACCCTTCCGATGAGCGAACGCACCGCTTCGGGCCGCAGACCGGCCGCCTCCAGGTCCGTTGTGCGCTTTTCCAATGCGTCCATTTCACCCTGCAGGGGACCCGTGAGGATGGATCGCAACGGCACTTCGAAGCCCTGCTTGCCCCGCTCCAGGGTGACCGTCGGCAGGAGGTCGCGGAAGGCCTCGCGCACCAGGTGCTTCCCCGAGCCGCGGATGAATTTTCGCTCGGCGGGCAGGCCGAAGGCGAAGGCCACCACGCGGTGGTCCAGGAAGGGGGTGCGCACCTCCAGCGCATGGGCCATGCTGGTCAGGTCCACCTTGTGCAGCATGTCATCGGGCAGCACCGTCAGCAGATCGGCGCGCAACAGGCCGTTCAGGTCCCGGCCGTCGCCGATGGGTGCCTGGATGCGCTGTTCACGGGCCCGGAAAGCGGTTCCGAAGGCTGGCTGGTCCAACAGGGCCGCCACCTGGTCCGTTGGCGTAAAGGCCGCCCAGTCCAGATAGCGCTGTTCGGGGGAAAGGGAGGCCGCGCGCGCGAAACGGTCCAATTGGCGGAACGTGTTCGTGAGACGGCCATTGCGCGAGCGGGGCAGGGTCCGCCACACCGGTCCCAGGGTGGCCACGGCGCGTTCCGCAACCCCGGGGTGCGCCATCCGGAGGGCCGCCTGGTGCTTGCGGTAGCCTCCGAACACCTCATCGGCGCCGTCACCGCTCAGGGCCACCGTCACGTGCTCTCGGGTGTATCTGTTCAGCACGAACGAGGGCAGGGCCGAATGGTCCGCGAAGGGCTCATCGATGCAGGCCAGGAGCCCGACATAGTGCGCGGCCAGGTCCTCCGTGCCCAGTGTGATCGTGTGGTGCCGGGAGCCGATGTGGCGCGCCACCGCCTCGGCATAGCGTGTCTCGTCGAAGTGCTTCTCACGGTAACCGATGCTGAAGGTCTCCAGGTCCGGCTTGTGGCGGATGGCCAGGGCCGATACGATGGAGGAATCCAGTCCGCCGCTGAGAAAGGTGCCCGTGGGCACGTCCGCGATCAGGCGCAGCCGCACCGCATCGTCCATCAGTTCGCGCAGGCGGTCCTTCGGATCGCCAGCGGACCGGGCCGTCGCCACCGCATCGTCCAGATCGTACCAGCGGACCTTGTGCGCGCCCCGTGCATCCACCTGCAGTTGGTGTCCTGGCTCCAGTTTCCATACGCCCTGCAGGATGCTGAACGGTGCCGGGATGTAGTGGTAGGTGAAGTAGGTGCGCAGCGACACCGGGTCAACGGGCCCCTGGGCACCCAGGGCCTGCAACGCACGCAATTCGCTGGCGAAGAGGAACCGGCCGTCCTGTTCGCACCACCACAGGGGCTTCACGCCGAACCGATCGCGGGCCAGGAACAGCGTGTCCTCCTGTGCGTCGTGGATCGCCAGGGCGAAGAAGCCGTTCAGGTCGTGCAGGAACGCCGGCCCCTTCACGGAGTACAGCCGCAGGGCCACCTCGGTGTCGCTGTGCGAGCGGAAGGTGTGGCCCTGGGCTTCAAGGCCCTTCCGCAGCTCCTGGAAGTTGAAGATCTCGCCGTTGATGACGATCGTGTAGCGCCGGCCCTCGTCGGTGAAGGGCTGGTGCCCGGCGGCGCTCGTGTCGATGATGCTCAGGCGCCGATGGCCCAGGACGGCGCGATCGCTCCGGTAAATGCCTTCGTCATCGGGGCCGCGGTGCGCCACGTAGCGCAGGGCCTCCTGGATCCGGTCATCGGTGGCCGGTCGGGCGGGGTCGAGCTGGTAGGATCCGGCGATGCCGCACATGCGCTGAAAGTTGGAACCTGAATGCGGGGACCGGAAAGCCGGAGGCGGAGCGTCGGCCCGGCCTCTCTTTCAGGTTCCAGCCTTCAAGCTTCGCGTTTCACAAATGGATCACCTCGCCGTAGGCCTGGGCCGCGGCCTCCATGATGGCCTCGCTCATCGTGGGGTGCGGGTGCACGGTCTTGATGATCTCGTGACCGGTGGTCTCCAGCTTGCGGATACTCACTGCCTCGGCGATCATCTCCGTCACGTTCAGGCCGATCATGTGCGCGCCGAGCAGCTCTCCGTATTTGGCGTCGAAGATCAGCTTCACGAAACCGTCCGTGTTGCCCGCCGCCTTGGCCTTGCCGCTGGCGCTGTAGGGGAACTTGCCCACCTTGATCTCCAGGCCCTTCTCCTTGCACTGCTTCTCGGTGTAGCCCACGCTGGCCACCTCGGGCGAGCAATAGGTGCAACCCGGGATGTTGTTGTAGTCCAGGGGCTGCGGGTCCTGTCCGGCGATCTTCTCCACGCAGATGATGCCCTCCGCGCTGGCCACGTGCGCGAGCGCCTGGCCCGGCGTGCAATCGCCAATGGCATAGTAGCCGGGGATGTTCGTGGCGTACATGGCGTTCACCACGATCTTGCCCTTGTCGGTGGCGATCCCCACCTCCTCCAGCCCGATCTTTTCCAGGTTGGCCACGATGCCCACCGCGCTGAGCACGATGTCGCATTCGATGACCTGCTCGCCTTTCGGGGTCTTCACAGTGACCTTGCAGCCCTTGCCCTTGGTGTCCACCTTGGTCACTTCGCTGCCGGTCATCACCTCGATGCCCTGCTTCTTGAAGCTCTTCTCCAGCTGTTTGCTCACCTCCTCGTCCTCCACGGGCACGATGTGCGGCATGAACTCCACCAGGGTCACCTTGGTGCCGATGGCGTTGTAGAAGTAGGCGAACTCGCTGCCGATGGCGCCGCTGCCCACCACCACCATGCTTTTGGGCTGCTCGGGCAGCACCATGGCCTCGCGGTAGCCGATGATCTTCTTGCCGTCCTGCTTCAGTGCAGGCAGCTCGCGGCTGCGGGCGCCCGTGGCGATGATGATGTGCTTGGCATCCAGCGTCTGCTTCTTGCCCTTGTCGTCCGTCACTTCCAGCTTCCTTCCCGGCAGCAGCTTCCCGGTGCCCATCACCACGTCGATCTTGTTCTTTTTCATCAGGAAGGCGATGCCCTTGCTGTTGCTGTCGGCCACCTCACGGCTGCGCTTCACCATCCCTCCGAAGTCGGCCTTGGGCGCGCCTACGGTGATGCCGTAGTCCTTCGCGTGGGTGATGTACTCGAACACGTTGGCGCTCTTGAGCAGGGCCTTGGTGGGGATGCAACCCCAGTTCAGGCAGATGCCGCCCAGGCTTTCGCGTTCCACGATGGCGGTCTTCAGGCCGAGTTGGCTGGCGCGAATGGCGGCCACATAGCCGCCGGGGCCACTGCCGAGAACGATGACGTCGTAGCTCATCGGATGGTGCGGGTCGTTTGGGATGGGCTGCGAAATTAGCATTCCGTTGACGGGCGTATCGGGGTGCGTGAGCGGGTGTCGTGTTGGTGGAAGGGGAGGGGTGGTGTTGGGATTATGGTCTGAGGTCTGAGGTCTAGGGTCTAGGGTCTGTGGTTCACTGTCGGTCGGAGCCACGCTTCAACTTCCGACCACCCCCCACTACCTTCGACCCGGACCAAACCACCTGCGGACATGACGGACGGCTTTCCCCCAGACGACACCGGCACGGCCAAGCGGCCGGACGTGATCACCGGCCTGGGCATTCTCAGTTTCGTGAACATCGGCCTGTTCCTGGTGATCTATACCCTCGGCCTGTTCAGCATGATGGGCCTGCGATCCATGCCCGAGGACGAGTTCATCAGCACCGTGCAGGACAGCATGGCCAAGTTCAGCATCCCGATGCCCGACGACACGATGGCCCAGGTGGACGAGGTGATGCACATCATTTACGCGAGCGGTGTGCTCCTGATGGCGCTCTATCTCCTGCGCACCATCGCGCGGCTCATCGGCGTTCTGGGCATCTGGCGCGGGCGCAGGCAGGGGCTCACCATCTATGCCGTGGCGCAGATCGGCGGCATCTTCCTGCCGCACCTGGTATTGCCGTTCAAGTACATGGGGCTGGTCGGTCCGCTGCTCGCCGTGGGCATGGTGGTCCTGTACAGCACCCAGCGGAGATCCCTCAGCTGAGCCATGGACCCGACCCTGACGACCGCTCCGGGAACGCAGCTCAGCCCGGAAGATGCCGGCAGCCTCGTGCGCACCGCCAGATGGGCGCGGTTCCTGGCCATCATCGGTTTCGTGGTGATCGGGCTGATGGTGGTGATGGGCTTCTCCATGGGTTCCCTTTTCGCCATGCTGGGGAACATGCAGGCGCGCATGACCGATATGGATGCCTTCCCGGTGCTGCCGATGCGCGCGCTCGGCGCGGTGTACACGGTGCTGTTCCTGCTCATCGGCGCCGTCTACTTCGTGCCCACCCTGCTGCTGTACCAGTTCGCCACGCGCACCCTGCGCAGCCTGGCCGGTCCCTTTGATCCGGGCACCTTCAGCGGTGCGCTCGCCGCGCAGCGTCGGCTGTACAAATTCATCGGCATCCTGCTCATCATCGTGCTCGCGTTCTACCTGGTCGCCATCTTGTTCATGCTGCTGGCCGGGGGCATGGCGGCGATGATGTCCGCGGGGAGCGGCATGTCTTAGCGGGCGCGTCCGGCCCCATCATTGCTGGTGCGGCCGCCTCATTCCACCACGGACCGGGCGATGGCGTGATGAAGCCCGTCATCGGCGGACAGGAGGTACATGCCCGGATGCAGCCCGTTGCGGTACAAGCGATGGATCGCCCGCCGGAAGTGCGTTGCCGGGCAAGGAGACGGCCTCCGATCGATCCATTCGGTACATTCGAACATGCGTTCTTTTTCGCGCATTCTTTCCGGCTGCTGCCTGTTGGCGGCCTTCTGCCTGTTCGGCGCTCGGGCCCATGCCCAGAGCGCCACCTCGGCGGGCACGGTCTTCTGGCTTGGCTACATGGAGAACCTCGATCTGGGCGGCAACGGTCCGCCTTATCTCTACGTGGTGGTGAATGCCCAGCAGAGCGCGCAGGTGATGCTGGAGGTGCCCGCCACCGGTGATGTCTTCCCCTACAGCGTGCCCGCAGGTGGCAGCACCGTGATCTATGTGCCTTCCAACTTCAGCTACCCCATCGGTGCGGAAGTGTATTACGACGATGGCCTGCGCATCACGTCGGACGTGCCGGTGACCGTGCACGCCATCCACCACCGCCTCTACTTCTCCGAGGCCACGCTGGTGCTCCCGTATCCGGAGCTGGGCACCGACTACCGGGTGGTGGCGGAAAAGGACGTGAACGACGCCAGCCCGAGCGAGTTCCTGGTGCAGGCCACGGCGGACGGCACAGAGGTGCAGATCACCCCGTCGGTGCCCACCAGCAGTTTCCGCCCGGCAGGAGTGCCCTTCACCGTGATGCTGGACGCCGGCAACACCTTCCAGCTGCAATCGTTCGACGACCTCACCGGCAGCGTGGTCACCGGGCTGGATGCCGCCAAGCCCATCGCCGTTTTCGGTGGTTCCAAGATGGGCCGCGTCACCTGCACGGCCGCCACCGATCACTTGTGGACGCAGCTGATGCCGACCACCTCCTGGGGAACACATTTCGCCGTGGTGCCCTACAAGGACCGTGGAGGCGACATCTTCAAGGTGATCGCCCTGAACGATGGCACCACGGTGTCCGCCACCACGGGCCTCACGCTTTCATTGAACGCGGGTGAATACGCCACGCCGCTGATCAGCGATCCGGCCCTGATCAGCAGCAATGCACCCATCGCCGTGGTGCAGTTCAACCAGAGCCAGGACTGCAATGGTGGCGCGCCGGGCGATGGCTGCATGGCCTTCATACCGCCGAGCGACCATCGCTCCCTGTCCAGCCGGTTCTGGTCGTTGACGGGCCCCGGCGGTGCCACCACCGGATGGACCCCGCTGCACACGCTGAACGTCGTTCTGCAAGCCAAGGCCGGCGCGCCGGCCGTGCTGCTGGACGGCGTGGACATCGGACCGCAGTTCCAGCCCATGCCCGCAGCGGCCGGCTGGTTCTTTGTGCGGAAGGACATCGTGGAGGGACCGCATGTGCTGGAGAGCGCGAGCCCCTACCAGGCGCAGGTCAGCGCGTTCGGTGATTACAACGGCCTCACCTTCTACACCGGCTACCAGGAGGAACTGGTGAGCACGGCGATCACAACGCCCGAACAGCCCGACGTGCTGGACCTCCTCGCCCCGGTGGGTGCGCCGTGGGTCTTCCAAGCTGCGCAGCCTTTCGCCCAAGGCACGCTCACCATCGTGGAGGCCACCGGCCGCGTCGTGCGGCAATGGTCCAACGTGCGCGACGGACAGGTGGTGCGGCATGATCTGGGCCCCGGTGCGTTCATCTACCTCTTCCATGATCGTCAAGGCGGTGTCCGCCAGCGCGGCCGGTTGGTGGTGATGCCATAGCGGATGGGAAGAGGGAGGGCCGAAGGGACGCGGAGATGCAAGGCGGGCGTGGTGCCTGCCACTATCCGCGACCCCGGGTCAAGCCCGTGGTGACAACGAGATCCTCACGGTCCGCCATGCCGCGAGGCATCCCTGCGGCGCCGCGCCCGTCATTCCTATGTTGCGATCGATCCACGACCCAGGCGAGACCACTATGTGCAGACAGATCCTCCCGATGCTATTGCTTTTCGGTGTGTGCGCCCCAGGGCGGGCGAGCACCTACATCCCGGACGTCAACTTCCGCAACTGGCTCATGGCGAACTACCCGGCGGCCATGAGCGGCAGCTACCTGGACGAGACCCATCCCGATGTGGTGAACACCACCTTCCTGGACATCAGCAACCAGAACATCGCCGACATCACGGGCCTGGATGCGTTCCAGAACGTGGTGATCCTCGACATCCGGAACAACCAGATCACCGGGTCCCTGTATCCACCCGCTTTTTTGGAGTACCTCTTCTGCTCGTACAACCAGCTCAGCCACGTGGAGGTGCCGTTCCTGGCCCGGGAGGTCCGCGCGGACCACAACCAGATCACGGGCGCGTTCGATATCGGGTTCGGCAGTGACCTCTACCTGCTGGATTGTTCGTTCAACCAGATCACCGAGCTCACCGGAGGGGATCTGGGCCAGTTGGACCTGATCGATGCCTCGCACAACCAGATCACCCAGCTTGTACCCGTCAACTGGAACAATGCGCCGGACCTTCACGACTTCAGCCACAACCTGATCACGGAGGTCACCCAGTTCGGCGCGGACGCGCTCGACATCAGTTACAACCTGATCGACTCCATCGGGGTCCTGTACGATGTTTCCTCCGTCTCCCGAACGGTCGATCTCAGCGGCAATCCCCTCAGCCATGGGATCGGTGGTCTCAACAGCGAATTGGAATGGCTGGTGATCGACAGTTCCCAGATCGCCTGCCTGCCCCGTTTGCCATTGGCCATGACGGACCTCTTCTGTCGCGGTACCAACGTGGGCTGCCTCCCCAACGTGCCACCCGGACTGGACACCGATCCCGCACGGTTCGACTTCGCGCCGGTCGAATGCCTGCCGGCGGATCCCTGCTACTCCCCGGATCCCCGGGTGCATGTGGGCCTGTTCCTGGACGGTCCCTTCGACAAGGTGTCCGGCCTCATGCACGACAGTCTCCGCGCGCGCGGCCTGCTCCCCCTCAGCGAGCCGTATACGGCACTGGGCTATGGCTACGTCGGGTCATCGGCCGCCGGGGCGACGATCCCACCATCGCTGTTGGCCGTGTCCGGCAACGATGCCATCGTGGACTGGGTGATCGTGGAACTCCGCGACGGCAACTCCGCGAACAGCAACACGGTGTGTTCCGTTCCCGCGCTCGTGCAGCGCGACGGCGACGTGGTGGACACCACCGGCACGAGCGTCCTGGAGTTCGTCGGCGTGGAATGGGGCGACTACTTCGTGGCGGTGCGGCACCGCAACCACCTCGGACTGGTCCCCCTCACCATCCATGCGTTCGGGGGTGAAGTGGAGGCCATCGACTTCCGCAATGACGGCCTTACCGCCTGCTTCCCCAACGCGGCGCTCATCGACTACCAGAACGGTGGGCGGCAGACCATGTGGTGCGGAGATGCGACGTGGAACAAGCAAGTGGCCTACACCGGTGCCGGCAACGACCGCGATCCCGTACTCGTGGCCATCGGCGGCCTGGCTCCCACGCAGGTGGTGGATGGCATCTACGCCCAGGAGGATGTGAACATGGACGGCATCATCAAGTACGCCGGCGCGGCCAACGACCGCGACCGCATCCTGCAGACCATCGGTGGCGCGCAGCCCACCGCGGTGCGCTCGCAGGTGCCGCAGTTCTGAAACAGCGGGATCCCTCCGGGACCGCCATCGCGAGCAGGGCTGTGCACCCAACAGCCTGCGAAGCGATCTCCCCTCCCGATGACGAGATCGCTTCGGACGGCTCGATCGCCTCGGCCTCCGGCCTTGGCGGTCTTCACCGCTACTCGCCGTGAGTTCCCCTCCCAGGATCGAACGCTCGATCCGGTCGCATAGGGAGGGGACAGGGGGAGGGTTCTTCTTTCTTATGCAGATGGTGGAAAGTGATCTGCTCTCTTCCCTATTCGTCATCGCGAGGGTTCGCGACGCAGGAGCGACCCGAAGCGATCTCCCCTCCCGATGACGAGATCGCTTCGGACGGCTCGATCGCCTCGGCCTCCGGCCTTGGCGGTCTTCACCGATCCTCGCGAAGACGTATTGCGTGGAGTGCGGTGTTCGCCACCACCCACCTCCACTCCATCCCCCGCAGGGTCTCCGCCTCGGGGCCCTGCGGTATCCATGGAATGCTTGAACAGCAGGGTCCACTTCGTGCGACCCAGCGGGAGAAAGAGATACCTTGGTCATGCGTTCGGTTCCGATCGCATTCACCCAACCCTTCCCACCCCATGTCGCACACGACCATCCCCCTTGCTGTATCCCTATCCGGCCGCTCGAAGAAGCGTTCTACCAGCCTGGCGATTGGCGTTCTCATCGGGCTCGCCCAGGCGCAGGCCCAGGAGGCCAACATCTGGTACTTCGGCAACCAGGCGGGGATCGACTTCAACAGCGGTGCGCCGGTGGCCTTGTTGAACAGTTCGATGAACTCCGTTGAGGCCAGCGGATCGATCAGCGACCAGAATGGCGATCTCCTCTTCTACACCAACGGCGGGCCGGTGGTGACCTCCTCGAACTACAACGTGGGTAGGGTCTGGAACAGGAACCACACGATGATGACGAACGGCAACCTCGCGGGCAGCGGAGGATGCAACAGCGCCCGGCAAGGGGCCCTGATCGTGAAGGATCCCGGCAACGCCGACCTCTATTACATCTTCACGACCGACTGCTACGAGGACAACCTGGTGGGCGGCCTGCGCTATGATGTGGTGGACATGACCGGTTCCGGCGGAATGGGCCAGGTGCTGAGCATCGGCGATACGGTGTATTCGGGCATCACCGAGTCGATGGCGGGGATCAGGCATGCCAACGGCATCGATGTGTGGGTGCTCGTGCACGGATTGAACAACAATGAATTCCACGCGTTCCTGGTGACGGCCAACGGCGTGGCGGCGCCCGTGACCACGGCGATCGGTCCGAACATGAGCAGCCAGCCGGGCGACATCACGGCGAACCGTTTCAGCACACGCGTACACTATGGCGGGAACAACACCTCTTCGCTCTACGACTTCGACCCGGCCACAGGCATCCTATCGAACTATCTGAATTTGGGGCAGAACGGCTTCGGTTCCGCGTTCTCGTACAGCGGAAACTACCTCTACACCTGCGAATTCCAGGTGCAGCGGCGCGTGTTCCAATATGATCTGCTGGCCACCGATATCGTGGCGAGCGAGCAGGTGATCGGCAGTGGCATCGCCCTGCAGGGAGGGTTGCAGTTGGCACCCGATGGCAAGATCTACATGGCCCGCGGCAGCCAGGGGTCCATCGGGGTGATCAACAACCCCGAACTGGCGGGTGTGGCGGCCGACTTCCAGGACGAGGGCTTCTACCTGGGCGGGCGGACCTGCGCCAACGGCCTGCCCACCTTCGTGAACGATCTGGTGCAACCGGTGACCACGGGCATCGATGCGGTGACGGCACCGACCGCCCTGTCGTGCACGTTGCTGGACGGCGACCTGGTGATCCGCGCGCGGTCGGGCAACAGCGTGGGGCGTTATGCGATCTATCGGAACGACGGCAGCCTGGTGCGCGAGGGCCGGTCGAACGGTGCGAATACGTCGGTGCGCATCGCCGGCGATGGACCGGGGCTCTATGTGGTGCGGCTCACCAACGGCTCGGGCCAGGAGTTCAGCAGCAGGTACGTGTTGTGCGAGTAGCCCGATCTCCGTCGTTCAGCCCATACCGCTCATCCATCGCAGGGTCTCCGCTTCGGGACGCTGCGGTATCTCTTAAGCGACCGAGCAGCAGGGTCCACTTCGTGAGACCCTGCAGGGGACAAACACCTGTGCCGGACCGTTCTTACCCAAAGTCAACGGATCGGGCGGTCGGGCCGCGGGAGCTTTGCCGCCATGAACAACACGCACATGAAAGCGGCGGTCTACACCCGCTACGGCAGCCCCGAGGTCCTTTCCATCGCCCAGGTGGCGCGCCCCGAACCCCGGGAGAATGAAGTACGGATCCGCATCCACGCCACCACCGTCACCTCCGGTGATGTGCGCCTGCGCAAGGCGGACCCTTTCCTCATCCGGTTCTTCTCCGGCCTCTTCACCCCCAAGGCGCCCATCCTGGGGCACGAGTTGGCCGGTGTGGTGGATGCCGTGGGCGGCAAGGTCACCAAGTTCCAGGTGGGCGACCGCGTCTTCGGCACCACCGGTATGCGCTCCGGCACGCACGCCGAGTACATCTGCATGGCGGAGGACGGTGCCATCGCGCGCACACCGGATCACGTGGCGCACGGCGAAGCGGCCACGCTCGCCATCGGCGCGCTCACGGCCCAACACTTCCTCCAGGCGGTGAAGCTCCAGCGCGGCGAGCACATCCTGATCCACGGCGCCTCGGGCAGCATCGGCAGCGCGGCGGTCCAATTGGCGAAGGCCATGGGTGCCACCGTCACCGCGGTGTGCAGCACCGCCAACGTGGAGCTGGTTCGCACCCTCGGGGCGGACCACGTGATCGACTACCGGAAGACCGAATTCACCAAGGGCGGCGCCACCTACGATGTGGTCTTCAGCACCGTGGGCCACACCAGCTTCACCGCCTGCAGGCACCTGCTGGCCGCCAACGGCCGGTACGTCACCAGCAGTGCCGCCGGATCGGACTATGGGCACATGCTGAAAAGCAAGTTGTTCGGCGGTCCCCGGGTGATCGGCGGGATCTCCAAAGGCGGCGCGGAAGGCATCGCGCAGATCCGAGACCTGGTCGGCGCGGGCAAGCTGAAGGCCGTGATCGACCGGCACTTTCCGCTGCGCGCCATCGTGGATGCGCACCGCTACGTGGACCAGGGCCACAAGCGCGGCAACGTGGTGATCGACGTGGCGGCCTAGGTTCAGCGTGCCGCCTCCTTCGCCACGATCCGCTTGCGGATGCGGCTGAGGGATTCGGGCGTGACGCCGAGGTAGCTGGCCAGCAGGTATTGCGGCACGCGCTGCGGCAGGTCGGGCCGCTCGGCCATCAGGTCCAGGTAGCGCTGTTCGGGGGTCTTGGTGATGAAGCCCGCGAGCTTCTCCTGATGCGCGCCGAAGTCGCTCTCGATGGACACCCGGCAGCTGCTCTCCAGTTTCGGGTATTTGCCAAAAAGCTCCCGTTCGGCCGCATAGCTCCACACCACCAGCGTGCAATCCTCCACGCACGCCAGGTAGTGGTTGGCCGGCACCTGATGGATGAAGCTGTAGAGCGAGGCCACGGGCTGCCCCTCGGTGTAGAATTCGGTGGTGCGCAGGTCGCCGTCCACGTCGTAGTACATGTGCACGCAGCCCTCCAGGCAGTACCAGGATGCGGTGGCCACGTCACCCGCCTTCAGCAGCACGGTGCCCTTCTTGAACCGCTTGATCGGCACCAGGCGGTCCATGTCCCGCGCCTCGTCGGGCGAGAGCAGTTCGGCCATGCCGGGCAGTTGGGAGGGCTTGAGGTCCATGGCGGTGTGGCATGGGCAAGATACGGATCGGGGTATAGCACCGCCGGTGCACGTTTTGCAAGCCGTCCGGGGGGAGTCTCGGAAGCGATCTCCCTCAGAGCTCGGTACCTCCCTTACGCAGTTGGTACAAGCGCTCACTGAACCCGCCGTTCTCCTCGAAGTCGCGACCCAGGCGTTGCAGTTGGCGGTCGAGCAGGGCGATGGCCACGTTGGACAGGATGCTGCCGATGTTGCCGGCGATCTCGGCCACGCTTCGATCCGGATGGCGGGTGTAAACCTCCCTGGTCCATTTGGTGAGTGCATCCGCATCGGCAAGTCGCCGATCGATGAGCTCCTGGCGAACGGGATCATCGCTCGGCCACTCCTTCAACTTGTTCTGTCGGAGGAACGACTGGTAGTCCTTGCGCAATTCCGTCTGGCTGGCCTTCGCGACATTGGTCAGGTTCATCTCCACCTTCTTGGAGGTCGCGCTGAACACACTGCCTTCGGCGATGTTCCGGCTGCCGCTGCGTGCGGCTTGTTCCATCTGATCACGGGTACGGCTGCCCGGCTCGATGAACTTCTTCGTGAAGCGCACCGTGAAGTCATAAAGCAGCTCGGCCACCTGATACCCCACGAGCTTCTCGAAGCCGCCGCTCTTGGGAAACACCTTGCTGTTGGGTGGGCGTTCGGGCATGGTGGCAAGGTAGCACGGTGCCGTTTTTGTGGACGGGGTAGCGGCACTCCGTCCACCCGTGTCCACCGGGGGGCGCTGGTTCTAACTCTGATCAAGCTTCTTCACCATCGTCAAGATCGTCGCCAACGCCACGGTCTCCCCTGTCTCATCCACCACATCCACCAACCACTTCACGATGCCGCGCGCCACATCGGCGCCCTTGGGGGAGTCCTCGGTCTTCGGGCGCTTCTCTTGATCCAATTTCTCCTTGCAGGTGAACCGCACCTGGATCGTTGACCCCGGATAGACGGGCTTCAGGAAGCGGCACTCCTCGATCCCGTAGTTCAACAGGACAGGACCCTTCGGGGGATCCACGAACAAGCCCGCCGCGCGCGAGAGGATGTAATAGCCGTGCGCCACGCGGCCAGTGAAGGGGGTGCCATCCAAAGCGTTCTCATCCATGTGGGCGTAGAAGCGGTCGCCGCTCAGCGCGGCGAAGTCCTCGATGTTCTTGAGCGTCACCTCGTGCTTCTCGGTGATCAGCGTATCGCCGATCTGGAGCTCTTCGAAGTGCAGCTGGAACGGATGCTTCTCCGTGATGTGGTATTTCGCCCCCTGCTGGTACTGCTGCGTGAGGGCGGTGATGGTGGTGGGACTGCCCTGGATGGCGGTGCGCTGCAGGTAGTGGAGCACGCCGCGTTTGCCGCCCATCTCCTCGCCGCCACCCGCGCGGCCGGGACCGCCGTGCACCAGTGTGGCCAGCGGACTGCCGTGGCCGGTGTTCTCCTTCGCCATGTCACGGTTCAGCACCAGCATGCGGCCGTGGTGGCTGGCGGCGCCCCAGACGAACTGCTGAGCGACCTTGTCGTCGTAAGTGGCGATGGTGGCGCAGAGACTGCCCTTGCCGAGCTTGCTCAATGCCACGGCATCGTCGATATCGTCGTAAGGCATCAACGTGCTCACGGGCCCGAAGGCCTCCACGTTGTGGCTCACCTGCACCTTCCAGGGGTCGGGGTTGTAGAGCAGGACGGGGCACATGAAGGCACCCTTCTTCGCGTCGGCACCGGTGACCTGGACGCTGTCCGGATCGCCGAAGACCACCTCGGTGCCCTGCATCAGTTCCTGCAGGGCGCGGCGCACCTCCTCGCGCTGGGTGGTGCCGGCGAGGGCACCCATACGCACGCCTTCGGTGCGCGGGTCGCCGATCACGGTATTGCCCAGGCGCTTGCCCAGGGCGATCCGCACGTCCTCCACCAGGGCCTTGGGCACGAGGATACGGCGGGCGCCGGTGCAGCGCTGGCCGCACTTCAGGGTGATCTCCTTGCCCACTTCCTTGATGAAGAGTGTGAACTCCTCGGTGTCGGGCGTGGCGTTGGGGCCGAGCACGATGGCGTTCAGGCTGTCGGCCTCCATGTTGAAGGGCACGCTCTCATCGATCAGACGCGGATGGGCCTTCAGCATCCTGCCGGTACTGGCGCTGCCGGTGAAGGTGACGACGTCCTGGCTCATCACGTGGTCCAGGATGCCATTGGCCGATCCGCAGATCAGCTGGATGGCGCCCTCGGGCAGGATGCCGCTGGCCACAATGTCCTCCACCATGGCGGCGGTGAGGTAGCTGGTGACAGTGGCGGGCTTCACCACGGCGGGCACGCCGGCCATCCAGTTCACGGCGCACTTCTCCAGCATGCCCCAGATGGGGAAGTTGAAGGCGTTGATGTGTACAGCCACGCCCTCCTTGGGCACCATGAGGTGGTGGCCGATGAAGGTGCCGTTCTTGCTGGTCTTGATGGCCTCGCCATCCACGTAGAAGGGCATGTTGCCCAGCGTGCGGCGCAAACTGGCGTTGGCGAAGAGGTTGCCGATGCCGCCCTCGATGTCCACCCAGCTGTCGGCCTTGGTCGCGCCGGTCTTGTAGCTGATCTGGTAATACTTGTCCTTGCGCTCCATCAGGTAGAGAGCCAGCGCCTTGAGCATGCGGCCGCGCTCGGGGAAGGTCATCTTGCGCAGGGGAGGGCCACCTGTCGCGCGTGCATACTGCAACATGGCATCGAAATCGAGTCCGCCGGATGAAGTCGTGGCGACGAGCTCGCCGGTGGAAGCATCTACGAGCTCGGCCTGCTTGCCCGTGCCGGCCACCCATTGCCCGCAGGCGTAGTTCTTCAATTGCATGAGGGCGAAGGTCGGGAGGAAAGGCTATCCGCAGATGACGCAGATAAATGCCAGGGAAAGCTGGGCTATCTGTGACATCGGCGTCATCTGTGGATGAACCAGAGACACTGACCTTCCCAACACGAAGAAGCGCTCTTGGCATATGGCCCTGCCGTATTGGCGCATACGCAGCACTGGCACGCTCATCGCTAGGTACAGCCGCCCATCCAGCTCCATAAGGATACGATGGGAATAGATGACCAAGCGTAGTGTTGAGGCGGTGTTGGCGCCGCCACGGACCCACATGGTGGGCGATGGATTCAAGGTGAGCAACTTCTTCCCGATGGGTTACAACATCCCGCAGGACCGGCTCAGTCCGTTCTTCCTGCTGGACTACAACGCCCCGGTGGAGTTCAGCCCCACGGACAAGCCACGTGGCGTGGGCGTGCACCCGCACCGCGGTTTCGAGACGGTGACCTTCGCCTTCCAGGGCAAGGTGGCGCACCACGACAGCACGGGCAACAGCGGCATCATCGGCGAGGGCGACGTGCAATGGATGACCGCCGCCAGCGGTGTGCTGCACAAGGAGTACCACGAAGCTGAATTCGCGCGAAAGGGCGGCACCTTCCACATGGCGCAGCTGTGGGTGAACCTGCCGGCGAAGCACAAGATGGAGACCCCGCGCTACCAGGCCATCAAGTCGGCCGACATGCCCGAGGTGCAACTGCCCGACGGCCGGAGCCGGGCGCGCATCCTGGCCGGTGAACTCTTTGGTGCGAAAGGCCCGGCGAAGACCTGGTCGCCGATCATCGCGGCGACGATCGAGCTGGGCGCCGATGGCAAGGCCGGATTCGAGCTGCCCGCAGGCTTCAACAGCACCATCCTGGTGGTGGATGGCGATGCGGCGGTGATCAACGGCAGCGAGGCTCCGGTGCATCACCTGGTGATCCTGGCCAACGACGGCACCGCGGTGGAGGTGACCAGTGCGAACGGCGCCACCCTGCTGGTGCTCAGCGGCGAACCGCTGAACGAGCCGATCGCGGCCTACGGACCTTTCGTGATGAACACCATGGAGGAGATCCACCAGGCCATGGCCGATGTGCAGGCCGGCAAGTTCGGCGTGCTCGCGGATTGATCCGGCTTTGTTCCGTAAAACGGGCCGTGGGCGCCCACGGAGGTGCGGTGGCAGGGTGGCAAGGACCGGTGCTCTGCACGTGCATGAGGATGGGAGGTCCCGGACGGGTGGGTCCGCACCGCGGCGCAGTGCCCGCCTGTCCGGGCGATCCGGGTGCAGGGTCGTGCAGGATCAGAAGGCGACGGCGCAACAGAGCACGATCGGGTAATTCAGGAGGATGGCGCCAGTGGCGCTCAAGCTCTGTATATCGTTGACATCATCGGGATAGTCGCAGTACTGTCCCGTTTCCTGATTGGACCAGTACAGGCTCGCTTCGGTGTAAAGTGAGATCCTTCGGGTCAATTGGAACCGGATGCCCAGGACGGGACCACCACCGTAGCTCCGGAAGGTGGAGTGCACGTTCGGTTGGCCGGCCTGCGTGGTGATGTTGTGCGAGTCGCCTCGGCCTGTTCCGAACTGCCCATCGATGCCGGTGAAGCAGGACCAGCGCGGACCCAATAGCCAGCGCCGCTCCCATCCGGCACGGAGATAGACCCGCCAGTAGTGATCGGTATTGTTCGTGTTGCTGTTGTAGCCCCCGGTGTCCGACCGCAAATTGTACAGCCCGCCAACGCCGAAGCGCAGTGCGCTGCACCCGATGCTGCGCTTGTAGGTGAGCAGGTACCCGGGGCGGTGGTAGTTCGTGTATCCCTGTGCGTTCCAGTTGTACGGAATGAACTGCCGAACGAACCCGTTGACATCGATGCTGAGCTCGTTCCTCCGGGTGGTGGGGTCCATTGAAGCCAAACTCTGTCAGGAAGTCGTCTTGATCAACAGCAGGCGGCGATGCGCGCAAGGATCCTTATCGGGTGTCGCATATGTTCAAGGATGGCATACCACCGCGTTCCTCAATGGCACGTGCAGCGATCGGGACGTTGGATATGGTGGCCAAGTATGCCATCTGCGGTTATTTCTGGATCGCCTATCTTCAAGCAGCATGGTACGACCGCAGCGCATTTGCATGGCAGTCGGATTGGTCGTTGGCATGGCCCCACTGCACGCCCAGCTGACCGGCTGGTCCGCGGAACCGGACTATCCCGGCACTCCACGCGAAGGCACCTGTTCCTTCGTCCTCGGCGACTCGGCCTATGTGGTGGGCGGGGCGGACCTGTTGATGGGCAACAACACCTACTACGGACATGTCTGGCGGTACGATCCGAACACGTTGACCTGGGCGCAGCGGTCCAGCACCCCGGCCCAGGTCTATGCAGGCATCGGCTTTGCGCTGAACGGATATGGGTATGTGGTTCGGGGCTACCAGACACCCCGGCGCCTCTACCGGTACGATCCTTCCACCGATGCTTGGAGCAACATGGGATCCCTGCCCTGGTCCAATGAGGTCCTGGGTCTGGCCGTCGTTTTGGATACGATGGCCTATGTGATCAATACCTGGAACGGCTCCATGTACGCGTATGCCCCAACGGCCAACACGTGGACCCCGGTGACCGCCCCGAGCGGGATCCTTGTGATCGCCGCCTTCGGAGTGAACGGGACAATGTATGCGGTCAACGACGCCGGACAAACCCATGCCTACGACCCGCTGCTGGATACGTGGACCCAGAAGGCGACCGTGCCGGTGGTGGGAACAAGTGATTGGCGCTCGTTCTCGATCTATGGACAAGCGTACATGACCTGTGGGCTGGACCTGGGTACGGGTGTGATCAACACCGTGTACCACTACGATCCCCTGGCCGATGCCTGGAGCACCACCTTGACCTTTCCGGGTATTCCGGCCATCCTGGGGTCGGTGTTCACAGTGAACGATCGCGGGTATCTGTGCGGCGGTGCCTCCTTCGACCCCAACACCATGGAGACGATCTACATCACCGAGATGTGGAGCACGGGAGCGGTGGGTTCGGTATCCATGGAGGAAGGCACCGGCCCGGATGCGTTCGTGGTCGGCTGGGACGCGCGGTCGCGTTCGTTCGCCGCATCGGGCAATGCCGGCGGACCGTTCACCTACCAGGTGCTCGACGCGATGGGCCGCACCATCCTGAGCGGCCGCTCACCGAATGATCGGCTGCGGGTCGATCTCGGCCCCGAGCACCAGGGACTGCTGCTTTTCCATGCCTGGGATGCATCCGGGGACCGGCAGGTGCTTCGCATTGTCGCGGAGTGAACAGTCCGCCTGTTGCAGTAGGCGGTTGAGATCTTGGAGCGGTGTTCCCGCTACGGATCCACCAGGAACCGGTTGATGCCCGCTGTGCGCAGACGCACGAGCTGGGTGCTGTCCACGCCGTAGACGATCTTCCGGTCCAGCAGGTCGTGGTCGCGCAACCAGGCGATCTGATCATCATCGGTGTAGCTGGCGAAGCTGCTCACAAGGTCCGGGCGGAGGCGTGCCGGGAAGAGGAAGTAGGTCCATTCCTTGCCGCTGTCGAACCCCTCCATCACGGTGTGGATCTCCGGGTGGCGCAGCTCCATCCAGCAGAGGAAGGCCACGGAGCTGGAGGCCACCAGCACGTGGCCCGGCGTGCGCAGCGCTCCGATCAGCGCCGCGACCTGGTCCGCGGCCGAAAGGTCGTCCAGCTTCATGTCGAGGTAGAGGAACAGCCGGTCGCTGTAGCGGGCCAGGATGGTGTCCAACGTGACGACACGGCACGCGGTGGGCGCATGGTTCAGGTAAAGCGGCGCGTCATGCAGGTCGGCCAGGTCGTGTTCCTGGATCGTGCCGGGCAGGTGGAGCATGCGCCGGCAGCTGTCGTCATGGAACAGCACGAAGCGCCCGTCCCGCGTGCAATGGATGTCCACCTCCACCGCGCGGAAGCCGGCGGCCAGGGCATGTGCGATGCCTTCCTCCGAATTCTCCGGAAAGACCCGCTGCCCGCCCCGGTGCGCGAATTCCATATACGGCTCTTCTGCCAACGGCGACACCTGCTTGTGCGCGGGCACGATGCGCAACGCCAGGTAGATCAGCAACAGGGTGATGACCGGGATGGCGAGCGGACGGAGGAGGCGTCGCATCAGGGGATGTTCGCAGGTGACGATCCGGCCAGCAGGTCGTGGTCCGCGAGCCATTGGGTGGCCTGCATCTGGCCATGGGCAAGGTCGCGCAGGTGTGCGGCGCGTTCGGGGAGCACGTCCAAAAGGTCCTCCGTGGACAGGTCCGCGTAGCGGTACAGCGTGGCGTGACCATCGGGCCGTTCGATGTAGTAGTAGGCGGTGTCCAGACAGCCGATGCGGTCGTCGGCGCAGAAGGCCATGGCCGCGCGTGGCTGGTGGAGGATGTCCATGCCGAGGGTGGTGTTGGTCCACGGCAGGCCGAGCAGACCCATGATCGTGGGCGCCACGTCGATCTGTCCGCACGGCGTGGCCACGGCACGGGCCGGCACCTGGCCGCCGGGCGTGTGCATCAGCAACGGCACGTGGTGGAAGGACAGGGGCATGTCGTAGGTGTGGCCCATATTGAGGCCATGGTCGCCGGTGAGGACGAAGAGCGTGCGGCGGTACCAATCGTATCGTGCGGCCCCGTCCAGGAAATGGCCGATGGCGCGATCGCAGTATTCCACGATCCGCTCCGTGATGGGCAGGTCGGCGCGGGGCGTGTACCACAGGTCGTCCGGAACGAGGTAGGGCTTGTGATCGCTCGTGGTGAGCAGCACCGCCAGGAAGGGACCTTCCCTGGCGAGATCGTCCAGTCGGGGCAGCGCGAACTCGAACATGCGGTGGTCGGGCACGCCGTTCGTGCTCACCACCCATTCGGAAGGGTAATCGTCCTGGGCGACGATCTGCCCGAAGCCGTGGGAGCGGAGGAAGCCGGCCATGTTGTCGAACTGGGGATCGTGCGTGGTGAAGAAGATCGAGCGGTATCCGTGATCGCCCAGCTCGCGTGCCAGCCCGCGGTGTGGTTTGTCGCGCCAGATCTCCATCGGCCGCTGGTCGAAGAGGGCGGGAAAGGAGAACAGCGTGGAGTAGATGCCATTGTAGGTGTGGATCCCGGCCGAGTAGCACTGGCGCAGGTCGAGGGAGCGTCCGCGCAGCTCGTTCAGCACCACCGTCAGGCCCTGCGGACCGTTGTAGTCGCCCATCTTGAAGGTGCCCATGCTCTCCATCAGGATGATCACCACGTTCATGCGGTCCGTGGTGTCGCCGGCGGGCACGTACCGTGCGATGGGCGATGCGTTCATCGGTGGTGTCGGGGCATGCACCAGGTCGCGGCAGAGCGCGAGCGCGCGTTCGGGGTCCATGAGCGTCACGCGGTGCGCGGGATCGGCGAGATGGTCCAGCAGCGAATGCGTGATGGTGAAGACCGGGTTCAGGCCCAACTGGTTCAGGAAGGCATCGTCGCTGAAGTAGGCGAGCCCGGCATGGATGGGTTGCTTGCGCGCCACGCGGCCGCGCATGCCTAGCGCCAGCAGGGCTCCGGTCAGCAGGAGCAGCAGGGTCCCGGACCAGCGTCGCGCGTGCGGCGGGGCGGAGGTGTTGCGCGCACGTGAATAGGTCCTCCGCCATCGGCGCAACAGGAACGCAACGAGGAGGAGCATGGCCACGAAGAGCAGCAGGAAGCCGCGGAACATCGGGTCCTGCGTCACCAGGCCGATCATGTAGCGCGGTTCGTCGGACCAGAGCAGGGCGGAGGTGTTCAGCCGCGTGAGGTAGTGCAACGACCAGGGGACGTCGGCGGCGAGGATGAGCAGGACGGGGATGCTCAGGACCGCCAGGCAAAGCGACACGATGCGGACGGGCCAAGTCGCACGTCCGGAACGGAAATGATCGAACAGCAGCAGAAGGAAGGGGAGCGCGAGCAGGTAGCAGGCGATGGTGGTGTCGAAGCGCCAGCCGATGAACAACGCATGCAACGTGTCGGACGGGTCATGGGCTCCGGCGTCGTTCAGCAACAACAGCAGGATGCGGAAGGCCATGGCCACGATCCCCAGCAAAGCATAGACCTTGAGCAGGTAGATCACCGCGGGGGGGAGGGAACGAAGTGCCGACACCGGCCGTGGCGTGCGCATCCGTTGGGCAAGGTAGCGCGGTGTGGCGCAAAGGCATTTGGTCGGGTGATCCCGGATACGTGGACCACGCGCGCTGCATGCGATGCATCTGTACCTGCGTCAGCGGCACTCCCGACTCGCTTCCGGAACGGACAAACCAGCGGCCAATGGTACCGCGCGTGAACGCAATTCGGGTGGGCATTGGTCTTCAATGTGCACCGCTGAACCAGCCGAACGCGGCCTACGGACCCTTCGTGGTGAACACAGTCGAGGAGATCTATCAGGCCATGGCCGATGTGCAGGCCGGCAATTTCGGCGAGCTGGCGGATCGATCCGACCGAATAGCATGGGACGGAGCCGTGGTCTCCCACGGCCCCGTCAGTTCGATCGATAGTCGGACCTCGCTGGTATGCCTAGGGCAGCTGCTCCACCTGTGTGCTCGTGGGCGTGGTGCCACCGATGGTCTGAAGGATCACGTCGCGGTCGTTGTTCGCCCCGGTGTACTTGATGGAACCGTCGAGGTTCACATCGCGCGCGTCGTACACGTTGCTGACCACATTGGTGGGCGTGGCGCCGCCGATAGCTTGAAGAATGGCATCGCGGTCGTTGTTCGTGCCGGCGTACTTCACCACACCGTCCATGGTGGCATCCCCAGGCCACAAACAGCTATAGTTCCCGTTCGGTCGTCGCGCATCGGTCCCGAAGGTGGGGGTCAGGGGCGATCCCAGGTCGATATTGGCGTAATCGCCGAGCACCAAAGGCGATAGATCGAGCCAGTAGGCGGAGGCTGTCATGAGCCCGAGATGATTGCGATGACGCACTGCAACCCGGTAGAAGCCGGGTTCCAACGGCGTTTCCAACAAGGTCGAGTTCACGATCACATCCCCATCCCGTTGCACCAGGGCGGGCATGGAGTACAGCACGCTGTGCGGTGGTGTGGCGGAACGCAGTTCCACCACGATCCAATCAACCAGGGCATTGGACCCCGTCACGGACAGCGCTGCAGGGGTGATCGACTGCACAGGGGGCGAACCGACGTACGTGTATCCAAGGCCGGTATAGGGTTCCGAGAGCGGCAACAGGCCGTTCACCCGAAGCCCGTCCGTCATGCTCGTGGTACCCTGTGCCATGGGTCCACCCAGAAAGACCTTCATGCGGAACCGCTGGCCGCAACCATCCGGTGTGGGGTCCGTGACCGCTCCCTTTTCCCGGTAGCAGTACATGAACGGGCCGTTCTGGCAGCCGATCGGGATGAAGGTCGGATGGATGCTGACGTAGTAGAAGCCGTGTGGCATGGGCATATTGAACTGCCATAGCCCGTTCGGCATCAGGCTCCAATCGTCGACCACATCACCGCTGGCCACGGTGGTCCAAGTCTGGGAGTTCACGATCTCATATTCATACGAGGAACCCGCACAAGGATCGGGCTGCCCTGTCGCCAGGGTGCCTGGGACCGGATAAGTGTAGGTGCCGGACCAGAACAAGTGGCTCATGGTGGAGGAACACCCCCGTTCGAACCATACATCGGGCAGCGCGAGGAGATGTTCCTGGTAGGAGGCTGAAGCGCTGGTGGTGCAACCGTTCGCGTCGGTCACGTTGAGTTGCACCGGAGAAAGGAGCATCGTCAGCCAGTAGTCACCCATCCATGTGATGAACAAGCCATCCTGCCCGCTCTGGTCGAAGACGCTGATCCCGTTGCTGCCGGTGAAGGTCAGTTGATAGGGAGGTACACCGCCGGTCAGGATCATGCTGGCCTCCGGAGCATCGTTGGCACAATCGGCGGAGATCTGAAAGCCTTGTATCTGACATTGCGCCCATCCCACGAATGGGTTGATGATCAGCAAGGTCAGCGGAAGAATGGTCCTCATGGTAGTTGCTGTACGCGTGTCGCGGTCGGCACCACACCCCCGATGGTCTGCAGGACCACATCACGATCGTTGTTCGCACCGGCGTATTTCACCACACCGTCCATATTGATGTCCTCCGGCAGGTACTGGCCGGAGATGGTGGCGGTGGGTACGGACCCACCGATGGCCTGCAGGATGGCGTCGCGGTCATTGGCGCTGCCGGTGTACTTGATGGACACATCGGGCACCGTGTTCCCAGCCCATAGCGTATGTGTGCCACCGACCGATCTCCGGGGAATATCGTTCGCCGGCGCGGGGCGCACGTGACAGAGTGTGGTCGGTGCGCGAAGGTCGACCACGGTCGGTGCGGTGGACAAGGCCATCGGAACATCCGTCATCACGCCCAGGTGATTGCGGTGCCGCAAGGCGACGTAGTAGTTTCCTGGTACCGCATCGAAGGTCACAGGGGATATGCCGTCGACATCCACGATGTCCCCATCCCGTTGGATCAAGGCATGCCGCGTTGACACGGTCGTGGCACCTTCGGCGTTGGAGCCGGTGCGTAGTTCCAGGCGCACCCAGTCCACGATCGCGTTCGGACCGGTGGTCGCCAAT
Organism: Flavobacteriales bacterium; assembly: GCA_020635655.1. GTDB lineage: Bacteria > Bacteroidota > Bacteroidia > Flavobacteriales_F > PHOS-HE28 > PHOS-HE28. The sequence continues at coordinate 118,786 of JACJZI010000010.1, forward strand.
ACGGGAGCTGTGGTGGTCTCACCGCCCGGCAAGCCAAGTAAATTGGAGTAAGGTTCGGTCAAGGGTAGGAGACCTGCTGAACGGAGGTCGTCGTGCATGGTGTTGGTGCCGATGTCGAAGGCACCATCCAACCAGGCCTTGGCTGCAAGTGATACGGTCGGACTGGTGACGGTGAGGCTCGCGTTATCCACCTGGATCACACCGTTCCCGAAGTTGGTGATCTGCCCACCCAGGAATACTGCAGCTGTTGCGCCGGTCGGCATGCCGGTCAGGGTACATGCCACCGTGATGGGCTGCCAGATATCGTCGGTCGCGTGCCAGGTCCAGGAGCAGGCATCGTTCCCAAAGCCCACCAAGGGAGGTGCCCACCAGCCGAACACGACCTGCAGGGACAGGCTGCCCTGCAGTGTCGGTGGTTCAGGTATACCCCGATGCCAGAAGGTGACGGAAATGTGGTCCCCGTTCTGCACACCGGGCAGCTCTTGGTACACGAACGGGAACGTCCCGGTCGAATTAACGTGATAGCAATCCGGCCGTGTGGCGCTGATCATAGTCACTTCGGCGCAGAGGCTTCCGCCACCAGGCGCGCTGCTTCCCACGAACCAGCCGTCATCCGGACACGTGAATTGCCAGTAGGTGTTGCCCTGCTCGAAACCGGGATCTTGCAATTGGGCCTGAACAGGACCTGAAACACCAACGCATCCAAGGATCAACAGGTACTTCATTGTACGGGATCATAAGCATGACGGAATTCTCGGAATAAGTTGCCGGTATCGTCGCAGGGCTTCATCGGGCCAATAGGAGGTTGAAGCACGTATCATCGACGAGAAGCAAATACGCACCTGCAGGCAATTGGCCCGCCTCGAGAATGAGCCGACCGTTCCGCAGGTGCTGCTCAGCCCGGACCTGTCGGCCGCATGCATCGAAGAGGCCGACCACTGCGTTTGCATCCACGGGTGCCAGCTGGAACGCATCCGCCGAGGGATTGGGCCATACACGGACATTCTTCCCTTCCTTCAGTTCGTCGAGTCCCGTATTGGTGCAATGCGCATAGGCACCGGCATCCAATAGCGCATGCTGGCAGCGCAGGACGCTGTCCGTCGGATGCACGTATTCGTAATACGCCACCAGGTCGACGCCCGAGACCGAAACACCCGCCGGAGATCCGAGGTTGTGCGCGGGAGAGGTGTCGGTGATGTGGTAGTCATAGGTGGTCGGGGAAATGAAGCCCGCACTGGCGATGTTGGAGGTGACGAGGTTCGATGCGGTATCGGTGCCGGCGGGCCAGACGCCATCGGTGAACGTGCCGCCACCGGCCAGGATGTTGTTCCACACCTTGAAATGGACCAGACCGGTGGGTACCGCGAAGTAGCTGCCCACGGTCATTTCGTTCACGAGCGTGTTGTTAATGGCATAGAACCGGTGGGGGCCGGGGTTGTTGAGGCTTCTACGCCATAGCTGACCAGGTTGGAATTTCTGGCCCATGGGCCCCTGCTGGATGCTGTTGCCGATCAGGTAGTTCTGGCCTCCGTCGGGCAGGTCGATCTCACGGCTGGCATCGCCGGTGGCCTCATTGCCGATGCGGTTGTATGCGATGAAGTTGGATGCGCGGCTCTGAGCTCCCTGGCCCACGTGCGTGGTGGCTGTAGTTGAAGCGGAAGAAGAGCGTGTCGACGTGGTTGATGTAGAGGTTAAAGCGAGTAGCCGTCGCCATAGCTGTGTGCGCGAACTCGGAGAACCTCGATCGTGATGTTGTTGGGTTCACCGTGCCGGCCAGGATGCTGTTCTCGTTGTCGGGAACCAGCAATGGCGCGCACGGTGAGGTCGTGGCCTTCCTGCCGGATGCCGGCGCTGCTGTGGGATCGGGACGTGCACCGGCGAATTCCCATCCACCTCCACGGTGGTGGTGCGACCTGTTCCTGGATCACCCAGATGGCCTTGTCGCCCCAGCTCAGGCCGTTCGATGCCAGTGCAGGTGCGGAATCCGCCAACACCGCGCAGAAGGCATCGTCCGCGGTCCAGTTCGTGACGTCGGCGGCATAGGTACCGGCGAGGATGTCGACCGTGTCGCCGTTCTGCACCAGTGATGCGACCCAGCTGGCGCAGGTAGGTCTGTCCCGGGCCGACGGTCCAGATGTAGTGTGGCATGACCCAGGTGCGGAAGGAGGAACACGCCAATAGCACTGATGGAAGTGCAACGCAGTACGTCCTCAGTTATTGGACGATCGCCCTGACCCCTTTGACGGATCGTCCAGTCCTCCTAACTTGACTACGGGATCCCGGTCGAGGAGCGCGACTGGCTGGGATCGGTCCAGCGCGGCGACCGAAATGAGCTGTAAGCGGAACGCCTCCCAAGCGTCCGCAACCATTCGACCTCAACCCCTTGGCCATGCGCACCCTTCTGCGTCCTTTCCTATTGGTCTTCATCGCCGGTGGCATCGCCGCCCGCGCACAGGCCCCTCCGCGTTCAAGTACCAGGCCGTCATGCGTGATGCCGAAAGCAATCCCATGCCGAACCGGTCCTCGACATCCAGATCAACGTACGGCACGGCACCGGGCAACCCGTTGCTGTATTCCGAGACACAGAGCGTGGTGACCAATGACGGCCTGTTCGCCTTGAGGTCGGTCGCGGTACCGGCCGGATCCTCCGGACACGCTGCTCAGCCCGATGTGCTGCCATTCGATGGAGGTGTTGCGGACATCGATGGCACCGGTGTCCTTACGTCCATGGGCACCGAGGAGTTCCTGAGCGTGCCTACGCCCTGCATCGCGGCACACAGCAGCAATGTGCCCGACGGCACCGAGGTGGGTCAGGTGATGCATTGGGATGGCGGCGAATGGTGGCCGACAGCGGACTGTACGTGGTGGGAAGCGGTTCGGCATCGGCACCACGCAGCCGGGAGCACCGTTGTGATCGAGGCGACAGTTCGGGGCGGGCGATCCGTACATCAGCAGTTCGAGAACCTCGGGAGCAACAAACAACTGGGACTTCAGCAGGCTCCACTTCCGGCCAGGGTGAGTTCGGCGGGCGTTTTCAGTAACGTGCCCAATTCAGGGACCGCGGTGCCCAGCCTTCCTGGCGGACAGCACAGGTCAAGCTGGCATCGGAACCACTGCAACCCATAAGTCCGCTGACCGTTGAAGCGGACTAGCACGACCGGTTCGGCGCTCGTGTCGCGGGGGCGACCGCCTCCAAAGCATTCGTCAATTGTCGCACCGACCGCGCCTGCGTCCTCACCTCCGGGGTTGCTCATCACGGACTCTGCTCGCGATCCCGTCGCGTTCTTCATCGCGGACAAGTACGGCAACGTGGGCCCTCGGTACACAGGACCTGCCGGGCTTACGCCCTCTCGATCAGAGAGCCGCAACGTCCTGGAAGACATACTTCCAGACAGGGATACACCCACCGAGGACGACTCTGTCTTCACAGCCACGGATAGCACGGATTGGTCATCGAGCAGGGTACTCCGGACGCTCTTTCGAGCCGCCTTCATCGATGGAACGACCGGAAATGTGGGCGTCGGTACCACTGAGCCTGCACGTTTGACAGTACGCGATGAGGTCGCTGAAGGCCCGGTCGCATTCGCTTCCACGGCCTCCAGGCACCAATGTGGTTGAGTCTCCGCCATGTGGCGACGGTGGTGGAACGCACGACGGTTACCTCGCTTTGTGTGAGGATCTGTTCCCATGTATAGGGAGACCGCGACTTCAACGATGCGACGATGGTCTTTAGCCAGGAGGCAACATCGGTATCGGCGATACCATGCCCGGAAGCGCCCTTGAGCATCCGGTCCCGCAATGAACTCTATGGAGCGGTTCAAGAACGGCGACATCCCGACCAACAGGGACTTCGTCATCGGTACGACGGACAATGGGGGCTTGAACATCGGGGAGGACACCACCAGTGTATCGCGAGCCGCCTGTTCATCGATGCGGTGAGCCACGGCAATGTGGGCATCGGCACCCCACGCCGGACCAGAAGCTCCACATCCGCGCATCAACGACGGCGGCGTGGTGATCCATCTGCTGAACACCGCGAGCGTGGCGAACGACGGCTGGGACATCGGTCATCTGTGGCGATCCGCTCGCCGAACGCGATGGAGCACTGGCTTCTCCGAACCCGTAGCCCTCACACTCGGGCATGGGTCTGGCCGCATGGTCATCCTACTCCGGCGGCAACGTGGGCATCAATGAGCCGATGCCCAACGCCACATTGCAGGCGTCAGCCGATCCGCGGCGCATCCCGAAGCGGCGATCGATCTGGTGGAAGGCACCGGTATCGCGTTGTTCGGCCCGATCGACGATGACTCATCTCGCGTCTGACAGCCACCGATCCAGGCGCGCGAGCAGGTTCCGGTGGAGGCGTGGCGGCTCCGGTGCTTCTGCTAACCCGCCTCGCTGGGCCTGCAGCCGCTGGGGCTATCAGGGTGCACGCGGCCACAGCCATCCGGAACGACCAGAGCGATCACCTCGGATTGGGAAACTGGGATGGTCTTTCCGATCCCACGGATATCGTGGATGTCGTGACCCCATGGCTTGATCCATACTTGCGATCAGCGATCAGCAACACGGCCTGTACGGTGATCAGGACTGCGCTCGGTCATCTGCACGATCCAATCCGCTCAGGGATGGTTCTTTCGTCATTTCCGGGTCGACAACGCTGATGAGAACGACTTGGCGATCCGGAACAACGGTTACCTCGGCGGGTAGGGTCCCCGAGGAGCAACTCGATGTCAACGGGCCATCCGTCTGGCAACACCAACGAACGACAACGAAGGACGATACGCTGGACGGTAGTGAATTCCAGGACGAACTGCCAGCAACTGCAGCTTCAGTTCCTGGTCGTCGGTGGCAACGGCGTGCTCAGCTACACCTGGTCGAACACGCCGCGCGTGGGTATCGGAACGACCATGCCTTCGGCCACGCTGCACGGAGGACAGCGAGCCATCGACTGCGGGCAACACCGCCCTGGTCGCACAACCAGGCCACCACCAGCAGCACCGTGACAGGACGATCACCGCGTGGGTTGCAGGTGGAATGCACCGGCATCTGGGCGGCGATCCCGCGTCAGAAGAACATCGGTCTCTAGTGTCCGACGTCTCCGGACAGCAGGCAGCGGAGCAGAACATCGCCGCCTTGCTCAACGGCAATGTAGCGATCGGCGACGCGACCGGTCAGCACATCGGTACGGATGGGGAACAACGTGCTGGCCATCCAGAACGGAACGGCGCTCTGTTGCCGGTCCGGCATCACCGTGCCCGGTGGCATCCAGATCTTCTCGACGATGTCGCACCAGGCGGATCGTCCGTGTTCCATCTCGGCGAACGGGGACGCAGCGCGATCCAGCTCAAGCAGCAGAACCGTTCGCGCCGAACAACGCGCCCTTGAACCCGTCTACGATGCCAGTGTGTCGAGATCATCGACAACATGCGCACCCGCATCAACGAGCTGGAGGCGCGGTTGCAGTGCATTGGGTCTGCTGCTCTGAGGTACGGGAAGCGATCATGGAGCGATAGCTTCACCCCACGATCACCCTCCACATCATCATTTACAGCACGGATGCGGATGCCGACCGCGCGTTCTTCCGCGATGTGTTGAAGGCTACCCGCACGTGGACGCCGGCCATGGCTGGTCGATTAAGCTGCCGCCCACCGAACTGGCGGTGCACCCGGACAAGGCCAACGATCGCCATGAACTTCACTTCGTATGCGATGACATCGAGGCCACGCTCGATGAGCTGCGGGCGAAGGGTGTTGTGCACGGCGCGGTCACGGACCAGGGTTGGGGCTGGATGACCTCCTTCACATTGCGGAGGAGGGAAAGTGGGCATGTACTCAGGCCTAAGCCATCCGGTGGCCACTGACCCATGAGCGCCGCACCGCGTGTATCAGCTCGTCCTCCTTCCGTCCGTTCTTGATGAAGGTGCCGGCCATGCGTGCTTCCAGCGTGAAGCCGGCCTTCTCCAGAACGCGCTGGGATGCAACGTTGCGACCGTAGGGCCGGGCGAAGATCCGGTCGATGTGCGGCATGACCCGGAAGCCGCGTTCCACTGCCTGCTTCACAGCTTCGGTCATGATGCCCTTGCCGCGGTGGGGTTTGGCCAGCCAATAGCCCAACTCGGCGTTGCAGCGGTACACGTCGCTTTGCGGATGGAGCCCCACCGCACCGGCCACTTCCCCGTTCACCTCGATGGCCATGACCTGCGGTGGCTCATGGGCCATGAAGCGTTCCAGGAAAGCGCGGCCGTCAGCCTCGGTGTAAGGATGGGGAAAGGCATCGGTGAGGTTGTCCGCCACGGAGGGATCGTTGGCGTATTTTACCAATGGGGATAGGTCACCCTCCTTGAAGGGACGAATGCGGAATGCGGACATGGTGCGGATCGGAACCTGACCCAAGGTACCCGTCCCGTCCGATCACCGCATGTTGAGACAATATTCGGGAACGCTGCCGCAGAAGTTCGGGCATGGTGCCCCCACACGCATGTTCGTGATGTCCCCGGCCTGATCGGCGGTGGTGCCGGCCATCTTCACGGGCACCAGGTCGAAGGTCCACATCTTGTCAGCGGTCTTGCGTTCCACCAGGCCGAGCCCGTTCGCAACGGTCGTCGAGAGCACCTCGCGCAGCGCTTCCGCTCCGGCCTGCATGCAATAGGCTTTGCGTGACGCGGTGCTCGAAGCCTTCACAATGCCGACCGCTTCATCCTCATTGAGCATCGTCATGTCGGCAGCACCGCTGCTGATGCCGTTGTACATCCAGAACTTCAGGTCCGCTCCTGTCTCGGCCACGTGCATGCCTGCCGCATCGATCGGACCGGCCACGGCGGTGTACCTCCCCGCCGCATCCTTGGCCAGGTAGAAGCGCACGCCATCGGCCCCGTCGGCTTTCGCCATTTCAGCAAGATCCCCACCATCATAATAGGCGACAAAGGGCAGCGTCGGACATGCCACCACAGGCGGGCAGGGCGAACTCGCGAAATAGTGGATAACGGCTCCCACGGCAGCACCCGCGAACAGAGTGCCTGTGAGCGCGGCCCAGTTGATCTTTCGATGACCTGATCCCATGATGTTCGGTATTGGTAACGAAAGCTAAGAGAAAACCGCCGACCGGCAAGCCTGGCCTATCTTTCCTTCCATGTTGTCCGCACGCAAGCGATCGGCCGATGCACTGCATTGGTGCGCTACCGCGCTTTTGCTCGCGTATGCCCTGGTGGGCCCGGCACAGGATCGGAACGGCATCCAGGTCTGCCTGGACAGTTGTGCCAGTGCGAAGGATGCGGGCGACTTTGAGAAGGCCCTGGTCCAGGCCGGAAAGGCGCTCGATCTGGCAACCGTGTCAGGTGACAGTCTTCTGATCGGCAGGGCCCTCGTGGAAAGGAGCACCATGCTGCAGATGAAGGGCGACTATTTCACGGCATTGAAGGAACTTTATGAGGCCTTGCGCATCTACGAACGGATCCATGAGGAGGACGGTCTGGCTGCGGTCTACAATGCGATCGGTACCATCCACCATTATGATCACAACTATGCGCAGGCCCGGTCGTTCTATGCCAGGAGCCTTGCCATTCGGGAGCGACAGGGAAGGGCTTCCGACCTCGCCCTGCTCTATGGCAACATCGGCAGCCTGCTGGAGGAGATGGGGCGGCCGGACAGCGCACTGGTCTATCACCTGCGCAATCTCCGGATCAGGGAGCGATCGGGCGACCAACGGTGGATCGGCGTCTGCCTGGCGAACCTTGGCACGTGCCATGACAAGCTCGGTTCACTGGACAGTGCGCGTTACTACCTGGAGCGCAGTGTGGCCGTGCTCCGTGTCCATGCGGACGCTTCCGTGGTCAGTCAGGCCCTGGCCATGCTCGGTCACACGCTGCTGAATGCCGGACACATCGGTGAAGCCGTGGTCCGGTGCGAGGAAGGGCTGCGGATGGCCCAGGCCCAGGATGCGCTCCCCACCAAGGAGCAATGCTACGATTGCCTCTACAAGGCCTATTCCCGACAGGGTCGTGCGCGCGAGGGCCTGCGCATGCTGGAACTGCTGGTGGCCGCACGCGACAGCATGTTCGGCCGTGAGCGGGCGAAGGGCCTGCTGCGCATCGAGCTGAACTATGCGAACGAGCGGCAGCAACTTGCGGACAGCCTGAAGCACCTGGAGCAACAGCACGAGGCCCGCATCGCCTACGAGCAACGCCTGGGTCGGGAGCGTGATCAAAAGCGGGTGTTCCTGTTCTCGGGGATCGGGATCCTGTTGCTCGCAGGGGGCTTGTGGAACCGGCTCCGCTTCGTGCGGCGTTCGCGCAACCTGATCAAGAAGGAACGCGACCGCAGTGAAGGTCTGCTCCTCAACATCCTGCCCGCCCCGATCGCGGACGAGCTCAAGAAGCATGGTCGTGCGCAGGCACGCGAGGTGGATGGAGTATCGATCCTCTTCACCGATTTCCACGACTTCACGCGTCTGAGCGAACGCTTGTCGCCGCAGGAGCTCGTGGCCGAGATCGATGCCTGCTTTCGGGCCTTCGATGCCATCGCGGCACATTACCTCCTGGAGAAGATCAAGACGATCGGTGATGCGTACATGTGCGCAGGTGGATTGCCCGAGCCACGGGAGGGGAGCACGGCCGACACGATCCTCGCCGCACTTGCGATGCAGACCTGGCTCAGGGAGCGTGCCGCACAACGGCTCGCGGACGATCGGCCGGTCTTCCGCATGCGTGCGGGGATCCACACGGGTCCGGTGGTGGCCGGCATCGTTGGTGAGAGCAAGTTCCAATACGACATCTGGGGGGATACGGTGAACACAGCGGCCCGCCTCGAATCCGCCGGGACCGTGGACGAGGTCAACATCAGCGAGGCCACCTACCGGTCGGTAAAGGCCGACCCGCGCTTCCTTTTCGAACCCCGCGGCAGGGTGAAGGTCAAGGGCAAGGGAGAGCTGGCCATGTTCTATGTCCGGCTGCGTACGATCGACCGACCACGGTCGGGGTCCGTGTCCTGAACGGTGGTTAATTTCGGGAAAGCACTTTCCGATGGCCCCTCGTTCCTCGCTCATGCTTCTTCTCTCGGTCCTCACCGGGGCCGTCCATGCCCAGTTGTTCCAGAACTACATGATCGCGCCGGGCGGTGGCACACGGGCCATTGTGCCATTCGCGGACAACGGCGGCCTGATCTTCGCCTGCGACAGGGCCTTCGGCTACGATTCCAGTCGCGTTGACCTGCTGTGGACCTCCGCCGACATGACGGTGCTGGACGCGGTCAGCTACCGGCTGCTCACACCGCTCAACTTCTTCGCCGATGTGGCACGGGTCAACGATGGCTTCGTGATCAGCGGTGGGGCCTATTCCAGCCTGGGCACCACACCCACCTTGCTGAAGCTCGATGACGCCGGCACGGTGGAATGGTACCTGGACATGACCGACCTGCAGCACGGTCATGATCAGTTGTTGTGCCTCGTGCCCCGCGGGAGCGCATTCACCAGCTACTCCACGGACGGTGGATCGTTCTCCGAGGCCGTATACCGCATCGAGGCCAACACCGACGGCACCGGCTGGAGCGGGATCGATATCGGCGCTCCGGCCGACTTCCGCTTCTACCATGCGATACCCACGGCGGACCCGATGGTGCAGTTGCTCACCGGTGCGGGAACGCCGACCGCGACGCCGGGGAACATGCAGGCGATGCTGATGAAGACCGATGCCAATGGTGCGGTCTGGCTGAAGCGCTACGACCTCAATGGCACCAATACCGAGGACCTCTATGACATCATCCCCACCAACGACGGCAACTACCTCTGCACGGGTTACCGCACTGTCGGCAACACCTTCGATGCGGTGGTGATGAAGGTGGACCCCGATGGCGAAGTGCTCTGGTGCAGGACCTATGCGGATGTGAGCGGCGGATGCTTCCTGAGCAAGGCCTTCGCCATGGACGACGGATCCTTCCTGGTGAGCGGGTCCAATGCCGGCTATGTGGGGCTCCTGGCGCGGATCGATGCGTCCGGCGATGTGTTGTGGACCAAGCGCTACGATGCGGACCGGTTCAACGGGTTCCACTTCCTCAACGGACAGCTGCTGGCCATGGGCCTGCACTCCGTGGTGCAACTCGACGCGAACGGCGAGGGCTGCGATCTGGTGGACAACGATCCACTCACGGCGACGACCCAGAACGTGACCGCCGCGGTGGTCGCGGTGACCAACACGCCGTTCATGCCGAACGTGGTGGCACTTCCCGCGCACGTTCGCGATCCCGAGCTCAGCTGGACGCCGGGCTGTGTATGGAGCGGTGTCGCGGAGCCCGCTCCCACTGGGCAGACCTGGACCATCTCTCCGAACCCGACGGAAGGTGCGATAACAGTGGGGGCCGACGGTGCAGCTGGTGCATCCTATCGCGTGCTTTCAATGACCGGTCGGGTGGTGGGGCAGGGGACCTACCGAGGCGCCATCGACCTGGGCGCGCTCCCGGCAGGCGCATATGTGCTGGATTGGCCCGAACAGGGTAGGCGTTTTCCCATATTGCGCCGATAATGACGCATCGGCGGAATACACGCAACTTCGGCCGATGAACGGGGGAGCGGGACGGACTTGTCCCAACTGTGGTACATCGTTGCCGACCCATGCGCGGTTCTGCCTGAACTGCGGACAGGACCAACGTTCCGGACTGGTGCCGTTCGGCGAAGTATTGCTGGACGTGCTGCGCGACACGTTCGCCTTCGATTCGAAGTTCTTCAACAGCGTGCCGAAACTGCTCTTCAAGCCGGGTGCGCTCACGGTGGATTTCGAGCAGGAGCGACGCGCACGACACATCCCGGCCGTGCGCATGTATGTGTTCGTGAGCATCGTGGCCTTCCTCGTCTTCGGACTGGGAGAGGAGCGCACACCGACCATCTCCGACAAGGACGAGGGGATCGTCAAGGTGCAGGGCCTGGACGAGGAAATGGCCGCCATCGACAGCCTCGGCGTGGATCAATGGAAGCGCACGCGCATGAACAAGGGCACGTGGGGCGAACGATTCGAGAACAAGGTCGTGCTTCTCGATCATGAGGGGCGCTTCGATGAGGTGTTCGACCGGTTCCAGAGGCAGCTGCCCCTCATGCTGCTGGTGGTCATTCCGGTGCTGGCCTTGTTGCTGAAGTTGTTCTTCTGGCGATCGCTCTACGTGGTGCATCTGGTATTCGCCTTCCATCTGGCGGCGTTCGCGCTCATCGTGGCGGCCCTGCTCCATCTCGTGGAGTATCTGACGGACAGTTCGCTTTCCTTCCTGACGATGGGCTTCGTTCTGGTCTACATGGTCCCCGCCCTGCATCGGGTGCATCACGTCCGATGGGTGTGGTCGGTCCTGCTCTCCCTGCTGTTGACCGTGATCGCGACCGTTCTGGTCGCGCTGGGTCTCGCCGCGACGATGGTCGTGGCCATTGATACGATCTGAAGCACGGAGCCCCGGCCAGCGGCCGGGGCTCCGTGTCGATCGCACGCAGGTGCGTTCAATGTGCGGATGCCTGCGCCTCCGAGGCGCTATCGGGATATTGCGGGGTGAACCCCATGTTCTGAAAGATGAACGCCCACTTGTCCGCCTGTTCCTCGATGATCTTGGCCGTGGGCTTTCCCGCGCCATGTCCGGCCTGGGTCTCAATGCGGATCAGAACGGGGGCCGGACCGGCCTGCGCGGCCTGCAGGGTGCTGATGAACTTGAAGCTGTGCGCCGGCACCACCCGGTCGTCGTGGTCGGCGGTCATCACCAGGGTGGCCGGGTACTTCGTGCCGGGGTGGATGTTGTGCAGCGGTGAGTAGGCCTTCAGATAGGCGAACTCCTCCTTGCTGTTCTCTGCGTTGCCGTACTCCGGCACCCAACCGAACCCGGCCGTGAACTTCTGGAAGCGCAGCATGTCCAGCACGCCCACCTCCGGAACGCAGACACCGAATAGTTCGGGGCGCTGGGTCTCCACGGCGCCGATCAGCAGGCCGCCGTTGCTGCCGCCGTTCACCGCCAGATGCGGCGTATCGGTCCACTTCTCCTTGATCAGGTATTCGGCCGCCGCGATGAAATCGTCGAACACGTTCTGCTTCTTCTCCTTCATGCCCGCCTTGTGCCATTCCTCGCCGAACTCGCCGCCGCCCCGCAGGCTCGGCTGGGCATACACGCCGCCCTGTTCCAACAGCAGCATGCGGCTGGTGCTGAAGCTTGGGGTCAGGCTGATGTTGAACCCGCCATAGGCATAGAGCAGGGTCGGGTTCATGCCGTTCTTCTGTGCGTCCTTCCGGTGCACGATGAACATGGGCACTTTTGTGCCGTCCTTGCTGGCATACGTGACCTGCTCGGTCATGTAATCGTTCGGGTCGAACATCAGCTTCGGCCGGTAGAACACCTCGCTCTTCCCGGTGGCATAGTCGTACTTATAGCTGGTTCCCGGGTCGGTGAAGCTCGTGAAGCCGTAAAAGCCGAACGTGGCGTCGCGCTTGCCGCCAAAGCCGCCCGCACTGCCGATATCCGGCAGCTGGATCTGCTGTTCGTCGCTCCCATCGAGCTTGAAACGATGGATGCGGGTGGTGGCCTGCTTGAGATAGCTGGCGAAGAGGAGACCGCCGCCCGTGTTCACGCCCTGGAGCAATTCGGGCCTCTCGGGGATCACGTCCTTCCAATGGGCCTGGTCCGGCCGGGCGGGGTCCACATCGACGAGACGATAGTTGGGCGCGTCCACTTCGGTGAGCACCAGGAAATGGCCTGTGGCCGGCACGAAATCCACGATGCTCGTCTTGTGATCGAAACCCTCTTGCAGGGCGGTCCATTTCGTCGCAGGCGTGGGCAGGCCGCCCTTCCGCAGATCATGGAAATACATCTCGAAGCCGTCGGTGCCGGTGCTGACATAGAGTGTCGCGAACTCCTCGCCCTCGGTCACGCCAGCACCCACGTACAGGTCGCCGTTCTCCTTGTTCTCCCAGACCAGCACATCCTTCTCCTGCGGGTCGCCCACCTTGTGGTAATAGACCTTCTGGAACTTGTTGGCCGTGCTCAGTTCGGTGCCCTTGGCGGGCTTGGGGTACCGGCTGTAGAAGAAGCCGTCCTTGTACCACGCCGCACCGGTGAACTTGCACCAGTTGAGGTGGTCGTTCAGCTTGGTCATGGTGGAGAGGTCCCACACTTCGATCTCCTGCCAATCGCTGCCGGCCTTGTTGATGCTCACCGCCATGTAGCGGTCATCGTTGCTCGCGCCGAGCAGATCGAAGGTGGTGGTGCCGTTGGGATCGATGGCGTTCGGATCGATGAAGACCTTGTCCTCACCGTCCAGGCCTTGGCGTACATAGATCACGTACTGGTTCTGCAGGCCGCTGTTCTTGTGGATGAAGTACAGGTCCCCCACCTTGGTCGGCGCGCTGACCTTCGGGAAGTCGAAGAGCTCCGAATAGCGCTTCTCCAAAGCATCGCGGAAGGGGACCGCCTTGAGGAATTCCTGGGTGACCCCGTTCTCGCGCTTCACCCAGTCGGCGGTCTCCGCACTGGTGTCGTTCTCGAGCCAACGGTAGGGGTCGGCCACCCACTCCCCGAACAGGGTGTCGCCGGCGGAGGGGTCCTTGCGGGTCTCGGGATAGGTCAGGGCGGCCATCTCGTGCTTTTCCGGGGCCGCTTCGTTACAGGCGACCAGTATGGCGGCCGCAAAGAAGATGCGCTTGTCCATCATTGGGGATCGAAGGCGCCAAATGTAGCGGGATATGCGGGAAGGCCCGGGGCAGGGACCAATGGTGCGGTCACGCCCTGCGCTGCACTGCTCCTGATCGCGCGGACAAACGGTAAACGGTGCCCTTCGTGGGGAGCAGTTCGATCGCACCGCCCAACTGGTCGGCCAGGGTGTGGATCAGTTCCATGCCGAGGCTGTTGGGACGTTCCCATTTGCCGCGGTCCGGCATGCCCACGCCATCGTCGCCGATGCGCAGATCGAAGCCGTGTGCGTCATCGCCGTTGAGGTGGACGATCAACGTGCCCTCTTCCCGGCCCCGGAAGGCATACTTCAGCGCATTGCTGATCACCTCATTGATCAGCAGGCCGAGGGGGATCAGCGTATCGACGCCGAGCGTGGACAATTTGATATCGATGTCCATGCGTAGACGCGTATCGAGGGTGTAGGCCTGGATGATGTCGCGTACAAGATGGGCGAGGTACGTACTGACATCGATGTTCGCCAGGTCCTTGCTCAGGTAGCTTTGCTCGTGGACCAGGGCCATGGCGCTGACGCGGGTGATGCACTCGTTGAACAGTTCGCGCACCTTGGGATCGTCCACCTGGTCCAGCTGGAAGCGGATGAGGCTCTTGACGATCTGCAGGTTGTTCTTCACGCGATGGTGGATCTCCTTCAGCATCACCTCCTTTTCCTCCTTGCTCAACATGGTCTCGCGGAGTTCGTGGTTGGTGAGCTCCAGGTCGCGTTTGGCGGCCACCAGCTGGTCCCCGCGTATGCGGCTTTCCGAGAGCAGCCTGCGGTTCATGCCCACGAGGAGGGCGAAAACCACGGCCATGAGGCAGGAGAGGAACATGAGCACCTGGGCCTCGTCCCACCGTCGGCTCAACTGACCCGAATGCACGCTGAGCCCGCGTTCGTGCACCAAACGTTCGGTGCGTTCCACGGCCTTCCCAGCATTGCGGAGCATCAGTTGGAGCACGGCATCGCGTTCGTGGGCCCGGGCATCCTCACCGAACCGGAGGGCGTCCCGGTGCAGCGAATCGGCCTGCGCGAGCGCAGGACGCAGGCCTTCGGGCAGGGCGGGCACCCCGGGCTCGTCGGTGTAGCGCCGCGAGATGGCGTCGAGGTCCTCCTCCATGCCGGCGAGCTCACGCTCCCAGTTGTGCTGGCCGGTATGCAGGTCCACCCGGTGCACAAGGCCCAGCTGGTGCAGGCCCCGGTCCATGTCCGCCAGGCGATCGAGCAGCTCCACCTCGGCGGCCATGCGCATCTGCACCTTGAGCGCCTGGTTCACCAGGAACAGGTCGAAGGAAATGAAGAGGATCGCCAAAGTGGAGGCGATCACAGGCCAGATGCGGTACGAGAGGTTGTCCAAGGGTCGAGGTGCTGCCCCTTGAACGGCCCCCGACGGGCATGGGTTTCAGCGCGCGTTCCCGGTCCGCAGCGAGGCCTCGAAGTGCCGCGTGAGCGTCAGGGCGCGGTCAAGCGCGGCCGTGCGGGCCTCGTCCATGATGCGGGATGCGATCGACCACGAAAGCCCGGGCGGGCGCTCCAGGGGGGGGCCACTGGCCGTGAGCGTGCCCAGGTCGATCGGTCCACGCGTGGCACCGGGGTTGCCGGTGTGGCGGAATGAGGTGAACGCGATGCGGCATTCGCCATGCAAGGCCTGGATGCGGATGCGGTAGGTGATGTTGCCCATCGTCTGTTCGCGGCCCGCCAATGCCTCTGAACGGAAACGGATCCGGGCGGTGCCCTCGATGATCCCCGCGTCGGGGTCCTGCGTGATCAGGGTGGCACCCGGTTCCAGGGCGATGATGGAACGCCACGCCTCCAGGGCCCGCGCGTAGACCATGGCCTTCGACATCGGCAGGCTCACGGAACTGGCATGGCCCAGTGCCAGGCCAGGCGTCACGTCCTGACCCCGCAGTCCCGGAACGAGCAGGGGCATCAGGATCGACAGGGTGAGGCGACGCAGCATGGCGCGCCAAAGTTACCGCGGTACCGGCCCCCGGGCTTGCAGCGATCCTACCTTTGTGCCCCAATAACGGATACATCCTGATCCCATCCATGTCCAAAGGCAATCTGTCCTTGAAGGTCGGCGTGTTCTACGACGGCAGCTATTTCACCCACGTCAGCAACTACTACAACTACGTACATCCACACCACCGCCGGATCCACATCGGTGGCCTGCATGATTTCATCCGGCAGATGCTGGCGGAGAAGGAGGGTACCCACCCCAATCTATGCCACATCATCGACGCCCATTTCTTCCGGGGCCGCTTCACGGCCCGTGAAGCCAACGAGAAGCCGGACCAGCTCTACTACGACCGGGTGTTCGATGATGTGTTGATGTACAACGCCGTGCAACCGCACTACCTGCCCGTGAAGGACCTGATGGGCCGCAAGCGCGAGAAGGGCGTGGACGTGCTCATGGCGCTGGAGACCTATGAATTGTGCATGCTGAAGCGCTACGACATCGTGGTGCTGATCGCCAGCGACGGGGACCACGTGCCCCTGGTGCGGAAGCTGCATGCGCTCGGCTGCAAGACGATGCTGCTCGGCTGGGATTTCGAGTTCACCGATCAGAAGACCGGCGAGCTGCAGACCACCAAGACCAGCACCGACCTGTGGAACGAGGTATCGTACCCGATGCCGATGCATGAGCTGATCGATGAGGGATTGAAGGAGGACGATCCCGTGGTCCGGGAGATGTTCGTGGTGCGGGACACCTCAAGGGACGAGGGTTCGGAAGAGCAGTTCGATGACCGGGCGCAGCTCGAGATCGACGACGAACGGCACACCAGCATGGTCATGAGCCTGCACAATGGCTACGGTTTCATCCGCTATCCCGACAACAACCTGTTCTTCCTGCACGACGACGTGGAGGGAACGGGGTTCAATGAGCTGGCGGTAGGCGATGAGGTCGAGTTCAACCTGGGCATCAACGGCAAGGGACAGCGCATCGCCCGGAAGATCGTGAAGCTGGATTGACCCGGTCTCAGCGCAACGGAAGCGCCAGGGTGAACGTGCAGCCTGCGCCTTCACCAGGGCTTTGAGCGCTGAGCGTGCCGCCATGGGCCTCCACCCATTGCCGGGCACGCGCGAGCGTTCCCCGCGCCTGGGCCTCGCCCTCGGTGCTGCGGGATGACAACCAGGCGAACCGTACGAAGACCTGTTGAAGGTCCTGGTCGTTCAGCCCGACACCTGGGTCGGTGATCCGCACTTCCGCCATCCCGAGCTCGGCACGTGCGTTGACATGGATCGTGGCTCCCCGGTGTGCGAACTTCGAGGCGTTGGTCAGCAGGGCGTGCATCGCCTGGAAAAGCAGTTCGGCGTCGCCGTCCACAGGCAGTTCGTCATGCACTTCCAGTGCCACATGCTGGTCCTTCCTGCCATACCTGGCGGCGACATCGTCCACCGCACGCCGTACCACGTCGATCAGGTCGATGGGACCCTTGCGCAACGAGGGCGTACCTCGTTCAACACCAAGATCATCAAGAAGTTCCTCTGTGGCCAGCAGGGCGGCAAAGAGATTGCGCTCGGCGAACCGTTCCAGTTCCCGGCGTTCCTCGGATGGGGCGTCCGGCAGCAAGCGCAGCACCTCGATCAGCCCGCCGATCTTGTTGCGTACGTCGTGCGAAAAGCGATGGAGCCGTTCCGCCTGTGAGCGATCGGCCGGCGAAGGGCGCGGGTCTTCAGTGGTTGACATCGGCGCGCAGGAAGCGCTCCAGCACGTCCGAAAGATTGTCGGTGCTGATGGGCTTCGCCAGGTATTGGGCGCCCTTCAGCTCATGGATCGCGGCCACGATCTCGGGCTTGGTGCTGGCGGTGAGGAACAGGATGGGGATCGGGTCCGTCCGGTGGATCTCCTGGGCGAGCTCCAGTCCGTTCTTGGCGCCCTTCAGGTAGATGTCCATGATGATCAGGTCAGGGCGTTCCTCGGCGAGGAGCACCTCGGCCTCCTCGGAGCTTCGGGCCACGCCGATGACCTCGAATCCCATGCGTTCGATCTGGAGCCGGTAGCCGAAGGAGATGATCGACTCGTCCTCGATGATCAGGACCTTTTTCATGAACGTAGATCAAAGGTAGGTTGGGCGTGGCCGGAGTGCACATCGACCACGCGTTGGTACGTCGCGACGCTCAGGGCCTTCTCCACATAGCCGATCACGGAGGAAAAGGCACGTGCTGCATCCACGTCGCCCTGGCGGTTCGACGAGGAGAACATCACCACGCTGCTATGCCCGTTCGGCAGCAGGCCTTCGGTCTCGCAGGCGGTAAGCCATTGGAATCCGTTCATGCCGGGCATGTTGATGTCCAGGAAGATCAGGTCCGGTGACCCGTTCTCGGTGCGCAGGAATTCCAGGGCCTCCTGAGCGGAGGTGAAACAGGACAACCGGCCGGCGAACCCGGCACGCTTCAAGACCAGCTTTGTTACATAAAGGCTGTCCTCCTCGTCGTCGATCAGTACGATATGGATGATCTGCTTCCCCACCGCCATTGCTGGATGTATGAGGCCCTTCGTACGGGGGGGCGACCGGTTTTGTTCCGGTGCCGATCGAACCTGCCGGGCGCAGCCGTGTACGGGAGGAGGAACCGACCATCATGCCCGACATGCTCCGACACCTGGTCCCCTTCATTCGCCGTGATGCGCGGCACGCGCAAGTGCTCCTCCTCGCCACCCTGCTCGGATACGGGCTGCTGGTGATGCATTGGAGCGCTGAATTGCCACGCTATGCGGTGCTGTTGGGAACATGCCTGGCGATGCAGACCGTGGCCGTGGTTGTGCTCCGGATGCCCTGGTCAAGCCTCAAGAGCGCCCTGATCACCGGGCTTGGCCTGAGCCTGCTCCTGCATGTGGGGTCGCTCCTGACCGCGGCGTTGGCGGCCGTGATCGCGATCGGAGGCAAATGCGTGCTGCGGGATCGGGGCAAGCACATCTTCAATCCCGGCAACCTCGGCATCGTTCTCGCGATCCTGCTCACCGGCGATGCCTGGATCTCCCCGGGGCAATGGGGCAGTGGTGCATTGCTGCTGGTGCTGTTCGGTTCGTTGGCGACGATGTTGCTCCTGCGCGTCGGTCGTGTCGATGTCGCCCTGGGTTTTCTGGGCACGTTCGCCATGCTCCAGTATACGCGGACGGTGCTCTACCTGGGGTGGGGCATGGATGTGCTCGTCCACCAACTGATGAACGGCTCGTTGCTGCTGTTCACCTTCTTCATGATCACCGACCCGAAGACCACCCCGAACGCGCCGCGGGCGCGCCTTGCCTGGAGCATGCTCGTGGCCCTGGTCGCGTTCCTGCTCACCGAGAAGGTCCGCATCCAGGCAGCGCCGATCTGGGCCCTGTTCCTGGTGTCCGCGTCCACCCCCCTGTTCGATCGCATGTGGAAGGCCGCGCGTTTCGAATGGTCGATCCCCCTGCACGGAACATCCTCAACAACAACACCCCTCGCATGATGAAGCTGCATCGAAACCTGCTCCCTGTGCTTGTCGCCGGGAGCCTTGCCCAGCAGGGCCTCGCGTTCTGCGGGTTCTACGTGGCCAAAGCGGATGCCACCTTGTTCAATGACCGCTCCGAGATCATCCTTGTGCGCGATGGCCAGCGCACGACCATCACCATGAGCAATGATTTCAAGGGCGACGTCCGCGACTTCGCCATGGTGGTCCCTGTGCCCACCGTGCTCCGCGAGCAGGACATCCGTGTGGTGGACCGCTCGCTCTTCGACCAACTCGACGCCTATTCCGCACCGCGATTGGTCGAGTACTATGATGCGAACCCCTGTCAACGCTGGGACTACGCGGTCATGGACGAGCTTGACAGGGCCCCGATGGCCGGCGCGGCCATGAAGGAGGTGCGGGAGGAACAGAGCGCGCGGAGCCGCGGCGTCACCATCGAGGCCCGCTACAGCATCGGTGAATACGATATCCTGATCCTCTCCGCGAAGGAGAGCGAGGGGTTGAAGGATTGGCTGATCGAGAACGGGTACCGGATCCCCGCCACGGCGAACGAGGTGCTCGATCCCTACATCAAGGACCACCTGAAGTTCTTCGTCGTGAAGGTCGACCTGGAGCGCATGCAGGACATGGGCTTCGAGTTCCTCCGACCGATCCAGGTCAGCTTCGAGAGCGACCGCTTCATGCTCCCGATACGCCTCGGCATGGCCAATTCGAAAGGCGAGCAGGACATGATCGTTTACGCTTTCACGCGCACGGGACGTGTGGAGTGTGCGAACTACCGCACGGTGGATTTGCCCACCGACCGCCATATCCCGCTGTATGTGAAGGACAGGTTCGGCGAATTCTACCGGGACCTCTTCAAGCGCCATTACGAACGGGAGGGTCGCCACATCGTGACCCTGGAATATGCCTGGAACGTCACCCCGAGCTGGAACGGTGTGAAGTGCGACCCCTGCGTGGGGCCGCCGCCGCTTACGGCGCAGCTGACACAGGCGGGTGTGGATTGGGTCGGCCCCAATGGTGGAGCGAACGGGAATGTCTTCTTCACCCGACTGCATGTGCGCTATGCCCGGGCCGACTTCCCGCAGGACCTGTTGTTCCAGGTGACGCCGGACCAGCAGCAGTTCCAGGGTCGTTACATCCTCACGCATCCGGCACAGGGCGACCTGAGCTGTAGCGCCGGTCAGGACTACCTGGAGGACCTTTATTACAGGCGCAAGAAGGAGGTGGACGAGCTGGCCACGCTCACGGGTTGGAACACATGGGACGATCGGCGGTACATCGACGAGGTGAAGGGGCGCATGACCCCGGAACGGCGCAATGGACTTGATGCTCCCGTGATCCCGTTCAGGCGTCCGGGCGGCGGTCAGGGACCCGGCAGTATGCTCTGGCTGATCGGTCTAGCGGCCTTGGTGTTCGGCGCCGCGGTCCATATCGCAGCGCGATCCCGAGCGTTGCCTGGATAGGGTCGGACGCGGAACGGGCGGGGCCGGATCGTTCGATCCGGCCCTTGCTCATTCCCGGAGGTGCTGGTCCAGCTGTCCGATGCCGCCGCCCGGCCCGAGCACATAGAGGATGTCATCGGCCTGCAGCCTGGTGTCGCCATCGATGCTGGTGATCACCCGCGGTCCGCGCCGGATGGCGAGCACCGATACGCCGAAGCGGCCCTTCACGTCGGCATCGACGAGACGATGCCCGACCACCCTGTTCCTGCCGAAGCGGATGGGTAGTGCAGCAAGCTCCAGTTCCGAAGCATGCAGTTCGATGCGGTCCTGCACGCCTTGTTTTTCCATGGACCGCAGGGCCTGATAGTGTGCACCACGGATCCGCGCGGTCATGTCCTCCACCTCATCCTCGGGCACGAGATAGCGCCGCAGGGCCCGCGAGAAGATCTCGATCGAGGTCTCGAACTCCTCCGGTACCACATCGTTCGCGCCCAGGTCCTTCAGTTCGTCCATGTCGCTCACGTACCGGGTACGCACGATGATGTAAGGCGCATCCGAAAGGTGTCGGATGCGCGCCACCACGGTCCGCGTCGCGACCGGGTCGCTGATCGCCACCACGATCACCCGGGCCCGAGTAACGCCCGCCTCGTCGAGCACATGATCGTTCGTTGCATCGCCCGCCACCACCGTCACACCCCGGCTGCGGGCCTCCTCGGCCAGTTCGGGCGACATCTCGATGACGGCATGCGCCACGCCCGTGAGCCGGGCGGTCTGTGACAGGTGCTTGCCCGTCAGTCCGAAGCCGATGATCACCAGATGGTCCTGCAGGCGTTGCAGGTCGGCGCGTGCGGTGCGCCGCAGGCGGGTGAAGGTGTCCAGTCGACGACGGACGGGTGCTGGGATCAACATCCGGGTGATCGCCGCGACCAGGCGCTCGGACCCCGCCACGAGGAAGGGGGTCAGGCCCATGGTGAAGATGGACACGGACAGGAACAATTGATAGGTGTCGCGATCGAGCAGGCCGAAGGCGATGCCTGTCGCCGACAGGATGAAGGCGAACTCGCCGACCTGCCCGAGCGAGAGCCCCGTGAGCAGCGCGGTGCGCAGGGGATAGCGCAGGGCGAGGGCCGAGCTGCCGCCCACGATGCTCTTCAGCAGCACGGCGATCAACGTGAAGAACACGACCTGGAGCAGGTGGGTCCATACATAGTGCAGGTCCAGCAGCATGCCGATGGACACGAAGAAGAAACTGATGAAGACCTCGTGGAAGGGAAGGATGTTGCCTGTGGCCTGGAACCGATGCTCGCTTTCGCTGATGATCAATCCGGCGAAGAAGGCCCCGAGCGCAAGGCTGAGCCCCAGTGCCGAGGTGAGCCAGGCGGTGGAGAAGCACAGGGCGACGATCGTGGCGATGAACAGCTCGCGGCTGTGGGTGCGCACCACGGCATCGAGGAGCCGCGGCACCACGAAGCGCGCCAGGACATACACCAGCACGAGCAGCACCAGCATCTTGCCCACCATGGCGAACAGGTCGGACCAGGGGTCGCTGGACCGTCCCGCGAGCAGCGGGGTCAGCAGGATCATCGGCACCACGATGATGTCCTGGAAGATCAGCATCGCCGAGGCCACCCGGCCGTGCGGCGCGGTGATGGTGCCTTTCTCCTGGAGCAGCTTCAGCACGATGGCCGTGCTGGACAGGGCGAAGAGGAAACCGAGGAACACCGCCGGGGACCAGGCCATGCCGAACGCGTGACCGATCAACGCGGTGCCGCCGACCGTGCCGGCCACCTGCAGCGATCCGCCGAGAAGGACCGTGCGCCCCGTGGAGGCCAGGCTCTTCAGGCTGAACTCGATGCCGATGACCAGCAGCAGGAAGATCACACCGGCCTCCGCGAGCAGTTCCACCGTTTCGGTGGCGCTGACCAGACCGAAACCATGCGGGCCGAAGATGGCACCCGTGGCCAGGAAGCCCAGCAGCTCCGGCAGCTTCATCCGCTTGAACAGCAGGATCATCAGCACCGAAAGGCCGAGGATCAGAACGATCTCCTTGAGCAATGGGACCTGCATGCGCTCCGGCTCAAAGTAACGGCACACGGTGCCAGGGAACCGCTGTCGGGACCGGTCCGTTGTTCCAATGGCCCGCTTAGCTTGGCGCCATGTTCGAGCACCGCCGCCAGGGGCTTTTACCGCGACGCCAGTTCATCCGCCGGCAGCTGGGTTGGACCGGCTGGGCCGCTTCGGTCGTGGCGGTTTCCCTGGCCATCGGCACGGCCGGGTACATGTATTTCGGTGGGCTCGCGTTGGTGGACGGTTTCCTCAACGCCAGCATGATCCTCACCGGGATGGGGCCCATCGATCGGATGGAAGGCGACGGTGCGAAGCTCTTCGCGGCGTGCTATGCGCTGTACAGCGGAGTGGCCTTCCTGACGACGATCGCCGTGTTCCTCGCCCCGGTGGTGCACCGGTTCCTGCACAAGCTCCACCTGCGTGATCCCGAGGAAGGCTAGTTGCGGCCTTCCCCGATCCGTTCGTCGATCCGCTTCAACAGATCGAGCTGCCGCGCCTGGATGTCGAAGAGCGTGCGGATCTGATCCTGCACCAGGAGGTCCATCTTCTGGTGGAGGCTGCGCACCTGCAGCTCCGCCTTCAGGTTGACCAGGTAATCGTTCTCCGCGCGCATCCGGTCCTTCTCCTCCTTGCGGTTCTGGCTCATCATGATCACCGGCGCCTGGATCGCCGCGATGCAGGACAGCACCAGGTTCATCAGGATGAAGGGGTAGGGGTCGAATACGCCGGCCCTAGGGGCCATCGCATTGTATGCGATCCACACCGCGAGCACCACCAGAAAGGACAGGATGAAGCCCCACGATCCTCCGAACCGCGCGATGCGATCGGAGATGCGCTGCCCGCGGGTGAGCGTTTCGCTGGCCGGGTGCAGCAGGTTGTCGACGATGAGCTCCTGCTCGCGGATGCTGTCCACGACGATCTCATGCAACTTCTTCAGATGGGCGTTCTCGGTGGCGAGCAGGTCGTCGGTCTCTTGACTGTCCATGGGACTGGTGTTCGGGGATCGATCTCGCGTCAACTGGTGGTGCGCCGCCACGTGCGGTAAATTTCCATGTCGGGCACCTGACGATCACCCGGGTCCTCGGCGAGCGGGTCCGTGGACCTCAATGTGGCGTGGAGGTCGGCGGGAAGCGCCTGATAGAGCTGCGTGCCCCGGGTCTTCCAGGTGATCATTTCATCGCTGACGTCCTTCACGGCCCTGGCCGGATTGCCCACGATCACCTTGCGTCCTTCCCAGATGCTCCCCTCCGGAAGAAAGGCCAGTGCGCCAACGATGCATTCCTCGCCGACCTCCACGTGGTCCATCACCACGGCGTTCATGCCCACCAGGCAGTTGCGTCCGATGTGCGCGCCGTGCACCACGGCCCCATGGCCGATATGGGCCCCTTCCTCCAGACGAACGGTGACGCCGGGGAACATGTGGATGGTGCAGTTCTCCTGCACGTTGCAGCCGTCCGCCACTTCGATCGCGCCCCAATCCCCGCGCAATGCCGCTCCCGGACCGATGTAGACATCCCGGCCGATCGTCACGTGGCCGGTGATGGCGGCCTGGGGATGGACGAATGCGCTTGGATGCACTACGGGAACGATCCCCTTGAACGCATAGATCATGCGGTGAAACTAGCGCACCGCTCGCATGCCGCGCATTCCACGAAACTGGACATCGCCCGGGACCGGCGGGATCGCCATGTTAAGCGTGGGTTAAGAATTGCCCGCCGACACGCATCGGGGGATGCCCCCGTCTACATTTGCCGCGCACCCTGACCGAACCTGCTCATGGGCCTCTCCTCCGTCTTCCAGGTCTTCCGCCCGAAGGACCGCGTCTTTTTCTTCCATTTCGAAGCTTCCGCGGCCAACGTCGTGAAGATGTCGGAGGACCTCCTGGAGATCATGGGCACCTCGCCCGGCGCTCACCGCACGGCGATCCTGGAGCGCTTGGAGATCATCGAACGCGCCAACGACGACCTGACCCACACCATCTTCACCGAGCTGGCCCGGAACTTCATCACCCCGATCGACCGGGAGGACGTGCACTATCTGGCCAGTGCTTTGGACGACGTGGCCGACGTGATCCTGGCATCGGCGAAGAACCTGGAGCTCTTCCACATCGCCGAGGTCGACGCAACGGCCCGCGAGCTGGCCCGGCTTGTGCACGAAGGATGCAAGATCGTCCAGCTCGCCGTGCAGTCCCTGCGACAGATGCACCGCAGCAACGGCCACAGCGAACTGGTGGTGAAGATCAATGCGATGGAGAACGAGGCGGACGAGGTGTTCGACAAGGGCCTGGAGATGTTGTTCACCCAGGAGAAGGACCCGATCATGCTCATCAAGCTGCGCGACCTTTACAGTGCGCTGGAGATGGCCACCGACAAATGCGAGGACGTGGCCAACGTGCTGGAGTCCATCATGCTGAAGTACGCCTGAGCGCATGACGCTGCTGGTCGTCATCATCGTCCTCTCCCTCATCTTCGATTTCAGCAACGGTTTCCACGACGCGGCCAATTCCATCGCCACGATCGTCAGCACCAAGGTGCTCACACCCTTTCAGGCCGTGCTGTGGGCGGCCTTCTTCAACTTCATCGCCTATTTCATCTTCACGGACCACCACGTGGCCAGCACGGTGGCCAAGGTGGTGCACCCCGACTACATCAACGATCGCGTCGTATTGGCGGGGATCCTCGCGGCGATCACCTGGAACCTGCTCACCTGGTGGTACGGCATTCCCAGCAGTTCCTCGCACACGCTCATCGGCGGGTTCGCGGGTGCGGGATTGACCGCCGCCGGATTGCAGCTGCAGAGCGTGGACCTGGCGAAGATCGGCGAGATCGCCGCGTTCATCGTGCTGGCGCCGATCGTCGGGATGGTGGTCGCCATGTTCATCACGTTCACCACAAGCCTGTACCGTTTCTGGCAGAAGGCGGCCATCATCGTGCTGGCGACAGCGGTGACCTACGTTTTCGTCCCGCTCGATGATGTCCTGAAATGGGGACTGATCGGATTCTCCACCCTTTTCCTGGTGGCCTATGCCTGGGACCGCTCGCGGCCGCCCAGTGCACTGCGCACCGCCAATCTGTACAAGCGCCTGCAACTGCTCAGTTCCGCCGCGTTCAGCATCGGGCATGGCGGGAACGACGCGCAGAAGACCATGGGGCTGATCACGGCCGCCCTCGTCTCGAACCACATCATCGGCGATCTCAGCGAGATGCCCGACTGGGTCCCCCTGGCCTGCTATGCGGCCATGGGTCTGGGCACGATGAGCGGTGGTTGGCGCATCGTGAAAACGATGGGCACCCGGATCACGAAGGTGACCCCTCTGGAAGGTGTTTGTGCCGAGACCGCAGGTGCCATGACGCTCTATGTCACGGAACATCTGGGCATTCCGGTCAGCACCACGCACACCATCACCGGTTCCATCATGGGTGTGGGCGCCACGAAGCGATTGAGCGCCGTGCGCTGGGGCGTCACCATCCAACTGGTCTGGGCATGGATCATCACCATTCCCGTAAGCGCATTGATGGCGGCGGTGTTCTGGGCGCTCCTGGGACTGGTCGGCATGTGAGCCGCGCCCGTAATTTCGGCGCATGGCCCTGTTGCTCTCCGACGCCGGACTCCACGCACAGCTCCTGCCGCTCACCTTCACCCGCCCGCTCGGCGCGATGCGTCCGGGTGTGCTCACCCTGGCGGACGCCTGGTGGCGGATGACGGAGATCCCCGTGGGGTTCCGGACGCAGGGATACCTCAGCGAACGGTACCCATCCATTTCCGATGCCGACCTGGTCCGCGAAGTGCGCGGATCCCTGCTGCCCCTGCCGGACCTGGTCGCGGCCGTGCTCGATCTCACACCCGGACAGGTATTGGTCAAGGATGGTGTGGTGCTCGCTTTCTGCCACGAGCCCGGCAGCGCGCCGAGCGAGCTCGATTGGGTGTCACCGCCGGCTTTCCTGGACCGCGTGACCTTCGGTGGCGACCTTGTGCGGTACGAACGCCCCTGGGACCTGTTCAGACACTGCCATGAGGCATTGATCAATGACCTGGCGCTCCTCACTGAAGGGCGTCGATCGGCCGCGGTGAGCGCACTGAACACCGTGATCGGGGACCCTTCGCTGGTCTTCCTGGAGGAGGGAGCGCGCGTGGAGGCCGCCGTGCTCAATACCACCCACGGACCGATCTATGTGGACCGCGATGCGGAGATCATGGAGGGCTGCCTGGTCCGGGGACCGTTCGCCCTTGGGCGCGGATCCCAATTGAAGATGGGTGCGAAGGTCTACGGACCGACGGCCATCGGACCGGGATGCCGGATCGGTGGTGAGGTCAACAACAGCGTGGTGTTCGGTCATTGCAACAAGGCCCACGACGGGTTCCTGGGCAACAGCGTGCTCGGTGAATGGTGCAACCTCGGCGCGGACACAAACAACAGCAACCTGAAGAACACCTACGGGGAGGTGAAGGCCTGGAGCTATGCCGAGCGCCGGATGATCGGTACGGACCAGCAGTTCTGCGGCCTGATCATGGGCGATCACAGCAAGACCGGCATCAACACGATGCTCAACACGGGGACCGTGATCGGCGTCTGCGCCAATGTGTTCGGGTCCGGGTTCCCGCCCAAGCATGTGCCGAGCTTCACCTGGGGCGGGGCGGATGGGCTCGTCGAACACGAGCTGTCCGGTGCCCTCACCGTGGCCGAACGGGTGATGGCCCGTCGGCACGCGTCGCTCGACCCGGCGACGCGTGCCATACTGGCCCATGTGCGCGATGCAACGGTGGTGGATCGTGCCGCGACCTGACGATCCAGCATGTCGTGGCAGGCGGCATGGTCCTTGGGAACGAGCGGAGCCGCTCACCACTCCCCCTTACGGTAGCTTTGTACTGACATCCTGACGAACAGTTGATGAACGACCTACTCCACAACGACCCCACCCTGTTCAGTTCCGAGGCCATTGAGAACGAGACCGAGCTGATCCCCTTGATCACCGCGGAGGACGAGGAGCAGATGAACGCGGAATCGACACCGCCGGAACTGCCGATCCTGCCGTTGCGCAACACCGTCCTGTTCCCCGGCGTGGTCATTCCCATCACCGTCGGCCGCGATCGCAGCATCCGCCTGATCCAGGATGTGTACCGCGGCGATCGCACGCTCGGGGTCGTGAGCCAGAAGGACGGACTGGTCGAGGAACCCCGCGCGGAGGACCTGAACCGCGTGGGCACCATCGCACAGATCATCCGCATGTTGCGCATGCCCGATGGCAGCACCACGGCGATCATCCAAGGCAAGAAGCGCTTCGAAGTGGTGGAAATGGTGCGCACGGACCCCTATTTCACCGCGCGGATCAATGAGTTCGCGGAGGTGCGTCCCGCCAAGGACGACAAGCAGTTCGATGCCCTGGTCAGTTCGCTGAAGGACCTCGCGCTCGAGATCATCAAGCAAAGCCCCCACATCCCGACCGAGGCGGGCTTCGCGATCAAGAACATCGACAGCCCGAGCTTCCTGGTGAACTTCATCAGCAGCAACATGAACGCCGAGGTGGCCGAGAAACAGCGCATGCTGGAGGTGGCCGACCTGCGCGAGCGCGCCAAGATGCTCCTGGCCAGCCTGACCAAGGAGCTGCAGCTGCTGCAGATGAAGAACGAGATCCAGAACAAGGTCCGCACGGAGGTGGACCGGCAACAGCGCGAGTATTTCCTGCACCAGCAGATGAAGACCATCCAGGACGAGCTCGGAGGGAACCCCATCGAGCAGGAACTGGAGGAGATGCGGGCGCAGGCGATGAAGAAGAAGTGGACCGATCAGATCGCCGAGGTCTTCGAGAAGGAGCTGGGCAAGCTGGCCCGCATGAACCCCGCCGGCGCCGAGTTCAGCGTACAGCACAACTATGTGCAGCTCCTGTTGGAACTGCCCTGGGGAGAGTACACCAAGGACTCCTTCGACCTGCGCAAGGCCCAGAAGATCCTGGACCGTGACCACTTCGGACTGGAGAAGGTGAAGGAGCGCATCATCGAACATCTGGCGGTACTGAAGCTGAAGGGCGACATGAAGGCGCCGATCATCTGTCTGTACGGCCCTCCCGGTGTTGGCAAGACCAGCCTGGGCAAGAGCATGGCCGAGGCGCTGGGGCGCAAGTACGTCCGCATGAGCCTGGGGGGATTGCATGACGAGGCCGAGATCCGGGGCCATCGCAAGACCTACATCGGTGCCATGCCCGGCCGTGTGATCCAGAGCCTCAAGAAGGCCGGCACCAGCAACCCGCTCTTCGTGCTCGACGAGATCGACAAGGTGGGCAGGGATTTCCATGGCGACCCGGCGAGCGCCCTGCTCGAGGTGCTCGATCCCGAACAGAACAGCCATTTCTACGACAACTATGTGGAGGTCGAGTACGACCTGAGCCACGTGATGTTCATCGCCACGGCCAACAGCCTCAGCACCATCCACCCGGCCCTGCGTGACCGCATGGAGATCATCGAGGTGAACGGCTACACGCAGGAGGAGAAGCTCGAGATCGCCAGGCGGCACCTACTGCCCAAGCAGATGAAGGAGAACGGGGTCAAGTCCAAGCAACTGAAGCTGGGCACGGGGCTCCTCGAGGCCATCATCGACAACTACACCGATGAGAGCGGCGTGCGCACGCTCGAGAAACGGATCGCCAAGCTGGTCCGTTACCGCGCGAAACAGATCGCGCTTCGCCAGAAGCACGCGGTGACGATCGACAAGGAGCAGTTGGTGAGGATCTATGGCCCCAGCCATACCCGCGACAAGTACCAGGGGAACGATGTGGCCGGCGTGGTCACGGGTCTTGCCTGGACGCCCACAGGTGGGGACATCCTGTTCATCGAGACGAGCATCACCAAGGGCGATGGCAAGCTCACCCTCACCGGCAACCTCGGTGATGTGATGAAGGAAAGCGCCATGATCGCCCTGGAGTACCTGAAGGCCCATAGCGACCTGATCGGGCTGGACCAGGACGTGTTCAAGCGCTGGAACGTGCACGTGCATGTGCCCGAGGGCGCCACGCCGAAGGATGGACCGAGCGCCGGCATCGCCATGCTCACCAGCATGGCCAGCGCGTTCACCCAGCAGAAGGTGCGGAAGTACGTGGCGATGACCGGTGAGATCACCCTGCGCGGGCGTGTGCTGCCCGTGGGCGGGATCAAGGAGAAGATCCTCGCCGCCAAGCGGGCCGGCATCAAGGAGATCGTTCTGAGCGAGGACAACCGCAAGGACATCGAGCAGATCGACAGGCGCTACCTCGTCGGATCGAAGTTCACCTACGTGGACGAAATGATCGACGTGGTGCAACGTGCCCTCCTGAAGGAAAAGGTCGAGCACGCCCTGCAGGTGGCCTGACCCGCGCAGGGCGGGCCGTCCTGCAGGGCATGAAAGGAGAAAGGTCCCGCCGGATGGCGGGACCTTTCAATTACCGAGCGTTGCGATGTACCTGGAAGCGCTCAGTAGACGGTGTTCTGGGGATCGAAGTTGGTCCAGCCGGCGGTCCAGTCGGAGTCGCCGAAGGCGCCCACGTAACTGGTGGAGGTGAAGTAGCTGTCCGTCACCGGCCCGGAGCTGAAATCCGCCCCGCTGAGCAGCGGGCTGCCGGCGTTCGGCAGCAGGTTCGGGCTGGAGAGCGACATCGGGTAGTCGATCATCAGGTCCGTCAGGTCGGCGATGATCCGGTTGCTGAAGGAGGCCGTATTGAACCAGGTGCTCACGTCCCAGGTGCCACCGCTCTCCACCTCCAGGGTGCTCGGGCAGCCGGCCAGCACGGTGTTGCGCACCCGCAGTTCGTCCGCATCGGCATTGGCCTGTGCGGCACTGCCGTCGATCAGGAGACCCGTGGGCCATCCGGCGATCACCGAATTGTAGCAGTTCAGTTTGGTCGCACGGCGCAGGTGGCCGCCACGCTTGAACTGGCTGTCGATGGTCCCGGAGACCGTGTAGGGCCCGTAGAGGCTCATGTTGCTGAACACCGGCATGGTATAGGGGCTGTAGGGATCGCCGGCGGCATCGTTGTCGCTCTCGAAGCCGTTGCTCCCGCTCACGTCCGCGATGTTCGGATCGCGCAGGCCAAGACCGAACTGCACCTTGCCGTGATAGCCGAAGTCGGTGTCGAACTCATCGTCCCAGCCGCGGAAGGCGATCATGTACTTGCAGTTCACGGCACCGCCGAACCACTCGTAGCTGTCGTCGCCGCTGTAGCTCACCTGCACGTGGTCGATCGTGGTGCCGCTGCCCACGGCGGCGAATGTCAGGCCGTTGATCTCCTGGTTCGGTTGGAAGGCGATGCCGGGGAACTCGATGCGCACGTACTGAAGTACACCGGAATTGTCATCGTCCTGCGAGCCACCGTAGGTCGCATCGGGCCCGCCTTCAACAGTGGGTTCGGAGGGTTGGTTCTGTGTGGCGCGACCGCACAGGATGATGCCGCCCCAATCGCCGTAGTCGCGTGAACCGGCGGGTTGGTTCGAAGTGAAGACGATGGGCTGGCTCTGGGTTCCGGCCGCCATCAGTTTGCCTCCACGACGCACGATCAGCGAACCTTTCGATGCCTTGTCGCCCTTCACGATGGTGCCGGGCTGCACCGTGAGCGTTGCGCCGCTGTTGACGTATACGAAGCCCTTGAGGAGCCATTGATGCGAGGAGGAGAACGTGAAGTTCACATCCGTTTCGCCCTCCACCTGCATGACACCACCGCCCAGGTCCGTGATGGTGAACTCCTTGTTCGTGGCGTACTCGCAGCAGCAGTCCTTGTCCGCATCCGGATCGTAGTTCAGGGCCGACGGATCGGTGCAGCCCTCTTTCTTTTTGCACGCGGGAAGCACGGCGGCGACCGATCCGATCACGGCCAGCGCCATCGCGTTCTTGAGAATGGATTTCATGGTACAGCTCGTTGTTTGTGGTCGCAAACGTACCGGCACCATGTTAAGTCGGATCTCCCCCGGTCTTATCGCTGGGGTCGATGGACCTTAAGCTTGTGTTAAGGGGGTAACATGACGAAGGCCCGGCGTGCGCCGGGCCCTCGATACGGTGTGTCGCGATCAGAGCGTGAACCCGATGCCGAGCGAGAAGTACGTGCCGCGACGGAAGCTGAGGATCTCCTCGTCATTGTCGTTGATGGTATCGTCCTCGTTGCTGTCCTGCATCAATCGGGTGCGCTGGTTCAGGATGTCCTGGGCGCTCAACTTCAGTTCGAAATGCTTGCCGATCCCCTTGGTCACCGTGGCGTCCAGCGTGTTCCGGGGCATCTCGTAGATGTCCGGCGTGCCGGTGGATCCCACCGCGTAGAGGCGCCGGCCGAACACGTTGTACAGGATGTTGAACTGCAGCTTGTGCTCCGGCTGTTCGTAGTAGACTCCGCCGTTCACCACGTAGGGCGACTGGCCCATCATGGGCCGTTCACTGGCCTGCCCCTTCGCCTGCTCGCCCAGCTGGACGCGGCTGTAGATGTAGGTGGCGTTCATCAACAGGCTGAAGTGGCCGAGGGCACCGCTCGCCCCCATGCTCGCCAGCGAACGCCGGAACTCCACTTCGGCGCCGACGCTCATCGCGCTCTCGGCGTTGCGGAAGGTGAAGTTCCGCGTGCCGCCCGATCCGGCGCCCGGCACGAAGTACAGCTCGATGGGATCGGTGAATTCCTTGAAGAACGCGCCGGCACTGATCGTTTCGCCGGGACCGGGGTAGAACTCCCAGCGCGCGTCCATGTTCTGGATCGTGGCGGTGCGCAGACTGTCGTTGCCCTTGAGCACGTTGTTCGTGCTGAAATCGTAGAAGCTGAAGGGGGCCAGTTCGCGGAACTCGGGTCGGTTCACGGTCATCGCATAGCCCGCACGCACCAGCGCGCGTTCGGTGATGTTCCAGTTCGCGTTCAACGACGGCAGGATGCTCAACACCGGATCGTCCACGCGGATGCGACGATCGCCGCCGTAAGTGGCGCTGGTCAGCTCCTGTGTGTTGTGCTCGGCGCGCACGCCGGCGCTCACCGTGAAGAGCTTCGAGAAGACGAACGTGCCCGACAGATAGCCACCATAGAGGTGGTTCGCCGCCTCGTACGCATCGCTCGGGTTGGTGCCCTCTTCGAGCTTGAAGCCGGTGGTGCTGTTGATATGGTCGGCCGTGAACACCTGGTCCAGCGGCAGGTCGAGCAGGCTCTGATCGAACTGCGAGGTGCTGGCCTTCTTGAAGGACATCCAGCGCGCGTCGAAACTGCGGTCCTTGATCTCGGCGAAGCCGCCCGCGCGCAGTTTCACGCCGACCTTCGCATCGGCCTTGCCCACGCGTTGTTCGAAGTCCAGTTTGCCCGTGTAGATGTGCTCGTGCAGCTCGGAATAGAAGCGGCCCGCATCCAGCGTGCTCGCACCCGGCGGCACGATCAGCGTGTAGGGGACGTCGGCCTCCGTGGTGTGGATGTCCCGCACCGTCCGCACACGGCGGTAGTCCGGTTCCTGACCCGCCGCCAGGCCGTAGCCGAGCGTCCAGTCCACCTTGTTCACGTTGGCCTTCAGGTCATGGCTCCCGTGCAGCTGTCCACTGTAGATGGTGCGCTGCTCATAGCGGTAGGCGTAGTTGCGGACCTGCGCCCCCCCCTCCAGGTCGCGACCCGTGCGGAGCGTGGTCTGCTCGGTGCCCTGCTGGGTGAAGAGGTTGCGGAAGTCGAGCTTGGTGCCGTTGCCGATCAGCGCGGTCCAGTTGTGCAGCGCACTGATCCGCGCCTGCTGGAAGTTGTCGTTGTCCAGGTAGCTGTAGATCGTGTCGCTGTGACCGACCTCCGGATCGTACGTGTTGTAATTGTAGTTGTTCGCGGTGTACGAGGCGCGTGTGTTGCTGTAGCTGAGCGCCGTCAGAGTGCCCCCGGTCACCTTCGCGCCGTCCTTCCCGAACCGGCGGGCCAGGAGCAGGTCGAACCGTCCATCGGGAGCGGCGGAGGACGTTTTCGTCGCCCAGTTGTTGGGCAGCGACCGGCCGGCGTTCTGAAGCACCTGGGGGTCGGTCACGGTCGCCAGGTTGGCGGGGAAGGCGTCGGGCAGTTTCCGATAGCCATCATCGAATCCGAGCGCGTCCGTGGAACTGCCCGTGCTCGTGTAGAACTTCTCGAAGGTGCTGCCCGATCGATAGCTCGTGCTCAGACCCACCTTGGTGATGTTCTCGTTCGGCACGTTCACCGTGTAGAGCTTCACCACGCCCCCCGCGAACTCGCCGGGCAGATCGGCACTGCCGGTCTTGAAGATCAGCACGCGGTCCAGTGCACCGCTCGGCAGGATGTCGAAGCTGAACGCGCGCCGGTCGGCCTCGAGGCTGGGTGCGGTCACATCGTTCAGTTGCACCGTGTTGTACCGGTCGGCCAGGCCGCGCACCATCACGAACCGGTTCCCGATCAGCGTCACGCCGGGCACGCGTTTCACCACGTCACCGGCGCTGCGGTCCTGGCTCTTGGCGATCTGCTGCCGGCCGATGCCGTTCACCACCTGCTCGCTCTTGCGGGTCTCCATCAGCACCGCGCTCTCGGTCTCGGTGCGCCGCACGCTCACCACTTCCACCGCCTTCATCTCCACCGCCTGCGCCTTCAGCTCGATGTCCACCGTGGTGCGCTGGCCCGCCGTCACCGTCACGTTCCGCTCCTCCGGTTGGAAGCCGACGAAGGAGACCGCCAGCACGTGTGCGCCGGGGTCGGCCGCGAAGCTGAACTTGCCGTCGAGGTCCGTGGTGGCACCGGTGGTGGTGCCTTTGATCACCACGTTCACGAAGGGCATCGGTTGCGGCCTGCCGCCCTCGTTGGAGGTGATGGTGCCGGCGATGGTGCCCTGCTGGCCCATGGACCATAGTGCGCTCGCGGCGAAGAGAAGGGTCAGAAAGTTCCGGTACATCGCGTTCGCGTCGGGCGTTCAGGGCCTTTCGCGTGGCAAAAGTCCCTGTCACCTGTTACCGGGTGCTTCATGGATCGTTAATTCATTGTTAGGGGTTCAACTCCGGATAACATTGGCTTTCCACGGGTCGGGCCCACCGGCGAACGGTCGACCGACCATACTTTGCACCGCTATCTTGCGTTCCCTTCGCGTTCATCCACCGCCCCTGGCATGACCAAGCCTTCGATCCTTCTGGCTTTCGCCTGTGCCCTGACCATGTCCGTGAAGGCCCAGCTGGGCGGGCAGTCGGCTTTTCATGTGCTCGATATCCCCTCGTCCGCCCGGGTGTCGGCCCTGGGAGGCACCTATCCGGCCCTGATGGACGATGACCTGAACCTGGGCATCTTCAACCCGGCCCTGCTGAACGCATCCATGTCGAAGCAGGTCGCGCTCAGCTACCTGCCCTACTTCGATGGCATCCAGCTCGGGTTCGGCTCCTACGCCCATCATTTCGACAGCATCCGGACGACCTTCTCCGGAACGGTCCAGTTCCTGGATTATGGCACGTTCGATCGCACCGACGAGACCGGTGCCGAACTGGGCACATTCCATGCGGGCGAGTACGTGTTCCAGGTCGGCGCCGCACACCCCATCGACAGCCTGTTCTCCGTGGGCGCCAACGTCAAGTTCATCACCTCGCAGCTCGCCGGCTACAACAGCACCGCCTGGGCCCTGGACCTGGGTGGGGTCTTCGCCAAGCCCATCAAGGGCATCACCATCGCGGTGCTCCTGCGCAACATCGGCTACCAGACCTCCAGCTACACGGACCAGCGGGAGGAACTGCCGTTCAATGCCGAGCTGGGCATCACCTACAAATTCAGGCACGCGCCGTTCCGCCTGGGGTTGGTCTATGAGAACATCCAGCAATGGGACCTGTCCTATGACGATCCCGTGCAACAGGCCACCATCGACCCGACGACCGGCGAGACCATCATCAAGAAGACCACCTTCGGCCAGAAGCTCACCTACCACCTGGTGCCGAGCGCGGAGGTCGTCTTCGGCCGGTATTTCATGGCGCGGCTCGGGTTCAACTTCCGACGCAGGCACGAATTGCAGGTCGAGGGCAAACCCGGCATCGCCGGACTTTCGTTCGGTCTCGGTCTGCGCGTGAGCAAGTTCCATCTGAGCTATGGGTTTGCGAAGTACCACCTGGCCGGGATCAGCAACACCATCACGCTTTCGACCCACTTCAGCGACTTCAAGCGGAAGGCCGGTTAATTTCGTCCCATCATGGACGGACCGCCGCGCATCAACATCGCCGTCGACGGTTTCTCGTCCTGTGGCAAGAGCACACTGGCCAAGCAGCTGGCCCACCAACTCGGGTACACCTACATCGATAGCGGCGCCATGTACCGCGCCGTGGCACTCTTCGTGATCGAGAACGGCCTGGTGCATGAGGGCCGCCTGGAACGCGAGGCCCTGTTGGCCCGGTTGGACGACATCCGGATCCATTTCGAACATGATCCGGATTCGGGGAGGAGCATCACCCTGCTGAACGGCCGCAACGTGGAGAGGCAGATCCGGGGCATGGAGGTGAGCCGCTACGTCACGCTGGTGAGCCCCGTTCCCGAAGTGCGCGCCAAACTGGTGAAGCTGCAGCAGCACATGGGCGAAGGTCGCGGTGTGGTGATGGATGGCCGTGACATCGGTACCGTCGTGTTCCCCGACGCGGATGTGAAGCTCTACATGACCGCCCGCCCGGAAGTGCGCGCCCGGCGCCGTTTCCGGGAACTGAAGGCCAGGGGCGTGGAGGTGGACTACGCCAGCGTGCTGGAGAACATCGAACGCCGTGACGAGGACGATACCAAGCGTGCTGCCGATCCCCTGATCAAGGCGCCCGATGCCATCGAGATCGACAACAGCGACCTCACCGAGCAGGAACAGTTCGCGCTGGCCATGGAAGCGGTGGAGAAGGTGTTGGCCGGCGGTGTGAAGCGGACGTGAGCGGGGCCGGGGAAGCAGGGAGAGGTCCTTCAGCTGGCGTTCTCGAACTTCGATCGCCGAACACCGCAGCACCATGCCCATCCGTCCGGACCACTTCTTCTACCTGCTGGGCGCATCCGAGCTCGCCCTGCTGCTGTTCAAGCGATCGGGACCACGGCGGTCGGGCGCCGACCGGGGTTCGCTCGCGGCGATCTGGGGTGTGATCGGGCTCTCCCTCTTCATGGCCATCTGGATCGCCGTGCAACACCGGTACGGCCGGATGGCACCGGGCTACCGGACCTATGTGCCGGGCGTGGTCCTGTTCATCCTGGGGATCGCCCTGCGCTGGTGGTCCATCATCCACCTGGGCCGTTGGTTCACCGTGGATGTGACGGTATCGGCGGACCAGCGCATCGTGGATGACGGTCCGTACCGGTTTATCCGGCATCCCAGCTACACCGGTGCGCTGGTCTATTTCCTGGGCGCCGGCCTGCTGCTGGACAATTGGATCTCGCTCTTGGTGCTGATGGTGCCGATCACCGGCATCTTCCTCCGGCGCATCCGGATCGAGGAGGCGGCCCTGGTGGATGCCCTGGGCCAGGCCTATGTGACCTACATGGCCCGGACGAAGCGGCTGGTGCCGTTCGTCTATTGAGCGGGATCAGCCCAGGAGCGCATGCACCACCTGCTCCGGGTCCTTCGCGCCATCCACCAGCCCCAGCACCTTCAGCATCACTTTGTCCAGCAGGGTATCCGGGCAGCTGGCGCCGCTGGTCAGGATCACGGTCACCGGGCGTCCGTGAGGCAGCCAGTCCGTGGTGGTGTGCCGGGTCTGGTCCGAGGGGTCGAAATGGCGGATGGTGGCGGCATCCACGATCTCCTGGTCGCCGTTGATGAAGTAGGTGGGGAACTTCTCCGCCAGCAATTCGACCAGGTGGCTGGTGTTGCTGCTGTTGTATCCACCGACGACCAGGGCCAGGTCGGCATCCGCCTTCAACAGCTCGTAGGTCGCATCCTGGTTGTCGTTGGTGGCATAGCAGAGCGTGTCGCGCGTGTCGGCGAAATGCGTGCCGATGGCCCCGGTGCCGTACTTCTCCACCATCAC
>JACJZI010000011.1 GCA_020635655.1 Flavobacteriales bacterium
TAAGTGACACAATTCCCCTGTGCGACATCGGGCGAATAGATCGTACCGGTCCTGTCGAGACCGTTCAGGCTGATGTAGAAGTCCTTGTTCTCCGCGTTCGTGTACGAATCGTTCACGATGTTGAAGTGCGCACAACCGGTATTGTTCGTGACCGGAATGGTCATGATCACGGTCTCCTGGTTGGCTGGCCACATGTAACCAGGACCTGTAGCACAGCTCGTCAACTGCACATTGCTGAAGCAATTGAAGGTCTGGTAGCGATAGCCTCCGTTATCCACTTCACCATCACCTGATTTGCTCAAGGCCGCGGTGAGCAGGGGGCAAAGACTGCCATCGATGATCTGGTTGATCGTACCGAGGTTCGCCCCCGATGCGGTCTCCCATCGAATGGTAAATGTCAATGAGGAGACGACCTGGTCGAAATCCCCATCGGGTCGTACACGCAACTCGAGCGTGCCCGGAGTGCTGCTTTCGTACAGTCCGATGTCCACGGTGGGTTGCGCAAGCATGGCTGTCGGGCCAAGCGCTGCGACAAGGAGGGCACCCCACAAATGCCGCTTCCTGGGTCTGGCGTCAGAACACTTCATGTAGTTCAAGTTTTGGTCGATTTGATCAGGGTCGTCCCGGTAAGGGATGGGCAAGTTAACACAGTTTCGATCACGGCAATTGCTGGGCTCGGGTGGCCGTGGGCACGGTGCCGCCGATGTTCACCAGGATGGGGTCGCGGTCGTTGTTGGACCCCGCATATTTGATCGTCCCATCCATGGTCACGTCCGTCGACAAATAGCCCGTGGTGGTCGCAGTAGGCACTGTTCCGCCGATGGCCTGGAGAATGGGATCCCGGTCGTTGTTCGCGCCGGCATACTTCAGCACATTGTCCCAGACGGTATTGCCGGCGAAGAGCACTTCCTTGCCGTTCACGTCCTTCCGGGCATCCGTGCCGTAGGTGGCCGTGCCCGGGTCGGTCAGGTCGATCGTGGCGGGGTTGGAGGACAACGCAATGGCGGTCGCCGTCATGCAACCCAGGTGATTGCGATGGCGGACAGCCACGTAATATGCGCCATCATCCAGTCCCATGGGCAGGTTGGTCCTGCCGTCCATTTCGACGACATCCCCGTCCCGCTGCAAAAGCGCAGGCCGGGCGCGAAGCACGGTGGTCGGATCGTTCGCGTCCCGCAACTCCACCCAGACCCAATCCACGATGGCATCGCCTCCCGTCACCTGAAGGACGGACGGGGCCAGCTTGGCCAGCACATCGCCTCCAATGACGGTCAGTCCGAACGCTCCGTATGGTTCCACCTCCGGGATGAGCGCATTGCTCCGCAGCCCATCGTCCATCATGCCGCTCCCGCTCTGGTAGGGGCCCTGAAGGAAGACCTTGAGCGCGAGCACGGATCTGGTCGATTCACCTTCCGTGACCTCGACCCATTGGTCCGCTGCGATATTGTAGAACCGGTCGACGATGCCGGAAGGCCAGTGTACGATGGCCGAGTCGGCCTCCAGGGCGCTACCCATGCCGAAGTGACAGGTGAAGGAACAAACGATGCCATAGCTCTCTCCCGCGCGCACCTCACGGATCTGCGTGCCCCAGGACCCATAGAGGGTCACACGCGCACCGACCGCATCCCGGTTGCTCTGGACACCCTCCAGGTCGAAGTTGAGGAAGTGATTGCTGTTCCCGTTGTTGAGGTAGAGCTGGTCGTTCTTGGAACTGCTTGGGGTCACGTAGCTCGAGCCGTAGCCCGCATACACATCGATGAACCCGTCATGGTTCAGATCGCCCGTGGCGAACGAATGCAGCGTGTAGCCGCTCCCGGGTTCGGGCAGCATGTTGGAGATCTGCGTGAAGGTTCCGTCGCCATCACCATGGAAGTAATACTCCCCACCACCCGTGATCAGGTCGAGGTAGCCATCGTTGTCCAGATCCTCCAACTTGCTCTGGAGGAAGAAGGATGAATACTCGATCCCACTTCCGGAGGTGGCGTCGGTGAAATGCCCGGTCCCATCGTTGATGAAGACCATCATGGTGCTGCTGTGCGTGGTGCTTATGGCATCCAGGTCACCGTCATTGTCAAGGTCCCCGAAATCCGTGGTCCAGACCTGTTCCCGGTTCTCCATGCCATAGGTGGCCGCCTGGTCCGTGTAATTGTTGTTCCCGTCATTGACGAACAGCCTGTCCCAACGGCGGCAGTCGCTCGACGAGTTCACGCCTTGTCGGCAATGGGATATCTGGAAATCCAGGTCACCATCGCCATCGAAGTCGACGAACACGCTGCCATAGTTCCCGCTCATATCACCCGATCCTCCCGAACACGCAGTGGAGAAGTCGATCGAATAGTTCGGCACTAGGCTGCCGGAGCCGTTGTTGTACCAGACATGCGGCGCTCCGTCATCATGGCATCCGAAGGCGTCCAACCAACCGTCGTTGTTCATGTCCGCCAGATTGGCGCATTGCATGAACATGTTTCCGTTCGACAAGCTGGCTACGGAGGAGGAGCTCCCACGTGCGCTGATCGCCTTGAAATGCACCCCATCATAGCTACCACCCGAGAACACGTCCTTGTGGCCGTCGTTGTCCACATCACCTGCCGCCATGCCCCATTGGCTTGAATTGGACATGTTCCCATAGTCATAGGAACTGAAGGTGCCGTTCGCGTTCTGATAGTCGATGTACAGATGCTTGCTCTGGTCCAGCAGGAGCACGTCATCATAGCCATCGCCGTCCATGTCGGCAACGCCCACGCACCCACCGGTGCGCGCGCTCGTGTTGGACAGTATGGAAGTGCTGAGCGTGAAGGTCTGGCCGAAGGCGACCCCCGACAGCAGCATCAGCATGGCCGAAGCGGAAATGTTTCGCATGGTCTGGGAATAGGTCCGCTAATCTAACTCGCGACCCAGGGGCAGGTCAAGGCCGTGCACATCGTGCTGGACCTGTCAGGGAAGCTGCTCCGTGCGAACGGCCGTGGGAATGCTTCCGCCGATGTTGACCAGGATCGGGTCGCGGTCGTTGTTCGTGTTGGCGTACTTGACCACCCCATCGAGCGTAACGTCCTCCTGGTAGTAACCGGTCGCAGTGTTGGTGGGAATGGTGCCTCCGATGCGGACCAGGATGGGATCGCGGTCGTTGTTCGTGTTGGCGTATTTCAGTGTGGCGTCCGACACCACGTTACCGGCCCACAGCACCATCGTTCCGCCCAGGTCTTTCCGGGCATCCGTTCCGTAAGTGACCGTCCCTGAGGAAGTCAGATCAATGACCGGCATTCCCGGTGTGAGATCCACGGCGGCGGCGGTCATGCAACCCAGGTGGTTGCGGTGCCGGACGGCGACATGGTATTCCCCGGGGGCGATACCGAACGTCAGCGGACCGCTACCGTCCA
This sequence comes from Flavobacteriales bacterium, assembly GCA_020635655.1. Lineage (GTDB taxonomy): Bacteria > Bacteroidota > Bacteroidia > Flavobacteriales_F > PHOS-HE28 > PHOS-HE28. Next base: position 3,378 of record JACJZI010000011.1, read on the forward strand.
TCCCCACGACATCCCCGTCACGCTGAAGCAATGCCGCGCGGCTGTTCACAACGACCGATGGATCGGTCGCGTCCCGCAGTTCCACGATCACCCAATCCACGATGGCGTCGTTGCCCGATGCAGCAAGGACCCCGGCATCCACGGCCTCGCTCCCACCTTCGCCGACAAAGGTGTAGCCTAGACCCGTGTACGGTTCGGTCAAGGGCAGCAACCCGTTGGCGCGAAGGTCGTCGTGCATCAGGCCTGTCCCGGCATCATAGGGCCCCTCCAGGACCACCCGCAGCGGCACGGACAGACCGGTGCCCGAGATCGCGATGTTGTCCATGTAGAATTGGTTCCCATAGCCGTTCTCTGAAACGAAACGGACCAAGACCTGCTGCCCGACGTAGGCGCTGATATCGAGGCTATCGTGCTGCCAATCGGAGCAGGAGGAGGGCTCCCAGACGGAGGTGGTCGTGGCGGCGGTCTCCAGGTCCGTGCCGGATGAATCGAACAGGACGTCCCAGTTCAGGCCGCAATCCGCGCTGATCTCGACCCGGAAGCCATCCGAGTAGAAGGAACTGTAGCGAACATAGGCGTGATCGAAGGTCAACGCGGCTTCGCTCATTCCGCTCAGATCGATCAATGCACTTTGCAGCGCGTCCTCCTGACCGGACCCGGAGTAGAAGTAATGATCGAGCATCCAGGCCTCGGTGGCATTGCAGTCAGGACCGTAGTCCAATGCGGTCAATTCCCAGGTATAGGAACCGTCGGGGTTCTGCAAGGTCCAACCTTCCGGTAGCAGCTGAGCGTCCTCGGCATCCTCGAGCACCGGCGGGTCCTGCGGAATGGAGATCTCAAAATCGACCGCCAGCGTATCGTCCAAGAGGTACTCGTCCGTGGCCAAGGAGGTCCAGCACTTGAAGTGGTGCACACCTGTTCCACTGACCGTGAGCACACCCGGAAAGGAGAATACGGTCTCGCCCCCCCCGTTGATCGTCCCGGCATAGGTATCGGATACCACCGGACCATTGTCCAATCGGTAGCTCAAAGGGATGTTGGATTGCGGTAGCTGACCATGGTTGCCGATGCGGACGGAGACCGAACTCCCGGCCTGACAGGCATAGACATACCCGGCCGTGGGATAGAGCGCGGAACGGATGCCCACGTCATTGTCCAAGGGAAGATCGAAGGCCTCGACCTGATCGGAACGGCTGCTCGAACTTCCCTGATCGGCGCTGTACCCCAGTCCGCGACGTGCGAATGCGGCCCATAGCAGATCTTGGTTCGCGCCACCATAGTCGTTCTGGTCGGCCAGCAGGATGGCATCCCGGGCATCCACGAAACCGGGACTGCAGGGCGTGAGCTTCATACCGTCCAGCACAAGCTGCAGGGCGATGTTGTTGCCTCCGGTCCCGGTGTAGATGTCCGGGTCGTATCCGTACTGGGTGATCAGGTCCCAGGTGACCTCCCAGAGGATCGTGCACCATACGAAGCCGATGCCGTGCGGTTGGCTGACGCCGCTGTTGGTATTGCCATAGGTGTATGCGTTCACCCCAAAGTCGGTGCTGTACGGTGCGGGCCGGATGCCGTCACCTGTGACAGGCTCGCCCAACACATATGTTCCGATCCCTCGCGCGTCGGTGCCCTGATCACCCGGCTGCATGGTGAGCATGAGACAGACATAGTCGCTCCATCCTTCGCCCATCTGCTCCGCGTTGGAGAGGCAATTCGCGTTCGAAGGTCCCCCGACCAGACGATTGGAGATGCCATGTGTATATTCATGGACGATGACCCCCGCGTCCAGATCGCTGTCGCGGTGGGGGGTCGTATAGGTCCATTCATACATCTGCATCCGCGGGTTGCTGCCGTCAGGAGGGGTGCCGAAATTGGCATTGTCGGTGCCGCTACCGTCCTGGGCATCCGCATTCACGTAGTCCCCGCCCAGGCCCCCGTTGCCGTAGTTGTTCTCCTGGAAGTTGCCACTGGCCTCATCGAAACCGTATTGGTAGGCGACGTCGTGAACGATGTTGTTCCAGTAGAAGAGGTTGGTGATCGCCACGTCCTCATAATCGATCGGTGACTGGGCCAGGTCGAGCGGAAAATCGAAGTCGAGCGCTGCCCCTCCATCGGGGCTGTACCCGGGAACGTTGTCATTATTGCGGTCCTCCGAAGCATACACATTGTTGCCCCGGGTGATCGTGAACTCAGCCCCGGCGATCCCGTCCGTATCATGCCAACCAAAGGGTGATGCGTTCAGGGCCGCGTTCCAGGGTGCGTTGACGATCGAACGGGGGCCATGGGACGGGCTCTCCAGCGGCATGGCGAACACATCGTAGTCGTTCGGGGCCGGTGGAACGGGGGGCGCGAGCGGGGCGGGCGGGGCATCGAACGCACAATGTGCCACCCAATCGTTCCGGTCGATCTCCTTTCCGGTGTTCGCGTCGATCCGGATGTTCCACCAATGCGGGCCCTTGGGGACGTACAACTCCACGTTCCAACACAGGACCGGGTGGTCGTTCACCTGCACATAGTACAACTGCACCGCAGGGTCCTCGCTCGTGATCCCCTCACCGGAAAAAGAGTAGCGATGCGCGCGATCGTCCTGCGCGATCCGCTCCAACGGCCGGCCGCCCAGCCCTTCGCGCTGCATCACCAACTGCAGGGCCTGTTCCGGGGTCAGGGATGGGGCGTTCGCGGCCTCCTTGGTCCGCAGTCCATGAACGATGCTTTCGGTATGACCGATCGGACTTCCATCGGCCTGCAGATGAACGCCGATATCCGCCCCCCAGATCTCCACGCCATGCAGGCGCTGGCGCAAGTACATGTGAACAACGCCGGTCCGACGATCGGAATAGCGGTCCTTGAGGACCAGATCGGTGAGATCGGAGGCATTCACTCCGCTCGCGACCAACACCTCGCGGGCCGTTCCAATGGGATCCGATGGCCGGGACTGTGCAAGAAGGTCCGTGGACACGGAGATCAGGGCGAGCCCCATGAGGCTTCGGATCGGCAGGTTCAGGTTCATGTCCGCAATTTACCGGGTCACACAGGTATCGGGGAACAGGGATGACGCATGTTCCGGTCCCGGATCCTTGGGATCTTGTCGGGGGAACGCCCGGGATCTCGTCTCATGGTACTTGTTCGATCCGGGTCGATGTGGGTACGCCGCCTCCAATATTCACCAGGATCGGATCACGGTCGTTCTGCGCCCCGGTGTACTTCACAATTCCGTCCATGTTGACATCCTGTCCGAGATAGCCGATGACCGTGTTGGTCGGAGCGGTACCTCCCACCGCATTGAGGATGGGATCCCGATCGTTCTGGGAACCTGCATACTTCAGGGTCCCATCCGCATTGACGTCGCCCGCCCACAGGACCTGAACACCGGCGACAGCCTTCGTCGCGTCAATACCGTGGAAGTTCGTCGATGGATCGGCCAGGTCCAATGGGATGGCCGTGTTCGAAAGTGCAATGGCGCTGGCCGTCATGCAACCGAGATGGTTCCGGTGACGCACGACCACGAAATAGTTTCCAGGAGAAGCTTCAAGAACGAGGTTCGACGAGCCGTTCGGCATGACCACCTCACCGTCGCGCTGCAACAGACCTTGACAGGTGGCCACCAGCGTCGTGGGGTCCACCGCGTCACGCAGTTCCACCCGCACCCAGTCCACCACGGCCTCGTTGCCTGTGATGGCCAACCGTCCGATGGTGGTGGTCTCCCCCCCACCGCCGATCTGGGGCATGCCCATGGCGGTATAGGGTTCGATCAATGGAACGAGCCCGGCGACGCGAAGGTCATCGTGCATCAGGCCGACAACGGTATCGTAAGGTCCCTCCAATTCCAGATGCAGATCGAGAAGGACATTGGCGACAGGTGGTCCGATCCGCACGTCGGTGGTGATCGGGAGATGGTCCGACGCATTTCCGGAATCGTCCACCAAAAGTCCATACTGAGCAAGTCTTCCCGCCGACATGCGTTCCGTGCGGACCGCAAAGGCCTTCTCAACGCTCATGGCCGCATCCGTGTGGATGAAATAATCCAAACGCCCTGGCGGATAGGAGCCGGACGAGGGGGCCCAGGTATAGGCGATCCTCTCGTCGGAGAGGGGGAACACCGTTGCGGACAGATCTGTCCCATCCCAATCGAGCGGTCCATCCGGCCCATAGGCGCCGTTGTCCTGGATATCTCCTGTGAGCAGTGTAGTGAGTTGCTGGACATAACCGACCAGGTTCAGGTCGCCGATCAACGCCATGGGCGTATTGGAGGGCAACGTCACGACGCCACCGGGGGACTTGGCATCCAGCACGAACTGTGCGAACGCATCCGCCTGGTCCTGACGGGATCCATCGGCGGTGCAGCAGTTGAAATGCGCGCAGGAGACCAGCAGATCGGAGGGCTGGTCCGCGGGCAGGTCGATCAGCACCGGGAATTGTCGATCCAGGCCCGTCCAGCTCTGGACGATGGGCCATCGTGATGCGACGACCATGTCCGAGCTCTTCTTCAACACGTTCCATCCCTGCCCCCCGATGGGCAGCCAGGCATCGAGCAGGGTCTTGGCTTCCGCACTGGTCGTATTGTAACATTCAACGAACCCGATCACGTCCGGCTGCAGCGCCTGGAGCATGCGTTGAAAGGAAGGTGCCCTGGCCGGATCCTCCAACCCACTGTTCAACACGTTCCAGGCGGTGATCCGCACCAGATCCGGGTCCGACCGGGCCAGCTCGATCGGTACCCAGGCCGGCACCGGGTCCATGCCGATCGTGTAGCTGAAGACCTGTCCGACATCCGGGACCGCATCACCTCCATCCAGCTCCTGGAACACGATCCGGACCACATTACCGGTGAAGAGCGGATGCACCCCATCCGGAACGATATCGCGCGGGATCGCCATTTCAAAGGAGGTACCCGTTGTTGTCGGCAACGGTACAAGACCCAGATCGAGCATGCCGAGCGTATGATCGCCACCCACATTGAAATACACGGTCTTCGTATCGAACCGCACCCGGAGTTCACAACCATATCCAGGCTGGACGAGCGTACCGGTCGACGGGTCATTGTCGGCATCGATACCGAGTTGGATCGATTGGGGGATCAACTCATCAACAAGGTCGATCTCCTGGCCAAGGTCCAGTCGCAGGAACAGGAAATGATCATCATTGGTCACCTGAAAATCGATCAGGTCCGGTCCGGATGAAGGTGCGTTCGCATCCATTACGGTGGAGAGCGACGCGCTCCAATCGGAGAACTCACCATCGATCTCGATCGGAGCCGTCTGGCCGACCGCGGCCGTGCAGGGACAAAGCATGATCAGAAGCACGGCAACGCGGGGAACATGCCGCCGTTGGCAGGCCCGAAGGAACCCGTCAACACCACGATCAACATGGAACCCCTCTGAACGAGGGGTTCCGATGCGTGCTGACCCGCGGCCGATCATGGCAATTGCTCCACACGTGTCGCAGTGGGGACGGTTCCGCCGATGTTCACCAGGATCGGGTCGCGGTCGTTCTGCGCCCCGGCATATTTCACGACCCCGGATAGGTTGACGTCCTCGCGATAGTAACCCAGCACGACGGCGGTCGGCGTATTCCCTCCGATCACCTGCAGGATCGGATCCCGGTCATTGTCACTTCCGGCGTACTTCACGAGGCCATCCCCGAACGTATTGCCGGCCCACATCGCCCGCGCCGGCCCGATCGCCTTCCGCGCCTCCGTGCCCCAGGCCGCGGTCCCTGCGATGCGAAGGTCCACCGATGTGGCCGCGGCCCCCAGCGACACCGGCGAGGCGGTCATCACGCCCAGATGATTGCGATGACGAACAGCCAGATAGTAGTTGCCCGGTGGTGCGTTCAACACGACGGAAGAGGTTCCGTCCTGTCCCACGACATCACCGTCGCGCTGCAGGAGCGCACAACGCGACGCCACGATGGTGGAAGGTGTGCCGGCATCGCGGAGTTCCACGAGCACCCAGTCGACAATGGCATTGGGGCCTGTGACGTCAAAGACCGCGCTGCTGACGATCTCTCCGCCGCCTCCTCCCGCCTGTGCGAAGCCCAGCGCAGTATAGGGCTCGGTCACGGGGATCAGACCGTGTGACCGGAGCGAATCCTGCATCAGCTGCGTGTTCGGATCATAGGGACCTTCCAACCAGACCTTCGGGTCCACGGCCACTGCATTGTTCACCGTGACACAGGTCCCTCCGATCCGCGTGATCACATTGTTGCCGTCCTGGTTCGCGATGTCCACGATGTGATCGATGCACACCTGGGTCCCCGTGAGGGAATAGTAATGCACCCGCACGAGCGGAACGTAGCTCGTGTTCTTGTTCAACAGGGTGTCCAGGTAGCTCAGACCGAGCACCTTGGTCCCACCGAGATAGGAATTGACGCTGATATCGCCCATGAGGCTCGGGGCAAGGTTCTCGACGCTCTGGATTGTCAACCCGCTCATCGCGAACTCGTAGCCGAGCACTTTGCAGTCCGGGTTCTTGACGTAGACATCAACGTACTGCTGGGCAGGATTGAACGCTCCGATCTCCAGGGAGACCGTATCGATGGTGCTGAGCCAACCCCTCGGATATTCGCACCAGGGATGGTAGTGGATGTAGGGTTGGTTCGCTTCATAGGCATCACGCTCGGTGTAGCAATAGACCATCATGGCCGCGTCGGTCACGGTGATCGCTCCGTCATTGTTCAGGTCCGTGCACGTTGAAGGGGTGATATCATCCCCAAGGATGCTGAGGACATACTCCTGGGCATCGGCCTGGTCGCGCAGGTCGTCATTGTCGAGATCCCCGGTCAGGGTCGTCCCTCCGCAGGTGCCCGTACAGTCGTAACGTGCATCACCATAGGGTTGTCCCATGCAGTCGGTCCAGGTCGGGCAACCCTGGATGATGCTGAACGAAGGCACGTCCTGGGCGTTCCGTGTGATCTCGATGCAGACCTGGGCGTAGTTGTTCGCATAGTTGGTCTCGTGGCGGCCCAAGGCATCCGGAATGTGGTTCCAATTGGTTCGCACGACCAATGTGTACTGGCCAGCAGGCACATCGGTGATGTCGATCCAGTTGCAGGTCGTTCCCGATCCGTACTGATCGTAACATCCCGCACTGATGCCCATGTTGCTGCAACCATAGTGCGAGGTCCCGTTCGGACAACCCACATCGATGACGCAGAACCCGTTCTTGAAACCCACGGGGATGTTGTGACCATCCTCGTCGAAAAGCACGTAGTCCGCATATCCGGAATAGTGGGCGTGACCGTGACAGTTGTTGGTGTTGAACATCCAGGGTTGGCTGTTCGGGCTCCCGATGTAGTAGTCCAGTTCGCCGGTATTGTCGATCCGCGTGCTGAACTTGATCACATATCGCTGCCCCAGGGCCTTGACACAACCTTCCGCCGGTGCACAGACGTCCGTGATGTTGACAGTGGCGAGGCTCAGGCTGTTGGAAAGGGTGTTCTGGTTGATCGAAAGGTCGGGACCTGTCGGGCAGTTGGGATCACCCACGGCGAGACAACAATTATTGCATGGCACGGTGGCCAGCGGGTCATAGTTGCATGAGTTCGGGTCCATGCAACCGACCGCCGGGCCGTTGTAGATGATCTCGAAAGTGGCGCTTTCGCTGCAATCATCGTTGTTGTCCCCCACCCGCAGGTGATAGGTCACTCCAGCTTCCATGTTCCCCGTGATCACCGCTTGAAGGCCGCAGCCGCCGTCATTGTCGTCCGCGAAGGTGGCACCCTCGAGGTTCGAGGACACATTGATCGCATTGCAGGCTTGATCGTACATCCAAAGCTTGGTGTCGCAGGTGTTGTACCCACAGGTCGTCACCGTGTAAGAGCCCGTTTGCGCGGGTGTGAAGTCGTACCAATATTCCAGGGGAGAGGCGGTATGCACGCCCAGACCGACGGTAACCGCCTCTGAACAACTGTAACCGGGGGGACAATTGAAAACGACCTGTTCCTGGGACCCGTAATTGCCACCGGTACCCACCTGCACCCCATCGAAATAGACCGTGTAGCTGCCCGTACCGTAGCTGCAGCAGATGCCATCCCCGTAGGAATCGTGGATGGTAAAGACCAGGCACGCCGCCTCATTCACGCATAGGGTCGTCCCAGTGGAACCACCGCTGGCGATGGTGGACCCGTCCTGGCCGCTCTTCAGGTCCCAGCTGATCTCGTTCGGATAATTGTCGGGAACGATCACGATCTCCACGCTCTTCAGGCCCGCGCCACAGCTGTAGTCACAGGAACCGTCGTCCACGTTCGCATTGGGATCGAAGTTGCCCGCATCGGGATCGGTACAGCCATAGACCGGAGTGAAGTCCAGGACCTGCACATCGTCGATGCAGATATCGCTCTGGTAGGAGCTGCCGGTGATCCCGCGGAATCGGACGCGCAGGTCCGTGGCGCCTGCATAAGGAGCGAGGTTCACGATCACCTGCTTCCATACATCGCCCTGGTCCCCGCTCACTGTGAACACATCAGATGTGATCGATCCGTTGTTGTCGATGTCCACGTGCAGCGATCCCATCGTCCCTCCGTTCATGTTGTACCAGAACATGAGGTACGGCGAGCTCAGCCCGCCAATGGTATAGCAAGGCGAGGCGATGATCGCCGACTTGCCGGGATAGTTGGGGGATGAGGCCTCGACGTAGATGAAATTACCGGAGGAAGTGCCAGTTGTGTGATCAACGGATGGGCCGGTACCCGTGGATGGCGTGGTCCCGTTGTCCACCCACCAGTCCATGTCGTCCCCGCTCAGGTTGGTCCAGCCGGTCGGCAAAGTGCCGCTCGCTGTGCCTCCGCCGCTCACGGCGGAATCAAAATCCTGCGTGGCAGGGAAGGTTGTCGTGCACTGGGCGCTCAGGTCAAGGGAAAGCGCAACAACAGCGATCAGGGTAAGTGTCCGATCCATGTAAAAGGGGTTTGGTCGCGAAAAGCCGATACGATCGCATCGGCACCTTGCAGGGTGCTCCAAGATAACCGATCGGGCCCCACCGCACAACTCTTTCCCCTCAGGGCAGCTGCTGCTGGCGCGTGGCCGTGGGCACCGAGCCACCCACGTTCACCAAGATCGGATCGCGGTCGTTCTGCGCCCCCGCGTATTTGATGACCCCGTCCAGGGTGACATCCTCGATCCGGTAACCGTTCACGGTGGCCGTTGGTGTGCTTCCGCCGATCGTCGTAAGTATCCGATCGCGATCGTTCGTCGTCCCAGCGTATTTGATGACGCCATCCGGCAAAGCATCCCCCGCCCACATCAAACCTGTCCCGTTCAGTTCCTTCTGCGGATCGGTCCCGTGCAGCGCTACACTGCCGTCCGTGAGGTCGTATTGGCGCATCGCGACGGAAACCTCCAGCGCATCCGCCGTCATGATGCCAAGATGGTTGCGGTGCCTCACAGCGATGTGGTAGTTCCCCACGGGCCCATGGAACCGGACCGGGGAGCTCCCATCGAGGTCCACCACGTCACCATCACGCTGCAGGAGAGCGGCGCGGCTGTTCCGCACGATCGTTGGGGCGTCCGCATCCCGAAGCTCGACGAGCACCCAATCCACAACTGCATCGTTGCCGGTCACGTTCATCACACCGTTCGCCATGACCTCCCCTCCCCCGTCCCCAACGAATGCATACCCCAATGCGGAATAGGGCTCCGTCAAAGGAAGGACGGCCGCTGAACGGAGGTCATCGCGCATGAGGCCGGTCCCCTGATCGAACGCGCCATCCAGGAGAACCCGAAGCTCCAAGGATAACCGCGGGCGAACAACGAACAAACCGAGGTATTGATCACTGATGATGACCGAGCCGCTCGGGTAGTAGGGATAATTGCTCCAAGCGCCATCGTACCCGACATTGTTGTTCGCGGGATAGGTATCGAAGAACGCCACGTTGTCCAGGTCCGCCGTCCCCGGGTCCACCATATCAAGCACCTGGAGCCCGGAACTGTAGTTGGCCTCGTAGATCAGCCCGCCCAGGGTGTACAGGTTGTGGTCGGTGCTGTGGTTGGGACCATCATGGTAGCCCAGGTAGACCGGCTGGTCCAGGTCCTGGACATCGAACACATGGGTACGGGTGTTGTTCGCGGCATTGAGTTCATCCCCTTCATCACCCAGGAAGAAATAGCGCTGATCCTCGGACAGCCAACCCTGATGCCCTGTCCGTGGGTTCGTCCATGAGACGTCCGAGAGCTTGGTGGGGTCGGTGGGGTCTGTCACGTCAACTATGCTGAGATAGTCCGGGTTCCCGAGATGGCAATTGAACGCGATCACCTGTCCCTGATGGTCGGTGTCAGGACCGGTATAGGACACCACCTGCGCATCGTGGATGTAACCATCCTGGCTGTAGCAACCCACCAGGACCGGGGCCACTGGGGTACTGATATCGAACATATAGAGCCCACCACTGCAATGGTTGGTCCCCACGGCGTAGGCCATCGCAGCGGTGGTATCGATGACGATGTTGTGGGCATTGCTGATCGCGTTGGAATAACCGTCCTCCGTGAACGTGACGGGCGGGTCCACGACGTTGCGCAACCGGGTCAGGTCGAAGACCTGGATCCCCGACCCTCCAGCCTCACTGACGATGTAGGCATGGTCCGCATAGGTCTTGACGTCCCTCCAAATGCTCACGGACGTTCCCGCATGCCGGGGCAGGTTACCCAGACGGACCGGGGTAACGGGGTCGGTGATGTCCACGAAGGCCGTGCCATTGCTCATTCCCATGAGCGCATATTCCCTGTGCGTCATCGGGTCCGTCCATCCCCAGCAGTCATTGCCCGTCCCACCGCTGTTGCCCAAAGCGGACAGGTCCATTTGTGACATCAGATCGATGTTCTCACAAGGGAAGGCCCCGGCATAGCCGCTTTCGCAAAGGGTCTGTGCCGACGCTGGCATTGCCAGCGTGGCAAGGATCGTAGTGGTCAGTAGCGTTCTCATTTCAATGGTCCATTCCGGGCGGTCCTGCCCCGATCGATCAAGATACGGGATGCCGCCCTGATGCTGTCACATGTGATGCGCTACTGCGCAATATGGCCGGCCCTTCATGCGAAGTGCCTCTCATGGACACGGGCCACCCCTTGTCCACATCCCATGTTCGGGGCATCCGCCCTGCCGCTTATCGTCTTACGATGCGTCGCACCAACGTGCGCTCGGGCGTGATCACGCGCAGGGTGTACATGCCCGGTGCGGATCTGCTCAGGTCGATCGACCGATGAAGGTCCCCGACAAGATCGGTCCGGGCTTCCTTCCATACCATTCGACCCGTTGCATCTGTCATTTCCAGGAGGATATCCTGCATTTTCGGGACGGTGAGGAACAGGTCCGTCCTCCCGTCGGTCGGATTGGGCCTGACGTCGAACGAACCGAGCAGTGGATCGCCCATCAGGATGCCTGTAGGGATGGAATAGATCACGCCGGTGACATCCAGGCCGTTCAAGCTGATGTAGTAATCGCCATTGTTCTGGACATCCCCTGTCCAACTGTCGTTCACGATCTCGAACATGCTCGAACCGTTCACCACGGGGATGGTCATCAGCGTCACCTCCTGGTTGGCGGACCACGATGCACCCAGCGTGTTCAAGGGGACCGTCCCGAACCCGGCGAAGACCTGATAGCGGTAGCCATTGGCCGTGGTATCATCGCCCGACTTCGCAACGGGGATGTAAGCGGCTTCCGGCATCACCTGGGAAACATTGCCCAAGTTGGCGGGGGACGTCGCGTCCCAGCGGATGGTGAAGACGATGCTGGAGAAGAAGTCCGAGAAATCACCATCCGGACGCAGACGAACTTCCAACTCATTGTTGCCGTTGTCCACGAGCGTGATGTCCACGTTCGGTTGAGCGACCCCGGACATGGCCGTGGTCATGCCGCCTAGCAGAGCGGATAGGAGGAGGAGCGAGCGCATATGGGCACGGATGACGTTCTTCATGGAGAAATGAGGTCCAAAGCTAGACAACTGCGGTCGCTGTTGGCAACACATGATCGTTCACCAAAGGAAAGGCAACAGGCGCCACGTCCCCTTCATCAATTCGCCATACGCGGGATGCCGGGCGACAAGCGCAAGTTCTTCGACCATGATCTTCAAAACAACGACGATCGTGAGGCAGAACAGCGCGGCCCAGCGAAAGATCGTGGGAGCGCCTGCGGTGACCGCCGCCGATCCGAGAAGGATGGCCAGGTACATCGGATGACGCACCCATTTGTACGGACCACGCCGGACAAGTTCATTGGCCGGCACAGGATCGGGCATGATGGTAAGGTTCCGCCGACCGAGCGCCCAGGCGGAAAGACCGACCCACAGCACGGAGGCGATCAGGAGAACGATGGACCAGGTCGGAAGTGCGACCCAAGGACCTCCAAAGGCGATCCACACGAGGGCCGCGAACTGGGCGCCCACCAGGATCCAGGGTCTGATGCCATGGTTCACAAGACCGCCTCGATGATCCGGTCGACGGTGACCCCCTCGGCCTCCGCCTTGTAGTTGCGGACAAGTCGATGGCGCAGGATGGGTTTCGCCACGGCCTTCACGTCCTCGATATCCGGGCTGAACTTGCCATGGACGAGCGCATGGCACTTGGCGCCGATCACCAGATATTGGGAAGCCCTTGGTCCGGCTCCCCAACTGACGTGGTCCTCGATGACGGCCGGAGCACCGTTCAGACCGGGTCGGGTGCGCGCCGCAAGGCCCACCGCGTATTCCACCACATTATCCGGTACGGGGATCCGCCGCACAAGACCCTGGAAGAAGAGGATCTCCTCGGCGGTGAGGACGGGTCTCACCTCGGTGGCCGTGTCGGAAGTGGTCGCCTTCACCACGGCGAGCTCCTCTTCATAGGACGGGTAATCCACCCAGATATTGAACATGAAGCGGTCGAGCTGTGCTTCGGGCAAGGGATAGGTCCCTTCCTGTTCGATCGGGTTCTGCGTGGCGAGCACGAAGAACGGCTCGGGCAGGTCATAGGTATGACCGGCGGCCGTGACGGCCTTCTCCTGCATGGCCTCCAAGAGGGCGGCCTGGGTCTTCGGCGGGGTCCGGTTGATCTCGTCCGCCAGGATGATGTTCGCGAAGAGCGGTCCCTTCACGAATCGGAACTGCCTGGACTCATCCAGGATCTCCGATCCGATGATGTCGCTCGGCATGAGGTCGGGCGTGAATTGGATGCGATGGAACGTGAGCCCCAGGGCCTGCGCCACGGTGTTCACCAGGAGCGTCTTGGCCAGGCCCGGAACACCCACCAGAAGGCAGTGACCGCGGCTGAAGATGGCGATCAACACGTCATCCACCACCCGGTCCTGTCCGATGATCACCTTGTTCACCTCGGCCTTCAAGGCGCGGTACACCGTGGTGAACCGCTCCACCGCCTGCACATCGCTCGTTCGTTCGTTCATGCCCATGGCTTGGTATTGCGGGGCGGAAGTTACCATGCCCCGGGGCGATCAAGGGCCTTGTCCCACCCAATCGTGGGTGAAGGGACAGGTGGCGTACCCGGGATCGACATGCACGTAGGTACTGCCGAGCTTCTCCTTCACCCAATCGTCCACGATACGCTGCTTGGAGCGGCGTTCGGCCGCATCCTGGAACAATTGGTAGTCGTCCGTCAGGTTGGCCTGGTGCGGTCCGGTCCGGGCGAGGAGACGTATCAGGCGATAGGCCTTCGAGCCGTCCGGATCCACCACGATGGCCGGTTCGCTGATCTGCCCCACATCCAGCTTGTCGATCACGAAGAACGTCTGCTGGTCCAGGTCGCCCATGGGCCACTTCTGCCCCCCGGTGTTCGGGTCGATCATCACCCCCCCGGAATTGCGACTGTCCTCGTCATCGGAATTGTTGGTGGCCGCGGCCGAGAAGTCCAGCTTGCCAGCACGGACCAGCACGGCCAGACTGTCCAGGAAGTCCTTGGCAGCGATCAGGTCGGAGGTGCTCACTTTGGGCTTGAGCAGGATGTGGCGCGCGTTGTATTGCTGCCCCCTGCGCTCGATCAACTGCATGAAGTGGTAGCCGTACTCGGTCTTGAACACCTGGCTGATCTCACCCTCTTTGAGGCTCAACGCCACGGCATCGAATTCGGGCACCATCACGCCCGTCGGCACGAGGCCCAGTTCCCCGCAGTCCTTCGCCGACCCGGGGTCCTCTGAGTACAGGATGGCCAGCGTGCAGAAGTCCTTCTCCCCCTTGACCACGCTCTCACGGAATTCCTCGGCCTTCCGACGCACCCGACGGTCCTCCTCCTCGCTCACGCGCGGTCTTCTGAGGACCTCGGCGAACTGGACCTGTGCATTGATGTACGGCAGGCTGTCCGCAGGGAGGGATTTGAAGTACTCCTCGACCTGCCTGGGGGTCACACGCACCTCGCCCGCCACCTGGCCCTGCATGGTCTGCACGAGCAGTTGGTCCTTCACCTGATCATGGAACTCCGACTTGATCTCCGTGATGCTCTTGCCATAGAACTCCTCCAGCTTCTCCTGCGATCCCAATTGCATGACGAAATACCGTACCCGGCGTTCCAGCTCCGCCTCCACCTGGGACTCGTCCACGGTGACGCTGTCCAGCCGGGCCTGGTCGAGCAGCAGTTTCTCGAACAACATATCCTCGAAACCCGAGCAGATGCTGGCATCGGTCACCCGCTCATTGCCCTGACGCAGCTGCTGGATATGGTCGACCACGTCCGAGTAGAGCACGACCTCACGGCCCACTACGCCGACGATGCCATCGATCAGCTCGCCCTGGGGCTGTCCGGTCGCCAGGCCCACCGCACCCGTCAGGGCCGCGATCACGGCAACGGAACGATCAAAACGTGCCGACCTCATCCTTGGATAGGGCTTGTTCGTAAAGATCGTCCCGCATGCGTTCGATCAGCTTCACCTTGCGTTGGTTCAAGAGAATGGATCGAATGTCCTGTTCCACAAGGGGTAGCGGGGAGATGCTCTCCTGGAGCCGATGCTCGAGCAGGTGCACGAAGTAAGTGCCTGAACTGTCCTCCAGCAACACCTTTGCATGGTGGGTAAGCCAATCGGTGGCGTTGTCCGTCCGAATGGGCACCTGCTGTTGCAATGCGTGGAAGGTGGTCCAATCCTCTCCGGTGTCATTGATCGGTATTCCGCGTTCGGCGAGCCAGACCTCCAGTTCATGCATGTCCTCGTCCTTGTCACTGCGGAACGACCGCTCGAGACGGGACAGGGTCCGCTTGTCCTCATCGCGGACCTTGAACCACCGCACACGCACGATGTCATCCTTCAATTGGAAGTTCTTGCCGTTCTCCTCGTAGTAACGTCGCACTTCGTCGGCCGGTATCACCGTGTCGAGCTTCTGGTCGACCAGGGCCTGTTCATAGGCATAGATGATCAGCGAGTTCCGGTAGTCCCGCAAGCGGGCCTCCACATCCTTGTCCGCATCGGTAAGGTTCCGTTCCGCCTGGTCAACGAGCACATGCTCGCGCAACCAATTGTCGATGTAGCCATGGGCCAGCGCAGCACTGTCCTCGGGTGTGGCGTTCATGGGGATCACCTGCCGCAGGTCGCTCCAATAAAGCTTGTCATCATAGGCCCAAGCGACCGCCGGGTCCGCCGGGTCATGGTCCGGCGCACACGCGCTGAGCGATCCGGCCACAAGGGCGGCGCCGGCCCATGCGTGGCCTATGGTGCCCATGCACAAGGTCCGATCAGTGGATCGAATAGAGAACGTCCTTGTTGACCCGGACCGGATACTTGGCACGTAGCTCGGCTATCCAGTCCTTTTCCAGTTGGTCCTGATAAGCAGCTGTGACCGCACCCCGGGCCTCCTCGAAGGACTTGGGGGAGGGCGGCAACACCTGGTGCATGTCCACGATGAGCACCTTGCCGTCCTTCTCGATGTTGTCGCCCAGTCCGGGCTTTGTCACACCCTTCAGGAAGGGTTTCTCCTCGGAGGTCCATGTCCCGGACTCGACGTTCACCGCCAGCGGGTCCTGCTTGTTGGTCTCGGTGGCGATATCGTTCCCCCGCTTGCCCTTCTTGTAGAGCGCGCGGACCTTTTTGGCCACATCCGCATTGGCGCAGGAATAGATGTCGGCCTCATAGCGGGTGTCCCACATGAAATCGTTCTTGTGCGCCTCGTAGTAGGCCTCGGCACCTGTGGTATCCTTCACCGCCTTGCTCCAGACCTTTTCATCGGTCAGTTCAAAGAGGAGGATGCCATCGCGGTATTCCTTCATCAGCATGCGGAACTCGGGGTACTTTTCATCCAGGTGCGCATCCTCGAACTCCAGGACCTTGTCGTCCACGAACTGCTGGAACCGCTCATCCACATAGGTCTTGAAGTCGACGCCCTTCTCCTTGTGCTGTCCGGCCTCCAGGTAATCCAGGAACTCCTGCTGGGTGTAGCCCCCTCCATCGATGGTGAACACGTCCTTCTTCAATTTCGACGCCTTGGAACGGTCGTACGACCATCCCTCCTGAACGTCACGCACGACGACTGTATCCTCGGGAGTGCTGTTCAGGTCATCGTATTTACGGCTGCGCACGTTCACCACCTTTCCTTGGTGGAGCACGCCATTGACCTCGCGCCGATACCGCTTGCCATCGTGGGTCACATCACCCTCCGCAACGTTCTTGCGGATCAGCGTATCCATCACCACGCTCCCCTTCTGGAAGATGGTACTGTCCAACATCGCTACGATGGGTTTCAATGCCTTTGGATCGGGGGTGAAATGGTAATCCTTCCGCAGTTCCTGAAGGAATGCGCGCCGTGTGATCTCCGCCCGACTGTCCCGTGCGATCCGGCTCTTGAGATCACCCTTGGCCTGATCGTAACTGGGAGGAGGCACGTATTCGAGCCGCTTGACGATGTGCCAGCCGTAGCGCGTTCTGAATGGCTTGCTGATGTCGTTGTCATTGGCCAGTGAAAAGGCGGCATCCTCGAACTCCTCGATCATCTTGCCCGTGCCGAAGATGGGAAGTTCGCCACCACGCGTGTTCGTGCTTTCATCCTCGCTGTACCGCAACGCTGCATCACTGAAGTCGGTGGAGCCGTCCTTCAGCTGCTTGTAGATCTCGTTTATCCTGCGCTCCACCTCCTGTTGCTTCTCAGGCGGGTCCTGGTCGGTGCTGCGCAGCATGATATGCGCCACCCGGATCTGTCCACGGGCCGGACGACGCCCGGTGACCTTGATGATGTGATATCCGAACCGGGTACGCACGGGCTTGCTGACCTGGCCCACGGGTGTCCTGTAGGCCGCGGTCTCGAAGGGATAGACCATTTGGAGCGCGCTGAACCAACCGAGGTTCCCATCGTTCTGCTTGGCGCTCGGGTCATCGGACACCGAACGGGCCACGGCCCCGAAGTCCTCCCCGTTCATGACCCTGTCCCGGATGGCATTGATCTTCTTCCAGGCGGCCAGCGTATCCTCCGGCGAAGGGTCGTCGGGGAGCTTCACCAGGATATGGCTGGCGTGGATCTCCTCCTGGGACCTATCAAAAGCCTCCTTCATCAAGGTTTCGTTCAGCTCCCGATCGATCAGATAGGGACGAGCGAGCTGTTTCCGATAGCCATCCAGTTCGGTCTTGAACTTCTGTACGGTGTCCATGCCGAGCGCCTCGGCCTCGCGCACCTTCAGCTTGTAATTGATGAAGAGGTCCAGGTACTCGTCCAAGGCCTCCTTGGTCACCGGGGCATCCTTGTTGTTCTTCTTGTAGATCGCCTCGAACTCACTGCGGGTGACCGGGCTTTCATCCACGGTCATGAGCACGGGATCGTTGTTCCCGGTGGCCGGCGCGTTGCCGCCGTTCTGCGCCACTACGGGAAGGGACAGGAATAGGAAGGGGATGGCCCGGACGGTACGTATCATTTCCATTTTTGGATCGATCAGGGCCGGTCGCGACAGGCGCCGGGGCCGGCGGGCAAGGGGTGGCAAATGTAACCGGATCCCCGTGTGGGCCAATGGGTGCCAGTGAGTTAAAAAGATCGAAGCACATCGCCTTCGGCCGGTTACATTGTGCCCGATGGGGTCCGAAGAACGCCTGATCCGGGAGAATGCACGCCCATTGGACAATATCGTGCGCGTGCTGGCACTTTTCGGGCTCATCGCCTGGTGCATCCTGTTATTGGCTCCTTTCTTCACGGTCATGGCCTGGGGTGCGATCATTGCGGTCACTGTTGCACCGTTCCATCAATGGACATCCCGCCTTTTGCATGGGCGGAAACGCTTGGCGGCCGTACTCGTCATGCTCGTCGGTCTCGCGGTGCTCGTCCTGCCTGGTTACCTTCTGACCGATGACCTTCTCCAAGGGGTCCATTTCGTCCGGGAGCGCGCGGAGGATGGGAAATTCACCCTGCCTGCCCCGTCACCCGGGGTGGCGGACATCCCGCTTCTCGGGAATGCCCTCTACAAGACCTGGAACGCTGCATCTCAGGACCTGACCAAGGTGCTGGGGGCCATTGGCCCTGAGCTCACCAAGGCGGGCAAATGGCTCCTGCAGAGCATCGGACGCTTCGGGTTCGGACTTCTGGAGTTCATCGCGGCCCTTCTGGTGGCGGCAGTGCTGCTGGCCAACGACAAGCCAGCGGCCAGGTTCGGCAAGGCCACCTTGGTGCGGGTCGCAGGTGACCGTGGTCAAGAGTTCGCGCAGGTGGCCGAACGGACGATCCGCAACGTGGCCCTCGGGGTGATGGGCGTGGCGGTGGTCCAGGCCGTTCTCGCCGGCATCGGCTTTGCGGTCGCAGGCGTTCCGGCAGCCGCCATGCTCACCGTGATCTGCATGTTCCTGAGCATTCTTCAGGTGGGCATGTTCCCGGTGTTCATACCGGTCGCCATCTACATGTTCTACACCAGTGACCTGACGACGGCCGGTGTGTTGGCCATTTGGATGCTGCTCGTCGGTCTGGTGGATAACTTCCTGCGTCCCCTCCTGATGGGTCATAACGCACCCGCGCCCATGGTGGTCGTCTTCCTGGGTGCCATTGGAGGGTTCATTCTTTCTGGTCTGATCGGGCTGTTCGTCGGTGCTGTTGTGTTGTCCCTCGGCTATCGCCTGTACGCCGAATGGGTGAACGAGGCCGAAGAATGAGGCCATCAGCGCATGCGAAGGAGCACCGCATGTGCCACAGGCGCGTCCTCGATCCATAGCACGGCATGCAGCACCCCGGGAGGGCCAGGCAGGGCCAGTTCAATGGATGTCCGGTCCGCTGCGAGCATGACCGGGATGCGCTCCACAATGCGCCCCTGGACGTCCGTGATCCTCAGTTCACCGGTCCTCCCACGCGCGGCATTTCCCGTGCGAACGGTGATCACGGTATGGTCGCTGAACGGGTCCGGGCCGACCAGCATCGTGGTCCGTTCCAACTGGCCGGAAGTGCCCGAAACGGACTGCGGTCCGCAGGCGATGGCAAAGGGCAGGTCATCCATGACCGCTGGTGGAGTAGCCACGTCGTTGCTCTTGTACTGGTCTGGTGAGAAGGGGCCGGTGATGCCCGCCGTATCCACTGCGGCCACGCTGATGAAATAGGTGTGCGACGCATCGAGCCCCGGGATCACATAGGAGGTGTCACTGGTGCGGTACAGGGCGTCCAGGTCCGTGGATGCACCCGAGTTGCGCACACCGACCCGATAGGCCAAGGCCCCGGGAACGGGATCGATCGAAACGCGCAATCCCGTGGGTTCATCGTGAAGTACGAATTCCGGTCTTGGGGGGCCGAGCGCAAGCAGTGCAGCGGCCATGCCATTGATCACGGCGTTCCGCTTCAGATAGTCCAGGTCCACGAACAGGCTGTCAATGATCAGATCGCCGTCGGTATCCACGCCGAGCACGTCGCCTGAAGTGTGTTGTCTATCGTGGTAGTCGGGATCGTCCACGTTGGCGTCCCCGGCCTCATTGGCGGAAGTGAAGCGCACACTTGGATAGCCATGCGCACGGAATGGAATGTGGTCCCCTCCCCGATTGCCACGATCCTCCTGGGGCATGACGAGGATGCTCATCGCCACGGGGGCGATATCCTGTAGCTTCTCCTGATAGAATAGCTTGATCGTGCGGGCCAATGCCCGATGGGGATAGGAATAGGTGCCGTTGGAAAAGATCCGGACATGCAGGCTGTCGATCTCGCCTTCGCCCGGGCAGCTTGGGGGGGACGAGGTCGCCCCGCAGATCACCCCGCCCACGATATCGTTGTTCAACACCGCCCGAACGCCTATTCCGCGATCGTCGCAAAATCGGGCCATCGCCTCCGCACCGATCAACCCCTGCTCTTCGCCCACTGTGAGCATGAACACGATCGTGCGGCGGAAGCTGTAGATGGACATCGCCCGGGCCAGTTCGATCACCAGGGCCGAGCCGCTCCCATTGTCGTCCATCCCGGGCGCATAGCAGCTGCTATCGCACAGGCCCGCGCAACGGCTGTCCAAGTGGGCCTCGATGATCACGACCGAAGGATCGCTCGCATCGTTCCCAGGGAGCACACCCAGCACCTCCCGCGAACCGATGATGTCCGCACATTCGTAGCCGCTGATATCGAACTGGAGATAGGCGGGCAGGAACCGTCCGCCGCTCTCCGCCGCGATCTCTTGGAATCTTGAGAACACCCACCGTCGCGCGGCACCGATCCCTTCACTTTCCGACAGCGTGTCCGAGAAGGTATGGCGGGTATGGAAACCATCCAGTTCCTTCAGATAGGCGAGCAACGAATCGGTCCGCACCCGGTCCTGGATCCCGCAGATGATCTCGCCGTGGTCCGAGATGGGCACCGCTGGGGCGTAGTCATCCGGATCGTACGATCCCTGCATCACCCGCAAGGCCGCCGTATCGGTACAGGCGATATGGGCCGGTGCCTGCGCGCTTGCCTGCGCGACCAACGCTCCGATGACCAGGACCTGCAGACCGATCCGTGGGAATGACATGGTCCGATGAAGGTACGGACCGGTCCGTCAATGGACCCTATACATGGCTGTAGTTCGGCGCCTCGCGTGTGATGAACACATCGTGTGGATGGCTCTCCTTCACGCCGGCCAGGGTGATCCGGATGAAGCGCGCATGCTGCAGGGCCGGCACGGCCGGTGCGCCGCAGTAACCCATTCCGGCCCGCAGACCGCCAACCAATTGATGGACCACCTCCGCCAATTTGCCTTTGTAAGGGACACGACCCGAGATGCCCTCGGGCACCAACTTGCGGATATCGTCCTCCATGTCCTGGAAGTAGCGGTCCTTGCTGCCATGCTGCATGGCCTCGATGGACCCCATGCCCCGATAGGACTTGAACCGGCGTCCTTCGTAGATGATCGTCTCCCCTGGACTCTCCTCCACGCCCGCGAACATGCTGCCGATCATCACGGAATGTGCGCCCGCGGCCAGGGCTTTCACCACATCGCCGGTATAGCGGATGCCGCCATCCGCGATCACAGGAACACCGGTTTCCGCGATGGCCCGTGCACAATCCACCACCGCGGTGAGTTGTGGCACGCCGACCCCGGCGATGACGCGCGTTGTGCAGATGCTGCCCGGACCGATGCCCACTTTCACGGCATCCGCACCTGCGTCCACGAGGGCGCGGGCCGCCTCGGCCGTGGCAATGTTCCCCACGACCACATCCACCTGACCAAAGGCCTGCTTGATGCGCTGCAGCATGGTGATGACGCTCCGGGTATGCCCGTGTGCGGTATCGATCACCAGGGCGTCCACACCGGCCTCCACCAATGCTTGCGCGCGCTCCATGGCATCACCGGCGATCCCGATGGCCGCGGCCACGCGCAGACGACCGAGATGGTCCTTGCAGGCATTGGGGCGTTGCTTCAGCTTGATGATGTCCTTATAGGTGATCAGGCCCACGAGCTTCCCCGACCCATCGACCACGGGCAGCTTCTCGATCTTGTGGTCCTGCAGGATGCCCTCGGCCTGCGCCATCGTGGTATCCCGCGCGGCCGTGATCAATCCGGTGGAGGTCATCACTTCCGAGACGGGTCGCGTCATGCGCTTCTCGAACCGCAGGTCCCGGTTCGTCACGATGCCCACCAGCTTGTCCGCGGCATCCACCACGGGGATCCCGCCGATCCGGTTCTCGGCCATCAGTTGCAGGGCATCACCCACCAAGGCATGGCTCAAGAGCTTCACCGGATCGAGGATCATGCCGCTCTCTGATCGCTTGACACGCCGGACCTCGTTCGCCTGCTCCGCGATCGTCTGGTTCTTGTGCACGACCCCGATGCCCCCCTGCTGCGCGATCGCGACGGCCAATTCAGAGCCCGTGACCGTATCCATCGCAGCCGAGACGATCGGCACGTTCAGGGCGATATTGCGCGAGAATCGCGAACGGATGTCCACTTCGCGAGGCAATACTTCACTGTAGGCAGGGACCAGCAGCACATCGTCGTACGTGAGCCCTTCTCCAATGAACTTGTCCGTGGCTGGTCGGCCGTTCTGCTCCGCTATCGCGGCTGGGCCGGACTTCTTAGCAGTGCCCGTTCGTTCCATGCACAAAGGTAGATCGCACGAACGATCCATCGAAGGCGACCGGTCACCCGATCAATCGGGTCGGCCCCAGAGGCAGGTCACCGTACCCCGCTTCTCGAAGTGCCGCCCCGCTCCGTTCTCGAAGGCACAGTAGTACGCATAGACGCCCTGGGGCACATAGGATCCGCGCACGGTTCCCTTCCATGCCTCCCCGGGATCGTTGGTGGACCAGATCTCCTGGCCCCATCGGTTGTAGATGATGAACTCATAAGCACGCAGGTCGGTGTAGGCGGTTACCGGTTTGAACGTGTTGTTCGCCCCTCCGATGATGAACGCGTTCGGCAACCAGAACTCCTCCTGTTGAACGGCGCAGACCGAATTGCTGCGCGATGCCGCATCGATCCCCGACGGGTTCCCCACCTCGTTCGCCTCCACATAGTAGCAGAAGCGCCCATTGGTCATGGTCAGGTCGCGCACGTCGTCCGTGAAGGTCCATTCACCGGCGGCGTTGACCGCTATCGGCGTCAGTGGATCATCTCCGATGCTCCGGTAGATGGTGTACCCGGAGACCTGACCTGCCCAGTCGCGATAGCCGTTCCATTGGAGTTCATTGAACCCCTCGAGATCCGCCTGGGCGCGTAGGAGGATCGTCGTTGCCGTGTCCGAGATCGCCGACTGCGTGCCGCAGCTATCATCGACGATCACCCTGTAGGAGTAGCTGCGTTCGTTCGCCTGCACGTCGTGGTCATCGAACACGAAGGAACCCGTGTTCACGCTGCCACCCGAACGGGTCGCGATCTGCGTCCAAGATCCACCGTTCGTGGAGCGTTCAAGCCGGTAACGCCTGGCCACGGCGGAAAGGTCGACGCTATCGACCACCTGGATATGGTCGTCCGCCAGAACGGTCGCCGTGCGGATGTAGTTCCATAACGGTACCGGCGGATAGTCCGTGATCTGGCATTGCTTGTTGGAGAGCGAAGAAGTGCCTCCACCCTGTTTCAATGCCTTGACCACGTAACAATAGGTCGTGAACGGGGCGACCCCGTGCTGCACCGTACTGAACTGGTTCGCATTGAACGTCCCGAGCAGGTAGACCGCGCCCCCTCCCTCCTGGGCGAAGACCTGATAGGCCTGCACCTCCCATCCGGCATAAGGCGTCCATTGAACGGTGATATCACCACCACAACGGTCGTATTCCGTTGAGACATGGACGGTGCTGTGGGAAGCCAGCGTCGGGCTGGTGTTCGGGCTGGGCGGCATCCCGGACCAGCACGTATCGAACGCGGCCACCGTGAACGACTCCGCCATGTCGGCCGCCTGGCTCAACAAATAGGTGTACGTGGTATTGTTCTGTCCATAGATCGTGTCGAGAATGGTGCTGGACGACCCGTTGGTCAGGAGGATGATGTACGCATCGGTGTCACCCTCCGGACTGGCCCCCCAATCCAAGGTGGCCATATTGGTCAGGGTATCCACGCTCACGTTCACCATGATCGGCGAGCTCGGGGGCGTGACATCGGCGAACACATCCCCATCCCGACTGCTGAACGAGGTGCAACCGAGCGCGTTCCCAAGCCCCACACGGAAGGTCAGGGAGTCCTCACAGATCGAGATGACATGTTCGTAATGGAACGTCGTGTTGCTCACCTGGCCCACCTGCTGCCATGCACCAATGGGATACTCCATCCAGATGGAATAGCTGCTCCCTGCGGTAGTGAGCGGAGGAACATGCTGCGGGGTCCAATCCAGCACCGCGCTACCCAATGGAATGCTCTGGGTCACCTGGAGGTAGAGGCTGGAAAGGGTATCACTGGGCACCGATGCGTTGGGCGGTGGACCTGATGAGACCGTGACGATGTAGAAATACTGCGGGCCGGAATCGGCACCCGCACCCAGGAGCAATTGGGAGGTCTGCCCATAGACGTTCACCGTGAAGGCCGGACCGAACGGGCCACCCAGAGAGGGGGCCTGATAGATCTCGTAGTGATCGAAATCGCCGTTCGGGTCGGCGGGTACGGTCCAATTAAGCGTGACATCGCCCGCCACGTTCACGGAAGCGCAACGCAGAGCCGGAGGATCGAGCACCTGGGAGGACCCGAACACCGGGATCAGCAGCAGGCCGGCCAAGGCCTTGACATGCATGTGCAGACAACGATGCACGGCCGGGATCCGTATCTGGAGGACGTTCAAAAGGCCATCTTGGTTGTCGGTCCGCAAGCAGTTCAAGATATGGCGAATCGGGGTTCATGGCCGATCGCCTTCGCGGCCGCCTGATATTCGGAAATGACCCGCTCCACGACCTGGGCCGCAGGCAGGATGTCATGAATGGCCGCACCGACCTGACCGATCTCCAGTTCACCTTCCTCGAGGTCCCCCTCGAACATGCCCCGTTTTGACCGGGCCCTGCCCAGTACCTGACCCAGTTCCTCCCGATCCGCACACCGCGCGTAGGCCTCTTGGACCTGTTCAAAGAACGCGTTCCGGACCAATCGGACGGGCGCCAATTCCTTAAGGGTCAACATGGTACCACCTTCAGGCAAGTGGACCACGATATCCTTGAACGCGGGATGCGCGGAAGATTCCGTGGTACATACGAACCGACTGCCCATCTGTACGCCATCGGCGCCCAGGCACATCGCGGCGAGCATGGCGCGGCCATCAGCGATGCCCCCCGCAGCGATGACCGGTATGGTCAGTGCATCCCGCACCATGGGGACGAGCACGAGGGTGGTGGTCTCGTCCCGCCCATTGTGCCCCCCCGCCTCGAAACCCTCCGCTACGACCGCATCCGCGCCGGCCGCCTGGGCCTTCATCGCGAACTTGACGCTGCTGACCACATGCACCACAGTGATGCCATTGGCTTTCAAGTGTCCTGTCCAGGTCGCCGGATCGCCCGCCGAGGTGAATACGATGCGCACCCCTTCCGCCACGATCGTCCGCATGTGCTCCTCCACGTTCGGGTAGAGCAGCGGCACGTTCACGGCGAAGGGTCGGTCGGTGGCCTGATGACAGCGGCGTATGTGCGTGCGCAACACTTCGGGATACATCGAGCCCGATCCAATGATGCCCAGCCCCCCCGCGTTGCTCACCGCCGCCGCCAATTCCCAATTGGCGCACCAGATCATGCCGGCCTGAACCAGCGGGTAGCGGGTGCCGAAGAGCTTGGTGATGCGGTCGGCCATGCGGCGAGGTCCCGGCGGGACGGGCGGGCGAAGTTACCCCTCGCCGGGCGCAGCAGATGCTCCGTCGATCGTTGATATCCCATCAGGCATTCCTGACGTAAGAAGGGCCGGACTTTTTTTATGTTTGCCGGGAAGTGGACGACAGGTCCGAGAAGCCCATGCCGATCATACCCCTCAAACGCACCGGTCTGCTGGCACTGGTAATGGTGCTGGCCACATCGCTGCACGCCCAATATCTCTGGGATGTCGGCGTGCATGTTGGTGGATCGAACTACCTGGGAGAGATGGGGGGCAAGGAGAAGACCCGTCGGGATTTCATCTGGGACATGAAGCTCAGTCAGACCCGATGGGCGTTGGGGGTCTTCGGTCGTCGCAAGCTGAACCGGTCATGGTCCGTAAGCGCCGGCTTGATGTACCTACGCATCCAAGGAGCCGACATCCTCTCCACCAACCCGGCACGGGTGGGCCGCAATCTGAACTTCCGGAACGACATGTTCGAGCTTTACGCGCGGCCGGAGTTCACGATCTATCAGGACAATGATGTGGGCGGCCGCGGAAGGTACCGCACTGATTTCCGCCTGTTCGTGTATGCCGGGGCTGCGCTGTTCTATCAAGCGCCAAAGGGACAGATCGATCGGCAAGGCTCCTTCTATGACCTCCAGCCATTGGAGACGGAGGGTGTGCATTACAGCAAGTTCGGCTTCGGCGTACCCATCGGCTTCGGGTTCCATTTCACCAAGAGCCGTCGTCACCGGTTCGGCTTCGACCTCGGCTGGCGCCTGACGTTCACCGATTATCTGGACGATGCCTCCACGAACTACGTGGACCTCAGCGGTGCGGATCCCACAACGCAGGACCTTGCCAATCAACGTCCCTTCCTGGACGATGTGGACATGAACATGGATGGTACTCAGGTCGAAACTCACGATGGCACGATCGTGACCGTTCCCGGCCTGGAGCAATATGGCTATCCGGATACTCCGGGGCCGAGCAAGAAGCCGGAGAACAAGCGTGGCGATCCCACGCACAATGACAACTACCTGACGATGACCCTGACCTACAGCTATGTGCTGAAGGGCCAGTCGAACTTCTACCGTCAGCGCTACAGTTGGATACGTGGGAAGAAACGCATCGGCAGGAAGTCCCGCGCCAAGTTCTAAGCCGCATCGAACGATCGAAAAAAGGGGATCTCGGTCCCCTTTTTCATGGACTACGCGATCGCGTTGCGGTCCATCCAATCCTCCAGCACCACCAGAAACCAGACCCGGGCCCAGTTCACCCGGCGGTCCCCGGCCAGGAACCGGTCCCAAAGGCGATCGATCCCTTGGTGATCGAGGAGTTCACGTTGACCGAGCGCGTTCAACTTGGCGGCGCAAAAGCTGCGTAGTTCGTTGCGCATCCACTGTTCCCAGGGCAAGGTGAACCCCATCTTCGGTCGGTCGATGATCACGCGGGGCAGCAGGTCGCCCAATGCATCGGTCAACAGCTTCTTGGGCGTGTGCGGATACTTCCGGTCGTCGTCCACGCCGAGCACGAGACCAATGAGGTCGTGATCGAGGAACGGGACCCGTACCTCCAGGGCATGGGCCATGCTCATCTGATCGGTATCGCGCAACAACACGTTGGGCAGATAGGTGCTCAGTTCGGCCAGGGAGACCTGGGACAGGAAAGGCAACGCATAGGCTCCTTCCTCCCGGATCAACCGGTGCAGGATGGCACGGACGGCATTGGGCCGGCCGGCCGCGTCCGGGCTCAATGGTGCCAGTTCCCTGTCGGTGAAGGCGAGCCGCGAGATGGGATACGTGTCATCGACGGAGAAGCCGGTCAGCGTGAGCAGTTCGGCGGCTTTCGTTCCCTCCGGCCCGCGCTTGATCAAACGGAGCATACCGCCGGCGAGCTTGCGGAGCTCCACGGGGAACTGCGTGATCCAACGCCTGTCCCACAACGCCAATGTGCGGGTGAAGACCGGATAACCGGCGAAGAGTTCGTCGCCGCCCAGCCCGCTCAAGGCCATGGTGATCCCGGCCCGCTTCGTCTCCCGCGCCACCAACCAGGTGTTCGGACCGTCCACGCTCGGGTGGTCCATGGCCGCCAGGGCTTCGGGAAGCGCGCGCAAAAGGTCCTCGGGGCGGGCACGGATCTCGGTATGCTCCGTACGGAAACGCTTGGCGATGATCGCCGCATAACGCGCCTCGCTGTATGCCGACTCATCGAAGGTGACCGTGAAGGTGTGCACGGGGTCCCGGCTCACAGCGGCCATCGTACCAACGACCGCGCTGCTATCGATACCTCCGCTGAGAAAGGCCCCGAACGGCACGTCGGACACGAGGCGCTCTTCGACGGCGTGGGTGAAGCGGTCGCGCACCTCGCGGTGGATCGCCTCCTGCGGAAGGTCGGCGGCCGCGCGTTGTGCCGCGCTCACCAGGTCGTACCAGCGTTCGATCCGGACCTCGTCCCCGCTCACGCGCATCCAATGCCCCGGCGGCAGCATGTGCACCTCGCGCACCAAGGTGGCCGGCGCATGCACGGTCTGGTAGCGTAGCAGATCGGCCAGGGCTTCCCGGTCCAGTGTGCGTGACACGAGGTCGGATGCCAGCAGGGCGCGCAGCTCGCTGGCGAACAGGAAATGCCGGTCACCATCGTGGAAGTACACCGGCTTGATCCCGATCCGGTCCCGGGCCAGGAAGAGCTCCTGCTCCTGTTCATCCCACACGGCAAAGGAGAACATGCCACGCAGGCGGTGCAGACATCCCTCCCCCCACCGAAGAAAGGCGGCGAGAAGCACTTCCGTATCGCTGTTCGTGCGGAACCCGTGGTCCGGGAGCTCCTCCCGGAGCGCGCGGTAGTTGTAGATCTCGCCGTTGAACACGAGCACATGGCGTCCGTCGTGGCTGCGGAACGGCTGGTCGCCATCATGTGAGAGATCGATGATGCTGAGGCGGCGGTGACCGAGCACGGCGCCTGTTCCGAGGTGAACACCATCGGCATCCGGACCGCGGTGGGCAAGGGCATCGGTCATCCGACGCATCGTGGCGCCCGGATCGGACAGGCCCTCAAGGCCGACGATCCCTGCGATGCCGCACATCAGGCGATGAAGCGGGTGTCCGCCAGGATGCGTTCGATGCCTGCGCGCAAGGGCAACAGGTCGCGGCCCAGCAGCTCACGCATGCGCCCGATGTCGGGCATGCGCCGCGTCATGTCGCCTTCCTCGAGCGGGGGCAGATGCACGATCCGAGAACGGCTGTCCGTTAGCTCGATGATGGTGCGCGCCAGGTCGAGGATACTGATCTCCTGATCGGAGCCGATGTTGACGACATCGTTCACCACGAGCTGGTGACGGAAGGCGTGCAGGCAGGCGTCGATGTTGTCGTCGATGTAACAGAATGTGCGCGTCTGGCTTCCGTCACCATAGATCGTGAGGTCCTCGCCCTGCAGCGCGGAACGGATGAACTTCGACACCACGAAGTCCTTGCTCTGCTTGGGGCCGTAGGTGTTGAAGAAGCGGAAGATCGTGTACGACAGGTCGTACTCCTTGTTGTAGGAGCGCATGAACGCCTCACCGAGGTTCTTCACGATGGCGTACGGCAGCTTGGAGTTCAGCGGGGTGGTGCGTTCGTTCTGGGGGATCTCCACCGGCTCGCCGTACACCTCGCTCGAACTGGAGAAGAAGATCCGCTCCACTCCGGTGTTCTTGCACAGGTCGAGCACGTTCCGGATGCCTTCCACGTCGCGCAGCACCAGCACCGGGTTCTCGATGGTGCGCTTCACCCCGACCACCGCCGCGTAGTGGAACACGTACTCGAAACGATGGGCGAAGAAGACCGCGCTGATGTCCTCGTAGCGATTGACGTCGCACTTGATGAAATGGAGGTTGGCGCGACCTTCGGTGGGCAGCTTCCGCAGATCGCCCGTCAGCAGGCTGTCCACCACCACGACCTCGTTCGCCGGATCATCGGCCAGCCGCAGGGCCAGCTCGCTCGCGATGAAACCCGCGCCACCGGTGACCAGGATGCGTGCCATGTGCGTCGATGGAGCGGCGAAGCTAGTAAACGCTCACCTTGCGCGACGGAACAGCCATCGTGCGATGAGCACAAGCATGGCGCCCAGGAGAACACCCCACCAGAATTCGGAGCGGAGCACGGTGGAACGAACGAGATAGGGAAGCAGACGCCAGTTGAAGGTCTCCTGCTGACCCAGGTTCGCGCGCCACCACGCTGCATCATACTCCCTTGGGTCCATCAGGTGCCTGCCCGTCAGCGAAAAGGAGCTCCAATGGATGCTGTCCGGAAAAAGGTCCGCGATCAACAAAGCATCACGCGGTTCATCACGGATCGCGCTCTGGATGTAGGTGACCCCGTTGCCCTGGGGTTGGAAAAAGAAGCTCGCCGGTGCGGCTCCGCCCATGCTGCCGCTGATCCAGAAGAGCGGCAGTCGTCTTGCGATCCTTTCGATCCGGGGTCGCACGGCCTTGTCGAAATTCGTGCCGGTGATCGAACGCGTATTCCCTTTGAACAGCGCTGAATAGCGCGCATCCTCCTCTGCCCAGATCGGGCGGTGGGAAACGATGAACGCCCGGTCGTACAGATCACGTCTCGACCACTCGTCCAGGCTGTCCAGTACGGCCAGGTCAGATGGTGACAGGTCGCCATCATGGGCCTCTGAGTTCAACAGGAGCACAATGGTCCGGCCCATCCGCAGCATCTGGGGACCCACTTCCTCGCCGCGGACCACATCGTGGTTGCCGGGTGCGTTGAACATGGGCATCCTCAACCGATCGAACAGTGACCATCGATAGCGCACGCGATCGTGTTCGGGATCCAGGAACAGGTCACCCGTGCTGAGCAGCACATCCGCACCCAGCTTGTTGATGGTGTCCAGGTTGGCCAGAAGCGTGGCCGCCGGGAATCCGCTCCGGTTCATGCTCGAGCCGTGGAAATGGCCGCCGATCAACACCCTGGAGCGACCGGCACTGTCCGGCGCGGGGATCGCTCGACCATTGAATGGGGATACCTGTGCATGGACCAGCAGCGCTCCGAAGAACATAGGCAGTGCCGAGAGGCAGGGAAGCTTGCACCTGCTGGAAAGGACGCAGCTCATGTGCCCTTCAGTACCGGGCTGCCGCCCATTTCCTTGCCGTTCACTTTCAGCACACTGCCGGCGCCCCTCTCAACGCGACCCTTGAACTCGGCCTGAACGGCGTTCATCAGCACGCGACTGGGACCGTAGCGCATGCGGTCCTTGCCGGAATGAGCGACGCGGTCGGCCTGTACCGTCCCACCGTTCATGATGATCGACCCTGCCTCGCTGGCGTTCAAGCCGGTCCCCGCCGCGTCAATGATGCAATCATCGACCTGGACCCGACCATGCACCGAGGCCTTGATCGCAGAACCCGAGCAATGATCGACCCGCGTGCCGTTCAATGCGGCGCTCCCCCCCGTGATCGAGATGGCATCATCCCCCGCGCCTGAGAACCAGGAACCTACAATGGTGACCGCACTGAAAGCACATTCCAGTTGATCACGTCCTCCAATGAAGCTGCAATCCTGCAAAGCGGAATTCGAAAGCGTGACCGCCAGCAAGGTCCCCCCGCCACCGGCGAACGACACCTCGACCGCATGCAGCGGTGAACGGTGAAAACTGACATTGCCGGCGAGCGGCTGGTTCCCGTCCGTCCCCCGAAGTCCTTCAAAGTGCACATGCTCCAGGACCGAGATCCGGCCGGCATCGATCACATGCATGCCCATGCTGCCCAGGCTATCCGCAGAAACGAGGATGGGCATCGCCTCGGTGCCCACCCACTCCAATGGTGAACGACTGATGATCGCCGCACCCTGAGCCAGGGTCAGGCGTAGCGGCGGTCGCGCCCGGAACCGATATCCTTCTGGCACGATCAGGTCCTTCTCGATCCGCCATGCCCCGGGGATCACCCTGACCTCGTGGGCCGCCTCGTCCACCTCAAGAAAGGGAAAGGCCTCCATGTCACCCGCCCGTTGGGCAGGTGCGGTCCGTGCCAAAACACTATCCGATCGAAAGGGTGACACAGGTACTGCGATCGAACGCCCGGAACCGAGGAAATGACATAGCAGCTTCGCGTCCTGCAGGTCGCCCATGCTGACCGGGCCGGAGAACACCGACACCAGCGGGAATGGAGCGCCCAACCGCCCCCTGCTGCGACATGGCACAACAGGCTCTCCGACCAAGTGACCGGTCCGACCATGGGGAAGTACGATCGATTCGATCCGAACGGGGAGCGCATCCGTCGGTATCGCGAGCAGTGATACCGTGTCGTTCCGAATGCCCTGCAGATGGACATGCAACGGTGCGGGTGCTGATAACAGCGCCCGGATGGCCCGCTGGTTCGCGTAGTAGATCGACCGATCGAGCGGTTCGTACGGGAATTCCCCGAAGAGCATGGCCCCCGCGGTATCCAGCTCATCCGCGATGGCCTTGAACGTGCTGTCAAGGAACTCCTTTCGCATGTACCGCTCCAAATGATGCACGTATGCGGCCATGATGTCGGGATCGTTGAAGAGCTGGCGGTGCAGGTCATCCTCCTCCCGGAATTTCCCTTCGAATTGATATGCGCCCGCCAATTCCCGGATCGGGAACGCGCTGAAGCTCTCATAGCTCACGGGCTCCAGGCGTTGAGCGACCGGATCGAAGTAGAACTTCACATCGCTCCAGTCCATGCTGTGATGACCTCCGATCAGGTCAAGGAGCGCCAACCGCCGTGCGGTACGATCGACATCGAAGACCTCCGAGGCCGCCTTCCTGCCTCGACGGAACGCATCGACCAACGCCAAGGCCTGTTCATAGACCGCCTTATCGGCCGGGTCGGCGGCCAGGTCGCTCGTACCATACGCGTCCAACGCGGCTGCCTGATAGGCGCCATAGGCATCGTCCACATGAACACCTTCGATCCCGTTCAAACGATGCTCCCAGAACAATGCTGGATCGAACCGGAGCAGTGGTCCTGGGAGGCGTCCGTTGTTCTCCAGCAGCTCCTGTCCGAAATGTTCCTCGTAGGCATAGACACCCAGGTCCTCACCATTGAGCTGCACCTTGCAGAAGCCGTATCGCAAGGTCACCATGCCCTCGCCGCGCATCAGGCGGTGATAGAACCATTCACGGAGATAGTTCCTGGTGCCCGGATGCTGCAGGCTGAAGCGTCGCATTCCCTTGAACCCTCCTCCCTTCTTTGCAATGACGCGAAAGCTCCATTTGCGACCGGATACATGGTCCGTCATCTTTCCCTTGATCCTGAGCTTCGCGCGAAAATGGCCACCATCGGCAGCGATCTCCGCGTCCACATAGTGATCGCCCTCCGGCATGATCACCCCCCGTTCGAGGGCCTGGTCGACCACGGCTTGCAGGTGGGCCAGATCCTTCGCGTCGATCGTGATCCGTACCAAGGGTGGGTCCACGGTGAAGCTTTTCGGATAGTTGGTCGCCCATTGCCGGAGGAACGTGATGATCCCAGGATGGTCGCGGTGCTTGAGGAACCGATCGGCCGTCCATGTTCCGAACAGTACAATGACCAGAACGCCGACGAACAGAAGGAATTTATGCTTCAGCATCGCTGGATCGGATCATTGAGCGATGTTGAATGTCAGGGCGGGGGTCACCGGTACTGATGTCCCCTCCACTTCCGACGTGCTCTCCTGGTCGAAAACCTGCCATTCAGCGATCTCATCCTCAGTGAGCATGGTCAGAATGACCACAAGGATGATCGTGAACGGGTTCAGGGACCCTGTGAGCCAGGATTCATAAAGCACGGAGAACATGACGGAGAACATGATCGCAAAAGCAAAGGGGACCCGTTTGCTTGCCTTGAAAAAGATCAGAAAAAAGCTCCGGAAATAGATCAACAGGCCCATGATCCCACAATTGAACCACATCGTGAGATAACTGTTGTGAACTCCACCATGATGGCCCAGCGTGCGCAGATAGGCATAGTTGTGCCGCATGATCCATTCATCATTGCCGAACCCACCACCGAAAATGAAGAAATCCTGAATATGCTCCCACGCGAACCGCCAGGCGATGTAGCGACCGCTTGCATCATCAAGTGTGTCCAAGCGAAGTGTATCCTGCAGACCCAGATCGACGACGATGGTATCCAAGTTCGCCATGATGAAGGTGAGAAGCAGAATGAACGTAGTGATGGAAATGAAGCCGATGAATTGCGATATACGGAATACCCTACTGAATACGAAGAACATCAGGGTGGCTGAGAGCGCCGTGCGCGATCCACACTCGAACATGAAATAGATGATCGTCCCATAGATCAATATTTTCTGAAATCTATTGAACAATCCATCATTCAGATGATTTATTACCGTAAAAAGCATAAATATCAAAAATGTAAATATTCCTAGCCCGTTCGGATTACCGAATATTCCTCTAAACCTGCCTCCGATCATCGCCCACCAAGAAGGACCCAATTTCAGCAGCAAACTAGCGATCAAGATCGTTACAATAAAATACATCAAATTTTTGAAGAAAATCCAACCCATTTTTCGAAATGAAATTATTACGTAATTTGGAATTATTAAATATAACAATCCATATGAAATCGTTTTTGAAATACTCATCAATGGTTCGCTTGACCAAATTATTGGAAACAGCGTATACGCAAAAAATGGCAGAAACACAGTAAACACTCGCGCCAAAGGCTCAAAACGACGGCGCTCAACAAAAACTACAATGGACATCGCAATGATGTATGCATATTTCGCTGTCTTTATCTTCCGCATCGGCAACAATGCCGGGTTCATATCAGATAGAATAAGGATGATGAGGAACCCGAACATGGCGTCGGCCCATGCCTCACGACGTGCGAAGAGGAATACGGATAATGGAAGGACCAAATAGATCGCCAGGCCCATGTAGATGGTGACGACCACCCAAAGCAACACGATGATCAAGAATTGTAGCTCCTCACGGATGTAGTCCAACATTGTCGTTCTCCGATGAAAGATGGCGTTCGAGCTGGGCCCTTATCGCCGATCCGCGACGGGCAGCAAAGGTGCGCATACGGGTCACATTCTCATACCATGTATCCATGTCCAGCGGCCTACGCCACCGGGCTATGTGTTGGGGCATCTCCGAGGCCAATTCCCTTTGGATCGCGTCGACAGCGGCCACCATGTGTTCGCTGGACAAAGGCCCGTCGATCAGGTCAAGAACGACCTTACGGAACCGCAAGCGAAGTTCAGGTGATCGCATCAGAGCCCGATAGATGCACGCCACAGGTCCAAAATGACGTTCCATGTGCACGAACATGTCATAGTCGGGCCCACCATTGTAGCCGAATCCCAGATCACTGTCGCCCATGATGAACCGCCAGCGTCCGTCCGTCACGACAAGGCCCGCCTTTTGCCGCCCCTCCCATCTCCAGTATTTCACGTTCTGATCGGGCCAATCGGTATTGCCCAGGATGATCTGGGCTGCCAGATAGACCATGGCGCCGTCGAGATCGATATGGGCATCCAGGCTATCCGCGAATGCTGCCGAAGTGGCATCCCATCCATTGCAGTCCGAGATGAAACGGATGAAGACGCGACGCCCTTTTTCGTCACCTCTGTACAACTCCCCATCATCGGCCAGTATCGTTATCTGCTTGGGGTCCAGCCCGAACCGACGCCCTATCTCGTCATCGTCCACCCGTTCCCGGAGATGATGGATCCCCCAATACGCACCATTGATGAACACGACGCATGATTCATCCGCGCTTACGCTGAAACCCAGTCCCGCGCACAGCCTGTGTTGGAGCGCATCCCGACCAAAACAGCGGTCCATGTCGTTGCCCGCTGTCCTGAGGACAAGCGCCCTGAAGCCCTGCCCTTCCGCTCCCGCGAAGATCGGCGGATCAACAGGGGTGTCAAAGAGAAGGCGAAGCGCATGTTGTGGAAAGCCACGGGTGTTGTTGCCATTGATCCTCACGCGCACCGATCCACCCCATTGTTCCCGACCATCCGGAGTGAAGGTCTCCATCCAAGCCGTGCGTTCGCATCCTCTACCCCTGAACTGGTAGTTCCCGGGGTACTTCCACCATCTTGTGTTCGCTGGATAATGCCGAACGGCTTCCTGCTTGGTGTGGAACGGACCGTTGCCTGGTACGTAGATCCCCGTGTCGGGATCGAAGAAAGCTCCTGGTTCCAAGGTAAGAGCGACCATCGGCAGACCACCGGACCGTGGCACGATGGTCCGTGTGGCCACCTTGCCACAACCTACTTCGGTGCAGATGCATGCCCGGACCACCATGGCCGTGGGTAATTGACCGATGGGCGAACGCCACTGGATCGAGGTCGGCAAATGCTGGAGATGCGAGGTGGTCCTGATGTCCGGACGGAAGGGCAAAGGTCCCGCCCAGCGCGGGGACCAAGGACCTGGCAGCGTACCATCCAGCGTATAGCGCACTTGAGCGCTCTCACCCGCTTCGAGCAAGAATCGATCGTCCTTGACGCCAAGCTGAACGGTCCCGAAACGGGCATCACGAAGCACGGCCCGGATCCTCGTTTGGCGCAATGCCCCGCCCGCCGCGATACTTGCAGCGGCCAGGACCAGACCGCTCAGGGGGATCAGTTTGTGCATCGGAACAATAGCCGAACGGGAGCAGGGTCCTGCATCACCTGCCTTGATCTGCAGGGACCGAAGCCCAACGCAAGAGCAAGAGGATCGGAAGGGCCGCTATCAGGACGACCAAGGAGCCGCCTGCTCCACATCCCCCGCCGATGACCACCATCGTCACGTTCAGCCAACGCGATGCCCTTGTTCCATCCTTCTCGAAAGGTCCCGCCAGCAACATCAGGGCCACGAAGGCGATCGCCAGCGGCACTGAAGCTTTGACCAGGGCGACACCCAACGCTGCGGAGGCGGACAGCACCACCAGGCGTCGGATCGTACGGTCGTCCTGTCGCGCGCCCCATCGCAACAGGACGTAAGCGATCACCCACGCGAACAGGACCGAGAGGATGATCCCAGGAATGTCATAGGGGGTGAACAGCCCCATTTGGTCGGCGATGAACCCGCGGATGTCCATAGTTCGGGAGGCGGCCAAAGGTAATCCACCTGCCGTGCGCGATCCCCACGGGTCCTTGGCTACTTTTGTGTTCATGACCAGAGGGCTCTTGTTGTTCCTGCTGAGCATCTCCATGATCTCTCAGGCGCAGGTCATGAGCGGCCCGCTCCACATGACGGTGGACAGCGCCACCACCCTCGAACTGCGAGGTCCAATTGCCTGGGACCCAGGTGCCGCTGCAACGGTCATCAACAACGGTTCCATCGTATTCGGCCCCGACGCGACGCTGAACGAGCATGCGGGCCATCCGATCACCGGGCTCGGAACCGAGCGAACGACATTGGTGCGAACGACCCCTTTGGTGAACCTTGATCCGGGCGGTCTTGGTGCCACCCTGAGCACCAGCATGGCGCCGGATACATTGACCGTGGTCCGCGGGCACCTGGCGGCGACCGATACCGGAGGCGGACAGTCGATCGATCGATGGTACGCGCTGCGATCCTCGGACCCGATCACCGATCCGGTGATCCGCTTCCACTTTGATACGACCGAGTTGAACGGGGCCAATGAGGCGGACCTGACCCTGGAACGCGCCATCGCGAGCATTCCTTTCTGGATGTCCTACCCCGGTATCGTGGACCTCATCGGCAATACCGTCATGTCCTCCCTGGTCGATAGTCTCGGCATCTTCACCTTGTTCCCGACCACCCTGAGCACCGGGGCGCCCGATGAAAACGCATCCGACCTTTGGACACTGGGACCCATGCCAGCGTACGATCGGGTCCACCTGAGGGGCCCGAGCACCATGGATCTGAAGGCCGTTGTGTTGATCGATGCCCAAGGCAGGATCGCGCGGAACCTGGGGGACCTGGGCAATGGCTCGTCCATCCTGCTTTCCGACCTGGCACCAGGTACCTATTTCCTCCGATCCCAAGATCGCGTCATCCTCCCGCTGGTCCATCAATGATGCCGCGCAGTATATACCTCCTGATCCTGGTCTGCTCAGGCATCCGCACCACAGCGCAATGGGATGTTCCAGTGCACGTGGAAATGAACGGGGACAGTACGGCCTACAGGCAGGTCACGGGCGTACATGCACCGCTGACACCCACTGCGGGGGTATCCGCCAGGTCAGAGCGCGAACGGAGCTTTCTGAGCGGCGTGGCCACTGGCATGAACGATCTGACACTTTCGTTGACACCTCCATTGGATGGCTATGCGCCCGGTCTCCGCGTGAGCATCGTCCCGGACTCCACGAATACCGGTCCAGTGACGCTCAGCATCGACGGACTTCCACCGGTTCCCGTGCACAAGGCCGTAACGCTGGACCTGGATAGCGGAGATGTGCGTCCTCATGTCCCGCTCCTTTTGATACATGATGGCATGAACTTCCAAGTGATCGGACCGATCGATCCGGCCTGCGACGCGGGTTACTTTGCCATATCCCGCGACGTCTGCATCGAGCGTCAGCCGCACGGACCGAACACGTTCTGGCAGTCGTTGAACTATTGCCATGACCACCATGCACGACTGTGCTCCTTCAGTGAATGGTTTTCCGCATGCATCCATGACAATGGCCTGTTCTCGAGCATTGTCGACTGGGAGTGGGTGGACCATGCTGCCAATGATGCCGATAAGTCAAAACTGCTTGGCTTGAACGGGACCACATTGGTACCCGATTGTTACGGAGGCGGTCTTCGGATCCCCACCGCCACTTTTCATTTCCGATGCTGCAAGGACAGGTAGGGCGATGGTCGGCGATCGCCACGACCATGGCGTTGGGGCATTTGCAGGCTCAGGTCCAATTGGAGGGTCCGCTAATTCTGACCGCTCCGGATAGCACCGAACGCACTGTCCTCTATGTTGCCCCACCCGCGACCGACAGTTCATTGATAACGCTCGGCGTTTCACGATCCGACGCCGTGCACTGGGCCACTGTCGGGGGAAGCATCAATGCGATCACGCTGTCGCTCACCCCCCCTGCATCCCGCTATACGGAGGGCATGGTGGTCCGATTCATCCCCCAGCAAACAACGGGAGGAAGCGTCACGCTGAACGTTGATGGTCTTGGGGCGCGCCAGCTGCTCGGACGGGAACGTCTGGACATACCGCTGAGCGACCTCATCGCCGGCCAACTGGCCGAGGCACGCTTCACGGATTC
Organism: Flavobacteriales bacterium; assembly: GCA_020635655.1. Classification (GTDB taxonomy): domain Bacteria; phylum Bacteroidota; class Bacteroidia; order Flavobacteriales_F; family PHOS-HE28; genus PHOS-HE28. Next base: position 42,129 of record JACJZI010000011.1, read on the forward strand.
GGTATTCGTCCTCATGCCCCACCCATCCAATGGTTGTCCGGAGGGCTTCCTCGCTGCCAATGACCACCTCTGCTTCCAACAGGATGATGGCGCGGTCATGTACTTCTACGATGCCTCGTCCTATTGCACCAGGCGCGGGGCTCGGCTCTGCACTTGGGATGAGTATATCCATGCCTGCGTAGCGCTTGGCCCCCTGCTATCCGGACTTTTCGATGACTGGGAATGGATGGATGACACCAGTGATCATACGCACACGGTGGATGAGGTCGGTCGATGGGAATGCCAATCACAACGTTCGGTGTCCGGAGAGGTCCATCCGAACTATCAAGCGCAGGTAAGATGCTGCTACCGTCTGCATTGAGCAGAATTCCAGGGAGCGTTGCGTTGATCGTGATATTCATCGCGTTCAAGGCTCAAGCCCAGATACTGGTGGACCGACCGATCGTACTGTCAGGGGCGACGGACCAGCAACATCAAGTGACCGGGCTTTCTGATGCCACCGCGACAGGCGATGCGCTCAACGAAAGAACGGCACGTAGTGCGGGCTATCGCTATGTGGAGGCCAACGGCACCGCGGCCCATTGGGATCTGGCACCAGACCCCGCTTGGACGGATACCCTTCCCGCAGGCGCGGATCTGATCGTGCGCGTGATGCAGATCAACACCGGCCCCGTCGATGCCCTGGTCAATGGCCTTGGGCCGTTCCCGGTGGTGAAAGAGGCGGGAGGCTTGTTGGACAGCGCCGATCTGGTCCCCGGCCGCATGGCCCAACTGGTGTTCGATGGAACCGTTTTCCAATTGATCGGTCAAAGCAGCCCGACCTCCGCACCGAGACCATGCCCAAGCGGTGCGGTGGCGGTCGACGACCAGTTCTGCATCGAGGTCCAGCAGCATGACACCATGAACTTCCGTGAAGCGGCGATCACCTGCGGGGACCTGGGGGGGCGTCTCTGCACCTGGGGCATGTACTACGTCGCGTGTGCACACGCAACGGAATTCGGGATCGGCGACCTGAGCGGTGATGATTGGGAATGGACGAACAACTCTGCGAACGGGGACGGGCTCGTCCGGGTCGTTGGCCAATACTCCTGCGGGAGCGCCGCCACGAGCAATGCCATGACCCCACCCGCCAGAAGCTTCCATTGCTGCTTCTTGCGCTGACCGCATCGGTCCGGCTTGGACATCTTTGCAAGCCGTTCGTTCCCCATGCTCTTCAACAGCCATACGTTCGCGCTGTTCCTGCCGGTGGTCTTCGCCCTCTATTGGTGGGTGTTCCGCGACCGGCGCGGGCGCAATGTCCTTCTGTTGATCTCCAGCTACGTCTTCTATGGCTGGTGGGACTGGCGGTTCCTCGGGCTCATCGCGCTCAGCTCGCTGCTCGACTTCTCGGTGGGGCTGGCCCTGGAGCGGACGGAGCGCAAGCGTACACGACGGCAGCTGCTCACGCTCAGCCTGGTAGGCAACCTCGGGATGCTCGGCGTATTCAAATACTACGATTTCTTCGCAGCCTCGCTGACCGAAGCGCTCGCCACGTTCGGGATCGTCCTGCACCCTTTCACCCTGGGCCTGGTGCTTCCGGTCGGCATCAGTTTCTACACCTTCCAGACCCTGAGCTACACGATCGACGTCTATCGGCGTGATATGCGTGCCGAACGCGACCTCGTGGCATTCTTCGCGTTCGTCAGCTTCTTTCCGCAGTTGGTGGCCGGCCCGATCGAACGGGCCAGGGAACTGCTGCCCCAGTTCAAGGTGGACCATCGCTTCGATCCAGCGGCCGCCGCCGACGGTCTGCGACAGATGCTCTGGGGCCTGTTCAAGAAGATCGTTATCGCCGACAACTGCGCGCGACTGGTGGATGCGACCTACGCACATCCCGGTCAGACGCCCGGACCCGTGCTCGCACTGGGCACCGTGCTCTTCGCGTTCCAGATCTACGGCGATTTCAGCGGGTATTCCGACATCGCCGTGGGATGCGCACGCCTGTTCGGGTTCCGGCTCATGCGCAACTTCGCGTTCCCCTATTTCTCGCGCGATATCGCCGAATTCTGGCGCCGATGGCACATCAGTCTGAACACCTGGTTCCGCGACTACCTGTACATCCCGCTCGGTGGCAGCCGCGGCGGCACCGCGCAACGGGCGAGGAACACCTTCGCCATTTTCGCCGTGAGCGGGATCTGGCACGGCGCGAACTGGACCTTCCTGGCATGGGGCGTGCTCAATGCCCTCTTCTTCCTACCCCTCCTGCTCACGCGCCGCAACCGCATCCATACCGGTCCGATCGCACCGGGTCGGATCCTGCCCACGGCACGCGAGACATTCTCCATCGGCATCACGTTCGGCCTGACCTGCCTGGCTTGGATCTTCTTCCGATCACGCACCATCGATGAGGCTTTCCTTATCGTCAGACGCATCCTCCTTCACAGCACGGACCACGGCGCCTTGGAAAGGTCAGGGGATTTCGTGAAGGAGCACCTCCTGTACGTTCCGGCTCTCCTCCTTCTGCTGTTCATGTTCGCCGTCGAATGGGTCCAACGTGAAGGGCAGCATGGGTTGGAGCGACTTCCGTCCGCCCGCCCCGCGCGCTGGATGCTGTACATCGGCCTCATCCTCGCGATCGCGCTGGTCGGAGATCACGGGGCACAGCAGTTCATCTATTTCCAGTTCTGAAGATGGGACCCTTCATCCGCAGAGCCGTCCTGTTCCTCCTGATGCTCGCCGGGATCGCCTTCGGACTTGACCGCCTGTTGAAGGCCGGCCTGCGGGAACGCACGACCGACGTCTACGGCGTTTGGAACCGGATCATCCGCGGAAACATCCAGAGCGATGTGCTCTTCTGTGGATCCAGCCGGACACTGGTGCATTTCGATGCCGCGCATATCAGTGAGCATATCGGCCGCACCTGCTACAACATCGGCATGGACGGCACACAGCTCGATCTCCAACTCGCCCGGCTCCGTACATTCCTCCGGCATTGCCCGCCGCCCCGCGTGCTCCTGCAGGAGGTCGACATCATCTCCCTGACACCTGAAAGCAGGCTTTATTTCGGTCAGCAATACCTGCCCTACTTGAACGAGCCGGCCGTGCGGCAGGCCGTCTACCGCATCGAGCCCGACGGTTGGATGGACCGTTGGGTCCCGCTGCATGGCTTCATGCGATATGACGTGGGATCGATCTACCTGGCCCTGCAAGGCCTACTGCACCTGGAGGATACGCTCCACGACCCTGTACATCTCGGATTCGAGCTCCGCGACCGGGCTTGGGAGGGCTCCTTCGATCATTTCCTGGAGCAACACCCTGATGGTATCCGCTACCCCACCGATACAGCGGCGCAGCGCACCCTTCGCACGATCGTGCGGACCGCGCAGGATGCTGGTGCACAGGTCGTGCTGTGCTATGCGCCCGAACTGGTAGAGAACCAGCGGATCACACTCGATCGGAACGAGATCATGGGCATCTACCAACAGATCGCGAAAGAGGCCGACATTCCTTTCTGGGACTTCAGCAACTCGGCTTTCTGCAATGATCGGGACTACTTCTACAACTCCCAACATATGAATGCGAAGGGGGTCGCCCTCTTCACGTCAATGATAGCTGACAGTCTAAGTAGCCTGCCCGTCCTGCGCTAGTGAAGCGCCCTTTCGTACAGCTCGGCCAGGCGGGCGTTCCGTACCCGCAGGTCGAACCGTTCGCGGACCACCTCCAGTGAGGACCGGCCCATACGGACGAGCAATGCCCGGTCGTCCATCAAGCGGCACAGACGGGCTGCAATGTCCTCGGCGATCTCCTCGCTTTCCCGGCCTTCCACCGGCAGCAGCCAGCCGTTGCGATCCTGTTGCACGATCTCCGGAAGGGAACTGACATCGCTGCAGATCACAGGCAGTTGCGCACCCATGGCCTCCAGGATCGTATTGTTGAACGGGTCACTGAAAGTCGTGCTGACAAAGACGTTCGCCCTGCGCATCAGTTGGACCAGTTCCCAGTGCGGGATGCCACGGTGCAGGGTGATCCTGGGGTCGTCAGCGATCGTCCGCTGCGCCCAGGCGATCGTGGCAGCGTCGGGCAATACGCCCCAGTCCACCGCCAGCGTGCTTACGATCCAAAGCTCGGCTTCGTTCCGACCCAGACGTTGGAAGGCTTTCAGCAACTCCAGTCCACCCTTGCGGTAGAATCCATTACCGGCGAACAGGATGATGAACCGCCCGGTGTCCTTTGCGTCAGGGCGGTATTGCTCCACGGCCCGATAGACCACGGTCATCTTGCCAGGGTCCACACCGAATGCGACCAAATGATCACGGTTCATACGGGCGGTGTTCTCACTGGTGAAGATGAGCCATTTGCAGTCGTCGCTCGCCAGTCGCCGCTGTCCCCAGCGGAAGAGCGGATGTGAACCCTTCATCGGCTTGTAACGCGGCAGGTAGCTCTCCACCTCCACGACCCACGGTCGGTGGTTGGCGACCACGCTGTTGTAAGTATGGTACAGGTCCGCGTGCTTGAGCGGAAGGAAGCATTTGGTGTGCAGCAGGAACTGCTGCCGCACCTTGAGCATGTGCCAGGGCACGTCCAGCATGCGTGAATAGCGATAGCCTTCAGGGGGATTGTTGAAGGCATAGTACTGCCAATACCTGGTCCTGTTCGAGATCCCTACGACGCGCATGTTCGGCCTCTGCGTATGCTTGGTTCAGGGGCCGATGTAGCCGACACCCTGCCTTGCGAACCAATCCTGGAACTGCTGCAGTCCCGACCGCAACGGCGTTCCCGGCACGAATCCGAGATCGCGCTCCGCCTTGCTCACGTCCGCAAAGGTCTGTGGTACGTCCCCCGGTTGTTCCGGCTTCACCTCAATGACCGCCTTTCGACCCATCGTGTCCTCGATGGCCGTGATGAGGTCCCGCAAGGCCACGGTGTCCGAATTGCCCAGATTGTACACTTCGCAGGCACTGCCGCCATGGCGGTCCATCGCCGCACGGACCCCATTGATGATATCGGTAACGTAGGTGTAGTCCCGACGTGTCGAACCATCGCCGTACTGTTGGATGGGTCGGCCATCACGGATGCTGCGAAAGAACTTGTGGATCGCCAGGTCGGGGCGTTGGCGGGGCCCATAGACCGTGAAGAACCGAAGGATGGTGACGCGCATGCCGTGGAGCCGGGAATGCACGCGCGCGAACTCTTCCGCTGCGATCTTGCTGGCCGCGTAGGGACTGATCGGCACGAGCCCCAGTTCGCGTTCCTTCCAAGGTACATTGGGGTCCTCTCCGTACACACTGCTGCTGCTGGACAGGATGAAATGAGGGACCTTCTGACGCTGCGCCAATTCCAGGAGCTTCAGGGTGCCCGTCACATTCACCCTGTGATAGCCCACGGGATCGGCAATGCTCGGACGGACCCCGGCCTTGGCCGCGATATGTACGATCAGGTCGATGTGGTCAGGACCTTCCTTGAAGATCCGCTGCTCAAGATCATCATCGAGCACGTCCGCCTCGACCAACCGGAACCGTGGGTCGCCAAAATGGACACGCACATTCTCCTCCTTGATCGCCCTGTCATAGAAAGGGTCGAAGTTGTCGATCACCGTGACCCGCCAGGTGCCCTCCTCCATCAGCCGGTCCACCAGATGACTACCGATGAAACCCGCACCTCCTGTGATCACCGCGTGTCGCGCCATGTCCTTTCGAAGCGCGGCGAAGGTAGCATGAACCCCCGGCCAGCCCGAGGGCGGCTACTTTCGCGGCACCTTCGCCGTGTTGCCGGCGAACGTGCCGCATGCCCGCTCCCGGTGAACATATCCTGGTCGTCTCGCACACGTTCCCCCCCTATCGCGGGATCGGGGGCAGGCGCTGGGCCAAATTCGCCAAGGCGTTCGCCCGGCTGGGTCATCCCGTGCATGTGATCCACAGCCGAGGGCCGGATGAACTGCTCGGCTCACTTTGGACACCGGATATCGACCATCCTGACATCCACCCGATCGGACTGCCCCAGAGGTACCCCACGGCGCTCTTCAAGCGTCCGTTGACCAGGATGTCCGATCGTATCGCCTACCGGATCTGGTCCCTTGTTCTTCCCCTGTTCACCCGCGGCAACTACTTCGACAAGGCGGTTTTCTGGAGGCGCCAGTTCTTGCGGGCCGCAGAGCGAACGATCGAGGAGCATGGCATCCGGCACGTCATCGTGAGCGGCGCACCGTTTCGCCTGATGGAACAAGCCCTGGCGCTCAAGCACAGCCATCACGTTACGCTCACCTGCGACTTTCGCGATCCATGGACGTGGTCAGCGAACGCCTACGGACAGGGGCTGCTGTCCGAGAGCCGCATGGCCCATGAGCGTTTGCTCGAACGGAAGGTCATCGAAAGCGCCGACCGGATCGTCACGCCAGCTCCGATGATGGTCGAACATCTTCGGACCGCCTATCCAACACATGCCCACAAGGTCGCGCGCCTGGCCCACGCCATCGACCCTGACGAGCTCGGCGCACCCCACCCGCCGCGGAACGATGGCCGGTTCAAGTTGGTCTACGCCGGAAGCCTCTACGGTGCGGAGGAAGCAGATGTCTATTTTGAAGAAGTGCTGAAGGCGTTCACGACCCTGCGCACCACAGCGCCGGACCGTTCCGAAAAGGTCACCTTCGATCTGTACATCACAGGGCATGGGACCTCCTTATTCCGTGAACGGGTGCGGGACGCCCGACTGGAGGAGCACATCCGGTTCCACGATCCCCGTCCACCGCGGGAGATCTTCCCGATAATCGCTGACGCGGATGCCGTCCTGATCTTCATACCCAGCGCGAACAAGGACCTGCTCGGCACCAAGTTCAATGAGATCTTTCATCTGCGAAGGCCGGTGATCCATGTCGGTGAACCGGGCCTGGTGGGCCGATACATCACGGAGCATGACCTGGGTACCTCGATCGCGGTGGATGAGGTGGCCCGTGAACTCCCCCGGATCCTCTGCGGGGAACGCGAACTGCGCATCGACCCGACCCATGACCTGAGCATGCACCTGCTCGAGCCGATCGCACGCCGGTTCCTCGTGGAACTTGACACACCCACGTCCACCTGACGATGACGGACATCCGTCCACATCTCTGGGACCTTTTCGCTGACACGCACAGGTCGCGTCCCCATGCGACCGCATTGGTCACGCACCAGGGGGTGTTCACGTATGACGAATTGTACATCGCCGCTCTGGCGGTCTCCGCGTCCGTGCAACGCACCAGGCAGGAAGGGCCCTTCATCGGGCTGTTCGCGGAACGGACCTTCGCTGCCTATGCCGGCATGTTGGGCATCCTGCACGCGGGACGTGCTTATGTGCCCTTCTCATCGGAGATGCCTGCCGCAAGGCGGATGCACATCCGTGATCTGGCCGGCCTGACCAGGATCATAGCCGATGCGGACCACATGGTGCAGGCCCGGGAGCTTGTCGGCGATGCCGGTACATCGGTACTGGGTTCGCCGGACCGGATGGAGGGGCAACTCCACTTGGACGGATCACCGATCGCCACCGGCCCTGCCATCGCGGGGCCCATCCCCGGCGAACTGGCATACATGCTCTTCACTTCGGGGAGCACCGGCACGCCCAAGGGTGTCCCCGTGTCGCACCGCAGCGTGGTCACCTACATCCGTCACATGCGGGCAATGTTCCGCAGCGGCCCGGACGACCGGTTCTCGCAGCTGTTCGCGCTCACCTTCGACCTGAGCGTTCATGACATCTTCATGGCCTGGGCCTCCGGCGCATCGCTGCACGTGGTGCCGGAGGACCAACGTCTGGCGCCCGCCTCGTTCATCCGGGACCAGGGCATCACCTGTTGGTTCGCCGTTCCATCCTCCGCCCTGGTGATGCAACGCCTGCGTCTGCTGCGCGCGAACGCATTCCCCTCGCTGCGCGTCAGTGCGTTCTGCGGCGAGCCATTGCCGATGGACCTCGCCCAGGCCTGGATGCTGGCCGCACCGAACAGCCGACTGTTGAACCTCTACGGCCCGACCGAGACGACCATCGCGATCACCGCGTACGAGGCAACGACGGGACCGATCGCGCAGGACCGGGGCATCGTTTCCATCGGGCACGCGCTTCCCGAGGCGGAGGCCGTGATCGAGGAGGACACCGGCGAATTGCTGCTCGGCGGACCGCAACTGGCGGAGGGCTATTGGCAGGATGCCCCACGCACGGCGGAACGTTTCATCACGCGGGACGGCCGCCGGCTCTACCGGACCGGCGATCGGGTCCATCGCGACGCGAACGGATACCTCTACTTCGACGGTCGACTGGACGACCAGGTGAAGGTGCGCGGCCATCGCGTGGAACTGCGTGAGGTGGAACTTGTCCTTCAGAGGCACAGCGCAGCGACCTTCGTACACGTACTTGCCCATCCCCTCCGGGACGGACTGGCCACGGGCCTGGTGGCCGTGCTTCCGGACGATCACGCCGCACGCGAGCAGGAATTGCTGAAGGCCTGCGCCACCGAACTGCCGGACTACATGGTACCCTCGCGGATCCTTTTCCTGAAGGCGCTTCCGCTGAGCAGCAGCGGCAAGGTGGACAGGCGGGCTTTGCGGGCGTTGCTCGATCCCGGAACGGATCAGCGTCCCTGAGCGACCAGACGCTGAAAGAGCGCCAAGTACTCCTTTGTCACCGACGGCCAGCTGAACCGTTCCACCACGCGCTCATGGCTGTAACGACCCATCCTGGCGTGCACCTCGGCTCCACGTTCAGCGAAGGAGATGATGGCATCGTACAAGGCACAGGCGTCACCCGGCGGCAGCAGGTATCCGTTGTGCGGGGTGACCAGCTCGGACGTGGCACCCACATCGCTCACGATGATCGGTTTGGCGCGGGCCATCGCCTCCAGCACCACGGTGGGCATGCCCTCGAATCGCGTGGGCAGCACGAAGGCATCGCAGGAGCGGTAGAGTCGATCGAGCTGCGCATCGTCCACACGTCCGAGCAACCGTACGTTCGGCGGAAGTCCATCGTCCTGGTATTTCTTCAGCAAGGGACCGTCGCCGGCCAGCTGGAAGTGCACGCGTTCGCCGAGCCCGTTCTTCACAAGGCGCTCGGCCACGGCCATCAGCACGTCCAGGCCCTTGTTGAAGGCGAAGCGGCCAACGAAGAGGAGGTTGATGGTCGGTCGCTCATCCGGCCCTCCATGCTCGTCGACCCGGTTGGTCGACGGTACGGGAGGCTTGGATGAGATCGCGGTAGGCAGGTCCACGGCGTTGGGAAGCACCACCACCTCACACGGCGATCCCTTCACCTGTTCGCGCAGGATATCGGTGAGCCTGCCACCCAGGCTGATGGCCACCCGGCTGCGGCGCAGGATGGAACGGAGCGCCCGACGGAACGGCCAGCCGAGCAAACGCTCCTTCGCCGTGAGCATCTGGAACATCTCCAGGCCATGCGGGTGTACGATCAGCCGGTCGCGGGAACGCGCGATGTCTTCCCACACGCAGAAACCCTGGGACAGGATCAGGTCGGGCTTCAACTCGTCCAGCTCCCTGGCGATGCGTGTGCTGTAGCGCTTGAGTTCCCGCAGGTAGAACTTGTCCTTGTCGATGTCATGCACGTGCACCTCACGGATGCCCAGCGCGGGATCGAAGATGGGTGGCTCGTGCGGATGCAGAACGGTCAGCTCCACCTCACCGGTGCGCGCCAGATGCTCCGCGAGCAAACGTGAATGCCGCTGCATGCCGCCCATGGCCTGGGGGAAGACACCATCGGTGCAAAGGACGACGTGAAGCTTCGACATGTGGCAAAGGTGGCGAGGCAGGAGGATCCGCGCGCCGCATCTTTTCATGTGCGCATGGACACATGGGCCTGTGCTAAAGATCCCTGCGCTCTTTCAACAAGGTAGCCACTCCCTCATCGATCCCCCATTTCGGTTCCCAGCCTGTCACGCGCTTCAATTTGCCCACATCGGCGAGCAGGTGCATGCGTTCCACCTTGCGCACACGGGCGGGGTCCACGTCGATCCGGAGCTTTTCGCCGAGCTGGCGTTCGAAGGCATCGACGATCTCGCGCACGCTGTACTCGATGCCGCGACCGATGTTGAACGTGTCGAAGCCCTTCAGGCCCTTTTCCAGCAGCAACGCCATCGCACGACCCATGTCCTCGGTGTGGATGAAGTCGCGCTTGGGATCGAGGTTGCCGAGCTTCAGGGTGCGGGCACCGGACAGTACCTGCCGCTGGATCTCGGGGATCAGGTGCGGATTGGTCTCGTTCGGACCGAAGGCGTTGAAGAAACGCCCCACGATCGTCGGCACGACGGTGCGCAGGTGGAACTCGCTTGCGAGGCGCTCGGTGGCCAGCTTGGTGATGCCGTAGATGTCGAGCGGACCCGTGGGATGCGCTTCGGCCAATGCACCATCGGCGATGGGATACACCGCAGCGGTGCTCGCCACGAAGACCTGCTCCGCTTCGGCACAGGCATCCAGCACGTTCATCGTGCCGGTGATGTTGATGGCGGCCGCCTCGACGGGGTGTTCGTTGCAGTAGGGAATGAAGTGGACCGCGGCCAGATGCAACACCCACTGTGGACCGATCGTCGCGATCGCCTCCTGTGTGGCGGCCCGATCCCGGATGTCGACCCGGAAGAAGTGCGCATCGTCCACGCCGGCCAGTTCCCGCCGGCCGAAGCTCAGGTCGTCCAACACGAACACCTCATGGCCCAGCTCCTGCAAATGCCTGCTCAGCGCCGAGCCGATGAAACCCGCGCCACCGGTGATGAGGACCTTCTTCGCCATGAAGCCGCGAAAGTAGGAGGATCACGCGGAGGCACGGAGACACGGAGAACGCAGGCGCTTCAAGCCATCGCTTCGAGGAGCGCACGGTACTGGGCGGCATAGGCCTGCTTCGTGAACCGCCCCTGCGCGATCCCCATCAACCGCGCCCGCTCTTTGTTCGATGGCCGGACCAATGTCCTTGGATCTACCTCATTGCTCACATTTCTCTCATTCCTCTCATCGCCCACATTGTCCTCATTTCTCTCATTGTCCGCATTCCCCACCACCACCCCCGATCCCTCCTCCTTCACCAACGCACTGAAGTCGCCCAACCCCTCGGAGATGATCACCGGCAGGCCCGCGCTGAGGTATTCGGCGAACTTGGTGGGACTCGCCACGCGGTTGGTGAGTGTGCCCTCGCGGACCAGGATGCCGTGGTCGCAGGCACGCAGCGTGCGTTGCACCTGTGCGGGATCGAGCCACTTCACCTGCACGCGGCCAGGGAAACACTCCTTCAGCATGCGGTTGTTGGCGTCTTCCCGGGAGAGGAACAGCACCTTCACCTCCGGCTGGCGGGAAAGGATGCCGGCGAGCAGTTCCTCCAGCAGACCGAAGCTCTGCCACCCCGCGGTGGACCCCGAATAGACGAGCACGACGTCCTCCGGCGCGTAGCCCAGTTCGCGGCGCACGGCTTCCCGGTCGTCGGGCTCCTCGAAGCGGAATTCGCTGCCCAGGGTGCAGGGGATCACCACGTGGGCATCACCTTGGTAGGCATACCGTTCACGCCAATGGTCCACCAGGGCCTGGCTGACGGCAAGACGGAAGTCGCTCTTGTTCACCGCTTCGCTCTCCAGCGGCCGGATCTGGGCGATCAGGGCATCGTAGTTGATGATCCGGTATTCCTCCCATTCAGCGGCGTAGGCCCCGCGGCCGTCGAAGCACACCTTCTTCACCAGCCCGCGCTCGCGCATGCGCAGTGCCATCCACGTGGCGAAGGGGCCCCGGCTGATGATCCCCTCCGGACGCAGTCGGTGGCAGACCCATCGGAGCAGCGTCGTGTTCTGCTTCCACCGCTTCATCTGTGGCACCATGGGCAGCACCCAGGCCTTCGGGTCGCGTGCCTTGATCTTGCGTCGCGTGGCGCGGAAGTCGCGTGCGCTCACCAGCGCCACCAGCCGCACCTCGCCCTTCCCCAGCGTGTTCAGGTAGACCACCACATCGGTCACCTGGCTCCAGTAGACGCCGCTGGGCTGGTCGTTGTAGGTGAGGTAGAGGAGCATGGGGCGTGACCGCAAAGGCGCAGGGACGCAAAGGTCGGCTTCGCGAAGATGTCAATGTCCCTGAAGGAAGGCGATCAAACGATCAGAAAATGGGACGATCCGATGGTGCACGATCCTCTCGCCATAGTTCAGCCACCCACCTCTTCGAGAAGGGCACCGACCTGCGCTACATTCAACTCGCGTTGCGCACCGGGCTTATGAGACACAGCGACCATCGAAGCCATGTTTCCTACACTCCTGAACACCCATGGCGAAGGCGGTTGTTAGCACCAAGGCACTTGGTCGGATCCGCAGCCCACTGGATGACCTCGACCTATGACACCCTATTGGGCTTTACGTGCCGCAATAGTGGAATAGTACTCCATTCATAGGCGAAATAAACCCAACACCTGTTACAACCCCCTAGTTGGCAAACATTAAAACCTGACACCTATGAAGCAATTAACAATCCTTTTCATCCTACTGATGATAAGTACACTTTCGTTCGCACAGTTTCCTAAAGACTCTGAAACAGGAAAAGTGGTTTACTCTGAGATTTTAGAATTGCCTGGTTTAGACAAAAAGGCAGTGTAAAGTAAGGCAAAGTTGTGGGTGGTATCAACGTTGAAATCGGGAGACAACATGGTTGAACTAGAAGGTTCAACTTCAGACCAAATTGTCGGTACAGGAAATCTTGATTTAGACAGCGTTTTGCTTAACCCAAAGTTTAAACAGGTATATATGGCAGATGTCTCACTAAATTTCAAGTTCATTATATTCTGCAAAGACGGAAAACTCAAATACAGCGTTGAAAATTTTCTCATGTCTACCCTCGCGGGGCAAGGAAACTACTATGACAGGACATCTCTTGACCAACTTGACCCTCCTGTCTCAAATGGTCTAAAGGGAAGTAATATTGAGACATGGAGATTATTAACCACAGAGTATCTTGACAGACAGATTCGATCTTTGATAGCGGATTTTGTAAGGTCAATGAAAGCCGAAAAGAATGACGATTGGTAAGCAAATAACGTTTGCCAACACTCACTAAACCTAATGCTTGTGACGGTGCGTCAGTCGGTCTCAGTTCAGTTCTGCGCTGTCCGTGCATGGCGAAAGGATGGCAGTTTCTAACGCATTATCTTTAGCGGTACCCGTTGACCACCATTCCCCTTCCCTCCTTCCTCCCCTTCGGAACAGTGTTCAACGCAGAATGACCACGCTTTTGGGGGCCCGGTGCCCACCCGCGCCTACAACACCTTCCCCAGCACCTCCACCACCCGCTCGGTGGCATGGCCGTCCCAGAGCGGTGGCACCTCTCCTTTCTTGAAGGTGCCGGCCTGGATGCGGCTGATGGCCTCCTGCAACGCGGGCAGGTCGAAGGTGATCAGCTCGTTGGTGCCCCGGGTGATGGTGACCGGCCGCTCGGTGTTGGGGCGCAGGGTGAGGCAGGGCACGCGGCGGTAGGTGGTCTCCTCCTGGATGCCGCCACTGTCGGTGATCACGAAGGCGCAGGTGGCGATCAGCTTCTGGAAGGCGAAGTAGTCCATCGGCCCGCCGAGGATCAGGCCCGGGATCGCCGCGAGCCGCTCGTGCAGACCGAACCGCTTCAGGTTGTTGGTGGTGCGCGGATGCACGGGAAAAACCACCGGATGGTCCTTCGCCACCAGGGCGATCAGGTCCACGAGCTTGGCCAGTTCCTGCGGGTCGTCCACCGTGGCGGGGCGGTGGATGGTCATCAGCACATGGTCACCTCCGGACAGCCCGAGTTCCTCCAGGACCGGTGACGCCTGGATGCGGTCCTCGAACTTCACCAGCGTGTCGATCATGGTGTTGCCCACCAGGTGCATCGCATCCTTCGGTCGGCCCTCCTGCAACAGGTGGTCGATCCCGCTCTGTTCGGTGATGAAGTAGTGATCGGTGATCTGGTCAGTAAGGATGCGGTTGATCTCCTCGGGCATGCCGCGGTCCATGCTGCGCAGGCCGCTCTCCAAGTGACCCAGGCGTATACCCATCTTGTTCGCCGTGAGGGCGCCGGCCAGTGTGCTGTTCACGTCACCCACCACCAGCATCAGGTCGGGCTGCTGCTCCGTGGCCACTTGCTCCAAGCCCACCAGGATGCCGGCCATCTGGCTGGTGGGGCTACCCGGCGGCACCTCCAGCCAATGGTCGGGCGTGAGACCGAACTGCGCGAAGAACACGTCGGCCATCTTCGCGTCGAAGTGCTGGCCGGTGTGCACAAGTTGCACGTCGATTCCGCCATGCGCCGCGGCCACCTCCTTGAACCGCGTGACCTTGATGAAGTTGGGGCGCGTGCCCACGACCACGAGCACGTTCCTCATCCCAGGGTCTTCTTCGCGCTGCGCGTGGCGATGATGAACTCGGTGCTGGGCGTGTCGCTCACCTTCCGGGCCGGCGCACCGGCGATGGTGCAATAGCCCTCCGGGAAGGAATGGTTCACCACGCTGTTCGCACCGATCGCCGTATTGTCGCCGATGGTGATGTCGCCGAAGAGCTTGGCCCCCGGACCGATGTAGACGTTGTCACCCAGCGTCGGCACCAGGTCGTCCGGGCCGGGCCGCGTACCGATGACGACGTCGACGTGGATGCGGCAATTCCTGCCCACGCGCGCATCCGGGTGCACCACGATGGTGCCGCGGTGTGCGATGCTGAGGCCGGGCCCGAACACGTTGGGCGGGATGTCGAAGCCGCAGCGGATGCTCTGCCGGTGGAAGCGCATCGACCAGAACTTGTAACGGACCTTGCCGAGAAGGCCGGTGTTCTTGTGGCAGTTCAGGTAGTACTCCACCCGGCGCAGCAGCCGCTGGAACTTCCATACCTCGTCGAACATCGCCTGCAGCGACCGTTCGCGCCGGAGGGCCACACGATCGGCCTCGAGATAGGCCAGCAGGTCCTTGTGCGAGCTGATCATACGGGGCGATGTCGGGGACGGCCGATGGCTTCGAGCAAACGCTCAGCACCGGCGAACCCCAGCAATTTATACAGAAGCACGTAGCGCTCCGTGATGGCACGACCGACCTCGGGCACGAAGCCCCGGCCGATGGAACGCCGGAACTCGGTCACGGCCGCCCTGCGGTCCTTCACCGCCATGATACGCAGCGCCATGAAGATGTACTGCTCGAGCGTGGCGATCTCCTCCCTGTAGCTCGCAGGGTCCGTGGCGACAAGGTGTTCCTTGATCTCCCGCCGCAGGCCAACGTACCGCTCCCAATTCTGGTGCACACCGGTCTGACTGATGGACCCGGTGGGGCGCTTGAGCACTTCGGTGCGAATGGTATGGTCCCAGCTGACCCGTGCCCCTGCGCGCAGCATGTGGAACATGAGGGTATAGTCCTGGCTGCTGCGGAGGTCTTCCGGCCAGCCGCCCGCCGCAGCCACGGCTTCGCGCTTCCAGAGGTTGGCGCTGGTGGTGCCCAGCCGCGTTTTGATCAGGCCCATCCAGGCGTGGTCGTACAAGGCCAGCGCCGGCAGCAGCAGGCCGTTCGGCATCACGCTCTCGTAATCGCCGACGACCAGGTCGGTGTCCGGATGCGCCTCCACGAGGGCGACCTGTCCGGCGACCTTTCCCGGGGCGATGGCGTCGTCGGCGTCGAGGAACTGGATCCAGGGGCCGTCGCATTCGGCCATGCCCCGGTTCCGCGCTGCGCTCGCCCCGCGGTTCTCCTGATGCAGCACGCGGATGGGACGCGGTGCTTCGGCGGACCAGCGGCGCAGGATGGCCGCGGTGCCGTCGGTGCTGCCGTCGTCCACGCAGACCACCTCGATGTCGGGATGGGTCTGCGCCATCGCGGAGGCGAGCGCCCGATCGATGTGGGCCTCCACGTTGTGGCAGGGAATGATGACGGACACCTTCATTGGCAGGCCGCGAAAGTACCATGCCCGGCGGGGCCGATCAGCGGGTGGGCAGCAGGTCCCTTTTTTGCAGCTCGGCGAGCAGGTCGGCGCTGAACAGCTCGGCACCGGCCGCGTTCAAGTGGTTCCGATCGAAGAAATGATCGCGGTCGGACAGGTGATGGTCGTAGGCCTTGTCGATGAGGACGGGTCCGTCGGGACCGACCAGATCGCGCAGATGGTCCGTGTATGCCGCATGTCTGGCCTGATCGCTCGCATGCGGGAAGTAGTGCTCGCTCAGCACAAGCGGGATGTTCCGCTCCCGGCAAAGTGCGACGGTGCGTTGCAGGTAGTGCGCCTGCAGAGGGTCGATCCGCAGCGGACGGCCCTTGTCATACCGGGGCGGGACCTTCAGTGAATCCGTCCGAAGCGCACCCCCACCCGCCCTGTACGTGGGATCACGATAGAACGGCGCATGGCCCTTCATGAAATAGCGCAACGCAAGCATGTTCAGGCCACGGGGATCGTGCAGGGCGAGCGCCATCCTCCAGGCCGTGGCGTCCGACGGTATGTTCTGGACGAGGTCGCTCGTGCTCTCCACGGCGTCGCTCTCCATCGCACCCTCATAGACATCCAACACGACCAGTCGCACGTGGCCCGGGTGAACGAGGTCCTTCAACAGGTAGTACGAGTTCATCTGCGATTGTGCGCTGCTGCCCAGGTTGAAGGCCGCGTAGCCGTGGCGGGTGAAGTAGGCCGGATCGTAGCCCCGATACGCATGCGATGAACCGAGAAAGACCACGTCGTAGGTGCTGTCCGGGTCGAACTCCTGGAACCGTTGGTAGGTGTCTCCACCCTTCATCAAAAGCTCCGGGGCGATCGAGAAGATCAAGGGAGTGCCGTTATGGGTGAGATGGCAGAGGGCCCAGAACCCGATCAGATAGGCACCGATGAAGGTGGCCAGGAAGGGTATCGCACGCTTCAGCAACCGCATCCTCAGAACTGGAAGTAGATGAACGCCGTGTTGCCGAAGTGCCCGAAAAGCAGGCAGGCGGCCATCACCGCGCCATAGAACACGTATTGCACCGGGCGCGGTGCTGCACGGCGCCCCTTCACCAGGTCATCGATGAGCGGATCGAACACCAGGAACCCCATGGCGAAGAGCAGGGAGGTCAGGGCCATGACCGGTGCATGATCGAACAAGGTGTGTCGCAGGCCTTCGAGGCCGGTCCGCAGGTCCATCATCTCATGCAGGATCCAACCCGCGGCATCGATGGTACGCGCGCGAAAAAGGACCCATGACAAGAGCACGAGCACGAAGGTGGCCGGCACGTTCACAGCCTGCCTCCATCCTGGTCGGCGCGCCAACCCCGTGACCGCATTGAAACGCTCCCAAAGCGGTGCGAAGATCAGGGCGGCCACGAGGAAGGCACCGTGCAACGCGCCCCAGAGGACGAACGTCCAGTTGGCGCCATGCCACAACCCGCTCACGAGGAACACAACGAAGAGGTTGAAATACCAACGCCACTTGAGCACGCGGTTCCCACCGAGCGGTATGTAGAGGTAGTCCCGGAACCAGGTGCTGAGGCTGATGTGCCAGCGTGACCAGAACTCGCGTATCGATGAGGAGAGGTAAGGGGTCCGGAAGTTCTCCATCAGGTCATGGCCCAGCACGCGGGCGGCACCGATGGCGATATCGGAATAGGCGCTGAAGTCACAGTAGATCTGCAGGGCGAACAGAAAGGTGGCCAGCACCAGGGTGGGACCGTCGTGCTGGCGGGGTGCGTCGTAGATGGGATCGACGATGAGGCCGAGGCGATCGGCGATCACCAGCTTCTTGAAGAAACCCCAGAGCATCTGCTTCAGGCCTCGGATGACACGTGCCTGGTCGAAGTCGTGGTCCCGGAAGAACTGGGGCAACAGGTTGGGCGCGCGCTCGATGGGCCCGGCGACCAGTTGCGGGAAGAAGGTGACGTAGAGGGCGAACCTGCCCAGGTGGCGCGTGGGCTGCAGGACCCTTCGGTACACGTCGATGGTGTAGCTCATCGTCTGGAACGTGTAGAAACTGATGCCCATCGGCAGAAGCACATCGGTGTCCTGCACCGGCCAATGCCCACCGGCCGCGCCGACCACCGATCGCAGGGTGCCGTTCAGGAAGTTGAAATACTTGAAAAAGCCAAGGATGCCGAGGTTGGTGAGGATCGAGAAGAGCAGCCACCGCTTCCGCGTGCGGGGATCCTCGCTGCCCGCGATACCCCGCGAGGCCGTGTAGTCGACAATGGTGGAGACGACGAGCAGAACGGCATACTCCGCACGCCAGGCCATGTAGAACCAATAGCTCGCGATGAGCAGCAGCACCCAACGCCACCGCGGGTCGAGCAGGAAGTACAACGCCGCGACGACCGGAAAGAAGACCGCGAATTCGAAGGAGTTGAAGAGCATCAGCGCATCCGGATCAGTTCGTCCGCCCAGGCTGCATGCACGTCCTCACTGCAGAAATGTTCATTCCAATGGGCGCGGGCATGGTCACGCATGGCCCCATCCGCCAAACGCATGGCATCCATCAACGCAACTGCTAGTCCATCGGGACCAATGACCGCAGGCAGGAGCACCCCTGTTCTTCCGTGGAGCACGATCTCCGGCACCCCTCCCACCGCACATGCGACCATCGGAACACCGAAGCTGGCAGCCTCCATGAGCGCAACCGGCACACCGCCCTCTGACATGCTCGGATGCACGAAAAGATCCACCGGATGCTCCTGGTACCATGAGATCACGTGTTTATTCGGCACACTGCCCATTAGGGTCGCCCGTACGTTCGGCGGCATCCGGGCGATCTCCCGTTCCAGGTCATCGCGTTCCGGACCATCACCGAAATGGGTCCACTCCACCTCCATTTCGAACAATGCCAATGCCTTGGCCAGCAACGTGACCCGCTTCAGCGGGAACAGGTTGGAACAGGACACGATGCGCAGCGGACCCGGAGAAGGCGCCCAGGGAGCGCTCCCGTGGTCGGCGGTACCCAAATAGGCCAGCCCCAGCCGGTCCGCGAAACGCGGATGCCGCTCACGAAGATGCTCCAAACCCGAGCGCGATACGGCATATACGCGTCTGGCCCGCTCCAGGTGAAAGCTTTGAAGGACCTGCCAGCCGTCCGGGGAGCGATCAGCGAACAGGTCGAAACCCATGATCCGCGACACGAACCAACCCTTCGGGTACCAATAGCGCCACAACCCCAGGGCCGTAGCCCAGTCACTGGTCCAATAACTGTACAGGACCACGCGTTCGGGATCATACCGTGATGCAAAGATCTTTCGCAAGGCGAGGGCGCGATGCAATCCCTGCCGAAAGCGGCTTCTCGCCTCGGGCCACCTGGCCCGAAAGACCTCCGGGGTAGGGGCGTCCCGGCGGACGATCCGGCGCACGCGAAGGAGCAGGGGCAGATGGATCATCATCCGGAAAAGACCAGCGCGCGCATAAAGCCTGGAAACAGGGCCCACCACCTCCACGCCTGCCGGCAGGTCGCGCGATGGTCCGAGTACTTCCAACGGGAACAACGATACACGATCGAACCTTTCCGCGAGGAAAGGCAGTTCGTGTTCCAGGAATGCTTCGCCAACACCATAGGGGAAGTGCATGGTGAACAACCAAAGCTCCCGTCCCCTCATGCTGTTCGTGCTGCCCGCGGCACGGCCAAAAATAGCGTACGCGGGCAGGCTTCAGTCCGAGGCGCCCAGCACCTCCATGGCGAACCTGCCGAACGTGTTCTCGGCCCGGAAGTGCTGCTCCCAAAAAGCGCGGACCCGATCTCTCGCTGAGGGTGTGCACCAAGCACTCTCCGGGTATTCCTCCACCCATCGGGCCACCTCCCCGGGATCGGGATCGCGGGGTAGCAGCCGACCGGTCCGTTCGTTGACCAGGTCGCGCACACCACCCGAATCCGTGACCAGAAGCGGGATCCCGAAACTGGCCGCTTCCTGCGCGGCCACCGCGACCCCGCCCTCCAGTTCGCTGAAGAGCACGAAAAGATGAACTGGCACCTCCCCATACCAATCCATGATCCGGGCATTGTCCCGGTCACCCTTCAGGTCCACCTGCACGTTCGCCGGAAGGCGCGATATGGCCTTTTCCAAGGCGCCGCGTTCAACACCATCGCCGAAGTGGGTCCAGCGTACGGGGATCCGTACCTGTTCCAGCACCCGTGCCCAAAGCAGCAAGCGCTTGCGAGGGATGAGGTGCGCGCATGATGCGATGTGCAGTGGGTCCGGTGGTGCCCACGGGCCGGGTCCGTGGTCCGTAGTGCCCAGATGGCGCAGCGCGAATTTCTCCATGTACCTCGGATGACGGGCCCGCAGATGCTCCAAGCCGGACCCCGAGACCGCGAACACACGGTCCACATGTTCCAACTGAAAGCTCCGGAATGGGATCCATCCGCGCGCATGCTGGTGCTCATATAGGTCGAAGCCATGCGCCCTGGAGACGAAGCGCAGACGGGGATCGCGTTCGTGCAGCAGCCCAAGGGCAGTGACCCAGTCGTGCAGCCAGTAGGTGTACAACCGCCCACCCTCCATGGATGGATCACGCAACAGGTCCCTCAGAAGATGTGCACGATGCACAGCCTGGAGGGTGCGTTGGAACAACGCACGGCGCTCACTGCGCCATGACGGGACGTCCGGCGCATCCTGCCGCAGTGATCGCCAAAGCTTCCGAGCAGGGCCGGACCAGGTCAGCAACTCCCTCAGGGTGGCACGCGCGTAGGGATCACCAGGCAATGTGCGCACCTGTGCGTTGGCCGGGAGCGGGCGGGCGGCGCCATCAGGGAATTGGGGGACCACCACCACACGTTCGGCCAGATCGCAGAGCACGGGAAGCTCGTTCTCGAGAAAAGTCTCACCCCTTCCAAAAGGGAACCGCATGGTGAACAGGATCACGGTCCGTTGCATGTCCGGGTCATGATGGCGCCCGCCCCAACAGGGCATTGACACGCCATTTGAGGAGATAGAGGATCCGGTCCGCGGGCCAATGACCACCGGCTTTCATGTGGGCGATCGATGCTCCCCAACCGTATCGCGGCAAATAATGATAGACCCGGTCCCACATGGTCCCCACCGTGCGCGCGAAGGCCGCCTGTGGGAACAGGCCTTGCCGGGCATTGAGCCACAACAGGTGGTCGAACCACGCGCGAAGGCGTCGTACTGCCTGTGCATCGGGTGGTTCGTGGAAATAGGTCAGCGCCATCAGATGCGTGTCGATCTGCTCCGGGGTCGGGTGGAGGCCGACCAGGGGGAACAGCAGACGCAGGATCTCGCGGTGGTTGGCGATCCGGTCCCCACCGCGGGTGATATTGTTCGCACCCCTGCGGTAGAGCGTCATGGGCTCATCCAGATTGGCGATCCGGCCGACCGATGCGAGCCGGGCCCAGAACAACCAATCCTCTCCCACGCGCGGCCAGGCCGGATCGTAGCGCAGGCCATGCCGTTCCAGCACCTCCCGGCGCATGATGGACGCACCCTGGGACACGGGCACACCGAACAGCAGACCGGCCCGGGCATCGTCATCGCTCAATGGGAACTTCCAGGTCACCTCACGATCACCGAAAAGCTGCAACCAACCGCCTGAAGCGCCCACGTCGGGATGCGCATCCATGAAAGCCACCTGTCTGGCAATACGTTCGGGCACGGCGATGTCGTCGGCGTCCAACCGTACGATGTACTCCCCACGTGCTGCGGCGATGCCTGTGTTGGCCGCGGCCGCGGGTCCCAGATTGGAGGCATGCCGAACGATGCGGATCCGTCGATCGCCGATATCTTCCAAAATGCGCAGACTATCGTCAGTGCTGGCATCATCCACGGCCACCACTTCCAGGTCCTTCCAGCTTCCATCGAGCACGGAACGTACCGCCTCCTTTACGAATGTCGCCTTGTTAAATACCGGGATGAGCACGCTGACCCTCATCCGCGCAAGTGCTTGAGTTTTCGCCGTAGCCGGAATGCAGGCCAGGAGCCTGCGCGCAACTGGTCCAGGAGCCCATCGAGCCGGGCCCGTTCCCATGGATCCCTGGGGTCGACCAGGGGAACGACCTCACGCATCGCCTCGAATTCACGGCGCTGGTGGATCGACCCATGCCATTTCAACACGAACCGTGTGGCCATTCGTATGACGATACCGGCATGCTCCTTCCGCACGGGGATGCGCCGAAGGCCCGACCTCAGATCGTGCAGGCTGTTCAGCACCCCGCACCATTCCGAAGCGCCTACGTCCTCGGCCAATTGATGCAACAGGGAGGCTGTTTCATCCAAGAACGCCGGCATCGAGGTCATCGTCTTGCTTTCCTCATGGAGGCGGAACACGGCCAATTCGACCGGCTCGAACCGAAGCCCTGTGGTCCCATGTCTGAACAACAGGTCCCACCACAAGGCCAGGTCCATGACGTAGCGCAGTCCCGGATCGACCCCGCCCGCAGCGCGCACCACATCCATGCGATGGAAGGTGGCGGGCTGATTGATGACGGGGTCGGTGTAGAGTTCCTCGATGCGTGTCATGTCGTTGATGCGCTCGAACGGCCGGTCAGCCGTCCCTCGCCGATGTACGACACAACCTCCGAACACGCGCAATCCCGGATCGGACGCGAACGCATCCGCCACACGTCGCAGGGCGCCAGGCAGCAATGCGTCATCACTGTTCAGCCAATTGACCACATCGCCCGTGGCATGGGCCAGGCCCTTGTTGATCGCATCGCTCTGACCACCATCCTTTTCGCTGCACCACCAGGCCAGTCCCCTTGCATGACGTTCGATCAGCGCGCGTGATCCATCGGTACTCCCACCATCCACCAAGATATGCTCCACCTCCACGCCCTGCTGATCAGCGACAGATCGCAGGCACTCTTCCAGGTAATCCACCTGCTGGTAACTCGGGGTGATCATACTGATCCGTAGTGCACGTTTCATGGTCGACGTTCTGAGAGTACCTCATGATAGACCTTGAGCACCTCATCGGCATAGTGTTCGATGGAGAACCGTTCCTCTGCGGCCAGAGAGGCTTGTTCTCCCAATTTACGCGCCTGGTCCGGGTCTGTTGCGAGCAGCCGCATGCATTCGGCCAGTTCGCCGGTGCCGTCCGTGTAAAGCATGCCGGTGGTCCGGTCCGTGATCAGCTCGGGCGTGCCACCGCTGGCATGCCCGATCACCGGCAATCCAGCGGCCATGGCCTCCACGGTGACGCGGCCCATCGCCTCGTTCCGTGAGCACATGAGCAGCGCATGCGCGTATTCGAAGACGGCATAGGGGTCGGTCACAAAGCCGGCCAGTTCCACACGATCCTCCAGGCCAAGCTCCGTGATGCGCTGCCGCAGGGCATCGTCGCGGCCCTCTCCCGCGATCACCATGCGCGCGTCGATACCGGACCGGCACACCTCCGCCAATGCATCCACCGCCTGCAGTTGTCCCTTCGATGGATGGATCAGACCCACCATGGCAAAGATGAAAGGTACAGTGGACGACCAGCGGGCAGGGGCCATGCGCCGCAGCTCCCCGTAACGCGCACGGTGAAGCACACCATTGTAGATCACCGCGATCGGACGGACGGGCCTGGTATAGTGCAGGATGTCGGCCTTCACCGCCTCGGAGATCGCGATCAGTCGATCGGCATTGCGGAGCGCCCTGCCATACCCTCCCCGCCCTTCATCCAAATGCAGGAAATAATGACGCTCCGGAAGTTCTCGGATATGCCAGACCAACGGGCGCAGGACCTCCGACGACAGGTCCGCCGCCACCCCGACCACGCTTGAGTTGGCATGCACAATGTCCGTGTCCCAGGCTTTCGTCTGGTCGGCAAGCACGGGAAGCAGGGCCCGGTTCCGCTGCGCCCTGGCCCGTGCCGCTCTGTGGTACCTCCACCATTGGCCGATGCGGTGATGCGCCCGGCCCTCATAGCGCCGTTCGCTCATCCAGGGCTGGAAGGGAAGGACGCGATGTGCGATACGCAGTTCCGACAACCGGTCGGTCATCGGCCCTTCGCGCGGCAACAGCACATGCGGGACCACCTCGCCGCGATCGCGCAGTTCGACCAACAGGTCGAGGAGCGATCGATTGGCGCCGTATAGCTCCGCGTAGTGCGTGAGGTAGGTGACATGCACGGCCGCGAAAGTACCGTGCTACCGGCCGACGGCACGGAGCAGTGTCCGATGGATGGTGTCGATGCGGTCGTCCAGACGGAGGTCCCGCTCAGCGATACGCCTTCCCTCAGCGCCCATCCTGGCGGCATGATCAGGCTTCGCGGCCAGGCGGACCATGTGACCGGCCATGACGTCGATGGAGCGCTCTTCGCACAGCAATCCGGAGGTCTCGTGCACCACCACATCAGCGATGCCCGCATGCCGTGTCGCGATCACCGGCAACCCCGCGGCCATGGCCTCCATCACGGCCACCGGAGTGCCCTCCCGGTCGCCACTGGCGGTGGTCACGCTGTGCTGAACAAGCGCGCGGGAACGGGCCATTTCCGCGGCCACCTCGTCCGGTGAGCCCACGCCCAGCAATTCCACGGACCCCTCGATACCGAGCGCGCCGATCATCTGGCGGACGGACTCCAGGAGCGGACCATCACCCAGCATGCGCAGACGCAGCCATTGATCGCTTTCGAGGGCGCGGGCGAAGGCGAGCACCACGAGCTGAGGTGCCTTCTTGTCCACGAAGCGCCCCACGAAAAGGAAGGTCTTGTCCGCCTG
This sequence comes from Flavobacteriales bacterium, assembly GCA_020635655.1. Classification (GTDB taxonomy): domain Bacteria; phylum Bacteroidota; class Bacteroidia; order Flavobacteriales_F; family PHOS-HE28; genus PHOS-HE28. The sequence goes on from JACJZI010000011.1 coordinate 66,677, forward strand.
TTCGGGACGTCCCGGTCTGAACCGGTCCAGGTCGATCCCACAGACATTGTGAACGACCTTCGAGGGATCGGCGCCCAGAGCGATCACGTGGCTTTGCATCTCCCTGGAGACCACCAGGATCGCGGCGGCACCCTTGAGCAGCGCGGTATAGCCATCGTGCTCCCGCAGGAGCTTTTCGTGATAGGCGTCCACACCATGGAATTGCACCACCAGCGGAATGTCGAGCTCCCTGCAGATCGGCAGCATGGCATCGCCGGTGGGCCCGTATTCGGCGAAGACCACTTCGATCCGCGCACGCCGCAGGCGTTCGGTCACCGCCCGGCGCAGCGCACTTTCAGGCCCGATGCCGCGCACACGTCGTACGAGGCGTGCGCGCAAGGTGTCGGAAAGGAGCGGTGCACCGTCGGCATCCCTCCGGGGCAGGTGGTCGTCCATCAGAACCAGCTTCACCCCCGGCAGCCGTTCGATGTGGGCCCGCACGAACGTCTCGCTCCAAGCGCTCCGGTTCGGAGAGATGATCGCGACCCTCGGCTCCGTCATCGTGCGCTCATGGTTTGTCACCGGTCCAGGAACGGAACTTTCGGAGCACGCGTTCGCGGAATCCCGAAGAATGCGCCGACGGTAGTTTCGCCAACTCCCGCTCATGCACGGCGATCGCCTCCATGGCGGCTCCGTGGTACTTGAAGCCGTGCTGTTCGTCAAGGAGTTTCAGGAGACGGATACGGGCCAGATGGTGGGCCTTTTGTTCCACGGCATCCGCCGCCGTGACACCCGCACCATGTTTGCGATACACGCTCATCACCCGGGGAATGCAGAGCAACGGCCCCTGCGCGGCCACCATGGAGAAGATCACCATGTCACCGCTTTTGATGGTGGCGTACCATTCGGGCAGGATGTGCAAGTGGCTCCGGTACATGAACGCGTTGTGGTGACAAAGCGCATAGGACGAAAAGGTGTCCTCCACCGTGAAGCGCGTCCTTCCAGCATGCTCACCGATAATACGACCGGGCAGACCCGTATCGTCGAATAATTGCTGCGTATAGTGGAAACAACCGGTCGCATCGGGGTTCGCCTCCAACAGGTCCACTTGAAGCTGGAGTTTCAACGGATCGGTCCAGTAATCGTCACCTTCGCACAGGGCGATATAGCGGCCATTTGCCGCCTCGTTCACTATTCGTGTGACCCGACCCGGTGCGTTCGCGAACTGATTGACCTTTTGGAATATCGGCTTGATGATATCCGGGTGGCGGTCCTGGTAAGAACGTATGATATCAGGCGTACCATCCGTTGACGCATCATCATGCACGATCACCTCGAACGGCGCGTCCAGGCGCTGCATGAGGAAACCGTCGAGCGCTTGAGCAATATAGGCCTCATGCTGGTAGGTAGTGCACAGCACACTGACCAGCGGCTCGCGATCCGCGATCATATCAGCTTGCTCTTCAGCACAAAAATGGGGCGGTTCCGGAACTCTCCGATGGCATCGTTCCGCTCGATGTTCCTTTCACCAAGAGGCTCGTACCGCGTAGCGCCCTCCCTGACCTCCGCAATTCCGATCTCGATCACTTCCCAATGATCGATCAGCAGTGGCAGCAACCAGGCGATCATTTCACTCTTCGTACCATTGGGAAAGAGCGGCTTGTCATATTGGGTCATCCAGCTGAATCCGATCTGGAAGATCATGTACCGGGTTTGATCGGCGAACCAATTCAAGTTCTTGACGATCCGGCCTTTCGCCTCCTCAATATCAATATCCTTTTCTCCAAAATCGAAACCCACATGATGGAGCACGTTCAATAGCAGGACCACGTCGACGGGTGCCTCCTCCAGAGGATTCTTGAAATCCATGAACTCCTGATGCACCACAAGCGGTTTGTTGAACATCTCGGCCGCGATCCGCATGAACTCGACATGATCGGCATCGCCTTCATAGCAGATGACCTCCCTGGCCCCGGCCTCAAGTGCTTCGAATGCGAAATACCCCGTATTGGCCCCGATATCGACGACCCGCTTCCCGCGCATGTCCACCTTTCGGGTGAAGTATTCCATCCGCTCCCTTTCGAACCGGTCCCATAGCTTGTTCAACTGGCCAGGATCGACCAATTCGGCCAGGAACCCGGGCATGATCTGGTACTGGGAGTGTCTGGATGCGCTTCGGTAGAGGTCTTTCAACCGTTCGGTCTGTTCCTTGGTGATCATGTTCGGGGTGCGTCATTTCAGACCGATGAGCGTGATCACAGGCCTGCGAAGTCGAGATGGCGAAGATAGCCCTCCAAGGCACCCGGAGGGGTCATGCAATGTGCCGCGCCATGAGCGAATGTGCTCAGTTCAAGGCATTGGCAATGAAATCGACCGCAGGTAAGAAGAGGTGATCCGGTGGTTCATGTTTGATGGGATCGATATCGATCATGACGCTCACCACGATCAAGGCGTAGCTGAAGGTGATGCGCTCCAGGTCACACCGACCATTGAAGACCTTGTTCCTTTCAAGCAATCCAAGTGTCCGATCGAATGGGAACCTCCGGAAGAGAACGGCCAGGTCGATGCCCCGAGGACCGATGGCCATTTTCCCCCAGTCAATGATCCAGGAACGGTCCTTCCCGACCAGTACATTGTTCCGATGGAGATCGCCATGGAGCAAGGTGAACGAGACGGCGGGATCCAGGCGCTCCAGGACCCGATGTTCGTGCATGAGAGTGATCGCGGACCTGACCGCCTGTTGGACCTCCGGAGCATAGCCTCGATCGTTCACGTTGCGCGCCAACCAGGAATGGATGGCATCCGCACGACCGGGCCGATCGCAACCCTGGAACGCTGACACCAAATAGGCATGACTGAGGCCGATCTCCAGGGGTCTCTCGCGAAGGTCCGGGACGACATCCTTCCATGGGAATGCCAGCAGTGCCTGGTATTTGTCCAACAGACCATCGACCGTAGCGTCCCCCATACCATCGACCACCAACGGCAGACCCACTACGCGCTCCATGGTAAGCAGGTACAGCTCGGATCGCCCATCCTTGCGCACGTCCACGATGCCAGGGGCCAATGAAGCCATCGCCTTCGAGGCCGGAGCAACACGCTCGTGGAACAGCAGTTCGGTCCCCATCAGCTCCTCTGTCGTGATCTTGGTCAGGAGTTCCATTGACCTGCCGTTCTTCAGAGTAAGCACGTGTCCGAGGAAACCGATGTTCTGCATCGTCGAATTCGGGAAGATGACATACTCCGACCGGATCGACCGTGCATCGAACTTGGCGAGGAGATCTTCCTGTAACCGCTTTCGCCCCAGGTCCCGGGCAGCCAAGAGCCCTTCCACGATCCTTTCCGCCTCCTTCCTGCGTTCCGCCCAACAGAGGATCTGGACCAGGAATAGACTTGCGTAAAGATCCCCAGGGAACAGGACCACCCGTTCGCGCAGTTGCTTCTCCACCGCAGCCCGATCGGCAAGGCCCCATAACGCAATGGAGATCTCCAGAGCCGTCCTTCGCCCATGTGCATGATCATCGACCGATCCAATGATGTCCATCGATCCGCTACACTATCCAAGACACGACCATCGAACTAGACGAAATACATCACGGTCTCGAACACCCCCTGCGTGTAATGGCGGAGGTACAACATGTAATCGGGCACCATTTCCAGTACCGATTCCGGCACCTTCCAGAAGTCCTGCTGGTGATGGTAAACGCACACGGCCAGGACCGGGCGATGCCGCCGGATCAATTGCTCCGCTCCCCGCAAAGCGTTCAACTCGGCCCCTTCGATATCGAGTTTGATCATGTCCACACGCTCGATCGGTTCCAGGTCCAGCGCGGTGGTCGTGATCGATGCCCCTCCAGCCTCGGACACCTTGCTCGCGGAGCCCAGGGACGCATCGAAATGCAGGATGGTGGCTTCGTTCCACAGGCCCCTGGGAACGAACCGGACATGCGGTACCACCGCCAGGTTCTTTCGCGACAATTCCATCGAGGCCGCGTTCGGTTCGTAATAGTGGACCGTACCGTGCCCCGGATATCGCCGATGGAACTCCTGGACCGTACCGCCATCGAACCCCCCTCCATCCACGAATACCGCGTCGTTCGCGAGGGATACGAAGGTTTCGAAGTACTGCTCGTGCAACCGGTAGGTGAAGCGTTCGAGCCCGCGGATGTCCCTGTTGAGCCGGAAATGAAGAAGCCCTTCCAACGTGGTCCGCGAGGTGTCGTCGGCCAGACGATCGTGCAACCATCGGTAGCGGGACAGGTCAGCGGGGATCGTATCCGTGGCGCCCATGAAATCCACTTCGGGCAATGCCTGCGGGCGCACCAGGCGAAGCGCGAAGTAGTCACAGTAGGTCCGCGGTCCGCGACCCAACAGGTTGTCGCGTGCCTCCACGGACCTGCCCTCCACGATGCAGTTGAGCAGGGCGCCTCCCTCGGGCACGTTCTCCATGGACACGATGGGGAACCCGTGGAGTTCCTCACCGGCACGTCGATCGTCGATGAAGCCGGCGACATGCCCGCCCTCGCTTTCGATCAGATGCGCCGCGGCCAGGCCGTACTTGTTCGTTCCCAGGATGTGCACGGCATCCCGCCCGCTCGCCATGAAGCGGATGGCCGTGGCCGCCACCTCGTTGCGGATATCATCGATGGCCTTCATTCCCGCCAATCCATCAGTGCGGCGATGCCGTCCACGTCGAACACGGGTATGTTGTGGCGTTCCTTCACCTCCTTGCGTTCGGCGAAGGAGTTGTCGATAAAGACCGCCCTGCCGGGCCGCACGAGATCGCTCTTCCGCTCCTCCCCGGCCAGGTGGTGGACCTCATCGAACAGCCCCACGTGGATCCGGTGGCGTTCCATGTCCGCTGTCAGGTCGTTCCGGTGCTTCGTGATCAGCACGATCCGTTTGCCACGATCCCGCATGTGGTAAAGGAACGACATGGTGAGCGGATCCACGGTGCCGGTCAGGGTGCGGGTCACCGTGTCGTCGTAGTCGATATAGACCGTGTCGAATTCAAGCTGTGTTCGGTAACGGTTGAACAGGGCCCTGTCCACCTGCAGGTACATGTCGTTCGCCAGCACCTCCACGTCCATGTCCAACAGGTCGTAAACGGTCAGCAGGGGAAAATTCACGCCCAATACGCGGTAGAGGTTCATGGTGCCCGCTGCACGCACGGATACCTCCATGAGCTTGTACGCCCCCTGCGCATCCTGGCGGAGTTGCACATACCAGAGGCCGCGCGGACGAAGCAGGGCGTTCACTTCCTCCAGGATGATGCGCACCTCGTCGGAGAGCGGCACGGTGGTGGAGCGCGCGCTCACCCCGCCGAACACGCGGTCCCGGGAGCGGGCACCCACGAACCGCAGCCTGCCATGTCTGTCGGTGAAGGCATCCACGGTGAGTTCGGTGCCCGGCAGGAATTCACAGATGACCACATCGTCATCCGGGGTGATGCCCTGCAGGTCCTGGGGGCCCTCGGCACGGAACGCACCCTTGCCCCCCTGACCCCGATCGGGCTTGACGAACACGGGGAAGGCATCGTCCGGCACTGTTCCCGAATAGGTCCGTGGCACACAGGGCAGCCCTTCGAGCAGGGCATAGGTGGCCCGCTTGCTGCGACAGGTCCGGGCCTGTTCCACCCCGGGTACGGCCACGCGCGCCTTGAGGCGGTCCGCCACTTCGGCAAGATGCAGGGAAACATCGTCGTGCGTGGGAATGACGACCTGGATCCCCCAGCTTTCCAGCAGCGCGTTGAACCTTTCGACGAAGTCGCGATCGGTAATGGCCGGAGCGTCGGTAGTATGCTCCCGAAAGACGAACGCACCATGGTCATCACGGCTGGACGCCCCGAAAAGGCGCACGTTCATCACGCCTTTCAAGGCCTGGTGCACTTCCAACGCGTTCTCCGCACCGCTGGGGTAGACGAGCACGTTGATCCTATCCATGGGTCCGGCGTTCGGTATGCATCGCGTGCCGCGTTTCCATCCGCATCAATTGGTGAAGAGTTCGTACCGGTCCAGGAGCGGGTCCAACCGATCGAAAGGAACGTGCAACAATGCATCGAGCATGGAGAGTCCGCTGAGCGCGCCGCCCGGCCTGGGATATTCCATGGTCACCGGCTTCAGGAAGCGTAGGGACAGGCCGCGTTGCCTCCACCGTTCGCCTGAATAGAGCGTCGTGCCGCCCTGGGATTGGATGTAGTCGCGGATACCGAGCCGGTCGCAGATATCGAACAAGCGCTCCTCCCGCTTCAGGTCCGTACGCAGGTCCAGTCGGGAGCTGAACAGGAACTCCACGGATCGGCCCAGGCGGGCCATGGGCAGACGCACCGATCGCGCGGCCAGTGTGCTGATACGATCGTCCTCGAGTTCGAGCACCTCATGGAGCACCGCCCTGCCCTCGGCGAAATTCGCCGCCTTCGCGTAGTTCTGATCGATGGTGCGCAGGAACCGTTCACGCCAGCGCGGATACAGCCCCATGTCGATCCGCACCTCATCGATGCGCTTGTTCGGGCTCGCGCCGGAAAGTGGCACGGTGAAGAGCAGGTCCCTTCCACCGACATGCAGCTTGTTGCGGGCGATGAAGCCGCCCTTGATGAACTGGACGTCATCGTAGAATATGAACCGTTCCACGGCCGCGGCCAGCTGGTAGTAACCAACATAGGGAAAGAAGTACGGCTGCATGATGGCCGTCCTTCCGGTCACGTCGATCGGTCTTTGGATGGTCGTCATGGAAAGGTGTTCCTGCGATGCGGCCCGCAGGCATCGGAGGACCGCCGAAAGGCCCGCAAAGATAACAGGCCCCACCGGGGGGGCTGCACCTGCCGCGCGATGCAAGCGAACCGGCATCTTTGCAGACACACATGGCGGGCATGCGGACCACATTCGGCGGATATCTGGGACCCGACATTTTCGGTGATGCCACCCCCCTGCCGGCCGAAGGCGTTCTCCTGAGCACGGGGCGGGCATGCATCGCAGCCGCAGTGCGAGCAGAACGACCGCAACGTCTTTGGGTCCCGCACTATATCTGTGATTCGGTGATCGATCCGGACACGGTGGGTGATGTGCAGCTGGCCCATTACACCATCGGGAACGACCTCCTGCCGGACAGGCCGCCTTCGCCGGAGGCCGACGACATGATCCTGCTCGTCAACTATTTCGGCCTTCTGACCGAACAGCTTCGTCCATGGGCCGAAGTATGGCGCGAACGCTGCATCATGGACCATTCCCAGGCCTTCTTCGCAGGACCGACGGCGGGCGGCTGGACGTTCAACAGCGCCCGGAAGTTCTTCGGTGTCGCCGATGGCGCACTGCTCTTCCCGCCCTCGGAACCTGTGGTTCCGAGGGAAAGGAACACGACGCCGATCACCACACATCTGCTCCTGGCGCTCGCGGGAGAGCAGGGCATGGGGCTGGCATGGCATCGGTCCAACGAAGCTTCCATGAGCGCGGCCTTCCGCGGATGCGCGGTGGAGTCCGAAGTGATGCTCCTCCACACCGATCGCGATCGGGTGCGTCGTGCCCGCACGGAGAACTTCCTCCGTCTGCACCGGCAGCTGGCCGATCGGAACGAGCTGCGCATGCACACCACGGCAGTGGAAGGCCCCTTTGCCTATCCGTTGCTGCTGCCCGTGCCGATCGACCATGGGGTGTTGCATCGGTCGGGGATCTTCGCCCCCATGCTCTGGCCCGAGGTCCTATCGCGACCACAGGTGCCCGCGTTCGAGCGTTCGCTCGTCCAACGCCTGGTGGCCCTGCCCGTGGACCAACGGTACGACCCGACCGATATGGACAGGATGGTGGACCGGCTGATCGGGATACTCGATCACCAGGGGTAGGTCCAACAGAGGTATCAGCCCTTCAAGGCGCCCAAGAGCATCTCCACGATGCGCTCGGCGGTGGACCGGTCCAGATCGTGGAAAAGGGGCAGGCACATCACGGTGTCGGCCATGCCCTCCGCTATCGGGCACTCACCCTGCCGGGAAACATAGGGCAGTTGTGTACAGGCCGGCCGGAAATACCTCCGGGGAAAGACGTTCCCCGCGTTGAGTACCCGACGCGCATGCTCCAGGACCTCCGAGGAGGGGAACACTACGGGGAAATAGGCGTGGTTGTAGCCGATACCTTCCGGAACACGGGCCAACCCGAGCGGACCGCCCTGCAACAGCTCGTGGTAGTATTCCCACTGGGATCTGCGTGCGGCCATGATCGCATCGTAGTACTTCAGATTGGCCACCCCCATGGCGGCATGCATCTCGGAGTTCTTCGCGTTCATGCCGGGGATGAAGAACTCCTCACCCCACTGGCCCATGGTGCGCATGAGCACGAGCCTGCGCTGCAGGTCCGGATCGCCGGCATGCATGCTGCCACCTTCCACCGTATGGAAGATCTTGGTGGCGTGGTAGCTCGTGGTGCTCACGTCGCCATGCTCCAGGATACTGCGTCCGTTCAAGGTGGTGCCGAAGGCATGGGCCCCATCGTAAAGCACCTTGAGGCCGTACCTGCGTGCGATGTCCGCGATCGCCTCCACATCGCACGGGATGCCATAGACATGTGTGGCGACGATGCCCGTGGTGCGGGGGGTGATCCGCTCCTCGATACGGGCGGGATCGATACAGAACGTACCCGGGTCCACATCCACGAACACCGGCGTGCAGCCCTCCCACATGATGCTCGTCGTGGTCACCGGATGCGAGAATGCCGTGGTGATCACATCGCCTTTCAATTCGAGCGCCCGGATGGCGAGGTGCAGTGCGATGGTCCCGTTCACGATGAAGACGGAACCGGGCAGCCCGAACCGCTCCCCCAAAGCCCGCTCGAACTCCTGCACCAAGGGGCCGTGGTTGGTCACGTACCCACGGTCCCAGACGCCCCGCATCAACTCCATGTACTCCTCGAAAGGCGGCATGAAGGCGCGCGTGACATAGACCGGCTCCTCGAACCTGTCGTTCACCTTTTCCGGCATCTCCTGTACGGACCCTTGTGGCATCGTTCTTCCCGGCTGTTCGGATCCCCGTAAATGTAGGTGATCCGAGGTACCTCAGTGCCCCGAACGCTCGTCCAGATCGGGCATTCCGCCCAACAGGTCGGCAAGTTGTGCGAGGTGGGGCGCATAGAATACGCGGAGGCGTTCTTCCATGTCCGGGGCAATGCCCTCCGCATAGGGCCTGACGTTGGATCGGACCTCGCGCAACGGTGCATCGAAACGCGGCATTTCCAGGCCCATGTGCTCCAGGATCGCCCGGACCACGCCCTCCGGGTCCTTTTTGAAGTTCGGGTAGGTGAATAGCAGGAGCCGATCCTTCGGGAAGAGGCCCATGTAGCGTTCAAGCTGTGGCGCGTAGCAGCCCCGTTGGAGATAGTGCGTCCGTTCCAATGGCATGGTGAGCTCCTGCTGCATGGCCTCCTCGAAACTGCGCGGGTCGTGCAGATGTGCGTTCACGGGATGGTCCTGCAACTGGTGGAACATGTTCCAATCGCTGTAGGCGCGCTTCACGGGATCCCTGAGCACGGCCACAAGAAGCACGTCGGGCAGATGGTGGCGGATGCGTTCCGCCGCCCTTGGATGGGCGAGATAGCTCGGGGTGGCATCCAGGGTGCGCCAGCCGCTGCCGCGGAGCGGTCGCAACGGCAGTTGCGGCAGGTAATGGGACCAACCCCGTGCATAGGCCGTATCGTCGCTGAAGAATCCCATCTCCTTGCGGGCCGGGGGCACGATCGCCGGGTGCTTCACCAGCATGTCGAACAAGGCGGAGGTGCCGGCCTTTTGGGCACCGATCACGAGCAGGTCGGGCATCAACCGGGGCCGCCAGGGTGCCACCCAACGCTTGACCGCCCGCTTCAATCGACCTTCCGCCATGGCAACCGGGGTCTGATCACACCGCCGTGGCTCCGGAAAAAGGTGCCGCGCCGCTTGGCCTCCTGCAGGGTGAAGGAGATCGTCTCCTCCACCCGGAAATAGAACCGCCCGTTGCGGATCACGTTCACGGTCACGCGGTAGTCCCCATCGTTCAACAGTCCGCCCGGCACCGGACATTCCACGGTATGCTCACCGATGGGGAACATTTGCTGGGCCGTGGGTTCATCGCGGTAGTTGCTGTTGAACACCAGAACGTCGTCATCGTTGATCAGATGGATACCCACGGTGATGTCACCGCTTTCCACCGCTTGGTTCCGGAACCGGATGGAGATGCGGAAGGGATCGTCGATGGTGAGCACGCCCTCCCCCGCGTCGTGTGCTAGCGCCACCCGGACAAGGTCCAGGTCCTCCCGCCCGGGCGCGGTCCCTTCCGGCCAGGTCGCCTCCGCACGTTGCACGGTGTAGGTATGCAGGTACTTCTTGACGACCTCATCGGGTGGACCGTCCATGATGAGCTTGCCGTCCTGCAACCAGATCACACGTGAGCAAAGGCTTTGCACGGCCACCATGTTGTGGCTCACGAAAAGCACCGTACGACCGCTGCCGGCCACGTCCTTCATCTTGCCCAGGCACTTTCGCTGGAATTCCGCATCGCCCACCGCCAGCACCTCGTCGATGATCATGATCTCCGGCTCCAGATGCGCGGCCACCGCGAAACCCAGTCGCACCTTCATGCCGCTGCTGTAGCGCTTGGTCGGTGTGTCGATGTGGTGTTGGATCCCGCTGAAGGCGATGATCTCGTCCAGCTTCCTGTCGATCTCCGCGATCTTCATTCCGAGGATCGTGCCGTTCAGGTAGATGTTCTCGCGTCCGGTCAGTTCGGGGTTGAACCCGGTGCCCACCTCCAACAGGCTGCTGACCCGCCCCTTCATCCGCACCACGCCTTGCGTGGGTGTGGTGATCCGTGAGAGGAGTTTGAGCAGGGTGCTCTTTCCGGCGCCGTTCTTCCCGATGATCCCCAGGATCTCGCCCCTGCGGACCTCGAAGGTCACACCGCGCAGCGCCCAGAACAGATCTCCGCTCCGCTGATCGTCCGCATCCGCGTCCAGGGGGGCCAGCGGGTTGGGCCGGCCACGCAGGGAGGCCCAAAGCACGCGCAATTCGTCTCCCAGCGTGGCACCTCCGATCACGCCGAGCCGGTAGCTCTTCCTCAGGTCCTCGACCTCGATGACATGTGGATCGTCGGCGCTCATACGATATCCGCGAAGGAGCGCTCCACGCGATGGAACACCATCAGGCCAACGCCCACGACCACGGCCGTCACCACCGCGGTGTAGCCCAATCCCGCCCAGTCGATCGGCTTGCCGAAGAAGATCGCGCGTGTGGCCTCGATCACCGGCGTCATCGGATTGAGCTTGAATATCCGCAGCAGCCAGGGCACCTTGGCCAATCGGTCCAACGGCATGATCACCGGGCTCGCGTACATCAGCAACTGCACGCCAAAACCGACCAGAAAGCTCAGGTCGCGGTACTTGGTCGTCATGGACGAGACCAACACCCCCACCCCAAGGCCCAGCGCGGCCATCATCAGGATCAGGAGGGGCATGGCGGCAACCCAGGGGGACAAGTGCCATTTGACCGGTCCTTTCACCCAATATGTGAAGTAGAAGAGCAGGAAAGTGGCCAATTGAATGAGGTAGCTCACCAAACTGCTCAGGGTCATGCTCACCGGAACCACCAATCGGGGGAAGTAGACCTTGCTCATCACGTTCGCCCCGCCCACGAAGGTCTTCGAGGTGCGGTTGATCACGCCCGCGAAATAGTTCCATGAAACGATCCCGCTGAGATAGAAAAGGATGGCGGGCACGTCCGGCGGCGACAATCCGGCCGCCTTGCCGAAGATGAACGCGAAGGTGAACGTGGTGGTCAGGGGTTGGATCACATGCCAGAGCGGTCCGAGCACGGTCTGTTTGTACTGGGCCGTGATGTCCCGATGCGCCATCAACCTGACCAGGTCGCGATAGTGCCAGAACTCCTTCAGGTCGATCCTCCACCACTCCTGACGCGGAACGAGTACGATGTCCCAATCCTCGCTGCGCGTCGCTGCCGTTGATCCCGTGCTACCCATCGGCCGGTCCGGGATCAGCTTTTCGTTCCGGTGTCCGGGCGTTCACCATCCTTCTTCTTCGATCGCATGCGACGCCTGTAGCCATATCCATAGCCATAGCCATATCCATAACCCGTTCCGTATCCATATGCATATCGATAACCGTATCCGTAATTGGTGTTGTAGTAGTATTTCGACTTCTTCATACGCACACCATTCAGGATGAAGCCGAAGTTCGGGACCGGATTGTCCTTGAAAACATCCATCGCGTTCCGCATATGGTCCTTGTTCGCAAAACGCGTGTTCACCACGAACAAGGTGGCATCCACATGTTTCATCATCACCAAGGCATCCGTGATGAGGCCGACCGGTGGAGTATCGATCAATACGTAATCATAGTGTTCCCTTCCGAACCGGAACAACTCCTCGAGCCGCTTGCTCAGAACGAGTTCGGAAGCGTTGGGAGGGGTCGGCCCGGAAAGCGCCACGTGGAAATTCTCGATGTGGGTCGGCTGCACCACATCTTCCAGAGAGGCCTTGTTCACAAGGAAATTGCTAAGGCCCACCGCGCTGCTCATGTTCAGGCCGGTGCCCACCTTCGGTTTGTGCAGGTCGAGTTCCAGCAGGAGCACCCGTTTGCCGGCCTTGGCCAGTATGGCACCAAGGTTCACGGAACAGAAGGTCTTGCCTTCATTGGGCCTGTAGCTCGTGACCAGCACCACCTTTCCCCTGTCCGTAGCCGGCAGGTATTCGAGGTTGGTCCGTACCGTTCGAAAGCTCTCGGTGATGGCGGCCTTGGGGTCGCTGTCCACCACCACGTAGTTCTCCTCCGCCTTGTCGGATGCGATGATCTCGCCGAACACAGGCAACGGAGCGATCTCCTTCAGTTGGTCCGCATTCTCAATGCGGTCGTAGAACAGGACGCGCACGAATACGACCAACAAGGACAGGACCACGCCGCCGACGATGAACGTGTAGAGTATCTTCAGCTTGTCAGGTCTTACCACCCCCAACGACCTGGCGCGTTCGATCACCTTGGTCTGGGGCACGATGCCTGCACGTGCGATCACCGTGTTCGCGCGTTTCTCCAACAGGAACAGGTACAGCTTCTCGTTCACCTGCACTTTGCGCTCGATGTTCAGGATGTCACGCTGCTCCAGCGGCACGCTGCGGATCATGGCCTCGTAGTCCGAGATCTGCCCGTTGATGTCCTCGATCTTCTCCCGGATGGCCTGCTTGGAGTTGTGGATGTAGACCAGCAGGTTCGCCTTGTTCAATTTGATCGTCTCGTCCAGCTGTTCGATGCCCATGTTCTCCTCTGTGGCGATGTACAACAGGGAGTTGCGGTTCATCTGCATGTTGTACAACTCGGTGAGCGTCTGCTTCAGGAAGACGTCGTCCTCGAGGATGTAGAAGCTCGGGGGAAGAAGCTTGTCCTTGTCGGAAATGTTCAGAACGTAGTTCTCCAGATTGTCCAGGCTTTGGATCATCAGCTCGTCCTTCCGCTTCTCATTGTCATAGGACACGAGTTGGCTGAAGTAGCGGTTCTCCTCCCGGTCCAGGTCGAGGATGCTCTTGCTCTCCTTGTATTGCTGGAGCTCGTCCTCGTACTTGTTCAGGATCACGGTGACCTCGTCGAGCTGCTTGTCGATGTAGCTCAGGGTCTTCTCATTGATCTCGATCTCGCTTCGTTGTGTGTAGTCGATGTAGACCTGACTGAGCGTGTCCAGGAACATCTTGGCCCGGGCTGCGATCTCATCCTCGACCGTGACCTCCAAGATCGTGGTGTAGTCCAGGTTCTCCACGGACATGCTGTTCTTGTACTTGCCCACCAACCAGGGACGGCTGTTCCGCACGAACTGATAGTCCGAGGACGCGATCTTTTCCAGGCTTGCAGGGGTGATGCGTTCGTTCCTGGTGATCCGGAGAAGGAAGTCGCTCTCGACGACATCCTGATCGAAGGGGTAGACCTTGGAGATGATCCCGGTACCTCCATCGTAGCTCAGTTCGAAGTGGTCGGGATCGATGATCCGCAGATCGAACGGCTTCTGGTAGTATCGTGAGTTCAGCAGGTCGATGTTCACCGTGAAGGGCAGTGAGGCATACACCTGCGAGGTCTTGAACCGGCCGATGATGTAATAGGAAACGTCGAAATCGAGCTTGTCCAGCGCACGATCGATCAGATCGTAGGACGTGAGGACCCGCTTCTGGTTGACGATGTCCCCATAAGCCGCTACGTAGCCGATGTTCTGATAGACCTGCGTCTGGTAATTGTAGATGTCCTTGTCCTTGAGCAGGATCTGGGCGCTGGCCCCGTACACTTCCGGGATCTTATAGGAATAGAGGTAGGAGAGCACGGCGGCCAGGGCCACGGCCACCACGACGAAGTACCAGTTCTTGGAAAAGATCCGCAGGAAATAGCGGAGGTCATTGACATCGATGATACCTCCTTTGGATCGGCTGTCCGCTGCGGCCATGGGATCTGTACCCGGCTCGGTGGCTCCGGCCAATGGGCCCGCCACGCGTTCAAGGGGCGGCAAATATAGTCTTCCCAAGGGTGGTACCGAACCACGGATCACTCCCCTGGTCGTGCTTCAGAGGACGGTCATCGATCGTTGAAAACTGTTCATCGGGAGAGCCTGTCGTCACCCTGCCGGATATTTCTATTTTTGCCGCGCACCCTAACAGAGCGGTCCGTTCCATGAGGTCACTGCCACGCTTGCTTTTCACGTCCATCCTGCTGCTGCTGCCTCTACTGTCGGGGCTGATGGCGCAGCCGGGCGGGGGGCAGCCACCTTGCTGGCCACCGCCGTGCATCCCCATCGACGGCGGTATCGGACTGCTGGCCGCCGCGGGTGCCGTCATCGGTGGCCGTTCCGCGTGGCGGTCCCGTCGTTCCCGCAAAGCGAAGTCCTGACCCCCATGGGTATCCTTCCCACCATCAAGGTGGCGAAGCGCGACCCTGTCGTACGTTTCCTGGTGACCGCAGCCCTGCTGTACCTCGGCTGGTATCTTTTCTACGAGCTCGTGGTCCATCCCTGGGGACGGATCGATCACGCGGTGATCGACGGGCTGATATGGACCAGTGGGACCATCCTGAGCGCATTGGGATATGCACTGATACCCGAGCCGGCCAATGCCGAAATGATCCGGACCATCGGTGTGGAGGGCGGAAGTCTACTATGGATCGGAGACCCATGCAACGGCGTTTCGCTCTTCGCCGTGTTCCTGATCTTCCTGATCGCCTACCCCGGGCCGCTGCGCCACAAGCTTTGGTACGCCCCCCTCGGCCTGACGCTGATCTTCCTTGTCAATGCACTGAGGATAGTGGCATTGTGCATCATCGTTTCGATCGATTACGAGCTGCTGAACTTCAACCACGACTACACCTTCTATGTCGTGGTCTATGGGGTGGTGCTCTTGCTATGGGTCATCTGGGTCCGGCGATATGCCCGCATCGAACCAGCCCATCCATGAGCCGTCGATCAATGACCGCTTTCGTGCTGTTGCTCGCGATACCGATCGGTGCTCTGCGCGAATTCCTCTTCATCAACCTGAACTACCAGATCGACCACTTGCGTCGCGGCACGGCCTTCTCCTATGCCCATTCCCTGTTCCAAGGCTGGGTGGACGGTTGGTCGCTGCAGGACCTTGTTCTGCTGAAATGGACCTTTACCCTGGTCTTCATTGCAGTGATGCTGTCGTTGGCCCTGCTGCTGGCCCGCATCCAGTATGGCTCTCATCGCTATGCACCGTCCATCATCGTCGGTTTTGTTGGCTTGTCAGCGATCGCCCTGCTTTTACATTCCCTACGGGGCAGCTCCGATGCGATGGCGCGCGTGGCGGTCGTTCTGCTCCACGCGCTCCAATATCCCGTGCCGTTGCTCTTCATTTTCCTCGCACGTCCATTGGTCGCCCAAAAAGCAAGGACGGATCTTCCGTCGGACTGATCATTCGATGTTCATCACCGACCGCTTCGTGATGCTGAACTACCCCAAGACGGGCAGCACCTTCGCGCGCAAGGTCCTGGGGGAACTTCACGGAGCTGGGCGGATCCGTTCGCTGCTCGTTCGATCCGGTCTGCTGGCACCTCCGATGGAGGACATTTTCGGACCGCGCTACCGGATGCATGGTGCCGACCCGGACAAGACCACACAGCACCTGGTGTTCGCACAGATCCCGGAAAAGCATCGCCACAAGCCGGTGCTATCCATCATCCGTGATCCATTTTCCCGCATACTGTCCGCTTATGAATATCGTGATTGGGAGCGGTACCCTCCGGCCTCGTTGGCCGACCTAAGGGCGGACCATCCCTCCTTCCCGGAACTTAGCTTTCCGGAGTTCGTCCGAATGAGCCAGACGTTCATGCCCCGTGAGCTTCTCGGCGACATCCCCATGCAAGTGGACATCGGTCCGGGCACGATCCAATTCATACGCTTCTATGCGCGATCGCCAAGAGCCTATCTTGAGGCTATGCGGCCTGGAATGGACCTTCGTGCAGACCATGACAAGCACTTCGCGCCAGTGCGATTTCTTCACACTGAACGGCTGAACCAGGAATTGCATGACATGCTGATCGAGCTGGGATATGCCCGGGAGAAGGTCGCATTCATCCTGCAACGTGAACCAATGAACACCACCCGAAAACCAGCACAGGACCCCTGGACCCCGGACCTGGTCGCGCACGTGATCAATAAGGAACGCTTACTCTTCCGCTATTTTCCGGAATACCTGCCCACAGGCATGGCGATCCCGCCCGCCTGACCGCTCCACTCCTATCTTGGTCCCCATTCCTCCCATCCATGCAGCGCGATACGGCCATCTTCGAGATCATCGACAAGGAACGCTGGCGCCAGACCATCGGTCTGGAATTGATCGCCAGTGAGAATTACGTGAGCGAGCAGGTGCTGGAGGCGATGGGGTCGGTGCTGACCAACAAGTACGCGGAAGGCCTACCGGGTCGTCGATACTACGGGGGCTGTGAGTTCGTGGACCAGATCGAACAACTGGCCATCGATCGCGCCAAGAAGCTCTTCGGCGCGGCCTGGGCGAACGTGCAACCGCATAGCGGCGCACAAGCCAATGCCGCGGTCATGCTCGCCGCCCTGAGACCGGGGGACACGATACTGGGCTTCGACCTCAGTCATGGCGGACACCTGACCCATGGCAGCCCGGTGAACTTCAGCGGCAAGCTCTACCGACCGACGTTCTATGGCGTGGACCGGACGACCGGACGTGTGAACATGGACCGCGTACGCGAGATCGCGAACAAGGAGAAGCCGAAGCTGATCATCTGTGGCGCCAGCGCCTACAGCCGCGATTGGGACTATGCGGCCTTCCGGACCATCGCCGACGAGGTCGGTGCCCTGCTCATGGCGGACATCAGCCACCCTGCCGGACTGATCGCCGCCGGATCGCTCAATGACCCCCTGCCCCACTGCCATGTCGTGACCACCACAACGCACAAGACGCTCCGTGGCCCGCGGGGTGGCCTCATCCTGATCGGGAACGACATTGACAACCCATGGGGTATCAAGACCCCGAAAGGCGAGATCCGGAAGCTGAGCGCTGTGATCGACGGGGCCGTGTTCCCCGGCACCCAGGGTGGGCCCTTGGAGCATGTGATCGCGGCCAAGGCCGTGGCCTTCGGGGAGGCGCTGTCATCCGACTTCCGCGACTACTGCGCGCAGGTGATCGCCAACGCGCAGGCCATGGCCAAGGCCCTCCTGGAAAAGGGGTATGATGTGGTCAGTGGCGGTACCGACAATCACTGCATGCTGGTGGACCTGCGCAACAAGGGTGTCACCGGCAAGGAGGCGGAACGTGTATTGGGACTTGCGGATATCACCGTGAACAAGAACATGGTGCCTTTCGACGACCAGAGCCCGTTCGTCACCAGTGGCGTCCGGATCGGTACGGCCGCCATCACCACGCGTGGATTGAAGGAGGTCGAATGCGTCCAGATCGTCGAGCTCATGGACAGGGCGCTCCGGCACGGTGATGACCCCTCCGAACTGCAGCGGGTGAAGTTCCAGGTGAACGGCATGATGCGTCTGCGGCCGCTCTACGGCTGGTCCGTGGCCAGTTGATCGGCCGTTCAGGTCCCGGTATCCTTCCCCTGTCGTTCCCGACGTCCCAATGTCCCGCCGATCGGGATGGACCGGGCCCGCAGGTCCTCCACCTCCTTGTCCCAATCGAACTGCTTTCCCCGGGCCTCACGGAAACGCTGCCAGAAGGTCTCCCGGTCCTCAATGGGCACGAAATCCTCCACATGCGCAGGCGTCGGGTCGATGGTGGGGTCCGACATGGTCACTACGTTCGTCCATCCTTCGGTCATCGGAATGATGTTCACCTCGCATCCCACTTTGCGCTTCAACCGCCGGGCGATCACCTGGAGCAACTTCGCCTGGTACTTGTCGGTCGCCACGGCCACCTTCTCCAGCCCTCTTGTGCGGGCCAACTTCCAGCCGAAGTAGAGGTTCTCCGAGCTGTGCTCGGCCTGTTCCTCCACGAGGACCACATCCTCCGGCACGCCCAGTGCGAGCGCGTAGAGGGCCATGACCTCCCCCTCCTTGTATGGCGTATGAACTGCGCTGCCGGAAAAGATGATGTGCTTCGCGAGCCCCTGCCTGTATAGATGGATGGCCCAGAGAACACGGGCTTTCACCAAGGTATCCCACCGCTGTCCGTCGAACGGATAGCCTGGCACGATCAGCGCGTCATAGGGCGCCTTTTCGACCGCACGGGCATAGAACTTCTCTGTATTGTGGATGTAGCAACCGCTCAGCAGCATCAATGCCACTGTGAAGAATAGAAGATGGATCGACCTGGCCATTCCGCTCAAGGACCGCGATCGGTCCCGACAGGCCGAAAGTAGCCCGGGACCGATCAGGGTTGCCGATCTCGCATCCCTGCGACCCTGCCGTTGGCCTCCGCCGCCCGCTCCTTTTCCAGGTCGATGTTCCCACCGAAGGTCCCTTTGAGCCGCTGGAAAAAGCCCTCCTTGGCATCCAGGGGGGTGAAGTCGGCCACATAGCACTTCGACACATCGAACACCGGGTCGCGAAGGTCGAGCGTCCTCAGGGTCCTGAAAACGATCGGCACGAGATCGACCTGGGCGCCCAATTCGTGATGCAGGCGCCGGTTGAACGACTTGAGCATGCCAGCCTGGAAAGGGTCGGTCGCAAGCGCCACATGGTTGTAACCGAGTTCCCGCGCCCGCTTCCAACCATAGAACAGGTTCTCCGTGCTATGCTGTGCGAGGGGTTCCAATCGGATGTGCTCGGGGGGAACACCGAGGGCCTCGGCGTACTTCGCCATGACCTCGGCCTCCACGTACGGGGTGTACACCGCGCCGCCCGAGAAAATGATGTTCCGGGTGATGCCTTTCTCATACAGATAGGCCGCCCAGTGCACCCGGATCTTCATCACACCGCTCATGTTCTCGTCCGCGTAGGGCACGCCCGGCACGATCACCGCATCGTACGGGGCCATTTCCGTGGCCTTGGCGAAATAGTTCGAAGAACGCAGGATGTAACATCCACTGAGCATCGGCGTCAGCAACGCGATGAACAAGAACGAACGGAGCAGTGCGATGCGCATGATCATGTGGGAACTGATACAAGAACAACGCCGGCGCCGAAAGGTTCGGTATATCCGCCGACCCGTATCGATCGGCCATCTTTGTCCGCCATGAGCTGCACCATCGTGAACGACCCTCGCCGGACGAGCTGGGTGGAGATACCTCCGGGGAGCGATTTCCCCATTCAGAACCTGCCCTTGGGCATTTTCAGCACGGAGGAAAGGGGACCTCGTGCCGCCTCACGCATCGGTGATCGGGTGATCGATCTTTCCGTCCTGGCCGAAGCCGGTCTCCTGGAAGGGCTCTCGATCGATGTGCATCTGCTCCGGCAGGAGAGCCTGAACGCCCTGCTGATGTCCGGTCGAACGCGCATACGCGCCCTTCGGGAACGGCTCAGCGAGCTGCTGGGTGTGGAGGAGGCACGGCTGCGTGACGACGGCCCCCTTCGCGAGAGCGCTCTGCTCGAAGCGGACCATGTCACCATGCGGCTGCCCGTTCGCGTGGGCGATTATACGGACTTCTACAGCAGCCGACAGCACGCGTACAACGTCGGCTGCATGTTCCGTGACCCGAAGAACGCCCTGATGCCCAACTGGCTCCACCTGCCCGTCGGTTACCACGGGCGCTGTAGCAGCATCGTGGTGAGCGGCACGCCCATCAGGAGGCCGATGGGCCAGTACAAGCCGGCGCCTGATGCCACTGCTCCGGTCTTCGGTCCCACCCGACAGCTCGACATGGAACTGGAAGTGGCGTTCATCACGTTCGAAGGCAACCGGCTCGGTGATCGACTGTCCATCGCGGAAGCGGAGGAACACATCGTGGGGTTGGTGCTGTTCAATGATTGGAGCGCACGGGACATCCAGGCCTGGGAATACGTGCCGCTCGGTCCGTTCCTCGGGAAGAACTTCGGCAGCAGCGTCAGTCCGTGGATCGTACTGCTCGATGCGTTGGAGCCATTCCGAGTACCGGGACCCGTGCAGGACCCACCCGTGCTCCCCTACCTCCAATGCAAAGGGGACCATCACTTCGACATCGCCCTGGATGCTTCGCTCATCACGCCCGATGGCCTGGAGACCCCGATCTGCCGGACCAACTTCCGACACCTGTACTGGAGCATGGCCCAACAACTGGCCCATCATACGGTCAACGGATGCAATGTGCGCTGTGGGGATATGATGGCCAGTGGCACGATCAGTGGCGACTCACCCGAGAGCTATGGCAGTCTGCTGGAACTCACATGGAAGGGCAGCAGACCATTGAAGTTGAGTGATGGAACGGAGCGCAGGTTCCTGGAGGACGGCGACAGCTTGGTGCTGCGCGGTCATGCCCAGCGGAACGGTGTGCGCATCGGCTTCGGGGAGGTACGCGGGCAGGTGCTGCCGGCCATTCCCTGACGGCCCCAGGCCTCCGTACCTTTGCTATGCATGGCCAGCGGCGCGAACGGCACCGGCACGTTGACCGCCGCCAAGGCGGTGCCCGTCGATCGGGAGCGGGAAAAGGTGGAGATCCTGAACCGCTACCGCGGCCTTTTGCGTTCGATCCGCGGCACACGCACCAACGAAGAGACCCGGCGCATCCGGAAGGCCTTCAACCTGGCGGTGGAAGCCCACAAGGACCAACGACGCAAGACCGGCGAGCCCTACATCTACCATCCGATCGCCGTGGCCCGGATCTGTGCGGAGGAGATCGGACTGGGCGCCACCAGCGTGGCATGCGCCCTGCTCCATGACACGGTGGAGGACACCGATCTGACGCTGGACGATGTGCGCGACCTTTTTGGGCCCATCGAGGCCAACATCATCGACGGGCTGACGAAGATCAGCGGACTCCAGTTCGCCACCGACAGCATCCAGGCGGAGAACTTCCGGAAGGTGCTGCTGACGCTGGCCCAGGACGTGCGGGTGATCCTGATCAAGCTTGCGGACCGCCTGCACAACATGCGCACGCTGGAGAGCATGGCGCGCGACAAACAACTGAAGATCGCCAGTGAAACGCTCTTCCTCTATGCGCCGCTTGCACATCGCCTTGGGCTCTACAGCATCAAGAGCGAGTTGGAGGACCTGGCCCTGAAGTTCAAGGAACCTGCCATCTACGAGGACATCAGTCAGCGGCTCAAGAAGACCGAGGCCGTGCGCAAGCGGTTCATCAGTCGGTTCACCGTGCCGATCCGCGAGTCGCTGGAGCGGGAGGGCTTCGCCTTCGAGGTGAAGGGACGGCCCAAGAGCGTGCACAGCATCTACAACAAGATGCTGAAGAAGAACGTCAGCTTCGAGGAGGTCTACGATGTCTTCGCGATCCGGATCATCATCGACAGCCGGCCCGAGAACGAGAAGGCGGATTGTTGGAAGGTATACAGCATCGTCACCGACTTCTATCAGCCGAACCCCGACCGCCTGCGCGACTGGATCAGCCTGCCGAAGGCCAACGGCTATGAGAGCCTGCATACCACCGTGATGAGCCCCGGAGGACGATGGGTGGAGGTGCAGATCCGTACGCGCCGGATGGACGAGATCGCGGAGATGGGCCTTGCCGCGCATTACCGGTACAAGGACGACCAGGACCTCAGCAACGCGCTGGACAACTGGCTGAACCGGGTGCGCGAAGTGTTGGAGGACCCCAGCACGAACGCGATCGATTTCGTGAACGACTTCAAGCTGAACCTCTTCAGCGACGAGATCGTGGTCTTCACCCCGCGTGGTGAGATGCGCAATCTGCCATCCGGGGCCACTGCGCTGGATTTCGCGTTCGATATCCACAGCGACATCGGTCGCCAGTGCATCGGCGCCAAGGTCAACCACAAATTGGTGCCGCTGAGCCACAAGCTGCGCAGTGGCGACCAGATCGAGATCATCACCTCACGCAAGCAGCAACCCAAGGAGGATTGGCTCACCTACGTCGCCACGGCCAAGGCCCGCCACAAGATCAAACAAGCCCTGCGTGAGCAGAAGAAGAAGCTTTCCGTCGTGGGCCGTGATGTGGTGATGCGCAAGCTGCGGGAATGGGGTGCCAAGGCCGATGAACACAACATCCAGGCGCTCGTGGACCACTTCCATTCCACCAGCACCACCGATCTGTTCTACCGGATCGCCCGTGGCAGGCACGACCTGGACCAGCTCGTGGCACCTCCGGTGAAGAACGGCCGACTTGCACTTCCGCGTCCCCGACGGCGCAAGGATGAACGATCGCTGGAGGAGGTGGTCGCCGAGATCCGTGGTCAGGACAGCGGCTCCCTGGTGATCGGTGACGACCTCCAGAAGCTCGAATACAAGCTGTCACCCTGCTGCAACCCGATCCCCGGCGATGACGTTTTCGGTTTCATCACCGTGACCGACGGCATCAAGATCCACCGGGTGAACTGTCCGAACGCGGTGCAGCTGATGAGCAACTTCGCCTATCGCATCGTCAAGGCGCGATGGAAGGGCAAGGACAGCGTGGAATTCCTGGCCGGCATCCGCTTCACCGGCATCGACGATGTGGGCCTGGTGAACAAGATCACCTCCATCATCAGTCAGCAGCACAACGTGAACATGCGGTCCATCAGTTTCGAGAGCAACGACGGCATCTTCGACGGGAAGGTGATGGCATTCGTGCAGGACACCGACCACCTCAACTCGCTCATGGAGAAGCTCCGCCGAGTCCCCGGGGTGAACCTGGTGGAACGGGTGGACCAATGAAGCGGCGCTCAGGCCTTCCCACCGATAGGACATGTAAATTCGCGGCGGTATGGTGAGCGCCGAACAAAAGGACTCCGTGAAACGCATCTTCACGGATTTCCTGGAACAGCACGGTCATCGGAAGACACCCGAACGGTATGCCATCCTGAACGAGATCTATGAACAGGAGGGGCATTTCGATATCGAGCGGCTGTATACCCGGATGAAGCAAAAGCGCTATCGGGTCAGCCGGGCCACGCTGTACAACACGATGGACCTGCTGTTGGACTGTGACCTGGTTCGCAAGCACCGCTTTATGGGCGCGCCGGCCCAGTTCGAGCGGACGCACGCCTTCCGTCAGCACGACCACCTGATCTGCAGGGTCTGTGGCCAGGTGCGCGAGTTCTGCGATCCACGCATACAGAGCATCCGGTCCACCGTGGCGGAGGTCACCGGTTTCCAGGTGGAGCAGCACGCCCTCCATCTCTACGGCGTCTGTCACGATTGCCTTACGCGATCCAAGCACGAACCATGAACGACAAGCCCACCTTCGACCTATCCGTCAAAGCTGCCGACGGCTGTAACATATTCAGCCTGAAGGGCCGGTTGATGGACCAGCAACAAGCCGATCGATTGATGCAGGCCCTGGACGAAGAGGTGGCCAAGGGCAGGTCCCACGTCGTGTTGGACATGAGCGAGCTGCAATACATGAACAGCACGGGGCTGAACATCCTGATCAACGTACTGACACGCACCCGCAATGCCGGAGGCGATACTTTCATTGCCGGTCTCTCACCAAGCGTGCGCCAGCTGTTCGTCGTCACCAAGCTCGACTCGGTCTTCACCATCACGCCCGGTGTGGAGGAGGCCATCGCCAAGCTCCAGGCATAGATGCGTGGTCCACGGATGGACGTGCTTCTCGGCGCCCAATGGGGCGATGAGGGCAAGGGCAAGGTCGTTGATGTGATCGCGGCGGACTACCAGGTGATCGCCCGCTTCCAAGGCGGGCCCAACGCGGGACACACACTCTGGATCGACGGCCGGAAGCATGTGCTGCATACCATCCCCTCCGGTGTGTTCCGTCCGGAGACGACCAACCTCGTCGGCAATGGCGTGGTGATCGACCCGATCATCTTCCTGAAGGAATTCGAGGCGATACGCGACCTGGCCCCGGACATCCACGACCGGCTCCTGATCTCGAGACGGGCCCACCTGATCCTGCCCACGCATCGCCTGCTCGATGCGGCAAGTGAGGCAGAGAAGGGGGACGAGCGGATCGGCAGCACCTTGAAAGGGATCGGTCCGACCTACATGGACAAGACCGGGCGGAACGGTCTTCGCGTGGGGGACCTGGAACGTTCCGACCTGATGGACCGCTTCCGTTCATTGGTGAAGAAACATTATCGATTGCTCGGGCTTTACGGCACCCAGGAACTGACCAAGGAAGCGGAACAGGAGTGGCTGGAGGCGGTCCGAAAGCTGCGTGAACTGAAGTTGGTCGATAGCGAGCACGTGCTCGAGAATGCGTTCCGCGCGGGCCGGCGTGTACTTGCGGAAGGCGCACAAGGCACCCTGCTCGACATCGACTTCGGCACCTATCCGTACGTCACCTCCTCCAACACGGTCTGCGCAGGTGCCTGCACCGGCCTGGGTGTACCGCCCACCCGGATCGGGCGTGTCATCGGCATCTTCAAGGCCTATTCTACACGTGTCGGCAGTGGCCCCTTCCCCACCGAACTCCATGATGAGGTCGGGGAACGGATCCGCCGGTCCGGCAATGAGTTCGGAAGCACCACCGGTCGACCGCGGCGTTGTGGCTGGCTGGACCTTCCCGCACTGCGCTACGCGGTGATGATCAATGGCATCACCGAACTGGCCTTGATGAAGTCCGACGTGCTGAGCGGTCTGGGGCAGGTCGGCCTTTGCACCGCTTATGAGATCGGCGGCCAACGGACCGACCATGTCCCGTTCGATATCTCGGATGCGCACCCAGTCCTGGAGGAATTGCCCGGATGGGGTGAACTTTCCACCTCCGGACCGCTGCCCGATGCGCTGGAGCGCTATATCCACAGGATCGAGGAGACCGTCCAGGTACCCGTGCGGATCGTCTCCATCGGCCCGGAACGTGACCAGACCTTGGAGCGTTCCAGTGCATTGAAGGAAGCCTGATCCCGATGTCCCCGGCTCGGCACCCGGATCCGAACCGAGATCGCGCTCCCTTGCTGGAAAGCTGGAAGGCCGCGCGTCGCCGAACGCTGGGCAATGATGCCGAAAGCCTGTTCGCTGCCCTGGACGGTCCCCGGACGACCAGCGTCCGCCTGAACCCCGCAAAGCGCTCTCCTCCACTCGGTCCGCCCGTACCCTGGTGTGCCACTGGCCATTATCTGGAACACCGGCCCCGCTTCACCCTGGACCCGGTGTTCCATGCCGGCCAGTACTATGTCCAGGAAGCCTCGGCCATGATGCTGGGGCAGGCCGTGGGGGCGACCGGTTTCGTGGGCCAGAACATACTGGCGTTGGACCTGTGTGCCGCTCCCGGCGGCAAGTCGACCCATCTTCTGGACCTGCTGGGACCTGGATCCCTTGTCGTCTGCAATGAATTGGACCATCGTCGGCTCCGTTCCCTGCAACAGAACCTCTGGAAATGGGGTACCGGTCGATCCATGGTCACATCGGCATCCTCGGGCCGCATTGCATCGCTCCTGGACCATTTCGATCTGGTCCTGGTCGACGCCCCCTGCTCGGGCGAGGGTCTGATGCGCCGGGATGACGAGGCCCGCCGGCAGTGGACCCCCGACCTGGTCCGGGCCTGCAGCGCCACGCAACGCACCCTGCTGGCCGATGCCTGGGCCTGTCTGCGTCCGGGCGGTGCACTCATCTATGCCACATGCACCTTCGCGCCGGAAGAGGACGAGTACCAGCTGCAATGGGCGATCGCACATTTGGGCGCCGAACCGGTCCAGATCATGCATGATCCGGCCTGGGGTGCCGTGGAGCAAGGACATGGCCTGTTGTGCCTTCCGCACCGCCTTCAGGGTGAGGGTGCTTATTTCGGCGTCCTGCGGAAACCGGGATCGCTAGCAGGACGATCGATACCTGAAGGACCAACGTGCATACACACGTTGGACGGCGAGACCCATCTGATCAAAGCGCACCATCGTGTGCTGTTGGATGAGATCCATGCTTCCATTCCGGCTCGTAGCATGGGCACACCGCTTTTCACCGCAGGCGACCGTATCCCCCACCCTGCGGCCGCCCTCGATCCACACGCCATGCAGATCATGATCAGTGACCAGGGGGCATCGCGGAGCGAACTCGATCATGACGCGGCACTGCGCTACCTCCGTGGAGAAGCGCTCCGCGATCGGGATGCCCGTGGATGGACGGTCATGACCTTCAACGACCTTGGTCTGGGCTGGGCCAAAGGCGTGGCCGGCCGATGGAACAACCATTACCCGGCGGCATGGCGGATCCGGATGCACCCGCGTGACGATTAACTTTCGGATGTCCAGGGAACGTGAAATGTTCGACCGACTACTGGAACTTTTCGAACGCCACAAGTACGGTGTGATCGGCACGCTCGCGGTGCATACGACGATCCTGTTCGCCGTGGCGATCATCCGCATCAGCGGTGTACCCGAGGAGAACGAACGGTCGGAAATGGTCATTGAGATGCTGCCGGAGGAAGAGGCCGAGACCTTGATGGCCCAGCATCCAGTTGAGGCCCGGGGACCGGATCAGCATGTGACCAACGTGGCCAACGACCTCAACGCCACCAGCGCCGATCATCCACTGGACAGTCGGACAAGTCAGCGGCTGGACGAAAAGGTCATGGAAGAAGTGAAGGACCTCGAAAGGAACGAGTTCGATCGGCTGGCCGAGGAGCGCAAGGCCAATGGGGAAGAGATCGATCTGCCGGAACTTGACCCGAGCAAATGGGACAAGAAGCGATACATGGCCAAGTCCGACCGACCGGTCAAGGTGGAGGGACCCACCACGGTCAGCTATGACCTACCCGGTCGTCACCACGAATCGCTCTATATCCCTGCGTATCTGTGCCAAGGCAGTGGACGGGTCGTGGTGCGCATCACCGTGGATCGGATGGGGGCGGTCCGCGATACCCAGGTCGATGAAAAAGCCTCCAATGCCAATTCCTGCATGATGTCCTTTGCTTCAGAAGCCGCCGCCAAGGCTCGGTTCGATCGACCCGCAACCGCACCGAACGAACAAAAAGGCACGATCACCTTCGAATTCCTGCCCCAATAAGGACATTACGGCAGGTGAACCGACCAGAACATGGCATTCTGGCATGATCCACCTATCGGCATTTCAGTTGTTGCGGGTGGTGTGCAACAAGAACCCAAAAAACGCACAACGCCATGACCATCGTGAAATACCGTCCGCAGGATCGCCTGATGAGCCCGTTCAATGAATTGGTGAACGAGTTCTTCGGTCGTGATCTTTCCCAGTTCCTCGGTTCGGACGACACGCGCAACACACTGCCGAGCGTGAACATCGTGGAGCGCAACAAGGACTACAAGCTCGACCTGCTGGCCCCTGGATTCGGGAAAAAGGACCTGAAGGTGAACGTGGAGAACAACGTCCTGACCATCAGTGCTGAAAAGAAAGTGGAGGACCTGAAGGAGAACGAGCGGTTCACCCGTCGCGAATTCGCGCACCGTTCGTTCACGCGGAGCTTCCGCCTGCCCGAGGGTGTGGAGCATGAGCACATCAAGGCCGAATACAATGATGGCGTGCTCAGTCTGATGATCCCCAAGGTGGAGGAAGTGAAGCCCGCCACGAAGGAGATCAGCATCCAATAAGGAGCCACCGTGCCATTGGGAGGGCGGTCCATCGGGCCGCCCTTTCGGTTATATCGGAAGGTGCAACCCATTGTGCTCGGGTTGCGTATGCCCTCCGGACATGCGTAAGGACCTTTACACCTATTATCAGGAGCTCCTCGACAAGATCAGCTTTGCCGATGCCTCCATATTTCGAAAGGAAATGCGCAAGGCCATGCGCCGGCTGCTTCCCGAGGAAAGGGAACGGTTGAAGCAATGGTTCCGCAGCGCTTGCGTCTGCAAGATCGGACCGGCGACAGAGCGTGGTGCCCCCCGGAAGGGTCTCAGTTGAACGTTCGGCTGCTCCAGGCATCGCGGCTGAAGCGGCCAAAGAACGCGAACCAACCATAGACGGTGAAGCCTGCCGTCACCATCAGCATCCAGAACCAGATCAGGAGCCGGTGTCCACCCCACCAGTTGGCCGGACCATCGGAGGTGATCCACGAAGTGGGGACCATCAACGCCACGACCGTGGCGAGCAGGACCATGGTGAGGATCCCTTCCAAGGGTGAGCGGAGGGGCCACGCCCATACGGCACGATGCCAGGACAGATCACCGCCCCAGCGATGGACCAGGTAGTACTTGTCCTCCGCGATCCGGATGAACAACAAGGGATCGGCCTCGCAATCGACCAGACGGAACCGTCGCGCAGGGGCCAGCAGGTGGAAAGCGGAAAGGTTCTTTCCCGTGGAGCGTTCCAAGCGCCTGACGGCGGCCACGGCCTGCGTGGGGATATGGCCTTTGAAAGCCGCACCCGGCAGGAAGCGCAGGCGGTACTTGATGGCGAGCGAACGAATGGACCCTTGGTGGTAGATGCTGCCCGCATCGAGGCCGACCAGGCGGTCGATGCGGTCCGGCGGAGCCGTGCGGACCACTGCACGGATGATCTCATCCTGGGACCTTTCCTCTTCCAGCCAGCCCTTTACGGTGCTGACAAAGAGCTCCTGCCCGAGGAGGATCCTTTCAAGTCGTTCACCTTCCGCGCGGATGTCCATGGTCGTTCACGTGCATAACGCGCATGCGTTCGGATCAGTTCGTGCTCCCCTCCTCGTCCGATCCTGTTCCCACTTCCGCGGCCGGTCCCAAGGTCTGCATTTCCTCCTCCAATGTCTCGCGCACATGGTTCGGTGCATCGATGGCCAGAGTGGAAAGCACGCCCCGATCCGGAGGCAGGAGCTTGCATGAGGCTCTGATCTCGATCGGGTCCCTGGCGCTGCCTTTCTCCACAACGACGGACCAGACCGCATCATAAGGGAGGACGAAGCGTACCGGGGACACATCGAACGTGCCACCGAAGTACCTGTGGGTGCGATGGTCCTTGTAGGCCTTGAATTCTGGGGCGGTCATGAACTTGATCTTCGTGGGCTGGTCGATCTCGACCTCCACGATCTGTTTCTTCTTGCCCTGGAACTGCTTGTAGAGGAACTTCATGCGCGGTGGTTCGTAGCGTGTCAAAGATAGGGCCGGTGATGGGCCGCGTTACAACTTGACGCTCAACACGGGGAAGGTGGTGTGATTGACGATATCCTCGGTGAGACTGCCATTGACCACATGGAAGAACCCGGTCCGACCATGCGTGGCCATGGCGATCATGTCCGCATCAATGGATCGCGCGAAATTCAGGATGCCCTCCTCGATGCTGAGGTCGTTGTAGATGGTCGCGGTGTATTTCTCGAGCTCGTGGCGCTGGAGGAACTCGTCCATGGCCTTCGTGCTCTCCTCGGTGCGTTCGAACTGCTTCTGCGTATTCACCTTCAGCAGGTGCACGGTCGGGTCGAAAAGCTCCAGGAGGGGTCTGAACAGGTGGAACTTCTCGATGTCCTGCGCACTGAAGTTCGAGGCGTAGACCACATCCCGCATATCGAAGGCTTCCTGGTGATGTTTGATCACCAATATCGGCATGGGTGCGATGCGCACGACCTTCTGGGTATTGGAACCCGCCAGACCCCGGAACCCACGAGCACCATGCGAGCCCATGACCACGAGGTCGGCCTCGGCCAGGCGCTCGTTCTTGAACATATCCATGATGCCCATCTGCCGCAGCATGAACTTCTTCAGTTCGATGCCTGCCAGGAAATCCAGCTTGGGCACCTCCTCCAGGCGGTCCTCGATCTCGTCCCTCACCTTCTGGTTCTCCGTGTGGAAGTCCATCATCTGCTCGTACACGTGCACCACCTCGATGCACGCTTCCGTGCGTCGTGCGATCTGCGCCGCCACACGTAGCGCGTCCGTGGCACAATCGGAAAAGTCGTACGGGACCAGGATCGTCCGGATGCTCATGGTTCGTGCCGCTTGATTTGACCGGTCAAAAGTTAATAAGACCGGTGCAACCAGCCATGTCCGACGGCGTGTTGGACCGGGGACGGATACCTTCGCACCGTTCATGTCCGAACGACTCGAGATCCCGGCCACCGCAAAAACGCCAGAGGTGCGTTTCGACCCTGACAAGGGCGCGCTGGTGATCCGTGGTATTTCCATCCATGAGAACGCGGACGGCTTCTATGCACCGATCCATCAGCATTTGTCCAGTTACCTGGCCGGACCCGCCGAACGGACCTCGATCGAGGTCAGGCTCGACTACTTCAATTCCAGCTCTGCGAAGTACCTGCTCGACCTGTTCAAATTGCTGGATGACCTCCATGCGTCCGGGGCTTCTCGCGTGGAACTGACCTGGACCTACAGGGAGGACGACATGGACATGGAAGAGGCGGGGCGCGACTATCAGGGACTTCTGGACATGCCCGTCCGCCTGAAGCCGGTGCGCTGATCAACGACCTCCGAAACGTTCGGACCAGACCCTGACGTCAACGGCCATTCCGTCCAGGAAGTAGTACGCCTGCCCCCAACCATGGACCACCTTGCGGTAAACGTGCTTCGCGCCCTCCTCCGACACCACTCTTTCCAACACCATTGCCGAACCCTCGCGGAATTGCCGCTCCGTGACCCCACCCTCATTGAAGGATGTGGTCGGCGCGGGCCGGGGGGCCAATGGTCGCTCCATGATGGTGGCCGTTCCCGGCGATCGCGGCACCGGAGGGGCCCTTGCTTCCCGAGGCTCTGAACGGACCGCGGTACCAGGCACGCCCGTGGCAGGACCTTGCTCTCCGGTTGGCAATACCGGTGCGACCGCTGCTGAACTGTCGGTCATGGCCGCATCCCGCTTCGCAATGAGGTCCTTGATGTCATCGATCTTCACCTTGGGATAGACATTGAGCGGTCTTCGGGCGCGGGCTTGCTGGTAACCGGCAAGCGCAGGTCCATACTTCTTCTGCTGAAAGTCAGCCTCCGCCTGGGCCATGATGCGCTGGTAGGTGGTATCCTTGGCCGATCCTTCCTGCTCACGTCTGGCCAGACGCGACCGTTCCTTCGCGCTGAGGTGCTTGAACTCCGGGGTCAGGCTCCCCCCCTCCCCCTGCGCTCGGCCGGGAATGGCGTGCCAAACAAGAAGCACTCCGCTCAGGAGTGCGCTTCGGATGGCTATTCCGCAATGCATGGCGATCGAAAGTAGTTCCGGCCTGGGTCGGTCCGCCATGAAAGCCGGGTCCGTTGCGAACCAGGCCTGGTGGATGCGCGGTCGGTGACCCGTTTACGTAGTTTTGGCCCGCACTGTTCGACCCCTGCGCGGCACATGGACCGCACCCTGTGAACGGACCTTGGCCACAATGAGCTCCAAGGGCACACGCAGGGGGAGGAACGGAGCGTTAGTAAGCGAGACAAGCAGAAGACCGATGATCCACCGGAAGACCCTCGCCATCCTGTTCGGCGCGCTCCTCATCGTATCATGCCGGAACGACCCCACGGAGAGCGGACCATATCAACAGTTGAAGGAGGATATGGCTCACCTGGAGCAGACCGATCGGACCAAGGATTCGACGATCAACGACCTGTTCGGCTCATTCAACAGGATCACCGAGAACCTCCGCTTGATCCGGGAGAAACAAAGCGGTCTCGGAAAACGGGCGGACGGGGTCGAGAACGACAAGGACATGGAGCAGCATGTCATGGACGACCTGCATGCGATCGACAGTCTGCTTGAGGCGAACAGGTCCATGATCGCGCGACTGAAGAAGGACGCAAAAGCCAATGGCGGACGGATCGTGGAGCTCCAACGGACCGTATCGGAACTCGAACAACAGGTATCGGAAAAGGATTCCGAGATCGGCACCTTGAAGGAACAGCTCGCCAGCACGAACAGTTCATTGGCCACCCTGATCGAGATGTACCGTGACAAGGAACAGCAGGCGGACCTGCAACGGGATGAACTCAACACGGCCTATTACGCGGTGGGTTCGTCGAAAGAACTACGCGACAATGGTGTGCTCACCAAGGAAGGCGGGTTCATCGGTATCGGGAAAGTGGCCAAACTGAACACCACCGCGCTGAACGCGCGCTACTTCAAGCAGATCGACATCAAGGAGGTGACAAGGATCCCCGTGATGGCGAAAAAAGCGGAGCTCATCACATCACATCCCGAGGGCAGCTACCACTTCGAGGGGAGTGTGGAGGCGCTGGTGATCACCGATCCAGAGGCCTTTTGGAGCCTCTCGAAATACCTTGTCGTCGTTGTCGAGGAATAAGGCTGGATAATACAAGAGCCGGAGCAATCACCCCGGCCCCTGCTTCGTTCTGCTTATCGTCATCTACGGATGGATGACTCTCCGCTCTTCTTCTTCAGCGTAGGTGTATCCGACCGGGTATCCCGCTCTTTATTCAGCGCCTCCCCTTTGGCCGCTCCGTCACAACACATCCCTGCATTTCCGCCATCGCGCCACTCCTTCAATTTCCTCTGCTGCTCCGGGGTCAGGCGCCTTGACATCAGTTCGAAAGCCATGTCCATCCGTTCGTCGATCTTATTTTGGGCCTCACGGATGGCCGCCCGGTCCACAGCGACATCCCGTTCTGCAGAGAGAAGGATCTCACTGACCAAGGTCATTGATCGTTCATCCAGTCCCAATGCCTTTTGAAGGGACGTGGTTGTTCGTGTTGCAAGCTCTTCCGGGGAGGCCTTGTCCTGCGCCTGCGCCCCGAGCGCGACAGGACCTGACATGATCACAAGCACCGCGAACGTTCGGAACATCTTCATGGGTGTAGGGGTTGTACACGAAGATAGATAGGCTCCATGTCCGATGCAATGAAAATGAGCGTCTATGAAGGATCGCCCTGTCCGGTCCGTGAGGACCGAGCGGGATCGGATGCCTGTTCCGGACCAAAGCCCGCCTCCAGATAGCGCTCCATATACAGCCGGCCCAAGAGCAGCATGCAAACGGTCGCACAAGCGGTGATACCGAGGTTGGGCCACATCCGGGATCCCAGGAGCATACAGGTCAACGCAACGTTCACTCCCAGTGAACCCACCACGAGAAGCACCTGGGGAGCCACGCGATCCGCTTCAGGTCCCAAGGCAGGGTCCCTCCGTGCGACCCTTGCACGATAGCGCATCCAGGATGGTGCATTTCGCCGCAAACCGAAGAGCAGGGCACTCCACAGGAGCACGCCGATCCCGGGCAGAAAGGGCCACATGGTTCAACTTCCTTTCACGTTACGCACCATGGCCTCAACCGCATCCCACATGTCGGGTTCCACGGCTTCCAGCCCGTTGAACTGACCCGCACCCTTCAGCCATTCACCCCCATCGATCGTGACCACCTCACCATTGATGTAGCCCGAATGGCCGGACAGCAGGTATGTGGCCAGGTCGGCCAGTTCCCGGTGGTCCCCCATGCGGCCCAGCGGCACGCGTTCGGTCATGTCGAACCGCTCCATCAACTCTCCCGGCAACAAGCGGCTCCAAGCCCCTTTCGTGGGGAATGGACCCGGTGCGATGGCGTTGCTCCGGATGCCGTATTTCGCCCATTCCACCGCCAAGGAACGGGTCATGGCCAATACACCGGCCTTCGCGCATGCGCTGGGCACGACAAATCCCGATCCGGTCCAAGCATAGGTGGTGACGATGTTCACAATGGACCGGCCATGCTCCCTGTTGGCGATCCATTCCTTGCCAAAGGCGAGCGTGCAGTTCACCGAACCCATCAGGACGATGTCGATGATCACCTCGAACGCCTTGCTGCTCAGCCGTTCGGTGGGACTGATGAAATTGCCCGCTGCATTGTTCACGAGGCCGTGCACACTGCCGAAGCGTTCGCGCACCGCCTTGGCCATGGTCTCCACTTCGAGGTACTTCCGCACATCGCAGGCATGGGCCATGACCTTACCACCGGTCGTGCGCTCCAATTCAGCGGCCGCCTTATCCAATACGTCCTTTTTGCGACTTGTGATGCATACGGACGCACCCAGTTCCAGGCAGGTCCGGGCCATGCTCAGACCCAGACCGGTACCCCCTCCGGTGATCACGATCACCTGTCCCTTCAATGCGTCGTCGCGTAACATGTTCGTTCGTTCGTTCATGGATCAGGGGGCATTGGGGGATCCCGGTGCATTGTTCCGGACCTTGTCGCGCTTTTCACCGGCCGGCTTGACCACTGGTGCAGGTCCCTGGCGCGGTTGTCCGACAGGACATGAGGCAAGAGCCGTTCTCAGGTCATCGGCCCGAAGTGGTGTTCCTCCCTTTTCCACGGCGTCGTGCAGGCTCGAACAGGCGTGCAGCGTATCGCCCCTGGAAAGGAGGATCAATCCCAGGTTCAGGTCCACATAGGGGTTCTTCGGGTTCTTCTTCCCGGCTACGCGGATATCGCGTTCGGCTCCTTTGTCATCTCCCGACCGGGCACGGCTCCACCCGCGGTTGTTGAAGGCGTACGAATAGTTCGGATTGAGCTTGATGGCACGGTCATAATCACGGATCGCACGTTCGTGCTCACCGAATGTCGCATACCGATGGAATCCACGGGCGTTCCAACTCACAGGATCACGCGGATCAAGCGAAATGGCCCTGTCCAGGTCCATCCGGGCCTTCGCGGAATCACCCTCCTGGGCAAAGCAGCCACCCCGCTCCCGCAATACCTGGATATCGTCGGGGCGTCCTGCCAGGATGGCATCAAAATGGTTACGCGCTTCCCGACAGCGTCCCTCCATGGCCAAAGCCATGCCGATGCGCAGCTCCTTTTCGCGGCCTTCAGGTGCCTTGTGCAAATGCACCAGGGCGCTGTCCCCAGCGTACAACCCGAGGAACGCGATCCCCGCTTGGAGCTCCGCATCCTTGTTCCCTGGGTCCGCAACCAGTGCCAGTCGGGCATCATCCAGTGCATCCTTGTATCGCGCGATCTCGTTCTCCGCCGTGCCCCGAAGGACCCGGAGGGTCATATCCTCCCCCTCCACCAGCAGGTAGTGATCGCAGCGCGTGATGGCCTTGTAGGGTTTCCCTTTGTCGATGAGCCCGCGCACCTTGTCCACAGGGCCCTGAGCGGCCGCTGCACTCATGGCGACCATGCAGCCGACCAAGATCCATGTTCGGAACACCATGGTCCGAAATTACCGCAGGTCAGGTCCTGCCCATACCGTGGTCCTATTTTTGATCCTCGGTCCGCCCCATGCGCATGGAATACCCCGCGAAAGTGCTACTGGCCTGGGGCGAGGCCATCAGTGGTCATACCGGTCTGCGGGACTGGTTGCTGAGGAACGGGTATGCGGAGCTCGGGATATTCACCTTC
This sequence comes from Flavobacteriales bacterium, assembly GCA_020635655.1. Lineage (GTDB taxonomy): Bacteria > Bacteroidota > Bacteroidia > Flavobacteriales_F > PHOS-HE28 > PHOS-HE28. The sequence continues at coordinate 102,298 of JACJZI010000011.1, forward strand.
GCCCTGCGCAACAAGCCCGAGGCGCGCAAGTGGCTGATGGACAATGGGCACCCACAATTGATGGCCGTGATCCGGGGCATCGAGGGCGACCGGGCCGCACTGGAATGGCTTGACCGCCATGGAATGCACGTATTGAAGGAACTGGCCCTTTGCGGCGATGGAGAAAAAGCGGCCTTCACGTGGTTGGTCCAGCATGGTCATCGGGAGCTGGCCATGATCGGTGTGCGCATGCACCGGGTGAAGACCGACCTGGACGAGGACTACGGCGACATCCACAAGTATCCCCAGGCCTGACCGCGCATGTCAGGTGGACCGACGTGCGCGATGGTCGGCCACCAAGCGATCGATAAGGACAAGATCCACCATGATGTGGGCCATCGTCGGCGCCAGCAACCCATGTTCCCGGGCCATCCACCCGAAGACCATCATCGCTGCGGTCATGTAAAGACCATAGGCAAGCAAAGGTGGTTTCCGGGGATCCAGGTAACCATGCACCGCCACGAAAAGGACCGCTGTGATCGGGATGCCGAGCCAAAACTGCAGGGCACCCCGGAAAAGGAGTTCCTCACCGATCCCGGCGCATATGGATACGGCCCAGCGATCGACGCCGTGGCGCATCCACGGCCCGATCAGGTCAGCGTAGTAGTGTCGCATGGGCTCCGAACGTGGCCATGCGATGATCCGCCAGGCGCACCATGCCGTCAGCGATCCCAGGACCGGCCCGCATACGAGCAAGGCCACCCACGGTCGATCGCCGAGTACCATCGGCAGGAACTGCCGCTCCTGCACGGCGATCACCAACCAAGTCCCAAGACCGCCGATGCCCAACAGCGTGAACAAGGCAAGGGCCAACAGCGCTCTTCGTGTCACGGTCGGTCAGCTGTCCAATGACCCATCTGCCGCATCCGCTTCATCCCCATCATCTTCCGAGAACATGGACCGGAACAGATCAGTGAACTGGGTCGCACCGACCAATCCTGAACGCCCGATCCGGCTATGTTCCGCAAGACCGTGCAGGATGAACTCGGCCCGGAGCACCCGATCCTCCTGCGATGATCCGGGATCGGTCCGATCCACCAGATCGAAGAGCCCTGGCACGGAGCCGAGTGCTTGAGCATGCTCCTTTTCGTTGGCCTCATCGAGCAGGTCGAGCGAATGGCCCTCGAAATGGGCGGCTATGGCCGCATAGGAATCGTTGATCGCCTTGCGCCTCTTCAGTTTGCCCGGGTCGGGATAATGTGCTGCGAATGCATTCCGGACGGCCATGGCAATGAGATGGTGCGCGATCTTTTCCGGCCCTTCCTGCTCTCCCTCGTACACCAGTTCGATCTTGCCCACGATCGCGGGCACCACCGCCTGGAGATCGGCGATCCGTGCAATGGCCCGGGCTTCTCCACTTCGAAGCGCCCGTCGCTCGACCGCGCTCCGAAGACTTTCCAAAGCACCTATCGTCAGACGCGCGCTCACCCCGCTCCGTTGATCGACGAACTCGCTGGACCGCGCTTCCTCGGCGATGCGTTCGATCAGCTCGCCCATGAGGTCCGGCACGATGATCCTCCCGCGCTGCTCCGCGGGTGAACGCGCTTCCTGTTCGGTGATGCGCCGGCCCAGGTCCAGGGACCCGGGATAGTGCGTGAGCACCTGGCTCTGGATCCGGTCCTTGAGCGGTGTGATGATCGCCCCACGGTTGGTATAGTCCTCGGGGTTCGCGGTGAAGATGAACTGGATATCGAGCGGCAGGCGCAGTTTGAAGCCCCGTACCTGTACATCGCCTTCCTGCAGGATGTTGAACAACGCCACCTGGATGCGCGGCTGCAGGTCCGGCAATTCATTGATCACAAAGATCCCGCGATGACTTCGGGGCACAAGCCCGAAATGGATCACGCGTTCGTCGCTGTAGTCCAGCTTCAGGTTCGCCGCCTTGATCGGATCACTGTCGCCGATCAGGTCGGCCACGGTCACATCGGGCGTGGCCAGTTTCTCAGTGTATCGTTGTTCGCGCAGGAGCCATGAAATGGGTGTGTCATCGCCCCGGCTGGCGATGAGGTCACGGGCGTATCGTGAGATCGGCACCAGCGGGTCGTCATTGATCTCACTTCCCGCAACGACGGGCACCTTCTCGTCCAGCAGGCCGACCAGGGACCGGGCCATGCGGGTCTTGGCCTGACCACGCAGGCCGAGCAGGTTGATGCTATGGCCCGACAGGATGGCCCGTTCCAACGCGGGGATCACGGTATGTTCATATCCGTGTATGCCCTCGAAGAGCGGTTGGTGGGCGCGCATGCGGGCGATCAGGTTTTCACGCAGCTCCGTCCTTACGGACCTGGGAGCGTAACCGCTCCGTTTCAGTTCGCCGAGCGTGGTGGGATCGGATGGCATGGTGTTCAATGGAATGCCCGCTTGTCAGTTGGGGAATGAACCTTCAGGTCAGGACGCCTTGCGATCGGATGCATGGTTCCGGAACACCATGTCGGCAAGTCCCTGCAGACCGGTGTAGAAGGCCCTTCCCTGATTGGCCTCGGTGAAGCGTTCAATGAATTGCTGCAGGTAGGGATCGCGGGCGATCATGAACGTGGTGATGGGTATCCCCGCCTTCCGCGCACGCACCGCCGCATCGAGCGTACGGGCCACGATGAGGTCGTCCAGCCCGAAGCTGTTCATGTAGTATTCCCCATCACGTTTGATGCAGCTGGGCTTGCCGTCGGTGATCATCACGATCCGGCGGTCGCGCAATTTCCGCCTGCGAAGGATGTCCATGGCCAACTCGAGCCCGGCCACGGTGTTCGTATGGTATGGCCCCACGCGCAGATAGGGAAGGTCCTTGAGCGGGACGGGCCAGGCATCGTTGCCGAACACCACCACATCCAGCGTATCCTTGGGATACCGGCGTCGAATGAGTTCGGCCAGTGCCATGGCCACCTTTTTCGCGGGTGTGATCCGGTCCTCGCCATACAGGACCATCGAATGGCTGATGTCGATCATGAGGACCGTGGCACACGCGCTCTGATGTTCGGTCTCGATCACCTCCAGGTCATCCTCACTGAGCTGCAGATCGTCCACACCGCGACGTTGGGCATTGCGTATGCTGTCGCTCATCGCCACCTGTTCGGGCCGATCGCCGAAGCGGTAGGACCGTCGACCACTGGTGGGTTCATCCCCCTGGCCCGCTCGGCGCTGGGCATGACCACCCCGGTCGAGGCGCTTCAATTTGCCGAACACCTGTTCCAGCGCGCGTTCACGGATGAGCTTTTCCGCCTTCGCCGTCGGACGGACGGGACCGCCTCCGACATGAGGGTCCCCGACCAGGCCATTCTTCCGAAGGTCCTCCTTGAAGTCCTCCAACGAATAGTCCGCGTTGAAGAGCTCATGTTCCTTGTCCAGCTCCTTCATCCAATCCAGCGCTTCATCCACGTCACCGCTGGTGTGCGTCAGAAGCTCAAGGAACAACGGCAGCAGCCTCTCGAAGGGTGATCGGTCATCCCTTGGCGGCAGGTACTTGGCGAAGCGATACCCGAGCACGTGCCAAAGTTACGGCCGTGCGTTCCCCTGGCGGTCTCAACGCACCAGCAGCCGCTCCGCTTGCGAGCGAACGCCGGTACGCAGGCGGACAAGGTAGAGCCCGGGCTCCCAGGCGCTCACATCGATCCGGGTCCGTTGTGCACCCGACCTCGGTCTGCCCAGGTCGCGCGTGAGGACGAGGGACCCCGTTGCATCGAAGACCTCGCACCGGGCCGCCGTGCCATCGCTGTTCCAGATCAGTTCCGCCAGATCGTCGGCGGGCACCGGGGACACGCGCATCCCGTCATCTACCGCTGCCACTGCGGCGATACCGAGTGAGCTGCTGGCCAGCCATTCCGTGCCCGAGGTGTATTGATCGATGCCCAGGGGCGACGTCAGGGAGTCCGCATACGAACGGAAGACGGGATATTTCGAGAAGGTCGCATAGTAGGCATCGACATGCCGGTGGTGGGTCACTGTGGTGACGGAGGTGGTGATCGTCTCAATGACATGGGTCCTCACGCGGAGGACCTCGATGGGATCGCTGGTTCCGGGCAGGATGATCCAACCCAAGGCATCGGCCTCACCGGTGATGACCCCAACACGATCGGCGTTCCCACCACCCACGTCGAAGGTCGCAGCGATGTTGTCCAACCAGGTATCCCCGTAGGCCAGCGGAAGCTTCAATTCCAGGGCACCATCACTGTACGGGGCATCGACGGGATAGAGGCCCAACAGGACCTGATGTTCGCCCACTCGTGCCAGTCCATCCATGGTCACTGCATAGTAGGCCGTATCCGTGCCTCCGTCGGTGAGGGCCAGCTCGGCGTTCGGGAACAAGGCCGCGTTCGGAAGGCCGGCCGGGTCCAGCCATTGATAGCTCTTCATCGATGTGCTCGACATTGCCGAGTAATCGATGGTCACCCCCAAGCCACCTGCGGGCGGCGGAGTGTATCCTGCGGTCGTAAGCACATCGTCGACCCGTCCGATCCCGGCGACATTGTCCATGGAAAGCGTGGTCGTCTGAGCAGCGGTGCCCTCCATCACGAGAAAGGCGAGGATCAGTGATGCGTAACGGTCAGCGTACATTTTCCTGGAGGTTTGGCGCAAGATAGGACGCATCCGGGCGCAAGATGTGCTGCCTGGGTCATCGCTTTTCCGTGTCGGGATGTTCTCTTTGCTTCCCCAATACTTGTGAAAATGAAGCACAGCGTGAGCGAATTGACCGCGGTGATCCGCGACCGGCGGACGATCTATCCCAAGGACATGACCGACCGCGTCGTTCAGCGCGACCTCGTGGAGCAACTGCTGGGCAATGCGATCTGGGCACCCAACCACGGCATGACACAACCCTGGCGATTCAAGGTGTTCCTGGGGGAAGCCCGGCGCCGGCTGGCCGACTTCCTGGGCGATGAATACCGCCGGACCACCCCGCCCGAGAAGTTCCTGCAACGAAAGTTCGACAACATGACACAACGCCCTTTGCAAGCGAGCGTCGTGATCGCCCTGGGACTGGCCCGGGACCCCAACGGAAGGATCAGTGAACGCGATGAGCAGTTCGCGGTGGCCTGTGCCGTGCAGAACATGCACCTGTCATGCACCGCGCACGGTCTTGGCGGGTTCTGGTCCACCGGGGCCGCCATGACGGGCAATGGCATGCGCGACATGCTCGGCCTGGGACCCGAAGACCAATGTCTGGGCCTGTTCTTCATCGGCTATCCGGCGATCGAATGGCCGAAGGGCTACCGCAAGCCTTTGCCGGAGGTGGTGGAATGGTTCACGCATTGAGCGGTCCATCGTCCCGCAGGCGAACTTTGTTCCCGGATGGCGCTCTTCCGCATCACCAACTTCGACGATCATCCGTCCGATCCGAACTGGGTGGTGTTCCGGTTCAGCGGCCGCGCCATCGCTGATGAGTTCAAGGCCGAATTGGAGCAAGCCGCCATCGGTTTTGAACAGGATACCGGTGAGGAGGCTCCCTTCCTGCTCGCCGTGAAACAACGGCATCGCGAGCAGGCGGTCCGGCTCAACTATCTGGTGCTGGGACGCCACCGTTCACCCTTCATGGCCGATCCGATCCTCCGCTGGTCGGTCATCGGCCTGGTGGGTGCGGCGATCATCCTGGCATTGCTGGGCGCGTGGCTGGGGTGATCCGGTATCTTCACGGCCCTTTCCTCCGTTGAACGGAAGGACAAGGACCATTCCCCTGCAAGGAAATGGCACGTACACCACGCCTCATCCGGGCTCTGGCACTGTTGATCGTTTGCCTGGGCCTGACGGACGTTCACGCCGCCGCGGGCGATCCGCCCCATGCGGATACGCTCTCCGCCTTGGTGATGTACGGCGATGGAACATTGACCGACGAGAACGGTGCTCTCACCGACGCGGACCTTGGCGATCTGCTCGACTCGCTCTGTGCGCTTCCGGACCGGCCCATGGACCTGATCCGGGACCTGCGCCTATTCCGGCGCATCCGGTCCATGGACCGCGAGGCCATGGCGGTACTGATCGATTCGCTCTTCGAACTGGACACCATCCCCTACGCGCTGGTGAACGAGATCAACCTCTACGCCACGCTTCTCCCTTCTCAGGAGGAAGTGGAGGCATTGAACATGGTCGCCTGGCGCAATGATCCCATGCACGACCCCGCTTACGGGCCATGGATCACCAGCGATCCGAACGCCTATGGCAAGCAGGCCACCGGGCCCGACACCACACTGATGCTGCGGCTCGTGGAACAGGAGCAGGGGTGTGGGTTCGTGATGCCGATCCATGGTGTCCTCACGTCCCGGTTCGGCTGGCGCGAGGGCCGTTCGCACAATGGCGTGGACATCGACCTGGAGGTTTGGGACCCCGTGCATTGCGCCTTTCCGGGCGTGGTCCGGTTCGCAGGCGTCTTCGGAGGGTTCGGACGGCTCGTGGTGGTGCGTCACAACAATGGCCTGGAGACCTTCTATGCGCACCTGCACCGCTTCAAAGTAAAGGTGGGGGACATGGTCGATGCCGGCACCGTCGTGGGGCTGGGAGGAAGCTCGGGCCACAGCACTGGCAGCCACCTGCATTTCGAAGTACGCTATCGCGGTGTGCCCGTCGACCCCGCAAGGCTGATCGATCTGAGCACCGGTGAACTGCTCTGTGATACGCTGGTATTGAGGAAGGTCCGTACGACCTATGCCGCCTACCCGAAAGGAACACGCTTCCACACGGTGCGGAAAGGTGACCATCTTTACGGCATCGCCGAAAGCTACGGCACCAGCATTCAAGCCCTTTGCGCGCTCAACGGCATCGATCGGCGGACCCTGCTCCATGTCGGACAGCAGTTGTTGGTCACCGCCAATGGCGCACCCTGATGCGCCCACATCCCAGGGTCCTGGCGATCGCGCGGGTCGTTCCCTTGCTATGGTTCGGTCTCGCCTGCACCAATGACCGGCTTTGCGCACAATCGGGTGTGACCACCTTCGGGGTACAGGTGAAGCCCGTGGTGCCCCTTTCCTTTTTCGACCCGCAGGTCGATCTCGTCGGGGGCGCACTGAAGGGGCGCGTGACCTTGACCGGTGGGTTCGCCTTCGGGATGCTCGTACGGACCGGCCTGTCACGCACCATTTCCCTGGAGACGGGGATCTCACAGATCCGCCGCAACTATGACTGGGAGCTTTGGAACGATACCGCGGGATCCCATGCCGCGGACAAGATCCGCTACATCGGCTACGAGATCCCGGTCAACATGCTGGTCTACATCCGCCTCGGGCAGCGCACCTACATGAACACCGCTCTCGGCGCTTCCATCGACATGTATCCCAGTGATGCGGTCCGTGAGGTTGACCTGGACCGGGCATTCTGGTACCGCAATGGTTGGGTACAGGCCGGACTGGCCGGGAACCTCGGCGTGGAATACCGGTTCGACAAGGCGGGGACCGTTTACCTGGGTGCCACCTACCATCGCGCCTTTGGTGACATGGCGATCGCGCAACTGACCTATTTCACCGACCAGTTGGTGCCCTATTCCATCCAAAAAGGCATCAGCGGCAGCTACCTCACCGTTGACCTGCGGTATTTCTTTCCTGAGGATCGGGACCGGTCGCATGGCCGTGGTGACCGAACGGATAGGTGACGGTCCCAGTGGATACCCTCGCGCTGGTCGGATAACTTGCGATCCGATATTTCACACGCCATGTTGCGCAACCTGCTCATCCCGATACCGGGGCTCCTGTTCGCGATCCCCTCCCTTGCCCAATCCGACCAATGCGCCAATGCCCCATTGATCGGGCCGGGTATGTACACCGCGGACGGCCCATATACCGGCGGAGGTGCCACCCAACCTGATGCGACCAATGCGGATTGGTATGCCTACGACCCATCACAGACCGGCTACATCACGGTCCATTCCTGCATTGATGGACAGACCGACACCCGGCTCAATATCCTTTCGGGGTCCTGTTCCAACCTGATCTTCATCGCGCAGGACGATGACGGATGTCCCAGCGGCTATCCACCCGGCAACTCCCTGCTGGCGAACATCTCCGTGACGCCTGGTATCACCTACTACATCGAATGGGACGATCGCTGGACGGGCCAGGGCTTCGACTGGGAACTGCTCGAACACACCTGCCCCGCGCCCGTTCCACCGGACATGGTCGCCACGGACAGCACGATCACCGTGGAATGGCCGGTGCTCGCGCCTGGAGCAACATTTTTCGTGGAGCTCGGTCCGGAGGGGTTCACCCCGGGGTCGGGCGACCTGGTCACAGGTACCGTGGGCGTGGATGGACCGCCGGTAACGTTCACTGGATTGACCACGGGCACCCACTATGACGTCTACCTGCACTTGGACTGCGGTAATGGCGACCTCTCACCGGATATCGGACCCTGGCCCGGGACGACCACCGGGAACCCCTATGTACCGAACGAGGATTGCGGCGGCGCGATCCCGATCGCCTGCGGCCAAAGCATCGACGGAAGCACGGACGACGCCATGATCGACAATGTTGCGGATTGCGGGACCAGCATCAGCGCCCCGGGCGTCTGGTTCACCTTTGAGGGCTTCGACGGGGGCGCCACCTTGAGCACCTGCAATGCGGCCGATTTCGACACGAAGATCAACGTGTACAGTGGAAGCTGCGGTGCGTTGGTGTGCGAGGGTGGCAATGACGATCACGCGGGCTGCGACCTCACGTCCGAAACGACCGTGGTGGTGCATGCCAACACGACCTATTCTGTCCTGGTCCAGGGCTATAATGGGCACACAGGCGACTTCACCCTCTCGCTGACCTGCAACAATTGCATCATTCCACTGGATGTGCAGGTCACTGCCGCGGATACGTTCGCCTATGTGTATTGGAACTCGGCCAATACCGCCTCCGATTACCTCGTCGAATACGGTCCGACCGGGTTCACACCAGGAACAGGAACAACGGTCACGGGTACGACAGGGATCGATGGGCCACCCGCCTTCTTGAGCGGTCTGGACCCGGGATCGGACCTGGATGTTTACGTGACGGAGGATTGCGGCGCCGGTGAGGTGAGCCCCGCTGTCGGCCCGATCGGGTTCACGACCAGCACCGATCCGGTGGCGGTGAACGCCACATGCATCGGCGCACTGCCCATTGCATGCGGTTCGCAGGTCATCGGAGATACGCAGCAGGGGATCGTCACCCCTGGACCAACATGCGGTGCGGCCAACATCACAGCGCCGGGCCTCTGGTATTCGTTCGTGGGCACGGGTACCGATGTCACGTTGTCCACCTGCGGGCAGGCGGCGTACGATTCGAAGATCAGCGTCTTCACCGGTGGGTGTGGGGCATTGGTCTGCGCGGCCGGGAACGACGACGGACCCGGCTGTGCCGGGAACACGAGCACCGTGACCTTCTTCGCCGCGAACGGTGTCGACCACCTGGTCCTTGTCCATGGGTACAACGCCAATACCGGCACCTTCACCCTGAGCATGGATTGCTCGGCGCCGTGCGCGAACATCCCGGCGAACGACGACTGCACGACCGCCGCGATGATCATGCCGCAGCCGATCGGGGCCTGCAGCCCGACGGCGGGCACCAACGTGTGCGCCTATGGAAGTGCGATGCCCAATCCGCCATGCGATCCCTATGCGAACATCGTGGATGTGTGGTACCTGTTCAATACCGGTCCTGACCCCGATCACACGATCACATTGGAGTCCACCGGTGCCAACGGGCTGGACCTGGCCGTTTACGAGGCATGTGGCACGCCCACCTACCTCGACTGCTTCACGGACGTCAACACACCCATCGACCTGACCGGCCTGAACACCTTCACCGACATCCTCCTTCGTGTCTGGAACGGAGGAGGTGCGGATGCCGGTGGGTTCACGATCTGTGACCAGGCCACGCTGCTCACGGCCGTGGGCGCTCCGACCTCGAAGGGGAACCTACGCATCTGGCCCGTGCCCGCACAGGAGCAGCTCTTCATTGCTGGGGAGGACCTCCACAATGGCGTCGCACAGATAATGGATCCCCTGGGGCGGGTCGTACTGAGCGAACGCTTGACGATCATGAACGGAACCGCCGTGCTGGACATCTCCGGACTGTTGCCCGGCACATACGTACTCCGCCTGCCGGACGATCGGCACGGTCGCTTCGTGGTGGACTAGCGGTCCTCTAGCGCACCACCAGACATCGCGATGTCCGTCCGTTCGGGGTGCGGACATCGATCAGATAGGCACCTGGTGAAAGGCCGGTGATATCGGCGAACAAGCGGCCGTCCGCAGGCATGGGTCCATCATGCAGGTGAAGGACCGCGCGCCCCAAGGCATCGCGGAAGTCCACCTGAACATGCTCGCCAACAGGAACCTGAAGCCCGACCACCACCACCTGGGACGCGGGATTGGGGAATACCTCGGTCACTACCGGCGCCGGCACTCCTTGGATACCCGTATTGGTGTCGAGCACCCTGAACCGCCACCAACCGTCCGGTGCGACGATCGGACGCACCTGTTCCTTTCCATTGTTGGCCATGGCATGCACGTAGTAGTAGATCGTGGTGCCGGCCGGTTGTGCGGGGATCGATGCCGCCCAGTTGTTCGCACCGACAGCGACCATTGATACCGGGTTGAATCCCAAGGCGGTGTCCGTGGTCCAGTACAGGTCCGCTGCGGCGATCCCGCTCCGATGCCGGATGTAGGCCTCCACGGCATAGGGATCCACCGTGTCGTACGTATCGGTCAGCCGCTGATGCCGGATAAGGAGCGGGTCCGCAACACCGATACCCTTGGTGATGCAATGGATCGCACCGCTCGCCGAGATGATGTTCGCCCCATTGTCGTCGCAATCGATGCCGATGACCCGATATCCCGGCAGGCTCTCCCTTAGGATCCGCAGACCCGTCGTGTCATACTCCTGGCGATAGGTAGGCACCAGGACCGTATGGTTGATGAACACGTTGTTGGCATAGGTCCGGTAGCTGCCGCCCGGGGGATACTGTCCACCGGTGCTCGGCACCATGGGTATCCGGACGACCCGGTACGGGGTACCAAAAACACTGCTGTAATTGGCCGTGACATCCGCAATGTTGCTCTCGAGCTGGGGCCCGTCGCTGACCCCTATGGGGAACTCGCCCACCAGAAGGGTCTCCTCATCGAGCAGCTTCATATGCATGTCGATGTGATGGATCTGGTCATAGGGCAGGGTCGGCATCTTGATGTACCGGCCCAGATCAATACCCATCCACTGGTGCATGAGCGTGTCGACCTGTGCCGCGGTCTTTACGCTCTGATTGAACTGCCCGTTCGGGCCGTTCTCGTCCAGAACGAGGTTGCTGCTGAACGCCGTACCAAAGCCATCGGCCATGAAATTGCCGCCGGTGTGCACCAGGTCATATGGTGCCTGCGTCGAGCTGAAGACATTGATGTTCTTGTAGCCCCCGACGAGGTCGGGTACGACATCATCCAATGGCCTGGGACGGTTGTAGATCCAGTCCAACAGGAACAGGGAGTCCACCTCGTTCTGGTAGATGCACTCCGCGCCATAGTCCCGGGTCCATACACTGTTGTAGTCCCCCTGCAGCAGGGTGATGTTCGTCATGTCCGTGATCGGACCACCATAGAGGGCGTTCTGGAGGTAATTGGTGACGGCCCCGGGATCATCGCACACGACGATGACCTCGCATTCATCCCTGGCATAGCGAATGATCTGTTTGAGGATCGGCTCATAGCCCGCCCAGGCCACAACAAGGCTTTGGATCTCCTCCCACTCCGCCATCGTCCGAACGGGGAACCCGGGTGGCGTGGTGATGCCACGGTCCACGCCCGACCGGCTGTCCCGGTAGGCCGGGATGAGTGCATGTTCCCAAGGCGCGAGCCCGTTCGGCAAAGGATCGACGCGCTGTGCCTGGAGCCCAGGGCCCGGGCACAGCAAAGCGATCATGGAGAGAAGGAGAAAGCGTACCATTTCCAGAGGTTCGTCCGCAAGTTAGTGGTGGAGCATGTGGAAGAACATCCTGATCCACCTGACCATTGGGGTCCTGCGTGGAACGCGCGCTACTCCGAGGCCGTGCGGTACTTGCGGTAAAGCGCCAATACCTCCCGCACGTAGATGAAGGTCTCGCTGCCCTTGCATCTTCCGTTCACGATGCGCTCGCGTGCGAAGTAGTCGGGGAAGGCCAGCAGCGTGATCGCTCTTTCCACGTTCCCGAACCATCGGCTTCTATCGAGCCCGATCTCCTCCGCGAGCTTCTGCGCATCCAACACATGTCCTGGTCCGGTGTTGTAAGCCGCCAATATGAAAGGCAACCGCTGCTTCCGGTCCGGGATCGAACGCATCCAGATGCTGTCCAGCACGGTGAGATAGGTGGCCGCCGCGTTCACCTGGACATCCACCAGGTGGAGGCTGTCCAATCCCAGGCCCCTTGCCGTGCGTGGCATCAGCTGCATCAATCCCTGCGCACCCCGATGCGATGTGGCGGTGCTGTCGAAGCGGGATTCCTTGAACGCGATGGCGGCGAGCAATTCCCAGGGCAGTCCATGCATCCCCGCGAAATGTTGGAAGAGGCTGTCGAAGGGCGAGATGGTATCGCCGGGTGCCAACGACCCACGCGATCGTCCCAATGCCCTTCTGGTGCCCAGGGGTCGTCCGTAGGCGGCCATCAACATGGCTCGTGCATCCCGTTCATCGTCGTCCTTGATCCAATGGTCCAACGCATGCAGGAGCCGGGGCGAGTTGCTGCGCATGCCGAACACGAGATGCAAGGGGTCGGCAGTGAGGGGCTTCAGGTCCAGCTGCGGGTAAGCACGCGCGTAGTAACGCGCCTCCGCGTCCGTCACGAGCACGGCCCCGACCCGCCCCATGGCGAGCTGCTCGATCAGTGCATGCGTGGATCCGCCAGGAAGGACCGTTCGCACCGGGCCGTCCTTCCACAATGAAGGTCTCGCCAGGGGCGATGCGTCGCTTACCAGGACGGTATCGGGGTCAACGGGTTCGGGGAGTCCCAGGATCCGGTCCGCCCGCAATTGGGCCACCATGGGGGATACCTGCCAGTAGGAGATGGAGCGCGCCACATGGGCAAGAAGTTCAGAGCCCCTGCTGAGCGGTGCGGCGATGAGGTCCCCCCTGCCGGTCTGCAGCATGGGTATCAAGCTGTCCATCGGCACAGGTCGTGCCGCCATCTCCAGCGCCTCGTGTGCGGCGAACCGTTCGATCATCTCGAAGATCGCGCCCCGCTCGGCCTGCGGCCAGTTCTCATGGCAGAGCGGATCATCCACTACGAGCACGCGCAACGTGTCGGCCTTGATCTCGGCCAGGTCACGACGTACCAATGGCCTCTCCCATGTCCGGTCCTCGGATGCCGCCCTCCGCGCGACCAGGACCAGGTAGCCCAGCCCCAGAAGGGCCGGCACCGCAAGTAGGATGAACGGTCGTATGCGTCGGCTCATCGCATGTCCCGGGTCGCCTCGTCAACATCCCGGATCAACTCCAGGAATTCTTTACGGTAGGCCGCGTAATGGGTTCGGAGGACAACCTCCGCTCCACGCATGACCGCGCCTTTCGTGGCCCGCTGGGACAGGCCTGCAAGGGCACCCGACAGCCCTTCCCAAGTGCCGTAGGCGCTCAGCCAATCCTCTGCGATCATGTACGGCAGCATGCGGGCGGGACGTCCCTCCATCAGGTCACGATGTTCACCCAATACCGCGTACATCCGTGCGGTGAAGACATCCAGGGGTTCATCGTGGAGGGCGTTCCAATCCCGTGCCAACAGGTGGTCATAGAACAGATCGAGCACCACACCCGCATATTTGCCGGTGTGCGCGCGCAGTCTCCGGCGTCCGGCCAGAGCGGCTGGATGCGCATCGGTCAACCTGTCGATCGTCCGGTGCAGACGGATGCCCTGCCGCACCCCCGGCGCGAACCGCTCCAGATCGCGTCCTTTCACCGCATCCGCCATGAAATTGCCCACGATCACCAGGGGACGGTCGCCGCTCAGAAAAAGGTGGCCGAGGAAGTTCATCGTGAGGACGGAAAGGTAACCGGGCCGGTCGGCAACCCCCTTGCGCCGTTCATGTGATCCTTCCCTGATGGGGAACGCGCAGGGATACCTTCGCCTGGCATGAACGCCCGACGCAAGCGATTTCTCTATTGGGGCACCCAATTGGTCGGCTGGGGATCCTACGTCGGGCTGTTCGCGCTTTGGAACTACTTCAATGGCAGCCTGAGCCAGCGTTCCGTCAAGGTGCTGGTGATGGTCTTCGTCATCGGCGTCATTGTCAGCCATCTCTTCCGGGATACGATCATCCGCCGCGGATGGCTGGACAGGCCCATCGGTTACCTGCCACCGAGACTGGCCCTGGGGGCGCTCTTGAACGGGGTGCTGGCGACCGTGGCGGAAGTGCTCACGGTAGACCTGTTCTTTCCGGACCACGAACCCTTGCTGACCGGTGCCCCTTTGAAGCTTGTCAACCACCTCTTGAACTGGGTGGTGCTGTTGCTGCTCTGGTCGCTCGCATACCTTACCTATCACTACTTCGCCAAGAACCGCCGGGAGGAGATCCGCAACCTGCGCCTGGAAACGGCCGACCGGGAGAACCAATTGATGAACCTGCGGGCGCAGATCAACCCGCACTTCATGTTCAATGCGTTGAACAACATCCGAGCGCTCATCGATGAGGACCCGGACAGGGCCAAGCAGAGCATCACGCGGCTGAGCGCCATCCTGCGCAATGCCATGACATCGGTAAAACGCAAGGTTGTGCCGCTGGGTGAGGAGATCGACATCGTGCGGGCCTACCTCGACCTGGAACACATGCGGTTCGAGGAGCGACTGCGGGTGCACTATGCCATTGAGGAGGGGATCGAACGGGAACAGGTGCCGCCCATGCTGCTGCAGACCCTCGTGGAGAACGCTGTCCGCCATGGCATCGGCAGGCTCACGGCCGGTGGCGACCTGCACGTGATCGCACACCGGGCGAACGGCGGCCTGGACCTGATCGTACGCAATTCGGGCACCTACCGGCCCGGCGTGGTGAACGGCACCGGTATCGGGCTAAGGAACACCCGGAAACGCCTGAGCCTCCTCTATGGCCGCGATGCCTCGATCCATATCGCCGAACAAAATGGCGAGGTGGTGACCCATGTGCATCTGCCGACCCGGATCGCGCCCACCAGGACCCTCGAAGACCGAACCACCTGACCATGAAAGCACTGATCATTGACGATGAGCGGTTGGCCCGCAAGGAGCTCATGACCCTCCTGGCCGCACATGAGGGCATCGAGGTCGTGGGCGAGGCGGCCAATGCCGAGGAGGCCGAAGAGGCGATCCACACGCACCGTCCCGATCTCCTGTTCCTGGACGTGAACATGCCGGGACGCAACGGTTTCGAACTGCTCGAGAACCTCGATCAGGTCCCACATGTCATCTTCGTCACGGCCTATGACGAACACGCCCTGAAGGCATTCCAGGTGAACGCGCTGGACTATCTCATGAAGCCGATCGACCCGGATCGCCTGGGCGCTGCGATCGACAGGCTGCCGAGCAAGGTGGAGGGAGACCCCCCCTCACGGACCGTCCTGAAGGCCGAGGACCAGATCTTCCTGAAGGATGGTGAGAAATGCTGGTTCGTGACCCTGAAGGACGTCCGTCTATTCGAAAGCGAAGGCAACTATGTGCGTGTGCGCTTCGATGATCAGAAACCCCTCGTCCTGCGCAGCCTCAATAATCTGGAGAAGAAGCTCGACCCACATGCGTTCTTTCGCGCCAACCGGAAGTTCATCGTGAACCTCCGCTGGGTGGAGAAGATCGAACCGTGGTTCAATGGTGGTCTGATGGTGAAGTTGAAGAGCAGGGACCGGAACGGTGAACCCGAGCAGGTGGAGGTGAGCCGACGCCAGGCATCACGCTTCAAGGAACTCCTCAGTCTTTAATGTCCGGCCAGCGCGACCTGGCAACGCGTCGTCCTACCGATGCGGCGAACATGTATCTTGCCTGTTCCCAAACGTTGCGCCATGACCAGGACCCTGACCCCGCTCCTCCTCCTATTCGCCCTTCCCCTATTGGCCGCCACCGGCGGACCGGACCAGTACGGCTATATCTGGAAGGACAGCAATGAACCCGACGGACCCACGTTCAATTGGATCGACATCACCAGCAACGGGATCCCCGTGACGGGATTGGCCGACGACAATGTCGTAGGCCCCTTCGTCATGACCACCAACATGCCCTTCTACTGGTATTCCCAGAAGAAGATCTGGATCGGCAGCAACGGCTATATCGCGTTCAACAGTGTGAACATCGCCAGCCCCTTCCCCACCATACCGCTGGCCGGAGGGGCGAACGACTACATCGCTGCACTGACCTCGGACCTCAACTTCGCAGGCGCGGGCAATCCGGCGCAGTGTTTCGTATACGACAATGTCGATACCACGATCATCAGCTACATCAATGTGCCGTTCTGGTCGAGCCTGGCGCCCAGCTACACGGGTTCGAACACGTTCCAGATCATCCTGAACAAGGCGGACAGCACGATCACGATCCAATACCTGCAACAGACCGGGCTCACGCAGAACAACGATCTGCTGGTCGGGATCGAGAGCATCACCGGCGACATCGGACTGCAGCACTCGGCCGACATCTACCCCGCGGCCGATTATGCCGTCCGGTTCTACGCTCCGGTCACTCCGTTGCTGGATATCACCGACGCCGCCGTTGACTGGCTCACACAAACCGGGTCGCGCGGGCTTACGCTCAAGCGCAACGGACCGGCGTTCACCATGACGATGCACGTGATGAACACGGGCAATCAGGACGTGGACGACGTGCTTGCCGTGGGGGCTGTGCTCAATGCGTCCAACCTGGTCGTGGCCACCGATCAGACCACCATCGCCCATCTCGGACCGGGCGCCGATACGCTCATCACCTTCCCGACCAGCTATGTGCCGCCGTCGGCAGGGGTGTACCGGTTCCGGGGGACGATCTCCAACATCCCGAACGAACTCGTGACGAGCAACAACCAACGCGAACAGGAGATCCAGGTGTATGACACGACCGCCGCCGTATTGAGCGTGGATTGGGCGGGTGCCGCGGACGATGGCATCGGGATCGGCTGGAGCGGGGGCAACGGGGGCGTGGGGGTCTACCTGGAGGCCCCCTTCTATCCCTGCCAGGTGGCCGCCACCACGGTCCGGATCACGTCCAACCTCGGCCCGAGCAACTTCACGATGAAGGTGTTCGATGACGACGGGATGGATGGCGCACCCGGCACGCTGCTCGATTCGATCATGGTGCAGGCAGTGGACGGTGCCGCAGGGGACCATACCTACGCGCTGGCCAACCCCTTCCTCTGGACCGATGGCGGTCTGTACGTACAATGGTACATGCAGGGGGAGAACGTGAACATCGCCCAGGACATCGCTCCACCGTTCTCGCTCCATACTTACGAGGTGCTCGATGGCGTATGGGCGGAATACCGCGATCGCGAGACCAGCGACTGGCACCTGGGATTGCAGGTGACCCAACTGCCGGTGTACGATGCCGGATGCGTGGCATTCTTCGGGGTCACGCCGGGGCTTGATGTGACCCAACCGCTGAACGTCCGGACCTGGGTGAAGAACTTCGGCAACCAAGTGATCTCGAATTTCCCGGTGAACTACCGTTTCAACAACGATCCTGTTGTGACGGAGAACTTCAACACCACCCTGCAGCCCGGTGACTCCAGCCTCTACACGTTCAACCAACAACTCCTGCCGCTGAACACCGTCAGCGGCGATCTGTGCACCTGGTCCGATCAACCCAATGACAGTGATGCACAGAACGACACCACCTGCGTGAACATCGATCTTATCGCAGGGCTTGAGGAGCTTGCATCCGGCGGGCCACAGCTTGGACCGAACCCTGCAGCGGACCGTTTGACGATCACCGGCTATGGTGCGCGGCAAGGCAGCCTGACGCTCGTCGACCTCTCCGGTCGACAGGTCGGCGAGTGGACCCTTGCATCTGGGGACCGTAGCGTGATCGATCTGCACGACACGCCGGAGGGAACGTATCTCTACCAACTGATCGCGGGGCCTTCCGTGGTTACCGGCAAATTGATCGTGGCCCGATAGCCGCCCATGCGACCTTACCTTTGAGCGCCCCGATCACGGGGCGCTCTCATTTCATGCCATGAACAGGAAACTCGGCTATCTGCTCCTCATCTGGAATGTGGCGCTCTCGCTATTGGTCGGCTGGGGGCTCACGCGAGGGGCGCAGCACGATCGGACCGTCCAGGTGGCTCCATCCATGGATGCGGAGCCCGCACGATCGACCGTGCCAGCAAGACCGGACAGCATTGGGAGCGGCCCATTGCGGATCGCCTATTTCTTCATGGACAGCGTGCAGAACAGGTATGAACTGGTGAAGGAGAAGGGTGAGCACTTCCGGCGCGAAGGCCAACGCCTGCAGAGCAATCTCCAGGGAGAATTGAGCAAGGCGCAGAAACGATACGACGAACTGACGCAAAAGGACCATACCTACAGCACCAATGCCGAGATCGAGGCGGACCAACGGGAACTGCAGGGCCTGGTGGGCAGGATACAGGACCTCCAGAGCCAGGGGGAACAACGCATGCAGGACCTTGAGGTGAAGATGCTGTCGGAGATCTCCGACGAGATCATGGACTTCCTGAAGGAGTACAACAGCGCAGCGGGCTACGATTACATCTTCAGCGTACAAACGGGAGGACAGATATGGGTCGGCAACAAAGGTCTGGACATCACGAACGAAGTGGTCGATGGCCTCAACGCCCGTCATCGGGCCAACAGGGCCGACAGCACGGCCAATAAGCACTGATGGACCTGTTCGAAGAGGAACGCAGCGACAACATCGCCAGCTACGTGGTGCGCATGTGGCATGTGGAGGACCTGATGCGCGCGCACGACCTCCGCTTCGAAAAGGTGCGGGAACTGCTGGTGGACGACCTGCCCGGCGGAGCGGACCAACGGGCCGCCGCGATGGCCTGGTACCGATCGGTGATCGACCGGATGAAACAGGAGGGCCTGGAAAAGCAGGGACATCTCACCGAAGTGACCGAGGCGATACATGACCTGGAGACGCTGCACAAGGCATTGATCGAGGTGGTCAAGGATGCCGACTACATCCGCTTGTTCGAGGCGGCCGTGCCGGGTATCCTGGCGTTGGAGGAACATGCCCCACGTGAGGATGATCGCGGCCCGATCGAGACCTGTTTCACGGGGATCTACGGTGTGATGCTGCTTCGCGCACAGGGCCGGAAGCTCAGCGAGGGCACCGTGGAGGCCGACCAGCACATCCGACGACTGCTGGGAGCGCTCAGTGAGCACTACCGCAACATGCGCAAACTCCCCGGCGTGTCGCTGAATTGATCAACGAGCCGTCTGCGCGATCAAGTGCAGCAGGAACCGATCGTGCACGGGAAAGTGGTACATGCCATGGCGTTCCCGAATGCGCGGATCGTTCCGGTCCTCCGGGTGACGGAGGTCCACGGCGAGTTGGCGTTCGAACCCGAGCGCGGCGGCATCATCGATGTTGCGCCGCGTGTAGGACCCGCTGGGCCAGGCCAGGGAGGTCACACTGGAACC
>JACJZI010000012.1 GCA_020635655.1 Flavobacteriales bacterium
GCACGGGCACCGACGTGAACATCCTCAACAACATCCTCAGCTCCGCGCTGAACTACTCCGTTTACAACACCATGACCGGACTGGTCATGGACCGCAACTGCCTGTACCGGGCCTCCTCCGGTGTCGATGTCTACTGGAACGGTTCCCCGTACCTGACCATTTCCGCGTTGTTCTCCGGAACAGGAACGAACGGCAACTCCCTGATGGTCGACCCGCACTACTACGACCCCTTGACCGATCTGCATGGCTACGGCATGGAGATGAACGCGGCCGCATCGCCACAGGCGTCGGTCACCACTGACATCGATGGCGAACCACGCGACCCCGCCACGCCCGATATCGGATGCGATGAGTTCATACCCGAATTGTGGGAGGTATCGACGAACACCTGCGCGGCCGCCGACCCCATCACCAGCACCGGCTCCGGCGTGGACCAATGGATCTATCGCGATCGCAGGGTGGTGGCGCGGTTCAACGACAACGGGCAGAACCTGGGGACCGTGGCGATGGACGTGTACGTGAACAGCGGCGCGGTCCGCCAGAGCCTTTTCGGGCAGTATTACATGGACCGGAACTGGCACCTCAGCACGCAGAACGCGATCACCAGCAATGTGGTGGTGCGGCTCTATCACAGCGGCCAGGAATTCCTCGACTATGCCGCTGCCGATCCGGTGGTCACGGTCCCCAGCGATGCCGGGGTGGCGCACTACGTGGGCCTGATGGAGGATTGTGCCCTCTTGAACAACCCTGCGGGCAACGTCTGGACCCCCATCTTTCCAGCGCTGCCGACGGTGGAAGGGGAGATCCAAGGGACTGGAGGTACTTCCAGTTACACCGCCACACTGGACGATGATGGAGAGTTCTACATCACGACCATGGGTGGTCCCCTGCCCGTGGAACTGATCCAATTCGCAGCGGAACGGATCGATGCCGACCGCGTGCGCCTGGATTGGTCGACGGCGACGGAACATGACAATGCCGGTTTCGAGGTGTGGCGAAGGATCGATGACGGGACCGACTTCCAGCGCATCGGCTGGGTGGATGGGGCAGGCAACAGCCAGCAGCTCCTCACGTATGTGCTGATCGATCCGAACCCGACCCCGGAAGTGAGCTACTACTACCTGCGTCAGTACGACACGGACGGCGCTTTCGATGATTCGCCCCTGGTCGCCGTGAACGGGATACCCCGCGCCGACACCTACACGCTCTATCCGAACCCCGCCGCACAGGTGGTGTACGTGAACGGAGATCTGGCGCAGGTCTCCCGCATCGTTCTTCTGGACCTTGCCGGCAAGCCCGTCCGGACGTTCGCGGCAGCACCGGCGATCGTGTTGGCCGACCTGCCCCGCGGCAGCTATCTGGTGCGCGTGGAACCGAGCGGCGCGGACCCGGTGCATCTGCGATTGGTGGTGGACTAGCGGCATCGGCGTTCACGCGCCGGTGTTGATGGATCGCCAGCGGAACCGGTCCTTCCCCCCTTCCCGTCCCGGTAGTTTTGGCCACATGATCCGTCGGTCGCTTCCTTTCACGGTGGCGTTGTTGTTCCTGACGCCCGCACCCGCACAGAGCTTCCTGCAGCAGAAGCTGAACAACGACACCATGCCGAACCTGGTGCCGAACCCGGGGTTCGAGTTGAGCAAACGGCTCTACTGCCGGTGGACGCAGGAGGCGGCCAAGTTCAACGAGAACATGGTGGGGTGGATCTCGCCGACGGAGACCACGCCCGACCACTACAGCACGGAGCTGGAGCCCGACTGCTGGTCGAACCCGGCCAAGCGCACCGGTGGGAAGGCCTCGCCGCACGATGGCAAGGCCATGGTGGGGATCAAGACCTGGGGCCGGGGCAACACGCCGACCTACTGGCACGAATACGTGGAAGTGGAATTGCCCGAACCCCTGCAGGCCGGCACGCGCTACATCGCCGAGGTCTGGGCCCTGCGCGCCAACTTCAGCAACGAGGCCAGCAACAACATCGGCATCGTGGTGACCGATCTGCCGGTGCGCACACGCGACCGCCTGCCGTTGTACCTCACGCCCGTGGTGAACCAGGACAAGGTGCTGGACAAACGCGGCTGGAGCAGGATCAGCGGCGTGTTCGAGGCGAAGGGCGGCGAACAATACGTGCTGGTGGGCAATTTCTATGGCGATGAAGCGACGCACCACGCGCGCCAGCCCGACGGTGAACGCGGCGCCTATTATTTCATCGACGACGTGAACATCCGCATCGCTCCCGCGGGGATGGCCTTGACACCCGCTCCGCCCGAGAGCGTGCCGCCCCCGCCGAAACAGCGCGTGGAGGACCATGCGAGCACCGCGCAGGTCGACATCTACGACGTGGAGCCGGAGGTGGGCAAAAGCATCCGCCTGGACAACATCTTCTTCGACTTCGACAAGAGCGAATTGAAGCCCGAGAGCGAGGATGAGCTGGGCAAGATCGTGGACCTGATGACGGACTATCCCTTCATGCGGATCGAGATCGGCGCCCACACCGACGACCAGGGCAGCGATGCCTACAACCAGAAGCTGAGCGAAGCGCGTGCCAAGGCGGTGGTGGACTACCTGATCGGCCGAAAAGTGGAGAAGGAGCGACTGAGCTGGAAAGGCTATGGCGAGACGCAGCCGATCGCACCGAACGATTCCGAAGCGGCGCGCGCGAAGAACCGCCGCGTGGAGTTCACCGTACTGGAACGGTGATCCCCGAAAAAGGAAAGAGGCCCCTGTGCGGGCCTCTCCCCTTCACCGACCATCGTCGGTAACACCTGCCGGCGGCCGGCGCTGTGCCGGGGCCCGGGCAGGTCATCCCCTCCTACGCGACGACCTCCTCGTGCAGGATGCGCTGCGCGAGATCAAGGATGCGTGTATCGTCCAACGACACGATGCCCCCGTCAGGGCCCTCTTCGAGATGGACCCCCATGGGCCGACCGTTCGGATGGCTGTAGCCACCGAAATAATTCCAAACGGTCTCCACGTTCATGTCCAACTCGCGGGCGATGCGGTGGATGCTCCCATCCGGCAGGCTGTCCTTGATCTTGCGCAGCTCGTTGAAGGTGATGTTCATCTGAAGATGGGATTAAGGTTGACGCCTAAAGGTAGCCGCCAGGCCCCCCCATCGCAAATCCATCACCGGGTATTTCCCGGCGCGTGCACGCCGCCCCGGTTAACTTTCCCACGATGCGCGCCGCGACCTGTGTGTCCCACTTCATGATGCGATGAAAGGAGGCCCCTTGGACACCCCATGATGCGGCCCCGGACGATCGATCCCAAGGCGCTGCCGCCCCGCATGATCGTGCCGGCGATGCTGGTGATCCTGCTCCCGGCGGTGCTGAACGGCTTCCCCTTGGTGTATGCGGACACGGGCACCTACCTCAGCAGCGGCATGGTGCCCGGCATCCCCGCGGACCGGCCGGTGACCTACGGCCTGTTCCTGCGGATCACCACGCTGAACGGCCTGACGCTTTGGGGCCCCGTGGTGGTGCAGGCGCTGCTGGCCGCGGTACTGCTCCATCGCACGTGGGGCGCCTTCACCGGCGATCGTTCCCCGCTGCGCTTTCTGGCGTCCGTGACCGTGTTGTCGATGTTCAGCGGGTTGGGCTGGCATGCCGGCCGCCTGATGCCGGACATCTTCACGCCGCTGGCGGTGCTCGCCCTGCTGTTGCTGGCCCATGGCCGATCCACTCCGGGCTGGCGCCTGTTCGATGCCGGGGTCATCGCCTTCGCCACGGCCGTGCATTTCGGGAACGGGCCCGCGCTGCTTCTGATCCTGCTCCTTCTTCTTCTCCTGCATACCCGCAGCCCGGAACGCTCCTCGATCCGGCGGGGCGTGCTTACCGCGGCGCTGGCCATGGTGGTGGGCGTTGCAAGCGTGGTGCTGGTGAACTGGCGGGTGGACGGCCGGCCGTACTTCAGCCGGGGCACACACGTGTTCCTCCTGGGCCGCACGCTGGACATCGGCCTGCTGCCGGACTGGCTGGCGCGGCATTGCGCGGAACAGGACAACTACCTCTGTCCCGACCACGGCCCCCTGCCGGCCCACGGGAACGAACTGCTGTGGAGCCCCGATGGACCCGTGCAGCGCAACGGTGGCTGGGACGCCGTGCGACCGGAAAGCGAGGCCGTGCTCCGTGATGTGTTCGCCGAGCCGCGCAGCTGGGCCTGGTTCCTGGGCGCCGGTGTGCGCGATGCGTTCCGGCAACTGGGTTACTGGGACCTCGGCCGCGAGATGAACGACCCGTGGTACCGCGAGCCGGACAGTTCCCCCTACCGGGCGATCGCGCTGTACTTCCCGTCGGAGCTGCCGGGCTACCTGGATAGCAGGCAGGTGGCCGGTACGCTGCCGATGGGTCTGTCGGGACACATGTACCAGGTGTTGCTGGGCCTTTCGCTCGTCACGTTGGTGGTGCTGCTGGTGCACGGGGGACAAGACCAACGCTTGCTCTTGGTGATGGTCCTCGGGTCGGTGGTTATCGCGGCGGGCGTATGTGCCGCACTGGCGATGCCCGACCAACGGTTCCTGGCGCGAGTGAGCTGGCTGATGCCGTGGGGGGTGATGTTGGTCGTCGGCCGCGGCTCCCTCCTCAGCTCAACCCGCTGATCACGCCATTGGCATCGATGTCCATGTGTTCGGCGGCGGGGGTCTCGGGCAGGCCGGGCATGCGCATCATCTTGCCGAGGATGGGGATGACAAAGCCGGCACCGGCCGCGATCTCGATGTCGTTGACGGTGACCTTGAAGCCTTCGGGTGCGGCGCGCAGAGAGGGATCGTCGCTGAAGGAGTATTGCGTCTTGGCCATGCACACCGGCAGGTTCTCCAGGCCGAGCTTCTTGATCCGTCGGAGGGCGGTGAGCGCATCGCCACCATAGACCACCCGGTCCGCGCGGTAGATCTCGCGGGCGATGGTCTCGATCTTCCCTTCGATGCTCAGCTCCAGCTCATACAGGGGATGGAAATGGCTGGCTTTGCTCTCCAGCACGTCCAGCACGGCCTGACCCAGGTCCTTCATGCCGTCGCCACCCTTGGCGAAGCCCTGGGCGAGGACGGCCTTGGTGCCGAGCTTTTCGCATTCGGCCTGCACCAGGTCGATCTCTTCCGCGGTGTCGGTCGGGAACGCGTTGATCGCCACGACGGCCTTCACGCCGAACTTGCCGACGTTCTCGATATGGCGCTTGAGGTTGGCGAAACCCTTGCGCACACGCTCCACGCTGGGCGTGTTGAACTCGTCCTTCTCCGCGCCGCCATGGGAACGCAACGCGCGGATGGTGGCCACGATCACCGCGGCACCCGGCTTCAGTCCGGCGGCGCGGCACTTGATGTCGAAGAACTTCTCCGCGCCCAGATCCGCTCCGAACCCGGCCTCCGTCACGACGATGTCCGCGAGGCTGAGGCCCATCTTGGTGGCGATGATGCTGTTGACACCCTGGGCGATGTTGGCGAAGGGTCCGCCATGGATGATCGCCGGATTGCCTTCGAGCGTCTGCACCAGGTTGGGCTTGATGGCGTCCTTCAGCAGGATGGCCATGGCGGCCTCGGCCTTGAGGTCGCGGGCATAGACCGGTGTGCGGTCGAAGCGCTGGCCTACGTAAATGTCGCCAAGGCGCTTCTTCAGGTCCTCGAAACTGGTGGCCAGACAGAGGATGGCCATCACCTCGCTGGCGGGGGTGATGTTGAAGCCGTCCTCACGCGGAATGCCGTTGCCCGTGCCGCCCAGGCCGATCACGATCTGGCGCAGGGCGCGATCGTTCATGTCCATCACCCGTTTCCAGCTGATGGTGCGCGGATCGATGCCCAGGCTGCGCGTGCGGCTCTGCAGGTTGTTGTCGATCAACGCGGCGAGCAGGTTGTTCGCCTTTTCGATCGCGGCGAAATCGCCGGTGAAATGCAGGTTGATGTCCTCCATGGGCACCACCTGGGCGTAGCCCCCACCGGCCGCACCGCCCTTCATGCCGAACACCGGACCGAGCGACGGTTCGCGGAGGACCACCACGCTCTTCTTTCCCAATTTGTTCAGGCCTTCGTTCAGACCGATGCTCGTGGTGGTCTTGCCTTCACCGGCGGGCGTGGGTGTGAGGGCGGTGACGAGCACGAGATGGCCGAGGGACGCGCGCCGTTCGTTGATCAGCTTCAGCGGGAGCTTCGCCTTGTAGCGGCCATAGAGCTCCAGGTCGTCCGGGTCGATGCCCAGCCGCGAACTGATGGTGGTGATCGGTTGCATGTGGGCCTTCTGCGCGATCTCGAGGTCGGAGGGGAATGCCATGGTGGTAGGGTTTGGCCGGAGGGACGCTAGGTCGCAAAGAAACGGATCGGACGTTCAGCGTTGGATCCCTTGGGGCCGGTCCATGGACGTTGGCCGCAGGGGCGCAAGGACGCGAAGGAATGGATCGGAGCTGCACAGCTTGGTCCTTGTGGCGGGCTCATGGATACTCGTCGGGCCCGTTCGCCACACGGCGGATCCCAGGAGGCCACGTCCCCGCTCACGATGCACCGTCAGTGCCGCCTCCACCACCCGCTTGCTGATCTCGTTCTCCCTCATGGTGCGTCGCTCTCCGACACCTTTGCTCTTCCTGCCTTGCATCCCTGCGCCTTCACGGCTATTTCCGATCCCGACCCATCGTCATTCCACCACCACACGGGCGCTGGACCGCTCCGCTCCCGGACCAAGGAGAACGACATAGGTCCCCGCCGCAACCCTTCCACCCGCATCATCGCACAGGTCCCAGGTCCATGGGCCCGACGCCAGCGACCGCCGTTGCAGGACCGTGCGACCAGCGAGGTCGGTAATGGTCAGGTCATGCGTCGCGCCGTCGGGCAGGTCGATCACGACATGGTCCCGTGCCGGGTTGGGTCGTAGCATGAGCCCGGTGGGCGGGCTGTTCTCCGGAATGCCGATCGGTGCCGGGGTGAGATGCGATGAATACACCCCATTGCCATGCGTGCCGATCACGATCAGGCCATCGCTGTTGCGCACGGCGATCATGTTCACCGGGATATTGCCGATGGAACTCGGCCCCTCCTGCTCCCACACGGTGTTGTCGCCGTCGAGCAGCGCGGTGCTGTACAGGCCGGTGCTGGTGGCCACGAAGAAGCGGTCGTTGGCATGGTCCCAGGTGGGATGGATGGCCGCCCAGAACACGGCCGGGCCGCTGCCGCTTCCATCCGGGTTCTCCTCGAGGTTGCCGCTGACGCTCGTCCAGGAGCCGCCACCGTCGCTCGTGTGCCAGATGCTCCGGACGCCATAGTTGCTGAAGGTGACCAACCATTCGAGGGGATCGAAGTCGTTCGGGGCCACGCAGCTGACGTAGCTGTCGGCCGGCCAGTCGGGCGAGGTGAGCTCGGTGCGAACGGGGGTCTGGTCCAGGCTGTCGAGCCGGAAGACATGGCTGTTGATGGTGCCGAAGAACAGGGTGTGGTGCGCGCTTTCACCGATATCGACCGCCGTGATCCGCAGGGAGACGGGCATCGTGAGCTGCTCCCAATTGGTGGAGATCCGGTCGTAGAAGTTGTTCGTGACCGGAATGGTGGATAGGTCCGTGTTGCGCCAGATCCGTGACGCGCTCAACCAATAGCAGACATTGTTGTCCACGGGATCGAGCACGAAGGGGTTGATGAAGTTGTAGCTGCTCGTTCCACCGATGGGATCGATGCGCTCGTATCCGGTGACATTGCCCTGGGCGTCGATGGTCTTCTTGTACAGGCGGCCGCTCTGGCTGCTGGTAAGGATGAAGGGATGCCCCTGCGGGATCGCGCAATAGGCGCCGTCGTCCTGATGCACGTATTTCCAGTCGTCGTTGATGTCGTCCGTGAGGCTCAACCAGCATCCGTTGTCCTGCAGGCCGCCCAGCACCATGTCGTTCGTGGCATCGCCCTCCTCCAGATGCACGGTGTAGAATTGCGAGGTGACATAGGTGGTGTTCATCTGCTGCCATTGCACGCTGTCCGCGAGCCGGTCCAGGGTGAGCGCCACGCCGCCATCGCTGCCCGAGAACATGCGCTGGGGATCGTTCGGCGGGAATGCGACCCAATGCTGGTCGGGGTGGTGCCCCGGGTAGACATAGTCCTTGGGATCGTTGGTATTGCAGCGGTAACCGCCGATCCACTTCGTACTGTCCGCCGTGGCGAACGCATCGGTGCTCCGGTACAGGCTGGTGCCGCCGAGGAACACCACGTTCGGATGCATCGGGTCCACGGCCAGGCACATGTCATAGCTGGTCTGGGAGTTGATGTACCCGAAATCGAAGTTGAAGTAGCCGGTGCAGGAGCCGTTGGGCAGGCTGGCCGTGCGGTTGTCCCACTGCCCACCCGCTCCCGTGCCGTCGCCGCCGAGGTACGTGTATTTCCAGAGGTTGTGCCCGTGCACGCCGTTGTTCGGTGTTTCGGTGAACCAGTAGACCACGTCCTCGTTCGTGGGATCGATGGCGATGACCGTGCGTTCGGCATCACCGGGCATGGGTGGTGTGATCGCCGTCCAGTCGAGACCGTTGGTGCTTCGCCAGAACCCTTCGAACGGTCCGTTGTTCCCGATCGCGGCATAGTAAACGCCGGTGGATGTCACGCGCACCTCGGTATAGAGCGACAGGGCCCCGCCTGTCTGGAGACCGAGCGCCGCATGCCAGGTCTGGCCGCCATCGTTGCTGCGGAAGATGCCGTTGTACACCGCCGCGAGCACCACGTCGCTGTCGTTGCGCGTGGGATCGACCACGATGCTGTTCACCTGTTTGAAGCTGCCGCTGCGGTTGTAGGTCTCGTGATCACCGGCGATAGTGCTCGCGAGATGTGTCCAGCTCTGTCCTCCATCGGTGCTCTTGAACATGCCGTCGCCGGGAAGCAGGGCGCTGAAGCTGGTGCCGCTCACCACGCCGTAGTTCTCCCCCGTGCCGAAGTACCAGGTCTGTTCGTGGCCCGGACGGGGATCCTGTGCGATGCTGGAGACACCGGTCATTGCGTCGGTGGGACTGGTGCGGGTCCAGGACTGACCGCCATCGGTGGTGCGCCACAGGCCGCCGGTCACGCTGCCGGCCAGCACCACCTGCGGATCGGTGCGATCGACCACGATGGCGCGTGTGCGTCCACCGCGGTTGCGCGGGCCGCGCCAGGTCCAGGTGAGGGTCTTGGCCGTGGCACGCGTGGGCAGGGTGGCGGCGAACGCGAGCTCCTTGCGGCGGATGTCCGTGGGGATCGCACCGGTGGCCGGATCGTGCAGGCGTTCCAGGTCCCATTGGCGCAGACCGTCCGGGTCGTCCGGGTCGTTCACACCCATCGGTGCACCGCCGGAACGGTCCGGGGACCGGACACCGCTCCAAAGACCGAAACCCAGGATGGCCAGGACGAACAGGGGAAGGATCAATTGCTTCGACATGCGCATGGGGATGTTCGAATGTAAGCGATGCGCCCGTCAGGACGGTCCCACGCCGAACCCCGCCCGACGCAGGTCGGCCCAGAAATCCGGATACGACTTGGCCACGACGTCGGGATCGTCGATCCGTATCCGTCCGCACACCAGCGCGAGCGGTGCCAGCGCCATGGCCATGCGGTGATCGCCCCGGGGATCGAGGACCGCCTGCGGTTCCCGTCGTTCGATGCCCTTGTGGATGTGGAACGCATGTCCCTCGACCGCCACCTCCGCGCCCAGTGCGGCCATCGCATCCCGAACGGTCTGGATCCGATCGGTCTCCTTGTGGGCGAGATTGTCCAGCCCTGTGATGGTGGCGTGCGCGTCCATGGCCGCCAGCGCGAACGCCAGCGGTTGGAAGAGATCGGGCGTGTCCGTCAGGTCGAAGGACCGAGGGACCGGACCTTCCCGATGCCTGATCGTCGTTCCGCCCGCGGTGGTGGCCGTCGCCACCCATCCGCTGAAAAGCTCGGCGACCCGCTCGTCCCCCTGCAGACCGGTCCTGCGGAGGTCGGGCAATCCGATGGATGCCTTCCGGTCGAGGGCCGCGACCAGGTACCAGAACGCGGCCGCGCTCCAATCGCGTGGCACCGTGAACGCTTTTGACCGGTAGGCTCCAGGGGCCACGACGATCCGCTCCGCGTCGACCTCGACCTCCGCTCCGAAGTGGCGCATGACGGCGGCGGTCATTTCCACATACGGTCGCGAAAGCCGCCGTCCGCGCCATGTGATCCGCAGGCCATCCGCCATATAAGGGGCAACGAGCATCAATGCGCTGAGGTATTGACTGCTGATCGCATCCTCCAGCACGACAGGACCACCCGACAGCCGTCTGCCACGGACCAGGTGTCCGTTGAGCAGGGAGTCGATGTCGGCGCCCAGGGTGCAAAGTGCGCGGACCAGATGTTCATGTGGGCGGGCGAGCAGGGTCGCATCACCCGTGATGAGGCGCTCCTCGCCCTCCTGGACGGCGGCCCATGCGAGCAGGAAACGGTAGGTGGTCCCTCCGGCGCCACAATGCATGATCTGGGGCCGCTCCCCCAGATGAGCGACCAGCCTGCGCGTATCGTCCGCCGTCGGAACGCCCGCAACGACCGCCGGAGTTCCGGCCATGGAGGCACACAGGATCGCCCGGTTCGCCACGCTCTTGCTGCCGGGCAGTTCGATCTGCGCATGAACGGGCCGGGACGGTGTGGTGATGGCGCGCATGCGACAAAAGTGTGGAACGATGAACGATCGGCGGCTTCCGTGTCCGCGGAGATGCAGACACCCGGCGCCGTCCCCTCATACCGCTTCCTTCGGCCCGTCACGCATCAACAAACGATAGTGGTCCAGCGCGGCGGTGACCTGCGCGGCGGTGACCTCGACGTTGATGCGACCGTGTCCGATGTCCTCGAGCAGGGTGAACCGGAACCGCTCGTCGGCGTTCTTCTTGTCGTTGGCCATGAGCTGCAAAATGCGGTGATGGTCGACCGGGTCGAGCGGATGCGGACGGTAGCGTTCCTGGATCGACCGGGAGATCTCATCCAGTGCTTCGCGCGACAGCAGATCGCGCTTCCAACTGAGCCAGGCCTCGCAGATCATGCCGATGGCGACGGCCTCGCCATGGAGCAAGGCGCGTTGCGGGCTTTCCCAGGAGCGCGCCTCGATGGCGTGGCCGATGGTGTGGCCGAAGTTCAACAGTCGCCGTGTGTCGAGATCGTTCGGGTCCTCCTCCACGATGCCCGCCTTGATCTCCGCCGAACGTTGCACGAGCGGCTCCAACGCCTTCAGGTCATGCAAGGGTGCGGCGCAGACGGCCGACCAATGCGCACGGTCGCGTACCAGGCCATGCTTGAGCATTTCCGCCACGCCGTTCATCAGTTCCCGTTTGCCCAACGTGCGCAGGAAGGGCACGTGCACGTAGGTGCCCGCGGGCTGACGGATGGTGCCGACGATGTTCTTGATGCCGTCGAGGTCGATGCCGTTCTTTCCTCCGATCGCCGCATCCACCATGCCCATCAGGGAGGTGGGCACGTTCACCACGCGGATGCCCCGCTTGTAGGTGGCCCCGACGAAGCCCACCACGTCGGACACCACGCCACCGCCCAGGGCGACCAGCACGGCCTGCCTGTCCGCCGCCTGATCGGCCAGGTGCGACCAGAGGGCGTGGCACACCTCGATCGATTTGGCACGCTCACCGGCGGCCATGGCGATGGGACGGGCCTCGCGGAGCGGCGGCACCTGCCCCTGCAGCTCCGGCAGGCAATGCCGGAGGGTGTTCTCATCGCCGATGACGAAATGCCGCACGTGGCGTGCCTCGGCGTTGAGCCAGGTCTCCAGGGCCTTGAGCGCGGCCGGGCCCAGCACCACCGGTGAACCGGCGGCCTGCACGGTCCGCGATCCTTTGCGCCCAGCGGCCATTGCTACTTTAGCGCCCGCCTGGACGCCATCCAAAGGAACGAACAACGCCGCTGACCGCCCAATGACGTCCTCCACCACGGCCGCGACGACCATGGGCCTGCCCGATCTTCAGGACACCGCGACGGCCTTCGCCCACCAGAGCAATGGCGACCTGCGTCGGGCCTACTGGCTCTTCCGCATGGTGGGCAACCCCGCGATCAGCAAAGTGGGCAAGGTGCTGAGCCAGATGGCGCTCTTCCTGCACCTGCCCGTGAAGGGCCTGATCAAGGGCACCATCTTCCGCCAGTTCTGCGGCGGGGAAACGATCGCCGAAAGCCTGCACAAGGCGGAGGAACTGCGGCGCAGCGGCATCGGCACCATCCTGGACCACAGCGTGGAGGGCCAGGACGAGGAGGATGAACTGGATGCCACCGTGACCGAGGTGCTCCGGACCATCCAGGTGGCGCGCGAACGTGGGGACATCCCGTTCTGCGTGTTCAAGCCCACGGGCGTCAGCCGGACGGAGCTTCTGATGGACATGTCCGCCGGCAAGGTGCTGGGGCCGGCGGAACAGGCGGAATGGCAGCGGGTGGAGGACCGGATGGACCGGCTGTGCCAGGCCGCCGTCGAAGCGCGCGTGCCCTTGCTGATCGACGCCGAGGAAAGCTGGCTGCAACCCGCGATCGACCGGCTGGTGGAGCACATGATGGCGCGGTACAATGGTGAACGCGCCTGGATCTTCCACACCATCCAGCTCTACCGGCATGACCGGCTGACCTACCTGCGCGCATTGCATGAAAGAGCCGGGACGGCCCATTTCCACATCGGCATGAAGCTGGTACGCGGCGCCTACATGGAGAAGGAACGCGAACGGGCCGCCGAGCAGGGCTACCCCTCACCGATCCACCCCAACAAGGAAGCGGTGGACAAGGACTACGATGCGGCGATCGCATTCTGTGTCGCCAACCGCGACCGCGTGCGCATGATGGCGGGCACGCACAATGAAAGGAGCTGCCTGTACCTGGCCGGACTGATGGACGACGAAGGGATCGACCGGAGCGACGAGCGCTTCTGGTTCGCCCAGCTGCTGGGGATGAGCGACCACATCAGCTACAACCTGGCGGCCGCCGGCTACCGCGTGGCGAAATACGTGCCCTACGGCCCGGTGCGCGAGGTACTTCCCTACCTGATCCGGCGTGCGGAGGAGAACACCAGCGTGGCCGGGCAGACCGGTCGCGAACTGGCGTTGATCCGCAAGGAACGGCTCCGGCGCGCCGCACGTTGAACCGCAGCGCGCGGCATCGCGGCGACCGTCACGTCCCTCAGCCGATGTTCACCTGCACCTGGCCGTTCACCACGGACGCGGGGAACGACTTGAGCGGCGAGGTGGCCGGACCATTGGTCACCTGGCCTTCCAGATCGAACTCGCTGCCGTGCCAGGCGCAGTGGAGCACCTGCCCCTCCTGCTTCAGCGGCCCACCCTTGTGCGTGCACTTCAGCAGCAGGGCCTTGTAGGAGCCATCGGCCTCCTTCACCACGAGCAGGTCGCTGCCGAGCTCCTTGGTATTGACCCGCACCGCGTTCTGCTCGGCGAAGTCGGTCATCGGGATGTTCAGCATGTTGGACCCCGGTGGCGGCTCCACGGTGATCGCTTTTGCCGAACCGCAGCCCTCCAATGCCGCGAGGGCGGGTATGGCGGCCAGGGCAGCGCAGGCCCGGCAGCCGGTGAGAAGGAAATCGCGTCGTTCCATGCGGAAAAGTTCGTGCTTCGGCGCCGGAATCGGAAATGGATGGTGGATGGACCGGGAAAATGGCCCGATGAGCCGGTCCCCGGGACGATCGAAAGGGAACTTTCCAGGAAGGTGACCGACATCACCCTTTGCCGAACACCCCTGACCGGACCTTTGTTGTGTGAAGGCATGGACGATCACCGGTGCATGGATCCTGTTGGGCGCGCTTGCAGGACTGGCATGGTGGCACTACGTCGGCTGCGATCACGGTTGCCTCATCACCAGTGTGTGGTGGCGATCGATGCTCTATGGCGGCGTGATGGGCTACTTCACCGGTGGCATGGTGATGCCCGCAACGGGAAGGAAAAGTTCGCATGACGACCACGACACGGACCGATCGTGAAGTGACCGACTTCGAGCGGCAGGTGATCGCGCGTAGCGCGGATGTTCCGGTATTGGTGGATCTCTGGGCCGCATGGTGCGGTCCCTGCCGCTTTCTCGGTCCCATCGTGGAGAAGCTCGCCGACGCGGCCGACGGCCGGTGGGAACTGGTGAAGGTGGATGTGGAAGCCAACCCCGATCTGGCGACCCGGTTCCAGGTACGCGGCATCCCCGCGCTGAAGCTGTTCCACAAGGGCGAGGTCATCGCGGAGCTTTCCGGCGCACTGCCCGAGCCTCAGTTGTTCGCATGGATCGAGGCCCATCTGCCCACACCGGGCTGTGAACGCCTCAATGAGGCCCGCAGCCTGTTGGACGAAGGACGCGATGCGGCCGCCCGCAGGCTGCTCGAGGCGGTCCTGTCCGAGGAACCCGACCGGGACGAGGCCCGACTGCTCCTGGCACGTACCATCGTGTTCGAGGACCCGGGGAAGGCCATGAAATTGCTGGAACATCACGCGCACATCGCGGGGGCGGATGCATTGCTGGTGCTGTCGGACGTGCTGACGCGCGACCCGGCCACACTGCCCGAGGGTCCGGCCCGTGAACTGGTCGTCCAGGGGATGCAGGCACTGCAGCGGCACGACATCGATGGCGCCCTGGACGGACTGATCGCCGCGGTGATGCGCGATAAGGCCTATGCGGAAGAGCTGGCCCGGCGGACCTTCGTCGCGCTGTTCCAGCATCTGGGTGCCGCCCATCCGCTGACGCGGGCGCATCGCCGCCGTTTCGACATGGCCCTCTACTAGCTCCGCGGGCCGCCGGACCTGTTGATACGGTCCCGCGCGTTCCACAACGCGGCTCACGTTCCGTCACAAGCGATGCCGCGCACCGCCCACCACGCGATTAACTTTTGGTCCAAGTCCGATCGTTCATGTGGCGCATGTTCGTTCTCCGGTCGTGGATCCTGGTGCTGGCATTGCCGCTGACCTCCAGCATCGTCTTCAAGGGTGTCGTGGCCGATCCTTCAGGCACCTGGCGCATCACCCGGGTGTTCGATGATGACATGCAACTGGTCGGGATCGACCTGGAAATGCGGATCCTGCCGGACGGACGCGTCGAAGGACGCTCCGAATGCGGGGATTTCACCGGCACCTGGACCGTGGTGGACGGACACATGCACTTCGCCGATCTGCGACCAGGCACGACACCCTGCGGATATGCCCAGCTGGTGGAACGCAAGCTTTTCCAGGCCTTGGAGGAGGCGGAAGGCTGCCAGCGCTCGGGCGATGAGCTCTACCTGCTGAACCGGAAGCGCCACATCGTCGTGCTGCGCGCCACATGACCCGTCATCGCGCGTTCAACGCCCAGAGCGTGGCCGTGGTGTCGGCACGGTAGTTCTTGAATGCGAGAACGACCAGTTCGGCCGGATGGCCCTTGACATCCATGTCGATGTGATAGAAAAGGCTGTCCCCATGGTGCTCCGTTTCGCGCAGGATCACATCGGCCCCGGGCATCCGGCCCCGCAACGTGCCGAGGTCGGCATCCCAGGAGCGCAAGGTGCCCATCGCTTCCGGTCGGGCCTTGATCAAGGTGGTGCCCAGGCGCAGACGGATCCGGTCCTTGGGCATCCATCCCGTATTGAACAGGCGCTGTCCGAAGATGAAGTAGGAAACGATGCCGCCGAGGACGAGCCCGATGAAGTAGAGGAAGAGCCTGCGTTGGAAGGTCATTGGGGCGGGTAATGGGATCCGGTATCGCGGGGTGCACGCAAGGTGTTGCGGGGCTGCTTGGTCATGCGGTCATGGGCACATGTGGTCCTGGTCCCATGTACGTATGGACACCTGTCAAAAGGCAGCGAGCAGGATGTCCAGATCCTTGTAGGGCAGGTTGAACGCCTCACCGAGCACGCTGTTCGTCAGGGAGCCGTTATAGACGTACACGCCGTGGCGCAGGCCCAGGTTGCTCTTGATCAGTTCGGCGAAACCACCGCGCTCGCCCATGCTGAGCACGAGCGGGCCGAAGATGTTGCTCAAGGCATAGCTCGCGGTGCGTGGCACACGGCTGGCCATGTTGGGCACGCAGTAATGGATCACGCCGTACTTCTTGTAAACGGGATCGGTATGCGTGGTCACCTCGCTGGTCTCGAAGGTGCCGCCGCGATCGATGCTCACGTCCACGATCACGGAACCGGCCTTCATGTCCCGCACCATTTCCTCGGTGACCACCATGGGCGTGCGGCCATGTTCGGGTCGGAGCGCACCGATGGCCACGTCGGCGTTCCGCAGGGCCTTCTTGAGCTCCTCGGGCTGCACCACGGAGGTCCAGAGCCGCTGTCCGATATCGTTCTGCAAACGGCGCAAACGATAGATGCTCTTGTCGAAGACCTTGACATTGGCGCCCAGGCCCAGGGCGGCGCGCGTGGCGAACTCGCCCACGGTGCCCGCGCCGATGACCACCACCTCGGCGGGGGCCACACCGGAGATGCCGCCGAGCATCAAGCCCGGCCCACCTTGTGCGGTGCTGAGGTATTCCGCGGCCACCTGGATGCTGGCCGTGCCGGCGATCTCGCCCATGGCCCGCACGATGGGATAGATGCCCTCGCGGTCCTTGATGAAGTCCCAGGCCACGGCCGTCATGCGTTTCTCCATCATGCGGCGCAGGGTGTCCTTGGGCTGCACGGTGAGCTGCAGGGCGGAGATCAGGATCTGCTTGTGCCGCAGCATCTCGATCTCCTTGTGGCTGGGCGGCGCCACCTTCAGGATCATGTCGGCCTTGAAGACCTCCTCGGGCCCGTCGACGATGCGGGCGCCGGCCTCGCTGTAGTCGCTGTCCTGGAATTGGACGGCCTCGCCGGTGTTGCGTTCGATCACCACCTGATGCCCGCGACCGGTCAGCACCCCGACGGCGGCGGGTGTCAGGGGCACGCGGTGCTCCTGGAAGCTGGTCTCCCGTGGGATCCCGATGAAGAGGTCCTGTTTGCGGCGGGCCACTTCGAGCACCTCCTCCTGGGGCACCAGCACGGCCTCGCGGGCCAGCTGTTTCAGCAGCTCGCTGGAACCGCTCATGGCTTCAGATGGATGGCCCGCACGCCGTCGCCGGTCACCTCGAAGCGGAGCTCCACCGTGTCCGGAGGCAGTTGTCCGGCGGCCACCTCGGGCCATTCCACGAAGCAATAGCTCCCACTGTCCAGGTATTCCTCGAAGCCGATGCCCTCCAATTCCTTCGCATCCTTGAGGCGGTGCAGGTCGAAATGGTACACGGTGCCCCTGCCGGGGGCCTTGTACTCGTTCACGATGGCGTAGCTCGGGCTCGTGGCCTCGTCCTCCACGCCCAGCTCCGCGCAGAGGGCCTTGATCAGCGTGGTCTTTCCGGCGCCCAGTTCGCCGCGGATGGCGAAAACGCGCTTGTTCGGACAGGCGTGCAACAAGGCCGCGGCGAGGTCCTTGGCCTCATCGGGGCGGTCCAGCGTGAGTACGGTGCTCATGGGTCATCGGGCCTTCAGCACCACCACCGGCACCATCATCTCCTCCATGGAGATCCCCCCGTGCTGGAAGGTGTGCCGGAAGTAGTTCACGAAATGGTTGTAGTTGTTGGGGTAGACGAAGAAGTTGTCCTTCTTGGCGAAGATGTACGTCGTGCTGACGTTGGCGCGCGGCAGGAACGCCTTGGCGGGGTCCTTGATCACGAGCACGTCGCGGTCCTCGTAGGTGAGGTTGCGCCCGTGCTTGTAGCGCAGGTTGGTGTTGGTGTTGCGGTCGCCCACCACCTTGCTGGGCTGGTCCACGCGGATGGTGCCGTGGTCCGTGGTGATCACCACCCGCCCCTTGCGCTGGGCGATGCCCTTGAGGATGTCGCGCAGCGGGGAATGCTCGAACCAGCTGCGGGTGAGGCTGCGGTAGGCGGCATCGTCCTCGGCCAGTTCCCGGATCACCTCCATCTCCGTGCGCGCATGGCTCAACATGTCCACGAAGTTGTAGACGATGACATTGAGCGCGTTGCCCTGCAGGTTGTCCAGGTTGTCGGCCAGCTTCCGGCCCTGGCCCAGGTTGACGATCTTGTGGTAGCTGTACTTGACGTTCTTCCCGAGCCGCTGCAATTGCCCGCCGATGAACTCCTCCTCATGGGCGTTCTTGCTGCCCTCCTCGTCCTCGCTGATCCACTTGCCGGGGAAGCGCTTCTCGATCTCGCTGGGCAGCATGCCGGCGAACAGTGCGTTGCGGGCGTATTGCGTGGCGGTGGGCAGGATGCTGAAGAACAGGCCCTGCTCCTCGATGCGGAAGTCCTCGCTGAGGATCGGTTCCAGCACGCGCCACTGGTCCAGCCGGAGGTTGTCGATCAGCACCATCCAGAGCGGGCCCTGCTTCTCATCGATCAACGGGGCCACCTTGTTCTTGAAGAGGACGTGGCTCTGGAGCGGCACGTCGTCGCCGCGGCCATTGACCCAGTCCACGTAGTGGTCCGCCACGAAGCGGCTGAACAGTTCATTGGCCTCGTTCCATTGGCTGCGCAGGATCTCCGCCATGCCCGGATCGGCGTTGCGGCTGAGATCGAGCTCCCAGCGGACCAGTTCGTTGTACAGCCCCATCCAGTCGGCCGTGCCGAGGCGATCGCCCAGGCGCATGCCCAGCTGGCGGAACTCGCGCTGGTAGTCGCTCGTGGTCTTCTCGCTCACCAGACGCCGTGTCTCCAGGTTCTTCTTGATGGAGAGCAGGATCTGGTTGGGGTTCACCGGCTTGATCAGGTAATCGCTGATCTTGCTGCCGATGGCCTCCTCCATGATGTGCTCCTCCTCGCTCTTGGTGATCATCACCACCGGTACCGTGGGCTGCGCACCCTTCATGCGGCTGAGGGTCTCCAGGCCGCTGAGGCCGGGCATGTTCTCATCGAGGAACACGATGTCGTATTCCTTCTTGCCGGCCTGTTCCAGGGCATCAAGGCCGTTGTTCACGGTATCGACATCGTAACCCTTCTCCTGCAGGAACAGGACGTGGGGGCGCAGCAGGTCGATCTCGTCGTCGGCCCAGAGGATCTTTACGGACATATCGCTCGCTCCAGCGGCTGGCTCGGCCTGTGTTGGCCGCGATCACCGCTATTTTCGGCCCGTGAAGTTACGGCGCGGTGCCCAACCCCTCCCGCTGCGGTGAGCAGGAAGATCCTGAACGACCCGATCTACGGCTTCATCAGCGTGCCCGACGAGCTGGTGCTGCGGCTGATCGACCACCCCTGGTTCCAACGGCTGCGCTACATCAAGCAGCTGGGCCTCTCCCACCTGGTCTATCCCGGCGCCCTGCACTCCCGCTTCCACCACGCCCTGGGCGCGATGCACCTGATGGGCCAGGCCATCGCCACCCTCCGCGACAAGGGCCACGCCATCGACGACGAGGAGGCCCTGGGCGCGGCGATCGCGATCCTGCTGCACGACGTGGGCCACGGCCCCTTCAGCCACGCACTCGAGCACAGCCTGGTGGAGGGCATCGGCCACGAGGACGTGAGCGCGCTGGTGATGGACGCCCTCAACGCCGAGTTCGACGGCGCCCTGACCATGGGACTGCGGATCTTCCGCGATGCCCACCCGCGCCGTGCGCTGCACCAGCTGGTGAGCAGCCAGCTGGACGTGGACCGCCTCGACTACCTGAACCGGGACAGCTTCTACACCGGCGTCAGCGAAGGGGTGATCGGCGGGGACCGCATCATCAAGATGCTGCAGGTGGTGAACGACCGGCTGGTGGTGGAGGAGAAGGCGATCTACAGCATCGAGAAGTTCCTGGTGGCGCGCCGGCTGATGTACTGGCAGGTGTACCTCCACAAGACCGTGGTGGCCTGCGAACTGATGCTCGTGGAAACCCTGCGGCGCGCGAAGCAGCTGGCCATGCAGGGGACCGAGGTGTTCGCCTCGCCCGCACTGCTGCGTTTCCTCGGCGCGCACCACGACCGGGATTCCTTCACCGATGGGGAGGTGTTGTCCGACTTCCTTCATCTCGACGATCACGACATCATGGCCGCCGTGAAGGTGTGGTGCCGCCATCCGGACGAGGTGCTATCCCAGCTCGCGACCGATCTGGTGCAGCGGCGCAACATGCACATCCGGCTCTCGCCGACAGCCTGGGACATGGAACGGATCGCGGACCTGCGACAGAAGGTGTCCGAACACCTCGGGATCGGCCTGGAGGAGGCCGCGCATTTCGTGCTCACCGGCAGCATCGTGAACAATGCGTACGACCAGGAGCAGGACATGATCGAGCTGCTCTACAAGGATGGTTCCCTGCGCGACATCGCCGAGGCGAGCGACAACCTGGGGATCGCCGCGCTGGCTTCGCCGGTGGAGAAGCACTACCTGGCCTGGCCGCGCTGGATGGAGGGCGTGACCGTCTGAGCAGTGCTCAACCCAGCAGCCACGTCCCCACGCCAAGGAAGACCGCCAGCCAGATCAGGCCCTTGATCAGGAAGAAGAGGAAGCCCGCCCAACCCAGCCGCTTCAGCCATTGCCGCCGGCGCGGCCGTTCGTGCTCCTTGGTCGGTTCGCGCATCGTGGTCGATCCCGCGCTGCTCATGCCTTCATCGCCTTTTCCATCTCCCACACCAAGGTGCGCCATGCGTTCAGTTCGGGTATCCCGGGCTTGCGCCTGCCGAAGACCTGGATGATCATCTCCCCGGTGGCATCGTAGCATTCCAGCGCGGTGACGATGCCGTCCGCCGTGGGCTTGCGCACCACCCAGCATTGCGCGATCGCCTCCTCCTGCACATGGAGGTTCAGGTCCGGGTCCAGGATGTTCATCCAGCCACGCGCGTCGACCAGGGGGCCCACCTCGCCCGTGTGGATCTGCAGCATGCCCGGGTTGCCGACGAAGAGCATGATCGGCAGCGTGCGTCGGTGCGCTTCACCCAGCACATGCCGCAGGGCGCCCGGGGTCACCGGCACCGCGAAGTCGCCCTCGGGAGCGAGCCGCAGGGCCTGCGTACGCGTCACGCCGAACTTCCGCAGAAGGAGAAAGAAGTCGTGGGTGTCCTTCAGATCGCGCCAGCCCTGCTGGAATCCCGCGACATCGACCTCGGCATCGGGGCGCTCCGGACGCGACGCCGGCCGGGGCCGCACGTCCAGCAAAAGTGGTCGATCGTCCGCGCGGAATTGCCGCACCAGCTTGTCGTAGGCCGCCTTGTCGCTCGCGTCGATCAGGTAGATCTTGTGCACCGCGCCGCCGTCCTTCGCGAAGAACTGCAGGCTGTGGCGCACCGTGCCGTGGCCCTCCTCTTCCACGGCGAAGGCCGCCGCCCATTGGTCCGGGAAGATCCGCAGGTCGATCTCGGGACCGACGAACAGCCA
Source organism: Flavobacteriales bacterium (assembly GCA_020635655.1). Classification (GTDB taxonomy): domain Bacteria; phylum Bacteroidota; class Bacteroidia; order Flavobacteriales_F; family PHOS-HE28; genus PHOS-HE28. The sequence continues at coordinate 21,198 of JACJZI010000012.1, forward strand.
GACGTGCCCTTCGAGCGTGGGGTTCGCGTAGGTCCCCTTGCGCTCATGCACCACGTGCGCGTTCCGGGTCAGGGCCATCACCCGTCCGAGGGTTTGCACCTGTTGGAGGATCGCGCGGAATTCCGGCCGCAGACGCACGACCCCTTCGCCCGTTCGCGTGACGAGCAGCTCGGCCTCGCTCACGCCCAGGCGCAAGGCCGCGTTGCGGATGCGCAGATGCGGTTCGGCGGCGCGCAGGTCCTCCCAGCGTTGACGCAATGTGTCGGCGGACTCCTCGATGGCGGTGGGCATGCGGATCAGGTATTGGTGGGTGCAAAGCAGGCCCCGCGAACGGCCGGTCACAATACCGCGATCATGGTAAAGTGACCGAACGGAGCTCGGAGCTGTGCATCCACCGGGCCTCCGTCGCGGGTGCCGGACCGCATGGGATAACTTCCGCCGCGATGATGGGGCGTGCGCTCATCGGGTTCATCGGTTCCCTGACGATCGGTGCGGCGTGGTGCCAGTCCGACGTCACCCTCGGCTGGTCGGCGGGGGCTCCGAGCTACCACTACACGATGGGGGCCGGCTTCACGGGCGCGTGCACCACGGTGGGCCACTACTTCATGGGGCCGTCCATCGGACTGCAGCTGGCCCATCCGGGGCGGATCCGGATCGACGTGCTGCTCGCCGCGGACTATCAGGTGTTCCGGATGGCGCAATACGCGCTGTCGACCCAAAGTGAGGAGCACCTGGATCTGCGGGTCCGCATCCTCACCGGTTCCGTGGGGATGCGGTTCGACATCGACCTGAAGGGCGATCATCAGCTATTCCTCTATCCCGGCTTCCAGATCGGAACGCAATTGCGCAGTTGGGAGACCGGCACGGTGCACAGCATCGTTGTCCAGGACACGGTCGATCTGCAGTTGGACGAGGCACGCAGTACCGAACGGTTCCGCGGCCTGCAGGTGATCCCCGAGCTGGGCTTCGGTGGCGACCTGCCGCTGAGCAAGGGCAACGCCCTGGAGGGAAGGTTGTTCTACCGCTTCGGACTGACCGACCTGTTCAGACCGGTGAGCGGCGAACTGGTCCAGCGGGGCATCGGCGCGACGGTCGCCTACCGGATCCGGGGGCGAACGCGAGAGAAGCCTTCAACGGGGATGCCCTGACCCTACCGGAACACGGCGTTCAGGATGCCCGCCAGGCGCACGCCCGCCTTCAGCAGCCGCTCCTGCACCACGGGCCAGTTGCGGTAGAGATAGCCGTAGCCGATGCTGTTGTCGGTGCCGAGGTCATAGATGCGGTCGCGCAAGGCGATGTCCTCCATCGCCCAGTCCGCCGGGCGGCCCATCTGGATCGCCCTGCAGCGCTGCTTGCCCACGTGGTCCAGCGCCGCCGCCAGTTCGGTGTAGCTGAGGACCTCCTGATCGATCATCTCGCTGTCCCACACGCGATGCAGGTTGGAGCCGTGGCCCATCCACTGCACCTGCACGGTGTTGCCGCCCTTGTCATCGCCGCGGCCCACATGGAGGGGCTGGTGCAGATCGCCGATCAGATGCACGAGGAACTTCAACGCTTCGCGTCTCTGCGGCACGGAGGCCGTATCGCTGCGCAGGATGTCCTCCATGCGGCCGATCGCCTCGATCAGATCGCCGTTCGGGTTCTTCGCACTGGAGGCGTAGGTCCCCCCGTCGGGGATCGTCACCCAATGCCAGTCATGCGTGTCGTCGTAGCGGTGATCGCTGCGCACCTCGTCCATCCACGTGCTCGCCATGGCCAGGGAGGTGTCGCCCAACAACTGTTGGATGGCCCGGCGTGCCTTGGGCGTGAGGTGCTGCTCGGCGATGGCCCCGACCACGCGGTGACCGGTGGGGCCCCAGGCGTAGATGTCCGAGGGCAGGAGCAGGAGCAGGAGCAGGAAGAGGGGCGAGCGGGACCTCATGGCGGGGCGAAAGGTATCGGAGCGGGGCTGACCGGACGTGTGTTGACCGGAGATGGGACCGTGGATGCACGGGGATGAACGTACATGAAAGCCGATCCCGCTCCACGGGCGAACGCGTTCGGACCTGCCCGGGCGCAACGGGCCGGACCGTTGGCGTCCATCCCCGCACATTCACGGTCGAACAAGAGCCCGGGCACCATCACCGTGGACGAAAAAGCCCAAGGTGGGTGAAGATGCAGATTCTGCCCGGCGGGTTTTCCCGGGATAGCTTCTAACATTGCGGCACGCCGCTTGCCGGGCGCACCGAAAACCCCCAGACCCATGCACCGGAGAAAGACCCCGCTCCAACTCGCGATCCCCTTCGCACTGCTGGCCTTCAGCACGGCGCAGGCGCAGGACAAGCCCTACAAGCCCGACCACCGGTTCGCCTATTCCGACGTGACCGTGGAGGACGAGCACGTGCAGATCGAGATGAAGGACGTGCTGGCGGAGATCGGCTTCTGCAAGTTCCGGTTCAAGGTGACCAACAAGACCGGCGACTTCATCTTCGTGGATCCCGGCAAGTTCAAGGTGAACATGGACGGGAAGACCTACGGTTTCGGTGAGAAGCCGTTCATGCTGAAGCCGCACGACGATGCCGCGCGCACGCTGAACCTGCAGGGCGGCTCGGACTATCACAAGGAGAGCTGGAGCATCGACTTCGCCGACGGCTTCGCGATGGCCTCATCGAAGGGCAACGCCGTCGCGCCGGGCGAGTTCACCCTGCCGCCTGCGATCAACTCGATCACGGCCGGTCCGTTCACCATCGAGCTGCGCGACCGCGACCAGATCACCAAGCGCACCACCGCGAAGTTCAACGTGAAGTACGGCGGCAGCGGCGTGGGCATCGTGGACCCCGCCCGCATCAGCGTGAAGATCCCCGCCGGACAGGTCTATGCCAACGCCAACAGCAAGGCCAAGCCGATGCTGCTGAGCACCGGCGATGACGACAACTTCGACCTGGTGGCCGAGATCCCCGGGCGGATCGCCGACATGCAGTTCACCACCCTGACCGTGGTGTGGAACGACGCCTTCGTGGAGAGCCGCAAGGAGCCCATCAGCGCGCCCGGCGCTTCGTTCAGCGTGGACCAGGTGCGCACGGCGGAGATCAACAAGTAGAACGGCACCGTTCGCACGCCCCCCGATCGGGGAGCCCGTTCCACACGGGTTTCCGCCCGGACCGCCGATCGGTGCGTGGGCATGGTCCTTGGACGATGGTGCCCGGACCAATGACCAAGTATCATGGCAGCTGACAAGCATTTCCATCCACCGGGGCCATTGCCCGAAGGCCTTCGCGACCGTGAACCCGATGACATGCCGGCCGCACGGTGGATCATCCTGATCGTCGTGGGCATGGTGGTGGCCGGGGCCATCGTGGCGATGGTCGTCTCCAAGCATCTCGAGGAAGGACCCGCACCCACCGAACTGGTGCGTTAGTTCCAGGCCATTGTTGCTCCCTCCTAGCGCCGAACGAACCGCGCGCTCACCGGTCGGCCGGCTTCCGTTCGCGCTTGGAGCGTGTATGCGCCGGGATGAAGTCCGCCCACGTCGATCCCCTTCTCCACGCCCCCACCGCGCAGGACGGTCCTGCCATGGACATCCAGGATGGCCCAATCGCCCCGTACGCCGTCCGCATGCAGTTCGTCCGACACCGGTGAGGGGAACACGCGGATGGTCCCTGCTTCGCGCGCGGCAACGCCGAGCGGTGGGTTCGTGCCGGCCAGCGTGATCGTGCTCGGATAGGTGGCATCATGGTGCACGTCGATCACCGCCACGTTCGTGTCGCCGGGCAGGTACATCGGTCCACCGTTCTGCGGGTTCACATGGTAGCGCGTGGCGTTGTTGCCGCTGATGTAGATCTTGATGCGGTGGTCGGGCAGCCAGGTGTAGCAGGTGAAGGGCAGGTCGACCTGCACGTGGTACACGACGCCGGGCGTCATGAACGCCTCGTCCGCCTGGGTGTAGCCGGTGCGGAAACGCATGCGGCGGATGCCGTCGGTGATCAGCATGTTCCGGCCGTCGGGGTATTCATCGGCCAGCCGCACGGCGATGTCGCAGTCGGGCTGGTCGGCGCTCACGTAGAGGTCGGCCACGATGCGGCCGGTGCTGGAGAACGGCACGGGCAGTTCCCCGGTGCGGAAGGCGATCACATCGCCGCGGGCCTCCAGCGGTGTCTGGTCGTAGGGGCCCTGGTCGAGGTCGGGGCTCAGGGTCGCACCGCCGATGGTGGGGCTCGGATCGGCGGGATCACTGGCAAAGCTGGTCTGGCCGGTGCCCCCCGTGGAATTCAATGACCCACCCGTGTCCAGGAACAAGGGCGTGGTGCCCGTCGCCGCGAAGTCCGGATCGTTCGTGGTGTGCCACAGGTCGTTGCCGCCCATCTCGAAATACATCACCCGCGGGCTGTTCTCCCAACCGTTGGCCGAGTCCAGCAGGTAGTGGTCGAAGAACCGCCAGGCCAGCGAGTCGTTCATGCGTTGTGCGGTGGGATAGGTCAGTTCACCCTGCTGCAGGGTGCCCACGGACGCCAGGCCGGTGCCGCCATGCACCCAGGGGCCCATCAGCAGCCATTGTTCGTCCTGCACCGCCGGGTCGGCCTCGGCGCGCGTGGCCGCATAGATGTCGACCATGCGATCGGCATGGTGGTCGTACCAGCCACCGATCTGCAGCGTGGGGATCGCCACGTTGGGCGGGAACCAGGTGCCCGCCTCCACCGCCTGCCAGATGCCGTTGTAGTAGGGGTTGGCCGTGATGATCGCGGCGGTGAGGAAACCCAGGCCGACCAACGACTGCAGGCGGGCCTGCTCCAGCACACCGCCCGTGAAGTAGTTCACGTAGGCCTGCTGCGCGTCGGACACGAGCGGCACCGCGCAGGTGTGGGCCGGGTGATGCTCCTCGGCCGTCAACCACTGCACGTCGCCAAGAGCACTGGGCCCCCACGTGCCGATGCGGTCCCGGTGCCACGGCTGCTGGGTGATCCATTCACACACGTCGTAGCCGTCCTCGCCGTGCGAGCTGCCGTTGGGGTCGGCATTGCTGCTGCCGTAGAAACCGCGCCAGTCCACGAACACCCAGATGTAGGGCTGGTCGTCCACGTTCCAGCCCACGCCCATCGGCAGGCCCAGCGAATAGAGGTCCTTGTTGTAGGGCGTCTGCACCAGGATCACCTGGGCGCTGTCCACACCGGCCGGGATGTACACGTCGGCCTGGAGGGAATCGCCGTCGCGCATGGGGATCCAGACATTGTCCAGGGTGGGCATCACCAACTGCTGGGCGAACGCAGGCGGGAATGCGATCAGGGCGATCAGCAGAGAACGGATGCGCATGGCGGAACGGCTCATCGGGACAAGTTACGGTGGGCGCAGTCGGGCGGAGCGCCTGCACTGCGGCGTACCTTGTCCGGGAACCCCGATCGCCATGCCTCTCCGGTCCTTGGTCCAGTTGCTTCTCCTGTCCGCCGCCCTGTTGCCATCGCCACGGGTCCTGGGCCAGGACTTCCAGTTGGTCCCGACGATCGGCGGGCTCTCCGCGCCGGTGGAGATCGCCCATTGCGGCGACGACCGCCTGTTCGTGGTGGAACAGGTCGGTCGCATCCGCATCTTCCACGACGGCATCCTGTCGGCCACGCCGTTCCTGGACATCTCCAGCGCGGTGATCGCCAGTGGCGAACGCGGGCTGCTGGGCCTGGCCTTCGACCCCCAGTACCAGCAGAACGGCCACTTCTTCGTCTATTACGTGGGCGGCTCCGGGAACGGCACCACGATCCTCTCCCGGTTCACCGTCAGTGCCGATCCCGACGTGGCCGACCCGAACAGCGAGGTGGTCCTGTGGTCATTGGCGCAACCGTTCACGAACCACAACGGCGGCTGCGTGCGCTTCGGCCCCGATGGCTACCTGTACTTCGCCCCGGGCGATGGCGGCGATGCCGGGGACCCCGGCGACCGCGCGCAGGACCTCACCCAGCCCTTCGGCAAGATGATGCGCATCGCCCCGCAGCCCAACGGCACCTACACCATCCCGCCGGACAACCCCTTCGCCGCGTCCCCGACCGCACTGCACGAGATCTGGGCCTACGGCTTCCGGAACCCCTGGCGCTTCGCGTTCGACCCGCTGACCGACGACCTGTGGATCGCCGACGTGGGCGAGGACACCCGCGAGGAGGTGGACGTGATGGACCCGCAGGACAACAGCGGGCCCAACTTCGGTTGGCGCTGCTACGAGGGGTCGCTGCCGTACAACACCACCGGCTGCCAGGGAGCATCGGCCTACGTGTTCCCCCTGTTCGAACAGCAGCAGGCCCTGGGCTGGTGCTCCATCATCGGCGGCATGGTGTATCGGGGGGACCAGTACCCCTCCCTCTACGGCCGGTACATCTACACCGACTACTGCCTCGGCGACCTCTATTCCTACGACGCGGACGGCGGCGGCGGCGGGCTGCTCCTGGACAGCGACCTGCCCGGCATCGTGTCCATCGGCACGGACCAGTGCGGAACGATCTTCATCGTGAGCTCCTATGACGGCATGGTCTACCGCCTGATCGATGCCGGCCAGTGCGGGGAGGACGTCACCCGCGACGGACTGGTGAAATATGCGGGCGCCAACAACGACCGCGACCCCATCCTCGCCTTCATCGGAGGCACGGTGCCCACCAACGTGGTGCCCTGCGCGTGCTGCACGGAGGACGTGAACGGGGACGGCCTGGTGAAATATGCGGGCGCCAACAACGACCGCGATCCCATCCTCGCCAAGATCGGCGGCACCGTGCCCACGCACGTGGTGGATTGCAACGGCGCGCAAGTCACGGGGGATCCGACGGAGTAGGCGGCCCTGCCCCTATTGCACCACCACCCGTTCCTGGCTCACCGCCTCCGGCGTGGTGAAGCGGATCAGGTAGGTGCCCTTCCCGAACCGCGACAGGTCGATCTCCTCGGTCCCGCGACCCTTGACCAGCGGCCGCTGGAAGAGTAACCGCCCCACTGCATCGTACACCGAATAGAAGCTGTCCACCGTGAGCGGATCGGGGAACTCCACGGTGAAGCGACCCGTGTTGGGGTTGGGGTGGACGCGGGGTTTGGTGGAGCGGGGGCGGAACGGGTCCTGCACCGAGGTGACGATGCACGCATCATACACGTTGATCGGGGCGAAAACGGTGTCATTGACGGAGGTCGGATACATCGTGGCGCCATCCACCGAGGTGAGCGTAAAGCTGCTGTCCGTGGGGAAGAGATCAAGTTGGCCGAGCGGTGGTGGCGGAACTTCCAAGCAGGGCAGATGTCCGGTGCTATCTGTTCTGAAAATATAGGGTAGACCAGTATTCCCTTGTGGCAGGGTACCATAGACGATCCCGCTCAATAGGAAATCCCCGTTCGCGCAGGCAAGCAGATCTGCAGTTTCATAAGCATAGCCCTGTGATCGAAAGCAGCGTGTCCAAAGCGCGTCCCCATTCGGGTCGACCTTCATCAGAACGGGGCCCGAACCACTGGTAGCCAACAGGACGTAGTTGCCATCGTCGGCCTTTGCAATACGAGATGGGCCCAGATCAAAGTACCAATACTGCGCGCACTGGTAACCGCGGCACCATTGCACATCGCCCGCACCGTTCAATTTCAGCATGAACAACTTCTGTCCGGCCGCAGCCACACTGTCGGTCACGCCGGTAATGATGTAAGTGCTGTCGGACTCGACCACGCAATCGTGCACCATGCCCCCCGGTCGGATATAGCTTTTGCACCAGAGGAAGTTACCCTGCGCGTCCATTCGGGCCACTACCGCACCGGCCGTGTCCAGATTGATCCCTGCGAGCAGATCACCGCCCGGCAGTTCTCGAATGAACTGGAATCCACCGTGTCGATCGAAATGTTTGGACCAGATATGGTTCAACTCCGCATCAGCCTTCATCACGAAAAAATTCGATCGCCATCCCCAAGCGATTACACCCATATCCGAAGTGACCTCCAGATCGATCGCAAGGGATTGACAGCCTTGGTTCGGCGTGTAGTAGCGTAGGTCCAGCACATGACCAAGTGAATCCATCTTTCCGATCACCGGGTAGATCTGTGTATGTCCATCGCAAGTTCCCGTGACGTAGCCAGTAACAAAGGAAAATGTGCTGTCCGATAGTTTTTGAAAAGATGCTGGACCAAGAAGCGGAAATTGTTGATATGAATTTGTCTGAATGATGTTACCTGAAGGGTCCATCAATGATAATCCAGTTCCTCCTGCACCCCCACAAATACCAATCATAAAATTATGTCCTGGAAGCTCCAATAACTTCAACGAACCTGATTTGTCATATACCTTCGCGAAGCCATTCTGTCCATGTGCACTCAAGACGCAAATAGCACAAGAGAAGATCAACTGAGTTTTCATGTCTTAGAGGACTATGAGTGTCTTACTTCTGGCCGAGGTGGCATCGGCTACTCTAACGCAATATGGCCCGCGACTCAGCTGACCGATCGGTAACGTGATCAACGGGCCGACTGCTTGAGCACGGGCCATGACCTCTCGCCCAGCAAGATCGTACAAGGCAACGTCCTTGACACCTTCCCCATGCAACACGATCTTCAATTCGCCCTGGGCCGGGTTGGGATACATCTCGAAGTTCCATAAGTCGGCCCTTGTCGGAACATCCGTCGTATCCTCCACAAAAAGGCTCTTCACAGGACCCGTGGCAGAGATGATGAACGCATAGTCCAGGTGCAGTGTATCCAGATAGTGGTTTACCGTATCCCCCAACGGAGCTGTAGAAAGATCAAGCAACACGGTCCCCAAGCCACTATGGTCCGTGCTGTCCGCAGGATGAATGGTGTCGTTCATCCGCGTGGGGAAGTACGTAATATAGTAATCCGGACCGACGGCGAAACCCGGCAGGGAGACCTGCTGCGCGTTGGGTGCGGTGCAGCCAAAAAAATTCTGGGTAGTTGCCGTGTTCTTAATGTAGTAGTGGTTCTCCCAATAGGCGTTCAGGTTGTGTACCCAGCCGATGGCCAGGGTGCTGTCAGCGCTCCTTAAGTAATAGCACTCGATCTTGTTCGTCTCATCATAAACCTTGTGTGCGCTGAAATCCCCATTGAAGAAGTCGAGCGTCTGCCAATTGGGAATGGCCAGGAGGTCCGAGAGTGGCTTGAAGTTGTGATAGATCGTTCGGTTCCTGACATGAACGGAATCTCCATTGGGATACAGGATGTTTATACCTCCCAGTGTATCGGTATGATTTAACCCAAAAGGGTTTTGGGTAATACTCTCACTCGGCGGCGCTGGTAATGCATCCTTCCACCAGAACACGCGTTCCCAGAACCAGGTCGGGCTCACCGTAAAATTCCCGGAGAAGGCGGATGACCAGAGCTCGTTGTGGAAGGAAACATCGTAGTTGTCGAAGATCTTGTAGCCGTCGTAGTCGGTCAGTTGCCCTCCGATCAAGGTCTGCTTCTCCCCCCAGGTGCCGCTCTCCCCATTGTGGAAGGGCTTCAAGTATGCCGCCCGGAACGTGGAGTCCACCGCGAAGGTGTTGCTTACCTGATCCTCGCCCGCGTTGTGGTACCGATGCACATCCACCAGGTCGACCCTGGGATTGCTGAACGGGGCGTGATAATCCGGGTCCGGGGTCGTATGCACGTCCGTGTAGCTCATCAGGAACAACCGATCTTCCTCACCCAGGGGTGAATGCACCGGATCGTTCAGGTCCACGGGGTCCTTCACGTAGCTGATGATGTCCGTGAGCCAATCATTGATCCTGCCCGGCAGGTCGGGGTCCGCCGGCCAGTCGACCAAGTTCTCCGAACAGAGGGTGGTCGTCGTATCGCCGGCCAGCCAATTGTCCCGGTAGGAAAGCATCTGATCGACCTCGTTGAACGGCTCGATCACCGCCAGGTTCACCGAATACCCCCAACGGGCCATCATGTATTTGTATTTCCTCTTCCAATAGTAGAAGACGCCGACGTCCTTGTTCGCCGTATCCCCATCTTGGTAGAAATACTTCTTCAGGTCGTATGGACGCGCCGAAGGTTCCAGGAAATGCATCACGTAGGGGTTGGCACCCCAGCCATAGTTCTCATAGTCGATCCCCGGTCCGTTCGGGTCGATGCATAGCTGGACGTACAGCCCGTTCGCTCGCGCGGCGGCGAGCAAACCGTCGAAGGCCTGGTCCGATCGATCTCATTCTGCGTTCCCATATGCTGCGAAGTGGCCGACTTCGTTGGTCCTCTGCTATTGCACCACCACCCGTTCCTGGCTCACCGCCTCCGGCGTGGTGAAGCGGATCATTCGCCTGCTCATGGATCTGTTCAGGCCCCACAGGATGGACGATGCATCCCTGCCAGCTGCTGCCTGGGCCGGAGGATCTCCGCAGGCCTCGCGCAGGAACAGGTCCAACCCGCCGCCGTCCGTGGCGCAGGAGATGAAATGAACATCCGCAGCCTTGGCGAATATGTAAGCCCCGTTCATCATTTTGAAAGATAGGCCGCAGGAGCCAGTTGCGCACGGACACGCTGGGCGATGGTCGCGGTCCGTCCGGCACACGTGGCCGTTAGGGGAAAAGGCTGTTCCAAAAAACCGGAACCCCGGCCGGTCGCCGGGTGGCGAGCGGACGGGGTCCGGGTCCAAGGTCCAGGTCGGAGTAGCTAGGCGGCCTTGCTGGAGGCCTCTTGGCTGTACGGGCTGTAGGTGCGGGTGCCGATGGCATACACCCGGAACGTGTGCTGTTCGTTGGATCCCAGATCCTCCACCAACAGGCGGGGCTTGCTGGTGACGGCGATGCGTACCCAGCGGCGATCCGGGCCGAACGCCCCCACCGCGCGCTCCACCTCATAGACCAACGCGCCACGCACCCCCTCCCATCGGATCTCGACCTGGCCGGGAAAGGGTGTGGGCCGTGCCTTGATCTGGCGCGGCTCGCGCAGACTGCTGATCGGCCTGGGCCTCTTGGCCAACAGGAAGCCGGAGGAAGCGAGTTTCAACGGGTCGCCCAGGGCGGCGCTGTTCACGTAGGCCGCCATGCGTGTGAGCATGTCGTTCATGGCCTTTTCGGCCGCGTTCCGTTCCATGATGGCCAGGCGGCCACGGTCCAAGGCGGCCAGGTTGGCGGCCTGCAGCCTGTCGATCGCCTTGGTCAATTCCATCAGGCTGGGCTGCGGGTCGGGAAAGTGCGGGTTGCCCGTCAAACGGGTGCGCACGATGCGGGCCCTGACGGCCTTCTGGCGGGGGTTCAGGCCGCGGAGGCCTGTTTTCACCTTGTTCATTGTCCAGGTGGTTTGCGGCGTTCAACGCATGCCCCGGTGAAAGGTTGCAGGCGCAGCGGTGCCGCATGCAACCGCATCCATGCCACATGCACGCACGAGCACAAGGGTCGCGCCCGCAACGGCCGTGAGCGTCAACGCAACAGACGGGCGTGCCACCGCATGCGCCGGTCATGCGACCGCCAGGTGCCTCGTTGCGCCCGCGGTGCTGGGCTGTGCATCCGCCGGTCGGACACGCGCACCCGCGGAAGCCGGATCTGCGCGCGCGATCATGGTCCCTGCAGGCGCAGGAAATGCTCCTGCATGCGCACCACCAGGTCTCGCATTCGCGCCGACCGCTGGTGCGGCCACATCCGGAATGCCTGCCACCGCAATGCCGGGGATCGCAGCGGCAGGCCCGTCCCGTGCAGCTGCGACGGGCGCGATCGCAGGTGCGCTCGGGAGGCACCACGCCCTCCCCGTACCTTCCGCCCATGTCCAAGATCATCCTCATCACCGGTGCGACGAGCGGCTTCGGCGAGGCCATGGCGCGCCGCTTCGCGGCCGAAGGCCATCGCGTGATCCTCAGCGGCCGGCGCCGCGACCGCCTCGAGGCCCTGCGCAGAGAGCTGGAGGGCCTGCACGGCACCATCGCGGGCAACACGGTGGTCCATGCCGTGCACATGGACGTGCGCGACCGGTCCGGGGTGGAACGCACCATCGCCGCGTTGCCGCCCGAATGGCAGGCGATCGACGTGCTGGTGAACAACGCCGGGCTGGCCGCGGGCTTCGACCCGATCCAGGACGGCGACCCCGACGACTGGGACCGCATGCTCGACACCAACGTGAAGGGGATCCTGCACGTGACCCGGGCCGTGGTGCAAGGCATGATCGCCCGGAACGGTGGGCACATCATCAACATCGGCAGCGTGGCCGGCAAGGAGGTGTACCCGAAGGGCAACGTCTACTGCGCCACCAAGCACGCGGTGGACGCGCTGACCAGGGCCCTGCGCATCGACCTGCTGCCCCACGGGATCAAGGTGACGCAGATCGCGCCCGGCCTGGCCGAGACCGAGTTCAGCATCGTGCGCTTCCATGGCGACGCGCAAAAGGCGGAGGCCGTCTACAAAGGCTTCGAGCCGTTGCATGGGGAGGACATCGCCGAACTGGCCCACTACGTCACCGCGCTGCCCCCGCACGTGTGCGTGAACGATCTGGTGGTGATGCCGACGGCGCAGGGGAGCAGCGTGTTGGTGGAGAGGGTGAGTGGGTGATGGTTGGGGGTGAATGGTTGTTCGTTATTGGTGAATGGTGAATGGTTGTTGGTTGCCAGGAATGGGGGTGAGGGAAGGCGGGAGCGGTACCTTTGGGTACAGCGAACAACAACCTTCGTGCGATGATGAACAACAAATGGATCCAGATCCTGGTCTTCAGCCTGCTCTTCGGGGCGGTGGGTTATCTGATCGGCCGCAGCTGCGGCCACGGCTGGCGCGGCCGCGACTGCGGGTCCGGCGCGGCATGCGTGAAGGGCGGTGCCTGCCCCCATGGCGGGGCCTGCACGGGCATGGGCGGCTGTGACGGCATGCACGACGGCAAGGGCATGATGGGCGGTCACCGCGGCATGATGATGTGGCAGGACGGCGGCGGCACGGAGATGATGATCCATCACCTGGAGAAGGCCGGCTTCGAGGGCGACACGACCTTCACCTCGGAGGGCTCCACCGTGACCGTGAGCCGCCACGGCGACCGCATGGAGGTGAAGGTGGAGAAGGAGGAGAAGGCGCCGGCGGAGGACGCCAAGTAGGACGTGCGCGCATGTTGGGACCCGGCCGATCGCCTCAAGGGCGAACGCGACCGGGAATGAACGTGCATGCGCATTCCGGGCAAGCCGGCCGGGCCCTGGGCACGGCTTCACCCATTCCCGATCGTCCGTGTCCATTCCCGGTGGAACGAACGAACAGCGGGGATCCGGTCCCGTGCGATGCGCCCCGCGAAGCCCGGCTTCCCCACGCTGACGCGGCGAACAATGAGGCATCCGCCCTGCCGCCGGGACGGGTGCGGTTCGCCGCGCCCGCCTATCTTCGCATGCCCGTGCCAGCGGGCATCCCATGCAGTTCTCCGCCGGACAGATCGCCCAGTTGCTCCACGGTGAGGTGGACGGCGACGCCCAGGTGCTCGTGAGCGACGTGGCCAAGATCGAGGAGGGCCGTCCCGGCACCCTCACCTTCCTGGCCAATCCGAAGTACACCGATCATCTCTACGGCACGAAGGCCAGCGTGGCCCTGGTGGAGGTGACCTTCCGGCCCACGCGGACCATCCCGAAGAGCCTGACGCTGATCCGCGTGGACGATCCCCGCGCGGCCTTCGCGAAATTGCTGGAGATGCACGCCGCGCACCAGTATGAGAAGAAGGGCATCGAGCAGCCCAGCTACGTCAGCCCGAAGGCCACCATCGGCAAGGGCGTATACATCGGCGCGTTCTGCCACGTGGGCGACGGCGCGGTGCTGGAGGACGGCGTGAAGCTGTTCCCCAACTGCTCCATCGGCGATCACGTGCGGGTGGGCCGCGGCACCCGGATCCACGCCGGCGTGCACGTGTACCACGGCTGCCGCATCGGTGCCGACTGCCTGATCCACAGCGGCGTGGTGATCGGCTCGGACGGGTTCGGCTTCCAACCCGACGAAGATGGGCGCTACATCAAGGTGGCGCAGATCGGCAACGTGGTGATCGAGGACAAGGTGGAGATCGGTGCGAACTGCACGATCGACCGGGCCACGATGGGCAGCACGGTGATCCGCACCGGCGTGAAGCTGGACAACCTGGTGCAGGTGGCGCACAACGTGGAGATCGGCGCGCACACCGTGGTGGTGAGCCAGACGGGCATCGCCGGCAGCACACGCATCGGCAGCCACGGCCAGATCGGCGGGCAGGTGGGCATCGTGGGCCACCTCACCATCGGCGACCGCGTGCGCATCGCCGCGCAGAGCGGCATCGGCGCGGACCTGCCCGATGATGCCGTGGTGCAGGGCAGTCCCGCCTTCGCCATCGGCGATTACAAGCGCAGCTACGTGGTGTTCCGCAACCTGCCCGACCTGCGGCAGCGCATCCACGCCCTGGAGCAGGAGCTGGAGCGGCTCAAGGGCCAGGCGGACGCCCTGAACGAACATCCCTTGGAATGAGCGACAAGCAGCATACCCTCGGCAAGGCCGTCGAGGTGAAGGGCGTGGGGCTCCACACCGGCGAGCCCGCCACGCTGACCCTGCAGCCCGCACCGCCCGGCCACGGCTACAAGTTCCAGCGCATGGACCTGGAGGGCGGGCCCATCGTGGATGCGGACGCGGACCTGGTGGTGACCACCGAACGCGGCACCACGCTGGAGCAGAACGGCGTGCGCGTATACACCAGCGAGCACGTGCTGGCGGCCTTGTACGGCATGCAGGTGGACAACGCGCTGATCCAGCTGACCGGTCCGGAGCCGCCCATCATGGACGGCAGCAGCAGGCCCTTCGTGGATGCGATCCTGAAGGCGGGCATCGTGGAGCAGGAGGCCGAGCGCGAGTACTTCGTGCTGACCGAGAACCTCTACTACGAGGACCCCGAGCGCGGCATCGAGATGCTGGGGGTGCCCACGCCGGGCGGCGAGTTCCGCCTGACGGTGATGGTGGACTACCGCAGCCCGGTGCTCGGCACGCAGCACGCCAGCATGTACCACATCGGCGAGTTCAAGGACGAGATCGCACCGTGCCGCACCTTCGTCTTCCTGCGCGAGCTGGAGCAACTGGCCAAGGCCGGCCTGATCAAGGGCGGCGACCTGGACAATGCGATCGTGCTGGTGGAGCGGGAGAACGTGCCACGCGAGGAGCTGGAGGAACTGGCCAGGGCCCTGGGGCGCGACCATACCAAGGTGGAGGTGAAGGGCCGCGGCGTGCTGAACAACACCGAGCTGAAGTTCCTGAACGAGCCCGCGCGGCACAAGCTGCTGGACATCGTGGGCGACCTGGCCCTGGTGGGCAAGCCGATCAAGGGCCACATCCTGGCGGCACGCCCCGGGCACTACGGCAATGTGGAGTTCGCGCGCATCATCAAGGACACCATCCGCAAACAGAAGCGGTCGAACACCTTCACCACCGACCTGAACAGGGAGCCGGTGTACGACATCAACGCGATCACGCGCATGCTGCCGCACCGCTATCCGTTCCTGCTGGTGGACAAGGTGATGGAGGTGACCGACAGCAGCATCATCGGCGTGAAGAACGTGACGCTGAACGAACCGTTCTTCCAGGGGCACTTCCCCGGCAACCCGGTGATGCCGGGCGTGCTGCAGATCGAGGCGATGGCGCAGGTGGGCGGCATCTTCGCCCTGAGCCAGGTGCCCGATCCGGAGAACTACACCACCTACTTCCTGAAGATCGACGGCGTGCGCTTCAAGCGGAAGGTGCTTCCCGGCGACACGCTGGTGTTCCGCCTCGCGCTGATCACGCCCATCCGTCGCGGCATCGTGCACATGAAGGGCGTGGGCTATGTGGCGGGCCAGCCGGCGATCGAGGCCGAGATGATGGCGCAGATCGCCCGCGACAAGGTGCCCGCACCGAAGGCATCCACCCCGAAAGCCTCCGTTCCGGCATCATGAGCATCCACCCACTGGCCTACGTCCACCCCGACGCCGAACTGGGCAGGGACGTGACCATCGAGCCCTTCGCCACGGTGCACGGCAACGTGCACATCGGCGAGGGCAGCTGGATCGGTCCGAGCGCGGTGCTGATGGACGGTGCGCGCGTGGGACGGGACTGCAAGGTGTTCCCCGGAGCGGTGATCGGCGCGATCCCGCAGGACCTGAAGTTCGCCGGGGAGTACACCACGGCCGAAGTGGGCGACGGCACCACCATCCGCGAGTGCGTCACCATCAACCGGGGCACCGCCGACCGGCTGAAGACCAGCGTGGGCGACAACTGCCTGCTGATGGCCTACGTGCACCTGGCGCACGACTGCATGGTGGGCAGCAACGTGGTGATCGCCAACAGCGTGAACCTCGCCGGCCACGTGACCATCGACGACTGGGCCATCCTGGAGGGTAACGTCGCCGTGCAGCAGTTCATCCACATCGGCGCCCACAGCTTCATCGCCGGGGCCAGCCTGGTGCGCAAGAACGTGCCCCCGTTCGTGAAGGCCGCGCGCGAGCCGCTGAGCTATGTCGGGGTGAACGTCGTGGGCCTCCGCCGACGCGGCTTCAAGGACGACGCCATCGCCCGGATCGAGGACATCTACCGGGAGATCTTCGTGCGCAACAACAACGTGGAACGGGCGGTGCAACAGGTGGAACAGAACCTGCCGCGCAGCCCGGAACGCGGCCTGATCCTCGATTTCATCCGCAACAGCCCGCGGGGGATCATGCGCGGGCTGACCGAATGAGCATGCGCACCTGCGCACAGGTGCCCCCGTGACATGGAGGTCGTTCTGGACAAGGCCACGAAACGCTTCGGACGGGAGACCGTGCTGAAGGACCTGGACCACGTGTTCCCGATGGGTGCCCGCACGGCGGTGCTGGGACCGAACGGCAGCGGCAAGAGCACCCTGCTCCAGATCGTCGCCGGCGCCATGACCCTCACGCGCGGCCGCGTGACGCACCGGCTGGACGGCAGGCCCGTGCCCATCGAAAAGGTCTACCGGCACGTGAGCATCGCCGCGCCCTACCTCGGCCTGTACGAGGACCTGACCCTGCGCGAGACCATCGACCTGCACGTGCGGATGAAGCCGCTGCGCGCCGGTGTCCGGGCCGCCGACCTGGCCGGGATCGCCCATCTGGAGGATGCGCGCGACAAGCCCGTCCGGCATTTCTCCAGCGGCATGAAGCAACGGCTGAAACTGGCCCTGGCGATCCTGAGCGACACCTCCCTCCTGCTGCTGGACGAACCGGCCACGAACCTGGACACCGCCGGCATCGCCTGGTGGCACGGGCTGCTGGAGGAACATCTCGGCGACCGCACCCTGCTGGTGGCCAGCAACCGGCAGGCCGAGGAGACCGGGACCTGCGACACGCAGCTCGACATGGGGGGCGAACGGAGGTAGCGCACCACCGGAAAGATGCGATCGGCGGTTCGTCATGTCCCGATCGGAACAACCGGAAATGAACGTGCATGGACGCGAATGCCGAGCCGCGCGTTCGCCCTTGATCGCTAAATTCGCGGCCCGAAAGCAAAGCACCCTCCCATGGCCACCACCGCGGACATCAGCATCGGTTCCTACATCCGCTACAACGGCGACATCTGCCAGATCATGGAATGGCAGCACCGCACGCCCGGCAACCTGCGCGCCTTCTACCAGGGCAAGATGCGCAACCTGCGCAACGGCAAACTGGCGGAGAACCGCTTCCGCAGCGGCGAGGCGGTGGAGCTGCTGCGCATCGAGGTGCACGAGCTGCAATACCTCTACCGCGACGGCGACAACCTGGTGTGCATGGACCAGGGGACCTTCGAGCAGAAATACATCCCCGCCAGCCTCTTCGGCAACGCGATGGGCTTCATGAAGGAGGAGATGGTGGTGCAGGTCGGCTTCGAGAGCGACACGCCCATCTTCGCCCGCCCGCCGAAGACCGTGGAACTGCAGGTGACCTACACCGAGCCGGCGGTGAAGGGCGACACGGCCAACAAGGTGCTGAAGCCCGCCACGCTGGAGACCGGCGTCGAGGTGCAGGTGCCCATCTTCATCGAGGAGGGCACGGTGATCCGCGTCGACACCGAGACCGGCGGGTATCTGGACCGGGTGAAGAAGTAGGGATCCGCTCCGACGGCGTCCCGCGCGCACGGAATGCCATCCCGACCGCCGATTACCTTTGGCGGAAGTCCGCGCACGTGGAACTCCGACCGACCCTTTCCGCCCGTCAGATCGCCGAGATGCTCGGTGCCCGCGTGGCCGGCGACCCCGACCGGACGGTCACCGGACTGAACGAGATCAACCGCGTGGGGCCGGGCGACCTGGTCTACGTGGACCATCCGAAGTACTACGCCAAGGCGCTCCACAGCGCGGCCACCACCATCCTGATCAACACGGAGGTGGACGCGCCTGAGGGCAAGGCGATCATCATCAGCGACGATCCCTGCCGCGACTACAACGACCTGGTGCGGCGCTTCATGCCGCGCGCGGGATGGCACCGCGAGGGCATCACCATCGGCGCGGGGTCCGAAGTGCACGACAGCGCGGTGCTCGGTCCGCACGTGACGATCGGCCGCGACTGCCGCATCATGCCGGGCGTGGTGATCTACGAACGCACGACCATCGGCGACCGCGTGACCATCCATGCCAACACGGTGATCGGCGCGGACCCCTTCTACTACAAGAAGCGTCCGACCCACTACGACAAGATGGCCGTGGGCGGCAGCGTGG
Organism: Flavobacteriales bacterium; assembly: GCA_020635655.1. Taxonomy (GTDB): domain Bacteria; phylum Bacteroidota; class Bacteroidia; order Flavobacteriales_F; family PHOS-HE28; genus PHOS-HE28. Next base: position 39,750 of record JACJZI010000012.1, read on the forward strand.
CGATCGGGGACGACGTGGAGATCGGTGCGTTGTGCACCATCGACCGCGGCGTGAGCGCGGACACGCGCATCGGCGCCGGCACCAAGATCGACAACCACGTGCAGGTGGGGCACGACACGCTGGTCGGCCGCAACTGCCTCATCGCCGCGCACGTGGCCATCGCCGGCGCGGTGGTGATCGAGGACGAGGTGACGTTGTGGGGACAGGTGGGCATCCCGAGCAAGCTGCGCGTGGGCCGGGGCGCCGTGATCCTCGGCCAGAGCGGCATCATGAGCTCGGTGGAGGGCGGTCGCAGCTACCTCGGCTCGCCGGCCGGCGAAGCGAAACAGAAACTGCGCGAGATCGCCCTGATGGCCAGGCTGCCGGAGATCGCGAAGAAGCTGGGCCTCTAACGATGACCCGGCTGGACCGTCTCACCGAACGGCTCAACCTGAAGGAGTTCCAGCTGCGGGCCCTGCTGGAGGTCACCAAGGCGATCAACGCCAACGTGCACCGGGAGGACCTCCTGCGCCTGTACGGCGAGATCATGCAGCACGAGCTCGGCATCACGCGGCTGATGCTCTTCGAGCGGCAGGCGCAATGGGAATGCATCCTCGCTTTCGGCACCCAGGGCGAGGAGGCCACGATCGACGTGGACGCGGCCGCGGGCAACTACACCGACATCCAGCTGATCGGGACCGACCCGGACGGCCGCATGGCCGGGTTCGACATCGCGGTGCCCGTGAACCACGAGGACCGTCCGCTGGCCTTCCTCTTCATCGGCGACATCGACGAGGGCACGCACATGAGCCCCACGGTGAAGCACCTGAACTTCATCCAGACGCTCACCAACCTGATCGTGGTGGCCCTGGAGAACCAACGGCTCAACCACCAGGCCCTGCAACAGGAGCGCGACAAGCGCGAACTGGAACTGGCCGCGGAGATGCAGGCGATGCTCGTGCCCGACGCGCTGCCCCACACCGGGCCCCTGCACGCGGCGGCCTGGTACCAGCCCCATCGCCAGGTCGGCGGTGACTACTACGACGTCGTGCGGACCTCGGACAGGGAGGCGGTGATCGTGATCGCCGACGTGTCCGGCAAGGGGATCGCCGCGGCCCTGCTGATGTCGAACTTCCAGGCGACGTTGCGCGCCCTGGTGCAATACTCCGACGACCCGTTGGACGAACTGGTGCACGACCTGAACGACAAGGTGTTCCACAACGCGCGCGGCGAGCGCTTCATCACGGCCTTCGTCGGCCGTCTCGACCTGGCCTCCGGTTCCATGCACTTCGTGAACGCCGGGCACAACCCACCGCTGTTGCTGGCGGATGGCGCCTTCGAGGAACTGACCACCGGCAGCATCGCGCTGGGCATGATGCCCAAGCTGCCCTTCCTGCAGGTGGGCGAGGCCCGGGTGCTCCCGGGCAGCACGTTGCTGTGCTACACCGACGGGCTCGTGGAACAGGAGGATGTGCACGGGAACGCCTTCGGCACCGGACCGTTGCGACGGACGATGCTGGACCTGCAGGGCGGCACGCCCGAGGACCTGGTCCAGGCGCTGGTGGCGCGGTTCAGCACGCACCGGGGCGCCGAACCCTATCTGGACGACCTGGCCCTGCTCGCCTGCCGGCGGGCCTGACCCGCTCCTTCAGTCGGACAGTTCGAGACGGCCGTGGTACTTCAGGTCGAAGAGCACGACCATGGCCGTGAACGCCCAGAACGGCACGCTGGCCTTGTCCAGATCGAGGAAGTTGTTGAGCGCGCCGTGGATGTAATAGCTGATGAGCCCGAGGAAGGCGGCGGTCATCAGGTGCCGGTCCGCACCCGGAGGCATGCGTCGGAACAGCAGGATGGCCCGCACCACGACCGTGACCACCAGGGCCACCATGAGCGCCATGCCGGGCACGCCCTGTTCGGAGAGCGGACCGAGGTATTCGCTGTGGGCATTGCCCTGCGACCCGAAGTTGGTGCTGATGATCGTGCGGTCCTCGCTGGCCTGGAACGGCGCATACTGGAACATGTAGGTGCCGGGGCCCCAGCCGAAGAGCGGACGCTCCTGGAACATGCGCCAGGCGGAATGCCAGCGGTTGATGCGTTCCAGGTTCGAGGCATCGGAGCTGATGTTGGAGATGGAGCTGACGTGCTTGGCGAGGTCATCGCTGCTCTCATCGCGGTTGCGCTCCAGCGCGATCAGGATGCGGTCCTGGTCGGCGAAATAGATGCCGGCACCGGTGACCAGCAGCGCCGCTACGGACCAGAGCGGCACGCGCAGCCGCATCACCAGGAAGATGGCCAGGGAACCGGCGAGGCTCACCCAGGCCGCACGGGTGTAGGAAAAGATCAATCCCGAGGTGAACAGCAACAGGAGGAACAGCGCCGCGCCGCGCCGGCTCCGGGAATAGCCGGGCATGGACACCGCGCTCACCAGGAACGGCAGCAACATGGCGATCACCGCGCCATAGCTGGTGTGGTCCTTGAAGAAGGGGGTCATCACCCAGTGCGCGGGGTCCTGCTCGAAGCGGTACTGGGCGTGGTTGATCAACGTGTAGATGATCACGATGCCCATCGAGCCGCAGAACAGCCAGAAGAACCGGTGCATGTTGCGGCGATGTTCCAGCAGGCGGGTGGCCAGGAAGAACATCACGCTGACGAACCAGAGGCGCGCGGTGAAGTACTTCACGCTGACCAGGGGCATCTCGCTCGGGATGATGCACACGGCCATCCAGATCAGCTGGGCGATGATGATCGCGGTGACGGGATGCCGCCAGATCGCCGGATCGAGCACGCGGCGTTCGAGCGCGAGCTTCAGGAGGAAGAGCAGCATCACCCCGACCAGCAGTGGTTCGGTGGGCAGGGCCACGCCGATGCCGCCCAGGTCGAGCTGCTCCAGGTTGATGCTGAGCGGCGTGGCGAACACGATGAAGAGCATCAGCTTGTCCACCGCGGCCACCGCGGCCCAGAGCACGATCAGGGCGGCGGGCAGCAGGGCCAGCCAGTATTGCTCGTGCGCGCTGAGCACCAGGTTCGCCACCACGAAGAGCAGACAGACCAGGACGATCCAATTGGCCTTCAGCGCGCGGACCATCAGCGTTCGGTTGTGCGCCAGGCCACCAGGACGAACGCCAGGAAGGCCGCGCCCAGGGTGCTGAGCAGCACGATCAGCCAGCGGATGGGGAAGACCTTCCTGTCGGAGATCTCCGGATACTCGATCACGTTGGTGTAGGTCAGCACCTTCTCCACGTCCATGCGCGTCTTCTCGTATTCGTTCAGCTTCGACACGTAGACCCCGCGGAACATGTTGCTCAGGTCGGTGAGGTTGCGGAACTCACCACCGTGGTCGCCCAGGGCCTTCAGCATGCCGCGGGCCTCCTCACGGCTCGCTGCCGGCGAGCCGTTGGACAGCATCCGCATGTATCCCCGGGTGATCTCCTCGGTCTGTGCGTCGTAGTTCAGCAGGCCGGTGCTCGCACGCAATTCGTTCAACCGGGCCTCCACGCTGTCCAGCTTGTGCTTCTCGATGTCCATTTCGCGCCGGGCGATGGCCAGGAGCTCCTGCGACTTCTCCCGTTGCAACCGGCGCGCCAGCAGGTCGGTCTGGTGCAGCATGGTGCGCACCATGTCCCGCGCCATCCGCGCATCCTCGTCCGTCACCTCGATCATCACCGACTCGTAGCGGGTCTTGCTGATGTCGACGCGTTCATTGAACATGGCCTGCAGGTAGTAGCGGCCCGGCACCCTGGTGGTATCGATGCGGTAGTGTTCCGGCAGGTGGAAGAGGGCCACGAGGCTGTCGCGGATGCTGTTGCTCTGCAACAGTTGCAGCAGCTGATCGGTGCGCGTCTCGGTGGAATAGCTGTTGAGGTTCACCGGGTACACCACCGCCGAGGAACGGAAGCGCGGTCTGATGAACGTGGGCCCGCTGAACACCGCGGACAGCACGGCGGCCCCCACCGCGACGAGGATCAGCGTTCGCCGATGCGCCCAGGCCAGGCGGGTGTAGCGGGAAAAGGACAGCTCATCCATCGGTACGGCGGATCTTCTTGACGTTCTCCTGCACCACGATCAGCAGCAGCGCGAGCAGGAACGCGCTCACCGTGCTGACGGTGACCACCAGCCACCGGACGGGATAGCTCTTCTTGTCCGCGGGCTGGGCGCGGTTCACGACGAACTTGTGGGGCAGGTCGCTCTCGCGGTCGGCCTCGGCCTGCTCCAGTTTCATGCGGAGCACGCTCAAGCGCTTCACCTCGTTGAACTGGCGGTCCTGCAGGGTGACGTAGGCGCCGCCATATTGCGCCAGCACCTTGAACCGGTCCTCGAACTCCTTGATGGCCCGTTGATCGCCCTTCAGGATGGCCGCGCCGAGGTACTCGTTGTAGCGTTCGGTCTGGGTGTGGTAGTCCTGCACGCCAAGGCCGCGCAACACCGCCATGCTGTCCTCCATCTGTTCGATCTCCTTCTGGAGCGCGTCCACCTTCTCCTTCACCAGCCGGTAGCCGATCTCGGCGCGCTCGTGGTTCATTTCGCGCCAGACGGTATCCACCTGGTCGGCGATGAAATTGGCGATCATGGCCGCGGTGTCCGGTTGGGGATGGAGCACCTCCACGCGAACGCTGCCGAACTTGGTGTACTCGAAGGTGATGTGCCGCGCATAGGCCTTGACCAGTTCGGTGCGGCGGTACTTGCTGTCGGGCTTGATGCGGTAGGCCCGTTCCAGGTCGAAGCGTTTCGCGGTGCGGTCGCGGATCTCGTCGCTGTTCAGCACCTGCAGCAATTGTTCGGCGTCCTCCTCATCGCCCAGGGCCAGGATGTCGTCGCGGCCGGTGGCCTGTTCGTTCAACAGGGCCTTGGAGGCGGAGTTGGTGATGGCGGGGAACAGGATCACCTCGCTCTTGTACAAGGGGCGGATCACGAAGGCGGCGATCACGCCGGCGATGGCGCCGAGGAGCGTGATCGTGAGGATCATTCGGCGGCGCGCCCATAGGAAAAGCACCAGATCAAAGGACGCCAGGTCCTCCTGCGGCTTGTTCTCGGTCATCGATCAGGCTGGAAAAGGAGGCCTAAAGTAACGGTTCGGTCCCTGCTGCCGGGACCGGGCGTCGCATGGCGCTCCGCAGTTCCGCCCAGGTCACCGTCCGGGTGAGGAAGGCCAGCACCAGGGCCGAAACGCCCATCAGCAGGGCAAAGGGCAGCAGGCCCATCCCCCACCGCATGGAACCCCAGGCGATGCCGACCAACAGGATCGCGTAGGACAGGGATGCGAAGAGCCGGCCCACGGGGATGCGCCAACGAAAACGCGCCACCACCAGGACCATCTGCACCAGGGCCGTGGCGACCTGCGTGACCAGGCTGGCCCATGCCGCGCCCAGGGCCTGGTGGCCGGGGATCAGCCAGGCGTTCAGGGCGATGTTCACCACCATGCCGGCGGCGGCCATCGTGTTGAGCGCGCGCAGATCGCCGTTCGCGGTGAGCAGCGTGCCGAAGACATAGGTGGTGCACACCGCCATGAAGCAGATCAGCAACAGGGCGAAGACGGGCGCGGAGACCGCCACATGCTCGGTATAGCGCAGCGCCATCACCGCATGCGCATGGGTGATGCCCACCACCGCCACCCAGAGCGTGCCCACCCAGACCAGGCGGAAGGCCAGGCCGGTGAGCGGGCCCACGTCGTCACCCTGCTTGAGCATCCGGCTGAACATCGGCAGCAGCAGACCCGCCAGCAGATAGCCGAGCATGTTGAGCGCCTCGAAGAAGCGGAACGCCTGGGCGTAGATCCCGGCCTGCAACGGACCGTCCGGAAGCATGCGCTCCAGCATGACCGTGTCGGTGCGGTAGTAGAACGTCATCAACAGGATCAGAAGGGCATAGGGGAAGCTTTGGCGCAGGATGCCCCAGCTGAAACCGGGAGACCAGCGCACGATGATGCGGCCGGTGCGTCCGCGCACCAACAGGAAGGCCACGATCACGGCAGTGGCGTAGGAAACGGTCTGTGCGCGGACGAACCATTCGATGCGGAAGGGGGTGCCGGTGGCGCGGCCCCACAGCAGCCAGCCGCAGATCGCGATCAGCAGCACCCGGTCCAGCACGCTCAGCAGGCTGTCCTGCGCGAAGCGCTGCGCCGCGGCGATGTTGCTGCGCAGATAGAGCAGCATGCCGGCGAGCGCCTGGTTCAGCACGAGCCAGGCCAGCAGTTCGAGCCCGGCGGTGGTGTATCCGAGCACGAGCCCCGCCAGCAGCGTGGCCACCGCGTACAGGCCGACGAGCACGAGCCGCATCGCAAGAATGCCCCCCAGGTGCGCCCGCATCAGGTGCATGTTCCGGGCGATGTGCCGGGTGTTGTAGTTGGTGATGCCCAGGTCCAGCAGGATGTTCAGCAGGAAGCTCAGGCTGAGCAGGGCCGCATAGCTGCCGTAGGTCGCCGCACCCACGCGGACCTGCACGCCGGCATCGATGCCCAGGATGTAGAAGGGCTTCACCAGCAGGTTCAGCACCAGCACCAGGGCCAGGTTGCGCAGGAAGGTGCGTTGCATGCGAAGGCGAATGTCCGCGATCCGCCGGGAATGCGGACCTGAACAGCGGATGCGTTGTTCCCGCCCGGCCTACCGCACCACCACGGGTGACCACCACTGGCGGTCGCCCTGGATGATGCCCACCGGGTACGTGCCGGCGGCATATCCTTCCAGGGACAGGTGGACGGGGTCCGTGGAGGAAAGGGGGTGGTCCAGCAGCACGCGCCCGCGGATGTCCAGGATGCGCACACGTGCGCCACTGGCAGCGCTCAGTTGGATGGTGATGCCCTGGGCCGCGGTGGTCGGGTTGGGGCCGATCTGCACGGCAGGTGCGGCATCGGCCTGCGGAACGGACACCGTGCCGGCGATGGTCGTGTCGATGTTCACCACGATGCCGAAGGGAGGCCCCCAATCCCCATCGTCATCCTGCGCACGCATCCACAGCACCTGGTTGCCGGCGAACACGGGCACGGGGATCGCTCCGCCCCTGATCGCCTCCACGGCGCTGCCGAAGTTGCCGTCCGCGGCGAGCATCGGTGTCGCATTGCCTTCACCGGGATCGGTGTCCACCCAGTATTCCGCCGCGTTCACATGGATGGCGGGGAAGGTCACGGTGCCGGGCAGCACGTCCACCACCACCCGGAACACGCCGCTCCAGTTGCCGTTCACGTCCATCACGCGCAGGCCCAGGGTGTGCGTGCCCGGTGCGGGCAGGGTGGCGGTCTCCAGGCGCACGGCTTCCAACGCCGCGTCGAAGTTGCCATCGAAGGCGAGCAAGGGCGCACCGTTGCCTTCGCCGGGATCGGTGTCCCAGAAATATTCCCCTTCGCTCACGGTGATGTCCGGGAGCAGGAGGCTGCCGGGGAGCACGTCCACCACGGTGCCGAAGGCGGGTCCCCAGGCGCCGTCGTCGTCCTGCACGCGCAGGTAAAGGCGGTGCGTGCCCGGTGCGGGAAGCGAGCCGGTCGCGACCATCACCTGCTCCAGCGCCTGACCGAAGGTGCCGTCCACGGCCACCAGTGCGGAGCCGTTGCCGGTGCCGGGATCCGTGTCCCAGAAATACTCGCCCTGCAGCAGGCCGGTCTGGGCCGAGGCGCCCAGGCCGATGCAAAGGGCCAGGCCGAGCAGGTGCGTGCGTGCGTGCATGGGGGTGCGCATCAACGGTCGTAGCTCATGCCCTTCACGCGCAGGGTGGCCCCGGTGCGCACGTTGAAGGGGTGCCCGGTGAGGTAGACGCGCGCGGCGCCGGTGTGCAGCGGGAAGAAGTTGTCCAGCGTGTAGCTGCCGCCATAGGCGCCCGCATCCCCGATGCTCAGGTCCAGGTCGTAGAACACGGGTGCGGGATTGCCGCCATCGATGCAGCTGGGTGCGCTGCTGAAGGTGCCGTCGGTGTTCAACGTGATCGCCTCGTTGGTCGTGTTGTTCGCGGTGAAGGTGAAGCCCGCGTCGATCGGTGTGCTCACGTTGTTCGAGACGTGGTTGTAGTACACGTTGATCTGGCCCTGGTTCCCGCTGTCGTTGTTGACCCCCCGGTTCGTGCCGCTCCAGGTGCGGGTGATCACGTTGTTCATGATCTCCCACACGCTGCCGGAATTGGTATTGGCCATGTCGATGCCGTAGGTGGTGAACTGACCGGTGTAGGCGGTGATGGTATTGTTCCAGATCAGGTTCTGCACCCCGTTCGTGTTTCCGGCATAGACCTGGATGCCCATCCACCCGTGTTGGATGTAGTTGTTCCGGATGTGCACCACCTGGGCCTCGGTGTCCACGAAGATGCCCTCATAGCTGACGATGCCCTTGATCTTGTTGCCGATGATGGCGCACGTGTCCAGCGGGGAGGATGTATTGTTGGTGGACACTTCGATGGCGGGGGCGCTGGTCTGTGAGGCGTCGATGTCACAGCCCACCACGTTGCCGAAGTTGAGGTCCACGGCGCCGTTCTCCAGGGTGCAGCCTTCGATCTCGGCCTGGAACATGTCGGTCCCCAGGGTGATGTCGCCGTTCACCAGGTGGCTGTCCAGCACGCGCACGGTGGTGCCGCGGATGGTGCCCCCGTTGGTAAAGGTGATGCCGCCGGAGGTGTTGTACATGCTCACGATCGTCACCGTGCGACCGGTCGCGCCGGTGATGGTGTAAGAGCCCTGCACGTAGAAGAAGTCGTCGTTGTCATAGCTCAGGAACTCCAGGCTGTGGGCCACGGAGATGTTCTCGATCCAGGGGATGTTGCCCGCGCGGTTCTTGATGATGATGCGGTCGCCATCGACGGCCGCGCTGACGGCTGCCGTGATGCTGGCATAGGCGGGGGGCTGGCCGAATTCCTCCACCACACGGTCGGTGGCCAGCAGCGGCAGGGTGGTGAACAGGGCGGTGGTCAGAAGAAAGGACTTCATCGGGCAGGTTTTGGACGGGGTGAAGGTAGAAGGATCACCCGACGGGGATCGGACCCGCGACCAACGTCCGCCAAAGCCGGCTGGAGCGGGCGGATCAGGAGAAGGCCCCGTCCGGAAGGGGGGCGGTGTGCCCGAAGAACTAGGGCATTTGCTCGGCGCGCACGGCGGTCGGCACGGTGCCTCCGATGTTCACCAGGATCGGGTCGCGGTCATTGCCGGCGCCGGCGTATTTCACCGTGCCGTCCATGGTCACATCGGTAGGCAGATAGCCGGTCACGGTGTTCGTCGGAATGGTGCCCCCGATGGCCACCAGGATCGGGTCGCGGTCGTTGCTGGCACCGGCGTATTTCACCTGTGCATCATCCACCGTGTTGCCGGACCAGCTCATGTAGGTGCCGCTCGCCACATGCTGTGCATCGGTGCCATAGGTGGGCGTGCTGCCATCGGTCAGGTCCACGGCCACCGGCGTGCTGCTCAAGGCCACGGTGTTGAAGGTCAGGACCGACAGGTGGTTGCGGTGCTGCACACTGATGTAGTAGTCGTCGGCGGGCACATTGAAGCTCACCGGGGAGGTGCCGTCCACGTCCACCACATCGCCGTCGCGTTGCACCAGCGCGCAGCGTGTGGCCAGCACGTTGGTGTTGTCGTTCTTGTCGCGCAGCTCCAGGAAGATCCAGTCCACGATGGCGTCGTTGCCGGTCACTGCCAGCACCGGGGCCTCGGTGCTTTCACCACCACCGCCCACCTGGGTGTAGCCCAGTGCGGTGTAGGGTTCGTTCAGGGGCAGGAACCCGCCGGAGCGCAGGCCATCGTTCATCAACCCGCTGCCGCTGTCGTACGGTCCCTGCAACAGGTTGCGCACGTTCAGTTTGATCTTCACCGGGTCGGCCTGATGGAAGCCCTGGGTGAGGATGTTCGTACCGTTGTCCAGGGTCGCCACGGCCACTTCGCCGACCGTCCAGTCCAATGTTACGCCGCCGGTGGTGCCGCTGCGGCCCGCCGATGCGATCACCGTCGGGGACAGGCTTTGGGCGTTCAGCGACCCTGTCAGCGTGAGTAGGGCGAACGGAAGGATGTGGTAGCGGATCATGGGACGAACGTACTTGGAGAGCAAGTTAGGTGATCTGTTGTTCAATGCAAACCGGGATGGGCCTCGGACCGATCGGTTCGTGCCGATCACCGGACTACGCCCGATCGATCTTCACCGAGGTCATCGCCAGCGAACCAGCCAAGGGCTCGTCATTGAACAGCGAGACGGCCTCGCCCTTCCCCTGCAGGGCCAGTGCATAGAGCAGTGGCAGATAGTGTTCCGGTGTGGGGATCGCCAGCTGGAAGGCGCGTCCCTGATCGGCATAGCGTTGCAGCGCAAGGTGATCACCGGACAGGATCAGCTCCTTCATCCGCGCGCGCGCCTCCAGCGCCCAATCGTATCCATAGGGGTCATCGAGATGGTCCCAGGCGACCAGCCCCAGGTTGTGCACCATGTTGCCGCTGCCGATGATCAGCACGCCCTTGTCGCGCAACGGTGCGAGCTGTCGCGCCAGCGCATAGTGCTGTTCGGCGTTCATGCCGCGATCGAGGCTGAGCTGCACCACGGGGACATCCGCCTGCGGGTAGAGGTGCTTGATCACCGACCAGGCGCCATGGTCGAGGCCCCAGCTTTGGTCCATGCCGACGGGCGTTGGTGCCAGGAGCCGATGCGCGTCCTCCGCCAATTGCGGATCGCCGGGCGCGGGGTATTGCACGGCATACAGTTCAGGAGGGAAGCCCCCGAAATCGTGGATGGTGCGTGGCCGTTCCATGGCGGTGACCTGCATGCCCCGCGTTTCCCAATGCGCCGAGACGCAGAGGATCGCGGTCGGCCTGGGCAGTTCCCTTCCCATTTGTCGGAACCCGGCCACGAAGCGATTTTCCTCGATCGCGTTCATCGGACTGCCATGACCGAGGAAGAGCACGGGCATGCGCGGCGTGGGGCCGAGGTCGTCGGTGAGGCGGGCGAAAGTGCGAAGGTCCATCAGGGCGGCGGCGGCCGGCAGCACGGCCATCATCCGGACGAAGTGCTGCCGGTCCATGGATCAAAATTACTACGCGTGGTCGGTCGTCACTCCACCGTCACCCGATAGGCGTCCGCCCGGATCAGGGTCTGTGGTCCGAGCTCGTGGAAGCCCTCCACCACCGGGGTGTCGGCGATGTCGTTCACGCCGGGGGGCAGCAGGAAGTAGCGCGTGAAGGGCGTGCCATCAAGCTGGCGGAAAAGCACCTTCACCTCCTTGCGGTCGGTGATGCTGTCCGGTCGCAGGGGCTGCACGGCCAGCAGGTCCTCGGAGAGGATGCGGTCACGCGGTGTGAGGTGGAGGATGGCGCCCTTGAACGTAGGACGCCAGTCGGTGGGCAGGATGCGCACATAGCTCGTGCCGTCCGCCAGGGTGAACAGGAACTCACCACTGGACTGTGCCGCAGCGGGCCCGGCCGCGAGCAGGACCAGACCGATCATCGGGGACCGCAGGGACATGGTCCCATAAAGGTACCCTGAACGCAGCGGCGACCCGAAGGAGAGCGACCATCATCGCCGATGCGCATACGCACCGGCAGATCGCGGGGCGACCGTCGCTACTTAGAATTGACGTAGCGGACGGTCGGTCCACAGACCGTGGGACAGGGATCACCACAGAGCTTGATGAAGCCTTCGCCTTCACCCAGGTCCACCACCCTGTCCTGCTCGATGGTCGCTGCGGTGAGCCGCATGGTATTGCCATTCGCGCACATGTCAGGTGTGATGTGAAGCGCCTGGCAACCATTGACCGCGAGCAGGGCCTCGATCTCGGCCCTGGAGAAGGATGTGCTGTAGGACGGATGTTCCATCGCTTCCATGCGTGCACAGGCATCGTGGGCCTCGTTGGCGCTCAGGTGGGCCACCGTGGGTCTGCCCTTCACCATGCCCATGTCGATCACGTAGGGCTTTTCAAGATCCCCGGCGACCTCATTGCCCTCCGCATCGATCGCGATGGCCATCACCGTGCCCTGCTCCGACGAGGCCGACGCCATGACATTGTAGAAGCGCACACCTGCGCGTTCCGTGCCATGCAGCAGATCGCTGAGGGACGTGGCGTCGAAGATGGCCTCCACGAACCCCGGGTCGGGATCGGAGCCACCCGTGTTCGGGCCGTCGGGGACCACCGCCTGGGAGGTGGAGCGGAACAACAGGATCGCGGTGAGCAGGAGCAGTGAGCGCGTCATGGGATGGGGGGGATGAAAAGCCAAAATAGACAGATCCCGCTTATCTCCGCCCCCCGGACCTGCGGAACGCTATCTTGACCACGTGCCGACCGCCAGCCCGGACCCGTCCAGACCGGCCCATTGGGCCATGGCGCTTCCGTGGGCGCTGGTCCTCCTGATGCTGTTGCCGAGCGCCGTGATGCACGCTCAGGGAAGCGAAGGACCGAACGCCTGGCAGTTCCTTCTGGAAAGGTCCGATTCGGCAAAGAACTCCGGCCGCTACGAGGAAGCCCTGACGCTGCTTGATTCAGCGATGGTCCGGTCGCACGTCGCGCATGATCAGCACGCGGTCGGCGAGGTGCTCGTGCGCCAGGCCTTCCTGCGGCAGATGCTTGGACAGTACGACCAGGCCCTGATGCTGCTCTATCGGGCATTGACCATCCGGGAGGCCACCGACGATCAGCGCGGTCTGGCCGAGGTGGAGAACAACATCGGCTCGATCCACCAGAACCAGAAGAACTACGACAAGGCCCGGGAATATTATCAGCGCAGTCTGGCGATCTACGACCGGCTCGGCATGCGGCGCGAGGTGGGCAAGTGCTACAACAATTTCGGCGCGTTGTACGAGGATATGGGACGACCCGCCGAGGCACAGACCTATCACCGGCACAGCCTGGCGATCTGGGAAGCGTTGCGGGACACCGGCTGGATCGGCGTGAGCGACATGCACCTGGGTACCTGCCAGCAATTGCTCGGCCATCTCGATTCGGCGCGCTATTACCTGATGGCCAGCAAGGAGGCGCTGGGAACACGCAATGGCTCCTACCACCTCGGATTGGTCAATGTGCTTTTGGGCAACAACGAACGGATGGCCGGCAGACCGCGCTCGGCCCTGCGCTATTGCGGGGAGGCGCTGCGCATCGCCGAGGGGATGAACATCCTGCCCTTCGAGCAACGTGCCTGTGAATGCCTCTACCAGGCCTACGATGATCTGGGCGAGAAGGGCAGCGCGTTGGAGATGTACAAGCGCGACATCCAGCTCCGTGATTCGCTGTTCGGACAGGCCAACGTGAAGGAGATGACCCGCATCGAACTGGCCCATGCCTACGCCCAGAAGCAGCTCACCGACAGCCTCGATCGGGCAAGGACGCGGCTGGAGGAGGAATTGAGGCACCAGGCGGCGTTGTCACGCGAACGCGAAGGCCGCAACATCGCCGTGTTCAGCGGGATCGGCATACTGGCATTGGCCTTCGGGCTCTGGCGACGACTGGTCTACGTGCGCCGGTCGCGGGCCCGGATCCAATACGAGCGGGAGCGATCGGACCAGCTGCTGCTGAACATCCTGCCCGCGGCGGTGGCCCAGGAGCTGAAGGACCACGGCCGTGCCGAGGCCCGCGACTTCCCCCGGGTCACCATCCTCTTCACCGACCTCAAGGACTTCACGGCGATCAGCGAGCGCATGACCGCCCAGGACCTGGTGGCCGAGATCCATGCCTGCTTCCAGGCCTTCGACACCGTGATGGAGCGCTATGGCATCGAGAAGATCAAGACGATCGGCGATGCCTACATGGCCGCCGGGGGGTTGCCCGATCCGGAACGCGGCACCCCGCTGGACGTGGTCCATGCCGCACTGGACATGCAGGCGCTCATGCGCGCCCGCAAGGCCGGGCGCGACGCACAAGGTCTGCCCGCCTTCGAGATGCGCGTCGGGATCCATACCGGTCCCGTGGTCGCGGGCATCGTCGGCAGCAAGAAGTTCCAATACGATGTCTGGGGCGACACGGTGAACACCGCCAGTCGCATGGAAAGCGCCGGGGATACCGGCCTGGTCAACATCAGCGCGGCCACCCATGCACTGGTGAAGGACGCACCGGACCTGGTCTTCACCGAGCGCGGCATGGTGAAGGTGAAGGGCAAGGGCGCGCTGGGAATGTACTTCGTCGGACGGGTCACGGACGGGGTCCGCACCGCATAGACCGTCGGTCGACCTGGCTGGCGGAGCCGGACCACAGAACGGGATGGGATGGATCGGCCCGCGCCGCTGTTCCTTTGCGGCCATGCACGAAGCCCGACCCAGCCGCACCGCCATGCACGTGGCCATGCGCCGTGCCGCGCACCAGATCTTCGATGCGCGGCCACTGGTGTTGGACGATCCCATCGCCGTGCCCATCATCGGTCCCGAAGCCGAGGCGCGCGTTCGGGAGAAGGGAGGGACGGCCCGGATCGGTCGTGTCAGCCGGGCGTTCATGGTGGCGCGCAGTCGGTATGCGGAGGACAAGCTGGCCGAGGCCGTGGCAAGGGGCGTGGACCAGTACGTGGTATTGGGCGCGGGGCTTGACACGTTCGCCTACCGCGATCCTTTTCCACAGGACACCTTGCGTGTGTTCGAGGTGGACCATCCGGCCACGCAGGCCTGGAAGCGCTGGAAGCTGAAGAACGCCGGCATCGCCCTGCCGGCGAACGTGACCTATGCGCCGGTCGACTTCGAGGAACGGACCCTTTCCGATGGGTTGACCGCCGCCGGTTTCGATGCCACCCGCCCCGCGTTCTTCTCCTGGCTCGGCGTGGTGATGTACCTGACGGACGCGGCGATCGAGGGCACGTTCCGGTACATCGCCTCGCTGCCCACGGGAAGTGGCATGGCCTTCGATGCGATCGTGCCGAACAGCGCGTTGAACTGGTTCGAGCGCATCATCCGCCACATGATCTCCCGACGGGTCCGGCGCGTGGAGGAACCCTTCATCAGCTTCTTCCGGCCGGAGGAATTGCGTGCGAAGCTGTCCAATGCCGGCTTCCACGACATCGAGATCCTCGATCCGGATGCGCTGTACGAACGATACTTCCGGAACAGATCGGACGGCCTGCGACCGATGGGCCACTCGCTCCTGGTCACCAGCGCGCAGGTCTGACCCACCACCCCCCGGCTTCGCTCACATGTCGATCCGCGCGACGTGTATGCGCTTGCCCTTGGGGCCGTCCTCACGCCCGGTGAAGTAGATCGCATCGTTGGTGAACAAGGCGGGGAAGCTGCCCATCGGATAAAAGTCCTTGCCACCCATGCGAACGGCGTTGCTCATGGTGGCGGACCCGGGATCGATGCGCACCACCTGCGAGCAGAGGAACACCTCGTTCAGTTTGGTCACCGTGGTGGTGGTGATGGTGGTGCGGATGCCATTGGCGGACATCGAACTGGAGGAGGTCTCCACCTTCGCGTCGGTGAAGAATTCGCCCGGTTGTTCGTTCAACACGAGGTAGAGCATGCCGCCCTTGGACACCATCTGGTAGTTGTAGGGCACGCTGGTGCCCTCCTTGGCCACGGGAGGGATGAAATAGAAGGCCCGCAGATCGCCGGTGGGTGAGAGCTGCAGGGCGTAGTTGTCCACGGGCGAGCGGCCGAGGAGCAACGCATCGCCGTTGGGCAGGTCGATCACCTCGCGGATCGAACTGTTCGTCGGGTACAGGTCGAACTTGACCTTTTCTCCGGCCGGTCCCACGAGCTTGCTGCTCAGTTCATCCTCCCTGAAGCATTTGGCATAGACCACCTGACCGTCCTTCACCCGGGCCACTTCGATGCCGTTCAGCTTCTTGTACTCCAGTCCGCGGTACCAACCCGAGAAATCGGCGTTGCCGAGACCGGTGACGTAGGTGGACCCCTGGCTGTTGAAGATCTGGTAGTTGCCCCAGAGCAGGCCACTGATGAACGAGGCGGAGTCGACCAGTTGGAGGTCGTCGCTGAAACGCATCACGGTGAAGTGGTCCTTGTTGTCCTTCCAATAGAGATGATGCAGGGACTTCAGGGTGGTGGGGCCGTTCAGCGGGGCGAACAGCGAACAGAGGTCGTCGTCCTGGCCGAGGCCGGAGGTCACGGTCAGCGCGGTGAAGGGCAGCATGTAGATCTCGTACTTCATGTCGTCGAAGTCCATGCCGTTGATGGAAAGCACGGCCACGCGGTTGGCCGCCGTGGACGGCGGGTTGCGGATGCTGACCTTTTCGGTGATCACCCCGGAGGCGAGCATGCGGTCGTTCGCGGGCATCATCAGGTCCCTGCCGAAGCGTTCCAATTCCTTGTAGAAGCCGTATTCGGTGCGGATGGCATCGACGTCGCTCAGGCTCTTGTAGCCGCCGGGCATGATCCGCCAGATGTCACCGGTCTTCGGCCTGATCTCCTCCTCGGAACTGAAATCCATGCCGGTGTAGACCCCGAGCGTGTAGCTCTTGGTGATCGTGCCGCGCCAGAGCTTCATGCCGCCGCCGAACGCCGCGCCGGCCTTGAGCCACTTGCCGTCCGAACCGATCATGTGTTCGGCCTTCTCCTGCGGGATGTACCACACGAACTCCTTCTCCGCCGCGGTCGCGTCCACGTTCCGCTCGGCGATGTTCCCGGGTTCCAGGGCAGCGTTGAACGCGTATTCCTCCACACCGACCCCATCGTTGCCCGTGGAAGTCACGTACACCACCTTCACCTGGTCGCCGTCCACGAAGGTGCCGCCGTAACGGGCACTTCGTGCTTCCTTGGAAAGTTCGGCCGCGCCATCGTGTGCGATGGTGAGCTCTTGGGCATGTCCGATCGTTGCAAGGAGCAGGCAGGACGCGATCGATGCAAGGGAGATCAGGGATTTCATGACCGTCGTGTTCCGGGTTCGATGGATCGACCACCGGACCGGGAGTGCTGCGGCAGCCTTCCCCGGAAGGACCAGCGACCCCGGCCCGATCGCCAGGGATGTGTGACAGGGCAATTTAGGATACCCGCACAACATGGAGGGGGCCAGCGTCAGCGCATGCCCGAACGCGGAGCCAGAGCCTCCTTCGTGTCCCGATAGGAGATCATCAGATGCGAGGCATGATCGATGCAACGGCCCCGATGGATGATCAGCACCTGCGGGGACTCGTGCCGCACGCCATAGCGCTCGGCGACCGCGTTCGACACGTCGCGATGGCGGATCAGGTCGAGCAACCAGGCCGGATGGTGTGCGTCATCGGCATCCGACCAGCCGCGCTCCAGCCGGTCGAGGGCGGCGAAGCTGATGCTGCAACGGGTGCTGTGCTTGAAGATCAGCACGGGGCGTTCCTGCGATGCGGCATCGATCACATCCAGCTGGGCACGGGCGTTCAGTGGGATCCAATGCATGGCGCTGCGGGCGGCGAAGTTGCGGAATGCGCGCCTGGCGTTCTGTGCCCACGGTCACCGAACAGGAGCTGGCACCTTTCACCCTTCCGGCACGAACGAGCGACGGTCGATCCTATATTGGCAACGTGCCGGCGACGAGAATTTCGTCAGTGACAGCCGGAGCCGTACCGATGGACCCTAAACCATGTCCGATGTCCAGAACGAACGGGCCAAGCAGCCCGGCGCCCTCACCTCTTTGAGTACCGACCCTGTCGATCCATCGCCTCCCGCAGCAACGCCAACGGGCCCAGCGGACGACGCGCTGGAACTCACCGAAATGGCCGCGTTGGCGGCGCGCTTCGTCAACAGCACCGACCGGCACATCTTCCTCACCGGGAAGGCGGGCACCGGCAAGACCACCTTCCTGCGCCAACTGGCGCACCGCACGCACAAGCGGTACGTCATCCTTGCGCCCACCGGCATCGCGGCCCTGAACGCCGGAGGGGTCACCATCCATTCCCAGTTCCTCCTTCCGTTCGGCTCCTTCATTCCCGAGCGGCAGTTGCCATCGGATGTCGGCGAGTACGGCCAGTTCCACGACCGCGACACGCTGAACAGGCGCCACCCGCTGAACGCCCTTCGGCGCAATGTGCTGCGTGGGGTCGACCTGCTGATCATCGACGAGGTGAGCATGCTCCGGGCCGACCTGCTCGATGCCATCGATCATCGCATGCGGCATGTCCGGCAGCGTTACGATCGTTCGTTCGGTGGGGCCCAGGTGCTCTTCATCGGCGACCTCTATCAGCTGCCGCCGGTGGTGAAGGATGACGAGTGGCGCGTACTGAAGCGCTGGTACGAAAGCCCGCATTTCTTCGAGGCGCGCGTCGTCAAGGAGGCCGGCTATGCGCACATCGAACTGGACCGGATCTTCCGGCAGCAGGACCCGCATTTCATCCGCATCCTCAACCATCTGCGCGAGGATGCGATCACGGCGGAGGACATCGCCACGCTCAACCGACATCATCGACCCGAACAGGATGGGAAGGAGAAGGAGGGCGTCATCACGCTCACCACGCACAACCGCACCGCGGATGCGATCAACCAGCGCGCGCTGGATGCACTGCCCGGAAGCAGGCGGAAATACGAAGCGGAGATCGGGGCCGACTTCCCGGAGAGCATGTTCCCCGTGCTGCGGGACCTGGAACTGAAGGTCGGCGCGCAGGTCATGTTCACGCGCAACGACGCGGAGAAGGCCTATTTCAACGGCAAATTGGCCCGGGTGACCGCCGCCGACGCGAAGGGCGTGACCGTGGAGATGCTGGACGATGGAACGCACTACAAGCTGAAGCGCGAGGTCTGGGAGAACAGGCGCTATGTGGTCGACCCGGCGACCAAGGTGCAGAACGAAGAGGTGTTGGGCACCTTCGAACAATACCCCGTGCGGCTGGCCTGGGCCATCACCGTGCACAAGAGCCAGGGGCTCACCTTCGACCGCGCCATCATCGACGTGGGCAAGGCCTTCGCTCCCGGCCAGGTCTACGTGGCACTGTCGCGTCTGCGATCGCTCGATGGCCTCATCCTGCGCACGCCGATCGATCCCCATGTGGTGAGCACCGACCGCGACGTGGTGGCATTCAGCGAACGACGGCACGCCCAGCCGCCGCTCCCGGAACAGCTGCTGGAACATCAACGGCTGTACCTCGAGGACCTGCTGCGCAGCGCCTTCGATCTGGAGGAGCTGCTCCGGCGCGCCGAATACATCGGCAGGGACCATGCGGATGTCGCCACCTTCGAGGATGAAAGCATGCGGACCGCGCTGGAGCGGCTTCGAGACAAGCTGCGCGCCGAAGCGACGAACACGCGCACATTCCAGGCCCAGCTCGTGCGCCTTTTGCAGGAGGACGATCGGGAAGCGCTGCTGGACCGGCTCGGGAAGGGCGCGAGCTACTACGACGGCCTTTTGAACGATGCGATGCAGGACCTGCTGCAGCACATCGCCCAGGTGGAACAGCTCAGCCGCACGAAACAATACGCGAACGCCTTGCGCGAGCTCGACGGCATGCTCGTGAAGAAGATCGCGATGATCGCGAAGACCGGACCGCTCTGCCGGGCCATCCTGGAAGGCCGTGCGATCGAACCCATGCCCGAGCTGGAGCGGGAGCTGACGGGCCGCCGGACCCGTCTGGTGGAACGCACCCGCGAATGGGTGAAGGAACACATGCCCGAGACCTCGCGCCGGAGCGGCCGCCGCCGTGTGCGCAAGGGCGAGGAGACATTCGCCGTGGAGAAGCCAAAGCCCTTGAAAGGCGAGACCTATCTGCGCACCTATGCGGCGATCAAGGAGGGGAAGGGGCTCGATGAGATCGCCAGGGAGCGCGGTCTCTCGCCCGCGACGATCGAAGGGCACGCGGCGCGCGGCATCGGCGAAGGCATCCTGGAGATCGATGCCTTCATGACCAATGAAGTGCGCGACACCATCGCCGACCGGATGCGCGAACATCCGGACCAGGGGCTCAACGGTGCACGCGCCCATTTCGGCGACCGTTTCAGCTACGGACAGTTGCGCATGGTGCAGGCCTGGATGAAGCAGGGGATGGATGGATAGCACCGACGGTCCGGAGCGCGATCATCCCGATCTTTCGACCATGGCCCCGCCGTTCCAACGGATCACGATCGACGGACGGTCGCTTTCCGGCGAAGGGATCATCCGCTGGGCGGAGGACCTTTGCCATCGGCATCCAGGTGCAGCATGGGCACGGGCCGTTCGTGACACACTCCTGGAACTGACGACCGGCGACGGCGCGTTGACCGCGACCACCTCCGGCACCACCGGACCACCAAAGACCTACCGGGTGTCGGCCGACGATCTGGTGGCCAGTGCGACGCTCACCGCGGACACCTTCGGTTCCCGTTCCGGTGATCGCGCGTTGCTCTGCCTGCCCTGTCACTTCATCGCGGGCAAGCTGATGCTGGTGCGCGCGTTCGTCAGCGGGCTCGACCTGTGTGTCATCGACCCTCATGGACCGGTGCTCGATCGTCTGTCCGGGAACGACCGCTTCGCCTTCTGCGCCATGGTACCGCAACAACTGCATCGCGCGCTGACCGATGATCGCGAACAGGTCGAACACCGGTTCGCCACGGTCCTGCTCGGCGGGGGCCCGGTGAGCAGGGCGATGATCGGATCGGTCCAGGAATTGTCCACCCGGGTGTTCCAGGGCTACGGCAGTACGGAGACACTGACCCATGTCGCCCTGCGGCCCCTGAACAGGAGCGCCGGTGCGAACGGAATGGACGAGCCCTACACGGCGCTGGCGGGGATCGCCCTTGGAACGGACGACCGCGGCTGCCTGATCGTGCGCACACCGCATCTGCAGATCCGGGAGCATGTCACCAATGACATGGTCGACCTGCTGGATGCACGGCACTTCCGTTGGCTGGGGCGCATCGACCATGTGATCCTCAGCGGTGGACGCAAGATCCACCCCGAGCGGATCGAGGAACGCACCGCGGACATCCTCGGACGGCCGCATTTCTTCGAGGCGGGACCGGACCCGACGTTCGGGCAATGCGTCGTGCTCGTGCTGGAGGGCCGCCCGCCGAACGAAGCGGAAGAGCAGGCGCTGATGGAGCGGTTGGCCACCGTGCTGGAGCCCTTCGAAATGCCCCGCCACATGCGGACATGTGCAGCCCTGGAGCGGACCCCCAGCGGCAAACTGGTCCGCTGATCGAACGACCCGGCCGTACCGAACATTTCAATCGGCGGCAGGCCCGGATGCATAGGCCCGCCATCTGGCCACCACGGAGCGCATGTCCTCCGGCATCGGGCTCTCGAAGGACATGCGAACACCCGTGCGGGGGTGATCGAACGTGAGGGTGCGCGCATGGAGCGCCTGACGCGGACAGACCGCGAAACAGTTCTCGACGAACTGCCGGTACCTGGTGAACGTGGTCCCCTTCAGGATGCGGTCGCCGCCGTACACGGCGTCATTGAAGAGCGGATGCCCCACGTATTGCATGTGCACGCGGATCTGGTGGGTGCGGCCGGTCTCCAGTTTGCATTCGACGAGCGAGAGATAGGTGAACCGCTCGATCACGCGCCAATGCGTGACGGCATGGCGACCGTGATCGCCCTCGGGGAAGACCTGCATCACCGTGCGGTCCTTGAAGCTGCGGCCGATGTGCCCCTCGATGCGGCCCTCCTCCCCTTCCATGTCGCCCCATACCAATGCCTGGTAGCGCCGATCGATGGTGCGATCGAAGAACTGGCGCGCCAGATGCGTCAATGCCTCCTCGGTCTTTCCGATCACCATGACGCCGCTGGTCATCTTGTCCAGGCGGTGCACCAATCCGGGTCGCGCATGCTCCTGGCCGGGTCGCAGCGGCAACGAACCGAAATGGAACAACAGGGCGTTGACCAGGGTGCCGGTCCAATTGCCGTGGCCGGGATGCACCACCAGGCCGGCGGGCTTGTCGATCACGACCAGGTCCTCATCCTCGTGCAGGACCACGAGCGGGATGTCCTCCGGGACCAGTTCAAGCTCGCGTTGGGGATAGGGCAGGACGATGGTGATCACATCGCCGGGCTTCACGCGGTGGCTGGGCTTCTCCGGTCGGCCGTTCACCAGGACGTTCCCGGCCTTCGCGGCCACCTGGATGCGGTTGCGCGAGGTATGGGCGAGCCGGTCGAACAGGAACTTGTCGAGACGGACCAGGGCCTGGCCGGGATCGCAGATGATCCGATGATGCTCGAAGAGCTCCTGCTCCTCCGGGTCCGATGTCCCCTCGTGGTCCATGGTGCTCAGCGCCGCACCACCACGCGGCCCTGGCCCAGGGGTGTTCCATCGGGCGCGATCACCCGCACCAGGTGGATGCCTGGCGCAAGTCCATTCACGTCGATCGGTACATGCGGGCGCCACACCCGGTCCATGACCTGACGTCCCATCGTGTCGAAGAGATGCACGTGCGTGCCGGTGGATGCACCTCCGGGCAGGTCCACCCACAGCTGGTCCGACACCGGGTTGGGGCGCAACACGATGGCCGCTGCGTTCCCACCCGCCTCCGGCACCGAGGCCCACGGATCGGCATCGGCCACGAACACGGGACGCAGCATCAATGAGCCTTCATACCCCGTGTTCGCGAAGCTTGTGCCCGCTTTGTAGAAGATCCGGTCGTGCCGGTCCCTGTTCCGATCGAAACCCATCTGCAGGTTCTGGCTGCCCGTCTGCGTGATGCCGACATAGACCGTGCCCTGCACCCAGATGGTGCTGTCCAGTGGGTATTCCACGAACTTGTTCAGTCCCCAGGTCACGTACTGCGGACTGCTGAACGAGTAGTTCTGCATCTGGATCACCTCGGGGTCCAGGCTGTTCCAGACCGTGAGCAGGAAAGAGGCGGTGCTCGGGTCGGTCGGATAGAAGATGGGATCGAAGTAGATGCGCACGGCCCGCAGGGAATCTCCGGTCAGCAGGTCGAACCGCACGGCGATCTTGCCCCCGGTGGCGTTGTTCAACCCATAGCCCGCCTCGGCGCTGCCATCGTCATACGCGTAATAGTTGCTCAGGTCCTGGGTGAAGGTGATGGTGTCGTTGTACCGGTTGATGTCCGGCGTGCTGTTGCAGATCAACTTCACCGTGGACGTCCCGTACCCGTCGGGCAGCCCGGAGGTGTACTGGAAGTCCGTCTGGAAATCGGACTCGGGGTAGGTGGACGCGAACACGGAGTTGGCATTGCCGCTGGAGTTGACGCCGAAGTAGTTCGGATCATAGCTGGGCGGTGATCCGGCATCCCCGGCCTGCATCTTCCAGGTGATGAAATGATCGACATCGTCCAGGTTCCGGATCGGCTCGGTCACCGTGGCCGCCATCGCCGTGGAGGGCGACAGGTCGTATTGCTTGTAGGGAACGGCGGAGTAGACATCGAGCAAGGTGCACTCGGGATACTGATAGGCGACGTCGACGAGCAACGTGTCCTGGTAGTTCCTGTTCTGGTTCAGACGCACGTAGTCGATGTGCCATTGGTCCAACGCCCCGCTGAGCGTGGCATAGTTCAGGAACCGCATGCGGAAATCCGGCTTCAGGAACCGCGTGTCGGTGATGGGCACCATGATCTGCTCGAACGGGGAGAGCGGCTTGTAGGGTGTGCTCCACACCTCCACCCATTCCGCATCATCAGGTGCATAGAATTCGAGCACCAGACTGTCCTGTTCCTGCACCTGATCATCGCCGCTCAGCCCCTGAGGCTGATAGAAGAAGCTCAGGTAGACCGAGTCGTTCGGCAGCAGGGCCAGGTCGATGGGAACGGAGGTGAGATGGTCGGCGATCCCCCAGGCCGTGGGCTGATCGTCGCGGTATGGATAGCCTGTGCGGTCCAGTCCGTCGAAGGTGGCCACACCGATCGTGGGCGGATCGATCGGATAGGTACCGTTCACATAGACATCATCATCCGCCCAAAGGATGAGCGACGTGCTGGTGCCATTGGCCAATAGATAGGTGCGCGGATCGGGGTCGACGTGGTAGGCCCGGAGCGTATCCTGCACCAGGTCCGGTGCATAGGCGATGGTATCGGTGGTCGGGTCGCCGATGGTGTCCAACAGATCATAGGGAGGCCAGCCGGTGACCTCCATGCTGGTGGGGGGCCAGACGGAAAGGTCGAACACCGTGACCGTGACCGAAGGGTTCGGGACCGTGGTCGTGATGGTGGTGTCGGGAATGGAGGTATCCCGGGTGATGTGGTGCGTGGTATCGGTGCTGTAGGCCTGGTCCGCGGTGCTGATGCCGGCCTCGGCAAGATGGAAGACGAGGGAATCGAGCACCACATCGGGATCGTCCGCATGGGCATCCAGGTGGCGCGTGCGGTCGATGCTGAAGTCATCGATGAGCGGCAGGGATTGGGTGTCGAAGCGGTAGGTGAAGTGCTCCGGTCCGGAACTGCTCCGGTCGAGCGCATGCGCGGGGGCCGGGCGGGGATCGGCATGCAGGGGGAACAGCGCATCGGATTGCGCGGCGAGCCTGCCGGACCATCCCAGCGCCAGCAGCAGAAGATATCTCGGTTCAATGCCCATTCGCTCCGTCTTGGTCTTGATCGATCGACAACGTGTCCCCCGGCGGTCGTTCGGGACGCAACCCCGCCGTGTCCGCCGTCAACCAGATATCGATAAGCCCGCCCATGGGGATCCAATTGTTGGGACCGGGTGTCGGCGATTGCCGGTACACGCGTGCGAACGCCGAATCGCCGGACGTATTGCATCCGCGGCACTCCGCCACCACGCCCATGTTGAGCGAGGCCATGTTGAGCACGGCGCCGAGCTCGGCCAGCGTGAGTCCGGTCATGTCCGGAACGGGGACGCGTTCACCACTGAGACCGCTGCCCAGCACCAGGGTCACGGCCTCGCCCCGGCGGATCCGCGCATCGGGTGCGATCGGCGCCCCCTCGTACAACTGTTCCAGCACGCAATCCACACAGGCGTCCGGTTTGTAGCGCAGGTCCTTCACCTTGAGCCCCACGATCTCCAGCACGGAGATGGCCTGTCGCTTCGAAAGGTCCACCAAGTGCGGCATGTTCAGCATCTTGGGCTGCATGGCGTTCAGGACCACGTAGACCTTGCGTCCCGGCTTCACGTCCAACCCCTTGTTCGGATCCTGGTCCACCACGGTGCCCTTGGGCGCTTCGTCACTGTATACCGAGTCGATCACCATGATCTCCAACCCCCGCGAACGGAGCAGGTCCCGTGCCTCGTTCAGTGCAAGGCCGGCCAGGTCGGGGATCCGGACGGCCTGCCCGTGCCGGGTATACCCCTTCATCCAATACCATCCGGCGAACAGGAGCACACCGGCCACCAGCGGAGGGAGCAGAAAGGAGAGGGACCTTTTCCTGGCCATCGCGGAAGGGCGCTAAGATAGAAGGCCTCAACGGGCGCGGTCGCAGCTGATCATGCGCGGGGCGGGCGTTCCCGAACACACCTTCCCGTGGACCATCACACCCTTCATACCTTGCCGCCCGGGCATCCTTGCAACGGCCGGAGGATGCCGATGTCGAGATGAAGGATATCCTGGCAACGCTGTTGGAACGTGGTCTTCGTCCCTATCAACGGGTCCGTAGGAAGCACGTGCTGGACCAGGCGTTGGACGACCCTTCCCCGGAGGTCCGGGCCATCGCCGGGGTGCTCCTCGATCGCATGAACGGCAGCGGACCATCCGATGAGGGACCGGATGCCATACGCTCCATCGAGCGGATCCGTGCCGAAATGCGCGCCTCCGATGAACAGGTCGAGATGGTCGATTTTGGTGCCGGCCCGGCCCATGTGGAGCGCACGCCCGAGCAGATGTCCCGGGGCGTGAGCAGCATGGCCCGTCTTTCCGTGATGGCCGACAGGGCATCGAGCCCGCCGGAATGGTGCGAGCTGATGTTCGACCTGATCCGGCGCCTTCGGCCCGGGAAATGCCTGGAATTGGGGACGAACATCGGCATCTCCGCGGCCTATCAGGCAAGCGCCCTGCGCGCGAACGGAACAGGTGAGCTGGTGACCATCGAAGGTGCTCCGGGCATCGCGCGCATGGCGACGCGGACCCTTGAACGCCTGGGACTGGCACAGGCCCGGGTGCTTTGCGGCCGGTTCACCGACGTGTTGCCTGAGATGCTCCGGAAAGAGGGGCCTTTCGATCTGGTCTTCATCGATGGCCACCATGACCAATACGCCACGATGGAGTATTTCGACATGATCCATCCTTTCCTGTCGGACCATGCCGTGGTGATCTTCGACGATATCCGGTGGTCCGATGGCATGCGCCAGGCGTGGCGTGGATTGCAGGCGGACGCACGCACCGGCACCACCTTCGATCTCGACCGTTGGGGCGTCGCCTGCACCGGCGCAGCGCGCAACGATGGCAGACCCTCGCACATGGTGCCATTCCCCTGATCCAGGCCACATGTCCCTCCCCTTCATCGCCATCCTGCGCGGTGGCTACACCGGAGAAGCGGTGATCAGCATGCAGAGCGCCGGCACCATGATGGACGCGCTCGACACCGGCCAGTATGAAGCAGCCTTCGTGTCCGTGCTCCGGCATGGCTGGACCTGCGAACGCGCCGACGGCACCACGTTGCCCTTCGATCGCGGCACCTTCTCGGCCGACCGGGGGCATGGCTTCGAACGATTCAATGCCGCGCTGATCGCCATCCACGGATCGCCCGGTGAGGACGGCCGGTTGCAGGGCTACCTGGACATGCTTAGCGTGCCGTACCAGACGGGTGGCGTCGCCTGCATGGCATTGACCATGGGCAAGTACAACACGACCGCCGTGCTCCGGCAGATGGGTTTTCGTGTGGCTCCTTCCATCCTTCTGAAGGACAGGAACGACCGGACCGAGGAGAAGATCCTCGGGACCGTGGGCCTGCCCTGCTTCGTGAAACCGGACGGCAGTGGCAGCAGCCTGGGCATCAGCAAGGTCCGGACGGCCGCCGAACTGCCCGGCGCATTGGACCTGGCCTTCGCAGAGGACCGGAGCGTGATGTGCGAGGCGTTCATCCCCGGCCGGGAGCTCACCTGCGGTGTGGTGCGCCTCGGGGACGAGGTGATGTCCCTGCCTGTGTGCGAGATCCGCACCGATCGCGAATTCTTCGACTACGAGGCGAAGTACCATTCCGCATCCACGCAGGAGATCGTTCCCGCGCCCATCCCGGACGAGGTGGCCAGGGACGTGCAGGAACGCTCCAGGGCGATCTACATCGCGATGGACTGCAACGGGATGGTGCGCATCGATCACATGTGGACCGGTGAGGAAGTGGTCACGATCGAGGTGAACACCACGCCCGGGTTCAGCGCCGCGAGCATCTTCCCGAAGATGCTGAACGCCGCCGGTATCGGCGTCGCGGCATGTGTGAACGGGGCCGTGCGCGACATGTTGGTCCGGTCGGTGCGTAGGATGCGCGAGGAAAGTGATGGGTGACGCCCTGTTCCCCGTGGTCCGGTGTCCCCATCTTTGACGGCCATCACCGGCGGAACCTCCTGAACATGATCGACGTGGTACCCATGGCAGGCCTGTGCAACCGCATGCGGGTGATCGATTCGGCCATCGCGCTCTCCGAACGTCTGGGCTGGCCCGTGCGTGTCCATTGGATGCCGAACACGGACCTGAACTGCCGGTTCAGGGACCTGTTCCTTCGGATCGAGGGCGTACGGATCGTGGAAGGCATGCGCCGCCCCTCCCGCCTGGCCTTCCGCTTCGGCAAATACCATGACCTGATGGAAAAGGTGGGCCGTCTCTTGCGCACGACCTACTACTATTGGGACGAGAACGAACGATTGGAACATGACGCCCGGCACCCCGAGGTCCTGCGCCAAAGAAGGCACGCCCATATCATCAGCTATTGGCAGTTCCTGGAACGGGCCGACCCTTTCCGCGGGTTCGTGCCCCTGCCCCATTTGCAGGAACGCATCGAACGGATCGTGAACGGGTTCGGGGCCAGCACGATCGGCGTGCATATCCGTCGGACCGACAACGCCTGGTCCACCGAGACCAGCCCCACGCACCTGTTCCATCAGGCCATGCAACGGGAGATCGACGCGGATGCGAACGCGATGTTCTTTCTTGCAACGGATTCGGAGGAGGTGAAACGGGAAATGATCCAGACCTATCCGGACCGGGTGCTGACGACCCCGGGACCGGCCGACCGCCTCAGCAAGGTGGGGATGGAGAATGGGTTGGTGGACCTGTACTGCCTGTCCCGCTCCCGCAAGCTCCTGGGCTCCTACAAAAGTTCCTACTCCCGGACCGCGGCCATGCTCGGCCGCATCGAAGAGCTGACCGTCCGAAGGACCTCCGCCTCCCCCATCGAACGCCCATGATCAGACGCCTGCTCAGACGGATCGCGAACGCGGTGCTCGGCGAGCGGCTCTCGTACCGCATTGCCCGCGCGATGGAAAGGAAGGACCCCGAGGAGGTCCGTGCACATCGCGCCCGAACATCCTTTTACGGCCAGTTCGTGCGCAAGGGCGACCTCTGCATCGATGTCGGCGCGAACATCGGCAACCGCTGCGCCCCGCTGCTCGACCTGGGTGCCCGGGTGATCGCCGTGGAACCGCAACCGGAATGCCAGCGCGTACTGCGCGCCCGTTTCGGCAAGCGCATCACGCTGGTGACAGGAGGGCTCGCGGCCGCTCCCGGCACCATGGAACTGTACCTATCGAGCGAACATGTGCTCTCCTCCTTCTCGAAGGAATGGATCGACAAGGTGCGCGCCGGACGCTTCGATCAGGTCTCCTGGAACACTTCCATTTCTGTGGAAATGACCACGCTCGACAAGCTCATCCAGGTCCACGGTCGACCCCGGTTCATCAAGATCGACGTGGAGGGGTTCGAGATCGAAGTGCTGCGCGGATCGAGCACCCCGGTGCCCTATGTGAGCTTCGAGTTCCTGCCCGAACAGGCCGACAAGGCGCTTATCTGCATGGAGCGGCTCGAACAGCTCGACCCCGGCGTGAAGTTCAACTACAGCGCTGGCGAATCCATGACATGGGCCCTCGACAAATGGCTGTCCCCCGAAGAGATGCGCGCCCACATGCGGGCGCCCGGGTTCGAGCGGACCGGTTTCGGCGATATCTACGCGCATTCGCCCGGAGCCACTTCCTGACGGTCGTGCCGTGGGCCGCACGCCCGCAGCCAGGCATCCAAGGTCCGGCCGGACACTATGTTTGGTGACACCATCGCACACCAAGCCGGCCCGGAATACCGGCACCTCATGAACCAGAGGATCCTGATCCTTTGCTCCCATTTCCCTCCGGTGAACGCCACCGGGGCGCGGCGTCCCTATTACCTGGCCAGGGCACTGCAGGCACACGGTCATCCGGTGACCGTCCTCACGAACCAACTGACGGCGGACCCGCCCTGGGTCGCCGACATGGAGGGACTGACGGTATTCCGACTTCCTCTGACGGACCTGCCCGAGGATCTTCCCGGGTGGCAGCGGGTGGCCTCACAACTTCTACGTCCCTGGCGCGGCACCTTCCTGCATCGACCGATGCAGGCCCTGCTGGAACCCCTGCTCCCCCTGTTCCATGGCCGGCGTTGGGGCATGGCCGAGCAGGATATCCTGAGGCGCATCGGCCCTCAGGACATCGTGGTGGCCACCGGGCCCGACTGGTACATGTTCGAGATGGGCATGCGACTGGCCCAAGGGACCGGCGCGACCTTCTTTACCGATCACCGCGATCCCTGGAACACGTTGATACCCGGTGTTTCCCTGCAATGCCTCAATTGGTACGGTCGGGGGATCCCCAGCTGGATCCGTAGGCGACGGAACCTGGCCCTGGAACGGCAGATCCTTCAGCGGACGGCCGGGATGACGGCGGCCAGCCCGGCCTACCTGGACAATGCCAAGGCCATTGCGGGCGATGCACCAGGCATCGTGATCTACAACGGGATCCTGCGGCGGACGCCGCCGGGTCACGTGCGTAACGAACGGTTCACGATCCTGTACACCGGCCGGACCTATGTCGAACAGGACTGGAAGCTCGTGGTCGATGCCCTCCTGCGATCAAGTCCGACGGGAACAGGTCCGGCGAACGATATCGTGCTCCGTGTCCGCGGCGTGGGCGGCGATATCGGCGGCATTCCCAAGGTCCTCCGCGAATGTGCCGCGCGAACGGGGCTGGTCGAACTGATGCCTGAATTGGACCGGGATGCGCTCGCCCGGGAAGCCGGGCACGCGGACCTTCTGCTCTCCGTGGTGTGCGAAGGCAATCGCGGACAACTTCCCCTCAAGCTCGTGGACTACCTTTCCTATGGCAGGCCCATCCTGTTGACGGGAGGAACACGAGGTATCCAGCATGAGGTCCTTGAACGCACAAGGACCGGCGTCGCGATCGGCGACACGGGCGCATTGACGACCCATCTCATCGGTGCATTGGATGCCTGGCGCGCAGGCACGAGCCCATCCTATGCACCGGATACAGCGGCTTTGGAAGCGCTTTCGATCACCCACCAGATGGACCGCTGGAGGAACTTCCTGCTGGAACACTCCCGTTGATCGCGAGCCACTTGACCAGCTCGTCCACAGCACGCGCACGGTGGCTCACGCGGTTCTTTTCCACGGCGTCCATCTCCGCGAACGTGCGGGGGCTGCCGGCCGGAACGAAGACCGGATCATAGCCGAACCCGCCCCTGCCGCGCGGTTCCTCGCTGATCCGCCCCCTCACCTCACCTTGGAACAAATGGGTCCCATCGTCCTTCACCAGCGCGATCACCGTACGGAAACGCGCGGACCGGTCGCGCACCCCTTGGAGCTCATCGAGCAACTTCGCCATGTTGGCGACGGCATCCTTCGCCGGTCCGGCATAGCGTGCCGAACGCACACCGGGGGCACTCTGCAGCGCATCCACCTCCAGTCCGGTATCATCGGCGATGCAGGGCAATGCCGTGCGACCATGCGCGAAGCGGGCCTTCTGCAACGCGTTCTCCTCCAACGTGCCCCCTGTTTCAGGCAGATCCGCTGGAAGGCCCACGTCCGCCAGTGTGACGAGTTCGATGTCCGCAGGCAACAACGTACGCAGTTCCGCCGCTTTGCCCGGGTTGCCCGTACAGAGCAGGTATCGCCGGGTCATCATCGGACCATCGCGTAGTTCACCAGCTGCGCATCACCGAATACGGGTGCGCCGCTGAGTGCTGCAAATTCCGCGGCGCAGCGGTCCAGGAAGGGCCGTTTGGCGGTCATCACCGGTCCATAAAGATCGAGCACATCCCGACCGAGCAGGTAGGGATGCACCATCACCTCGACCAACGCCGTCCCCGGTGTGGTCTTCAATAGATCGGCATAGGTCGTTGCATCGTAAGGTCCCGGGCCGTCCAGGTCATGGATGCTCACGAGCAGATCGTTCGCACGTGACACGCCCCGCCGGCGCGCATGCCGTGAAAAGCGACCGTTCAGCCATTGTTTCAACGCTTTCGGAGGACGGCCCCACGCCGCCCGCACCGCACCCGGCGGAGGTTGTACAAGACGCATGGCGAGCCCTTCCCGTTCGACCATGGGCCGAACGGCATCCATCAAAGGGGGCAGCATGTGCACGTGCTGATGGCTGTCGATATGGGTGGGGGCGATCCCGAACGACCGCAACGCATCCAATTGTGCCTCAAGCTCCCGCTGCACGTCCCGTTCATCGATGCGGCCCCGCAGCACCGCCTTGGTGAGCCTGGGACGCGGCAGGAAGTTCCCCGAGGGATCCGTCAGGCTTGATGCACCGACCGATGACCGACCCTCCGTGATGCAGAAATGCAGGCCCACCGCCAATCCCGGAAGCTCCCGGAGCCGGTCCGCCGCATCCTGCGCACCGGGCATGTTCACCATGAAGGTGGCCGAGGAGAGATTGCCGGCGCGGAACACCTCGAAGATGGCCGTGTTCACCGAGGGGCTCAGCCCCAGGTCATCGGCATTGACGATGATGCGTCGAGGCATGCGGAAAGGCGGGGAAATTACGGAACACGCAAGGGGCCGCGGGGCCGTTCCGCGGTACCCGCCGGGTATATTTGCGACCATGCCCAGCCCCGACGCCATCGAGGAGTTGACACGCGCTGTCCTGGCCCGCCTGAACGACGACCTGCCCGCAGCGGACCGGTTCCCGACCGACCCCTCCACCCCCATCCTGGGCGACGGTGGTGTGCTGGACTCCCTGGGGGTCGCCAATTTCATCGTGGGCATGGAGGAGGCCGTGGAACGTGCCTTCGGCGCTCCGGTATCGCTCTCGGACCAGGACCTGATGGGGTTGTTCGCGGAAAGCACGGTCACCGTGCGCTCGTTCGCGGCCTTTCTCTCCAACAGGCTGAACACCTGAGCATGGAAGGGGTGCGACGGGACCTGGTGCTGGTGTCGGACTTCAACCTCACCAACTTCGCGAACATCCTGCGCGGGCGTTCCGATCTGCCCTGGGAGGTGCGCGTGGCACCCCTGGACCAGGTGGTGACCAGCCTGAGCGATCCGCCATCCACCAAGACCTCCGCCTTCGTGTGGACCCGGCCGGAACGCATCTCCACCGAATACCAGAAGGCGCTTCTTTACCAGCCGCCCGACGCATCGCGGGCCCTGGCCGAGGTGGATGCCTTCGCCGACCTGTTGCAACGTGCGGCCCAACAGCATCACGCGCTATACCTCCCGACCTGGCAGGCGCGCGCCTCGGACCGGTTCGGTGCGCGCGAGCTGGACCATGCGACGGGCGTGCATGCGCTGCTCGCAAGGATGGACCTCCATCTGGCCGAACGGCTGGACGGGACCACGAACATCCACCGTTTGAACAGCACCCGGTGGTTGCAGCATGCCGGCGAGAACGCCTGGTCGGACCGTTTGTGGTACCTGACGAAGACCCCGTTCAGCAATGCCGTGTTCCAGGCCGCAGCGGACGACCTGCTGGCCGTTGCCGGCCAATTGACCGGACACGCCATCAAATTGATCGTGCTCGACCTGGACGATACGCTCTGGGGGGGCATCGTGGGCGATGACGGCTGGGAGAACCTCCATCTGGGCGGTCACGATCCGGCGGGGGAGAGCTTCGTGGACCTCCAGCGGACACTGAAAGGACTGAAGGAACGCGGCGTCATGCTCGCGATCGCCAGTAAGAACGAAAGGTCCACCGCCCTGGAGGCCATCGCGAAACACCCCGAGATGGTGCTGCGCGAAAGCGATTTCGTGGCGATGCGCATCGATTGGAACGACAAGGGGGCCAACGTCGCGGACATCATCCGTGAACTGAACATCGGTGCGCGGTCGGTCATGTTCATCGATGACAATCCGGTGGAGCGCGCGCGCGTTCGGGAGTTCCTGCCGGATGTCCTTGTGCCGGAGTGGCCGTCGAACAAACTCCTTTACGACCGGACACTGCGGAGCCTCCCGGTCTTCGATCTGGACACCCGCAGCCGGGAGGATTCACGGCGCACGGAACTCTATCTGGCAGAGGCCGAACGGGTCCGCTCGCGTGTGGACCATACCGACGTGGAGACCTGGCTGCGAAGCCTGGGCACGGTGGTGGAGGCGAAACCGCTGAATGATGCGGACTTCGCACGGGTACACCAGCTTTTCGGCAAGACCAACCAGTTCAACCTGACCACTTATCGGTGGACGGAAAAGGAGTTGCGCGATCGCATGGACGATCCGCAACGACCGGTGTGGTCCTTCCGGGTCCGTGACCGGTTCGGTGATGCCGGATTGACGGGGATCCTGGGCCTGGACCTGCATGCACCGGACAAGGCCGTGATCACCGATCTCGTGTTGAGCTGTCGTGTCCTTGGCCGCAAGGTCGAGGAAACGATGCTGCATGTGGCCATCGCGCAGGCCCGTCGGGCAGGAAAGGAGCGCGTGGAGGCGCACTATCTACCCACCGCGAAGAACAAGCCCTGCCTGGACCTCCTGCTCCGGTCCGGTCTTCAACGGACGGGCGATACCTTCACCTGGGACACCGCAAGGACCTATGAACAGCCGGGCACACTGGAACTGGTGATGGCCGGTCCGATCGCTTGATCCACGCCATCGTTCCGCCGCGCCCACCGACACATGAGCAACGGAGACCATAGCCTGCAACTGTACATCGGCCGGGAAATGGTGGAAGCGTTCGCGGCGTTCTCCGGTGATCGCAGTTCGTTGCACATCGATCCGGAGTTCGGCAGACGCGGCATGTTCGGCGCGAACGTGGTGCATGGCATGCTGCCATTGATGTTCCTGCCCCCGTTGGTCCACAGATCGCTCGCAAGCGACCGATGGCGCATCGCACGCGCACAGGCGCGATTCCTCCGACCGATCCTGCCCGGAGGGACCGTCCGGCTCACCTGCACCGTCGCCCACGCGGGTCCGGGTCCCGCAAAGCTGTACTTCGAGGCGCATCGAGGTGATCAGGTCGCCACACGCGGTAGTCTATTGGTCGAACGCGAAGGTCCGGCGGCCCCCTTGCCCGGTGATCGGCCTGAAGGGCTGATGGTCGAGCGTCCTGACGAGGCCGAACATGCGTTCGACACCATCACCACGGGCATACGCTCCACCCTGAACTTCCAATGGGGGCCGGAGCAGGCGCGCGCGCTGCGGCAACTCCAGGCGATGGCCGCACCAGCGGTGGAGGTCCATGAGCTTGAAGGTGGTGATCCGGGCGCGTTCGCTCAGATCGCCCTGCTTTCCACGTTGGTGGGCATGCGGATGCCCGGTCGCACCGCCACGTTCCAGGAATTCGAGCTGGACCTGGAGCACCCACTACCCGTCGGTGATGGTTCGCTCGCCGCCGAGGTGGGGTTCCGCTCGACCACGGCCCATACCATTGCACAGGACGTGTCGATCCGATCCGGCGACACCGCGATCGCTCGGGGCAGGGTCTCCGTGCAGGTGGCGCGTCCTCCGTTCGAACCTCCTACCATGGATCAACTCGCAAAAGAGGGAATAGACCTCGGCCTCGCCGGTCAAGTGGTGCTGATCACCGGGGCCTCACGCGGCATCGGTGCCACCACGGCCAAGCTGTTCGCATTGCACGGCGCACGCGTGGTGATCGATCATCGCGCATCGGCGAACGAGGCCGACGCCATCGTACGGGAGATCACGGACCATGGCGGTGAGGCCCTGGCGATCCAGGCCGATGTGACGGATGCAGACGCCGTGCGCCGCATGGTGGACCAAGTGGAGCGGACCTGGGGACCCGTGGACGTGCTCGTCAACAACGCAGTGGCCAACTTCCGACCGATCCCTTTCCTGGGGACGGCCTGGGCCGACGTGCAGGCGGATATCGATGTGGTGCTGAAGGGAGCGATCAATACCTCCCAAGCGGTGATACCCGGCTTCCTGACGAAGGGTGGCGGATGCATCGTGAACGTCTCGACCATCGCCGTGGATGCTCCACCACCGCTCCAAACGAAATACGTTGTGGCCAAGGCCGCCCTCAATGGGCTCTCCCGCGCGCTCGCCGTGGAGTTCGCCGACCGGAACATCCGGGTGAACATGGTGGTACCCCATTTCGTGGAGACCGACCTGACCAGCGGCCATGGTCGCGTGGCGGTGAACCAGATGAAGGCCGCCAGCCCCATGAAACGGCTTGCCACCGCCCGTGAAGTGGCCGATGCGATCGTGTTCCTGGCCTCACCACGGGCCGGCTACACCACGGGGCAGCGATCGATGGTGACCGGCGGGGCCCTTCCCCTTCTTTGATCCCGTGCCGCCGATATGCCCGCCAAAGACACGCAACGAACGACCATCGTACGCGGATCGGAAGTACCCCTGGAGGACATCATGGACTTTGCGGCCCGCATGTTCGGCCCCAAGGCCCATCAGGCCAGTGCGGGGTTCTATCACTGGTGCTACGAGGCCAACCCCAATTGCAAGGATGGGCGGGGGGGGGCGGTGATCGCACGCACCGACAGCGGTCGTGTGGTCGGCATGGTCAACCGGTTGTTCCTGACCTGGGACGTGAACGGAACGCTGGTACGGATCCCCGCGATCGGGGATCTGGCCTTGGATCCCGATTCGCGGAAAGGGGGCCTGGGCCTGCGCCTGGTGCTGCAAGCCACGCGCGATGTGGAACACGCCTTTGTGAACGGATCGAACCCGAACAGTTCACCGTTGTTCCGCGGACTGAAATACCAGGAGATCACGGACGTGTTCTGGGGACGTCGCGTCATTCACCCCTTGCGCATGTTCCGCCGCCTTGCCATGCACCGCATGTTCGGAACGACGGCCGGACCGCACACGCTGTTCCGGTCATCAGGCCGGAACGGGTTCCATGCGAACGCCGATCCTGACGACGACCTGCTCCAGGCGTTGTGCGATCACCTGAACGACGCTCCGGGGAAAGCGAAGCTCCACTGGACCGCGGAGACGCTGCGCTGGCGCTTCTTTCACCCGATGGGACCGCGGCATGTGCTTTTCCATCGCCCGGGCGACAAGGGCGCGCTCCAGGATGCCGTGCTGCTTTCCGCAGGCCTGCGCCATGGGATCCAGGTCTGTCGTCCGATCGCATACCGGTGTACCGGTGTGGATGCGTTCAGGGAAATGCTCCGTGTGGTGATCGACGAATGCCGCGCGCACGGCATCGATCTACTGGCCGCCTTCACGATCGACAAGAATGAAGCGCGTCTCCTGCAGGCCGTTGGGTCCCGAAGGCAGGATCCGGGACCCGCCACGTTCTTCTATCACAAGCGGAAAATGGATGCGGAAATGTTCAGGGGGGCGGCCATCCAGGGCGCGGCATCGGACCTGGGCCTGGAGAGCATCGCCGGGTGAACCGGGCGTCGGCCCCCGTCGTACATTCGCCCTCCTTTCGCTCGCGCGACCGATGTCCTGGAACAGGGTCCTGCCGCCATGGACGACCCGGGCTCGCCCGATCCGTGCTCCGATGGCGATACAGAAGATCTGAACCATGTCCCTCAAGCGCGGGATCGTACACACCTTCCTAACCCAGGCCCCGCTGCTGCTGTTGTTCTTCATCAGCAGTACGCTGATGACCCGGATGCTGGGTGACACCGGGCGCGGTGAGTACGCGGTGATCAACAACCTGACGGCCCTTCTGGCCATGGTGATGGAACTGGGTGTCGGCTTCAGCATCACCTACTTCACCGCCAGGTCCGTGGAAGGCGAACGCTCCGCCATCGGTACCGCCACGGCCCTGATCCTGGTGGACATCGTTGTGATCCCCATCGTGCTGTGGACGATGGCCACCTCACCGGTGCTTTCCGATGTGTTCATGCCGAAAGGCCGGACCCATTGGACGTTCTGGGCCTACGTGCTCAGCTTCACCCTGCTCGGCATCCTGAACAGCGCGATCTCCGGCGCATTCCTGGGTCGCAAGCTGTTCAAGCAGGCGAATTTCATGGCCCTGTTCTCGGCAGGCCTGGGCACTATCGGCTACACGTCGCTCTATGTTCTTCGCGCTCATGTCCCGGAGGATCGCATGCTTCAGGCCGTCCTGGCCATCACCATCACCGTCCTTGCGATCACCTCCATCATCTGGTGCATCCTTTACGCCTGGATGATCGGGACCGTTCCCCGCCCAGCCTGGCAACGGACCGTCTGGTGGCCGGTGGTCTCGTTCGCGCTGGTGAACCACGCCAGCAACCTGATCAATCTGATCAACTACCGGTTCGATGTGTGGGTGGTGGACCAGTACCACGGGCCATCGGAGCTGGGGCTCTATGCCGTGGCAGTGGGATTGGGCCAGCTGCTCTTCAACATCCCCATGCCGTTCGTGCGCGTGGTGCAACCCTATCTGTTCGGCCAACGCGAGAACGAGATGATCGCCCGATTCAAGGCCATCAGTCGCCTGAACTTCACTTTCATCGCTTTGTCCGCCGTGGCCCTCGCATTGGTGGCCCCCTGGGTGGTGCCCCGGCTCTTCGGGGCCGTGTTCGCCCGTTCGGTGGCACCGCTCTACATCCTTCTGCCCGGCATCCTTTTCAGCGGGGCCACCAAACTGTTGGCCATCCTGGTGGTGCAGGGTGGTCTGCAACGGTTCAATCTCCTGGCGACGGCGATCGGCGCGGTGATCACCATCGGCCTGGACCTGCTCCTGATCCCGCATTGGGGCATCAATGGTGCCGCCTTCGTTTCCTCGATATCCTATCTGGGCATCTTCGTGACCGTGCTGATCGTGATCCGGACCCGCATGGGCATCCGGGTGCACGACATCTTCCTGACGAAATTCTCCGACGTTGCGTTCCTTCGCGGACCGGTACGCACCCGCGTCGGCCAATGATAGCGCATCTCGACCCCCTGGCGAGCCCCGATGGCATGGCGATGGACGCACGCTTCCAAGGGTGCTGTTGAGACGGTGCGAACACTGGAACAGATCCGATGAAACGCACCCTTCGCAGTTCGCTCCTCCGGCTCACCAAGTACCTGAGCCTTCCGCACAAGGTGAAATGGAAGGTCGGTGCGCTGGACGAGATCGCCTTCTGGGACGATCATATCGCGAAATACTATGCCTCGACGGATGGCGTGCCCAAGGATGCCAACGCGCGGTTCCGGGTCGATCCATCGGCGCCGCTCCAAAAGGAGCTCGCGGACCTGTTGACCGATGTGCGGGACCCCGTCGTTCGCCTGCTGGATGTCGGGGCAGGCCCCTTTTCACGCATGGGCAAGACCCTGGCTGGCCATACGGTCGAGCTCACCGCGGTCGATCCGCTGACCACTGCCTATGCGCGTCTCTATGAGAAACACAATGTGTTCCCACCTGTCCGCCCCATGGAAGGACGGGGCGAGGACCTCCGATCGCTCTTCCCGGCCGACCATTTCCACCTGGCCCATGCCAACAATTGCCTGGACCATGGCTACGACCCGATCCGTTCCGTCCAGCAAATGGTGGAGGTGGTCCGTCCCGGCGGTCATGTCTACCTGCGTCATGAGGTGAACGTGGCCCAGGGGGCGGGCTACATGGGCATGCATCAATGGAACTTCCACCTGGACGACCAAGGGAACTTCACGATCAGTGACAAGCATCGCTCCGTGGACATGGTGCGCCTGCTGGGCCCCGATGTGACCGTGACCTCGCGCACGGAAGGCCTGTTCCTGATCACGGTGATCCACAAACACGACCAGCGGATCAACTGACCTCCTGGGGTCAGCCGACCTTCGCCCGTGACCGGTCCGGATCCCCGGCCGACACGACCTCTTCGTACACGCGCATGAGCTGGCGGGCGACGCTGTCCTCGGAGAAGTGTTCGGAAGCCGCAGCCGCGATCGCGCGCCGATCGAATGTGATCTGTCCGCTGATGATCCGCTCCAGGGAATCCGCGAATTCCTGGACATCACCCGGTCTGCACAGCACACCGTTCGTTCCATCGACCAGCTCGGGCACTCCGTTCACCGCGTGGCTCAGGACCGGCGTGCCACACGCCAGGCTCTCGATGATGATGCAGGGCAGGTTCTCGGCCTTGGTCGGATGAACCAGCAGGTGCGCCCTGCCGAGGTGCTTCGCCACCTCCGCCTTGCTTTGATAACCCAGGAACCGGATGTTTACGCGGTCCTTCAGGGCACGGGCACGTTCCTGCACCGCGTCCATGAAACTGCCATCACCGATCCAATCGATCTCCAACTGACCTGCGATATCCGCCGGCAGTCGCTCCAGCGCATCCATGAACGTCATGGGGTCCTTGTTGCCCGACCACCTTGCCGCCAGCACGATCCGGAACGGTGGCGGTGGTCCGATCTCCCCGGGAACGAAAAGCGTTGAAGCCACGTTGGGCACCACTTCGATCTTCTCCCCGGGCACGCCATAGTCCGCCATCAGTGTGCGCGCCAGGTCCTCTGACACAGGCAGCACCTTCTTGACCGAAGGATGTGCGAACCAGGTGGCGATGCGCTTGCGCACCTCGGCCGGCTCACCATGCACCCCCGTATTGATGCCCGTATGGTAGTAGGTGCTGTGCTCCGTGATCACCACCGGCAGGCCCCGCTCCTGGGCCACCTGCAGGAACGCGGTCGTTGGTGGTGTGCGGACATGCACGTGGGCCACGCTGAAATGGAAACGGTCCCCCAGATCGTCCAGCACGCGGCGGTAGGAACGCCGAACAAGGGCATCGTGCAGTCCGAACCGCCTTGCTGGAAAACGGACCACGGCATCACACACCAGCAGATCGCCATCGGAGGATTCATGGTAGGTGACACCGGCGGTCCTGGCCTTCTCCATGGTCACACGGACCACCACCACCCTCCGATGCCTGGACAGGGCGATGGCATGTTCGCGCACATAGACCCCGTAATGCGGGTTCGATGGCAGGGGCCACCAATCCACGATGAACAGCACGGCCTCCTGTGTGCCGCGTCCATCCGGTCCCGTCACCTTGCCGGCCTTCGGGCGCGACAGTCTTTCCTTGATCCGTGTGGTCACCGGGCGTTTCAATGGCGCGATCGCAAAAGGCAGTTCATTGCTGTACCGTTCGATGAAAAGGACCGCCGCGTCCACGCTGGTGGTCCAGAGCGCGTAGTGCTCCGCGGAACGGAGGTAGAGACCTGCATCGGCGAGCTTCGGTACCAGTTCAGCAAGGTGGATGGGCTGGTCGATGACCTGCAGCTTCTCCGGATGATGGCGCTGCAACCATTCGATGTGCTGGGGTGAGGGGATATGCACCACAATGGTGCCCTCCGGCGCCAGAAGGCGCGCCAGCTTCCCGAAGAGGGCGGCGTGATCGGCCTTGGGGATATGCTCCAGCACATCGGGGAGCACGATCAGGTCGAACGGCCCCTGCAGGGCGAGTTCCAGGATATCACCGGCAATGAACTCCACTTGGGACCGCCCGGCCAACCGCTTTCGGGCGATCTCAACGCTCTTGGGACTGATGTCGATCGCCAGGATGCGCCCTTCGGTCACCACCTGGGCCATGAGCTCCGTTTGGGTCCCCACACCACAACCGATCTCCAACACCCTGGACCGCGCATGCGATCCGGCCTTGGCAAGCCACCCCATGATCCGTCGGTGGCGTTCGTTCACGCCCACCGCCACCTGCCTGCCGGCATAGTCGTCATAGTACCGGCTGACCTCGTCGGGGCTCCTGGTGTTCGAGGGTCGCTGCTTCACCATTTGGGGATCATCGAGGGCGGCGCGGACCCATCATCGAACGGACCTTCCCGGTCACCTTCCTTGGGCGTGCCTGAGCCGCTGTTCTTTCGCGCTTGTGCCGACCGAACGAAGTCATCCGCACGGCACCCCAAATATATCCACGGGGAACCGGCCGCAGGATGCCGGACGGTCCACGCCATCGCGCTCCCCGGACACCTGTGCATGATCCGGCCCTGCGGACCGTGAGCGTAAACTTGCCACATGTCCGGCGCGCCCCTGATCAGCATCATCATGCCGGCACGGAATGCGGCAGGGCTGATCGCCGAGGCCATCACCTCCGTGCTGGGACAGACCTGGCACAATTGGGAGCTATTGGTGGTGGACAACAACAGCGAGGACGGGACCAGCCAGGTGGTGCGTTCCTTCAGCGATGAACGGATCACGCTGATCCACGAACCAAGGAGGGGCGTGGGGCATGCCCGCAATGCCGCCCTGATCAGGATGCGGGGCGATCTCTATTGCTTTCTCGATGCGGATGACCGCCTCCCGCCCACAAGCCTGGCCGATCGGGCCGAGCTCATCCTGGCGGACCCGAAGGTGCACTTCGCGGATGGCCCCCTGGTCATGTTCAAGCCACCGGGCACTCCGGTCCGTACCATCCGACCCACCTTCCGGGGGGCGCCGTTGCCGGAGCTCCTGACGTTGAGCGGCAGGTGTTTCCTCGGCCCGACATGGATGATCCGGCGTGCACCGGGAGCAGTGCCCTTGTTCCGCACGGACATGACCCATGCGGAGGACCTGTTCTACTACATGAGCATCGCCCACCAGGGACTTTACGACCACGTGGATCGTCCCGTACTCCATTACCGGGTCGGCCACGTGTCCGCCATGAGCGACCTCGATGGTCTGCATCAGGGGTATCGCCAGCTCATCCAGGGCATGCGCACGCTGCAGCCGCCACCGGAGGAGGCCACGATCGCAAGGGCCTGGGACCGCATCCGGTCCATCATGTGGCGGAGCTATGCGAAGCGAGGTCGTTTTCTCGCGACCTGGAAAGCCTATTTCGAACCGGCACCGGACGCTTCCGCTCCTGAAAAGATCTCCGCGTAGACACGTCGTGCGATATCGAGGCTGCGGAACTCCCTGGCCAGGTCCATGATCTCCTGGCGGGCCACACCCTGTTCGACGAGTTCACGCATATGGATCAATGCACGCTTCACCGCTCCCGGATCGGTCATGTCACAGATGGCGCCCGCCCATGGGCGTTCACGAATGATCCAATGATCGTCCGAAACCTTGTCGGTGAGCAGGATGGGCAGCCCGTTCGCCCAATATTCGCCGTTCTTCACGGGCGATTGGTACAGGCCGGCCGGGATCTGCCGGATCGTGGAAAATGCGAGGTCCGCCGCGGACAGCCACATGGGCACGTCGCGATGGGGCACGGCCCGCACCACGGCCCTGTCGCTGGGTATCCCTGAACGCTGCAGCCTCGAACGGATGCGGTCCGCGGGATCGATCGAGATGATCACGAGCCGGAACCGGGCACCGAAAAGGGAGAACGCCTGATCGAACACGGCGAAGGCCTCATCATCATAGTACAGGCCACCGAACTTGCCCACATAGATGCCGACCCTCAGGCTTTCATCCCAGCCCTGCTCTTCGCGTATGCGGGCACGGTCGGCGGCATCGTAGGCGAACCGTTCCGTATCCACGATGGAGGGGATCACCTGCAGGCGTTCCGGTGGCACACCTTCCTCGATGAGCTTGCTTCGATGGTTCTGCGTGACGGTGACCAATAGCCGGGCGTGATGCTTTTCAGCCTCACCGAAATAGCGGGCGATCCGGTAGTAAGGTCCGTTCGCTGACCAGACCCCGGAGCCGAGCATGTACTCGGAATGTGGTTCGTAGGACTCGACCATGTATGGCACTCCCGTGAGGCGATGCACCAGATGGGCCATGCCAGCGGCGATGGCCGCCTTGGCGTTGATCAGGTCATACTTCCCGCGATGCACCTCCCGAACGAGCTGGACCGTTGACCGCATGAAGAACTCGATCCGGGAAAGCGCACCGAAGCGTGCGCCGTACATGCGCAGGG
This sequence comes from Flavobacteriales bacterium, assembly GCA_020635655.1. Taxonomy (GTDB): domain Bacteria; phylum Bacteroidota; class Bacteroidia; order Flavobacteriales_F; family PHOS-HE28; genus PHOS-HE28. The sequence continues at coordinate 82,540 of JACJZI010000012.1, forward strand.
GCAGGTGATGGACCTTGGGGATGCCCAGGTCCCTGGCATTCCCCCTTCGGTCGCGTTCCACCGTCACGAGCGTCACACGTTCGATGGACGGTATTCCGGACATGATGCGCAGGTAGGGTAGAATGGTGGAATCCGTAAGCGGTTCGTTGACGCTCCAATAGCTGATGAAGAGGATCCTCATCGACGTCCAGGCTTGGCCCCCTTCTTCCGTTCGTCCTGGACCGGCACCCGGACCATTCCCCGGTCCGGGTCGCCATCGGAGAACGCCCCGAAATCAAATCGCTGACCCGCGGCCAGCACGCGACGTCGTCGGTCCAGGATGTGGGCGGCGATGAACATGCCGGAAACGAACATGGGCAGCATCGGGATCTTGAACCGCACCAACGCACCGAAATTGGGCGTGGACACGCCCACCATGAACGCATAGCCGAGCGCGAACACGAAGCACATCTGCAGGAGCGGGTTCTTCAGGAGCAGTGTGAAGAAGAACACCAGACGGGTGCGCCAGAGCAGGTAGATCGCAAAGAGGAGAACGTAGGCGTTCTCGAGACCGGCCAGCGCCATCACCACGTTGTTGCTCTCCAGGATGGTGGGGCGGAAAAGCCCCGCGAAAGTGGCCTGGGGGAATTTGGAAAGGACGCTCGGCCAGGTCGCGTCCATGTGCCCGATGTTGAAGTAGTTCGTCCCGTACTGTTCGCTCCGGGTCATGTCCGTCTGGTTGAGCACGATCGTGCGCAATGCGCTGTCGAGGGAGAACTTGCCCAACCGATCGCCCAACCGTTCCATGGTGAGCAGGCTGAGCCCACCGAGCAGGGCCATCGTACCGGGGAGCAGGAGGATGCGCAACAGGGCGTTCTTGATCCGTTGCACACGCCGGTACAACAGCCAGAGCAGACTGGCCGGGAAGATGGTCATGAAGATGTAGGGCTTCAGCGCGATCATGATATAGGCCGCCACCAGCACGTTCAGCCAATTGGCACGAACATTCTTGCGCAGGAAGAAGATGGCATCCAGGGCATAGACGTACCAGCACACCGCCGAGAACGTGAACGTGTCCTTCAGGATGCCGCTCCCCCAGAACACCGTGGAGGGGAAGAAGAGGACCGCGAATGCCAGCTGCCCCTTGATCCTGGGGTAGTACCGCACCAGCATCCGGTACAACCGCCATACGCCACCATAGGCGATCGTGCTGGCATAGGCGCTGGTCAGGATGATGCTCTTGAAGGAGAGCAATGCCAGCGGGCTGAGCAGTTTCACCAGGGTCCAGGTGCGATCATCGTAGTACACGTAGCCCAACGGATAGCCGGTCGTCGCATCGAAGAAGTTCTGGTAGTTCTGCCAGGAAACGGGGGCCAGCATGCACCGCATGTACTTCACGGGGTCCTGCTTGGCCAGCTCCGCCAGGGCCACGCTGGAATTGAAGAAGCTGATGGTGTCCCCGTTCCCATAATAGTACACGTAGATCCAGGTGAGGAACAGGGCCCCGCCCACACGCGCATAGATCCCTGTCAGGTAATAGGCGTACTCGGGATGGCGACCGATCGACAGACGCTTGCGTCGCCCCATCACGATCAACAGGACCACCAGGTAGCAGACCAGGGCCGGGTACTCCCAGAATGCGATGTCCACCAAGCCCTCGACCCTGTTCACGCGTTCTTGCTCGAGTGCGTCGAAGATAGGCCGGCTCCGACATGCCCATCACCCTTGTGGATGTTGTGCACCTCTATCTTGCGGCCGATGTCCCGACCACGACCCTGCCCTTGCTGCGGAGCCTCGAACGGGACGCCCCTGAAGGCTTTCCGGGCACATCATCTTTCCCGATGCAAGCGTTGCGGCATGGTCTACGCCCACCGTATGCCGACCCCGCAGGAGTTGGCCGCCGTGTACGACAACTACCCCGTGCGGGATGAACTGAACCCGGTCACCAGAACACGCTTCCATGCGCTTCTTCAGGACATGGAGAAGTACCGGCAGCTGGGGCGGTTGCTGGATGTGGGGGCCGGTAGCGGCTACTTCCTGGACGCAGCCCGCGAGCGCGGTTGGACCACCTTCGGGACCGAACACGATCCGGCGGTGGTGGAGCGCTGCCGACAGCGCGGTGCCATCATGCATCAGGGACCACTGGACCCGGCGAACTACCCGCCCGGTCACTTCGACGTCATCACCAGCATCGAGGTCATCGAGCACCTTGTCGAGCCGCGGCACGAGGTATCCCATTTCTTTCATCTGTTGCGCCCCGGTGGCCTGCTGTACATCACGACACCCAATTTCCGATCGCTCACACATTGGCTGGCCGGCGACCAATGGGACATCGTGAACTGGCCGGAACATCTGAACTACTACACGCCGCGCACGCTGACACGCACGCTGACCGGGGCCGGGTTCATGCGTGAACGCGTGCGCACCACGGGTGTGAGCCCGCGACGGATGCTCCGGGCGCGCACCCGCATCAAGGAGGAGAACACGGACGCGGGCAACATCGACCAACGACTGCGCACGGCGATCGAAGGTCGCTGGTACCTGCGCGCCGCGAAGGGCCTTGTCAATGCCGGATTGGACCTGTTCGGGATCGGGGACAGCCTGAAGGCGGCCTTCGTCAAGCCCCTTCAATGATGGTAGGGTGATCCGCGCAGGATGGTGAAAGCGCGGTACAGTTGTTCGGCGAAGAGCAGCCGGACCAGCTGATGGGGAAAGGTCATGGACGACAGGGACAACACCAGATCCGCGCGGGAACGCACGTCGTCCGAAAGGCCAAAGGCACCGCCGACGATGAATGCCACCTGCCGGACACCCTGATCCCGCCAACGTCCGATTTGCGCGGCGAATTCCTGGCTTGGGAGCGCCACACCCCGTTCGTCCAATGCCACCACCCGCTCACCAGGCCCCAGGGCGGCGAGGATCCGCTGACCTTCCGTCCGTGCCTGATGGGCCGGATCACCCTTCCCGGCTTCCGGAACGACCACCTCTTCCACCGGACGTTCCCGACGCACGCGGTCCAGGTAATGGGCCACGCCATCGGACACGAACCCGCGCGCTGTCCGCCCGACCAGGATCAGCCTGACCTTCATGGCCCAAAGGTGTTAGTAATTCGGTCCGGCAATGCCCTGGATCGTGGCCCGACTTTTGCGACCTTGCGGAGCAACGATACGGACGGAAATGAAGATGCGCCGAACGATGACCCTGGTGATGACCGTCCTGCTGGCCCTGGGTGTGCATGCCCAGAGCACGGTCAAGGACGAGGTCGTCAAGGCCCTGCGGACCGGGAATCCCAAGGAGCTCGCCAAGAACTTCATCCCCAACATCGATCTGACGGTGGTTGGCGCCAGCGATGTGTACAGCAAGGTGCAGGCCGAGCAGATCCTGCGGAAGTTCTTCGACGAGCATGTCCCCTCCGGCTTCGCCACCGAACATGAGGGGGTGTCCAAGATGGGCGACAGCTATTGCATCGGCCGCCTGACCACGAACAACGGCGATTACCGGGTCACCTTCTTCGTCAAGCGGATCGGGGCCGCCGATCAAGTGAAGCAATTGCGGATCGAGCCCAGCAAAGGCGACCTCTGACGTGCTGCCCGAAGGGACCGAGGACCTGATCGCGCGAGCCCTACGGGAGGACATCGGCACAGGGGACCACACCACGCTCGCCACGATCAGGGCCGATGCACATGGCGCGGCCCACCTGCTCGTCAAGCAGGAGGGCGTCCTCGCGGGCGTGGAACTGGCCGAGGCCGTGCTCCGTCTACAGGACCCGGACCTGAGCATGCGGATCCTGCTGAACGATGGCGCACGTGTCCGCCCGGGCGACGTGGCCTTCATCGTGAAGGGTCCTTCCCGCGCCATTCTTACCGCTGAGCGGGTCCTCCTGAACTTCATGCAACGCATGAGCGGAATAGCGACCATGACCGCGCGGTTCGTCGAGGCCGTGGCGGATACGGGGTGCACGGTGCTGGATACCCGCAAGACCACGCCCCTGCTCCGGGCGGTGGAGAAATGGGCCGTCCGGATCGGCGGAGGTGGCAATCACCGGCACGGGCTGTACGACATGGTGCTGATCAAGGACAACCATGTGGACATGGCGGGCGGGATCGCACCCGCCGTGTCAGCGGCGCAGGCGTATCTGGAGCTGCACGGTCTCCAGATCCCCGTTGAGGTGGAGACGCGGGACCTGGAGGAGGTGGAGCAGGTGCTGGCGTGCGGCGGGGTGGACCGGATCCTGTTGGACAATTTCGCTCCACCCGCCCTGCGGCAGGCGGTGGAACTGATCGCCCATCGCTGTGCCACCGAGGCGTCCGGAGGGATCACCCTGGCGACCGCCCGCGCGTTCGCGGAGACCGGCGTGGACCACATTTCGGTCGGTGCGCTCACCCATTCCCCAGGAAGTCTTGACCTTAGTTTGAAAGCGCTGCTGTGAGCCGTGTGGAAGCAATCGCTCCGTCGGATCCTCTTTTCCCGGGCCTTCCGTGACCTGATCCGGTGGGGTGACCGCGTGGTGCTGCCGGGGTTCGCAGGCTTCAGCATCTATGCCATCTCCCGGTTCTATTTCAAGGCACTCACGGAAGGGCGGCTGGCCACGCGCGCTTCCGCCATCTCCTTCAAGCTGTTCACGGCGTTCTTCCCCGCCACCATCGTCCTGCTCACGCTCATTCCCTACATCCCCGTGCCCGACCTGCAGGAGAACCTCCTGCGCACCTTCCATGACATGATGCCCGGAGAGGTGTACCGCTTCATCGAAGGCACCCTGCACGACCTGGTGGTGAAGAAGCACGGCACCCTGCTCTCCGTCAGCTTCATCACCGGCATCTATCTGGCCAGCAACAGCATCAATGCCATCCTTCTCGGCTTCAGCGGGAGCAGCAATCTGATCACCTGGCACAGCCCGTTGAAGCAACGTCTCCTGAGCGTGGCGCTGCTCCTCGCCCTCACGATCCTCATGGTGATCGCCATCCCCGTGATGACCATCAGCAACACCGTGATCGGGCTGATGCAGCAGAAGCACATCCTCACCAGCGGACTCCAGGTGTTCGGGCTGTTCGCGGCGAAATGGACGATCTCCATCTTCCTGGTGCTCCTCAGTGTCTCCCTGCTCTATTTCGTCGGAGATCCGCAGGCCAGGCGTTTCAAGCTGTTCACCCCGGGGGCCCTGCTCACCCTGGTGATGATCCTGCTGCTGTCACAGGCACTGGCCTTCATCTTCAACAACATCACGGACTACAACGCCCTCTACGGTTCGATCGGGGCCATTCTGGCCGTGCAGTTCTGGATCTACCTCAACATGTTCGCGCTGTTGGTGGGCTACGAGTTGAACATCAGCATCAGTCGCGCGCGACATGGCCGTGAACTGCGGCTGCACGATCGGGAACCGCCAACTCCACCGGGGATGCGGTAATTTGGGGGCCTTCCCATGCGCACTTTCGCGATCACGCTGCTGTTGGCCCCCCTCCTGCTGGCCGCACAACGCTATGATCCCCTGCACCCGCCCGACACCTATCGGAACGCGGACAACCCCTACTACTGGCGCAACGACCCGCCCGTACCGGGTTATTGGCAACAGGATGTGCACTACCGCATCCGGGCACGACTGGACGAGACCACCGACGCGGTGGACGGCCACATCGACCTGACCTATTGGAACAACTCGCCCGACACGCTGCCCTTCGTGTTCTTCCATCTCTACGAGGAGGCATACAACAAAGGGTCCTACATGGACATGCAGAACGGTGACCATGATCCCGGCCGCATGGGCGACCCCCAGCATCCGGCCGGCACCGAGGTGCGCTCCATGCAGGTGAACGGGGCCGAATTGAGCCGCGAGCAGGACAACACCGTGCTGAAGGCCTGGCTGCCCGTACCACTGCCTCCGGGTGGCAAGATCGTCCTCAGCATCGATTTCCGGACGCACTGGCTCATGGGCCTGTATCGGCGCATGAAGCTCTTCGACGCATGGGGCTTCAAGCACTATGACGGGGTGCACTGGTATCCCCGGATCAGTGTGTACGATCGGAAGATGGGCTGGGACACCCAACAGCATCTCGGCCATGAGTTCTATGGCGACTACGGCTGCTACGATGTCGAGCTGGACATGCCCAACGACCAGGTGGTGGAAGCCACCGGCTGGTTGCAGGACCCGGACGAAGTATTGCCCGCGGACCTCCGCGCCCGGTTGGACATCCGGAATTTCAAGGACAAACCCTGGGACGAGAAGCCCTCGGTGGTCACGCCCTACGTGGCCGGCGAACGCAAGGTGTGGCGCTATCATGCGGAGAACGTGCACGACTTCGCCTTCACCTGCGACCCGACCTACCGGATCGGCGAGGCCGAATGGAACGGCGTGAAGTGCATCGCCATGGCCGAGGAACCGCACGCATCCAAATGGCAGAACGCAGCGGAGTACGCGGCCCAGGTCATCCGGACGCACAGTGAGCAGATCGGGATGTACATCTACCCGAAAATGGTGGTGGCCGATGCGCGCGATGGCATGGAATATCCCATGCTGACTTTGGACAGTGGGAACGAACCCAACTACCGCAGCCTGTTCATGCACGAGGAGGGGCACAATTGGTTCTTCGGCATGGTGGGCAACAACGAGACCTATCGGGCCATGCTGGACGAGGGCTTCACCCAGTTCCTGACCGGCTGGGGGCTGGAGCACCTCGACGGGGATACGATGGTGGCGGAACCGGCCCGGAGCGCCTGGGTCCGGCACTACAGCAAGCCACAGCTCGCGCGCGAAAGCCAGGTGTACTATGGATACAGCAGGGATGCCGTCCGTCGTGAGGTACCTCCGATCGATGTCCACAGCGATGCGTTCAGCAACGTGGAGGGCCTGGGGCGAGGCTACGCGCACGTGTATTACAAGACCGCCGTGATGTTGTACAACCTCCAGTACGTCCTTGGGGATGAGCGGTTCATAGCGGCGATGCGCCACTACTTCGACCAATGGAAGGTGCGGCATCCCTACATCGAGGACTTCCGGGAGAGCATCATCTCCTTCACCCATGTCGACCTGAACTGGTTCTTCGATGAATGGATCGACACCGACTGGGAGATCGACTACGCGGTGAAGGGCATCCGGCACCGCGGCAGGGATTCCGGCCAGGTGGTGCACCTGCGCCGGCGCGGGCGCATGCAGATGCCCATCGACCTGCAGGTGGTGGCGCGCGACGGCACGGTGCACGATTATCTCATCCCCAACACGTGGTACCAGAAAGGGACCGATGCCACCGTGCTGCCGCGCTGGATCGGCTTTGCCGACCTGCAGCCGGACTACTACGCGCACATCGACGTGCCCTCGGGGATCCGCTCCGTCACGATCGACCCCACGGACCGCCTGGCCGATCGGTACAAGTTGAACGATCAACGACCTCCGCCGATCGATATCAGTCTGGACCATCAGGTGGAGAACCGACCGGACCGCAGGACATACGAAGGCTTTGCGCGACCGGAGCTATGGTGGAACGGCTATGACGGGGTGAAGGTCGGCGGCCACTTCCACGGCGACTACCTCGGCTGGAAGCACAAGTTGTGGTTCACCGCCTGGATGAGCACCGGTCTGGGCCAATACCTCCGCGAAGGCGGTGTGGACCCCAGCTATGACCTGCTGTCGTTCATCCTGAAGTACGAGACCGGCACCGAACGGATCCTGCGCGGCTCCTCGGTCCATTTCGATGTGCGTCTGCTTGATGGCCTCGAACAATATGCGGGTGGGGCGCAATGGCGGCTCCCCGACGGGAGGACGCGGATCACACTGGATGGCAAAGTGTTCCTACGGCGCGACAGCACCGCCCTCAAGTACCTGCTCTATCCGGAAGAGTGGGAATTGAACAAGGTGAACAGCGTGGTGGACCTGGGCTGGCACCATGACTATTCCGACCGGTACGGAGGTGGAGCGATCGAAGTGGTGCTCCGCAGCAGCTCCATCGGCAGCGACAATGGCTATGCCCAGATGCACGCGCAATTGGTGAACGATGATGCATTCGGCAAGCTGCGCCTGCGTTCGCGCTGGTTCGCCCAATATGGCACGGGCGCCACGCCCAGGGAAAGTGCGCTCTTTTTGGCGGGAGCCTCGCCCGAGGAGATGATGGACGATAAGTTCGTGCGCAGTGTGGGCATGGTGCCCTACGAATGGACCGGATATGGGCCGGGAACGGACCATTTCCAGCAGGGCGGGGGACTGAACCTGCGCGGATACGCGGGTTACCTCGCGCCCGAGGAGACTCCCACGAACGGCACGACATTGACCTACCGCGGCAACAGCGGGGCCAGTGTCAGCGAGGAGCTCGAGCTCGATGGTCTGATACCGCTCCACCCGCCTTGGCTGCGCGATCACTTCCATGTGGACATCTACCTCTTCGGCGATGCGGGCACCATGGGGTACCGTTACACGGACGAGGGCCGGACGCGGTTCACGTTCGGTGGCCTGCGCGCGGATGCCGGCATGGGCACCGCATTGACGATCAAGAACTGGGGACCCTTCCAGAAATTGAAGCCCCTGGTGCTGCGCTTCGACATGCCGCTCGTGCTGAACGCAATTCCCGCCACGGAGAACGACCATGTCGCTTTCCGCTATGTGGTGGGGGTCGGTCGATGCTTCTGACCACGATGCGCGCATTGATCATCCTCTCGCTGGCCCTCACACCGCTCACGGCACCGACCGACCCCACCCCCTCCGCGGTGGAGGCCGTGACCGGACGCTGGACGAGCATCGACGACAACACCCACGAGCCGCGTTCGATCGTGGAGATCACCTGGCAGGATGGCACCCTGCACGGACGCATCCTCAAGCTCTATCGCGATCCCGGCGAGGACCCGGACCCGATCTGCACGAAATGCACGGATGACCGGAAAGACCGGAAAGTCGTGGGCATGACCATCTTCGACGACCTGCGCTACGACGACGGCACCTGGGAAGGCACCATCCTGGACCCGGAGAGCGGCAAGGTCTACACCTGCAAGATCTGGCCGGAGAACGACCACCTGATGGTGCGCGGCTACCTGCTGTTCTTCTACCGGACGCAGGAGTGGATCAGGGGATGAGGGAGGCGTCGAGCTATCGCAGCAGGGTGACGTGACCAATGTCCTGGTGGACATCACCTGAACAGCGGTCCCGAAAGTGTAGGACGTACACATAGACCCCATCCGGAACGGGTTTCCCTGAACTGCGATAGTCGCCCGACCAATGCTCTTGGATATCGGTCGTTGCGAAGGTCATAAGCCCCCAGCGATCGTACACGGTCAATTCGAAATGATCACTTTCGGCTCCAACGACACCGAACGCATCATTGATCCCATCACTGTTCGGGGTGAATACGTTCGGCACAAAGCTCGATCCATCAGCCGCCGGGTCGACGACCACGTCGACCGTTCCGGTCGTTGGGCAGCCATAGAGGTCCATGGCGGCATAGGTGTAGCTCCCCTCACCAGCGAGGATCATCGCAGTGGTATCCCCCGTGCTCCAGGTGATCACCGACACCGGGAACCCGGGTGTGATGTCCTCGGTACGGAACGGGCAGGTCGTTACGGAGGTGGATGCGGGGTGTTCAGGCGCCAACTGCACCGTGATCGAATCCGAGGCCGATCCGCAGGCGTTCTCGAACTGCACCCAGTAAGTACCCGGTACGGAAGTGGGCAGATCGATCGCCGTGCTTCCGTCGGACCACAGCACGGTGCCCGTGGTGTTGATCGTGGCATGCAGGAGCACTTCGTCGGGTCCGCAAAGGACCGTGTCCGGTCCGAGCGCCACCGTGGGAGGCACAACGAGGGATACCACCACCGTATCCCCGGCAGTACAACCGGATGTGGATACTGTTACAGCGAACGTACCTGATGTCGATATCACATGTTGCGTGGCCTGGGTCCCGTCCTCCCATACGCTCATGGTGTCGGGATACCCTGAGGAAAGGACGACCTGCCCGAACGTACAGTATGTCGTATCCGGTCCAAGATCGACCTGGAAGGGGGGAACGATGATCGCATCGATGTCGTCCGATGCCGACCCGCACGCGTTGGAGGCTGTGGCCACATAGTGCCCTGAACTGGACACCGTGTATGATGGTCCCGTGGTCCCATCCTGCCATTCGATATTGAAAGCGGCATAGGCGGAAAGATCGAGCAGCAGTGGACCGCCATCTCAGAGCACGGTGTCCGGAGGAAGCTGGATCTCCGGTTGCGTCAAGCCTGCCACCGTGATCGAATCGGTGCCGACACACGACCCATCGTCAACGGTCACCCAGTAATTCCCGGACACGGTAATGCTATGCAGCGTGGACCCCTGGCCATTCTCCCAGGTGCATGTACCGGCGATGGGTCCGAGGTCCAACACCAGACTGTCACCAGGGCATAGGACCGTGTCCGGCCCAAGATCGACCACCGGCGGTTGTGACACGATGACCTCCAACGAATCGACCGCCGATCCGCAGTCATTCGTCGCGGAGGCCCAATAGGTCCCCGCCTGCCCGATCGTCCTGATGAGCGTGCTGCTGCCATCGTCCCAGAGCAATCCTGGCGGTGACTGCCCGGTCAGGTCGATGGTCAGATCGTTGCCCAGGCATAGGAGCGTATCCGGACCAAGATCGACTTGAGGCTGGTCCTGCACATTGACCGTGAAGGCCAATGTATCCACGCAAAGGGTGTCCATGGCGAACACCGCCACCTGTACGGTCTGCGAACCGACGGCATTGAATACCTGTTGGAAGGTCGCGGCGCCATCCTGCCAAAGCCCGTTGCCCAGGTCCCAGGACCAGGTCAGGTCCAACGAATCACCCAGAACGACCGTCGGGGACATCAACAGAGCGGAACCAAGGCAGGTCGTCAGGCCGGCCTGTTGGATCTGGACCTGACATTGGGGCGCGCAGGGATCCACCACTTGCGCCTGTGTGCCGATCAGAATATCGTTCACCGTGATGGGTTGTACGGTGAAGTCCGATGCAGCCAATGTGCCTGATTGCGGTATGATGGTGGGCGTGGCGACGATATTGGGAAAGGTCTGGACGATCGGCATCGTGTCCACAGGGCAGGTCGAACCACCGCAGGCGGTCAGCTTCGTGAGGATCATGTCCTCGTTCGGGCCATTGGTCGTTCCCGCCACCAGGATCCCATCGTCCGGCATGTGGCACACGAGATCAGCCCACCGGGACGAGAAATTCTGTTCGACCCCGGGGATCTCCTGCCCCCAGACGACCGTCCCGTTCGCGTCCAACTTGACCAGGCCGAATCCGGACCCAGGGAACATGGAAACGACCCATCCCTGATCGTCCATCTGGGCGGCGTTCATCATCTCGCCGGCGATCGGTGCAGAAAGAACGGTGGCCCATAGTACTTCGCCATCCACATCGGTGCACACGACAAGTCCATCCCGGCTATTGGACCCGAAACTGTCCGAGAATCCGACATGCAGGAGTGTTCCATCCCCATTGATGATCGAACGCGTGAACACATCGTTCGAGGTTGCCGTGAAGGTCTTGGATATGAGCGTGTTCCCATTGGCGTCCAACTTCAGGAACCAGGGGCGTCGGTTGTACGGTGTCGGATCCTGCGTATGGGAGGTCGCAACAATGTTCCCATCGCTCAGTTCCAGGATGGAAGTGAAATGGTCCTGGTTCCCCCCCCCGAAGGAGCGGAACCAGATCACGCTCCCTGAGCCGGACAAACGACCCACCAGCGCATCCGATTGACCATTGCCGATCCCGGAAGTGCTTCCGCAAACCAGGATATCACCGTTCATGGCTTCTTTGATGTCGCGGATCTCCCAAAAACCGGAGGTGCCCACATGGCGGGCCCAAAGGACATTGCCCATGGCGTCAAAGCGCGCGATCAAACCCTTCTCCGGTCCACCTAGCCCAATGCCATTGACGACCCCGACCGCCAGCAGATCCCCGTTCGCGCACTCCGCCAGGCACAAACTCCAGCCGCCATCGTCACCAACGGCATTGTACCTACGCTGCCAGATATTCCCACCATTGGCGTCCAAGCGCGCCAGCACGATGTCATCCCCCGTGTTGCCGAAACTATCGGAATACCCCCCGAATAGGATGTCACCATTGGCCAATACGATGGCGGTATGACCCACGTCGGTCTGTGGACCTTGTAGCACCGTGGCGAAGGTGGTCTGGCCGCATTGTGCAAGAACACCCTGGCCGCCGAAAAGCGCGACGAAGAACAATAGGGTTCGGATCCCAGCATGAGGGTCGGACATCCGTATCAAGTTCGATAATGCATAAGCCCCCACGCGCCGTTGTAGGATCAAAACGCAAAATACCCTTCCTCCTTCGTACCTGAAATGAGGCCGATCAATAAGCTCGCCCGAAGGGAAAGAGGGAACCGCTCCATGATCGCGGTCCGCGGGGGGATACCGGAAGCGTATTCCTTGCCACCCAGAACGGCACGGACCGCATCCACCACGGCTTGAGCAGAACGTTCACGCACGACCGGCCCCATGCCGGATGACACGTCGGGCAACGACCCCGCCGCCGATACGATCGGCACGCAACCACACAGCATCGCCTCCGCCATGGCGCAACCGAACCCCTCCGAGAGTGAGAGCTGCAGATAGCCCAAAGCGCCGGCATAGTGGTGGGCCAGCTCCGCTTGCGGCATCGGCGGGAGCACGGATAGATTCTTCGGAAGGGCATGCATACCGGGCACGGATGCCCCGATGATCGTGAACGGCACCTCGGGCATTTCCCGCGCGGCGGCAATGACCAGGTCGATCCCCTTCAGGACATGCGTGCGCGGCGCGAACGCGTCAAGGGCCACGGTGATGAATCCGCTGCGCTCGCCCCTTCCCAGTGGCCATTTCCCGGGATCGAAACCATGATGCAACACGTTGATCGGCGTGCGGCATCGCGGATCGCGGACATGAATGCCCTGCTGGTGTACCTCCCCATCATTGAACGGGTCGTCCCTTTCGATCAGGCTCTCATGCATCGGGACCAGGACCGATGCCCATCGGTAACAGCGGCGCGTGGCCCAGGCCTGGCCGGGACTGCTGAAGTTGCCATAATGGATGGAGGGGATCGCCACGCAATCCGCCCCATGCAGGAAGAGCAGGGAGCGACGGCCCAGGAGGCGCGCCCAGAACAAGGCCGGCAGGCCATGCCAGCCGCCGAACTGAACGATCACCACATCGCTCCAGGCCACGTTCCACCAGAGGGTGAGCATCCGGAACATCAGCCAAAGGCCTGCTCGCACACCGCGATACCGAAAGGAGATCCGCCGTATGCGGGCATGCTCCGCCAGCAGGTCAAGGTCGCTCCGGATGAATGTCGCATCCCCCTTGTCGATCCAAAGCACCCGTTTCATTCCGAGCGGTGCGGTGCCGCCGTTGATCGGATCGTTGCACCAAAAGACCCGCGGACCATCGCGTTCACATCCGGGCTGACCCGGAACAGCAACACCAGCGGCAGGAAAAGGACCAGCACGACCCCTCCGCGCAGCAACAGGTCGGTCCAAGGACCGGGCATCTCCGGAAGGGCCCAGAGCACGACAAGTGTCAGCACCATGGCACCCAGGCCGAACAGGATCCGGCGGCCGAAAGGCCAGAGGCCGAACCGTTTCTTCAGGAATCCCAGGCGGACGAGATTGACCACCACCAACGAGCCCAGTGTGGCCCATGCCGCACCCATGAACCCATAGGTCTTGATCAATACGAAATTCGCGGTGGCGTTCACTCCGAGCAGCAGCAGACCGGTCACCGCATCGAAACGGAAGTGGCGCGACATGTTGATGATGCCCCCGTTCAATCCCATGCTCATGTTGATCAACTGCGCCGCACCCACGATCAGGATCACATGGCGACCGAGCGCATACTCGGGTGGCAGCAGTTCGAGGAAGGCGCCCAGCCCGCTGATCACGAGCAGGTACATGAAAGCCCCCACCACGAACTGGCCGGAAGCCGAGCGCTCGTACAGGCTGTCAATGGTGGTCATGTCCCGACGTCGCCAGGCGTCCGCCAGCAGCGGGAAGGCGATCTGTCCCAATGCACGTGCGGGGATGGAGATGACCGAACCGATGTAGTAGGCGACCGCATAGTAGGCGACGTACTTCAGCCCATCCTTCAACATGACACCGATCATGAGCTGGTCCAGGTTGCCCATGACCATGATGGCCATGCCCGCGGCGATGGTGTACGTGCTGAACGCGACCAGGCTCCTCCGGACCGATCGCCTGGGCAACGGATGACCAAATCCCGGGAGCCAGTGCCCCATCCGCAGCAGATGCACGAACAGCGCGAGGGCCACGATCACGAACGTGCCGACGTACAGCCAGATGAACGTGTCGAAGTCGAGCCAATGGAAGGCGTACACCAGGACCAGGACCAATTGCAACAGGCGCAGGAGGACCTCCCGAACGAAAACGGGCGCCACGCTCTCACGCAGGGAGCGGGCATATGCGCGCAGGACAATGAAGTAGACCTCCGAGATCAGCAGGGGGAACAACGCATTGTATGTCCCTGCCAGGATACCGCTGCGATCACTGAACCATTGGACGAGGTGACCACGAAAGACCAGGAGGAAGAGCCCACCCAAGGCAATGCCGATGGTGGAGACCTTCAGCGCCAGACCCAACGCCCCCCGATGGGCCTGCGCGGGATCGCGGAAATAGGGAAAGAACCGGAGCATCGCGCTCTCCATGCCGAGCTGGGCCACCTGGGCCACCATCACGGTGATCGAGACGAGGACGCGGGTCAACCCGAACTCATCCGCCGTCAGCACCCGTGGGAACAACACCACCATGTTCAGGAAACCGAGCACGACGCCCACGTAGCTCAGGACGGCGTTCCAGGCGCTCTGGCGCAGTACGATGCCCATTCCCGGCAAAGTAACGCCGCCTCAGCCCAACGGTCCGCGATCGGGATAGAAGAGCCCCATATCCCGCTGGTACATCACCGCGATCCGTTCGGCCAACCTGGGGTCGATCGGCAAAGGCCCGCGTGCCGTTGCGTTCAGTCGATGGATGGTGGCCATGGGCAATCCCACGCGTTCGGCCACATGATGCAGGTCCGCATCGAACCGTTCGAACCGGCCGATGAACTGCACCTGTTCCATGTCGATCAGGGCATGCTGTTCACGAAGATGTTCGTCGCATCGCAGCCGATCGATCCCTTCGACCCACCCCACGAACCCGGGAAGGTCGCGCATCGCCGAAAGCTGGTCCGGCGGGAACCCGAAGTAGTTCTCACGGACCACCTTGTTGCGCCAGGCGCTCAGCAAGCGGTCCACCGGATGCCGCACGAAGGCGAAACGGAACCAATCCGCATAGCGAACGGGGTCATAGGGCATGGGCGAGGCATAGATGTACCCGCCGGGTCCGGAAGCCTCGCGGAAGTGCTGGTCGATGGTCCGGCTGCCCACCTTGTACACCCGGTACCAGAGCGCCTTGTAAGTGAAGGAATAGGAGATGTGATAGCGCTCGTCCCTCCACAGGGGCAGCACGTACTTGTTGAAATAGAAATGCCGCAACCGATGACCCAGGGCGGTGATCAGGGACGGAGGCGAAGGTGCGGGCATGACCTTTCCGGAACGCGCACGTTGCTCAAAGCAACGCGGCCAATTTTTGCGTCAAGGTATCGCGGGCGAATTCGGCACTGGCCAAGATCGAGGTGCGCGCATCATCGAACAGCGCACGGATCACTTCAGGGTCGGGTACCTCCTTGCGATCGATCAATAAGGCATCCGCTCCCCGCAGGACCCGGGCCACATCGCCGTCCTTCGGACCAATGGCCAGAATGGGCCGCCCGACGGCGAGGTACTCGAACACCTTGCTGGTGAGGATGCCACGGGCGTTCGGCGAATCGTTCAGGGCGAGGAGCAGCACACGGGCCCGCTGCATCTCCCGCATTGCACGCTGATGATCAACGGCACCGAGATGCTCCACCTTGCCGGCCAGGCCCGCAGCAGCAATGTGCGTGAGCACGGCATGATCCACCGCACCGACGAATCGCAACGTGAAGCGTTCACCGAACTCCGGATCGGCACGCACCAGCGCGGACAGGGCGTGCCAGAGTTGCGGCACGTCCCGGGCGGCATTGAGCGAACCCACATGCACGAGGCTGAAGGTCCGGTCCACCGGTGCCGGTGGATCGGGAACATCCTCCGGATCGGACCCGTTCGTGATCACCTCCACCTGCTTCGCGCCCAGCATCCGCAGTTCTTCGGCCATCGTCCAGCCGACGGCCAGCACCAGGTCCGCCTCCCGAAGCACCGATCGCTCCAGGGCCCGATGTCGTGCATCCGCGCGGCGCGAGAGGCGCAGCTGATGGTAGAAATCGATGTTGGTCCAGGGATCGCGGAAGTCGGCGATCCAGCGGATGCCGGAGGACCGATGCAAGGCCCGGGCGATGAGGTGCATGCTGTGGGGCGGTCCCGTGCTCACGATGGTATCCACGGGATGTTCCCGGAGGTATCCCCGCAGGAACCGGATGGACGGTGCGACCCAGCCGACGCGCGCGTCCGGTAGGAACAGGTTCCCGCGCACCCAGACCGCCAGCCTCTCCAGGCGCCCCCGGCGCACGCGCTTCTCGCTGAGAAATCCGGTATGCACCTTCTCTCCCCTTCTACCCGTGATCCACTTGTACATGGAATACGGTTCACGGATCGGGCGCCGGACCACCTCGGCCTCGGGCGGCACATCGTTCTGCAGACCGGGATCGGAGATGACCAGCTCGGGGTTCTCGGGTGTGTAGACCACGGGCTGCCAACCTTGTGCCGGCAGGTACTTGGTGAATTTCAACCAACGCTGCACCCCGGGCCCGCCATTGGGGGGCCAGTAGTAGGTGATGATGAGCACCCGCTTCATGCGGCCTCCTCACGCGGCCGACGAAACTCCATGACCAGCACACCGAGGACCAGCAGGATAAGGAGCGCGGAACCGGCGAGCATCACTTTCGAGCCCACCCGATAGGGCGTGCTGGCGATCCGGAAGACCACTTCGTGTTCCCCGGCGGGAACGTGCATGGCCCGCAGGACATAGTCCGCGCGTACATGATCGGCGGGCCGACCGTCGATCGTCGCCTGCCAATCCGGTCCGTACCAGATCTCGCTGAAGACGACCACGCCACCGTTCGACGAACGCACCGTATAGGTCATCTCGTCGGTCTTGTAGTTCTTCAATTCCACGGAGGCGGAGGGATCGGGTGCGGCATCGCCGGACAGCGCGGACCGATAGCGTTCATCGACCACGGCCGTTCGCAAAGGGTCGAACCCCTCAAGGGCCATGATCTCCGCATCGGCGTCCTTCACCCATTTCACCTGGTCCACGAACCAACCCACACCGGCAGCGTTCAGGTCCCGGACCGGCGGGCGGTCGTCGGCATAGATCAGATAGCGCGTGTTCAGCATGTTGATCACGGGCTGCTTCGCCAGCAGGTCGTTCAGGGCCTGTGCGTCGGTACCGGCCTTCAGTGCGGCATTGATCGCCGTCACTTCCGGTGCGAGATGGAACGCGATCAGTTCCTGGTAGCGCTTGAGCTTCGCTCCGTGGTAGCCTCCGATGCTCTTGTGGAAGAAGCTGGTGCGTGCATCGTTGAACGGATTGTTCAGGGTGAGCACGCGGAAATGGGTGGTCCTGCGCAGGCTGCCGAAGCGCAGCATCGTCCGTTCATCATCGGTGAGCAGCCGGTCCCTTCCCTTCGCACCCGCCTTCTCGGTCTTGGTCCGTTCGATGCTTTGCTCGAGATCGGCCTTGCTGGCAGCGGTCTCCTCGTTGTTCAGGATGGCCATGTCGGCCGCGTTGGGCTTGAAGGGAACGGCCACGTCGGCATCGGTCTCCCATTGCACGTAGTGCCCGCGCTCCTTCTCGTTGTTCACCATGCGTTTGTCCACCGTCCAGAGGTCGATCAGCACGAGCACGCTCAACCCCAACAGGAAGGGCGTGGCCTTGATCCGCCGGCGTCCGAACAGGAAGACCAGCGCACCCGCGGCCGCGATGAAGAACATGCTGCGCAGGGCGTCCGCTGTGAGGATGGACGCGCGAACGTCCTTCAAGGCCTGCACGAACGCCACGACCTGGGCCTCGATCTTGGGATCGCTCGCCTGCCTGTTGAAGGCATCCCTTTCGGCGTCGCTGATCAGGCTGGTCAGGCTTTCCGGCGCGGCCGCGAACGCGATCACGATCAACAGGAGCGCGGCCGCCGCGATCAGGGCCCGTCGCTCCACCTTGCGGTCCCATCCCTTGTTGCGTATGAGCTTGTCGAGGAAGAGGACCGCCAGGACAGGCGCGGCGAGTTCCACGATCACCAGGATGATCGTCACCGCGCGGAATTTGTTGTAGGCCGGAACATGGTCCAGGAAGAAGTCGGTGAGCGGCATGTAGTTCTTGCCCCAGGAGAGCAACAGGGTCAGGACCAATCCGCCGAACAGGGCGTACGGCAGGGGGTCCCGCCAGAGAAAGAGGCCGGCGACGAGATAGGCGACCACCAGGAGCCCCGCGATCATCGGTGCATCGATGGCGAGCAGCACCACGACCAGACCGATCGCGCCGAGCGCATACCAGCGTGCCCGGGTCTCGCTCCAGATGAGCAGCAGCAACAGGAGCATCACGACCACGGCACCGATGTAGACCGGTCCGGAGGTGAACGCCTGATCGCCCCAGTAGTGGTTCATCTGGGCGATGTTCTGTCGGAACCGCGGGTCGGCCTTCCCCAGTGCATCGGGATCATTGCCGATGGCGGCGGTGGATCCGCCCTTCGCGTTCGGGATCAACAGGGTGAGGCTCTCCTCCTTGCCGTAGCTCCAATCGGTCACATAATCGCGGTCCAGCCCCGACGTCAGGACATCGCTGTTGGGCTTGCCGTCCGGCCCGATGGTCAGTTCGCTCTTCCCCCGTGTCGTGTACTTGCCGTACTCCCAGGTGCTCCACAGCAGACCGAGGTTGCAGGCCAGCGCGAAGGCGATGCCCAACAGGCCGAGGCCTGACCGCAGGGCGAAGTCGCCGAGCTGCTTTTCCCGGAGCGCCCGCGCGGCCTCGGCCAGCACGAAGAGCACCATGACGATACCGAGGTAGTAGGTGATCTGGACATGGTTCATGGACACCTCCAGGGAGAGGAACAGGGCGAAGAGCGCGGCGCCCAGCCATCTCCTTCCGCGATACAGCAGGTACAGCCCGCCCAGGACCGCCGGCATGTAGCCGATCGCATTGGCCTTGCTGTTGTGGCCCGCCTCGAGGATCGCGAAGAAGTACGAACTGAACGCGAACGCGATCGATCCGAACAGGGCAAGCCAGGGATCCATACGGAGGCAACACAACAGGATGAACATGCCCACCAGGTAGAGAAAGAGGAAGCTGGCGGGCCTGGGCAGGAAGCCGTGGAACAGTTGGTCGACGAAGTGCAACAGGTCCTGGCTCCAGACCACGCTGATCTGGTAGGCGGGCATGCCGCTGAACATGCTCCCGGTCCATAGTGGTTCGTATCCATAGGTATCCCGGAATTCCTGGATCTCCTGGGACATGCCCTGCCAGCGGCTGCGATCGCCCTGGACCAGGCGTTTGCCTTCGAGCACCGGGCTGAAGTAGGCCAGGCTCAGGGCGAAGAAGATGGCCAGGATCGCGGCGATCGGCCAGTGGCGCTTCCAGTCGATGGATCTCATGGATCGGGTTTCAATGGACTTCCTCGAAATCGGTGTCGATGGCATCGTCGTCGCGCGGCCGTTGCTCCCGATCGGGCCGTTCGATGCGTACGTCACCTTTCGCCCTTTGGTCAGGACGCACCCACCGGAAGCCCCGGCCCTTGGTGGAGCCCGGACCGCCGCCCTGTTGCGCACGAACGAACATCCGAAGCACCAGCCAGATCAGGACCAGCACCAGGATCGTTCGCACAGCGTTGGTGAACATCAATACCATCGCGGCGAAGGTAAATTCCACAAGGGCACGACCATATGGAACAAAGGGTGATGTCGGCCGGTATCCTGCACTTCGGACTACATTGCGACCGGTCCTTTGAAGCGCGGGACCGGTCCCCTGGAATGCCATGAAACAATTGATCTACCGGTTCATCTATTGGCCTCCGGTCAATGCGGGTCTGCTCTTCCTGAACAAGGTCTTGCGTCCGGTGCTCCCTGCATCATTCCGGCTGCCACCGACCGGGATCATCACGGTCGATACCGGGCCGTCCAAGTTCCTGATGGCCACGAACCAGACGTGCTACTTGACCCAGCTCGTCCACTGGAACGGCTTTCGTTCGTTCGAGTACGGACCGATATTCAAGGACCTCATCCAGGGAATGCGCGTTTTCGTGGATGTCGGAGCGAACACCGGCTACTACTCGCTCGTAGCGGCAACGATCTCCAAGGACATCCATGTCCACGCCTTTGAACCGGCCTCTGGGCCGAGCCACTATCTGAAAAAGAACGTTCAACTCAATCATTTCGAGGAGAGGATACATGTATCCGACCTCGCCCTGTCCGATGCGAGCGGCAAGATCCGGTTCTTCGAGACCGGATCACGCAAATTTCCCTGGGTGAAGCATGTGCTGGCAGGCGATGGAAGTCTGCTGGCTTCGGACCAGCGGGTGGTCGTCATGGAACATGATGTGGAAATGGATACGCTGGATGCCTACGTGGATCGGAACGGCGTGACGAACATCGATCTGATCAAGATCGATACGGAAGGCACCGAACCGGCCATCCTTGCAGGTGGTCGGCGAACGATCGAACGTGACCTTCCGGTCATCATCTGTGAAACGCTCTTCGGCACTACGGAGAAGGAGCTTGATCGGTCCCTACAGGAGATGGACTATGTCATTTTCAAACATTTTCCTGACGGGTTGCAGGTGGCCAAGACCCTGGCGCGAGATACCGACGACGGGGTCAGGAACTGTTTCTTCGTGCATCGCTCCAAGATGGCTCTGCTGGACCGCTTCACTCGCAGTGCCATCACGTGACAGATCCTCACTGATCGGCTACGACCACCTTCACGCGATCGCATGGAATGCCGTCACGTGTGAGGGAGATCAAGTATAACCCATCGGCATGCGGCATCGGGACCACCACTGTGCGCTGACCTGTCAACTGTCCAAGTATCGAAGCGGAGATGCGCTTTCCGGCCGCATCATATACGACAACACCAAGTCTACCCGAACCGATCACGTTCAATTGGAACGAGCCATTTGTGCTAGTGGCTGAACTGATCCTGGGCGCCGGATCCACATCTTGTCCAGCGACAGGAGCGAGGGCTGTCGAATAGGAGCAGAGCTGTGCCACCTCCTCGGGCGTGACCTCACGGTCCCAGATGATCAGCTCATCGAGTTTTCCGTCCAGATAGTCCGGTGAACCTCCTTGTGTATCCTTTCTCCCAAGGCTTCCTGCCACGCCGGAATAGGAGAGTGCGGTCCCTGAACCGGTGTATGTCGATGCGGCAAGCTGGCAATCGATATAAAGCTTTAGATCGTTCAGCCCTTTGTAAACAGCGGTCAAGTGATACCATTGACCAAGGTTCAACGAGGCGTTTGATCGCAATGTCCTTCTATTGGATGAACCGATCGCACCACCCTGTGCATAGTTCTGGTTGACCGTACCGTCGGTATTGCAGGCGATCCAGAAACCCGAATAGATGTAATTGATGAAGTCCGACGCAACATGCCCTCCACTATATGCGTCCAGATAGACCCAATATGCCACTGTGAAGGGAAAGTTCGGCCGAAGCAGTGGATCGTTCGGCAGATCGATGAACTCGTTCGTCCCATTGAACGCATAGCACGAATTCGGACTGCCGAACCGGTCGGTGGAGAGGGTCGCCGATACGTTCCCGTCCAGTCCATTGCCACTGATATCCTGGCAATTCCCATTCATCGGGTAATGCAGGATCACCCCATTTGTCCAAGGCTGTGCCTGCGATACATCGAACGACATCATACTAACCATCACCAAAGTCATTGCATGACGCATCATGGGAAGAAAGTTTGCCCGATGATAAGGATTTCCTGTATCCATTGTATTTGGTCAGGCGCATTTACTTGGGATCGCATTTCATAATGCGCACGTGCATGACCGTCCGTTCGCCTTCACGCAATACCAGGAGATAGACACCCGCTGGCAGGTCGGCCAGACCTTCGATCGTGACCGATCCGTCGTGCATGGATGCGTGACCCTGCCGGACCGCCGCCCCCATCGCATTCATCAGGACCCAGCGCGCTTCACCGGCGATCATCCCACCTGTCTCCACAAGGAACGAGCCCGAGAACGGCATGGGGTGGCATCGCGCACCCGTGGTCCATGGATCGGGATGCACGATCGTCGGGAGTTCCGCTCCGGAGCAGATGGTCGACCCTGTTCCATCCGCCCAACGCTCGGCCGCCGGGATGGATCCCGGAGGAACACTGTTCGGACCGATCTGGGGCCATCCGCCCAGGGACATCAGAAGATCGGGAATGCTCGTCGCATAACAGGACGGATCCGTCAGACCTCCCGTGCCCGCCGGGACGATCGTGCCCTGCACCAGGTTGCCGTATTCGAAATGACCGACGCCGTTCAGGGAATAGAGCCCCGGTGAGCCGGTGATCTCATTGCCCAGGATGTTCAGCGAATCCGTCGCGGGAGCACCCACCGCCACCAGCCCATAGAGCTCCGTGCGGTCGCGGAAGAAGGTATTGAACGGCCCGTTCGTACCGTGCGATGCATCCACCACGATGTTGCTGACGACATTGCTCTCGAAAAGGTTGAGATAGGGGTGGTCGCCATGCAGCACGATGTCGCCCGCGGAATTCGTCGGGAAGGGGAACTCGTCCCAATACGGGTCCACGGACAGGTTGTAGGCGAAGACGTTGCCGTTCGCACCGGCCTGCACGACCATCGCGTGGCGCAGATGCACGAAGATGTTGTTGGATATCAGGTTCTCACCTGACGTGCAGTAGGTCATCACCCCATAGCCCTGACCATTGCCGCCGTATGCGAACGCATGATGGAAATGGCAACCGGTGATCTCACAATTCGTGCTGACGAACAGTTCGACATGTGCGAAGTTGCAATGGTCGCTCTCCACACCCCTGACCCAGCAATTGCTGGCGCGTGCGAACAGGATGTTGGACCATTCGTCGGGCGGGGCCGCATCCATGCGGACGACCTTCAGGCATTCGATGCCGGCCTGGCGGATCGGATGCACCACATGGAAGTCGGGCGTTCCCGAAAGTGGATAGAAGGCGCGCAGGGGGGAGGCGATCCCCACCCGATCGGGATGCACCTCGGCGATCTTGACCAGCTGGCCCGTGGTGCCGATGGCCCACGGCGAAGTGACGAGCAGGGAGTCATCCCGATGGAGCCGGATGAGATCGCCCGCCTGGAGGTCCTGGACCGACGTGGTCCACAGCAGGGTGTCGCCCCGGGCGGCGCTCTGGTCGAGCGGATGGGAGGTGGTCCCCTCCCACCCGACCGCGGTGATGCAATAGCCGGAACCGCCCAGGTCGAAGATCAGCGTGGTCGAGTCCGCGGTGGCTCCGCGCAACACCACGCTGTCATGCAACTGGATGGTCGCGGTGAACAGAAAATCACCCGGGGGGAACCGCACCACGGACATCTGTCCCTGGGCGGCATCGAGCGCGGCCGTCAACGCGGCATCGTTCGAGGTGACCCCATCGCCCATGCCGCCAAAGTCGGTGATGTCCAACACCGTCGTGACGTCAGGGGGCGGTCCCTGAAGACCCGCCCGGGACCAATCCGTGCTCCGCTCCGGTGGCAATACCTGAGCGAACGCCCCGGTGGTCGGCCACCACACAAGCAGCGACAACAGTGACAAAGGAAATCGCGGTCCGATCATGGTCCTGTCCTGATGTTGCAAGGTACACGGACGCGACGGGCGGTCCGGGCGACCTGTCGGTCGGCCTACCGGCCCTTCACCAGGCGGTGGACCGATCCATCGACCCGAACGAGATAGATGCCCGGGGGGAAGCGCTCAAGCGGCATCCGCAGGTCGGTCCCGATCGTGGTCGTGTTCCAAATGACCCGACCGAACGCATCGGTCAGTTCGATCTGCCTGGGCCCGGCCGTACCGAACGCAAGATCGACGAACGGTCCCGCGGGGTTCGGGAACATGCGGAACGCCTCCTGCGATGCGGGCACCATGCCCAACACCGCGCAATGGTCCGCCGGCACGAAGGGAGCGGATCGCAGCCAGCCTCCGCTACTGACGGGGACCTCCACGAACATGGTATCGTTGGCGCCCGCGGTGATGCCCGGACCCGTGGCACCCGTGCTCCAGACATAGGACGACCAGCCGGCATCCGCGGTCAGGGTGTACGTCGTGTCCTGGACCGAACAGCTGATGCCGGGGCGGTGCAGCATGAACGGCAGGTCATCGAAATAGAGGGCACGATAGGTGATCAGTGTATCCACGAACGCCAGTTCGCAGAGACGGCTGCTGTCCGGGCGATAGACGGAGAACATGGCATTGTCGGGCTGCAGGTTCCCCCATCCGATCAGGGTGTTCCCATTGGACAACCGTTGCACGCTTCCCATCGATCTGCTCGTGGCGGTCCCATTGAACGCACGCGCCCAGACAACAGTGCAGGTCATGCCCGAGAGGTCCAATGCGTACTCCACGCCACGACAAGGATGTGCGGGTGCCCGACCGTTGTCGAAAAGGGTGAGATGTCCGTTGGGCAGGCGGCGGATGTCATGCTGCCCGATGAACCCTGCATCGTTGGTGAAGGTGAAGTCATTGCTCACGCCCCCCAGATGCCAGATCACGGTGTCCGCGTTCCGGTCGATCTTGATGATCTCGTTGAAGTGCCGGCACGAAAGCAGGATGTTGCCGTCCGTATCCTGCTCCACGGCGTTGCAGTGGCTCCAGTCCACCTGGAGCGGGTTGCTCAGCAGCGTGGTATCCGTCTCCAGAAAGTCGAAATGGTCCACCACGTGCCACTCCCAAACAAGCTGCTTGGCCGCGTCAAGTTCCTGGACCACGCCGCATTCCACCAATGCGGTTGCGCTTCCCGGTGCGTTGTTCGATTGGAAATAGGGATAGGCGCTCAGGTCCATGATGCGCTCCTCCGTTCCCAGCAGGAGGAAGTGACCATTGGGCAACAGGCGGATGTCGTGGGGATCGGTCGTGACCCCATTGACGCATATCACGGTATCGACGATGGCGAAGGTGCTGTCGAGGATGATGTTCCTTCCCATGCTGGTGCAGCTCATCCGGCCGTCGGGCCAGGCGCGGAAGTTCATCGATCCAGGCATCGTCCTTCGGAAAGCGACATGCCCGGCACCGTCAAGGACCAACACATTGGAGGGCATCATCATCCCGTTGGACGCGGAGGCATTGATGAAGTAGTAGCCCTGCTCGTCGGTGGGGAAGTCCTCGGTCACGTAGGGCGGCACCTGGGCCTGCAGGGTGATGGTGATGAGGAACAGGACCGTCGTGAGGGGATGGCGCATGCGCGATAGTGTCATTGTGGGACCTGGGTCCCATCTTGGGTACGGACGGTCCTTGGACCGCGCACGTGCGGATCGGGTTTAGATCCCGACGTGTTCCGCGAACGCATGATCACTCCTCGACCACCAACGATTCCGCCCTGGCACCCAGGTCCAGCAGCATTCCACTGATATCCTTCACGAAGGGGTCCGGTCCACAGACATAGAACTTCTGATCGAAGTTCTGCACCAGCACGACCAAGGTGTCGCGATCGATCCTTCGTTCGCGGAAGCCGATCACGTGCTGCCTTGTGAACACCTTCAGGAAATGCCGGCCCAGCATCTTCGCCAACTCGTCGTCCAGGATCACGTCGTTCGCGGTGTGGTTGGAGACCAACAGGGTGTTCCCCTTCAACTTGTCCTTCTTGTGCAGGTCCCGCAGGATCGCGATGAACGGTGTGACGCCCGCTCCACCGGCAATGAAGAAGCCCGGTCCCTGGTAGGTGATCGCACCGAACGGCTCATGCAGGAGCAGGCCATCACCCGCATGCATAAGCCCGAGCTGTTTCGTCACGCCGTCGTGGTCCCCATAGATCTTGATGATGAACTCGAGGCGACGGGCGGTGGTAAGGCAGGTGAAGGTGAACGGCCGCAGCTGGTCCTCGTACCCGGGTCGATCGATGGCCACGTCGGTGGCCTGTCCGGGAACGAACTTGTAGCCTTTCGGCCGGTCCACCACGAAACGCTTCACATCGGGCGTGATGAACTCGGTGCGCAGGATCTTGACCGGGTGGGGCATGGCCCGAAGGTAGGTCCGGCAGGGTCCGACCGGTCAGGTCATTGGACCTCCACGCCGAAGGTCGCCAGAAGGGACAGCGCTCCTTCCACGGAGAACCGTGCGTTCCGAAGGTCGTTGCGGCGGGGATCGATCCGAAGATCACGGGCCGTGGTCAGGTCCGCCCTCCGCAGGTCCGTACCCGCGAAGACCGCATCGGCCAGATCGCAATCGTCGAACACGCCCCCCTGCAGGTCCGCCTCCTCGAACACGGCCCCCTGCAGGGAACACCGCGTGAACCGCGTACCGGGCATTACCCGCTTCTCGAACACCGCATGGTCCATCGGGCAATCGACACAGGTGATGTGGAACAACATTTCCGAACACACCGAAAAATCCACGCCCATCAGCTTGCACTCCCGGAACACCACCTGTTGGAGCGAAGCGCCCACCAGCTTCATCAGGGAGAGGTCGCAACCGATGAACGCGCATTCGGTGAACCGGCTTCGGCCCAGGTCCGCTGACGACAGGTCGCACCGCTCGAAGGTGCAGTGCTCGAACCGCAATTCGCGCAGGGCGGCCCCCTGCTGCAGAAGCTGCTGGAAGACCCGGTCCTCGATGATCCGACCGGTCGGCGGAAAGACGTCCTTCGCCATGCCGGGCAATGTACGGTCGGTCCGGCTTCGCCTACATTGGGCCTGCCCTGATCATGTCCGGACCCATCCACCCCCCATCGTGGTGGGGAGCTCCCCGCGATTTCCGACAGCGTCCCCAGGAACGCAAGATCGGCTGGCTCGAGCTGTTCTATGATCTGGTCTATGTCGCGGTCATCGGGCAGCTCACCCACCACCTCGCCGCCCACCCGACGTGGGCCACGCTCGGCCATGCCCTTCTCCTCTTCTGCATGACCTTCTGGTCGTGGGTGAACGGCTCACAGTACTACGACCTGCACGGGAACGACGGCCTGCGCACCCGGCTGATGACCTTCTGGCAGATGCTCGCGGTGGCCGCGGTGGCCATCACCGTGCAGGATGCCTTCGCGGGAGAACCGCGCGGTCTGGCGATCGCCTTCTGCGTGCTCCAATTCCTGATCACCTACATGTGGTGGAGCGTCGGCCTCTACGACCCCTCGCACCGGGCGTTCAACATCTTCTACACGGTGAACTACCTGATCGCCCTGGCCCTGTTGCTGACCTCCGTGTTCGTGAGCGGGCAGGTGATCATCTGGCTCTGGACGGCCGCGCTCGTCCTCGACCTCACCCCACCGCTGATCGGCGCGCGCCGCATCGTGCGCGGGGTCCGCGCGGACGGCAGGGAGTTCACGGCGTCCACCAGCATCGTGGAACGCTTCGGCCTGTTCACCATCATCGTGCTGGCGGAGAGCATCCTTGCGGCGGTGGCCGGCATCGCCGCGATCCCGCACAAGCATCCGGTGGCGTGGATCGCCTTCGTGCTCGCCATCCTGATCGCCTTCCTGCTTTGGAGCCTCTATTTCGACATGACCAGCGAACAGGAGACCCGCACCGGCTATGGCTACATGCAGTGGCTGATGTTCCTCCACTTCCCGTTGCTCGCCTCGTTCAGCATCGCGGGCGCCTGTCTGAAGGTGGTGCTCACCTCCGCCCAGGGGCCCGTGCCCGAGACCGTGGCCTGGATGTTCTGCCTGTCGCTCGCCGTGGTCCTGCTGATGATCGTCGGCCTGACACGCATCATGAAGGAGGAAGAGGAGGACCGCTCCTACATCCGGCCGGTGTCGCGACTGCTGGTGCTGATGGCCGTCATGCTGATCCTGCTGCCGCTGGCCGGCATCGGTCACAACGCGCTGCTGTTGCTCGGCATCGTCGCGATCGTCCTCGTCGTGCCCGTGGTGGTGGGCATCCGCAGCTGGGTGCGCTACAAATTCCCCCGCACCAGCGGTCAGGAGTGAGGGACCTCACCTTCCATGGCATCCCCCTATCCGCGGACATGCACGAACCGGAACAACCGGGGCTTTCCGCGATCCCCGGCCGGGTCAAGGCGGAAAAGATAGGCGCCCGACGGCAGGCCTTGCAGGGTGATCCGTTCCGTGGTCCCGGTGAATGCACCTGTTCCCACACACCGTCCATCGGTCGTCAGGATGTGCCAGTTCCATGCATGTGCACGGTCCGAACGAACGACCAGCGCATCCTGCGTCGCACGCCATGCGATGGACGTTCCCGTTCCATCCGCCGCGATGCCGTTCGCAGGAACACCCGTGCAGCTGCATTGAAGATCGTACGCATCGTCCACGGTCAGGGGATCGCCATCATCGCACGGTGCACCGGGGATCGCGGGACCGCCGAGCACGCCTTCACAATCCGGTACCTGCATGCCCTGGGCCACGGCCAATGCACCGGGTGAGAGCTCCCGGTAGCTGCCCGTGTTGCTCGTCAACAACTTCACCGCGCGGACCAGATAGCGTGCACCCGGCATGAACGGCTCCGTGGAAACGAAGAACGTGTCGGTGACAACTTCCGGTGTGATGCGCTCGAACGACCCGGCCACCGTGTCGATCCGGTGGATGAGGTAGCCGTCGACGGGCTCCGCGGAGGGCGACCACGTGAAGCTGGCGAACCAGTCGGTGTTCGTGGCCGTGAGCATGGACGGCGGTGCGATGCAGGCCTGCCGCAGCGTGGGATCACCCATCAGCGCCATGTGCACGCGACCCATGTTCTGGCCCTGCCAGCCGCCGTTCTGCGGCGCCTGGTCCTGCTGCGTGTTGTTCACCGACCGCAACATGCACGCACCCGCGGTGGCACCCATCGCCATGGGATACACGTACCAGTTCGGCACGCCCGACCAGAAGTGCACGAGGCTGTTGCCGCTGCCCAACAGGGCACGCAGGTAGTTGTCCTCATTGTCCCAATCGCCGAAGTAGCTGCCGAAGGACATGTTGAACACCCCGCCGGCGCTCTGTTGCGCGATCTGCGCGGTGAGCACGCCGTTGGTGGTGCCCGTGAAGGTGACCTGCCCCTGGGAACCCACGCCCTGCGCGCCTCCCGCGCATTGGAAGGTCCACAGGTCGGTGGTGGCGGTGAAGTGGTCCACGAACGGTCCGGCATTGATCGGCAGGATCGTGAGCGCACCCGGGCCGACACAGGCGGACAGACCCATCAGACCGGACCCGGCGAGCGGATAACCCACCGACTGCAGATCATCGAAGAGCGCGGCGGTGGCCGGCACCGTGTAGGCCTTCGTGCGCCAAGCGTGCGCCTTTGCCAGATATGCCTGGGTGAGCTGCACCTCGCTCATGCCGAAGCTCGGCAGGGCGTGCAGGTCCACGCGCCCGACGCCCAGTTCCAGGGAGGAGGGGATGTCGCTCTGGTCGAACTTGCCGTCGCCGGGCACGTTGTGATTGCGGGTGTACGTGCCGTTCACATTGTTCACGGAAACATCGGTCCAGGTCCCGTCCAGGTCCCCGTAGTACGGATCACAGGGCCAGGCACCCGTGTGCCCGGGATGTCCGTCGGGATCGATGTTGCCGCTATAGGCCACCGGCACATGACCCAGGATGTACACCAGCGCCACGTCCGGGTCGGCGAGCCGGTCCGCCGCCACCAACGCGCGTACCATGGGCGGCGTGGCGGATGCTCCGACCAGGTGCGTGTGCACCCACCAACCGTCCGCCAACAGGTCGTCCTGCAATTGGGTGAGCGCATTGTTCAACTGGACGGCGAGCGTGGCGTCCACGAGCAGGACCACCGAACCACGGTCCTCCACGGGCGGCACCGCGATGCCCGAGCGGATGTATCCGTAGCCCGCGCCACTGGCGGTGCGCACGATCTTGTAATCATAGGCCGCACCCACCAGTACGTCATGGTCCGTCCATTGCGTCGCTGCGCCGCCCAGGCTGGCCAGGGTGGTCCAGGTGAGCGTGCTGTCCGACGGACGCCGGTAGATCGTGTACGCGCTGGACCCGGTGAACGGGGCCCATTGCACGGTGATGCTCGGCGCACCAGCGTCCACCACCGCCGACAATTGCACCGACGCGCGCTCGGAGATCGTCTGCCCCTGCACGTCCAGCAACAGCAGCGCGGCCGCCATGCACATCGACATGCGACGAAATGCCGATGGATGCACGAGAAGCCAGGTCACCTGCTTGTGCATGGATGGGAGGATCTCATGTGGGAAGAACAAAGTTGGGGTGATCGGCAGGGCGACGCCAGTAGGAACGGGATGTTCCAAGGGGCGATGCTTGGAAGCCCGCGTCAGGCATCCTGTTCACCCTTCCTGACCAGGTTCGCTCATCGTCGTGATGCGGACCGGTACCTCGAGTGCGGACGAGATCGGGACGAGGTTTGCGGTGGATCAATGACCCTCCGAGCCCCATTCCGGTGGTGCCCCCATACTATCCACCGTCATCAACAACGGTGAAGCATAGAGCGCTGCCGGTGTGATCACCTCCTGGTCCGCCGGGAAATGATCGCCGAAGCGGTCCTTCAGCACACGCCTTGCATCCGGCCCGGTGAAGTCCATGTCGCCAAAGCGCTCCACCCGGCCAACGTCCAGGTGGGCGCCACGATGGAAGATCTTCCAGACCAGTTCCGAACAGTAGATCCGCTCGTCGTCCATGTTGAAATGGATGTCGTACGGGCGGCCCATCTCCCGTTCACCCTCGGCACGCATGGCCGCCAGGTTCGCAGGCGTCAGCACCGACCGGTCCTTCAACCGGCGCACGACCGTGAATCCGTTCACCCCGTGGCGGACCCATTCCTCGTAGGGTGTGCGCTTCACTGGGCCCACGGCCTCCCAAACCATGGGCCTGTCCTGTTCGATGAACACGATGCCGCAATGGGTGAATGGGCTGTGCGTGGCCTGGGCGATCGCGGGGCATTGCACGCTGCCGCTATACTGGAACACGATGTCGCCGTCCTGAAGTGCGGAATGGTCCGTCCTCTTCGATCGCCCGGCACAGGTGATCAGGAGCAGGCTGATAAGGAAGAGCGGAACAGAGGTCATTGCGTGCATCAAGCTCGGAGTTTCCCTCCTAACGCTGCGCGGCACGTCATGCGTATCGATCCCCAGTCGGTCAGCTACCTTCGCCTAGAGCGATCCACCACCATGACCACCACACCGGAGACCAGCCAAAAAGCCCCGCCGACGACCACCGGCACCGTGCGCCTGCACCGTGTGCTCAAGGCGCCCGCCGAACGCATCTACAGGGCCGTGCTCGATCCCGCCGCCAATTGCAAGTGGCTGGCACCTTACGGCTTCACCTGCACCGTGCACCACCTCGACGCGCAAGTGGGCGGCACCTACAGGATGTCCTTCACGAACTTCAGCACGGGCAACGGCCATTCCTTCGGCGGCAAGTATGTGGAACTGGTCCCGGGCGAACGCATCGTGGCCACCGACATCTTCGACGATCCGGGACTGCCCGGTGAGATGCGCACCACGTGGACGTTCAAGCCGGGCGCCATGGGCACGGAGGTCCATGTCGTGCAGGAGGGCATTCCCGCCATGATCCCGGAGGAAGCCTGCTACCTCGGCTGGCAGGAGTCGCTGGAACAACTGGCCAAACTGGTGGAGCCGGAGATCCCCGACGGCGCCGCATGAACACGGCGGCAAAAGGTCCACAAGTAGTGCCCGGGGCGGACGTGTTCCGCGTGCACCGCACCACCTCCGGCGATCCCGCGTTCCGGGACCTCGTCGCCGAACTGGACCGTGACCTGGCGGTACGGGACGGGAAGGACCACGCGTTCTATGCCACCTTCAATTCGTTGGACACCGTCCAAAACGCCGTCGTGGTCTTCGACGGCGATCGACCGGTCGCGTGCGGCGCCTTCAAGCGCTTCGCGGAGGATGCCGTGGAGATCAAACGCATGTTCACCCTGCCCGCATTCCGGGGAAAGGGGATCGGCACAAGGACCCTGAAGGAACTGGAGCAATGGGCCCGCGAGCTGGGTCGTACGCGCTGTGTCCTGGAGACGGGGCGCAGGCAACCGGAAGCCATCGCGCTGTACACCGATCGCGGCTATGCGACCATCCCGAACTACGGGCCGTATGTCGGCGTGGCGAACAGCGTATGCATGGAGAAGCGGCTCTGAACGCGCCGGGGTACTGACCACCTCTGTCCGAGCGCCTGTCGCCAGGTCCGCTCTTGGGATATGTGCTATTATCACGACGCACCGAACGACCTTCCTCACCATGACCAACAGGACCTTCGCCCGCATCGCTGGCATCAGCTACTGGATCATCTTCTTCGCCGCCATCTTCGCCAACTTCGGGGTGATCGAGCGCATCACGCAGGATCCGGTGGGCACCATCACCCAGCACGGCGGCATGGTACGCGCCGGCATTGTCGCGTTCCTGGTCACGGTGGTGTTCGATGTGGTGGTGGCCTGGGCGCTGTACATGCTGTTCAAGGACCATCCGCTCACGCTGCCAGGCATGCTCTTCCGGATGATGCATGCCGCGATCATGGCCGTGGCCATCTTCGCCCTGCCCCTGGCCCTGGAGCAAGGCACCGCGGAGGCGATCCTGCATCAGGTGCACGTCTTCAACACCATCTGGCTGATCGGCCTGTTCTTCTTCGGCATCCATTTGATCCTGCTGGGCCGGATCCTCGGGCGGCCTCGCCTCATCGCCGTCTTCCTGGCGATCGCCGGCGTCATGTACGCCGTGGACACCTGCGCCCATTTCCTGCTGCCCAATTACGCCGATTACGCCTCCATCTTCCTCGCGCTGGTGGCCGTGCCGAGCATCTTCGGGGAGATGGCCCTGGCGGTGTGGCTGCTGGTAAAGGGGGGCAGGGAAGCGGCGGCCTAGCGCTTCGCCGGCTTCTTCCGCGGCTTCTTTTCCGCAGCACCCGGCTTGATGATCACCTCCCCGCGACCCGATGCGGCCAGAGGGACCTTGGCGCTTTTCTCCGCGGCGACAAAGAGCGCCTCCACCTCGGGCCAAAGCAGCACCGCAGCCGACCCCAGTGGCACGTAGCGGGCCTGTGCTTTGCCCTGGAGCAGCTTGTGCGGGTCCGGAAGGCTGGCTCCGTTGGTCAGGTAGAGTCGGACGCCATCCTTATCCGCGCTCAGTGCAGCGATGCCCTGCCCGCCGGCCTGCGTGGGCGAGTAGCCGATCACGAAGTTCCGGGCGTAGTCGTACACCAGCTCGTTCGCCGTGGGGAAGCGCTTCTGCAGGGCCTTGCGCACTGCGCGGATCAGTTGCTGGTCCTTGGCCGCGAACTTGGAAAGGATCGTGGTGATCTGCGCTTCAACGGAGGCAGCAGTTGGGGCTGTTGTCTTGGCAGGTGGCATGGTCGGGTGCGCCCTTTGGACGCTCTGTTCGGGAAAGGTAGTCCGGAGGCACCCAGCGGAGGAAAGGATCGATGTAATGGAGCAACGACTTGTGCGAGATCGGGAATACCCGGCGACGGCCCGAACGGCTTTGAAAGGACGCCACCGGCGGCCTACCTTTCCTAGGCATGAGACCCTGGACCTTCTTCCTTCCGATCCTTCTTCTGGCGTTCACTTCCTGCCGGAAGCAAAAGGACACCTATCCGAAGAGCGTTCGCTATGAGGCATTGTGCGATTCCTGCTACGTGCACTACTTCAGCAACAATGTGGAGCACGGGAACAACATCACCGGCCATTGGAGCCATTCGTTCACGATAAGCACGTCCTCCTACCTGTACATGCAGCTGTGGGACATCGATAGTGCCGAGACGGCGTGGGTGAAGATCTTCCTGGACGATGAGCTGTATCTGTCGTCGAGCACCGATGCTCCTGGCGTCAATGGCCAGGTGCTGGCGACAGGCTATTCGCCCTCACCCTAGACCAAGCAGCCGGACCATCCGCTCCGCGCGGGCGACGGGACCGTCGATGCTGACGCCACAGAACACGGAGCAGGTGCTCGGCATGTGGGTCAAGGTAAGCGGGTGCCCTACAAGGTCGGGAACGTGGAGGAGCGGCGCAGCCACGAGCCAACGAAAAGCAGCAGCACTCGGGTGGACGGGATGGACACTGTACGCGCGCACCACCGTGTCCACCCGGTCCGCCCCAGCCGCCGGTGCGCCGACCTGGCTTCCCGAGCGCGCGTTGGATCCCGAAGAAGGGACCTCGGATCCCGGTCCGGACCACATGCATCTTACTTTTGAAGAACACACGAACGCCCATGAGCCGACTAGAGCAGCGCAAGGCCAACGTGATCGAACAGATCGAGGCCACGAACGATGAACACCTGATCGCTGCGATCGAGGAGACCCTTGCGGGCAACACCCACTACGCGCTGACGAACGAGCAGCAGCGCCAGCTCGATGTCAGCCTTGCCCGCTACTTGCGCGGCGAAGCCAAGACCCGCACACCTGCGGAAGCAAGGGCACGGGCACGGAAGGCCGCGCGTTCATGAACCGACCGGTGCGCGTCACCGACGAAGCGGTGGCGGATGTGAGCGCTGCGGCACGTTGGTATGCGGCACGAAGTCTGAAGGTTGCGGACGCGTTCATCGACGAGGTCCATGACATCTACCTGTACATCGAACAGTTCCCCAATGGCGCGCCGCGTGTGCGCGGTCTGGTACGCCAGTTCCCGCTTTCCCGCTTCCCGTTCGTGATCCTTTACCGCCCCTTCAGGGATCACATCGCGGTGTTGCGCGTATTCCATACCAGCCGGGATCCGAAGAAGAAGGCAAGACCAAAGCGGCTCGGATAGCTGCAATCATCTTGGCTTCTGATGAGTTGTGCGCACGAGCGCGGTAGTGATCTCGGCTTCTGGCCGACGAACACATCAGGACAAGCACGGACCAGCGAGGGGGGTCCCCCACCTACTTGGCGCGAGCGCATTGCTATGACATCTGCAAGTGCCTTTCGCCGAAGTTCATTGCGCACACGAGCGTGGACGCTCGCGCGAGAATGGGGGGTCTTGAGCCATAAGATACCTTTAGCTCATGACCCTAGCCGAGATTGAATCGCAACTCCGGAAAGATCTTAAGGTCCAATCTGTCTCGGAGATCAAAGGACTACCCTTCAAGGACTACGAGGAGATACTAGCCCTGCACAAACAGGGCGAGTTGCGAACGGGAACCAGAATGAACGAAAACGTCGTTGATCTTTTCGGAAGCCAAGGCCAGCGAATCTTGGACAAGGTCTTACTCAGCTCTCCTATCTTGGCAATCATTGCTTCCATCGTGCTCGCGATCGTAAGGTCTGATTATGTATTGCTTTGGGGAATCGCCTCAGCCATCCTGGCACTCATTCTGACGGCGAATGCGATCATGAAGTCTGGCAAAGGTGTTGGCGGACTCATCCTTATTGCCACCCTGGCTGCATTCATCTACTTCTGGATCAAAGGTGACTTCGTCAAGACCTTTCTCTTTGGCGCCTACTGGGTGCCAAACTTCCTGCTCACCGTTTCCAAAGAGCAGAACAGGCTAGTCATGACCGATGCGGTTATGTCATCCGAACTGGTCTTCATCTACTACTACTTACGCGGCGAGTTCGCCATTAGCCGCAAAGGGATGTCCTAACGCGTGCCTCATGATGCCGCCAAAGCGCGGGAGACCGCTGCGGAGGTTGGGAGTACACCCTGCGGTGGTCTAGTTCGACCCGCCGTTGACCTCCTGCACAACACCGTCAACAACGCTCATAGCGGTTCTAAAGTCAACCTTGAAGAACTCTCGTCCAGGATTCACCCTGTATTTGTTCAGACGCTCATGCGCTAGAGCTTCGGCGGCGACACAATCCCTAACCCACCATTCGTTCGCGACTAGGAACTTATCGACCGCACCACTAGTGGAAGACAAATCCTTTGCTCGTTCGGCCGCTGAGCGCGTCGTCCTACCAACCTTGAAAACGTCAATTGGATGTGCGGCATTCCGCATTAGGTATACATGCCCAGCATTCGCTTGCCCTTGGCTGTCCCAATCCCGCGCCGCATCTCGCGAAATTGACATGGTCTGCTTGTCCTTTTCCCTCCATGTTAAAGTCTGTTGGACCCATGTTCTACCGTGAATTGGGTTCCCATTCTTGTCAGTGCCTAGAGCGTTGTGCTGCAAGCTCTTCCAGTATCCATTGGTCTCAATATTGAAGTCCCCCTCAGTGAAGTAGATCGCATCAGACTGAGGCTCGCTTGACTTATTGACAACCCATACTGTTCGGCTGAACACCTTCATACTAACTGGGACAGCTTTTGTGTCCCTTACGAAGAACCGTTTCCCTCTTTCGGCGGCTAGTCGCGTTGGATGGTCCTCACTGGTTATCTGGTCCTCGACCGTGTCTAGGTAGTATGGCAGGTATAGGCACTTGGCAGCAAGCTCAAACAAGGACGAATACAAGCCTATTCTTTGGACCATTGACTCATAGGTCGACCTATGCTTCAGGTCAGGGAACTCTCCCTTTGAGTTGACCATACCAGAAATGTCGTCCGTAATCGTGATGTAGGAATCACCGGCATCCTGCTGCACATATCTGGCATCAATGGTACCCGTTTCGATGTCTATGCGACAATGCACAAGCGTCTTCCAATACGATGTCTTACCGAACAACTTGACGGCCTCCCTAACTCGCTCCTTGTCTGGCCGAAATTGCTCTTTCCCCGGAGCTGGTGTGAAGGAGAGTTCAGCCAACCTCTTGGACTCAGCATCGGTATCGGCTGCGTTTCCGGTCAGTAGCAGAACAACCACTTCATGACCCCTGCGGACCAATGAAATGCCGCCAATCACATAGCGATCACCAGCGTCACTAGAAAAGGTGATATCCTCAAGCTCATCGGTTATATCGAAGTGATAAACCAAATCCTCGACCATGTGGTCAAGTATGAGATCTTTGGTTTCTTTGAAGTCACCCGAGGTCACGAAATCCACGTAGTCAAATACTGAAAGCATATGATGCTCCTCCTCGAGAAGTTTGAAGAACAACAACTCCTCGTCGTAGTCAAAGAAAGCCTCAAGCGTGTTGAACGATGAAGGCATCTTGTCCAACCCGTAGTTGAACGCTCTATAGTTGAACTCCCTGAGGGAGTATCGAATCTCATTGTCCATTGGCAGACCAGCACCATTGGACATCTGTACCTCCAAGATCGAGGTAGCCCTCTTGAATTGAGTCTTTACAAATCGCTTGAATTCTGGGTCATCGCGGAGGTCCCGGAAGTCCGGTTCATTCCTTACTAATTCCGTTCCTGCAGAAGCGAGGGAGAATGCCGCCCTCCGTTTCAGATGCTCCTTAGCCATGCTTCATGCTAAAGTAGATCGACGCAATTAGTTCCACATGCCCAGGTTTGAGCAGCATCGTAGGAAACACGCATTGCGTGAGCGATTGCAGCGGAAAGCCCGCAGCCGGTAATCCGGCGAGGACTTGCAGCGGAAAGCGCGACGGCGAGTCTTCGAGCAGGCACGCCCAAAGAAACTACCTGCTCAAGTACATGCTCCTCTCCCCATACACCTGCCGGAAGAACGGATCCTTCAGGTCCTTGATGAAGTAGATGGCCTCGCCCGTCGACTTCATTTCGGGGCCGAGGCTCTTGTCCACGTTGGGGAACTTGTCGAACGAGAAGACGGGCACCTTGATGGCATAACCGTCCAGCTTGGGTTTGAAGGCGAAGTCCTTGAGCTTGTGGCCGAGCATCACCTTGGTGGCCCAGTTGACATAGGGCTCACCGTAGGCCTTGGCGATAAAAGGCACAGTTCTACTCGCGCGGGGGTTGGCCTCGATCACGTACACGGTGCCGTCCTTCACGGCGAACTGGATGTTCACCAGGCCGACGGTCTTGAGCGCCA
>JACJZI010000013.1 GCA_020635655.1 Flavobacteriales bacterium
AGCCGCGAAAAGCTCGAGGCCGCCAATCAGCTCTTCGATGGTGTCGGCGAACTGCTTGACAACCTGCGCAACTCCGTGGATGACACGAAGCGGTACAAGGACAACATCGCCGAGCTCAGCCAGAACCTGGCCAAGCTGAACAACGTCTACGGCAACATGTTGAACGCCATGACGATCAAGGGCTGATGGGCGAGGCTTGCCGCCAACACCACATGGGACCAACCTAAAAGCGCACAGGAAGAGATGGCAGCTGGAAATCTGTCGCCCAGACAGAAGATGATCAACATGATGTACTTGGTGCTGACCGCGCTGCTCGCGCTGAACGTATCCAAGGAGATCCTGGAGAGCTTCGTCACGGTGAACAATGGCCTGGAGACCACCAAGGCCACACTGAAGGAGAAGATGGACGAGACCTATCAGACCTTTCAGGCATACTCCCAGGAGAACCCCGCCAAATACGGTGCCTCCTACGCCGTAGCCACCGGCATCCAATCCTCCGCGACCGACCTGATCAAATACATCGACGAAACAAAGGCGCAGGTGATCTCGGAGACGGAAGGAAGGCCTTTGGAGGAGGTGTACGCCAACGACACGGTGATCAACCTCGAATTGATCGACAAGAAGGACAACTACGACAAGATCACCGAGATCATGATCGGCTCGGATGAGACGAGCCCCAAGGAAGGGGATTACACGGCGTTCGACCTGCGCACGAAGCTCGAGGCGTTCCGCGACAAGCTCCTGGAAGCCGTGGGACAGAACAACCCCACCCTGGCCCAGAACATCGGTACAACGTTCTCCTTCCCGAAGGAACGTGAGGCAGGAAAGACCGGTGCGGAGGTGTCCTGGGAGACCAAGAACTTCTACCACGTTCCGCTCGCGGCGGGTGTCACCATCCTCTCGAAGATCCAGGGCGACGTCCGCAACATGGAGAACGAGACGGTGAACTACCTGCTGGGCAGCGTGGAGCAGAAGACGTTCAAGTTCAACACGCTGGTGCCGATCGTGCGTCCGCAGAGCAGCTACGTGACCGTGGGGGGCACCTACCGAGCGGATATCTTCTTGGGCGCCTATGACAATCAGAATGCGCCCGAGGTATACATCTGTGGCCCGGGCGCGACGGTGGATACCACGAGCGTTCCTCCGAAGATCAATGGCGAGGCGATCAAGCTGGAGAACGATGGTGCCATGGCCAAGCTCGAGCAGACCGCGTCCGCGGCGGGCATCCGCAACGTGAACGGCATCATCAAGTTCAAGCCTGTGGGTGGCGATGAACAGATCCGGGCCTTCACCACCACGTACGAGGTCGCCCAACCGAACCTGGTCGTGAGCCCCACCAAGATGAACGTGTTCTATCGCGGGGTCGACAATCCCGTCAGCATCAGCGTGTCCGGCTACAGTGACAAGGACATCCAGCCGAGCATGTCGAACGGCTCCCTGGCCAAGACCGGCGAGGGTTGGGTGGTGCGTCCTGGAAAGGACCTCAAAGCCGTGGTCTCGGCCACGGTCACCAATCCCGATGGTTCGAAAAAGACCATGCAGGGCATGGAGTTCCGGGTGAAGAACGTGCCGAACCCGGTGCCCTACTTCGCCGGAAAGAGCGTGGGGGACGAAACGATCCGCAAGGCCGAGCTCACCGCCGCCCAGGGCGTGATCGCCAAGATGGTGGACTTCGAGTTCGACCTGAAGTTCGATGTCGTGGAGTACAAGCTCACGATGATCGTGAGCGGCACACCGATCGAAAAGCTCACGAAGGGCCCCGCGTTGTCAAGTGACATGAAGGCGATGATCGACAAGGCCAAGCCCGGCCAGAAGGTCTACATCGAAGGGATCAAAGCAAGAGGGCCCGACAATACGGTCCGCAGCCTCGGTTCGCTCGCGTTCAAGGTCATCTAGGAATAGAAAAGCCGCATTGCCATGAGGACCAGCACCAAGCTTTCGCTCGCCACCGCGCTCCTGGGCGCGCTGGTGACCGCGCCGGATGCATCGGCCCAGACCGTCCTGGACGGGGCCTACATCAAGGAGCACACGAAGACGAAGCGCGTGGTCCCCTACACGCACATTCGCGAGGCGGACGTGATGTGGGCGCGGCGGGTTTGGCGTACGATCGACCTGCGGGAGAAGATGAACCACCCGCTGTACTATCCGACCGAGCCGATCAACGACCGCAAGAGCCTGTTCGATGTGATCAAGCAGGGTCTGCTGGTCGACGGCAGCATCACGGCCTACGACCCCGGCCCGCTTTTGCAGGACGACGAGTTCAAGAAGCCCTTGCTGGCCAGTGAGCTGAAGGAATTGTTCATGCGCGTGGACACCCAGTACACCGAGAACATCTACACGCAGGAGATGGAGATGGTGGTGCAGGAGATCCCCTTGGAATCGCGCGACATCAAGATGTACCGCCTGAAGGAGGATTGGATCTTCGACAAGCAGCGTAGCAAGATGGACATCCGGATCATCGGCATCGCGCCGATGAAGGAAGTGAAGGGCGAGGACGGTGAGGTGCGTGGCTATGCGCCGATCTTCTGGCTCTACTATCCGGAATGCCGGTACGTGTTCGCCAACTGGGAGGTGTTCAACCGGGAGAACGATGCCGAGCGGCGCAGCTTCGAGGATATCTTCTGGAAGCGTCAGTTCAGCAGTACCATCACCAAATGGAGCAACGTGTACGACCGGCAGATCGCCGATTACAAGACCGGTATCGATGCGCTGCTGGAAGGTGAGGAGATCAAGGACAAGCTCTTCACCTTCGAGCACGACCTCTGGAACTTCTGATCCGTTCATGACCCATTGCGAAGCCCCGTCCACACGGGGCTTCCTTAATTTTACGCCCCTGTAGCGCAGGATCTCTTCCCGATGGTCACCGTACAAGGACTTCAACTGCATTTCGGCGATCGCGCACTGTTCGATGATGTCTCGTTCTTCATCGGCAGTGATGATCGCATTGGTCTGGTGGGCCGGAACGGGGCCGGAAAAAGCACCTTGTTGAAGATCCTGTCCGGACAGCTCCGGCCCGACGCGGGCTCCATGGGCATGCCGAAGGAACTGACGATGGGTTATCTGCCCCAGCAGATGGAACACGACCTCCAGGCCACGCCCTGGCAGGTGGCCGAGACCGCTTTTGCGGAAGCACGGGACCTTCAGGAGCGGATCGCAAGTGTCGAACGGGAGCTGGAGACGGCATCCGAGGTGGATC
Source organism: Flavobacteriales bacterium (assembly GCA_020635655.1). Classification (GTDB taxonomy): domain Bacteria; phylum Bacteroidota; class Bacteroidia; order Flavobacteriales_F; family PHOS-HE28; genus PHOS-HE28. The sequence continues at coordinate 3,197 of JACJZI010000013.1, forward strand.
AGCAGATGGAACTGGCCACCATGCTCGCCCATGCCCATGAACGGCTCAACATGCTCGGCGCGGCCGACCACGACCCCATGATCGAGCGCACGCTCAAGGGGCTGGGCTTCGTGGGAGAGGACATGCACCGCCCGATGGCCGAGTTGAGCGGTGGTTGGCGGATGCGTACCGAGCTTGCGCGACTCCTTTTGCAGCGCCCCGACCTTCTCTTGCTGGACGAACCGACGAACCACCTGGACCTCCCGGCGATCCAATGGCTGGAGGACCTGCTGAAGGACTATCCCGCCGCGCTGGTACTGATCAGCCACGACAAGGCCTTCCTCGATCGGCTTACGCAGCGCACCATCGAAGTGTCGAACGGCCGGCTCATCGATCGCAAGGTGCCCTGGTCACAATATGTGGAACTGCGGCAGCAGGAACGCGCCCAACAAGCCCAGTCGGCGAAGGAGCAGCAGCGCTATATCGAGCATACCCAGGAACTGATCAACAAGTTCCGGGCGAAGAAGAACAAGGCCGCCTTCGCGCAGAGCCTGATCACCAAACTGGACAAACTGGACCGGATCGAGGTGGATGACGTCGATCTGCGCAAAATGCTGGTCCGGTTCCCTCCCGCCCCGCACGCCGGCAGGGTCATCGTCGAGGTCCGCGACGTTTCCAAGAGCTATGGTCCCATGCGGATCTTCTCCCATGCGGAGCTGACCATTGCCAAGGGTGAACACCTGGCACTTGTCGGAGCGAACGGTACGGGCAAGAGCACGCTGATGCGCATGCTCGTGAACGAGGAACCCCATCAGGGCGAGATCCGGCTGGGTCACGGCGTTCAGCTGGGCTATTACGCACAGGACATGCCGGAGCGGATGGACCCGAAGCGGACGGTGCTGGAGACCGCCGAGGATGCGGCCAGCGATGAGAACCGGCCACGCGTCCGGGCCATGCTGGGCGCGTTCCTGTTCAGCGGCGAGGATGTGGACAAGAAGGTGAAAGTGCTGAGCGGTGGCGAGCGCGCCCGGCTCGCCCTCTGCTGCATGCTGCTGAAGCCGCTCAATTTCCTCCTGCTGGATGAGCCCACACACCACCTGGATATCCAGAGCAAGGATGTGCTCAAGGAGGCGCTCAAGAACTACGACGGCACGTTCCTGCTCGTTTCCCACGACCGGGATTTCCTTCATGGGCTGACCGGCCGCCTGCTCGAACTGGAGGATGGCCGCATCCGGGACCAGCACATGGATATCCTGGAGTTGATCGAAAAGCGCAAGGCCCTCCAGGCCGCCGACATGGGTGCATCGAGCGCGCGCGAGGCCGTGCCTCGGTCCACGGACAAGCCGCGGAGCGACTATCATGAACGGAAGGAGGTGGAGAAAGAGCGCCGCAGGGTACAGGGGCGGGTGCAACGGCTGGAGAAGCAGCTCTCCGCTTTGGAGCAGGAGGAACGCACCCTTCAGGGTGAAGTCATGAAAAGCGGCATTGCACCCGAGAAGGTCGAGCAGGGATATGCACGCCTCGGTGAACTGGCACAACGCATCGCCGAGGTGATGGAGGAATGGGAATCCGCTTCGCTTCGGCTGGAGGAGATGGATGAACCCACCCGGAGTTGACAGGCAGGTCAGCCAAAAGATCGTATCTTTGCCGCCCATTGCGGGGTGGAGCAGATGGTAGCTCGTCGGGCTCATAACCCGAAGGCCGCAGGTTCGAGTCCTGCCCCCGCTACCAGAGGAACCCGGCGACAGCCGGGTTCTTTTTTATCACCTCCCTCCTGGATGGCGCATCGGGCCGGATTCGTGAACATCATCGGGCTACCGAACGTGGGCAAGAGCACCCTGCTCAACGCCCTGCTCGGAGAACGGCTGGTCATTGTCAATCCCAAGGCACAGACCACGCGGCACCGCATCCACGGCATCCTCAATGGGGAGGATTTTCAGCTCGTCCTGTCCGACACCCCCGGTATCCTGGATCCGCAATATCCCCTTCAGGAGAGCATGATGCGCGAGGTGGACGAGGCGCTGAAGGATGCCGATGTGCTCCTTGTGATGGTGGAGGCGGGCCAGCGACCCGATCGCAGCGGAGCGGTGCTGGAACGCGCACGTCGCTGCAAGGGACCGGTCCTGCTCCTGCTGAACAAGGTCGATACCAGCGATCAAGCGCGGTTGGCCTCGGAATTGGCGCAATGGCGAAAAGCCTTGCCGACCGCCGACATATTGCCGATCTCCGCGCTGCACGGGTTCCATGTGCCAGAGCTTCGGGCGAAGCTCGCGGCCATGCTCCCGGAACATCCGCCCTTTTATCCCAAGGACGAGCTCAGCGACCGCAACATGCGCTTCTTCGTGGCCGAGATCGTCCGGGAGAAGATCCTCTCACACTACCAGCAGGAGGTCCCCTACAGTACGGAAGTGGTGGTGACAGATTTCGAGGAGGCGGGGGACATCGTACGCATCCGGGCCGAGGTGATCGTGATGCGCGATTCGCAGAAGGGGATCATCATCGGAAGGGGTGGGGCGGCCCTGCGCCGACTGGGCACCGAGGCCCGTCGGGATATCGAGCGCTTCGTCGGGAACAAGGTATTCCTCGATCTGCGCGTCAAGGTGGACCCCGACTGGAGGCAGGACCAACGCAAGCTCCGGAGATACGGATACCGCTGACATGGGCAACATCGTCGCCATCGTGGGCCGGCCGAACGTCGGGAAGAGCACGCTCTTCAACCGTCTGATCGAACGGAAGGAGGCCATCACCGACCCCACCGCAGGCACCACCCGCGACAGGCACTATGGCCTGGCCGAGTGGACCGGTGTGCATTTCAGCGTGATCGATACCGGGGGGTACGTCACCGGTAGCGACGACGTGTTCGAGGCCGAGATCCGGCGGCAGGTGCATCTGGCCGTCGAGGAGGCCGACGCGATCTTCTTCCTCGTGGACGTTCGATCCGGTCTTACGCACATGGACGAGGCCATCGCCGACCTGCTCCGCCGGTCCAGCAAGCCGGTGTTCGTCGTGGCGAACAAGGTGGATACCGGCGATCAGCTGGCGGACGCTGCGGAACTGTATGCCCTGGGAATGGGCGAGGTCTACACCATTTCCGCACAGAACGGGTCCGGTACGGGTGAACTGCTCGATGCGCTGGTGACCACATTGCCCCCCCAGGCCGAGCCCGATCTGCCCGAGATACCGCGCATCGCCATCGTGGGGCGGCCCAATGTCGGCAAGTCCTCCCTGGTGAACGCCCTCCTGGGCCGCGATCAGCATATCGTGACGCCGGTGGCGGGGACCACGCGCGACCCCGTCCACAGCCGCTACAACGTGTTCGGCTTCGACGTGATGCTGCTCGACACGGCGGGGATCCGGAAGAAGAACAAGGTCGAGGAGAACATCGAGTTCTACTCGGTCATGCGCTCGATCAGGGCCATCGAGCAGAGCGATGTATGCGTCCTGATGATCGATGCCACCGAGGGGGTCCAGCACCAGGACCTCGAGATCTTCTCCATCATCCTGAAGAACGGCAAGGGTGTGGTGGTGCTGGTGAACAAGTGGGACCTGGTGGAGAAGGATACACATACGGCGAAGTCCTTCGAGACCCACGTGCGTGACCGGCTCGCTCCGTTCGATGACGTACCCGTGCTCTTCATTTCGGTCAAGGACCGACAGCGCATCCACAAGGCCATGGAGTCGGTCATGCAGGTGCATGAGGACCGCCGCCGAAGGATCCCCACCCGCAAGCTGAACGAGTTGATGCTACCTGAGATCGAGCGCAACGGACCACCCATGCAGAAGGGAAAGGTGGTGCGGATCAAGTACGTCACGCAGCTGCCCACGGTCGTGCCCTCCTTCGCCTTTTTCTGCAATCTGCCCCAGTACGTGAAGGATCCCTACATCCGTTTCCTGGAGAACAAGCTGCGGCAGCATTTCCGTTTCACCGGGGTCCCGATCCGCGTATTCCTCCGAAAGAAGTAAGGCACGACCTGTCCACCCAGCCGATCATGCCATGGCTCATGGCTTCGGCGAAGCCCTTGGGCAGGTTCTTGTTGATGGTGGAACGCAGCTTCCGGAGCGCGGGCTTGCGTTCGTCCGGGACCTGTTCCAGGTAAGCATCCGGCGTGTCCGCGGCGTACTTCATGACCGGTAAAACAAGTAGCGGACCGGTCGTCAGATCGCCGCAAGTGCCTGGTCGAGGTCCCGGAGAAGCGCTTCCGGGTCATCCAGCCCGATGTACAAACGGACCAGGTCCCAGGGCAGATCGGTGTAGTGACCGCTCGGACCCTTCAACGCGCAGACAGGGAAGACCAGGGATTCGTACCCACCCCATGACACGGCCATTCGGAAGCGTTCGAGACGATCGCAGAAGCGCTCCACCGCCGCTTCGTCCGGAGCCTTCACCCGGATGGAGAGCAGTCCCGTGCAACGGCGCATCTGCCGGCGCGCCAGTTCCACCTGTGGATGCTGGGGCAGGAAGGGCCAGTAGACCTCCTTCACCTTCGGATGCTCAGCCAGATAGGGTGCGATCCGTTCCGCGGAGCCCGCCGAACGCTCCATGCGCAGGGGCAGGGTACGCAGGCTGCGGAGCATCAGCCAGGCATCTGCCGGGGACACCACCGCGCCGAGCGTCATGAACTCGTTGGCCATGATCCGACGGACGTGCTCCTTCCTTCCGGCGATCACGCCGGCCACCACGTCACCATGCCCGTTGATGAACTTGCTCGCGGTGTGCATCGTCAGGTCGATGCCGAGGTCGATCGGGTGCTGGTACAGTGGACCGCTGTGGCTGTTGTCGCAGATGGTCAGTGCTCCCTTCTCCCGGGCGATCGCGGCCACGGCGGCCAGATCGGTCACCTCGAACGTGAGCGAGTTGGGGCTCTCGAGCAGGAAAAGCTTCGTGTTCGCGCGGCAGGCGGAACGGTACGCCTCCGGATCGGTCGCATCGACGAAGGTGTGCTCCACACCGAAACGCGCCAGCTGGTCGACCAGCAATTTGCGCGTCCAGCTGTAGGGTTTGTCGATACATGCCACATGGTCGCCTGCGCGCAGGAAGGCCATCACCGCTGCCGTCATGGCCCCGGCCCCGCTGCTGAACACCAGGGCATCCTCGGCATGTTCCAACGCCGCGAGCTTTTCACGCAGCAAGGCCACCGTCGGGTTGTGGCCGCGGGTGTAGAAGGGGGCGTCGAACTCGATCTGCACCGCCTCGCGCATGGCCGCCACGGTGGGGAAGCTGAAGTTGTTGCTGCGCACCAGTGGAGGTGCCACGGGCGCATGGGGGCTGTCGTGGTCCTCGCCCAGGTGGTTGATGATCCAGCTCTCGTCCATAGCGCCGTGGGTCAGGGGACCTTCCGCTCAAAGAACACGAAACCGTTCGCCGTGTAAAGCTCCTCCACACCCGGAATGCGCCGCACCTCATCGGCGCCGGTCACCTTGGTCACGATGTATACCGGCCGATCGATGGCACCGTGCAACAGCCATTCCTCATCGTGCGCGCGCGCATCGGTCGCGGGCGGCTTGCGCGTGTAGAAGAATTGGGCGTAGCTCTTGTAGCCCTTGGTGATCACGTAGCAGCGTTCGCCCTGGCGTTGCTGGAAGAAGGCGATGGCCGCGTTCTGGGAATATCCCTCGATCTTGTTGATGGACACCATCAAGGCGAGCGCGACGTAGACCGCCGTGCCACCGAATAGTGTCAGCAGGCCCCAGCGGCGGTCGTTCCCTTCGAGCCAATAGATGCTGAAGACCAACGTGAGCAGGAGCCACACGCCGGCCAGGGCCTCCCAGCCGGTCCAGACCACAGGTGCCTCCAGATTGGCCATCGCGAAGGCGTCCATCGCGAAGTAGGGCTTGATCAGCTCCGGGTGCATGCCCACCACCGGCAACAGGATGGACGCGAGGGCGAATACGCCGCCCACCAGCCCGATGGCGATCCGCAGTCCGATGCCTGCCTTGCGCCCTCCCCGCCAGATCGCCTGCATGTTCAGCGCGGCGAGGTAGGTGAGCGGATAGTAGGCGAGCGAACTGTAGTGGACGATCTTGCTCTTCACGAGGGTGAACAGGACCAGCACCACGCAGAGCAGCACCACCATCCAGCGTCGGAAGTCCTTCTGGTGGGGATCCCCGGGAAGCGGCTTGAGCAGTTCACGGACGGCGAACAACGACGCGGGAAAGCAACCCAGTAGGAGCACCACGAAATGGTAGCCGTGGAACCCGCCATGGCCGGCATCGGGCGTGCTGAACAGCCGCCATTGGTACGTGATGAAGGTGACCACGAACCAGGGACCGTTGCGCACGAGGTCGATGATGAACCAGCTGCTCGCGACCAGGATGGTCGTGAGCGCAAGGACGATCAGGCTGCGACGGCCGGCCATCGGCCGGAAGCGGCCCACGGCCCAGACCACGCCTATCGTCAGGCCCATGAGCAAGAGGGCCACGGGTCCCTTGGTGAGGATGGCCAGACCGAGGAACAGCCCTGACCCCACGGCGTAGCCTACCCGTTCTCTGTCCGCCAGGCCCTGCATTCGGGCGGGATCGCCCCAGGTGAGCAGGATGAAGCAGTAGAGCGCCAGGAAGATCAGCAGGTTGAACCAGGGATCGATGATGCCGCTGCGGAAGTAGAGGTGGGGAAGGATGGAACCGATGTAAGCAAGCACCCACAGCAAGCCAAAACCCTTGCCGCGCAGCATGTCCCCGATGCGGAAGAGCACCAGCAGGGCCAGGATGCCGCACACCGCGTTGGGCAAGCGTGCGGCGAACGCGTTCACACCGAACCCCCGCATGCTCAGCACCTGCATCCAGATGAAAAGTGGGGGCTTTTCCCAGAAGGGCTGATAGTCGATCTGGGGACGCAGGAGGTCGCCGGTGGCGTTCATCTCTCTGGCGATCTCGGCGAAATTGATCTCGTCCCAGTCGAAAAGATGCACCGCACCCAGCCCGGGGAGGAAAAGCAGCGCAGCGACCAACGTGATCGCCAGCATCCACAGGCCCCGGCCCCCGCGCACCATGGGTCGAAGGTATCAGTGCCGCCCGGATGACCTCACTTCCGCAGCAGGTCCCAGCCGATGCCCATGCGCGCGAGCGCATACCGAAGGCTGGTGTGGAGCACGCCCAACCCATAGGTCACGCTTCGAAGGAAGTTGATCGAGCTCGCCTCGTCGAAATAGCGTGTCGGACAGGTGATCTCCGCGATCTCGAAACCGTTCCAGAAGATCTGGGCGATCATCTGGTTGTCAAAGACGAAATCGTCGGAGCACTTCCCATACGGGCATGCCAGGAGCACCTCCCGCGAAAAGGCGCGATAGCCGGTATGGTACTCGCTGAGCTTCTGCCCCATCAGGACATTCTGCGCGAAGGTCAACAGGCGGTTGGCCACGTACTTGTACATGGGCATTCCCCCCTTCCGTGCCCCTTTCCCGAGGATGCGCGAGCCGAACACCACCGGATATACCTCGTTGCCGATCAGGGCGATCATGCTCGTGAGCAGTTTCGGTGTGTACTGGTAGTCGGGATGCAGCATCACCACGATGTCCCCACCCAGGGCGAGCGCCTTGTCATAGCAGCTCTTCTGGTTGCCGCCGTACCCGCGGTTCATTGGGTGTTCGATGATGTGCCGGATGCCCAGGCGTTGCGCCACGGCCACGGTGTCGTCCGGGCTGCGGTCGTCCACAAGAACGACCTCGTCCACGAGTTCCATCGGGATCTCCCGGTAGGTCTGCTCCAGGGTGAGCGCGGCCTTGTAGGCGGGGAGGACGACGATCACCTTCTTGCCCAGGTACATGGCGCAAAGATGGCCGGATCCCCGAAAGGCGGTCCCTCACCGACGTTCGGCCAGATGCACCACGTACACGCCGGAGAGGATCACCAGGACCATCGCCCAACGACCCGGTCCCACATGCTCGCCATCCAGGATACCCCAGCCGATGGCCACGACCGGCATCAGGTAGGTCACCGAGGAGGCCCAGACCGCCGAGACCCGGTGCAGGAGCATGTTCCAGAGCACCAGCGCCAATGCCGAGCTCAAGATGGCCAGCAACGCCACGAACCCCATGGCCTTCCAGCCGGCCGGGTCGGTCGCCAATGTGGCCGGAATATCGGTGGCGAACCCCAATGCGATGAAGGCGGGCGCCAGGAAAGTGAGGGCCAGTGCGGAAATGGCCACGGGCGGCACGTCGTAAAGGAACCGCTTCACGATATTGCCGCTAAGGCCATAGCAGATGGTCCCCAGGATGGGCATCATCGCGAATAGCGACCAGGTCGCGTGGTCGTCCGTGTCCTTCAACAGGATCAAGCCGATGGCCCCCAGAAGCCCGAGCGCGATCCCGATGAAATGTCCCCCACGAAGAGGCGCGTGGAAGAACAGGATCCCGGCCAGGAGGGTCATCAGCGGGGTCAGGCTGTTCAGCATGCCCGAGAGGGAACTGTCGATGCGGCTTTGCGCGGTGGCGAAAAGGATGGCCGGGATCCCGTTCCCCAGCAACCCGGTGCCCAGCAGTGGCCGCCAATGGGTGCGCAGGTAGTGCGCATGCCGGAAGAGGACCGGGCTGAGCACCGCCCATGCGATCACGATCCGTCCGGCTGCGAGCTGCAGTGGGGCCAGAACGGGTCGGCCATCCTCGAAAAGCCCGCGCTTCATCAGGATGAACGAACTGCCCCAGATCAGGGACAGCACGGCCATCAACACCCATGGAAGGGCGCTCGGATGCTCGGACCTTCGTGGCATGACGGCGCGAAAATATCCTGCCGTCGACCGTACTAACTTTGTAACCCTTCCGTTGTCCAAAGCGTCACACGCTTGAACTGAACCGATCGGTCATGAGATCCTTCAAATTCCTCCCGATATGCACGGTCGCCGGCCTGATGGCCTGCCAGCAGGGCACGTCACCCAGCGCGGGAGCCGAGCAGAACATCACGCGGAACGTCCATGAAGTGACGATCGCATCGGGTACCCCGGTGGTGACCGCGGACCTGAGCATCGAGGGCATGACCTGTGAGATCATGTGTGGCGGAGCGATCAAGGATGCCTTGGGCAAGCTCGCCGGAGTGGAGGATACCAAGATCGATTTCAAGGAAGGGGAGGACGTGGACCACGCGATCGTGACCTTTGATCCGGAGAAGGTGAGCGAGGACCAGATGATCCAGGCCGTTCAAGCACTTCATGAAGGACAATACAAGGTCCTCGCGGTGGATGTCACCCGACAGGTCCTGCAACATCCCGGGTCGGCCAGCGACGAGGGAGCGGAAGGACCGGCCAGCACGGAGGAGCAGGTGTCCGTCGCCCTGCAGGGGTTCGTGCTGCCAAGTCTCTTGGAGCTGCTCTCCCAGATCGTCCGGTCCTGATCTTTTTCGATCACGTCGAATGCGGACGGCAGAAAGAGGACCCCGTTCCTCTTTTTTTGTTCCGTACATGTGACCCCGATCCCATGCGCACGTCCATAGAGCGATGTGAGGTCCGGCCAGCAATGGCCGGTCAGTGGGAGAGCGGCCCTCGGAAGCGAATGCGACCGGGGGCCGCTTGTTCTTGCCCTACCGACCATCCCGGCATGGGTATTTTCGCGCCCCGATGGCGGTCGTTCCCCGCATGAGGCCCGTGCTGGCCTGGTCGATCACGGGATGCGTGATGATCGCCTGCATGGTGCTCATCGGCGGGGTCACCCGGCTTACAGGCAGCGGTCTCAGCATCACCGAATGGAAGCCGATCGTGGGCGCACTTCCGCCGATGAACGCTGCGGAGTGGCAGGAGGCCTTTGCCAAATACCGCAAGATCCCCGAGTACGAGTTGGTCAACGCCCACATGGACCTGGCGGGTTTCAAACGGATCTTTTTCTGGGAATACCTGCACCGCAATTGGGGTCGCCTGATGGGCCTGGTCTTCCTGCTTCCCTTCCTTTGGTTCTGGCGGACAGGTCGACTCAAGGGCCCCCTGTTCCGAAGGGCCTGGACGATCCTGATCGGCGGCGGGCTGGTCGGTGCCCTGGGCTGGTTCATGGTGGCCAGCGGCCTGGAGGACATGCCCGATGTGAGCCACTACCGATTGGCGATCCATCTGGTCGCCGCGTTCGCCGTGTACGCACTGGTCCTCTGGACCGCGATGGACCTGAAGCGTGGGCGTCGGGGGATCCGCGCAGGAGATGCGGCGGGCCGGTCCGTGCGCTGGTTGCTCTGGCTCCTCCTGGTCCAGATCGTGTTCGGTGCGTTCACCGCCGGATTGGATGCCGGGCGCATTTACAATACCTGGCCCCTGATGAACGGCAGTTTCATGCCGGAGAACGTCCTGGCCTTCCCAAGTCTTTGGAAGGACCTCACCGACCACCCGGATGGCGTTCAGTTCGTGCATCGCAACCTGGCCTGGCTCGTGGCCCTCGGGTTCCTCGGGGTCGCCTGGGCCTACCGCGGCCGGGGCGACCTGGCCCCGGCCTTGAAGTGGATGGCGGCGGCGGTCGTGCTACAGTTCACCCTCGGGGTGCTCACCGTGCTCACCCAGGTCGACCTGCTCCTCGGCGTCCTGCACCAATTGGGCGCCCTCGTGCTGCTCACCGCGCTTCTCAACGTGGTCCATCGGACGGGCCGGCCGTTACCCAGCGAAGGGTAGAAGCGAAATGCCGAATGTCCTGCCGGATGCGCGTGGTGATGGGGGCCAGACTGTCCGCGTTCGGCCTTGATCGGAAATACAGGGAACCATAGAGGAAATTGGTCGTGCTGTCGGTCAGGTAGAAGACCATCGGGCTGGCGACATCGCCTTCCACATCAAAAAGGTCACCGAACACCCGGCTCGTGTCGCGCAGCAGCCGTTCCGTGGTGATCTTGAACGCCTTGGCCTCGTGCTTGTTCTTGAAGTCGTGCGCATCGGCGAGCAATTGCCCGAGATCGCCCTGCACGTGGCGATAGGTCAGATGCACCGCGGCCTTGTAGCCGGGGTAGGTGATGTTGTACCAGCATGGCCGCTCATCCGCATGTTGGGGCACCATGCGGGCCGCCTTGGGGATCTCCGCGAGGAAACAATCCGAGGTGAACAGCGCATAGCCCTGCTCCGGTAGATCGATCCGGAAATAGCCATGCGGCTTGGGCACGGGATCGCCGCCACAGCCGACGAGCACGCAGCCGACCAGCAGGGGTCCGATGCAGCTACGACCGACCATCCGTTCCCATGATCACCTTGACCCGACGCACCCGTTTGTTGTCGCTGGCCTCCACCACGAACGCATGATCGCGCAATGTGACCCGTTCGCCCTTGGTCGGGATATGACCGGTCAACTCCAGCACAAATCCGCCGATCGTTTCGCTGTCCCCCTTGTTCTCCTCGAAAAGGTGGCCATCGATCCCGAGCACGCGGTACATGTCGGTGAGCGGGGTCTTTCCCTCGAACACAAATGTCCGGTCATCGAGCTTGCTGTAGACCACGTCCTCGTCGTCGAACTCATCGGTGATGTCCCCGACGATCTCCTCGATCACGTCCTCCAGCGTGACGATCCCGGAGGTCCCTCCATACTCGTCCACGACCACCGCCAGATGCACCTTTTTCAGCTGGAATTCCTTCAGTAGATCGTCCAACTTCTTGCCTTCGGGCACGAAATACGGCTCACGGAGCTGGGTATGCCAGTCGAAGTCCGGCTTCTCGATATGCGGCAGGACATCCTTGATGTGCAGCACGCCGACCACGTGGTCCATGGTTTCCTCGTAGACCGGTACGCGGCTGAATCCGCTGTCGATGATCGCGGCCAGAAGTTCCTTGAAGGTCAGATCCTTGTCGAACGCCACCATGGCCGTGCGGGGCCGCATCACCTGGCGCACGTCGATATTGCCGAACTTGACGATCCCTTTCAGGATGCGCTGTTCCTCGGCGGTCGTGCTCGCGTCATTGGTCAGTTCGAGGGCATGACCGAGTGCGTCGACGGAGATCGTGCGCCCGGCCCGTTTGCGGTAGCGCTTCTCGATGAAGGAGGTGGACCGGATCAATACTTCGTTGAGCGGTGTGCAGAGCCACCTCAGGCCTGTCAGGGGCGTCGCCATCACCTGGGCCACGCGCATGGCATGGCTGGTGGCATACACCTTTGGCAACACTTCACCGAGCAGAAGGATCACGAACGTGACCGCCAATACCTGGACGATGAAGACCAGATAGGGGGCCATGTCCCTTGTATCGATCACGGCATTGAGGGCGAGCGTGCTGAGCACGACGACGCCCACGTTCACGAAGTTGTTCGCGATGAGGATGGTGGCCAGCAGCCGTCGTGGCCGGGAGAGCAGATCGATCACGCGTGCACCCCTGGCCCCACCGCGTTCCCGCAGATCGCGCAACTGAGAGGGCCCCAGGGAGAACAAGGCCACCTCACTGGCGGACATGGCTGCCGATCCGACGAGCAGGACAGCAATTGCCGCAAGGATCAGCCAGGTGGCCAGGCCACCGGCCCCCTGGGCCAGTTGGATGGTGGATAGCGTATGTGGGGACGGAGGCTCCATGGAGCGGATGGGGACCGGCTTCCGGTGGTGATGGACCACCGGGGATCCCCATCTAGAAGGGCAGGTCGTCCAGCTCGTCGGGGGTGTTGTCCGTGGCACCTCCGCCCACTGGGGCAGCCTCACGGACGTTCGGTCCCTGTCCGGTCTCCCCTCGGTCGGTGGGGCGATCCAACAGGGTCATATTGTCCGCCTGCACTTCGGTCGTGTACCGGGCATTCCCATCGCGGTCCTGCCACTGCCGGGTGCGCAACTTGCCCTCCACATAGACCTTGCTGCCCTTGCGCAGGTACTTCTCGGTGATCTCACCGAGACCGCGCCAGGCCACCACATTGTGCCACTCGGTCTGCTCGCGCTTCTCTCCCGTTTGGCGGTCCTTGTAGGTCTCGCTCGTGGCCAGGCGGAAGTTGGCCACCGTGGCGCCGTTCTGAAGGTGGCGCACTTCAGGATCGGCGCCGAGGTTGCCGATCAGGATCACCTTGTTCACTCCGGACATCGTGCTCTTTCGGATCGTTCGCCTCAAAGATAGGTCATGGTCCAGGCTCGTCCGGGCGGCCCGCCCTCACTGGAAGTACCGCTCTATGGGGCGCGGCAGGGCAAGCTGTTCCAACTCCACGCGGGTCACGGCATGGATGCCGGCCGGAGGGCGGGCTCCTTTTGGTGGGACCAGTTCCCAAAAGGTGATGTGGAGCCGCTGGTGCGACAAGAGATGGCGTACCGGCCCGATGCGTTCCTTCACCCGCCAGCCCGATCTCCGGTGGACCACCCGCCAGTGCTTCAAGAACGTGTTCGCATCGAGGTCGGCCTCGCTTTCGAGCAACGGGGGGACGTACAGGCCCGCCCAGATGTCCCGTAAACCCCGCTTTTCCACCCAAATGGTCCCAGCCCGGCGCACCACGCCGAAATGGAGATGGCGGTCGCGGACCTTCGTGCGCCCCTGTTTGACGGGCAACCGGTCGACACGGCCTTCCCGACGAGCGATGCATTTGCCGTGCAAAGGGCAATTTGGACAATCCGGGGCATTCGGCGTACAGATCGTGGCACCGAGCTCCATGACCGCCTGGTTGTGGTCACCCGGATGCTCCCTGGGCATCAGCGTGGTGGCCAGTTCACGGAACGTGCGCCGCCCGGCCGTGCTGTCGATCGGGGTGTCGATGCCGAACACGCGTGCGAGCACACGGTACACGTTGCCGTCCACCACCGGCTCGGGTACATCGAAGGCGATGCTGGCGATGGCGGCGGCCGTATAGTCGCCCACGCCTTTCAACGCCAACAGCCCGGCATGGGTCCGTGGAAAGCGGCCACCATGGTCCGAGACCACCTGGCGGGCGGCGGTCAGCAGGTTGCGTGCCCGGCTGTAGTACCCCAGCCCCTGCCACAGGCGCAGCACCTCATCCTCTCGGGCCCTGGCCAGGTGCTGCACGGAAGGGAACCGTTCCAGGAAACGCTGGTAATACCGCAGGCCCTGGTCCACCCGGGTCTGTTGGAGGATCACCTCGCTGAGCCAGATGGCGTAGGGATCGCGGGTGTGGCGCCAGGGCAGATCGCGGCGGTGGGCGGCATACCAAGGCCCCAGCGCCCGAGTGAACCACGAACGACTTGACATCCAGCCACAAAGATGCATTGCTGGATCCAGCAGGAAGCCTATCTTTGCGCCCCCAAAACTCCTGAAGGGATGACGAAGGCAGAATTGGTCGGCATCATCGCCAAGCGGACCGGCGTGGAACGGAATGCTGTCCTTGTGACGATCGAGGCTTTCATGGAAGAAGTGAAGAACAGCCTGGAGAAAGGGGAGGATGTGCACCTGCGCGGGTTCGGCAGTTTCGTGGTGAAGCACCGGGCACAGAAAACGGGCCGCATCCTCTCGAAGAACACCACGATCATCATCCCGGCGCACGATGTGCCGGCGTTCAAGCCTGCGGACACTTTCGTGGAGCGGGTGAAGGACCGGCCCAAGCAGGGATGAGGAAGTGGAGCACGCCCCAAGCCCTGGCCCTGGCCGGGTCGCTCGTGGCGATCGTTCTTTTGATGCTGCTGCCCCGGACCCACGAGGCCGTTCCTGCCGAAGCGGAACCACCAGCTGGTGATGCGACGGTGGAGGAACAGGTGGCCGAAGCCGTGAAGCTCGTGCAGGGCGCCCAGCCCATGCAGGGCATCCTGAAACTCCGCCAGCTGGCCGAGGACCATCCGGAGAACGCCGAGGTGCAATGGCAGCTCGGGATGTTCTCCCTGCAGAGCGGACAGGTGGACAAGGCGGTGGGCCGGTTCCACCGGGTGCTCGAGATCGACAGTGCCGGTCATCCGGAGGCCTGGCAGATGCTCGGTCGGAGCTATGCCCTGATGGACAGCATCCCGCAGGCCCGTGAGGCCTTGCGGAAATACAGAGGAAAGTTGACCGATCCGGAGGCCCTATCGGCCGTGGACCGGCAGTTGGAGGAATTGGAAAACGCTAAAGAAGGAGAGCAGCATGCCTTGCGGTAAGAAACGGAAGCGCCACAAGATGGCCACCCACAAGCGGAAGAAGCGCTTGCGGAAGAACCGGCACAAGAAGAAGAACCGGTAGACCGGCCTCCCGTGCGCGCATGGGTGAGTTCCCGCGCCGCCATGGGGGTCGTGTACCCCTTCGTCGCACATCCCATGACCGGATGATGCACTTGCTCCCACCCATCCATATCCGGTGAGCGTCGATCTCATCATCCGTTCCTCCGCAGGCGAGGTCGCCATCGCATTGATGCGCGACAAGGTGCTCCAGGAACTGCACCGCGAGCGGACGGAGCGCGGGTTCACCGTGGGCGATATCTACCTGGCCAAGGTGCGCAAGGTGGCCCCCGGCCTCAACGCCGCCTTCGTGGACGTGGGGCACGAGAAGGACGCCTTCCTGCACTACTTCGACCTCGGCCCGCAGTACCGCAACAGCTACAAGTTCACCAAGGGGGCCGTCAGTGGCAGCGTGAAGAGCCCGCTGCTCGACGGCTGGAAGCTGGAGGGCGACATCGACAAGAACGGCAAGATCGCCGACGTGGTCAGCGCCAGCCAGAGCGTGATGGTGCAGATCGCCAAGGAACCCATCAGCACCAAGGGCCCGCGCCTCACCGCCGAAGTGACCCTCGCCGGCCGCTACATGGTGCTCGTGCCCTTCATCAACAAGGTCAGCATCAGCAGCCGCATCAAGGACGGCGAGGAGCGCGACCGGTTGAAGCGCCTCATGCAGAGCATCAAGCCGGACAATTTCGGCCTGATCGTGCGCACCAACGCCGAGAACAAGAAGGTGGTCGACCTGGACGCCGACCTGAAGCATCTGATCACGCGTTGGGAGACCTGCTTCCACAATCTCCGCAACGCCATCCCGCCCAAACGCGTGCTTGGCGAGATCGATCGCACCAGCGCCGTGCTGCGCGATCTGCTCAACAAGGACTTCGCCAACATCCACGTGAACGACGAGCTGCTGGCCGAGGAGGTGCGGCAGTACCTCGGCAAGATCGCCCCGGACAAGGCCGGCATCGCCAAGCTGTACAAGGGCAAGCTCGACATCTTCGACAACTTCGGGGTCAACAAGCAGATCAAGCAGGCTTTCGGCAAGCAGGTGATGCTGCCCAGCGGCGCCTACCTGATCATCGAGAAGACCGAGGCCATGCACGTGATCGACGTGAACAGCGGCGCGCGCAAGGGCGGTCAGAACGACCAGGAACAGAACGCCCTGGAGATCAACCTGGAGGCCGCCCGCGAGATCGCCCGCCTGCTGCGCTTGCGTGACATGGGCGGCATCATCGCCTGTGACTTCATCGACATGTACAGCGCGGAGAACCGGCGCGCGCTGCACAAGGCCTTCAAGGAGGCCATGGCCGACGACAAGGCCAAGCACAACATCCTGCCGCCCTCCCGCTTCGGCGTGGTGGAGCTCACCCGCCAGCGGGTGCGGCCCGAGACCGAGATCGACACCAGTGAGAGCTGCCCCACCTGCGGCGGCACGGGCGAGGTGCAGGCACCGGTGCTCATCATCGACGAGATCGAGAACGCGCTGAACTACCTGCTGGGCGAGAAGGAGATGACGGGGCTCGTGCTCCACGTGCATCCCTTCATCCATGCCTACCTCACGCGCGGCCTGCCCAGCATCCGCCAGAAATGGTGGTGGCGTTGGAAGAAGTGGGTGAAGGTCGTTCCCGAGGGCGCGCACCAGTACCTGCAATACACGGTGTTCGACGCGAAGGGCGAGGTGGTGCCGTTGTAGGCGGTCCGGATGTGCGTCCTATTTGGAGGTTGCGTTTTATGCCCTTCATACGCGCTGGTCGCTGAAGCCAGAGCCTCAACCGATCGACCGCCTACCATCCTGCGCCCCAACCCGTAATTTCGCGGCCCCGATGGTGACCGCCTACCAATACGAGGAATTGAACGAGCGTCTGGAGGCCCTGCACGGTTACCTGCGCGTGGAGGAGAAGCAGGAGCAGATCGCCGAGGAGGAGAAGTACACGCACGATCCCGACTTCTGGAACGACCAGAAAAAGGCCCAGGGCGTGATGAAGAAGATCCGCGAGCTGAAGCGCTGGGTCGGCCTGTACGCCGAGGTGAAGCGGCAGGTGGACGACGTGGGCGTGATGCTCGAGTTCTTCAAGGCGAAGGAAGCGAGCGAGGAGGACCTGGACGCCCAGTACGGGACCGCACTGGACAAGTTGGAGGACCTGGAGTTCAAGAACATGCTCAGCGCCGAGGAGGACCCCTTGAGCGCGGTGGTGCAGATCACGAGCGGGGCCGGAGGCACGGAAAGCAATGATTGGGCGCTGATGCTGCTGCGCATGTACCGCATGTGGGCCGAGAAGAACGACTACAAGGTGCGCGTGCTCGACTACCAGGACGGCGAGGCGGCGGGCATCAAGCAGGCCACGATGGAGGTGGACGGTGAGTTCGCCTTCGGCATGCTGAAGGGCGAGAACGGTGTGCATCGCCTGGTGCGCATCAGCCCGTTCGACAGCAACGCCCGGCGCCACACCAGCTTCGTCAGCGTGTACGTCTATCCCCTGGTGGACGAGTCGATCAACATCGAGATCAACCCGGCGGACATCACCTGGGACACGTTCCGCAGCGGCGGTGCCGGCGGACAGAACGTGAACAAGGTGGAGACCGGGGTGCGCCTGCGTCATGCGCCCACCGGCATCATCATCGAGAACACCGAGACGCGCAGCCAGCTCGAGAACAAGAACAAGGCCCTGCAGCTGCTGAAGTCACAGTTGTACGAGATGGAGTTGGAGCGTCGCCGCAGCAAGCGCAGCGAGATCGAGGCCGGCAAGAAGAAGATCGAGTGGGGCAGCCAGATCCGCAACTACGTGCTGCAGCCCTACAAGCTGGTGAAGGACGTGCGCACCGAGCATGAGACCAGCAGCGTGGACGACGTGCTGAACGGTGGCATCGATGAGTTCCTGAAGGCCTACCTGATGATGCATGGCCAGAGCCAGAAAGTCTAGGGGCGACACCTGTAACGTCGACCCATGGGGTCGGCCCGAACGATGAAAGCGATGGACTACCGCATCGAGAAGGACACCATGGGCGAGGTGCAGGTACCCGCCGACAAGTACTGGGGTGCGCAGACCGAGCGCAGCCGAAACAATTTCCGCATCGGGCCGCCCGCCAGCATGCCGATCGAGATCGTGCATGCCTTCGCCTTTCTGAAGAAGGCCGCAGCGCTCACGAACGCGGACCTCGGCGTGCTGCCCCAGGAGAAAGCCGACCTGATCGCACGGGTCTGCGACGAGATCCTCGCCGGCCAGCTGGACGACCAGTTTCCCCTTGTGATATGGCAGACCGGCAGCGGCACGCAGAGCAACATGAACGTGAACGAGGTGATCGCCTACCGCGCGCACGTGCTCAATGGCGGCCAGCTTACCGACAAGGAGAGGGTCCTGGCCCCCAACGATGACGTCAACAAGAGCCAGAGCAGCAACGACACCTTCCCCACGGCCATGCACATCGCGGCCTATCGCATGGCGGCGCAGGTGACGCTGCCCGGGGTGAGGAAGTTGCGCGACACCCTGACCGCGAAAGCCGAAGCGTTCAAGGACGTGGTGAAGACCGGCCGCACGCACTTCATGGATGCCACGCCGCTCACGCTGGGCCAGGAGTTCAGCGGTTACGTGCAGCAGTTGGACAATGGCCTGCGCGCGGTGAACAACGCACTGGAGATGATCGCCCAGCTCGCGCTCGGCGGCACCGCGGTCGGTACCGGCCTGAACACGCCGAAGGGCTATGCCGAGGCCGTGGCCAAGAAGATCGCCGAGCTCACCGGCCTGCCGTTCGTCACCGCACCGAACAAGTTCGAGGCGCTCGCGGCGCACGACGCGATGGTGGAATTGAGCGGTGCCTATCGCCGGCTGGCCGTGAGCCTGATGAAGATCGGCAACGACGTGCGCATGCTCAGCAGCGGTCCGCGCAGCGGCATCGGTGAGATCAGGATACCGGACAACGAGCCCGGCTCATCGATCATGCCCGGCAAGGTGAACCCCACCCAGGTGGAGGCGCTGACCATGGTGGCCGCCCAGGTGATGGGCAACGACGTGGCCGTAGGCATCGGTGGCAGCAACGGCCAGTTCGAACTGAACGTGTTCAAGCCGGTGATCGCGGCCAATGTGCTGCAGAGCGCACGATTGCTCGGGGACGCCTGCGTGAGCTTCAACGACCATTGCGCCTTGGGCATCGAACCGGACCGGGCCGTGATCGAACGTCATCTGGAGAACTCGTTGATGCTGGTGACCGCCCTGAACACGCACATCGGCTACTACAAGGCGGCCGAGATCGCCAAGAAGGCGCACAAGGAGGGCACGACCTTGAAGCAAGCCGCACTGGCGCTCGGCTACGTCACGGCCGAGGAGTTCGACAAGTGGGTGGACCCGCGGAAGATGGTGTGAGCTACACCTTTTTGCTCTGGCACGCGAAGTCGGTCACCCTCACGTCCGTGCCCTTGATGGCGTTGAAGCCACCCGCGACGTCGATCACGTTGTGGATCCCGCGTGACTTCAGGATGCTGCAGGCCACCATGCTGCGGTAGCCGCCGGCGCAGTGCACGTAATGCGGCTGCTTGTCGCCGAACAGGGCCAGATGGTCGTTGAGGTATTGCAGCGGTGCACTCTCCGCACCGTCCACGTGCTCGGCTTCATATTCGCCGGGTTTGCGCACGTCCACCACGTGCAGGCCACCTGCCTTCATCCGTTCCGCGAACACGGTCGCAGGGATGCTGGTGATCGTGTCCACCTCCTTGCCGGCGGCCTTCCAGGCGGCGATGCCTCCCGTCAGGACACCGAGCACATGGTCATAGCCCACGCGCGCCAGACGGGTCACGGCCTCTTCCTCCGACCCCTCCTCGCAGACCAGCACCAATGTGTGCTTCACATCAGGGATCAATGTGCCGACCCAGGGCGCGAAATCACCCTTGAGCCCGATGTTGATCGACCGGGGGATGAACCCATCCTTGAAGGTCTGTGGCGGCCGTGTGTCCAGCACGAGCGCGCCGGCACTTTCGACCACGGTCTCGAGGGCCTCGGGTGAAAGCGGCGTGAGCCCCTGCTTCATCACCTCGTCCACGCTGGGGATCTCGCCCCGGTTCATCGCCACGTTCTGCGGGAAATAGGCGGGTGGTGGCAGCAGGCCTTCGGTCACCTCCGCGATGAACTTTTCGCGACTCTCCGCACGAAGAGCGTAGTTCACCTGCTTCTGGTGACCCAGGGTGTCGGCGGTCTCCTTGCTCATGTTCTTGCCGCAGGCACTGCCCGCACCGTGGGCGGGATAGACGACCACGTCATCCGGCAGGGGCATGATCTTGTCGTGCAGGCTGTCATACAGATGGCCGGCAAGATCCTCCTGCGTGAGCGTTCCCGCCTTCTGCGCCAGGTCGGGCCGACCCACATCGCCGATGAAGAGCGTATCGCCGGTGAAGATGCAACCTGGCTTGCCAGCCTCGTCCAGGAGCAGGTACGTGGTGCTCTCCATCGTATGGCCGGGGGTGTGCAGCACGCGGATCGTCGCGTCACCCACCTTCAGTTCCTCGCCATCCTTGGCGATGTGCGCATTGAATGTCGGGTTGGCGTTCGGACCATACACGATGGTCGCTCCGGACTTCTTCGCCAGGTCCACATGGCCGCTGACAAAGTCCGCGTGGAAGTGCGTCTCGAGCACGTATTTGATCCTTGCACCGTTGCGTTGGGCGCGTTCGATGTACGGCGCGGTCTCCCGCAACGGATCGATGATCGCGGCCTCGCCTTTGCTTTCGATGTAGTAGGCGCCCTGGGCGAGGCAGCCCGTGTAGATCTGTTCGATCGTCATGGAGTAGGGTTCTCAGTTCAGTCCCGAAAGTTCGCGCACGATGATGGAAACACCCATCACCAGGACGAACCAGCCGAAGGCGGGACGGAGTTTCTCGTTGGAGATGCGGTGGCCCAGGAACGATCCCACCACGATGCCGACCATGGCAATGGCGGCATAGGTGAAGAGGAAGGGCCAGTCGATGTGTGCGCCGCTGCCGAGGTCGCCGGTGAAGCCGATCAGGGATTTGACCGCGATGATGAGCAAGGAGGTGCCCACCGCCTGTTTCATCGGGATGTTCGCCAGGATCACGAGCGCGGGGATGATCAGGAAGCCGCCACCGGCACCGACCAGGCCGGTCAGGGTGCCTTCCATGGCGCCCGCGATCAGCAGGAGCGGATAGTTGATCCGGTGCGGGTGGTCCGTTCCCGGCAGGTCCTTGCGTCCGCGGATCATGCTGAACGAGGCCGCGAGCATCAACAGGGCGAACAACATGAGGATGCCCAGGGACTTGCTCACGACCACGCCTCCGACCGTGAACAGCGGGTCAGGCAGGGCGGGCACGAGCAACCGCCGGGAGGTGTAGACCGCGATGATGCTCGGGATGCCGAAAGCCAGTGCGGTGGTCCAGCGGACATTGCCCAACCGTGAATGACTGATCGCACCGATGATGCTCGTGGCCCCCACGATGAAGAGCGAATAGGCCGTGGCGAGCACCGTGTCCACCTGGAAGAGATAGACAAGGATGGGCACGGTCAGGATGGAGCCGCCACCACCGATCAGGCCCAGGCTGAGGCCCATCGCAAGCGCACCGATATAGCCGAGTACCTCCATCAAGGTCTTCCGATCCGGCAAAGGGACGGTTCCCGTGCTCCGTATGCAGTGATCCGGGTCACGATCGGGTCAGAGCACGGCGAGGAGGGCCTCACCGAACGTGCGTGCCTGCCAGTTGCGCATGTCGTCTATCCGCTGCAGGGCGTCCAGATCGGCCGGGCGTTCCCGGGCGATCGTGGCGAGCAGATGGTTCGGGCAGACGATGCCCTGCCGCAGGTCCCACTCGGAGGCCAGTGCGTCACGGCGTTGTTTCAGTCGCTTCAGCCGCTCGTCGTACTCCGGATCGCGGTCGTGCCGGAGCGGCCTGGGCACGCGCGGCCATTTGTCCTTCGGCGTCCGTTGTCCACGCTGGATGGCCTTCATGATCGCACTCCCGTGCCGTTCCAGGGTACGCGCGCCGATCCCCTTGACCAGTGCAAGCTGCTTGATGTCCTTCGGTGGTTCCTTGCTCAGGGCGACAAGGACATCATTGCCCACGATCATGAACGGTGCGCGGTCGGCCTTTTCTGCGACACCCTCGCGCCAGGCATGCAATTCGTGCAGGATGGCCAGTTGCTCGGGCTTGAGGGCCTTCGCGCCCTTCAGGCGGAGGAACCCGGGTTCCGTGGGGCCTTCGTCTCGAAAGGGCAGCTCGGTGAGCAGCGCGAACTCCTCCCGGGCCCATTCCCACCTTTCCCGCGCTTTGAGCTGGTCGGCCAGCAGGTCGCGCAGGGCGATCAGGTGCATGGTGTCCATGGCCGCGTAGTCGAGCATCTCCTTCGGCAGCGGGCGCTTGCTCCAATCCGCCTTTTGGAAGCGTTTGTCCAGCTGGATGTCCAGGTATTTGCCCAGCAGGGCGGCGAGCGACAATTCGGGTTCGTTCAGCAGCTCTGCCGCGATGAGCGTATCGAACACGGAATGTACCCGGAATCCGTAGGTGCGCCGGATGAGCCGGAGATCATAGTCGGCATCGTGGATCACCGTTTCGGAACGGGTATCGGCGAGGAATGCACCCAATGGTGCCGGATCCGCGATCGAGAACGGATCGAGCAGGAAGGTGTGTTCCTTGTCCGAGAGCTGGATCAGGCAGATGCGCTCCTTGTACCGGTGGAAACTGGAGGCCTCGGTATCCAAGGCGACGACCGGTCCCTTGGAGAGTTCCTTCAGGGCCGCCTCGAAGGCGTCCTGATCGGCGATCGGACGGGATGCGGTCACGGCGCCAAGCTACGGGCCATGCGGGAAAAGGCCGCTACATGGGCGAAAAGCACCATCGGAACGATCACCCCCGGAAACAGGATGTACGGGGCCCGGGACACCAGCGTGAGGGGCTCGTCCGCATTGAGCACCTGCAGGGGAGATGGAAAGCTGAGCAGTGCGGTGATGACCACGTTCAGCAGGAGCAGCAAGGCCACGATGTTCCAGGCGATCAGCATCCGCCGCCCCCAGGGCCGGGAACGCATCAGGTACGGGACCAGCAGGGCCGCGCTCAGGCCGGATAGGATGTCGAAGTTGGTGCCGGACCAGGTCATCTGGCGGGGTACTTCACCCTGGAGCCAGGCCTGGTGAAGGACGATCTCGACCGGCACGCGCAGCACGTGCAGGGCGGTCAGGGCCATCAGGTCGGCCCGGGCGAGAAAGTGTCTACCCGCGGGCATGGACAGGAGTGCCAGGATGCCCAGGACCAGGGGTCCCACGGCGAACAAGGGACGTGGCGGAAGGGTGTCGGTCGGCGCGAAGAACCCCCGTCCCGCCATCACGATCAGGATCCCGCTCCAGCCGGCGACGATCAGGAGCAGAACAACGGACCGGGTGGCCCGGAAAAGAAAGAACAGTCCCCACGCCAGGGCGAACAGGAACACGATCTCGGACCAGAGGGGCATGGCGCGATGGCCAAAGATCGCTCACCGGACGAGCTTGTCCACATAGCGGGAATTCATGATCCCCAGGGCGCCCATGTAGCTGAGGTCGAAGGTCAGCACATCCCCGACCTTGTAGCCGGCCTGTTCATCATCCAACTCCACCACGAGCATGTCCGAACTGGCATCGATGATGCGCACACGATCATCGATGGGGGTCAAGTAACGCGGGTCCACATCCAGCAGACCGATGTCGAGTATGGCGCGATGTCCGGTGCGTCCGATGTCGCGTGCATCGAACTCGGGCTTCTCACCGGCCACGTTCACGCCCTGCTCGCCCTCGGGGACCATCGGTTTGTCATAGAGCTCGATGATCTCCGCGTGCAATCGGAACACGTCATCGCGCATGCCCTTGATCACCCCATCCGTGAACAGGTCCTTGCCGAAGTACAGCGCCTCGCCCACGCGGAAGTGGTTCACCCCCTTGGGCAGGATCTTGTTCAACAGGAGCGGGATGGTGACGGTGGTACCCCCCGTGACCCAGGGTATCCTTCTGTTGAACCGCACCTCGATCAACTGCTTGTACAGGCAGAGCTGCACCAGCTTCTCGCGATCGGGCATGATGCCGTTCAGGCAGTTCAGGTTGGTGCCCAACCCGATGATGGAGATATGCGGGAGTTCGAACACCTTGGCGTAGAACTCGATCAGCGCATCGCCCATCACGCCCTCCCGCAGGTCCCCCATCTCCACCATGATGATCACCTTGTGGGGACGGTCCTGTTCCACCGCCTCGGCGCTGAGCATGCGGATCGTGGAGAGGTCGGTGTTGAAGCTGACATCGGCGTAGCGGATCACGTTGGCGATGCTGCGCTTGGCGGGTGGCTTGATGTAGACGGTCTGCACATCCGGCGCCAGTCGCTTGATCACCTTCAGGTTACCGATACGTGTGTCGTGCAGTTCCTTTTCGCCCAGGGCGATCACTTCCTTCAGGTAGGTCTCATTGCCACAAAGCACCTTGGTGACCACGCCCCATTCGATCCCGTGTTTTTGAAAGAGCTTGCTGAGGAAGCGGTGATTGTGCCGAAGCCGGTCCCGGTAGAGTTCGAGATATGCCATCAGTCCAGGGGCTCGTCCACTACCACCCGGGGGATGTCATGCGGGAGGCGGGTGAGCAGTTCATAGTTCAATTGGTCGCTGAGCTCGCCGAAGGAGGCCACCGACACGCTTTTTCCATCCTGTTCGCCGATCAGCACCACCTCGTCCCCGATCTCCACGCCCTCGATCCCGGTGATGTCGATGGTGATGCAGTTCATGTTCACGATGCCGCGGACCGGAGCCCGTTGGCCGCGCACCAGCACGTGGCCGGAGTTGCTCAGGCTGCGGGCATAACCGAAGGCATAACCGACCGGGACCACGGCCAGGCGGAGGTCGTCCTGCGCGAAATAGCTAGTGCCGTAGCCCACGAAGGCGCCGCGCTGCACCCCGCCGATGGACATCACCCGGCCCCGCCAACGGATCAGTCGCCGCAAGGGATCTTCCGTGATGCCATGGGTCTTCCGGTAGCGCACCTCCGTTTCCTTGTTCGGCCAGAAGCCGTACTGCAGGATCCCGATCCGCGCCATGTCGTACAGCACGTCCGGCTCGTTCAGCATGGCGGCCGAGCAGGCCACGTGCCGCTTGGGCATGGGCACGCGGCTGGCTTCCACCAGTTCAAGTGCCCGCTTGTAGTTCGCTTTTTGCTCGTCGATGCGAAAGGCGTTGGCCTGGTTCTCCGCGCCGGCAAGATGTGTGCAGATGCCCACCACCTCGATCCGGTCCGCATGTTCGGTGCACCGGTCCAGCACGGCGGGAAGGTCCTCCAGCGTGAACCCGGTGCGATGCATGCCCGTCTCCACTTCCAGATGGACGCACGCCTTCCTGCCGAGCTTCTTCGCCGTGCGAATGGCCCGATCCAGGCGGACCTGCTCGAACGCATTGAAGGAGATGCCTTTCTCCACCGCCCAGTCCAGAGCGTCATCGGGCACGTCGCCCATGATGTACACGTCCGGACCATTGGACACGTGGCGCATCAGTTCGTAGGCCTCGGACGCGGAATAGACGGCGAAGCGTTCGACACCGAACGATTCCGCGAGCGGGACGAACGTTCCCAGTCCATGCCCGTAGGCATTGCCCTTCACCACGCTGCAGAGCGTGGTGCGATCCCCAAGTATGTCGCGGATGAACGCGAGATTCCGCCGCAGGGCTTCCGCGTGGATCTCGATGGTGGTCGCGTCGAACATCACCCTTTCAGATAGGCCCGGGCGGCAGCCACGAACAGGTCCACGCCGTGGGGAATGAGCGCATCCGGGAAGTCGTAATCCGGATTGTGCAGTGCAGGCATGTCCTCGCCCGCACCGAGCCCGAACATGCAGCCCTTCACCTTCGCGGTGAACAGCCCGAAATCCTCGCCCCACTTGAAGGGCATTTCGCGATGAACGACCAGGTGATCGGTGCGCTTCGCCGCTTGTTCGACCAGGTCCACTGCTGCGGCATCGTTCATGACCGCATGGAACGTGTGCGCGTAGTCGATGGAATGTCCGAGCGCGTGTTCTTCCGCGATCGCCTGCGCCTTGGCTTCGATGGCCTTCTCGAGCTCCCGAAGCTCTTCGTCCGTCCAACAGCGAACGGTCAGGTGCACTTCGCCGTGGCCCGCCGAGATCCCGTAGTCGGGGCTGCCGATCAGCACATGCACGGGCGTCACGACCCGCATGCGTTCGTCGGCTTCGTAGTGCGCCATGGAGAGGCAAGCCTGAAGGAGTTCCGCCACCGCTGCGCTGGGGTTGTTCCCGTTCTCCGGTTCGGCGGCATGCGAGGTCCGGCCTTCCAATTTGATCACCATGCTGTTCACCGATGGGGTGAAGGCCTTCTTCCGCAGGACCACCTGACCGAGCGGGTAACCGGGGAGGTTGTGCAGCGCCAGGACCAGATCGAACTTCCGTTGCTTCATGCGGTCGTCATAGAGCACGGCACGGGCTCCCTCGCCGTTCTCCTCGGCGGGCTGATAGATCAGGTGGACCCGACCGCGTGCCGGCCGTTCCGTTCCGAATTCCTTCGCGACGCCGGTGAGCATGGCCATGTGCCCGTCATGCCCGCATTTGTGCCCGACACCATCCGTGGTCGAGCGATAGGGCAGGTCGTTGGTCTCCTTGATCGGCAGCGCGTCCAGTTCGCACCGCACCAACACCTGGGGACCTTCGATGTCCGTACCGAAAGTGGCCAGGATCCCCGTCCCACCGATGCCGTCGATCAACTCATCGGGACCGGTCGTCCGCAACATGTCGAGGACCCTTCTGGCCGTCCCGGTCTCCTTGCCGGAAAGCTCCGGATGGGCGTGCAACGCGTGACGGAAGCGGACCAGTTCGTCCGCTGACGTGTTCATCGCTGGAGGCGCATTTCGAGGTACTTGTTGGTGAACCCGAGCGCATCGTAGAGCCGTTTGGCGGGATTGTCCGGTTCCACGTGCAGGGCGATCGCCCCATCCGCGCCCTCGATCGCGGCCTGCATGAGCACCTTGCCGAGCCCTTTGCCGCGCATGCTGCGGTCCACCGCGATGTACACCAGGATGTTCTCGGGGATGTAGCCGCTCATGCCCGTCCGGTTCATCACCACCGCACCGACCGGGCCCTGGTCCTCGCGCCCGACGATCACCGCTCCCCCGCGGGCCGGGTCCAACGCGAAATCGATGGCCTTGCGGATATGTGCCTTGGGATCGCCGAAGCGGTCCAGGTGGTCCTCCAGGAATCCGGCAATGGCATCACGTGTCGTCTCATCGGCCGGCTTGCCAGGATCATAGCGTTCGATCTGCATCAGGTGTCAAATTGTATGCCCGCGCGGAGCGGGTCGTTGGTGGAAGGCAGCGCCCGATCGAGCACCAGGAATATAAGCGCCGAGGCCGTGATGCCGAAGACGTTCGCATCAAGACCGAGCGGCAGATGGATCGGGGCGTGGGCCAGGGCGATCGTGGTGGTGCCACCGCCGATCATGGCGCCAAGTGCTGCATTGGCATTTCGCCGGCCCAGGAATACCGCGGCCAGCAAGGGTACGAGCAGGCCGCTGACCATGAAGGCATAGGACGAAAGCATGAGGTCCAGCACGTTCTCCATCGTGGCCGCCACGGCGATGGCCACGATCCCCAGGAGGAGGGTGACCCATTGCGAGGCGCGGAGCATCCGCTTGTCGTTGTCGCCGAACGGGAAGAAACGATCCAGGATGTCGGTGAGGAAATTGCCGGAGGCGGCCATCAGGCAGCTGTCGGCGGTGCTGAGGATCGCCGAGAAGTACACCGAGAGCATCACGCCCATCAGGCCCACGGGCAGGATGGTACGCAGCAACAGCGGCAGCCCGAGCTCGGGGTCCAGTTCCTCGGCGCTCGGAGCGGCCAATGCGGCGAACATGCCTTGGTCCGCGGCCACGCGGCCCAGCAGGCCGAGCAGCACCCCCAGGAACGCCATCAGGGGCCATTCGAGCAGACCGGCGATGAACCAGGCCTTCTTCGCCTCACGCTCGCTGCTGCTGGCATAGATCCGCTGATACAACGTCATGCCCACGAACCAGATCGGGACGATGGTCACGAACCAATTGATCAATGTGACCGCGTCGACGTTGGACAGGGAAAGCTGACCGGGACGCACGCTGGCACGGATCGCCTCCCAGCCTCCCACCGCATGCCAGGCGATGGGCACGCCGACGAAGGCCAGGCCGGTGATGAGCACGAAATACTGGACCGTGTCCGTGTACACCACGGCCTTCATACCGCCCAATGCGGTATAGGCCACCGTGATGGCGCCCATCAGGAGCAGCGCGGTGTCCAGATCGAGATCGGCCACGGCCGACGACGCCAGCTTGGCACCCGCCAGCATCTGTGCGCTGGTGAATCCGAGATATCCCACGACGCTGATGATGCCGGCGACGAACGCGGCGCGCCCATCGAAATAGTGACCGATGAGTTGCGGAAAGGTGAGGAAGCGCTGCTTGTTGGCCAGCGTGTAGACGCGGGGGATCAGCCATACGGCCGCCATCCAGGCACCGAGCAGGCCCGTGAACAGCATCCAGGAACCGCTGAGACCCATCATGAAGCCCAGCCCACCCAGGCCGATGGAGAAACCACCGCCCACGTCCGTGGCCACCACGCTCAGGCCGATGTGCCAGGCCGACATCCCGCGGCCCCCCACGAAGTAGTCCTCATGATCGGTGTTGCGGCGCAGGAAATGTGCTCCGATCGCGAGGAGCACGATCATGTAACCGAAGAAGATCGCCGCGTCGATCCAGGACAAAACCGCTTATGCGCTGTTGTGGGTCTTGGCGGTCCGGGGACCGCGGTTGGGTTGAAGTGAACGACCGGAAATGTCCGAAAGCCCGTGCGAAGATAGCCACTTCATGAGGAACGGCGCGGCTTTCGATGGGAACAGTGCTCCCAGGGCCCCGTCCACGTGGGAATTCCGATCAAACGTACTTCTCGCCGTACTCGGCCGTCAGGTCGTTCACGAACTGACGGATCTTTTGTTCATCCTGCTTGCGACAGACGAGCAGGGCGTCGGCCGTGCTCACCACGATGTGGTCCTCAAGCCCCTGTAGCACGACCAGACGATCATCGTGCACATGCACGACGTTCCGCTCGCAATCATACAGGTGGACGGGCCCGCCGACCGTTGCGTTCGCATGGGCGTCCTTTTTCAGGTGCGTGTAGAGACTGCCCCAGGTTCCGAGATCGCTCCAGCCGAATTCGCTGGATACGACGAACACGTTCCCGGCCTTTTCAAGGATGCCATAGTCGATGCTCACGCTTTGGCAATCCGCATAGATCTGCCGGATGAGGTCTCCCTCCTTCTCCGTGCCGAGCAGTGCCTGTCCCTCCTTGAAGCTTTGAGCCATAACGGGCAGGTGTTCGGCGAAGGCTTTCTGAATGCTCTTCAATGTCCAGATGAAGATGCCCGAGTTCCAGAGGAAATCACCGCTTTCAATGAAACGGAGGGCCGTCTCGTGGTCCGGCTTCTCGGTGAAGGTCCGGACCCGTTTAACGCGCGGATCGACGGCCTTGTCAGCAGGAACGAACTGGATGTAGCCATAACCGGTGTCAGGCCGGCTGGGCATGATGCCGAGCGTGACCAGACAGTCGTTGTGATCGGCCTGCTCCAAAGCGACGCGGATGGTCTCGTGGAACCGGTCCTCCTTCAGGACCAGATGATCGCTGGGGGCCACGATGATGCGCGCTTCCGGATCACGTTCGGCGATGACAGTGTTCGCATACGCCACACACGGTGCGGTATTGCGGCGGATCGGCTCGCGCAGTATCTGTCGGTCCTGGATGCCGGGCAGCTGTTCCTTCACCAGGTCGGCATAGAGGGTGTTGGTCACCACAAGGATGTTCTCCGGCGGGCAGATGGCCAGGAAGCGATCGTAGGTCTGCTGGAGCAATGTGCGCCCGAGGCCCAGGAAATCGAGGAACTGCTTGGGATAGCTGGTGCGGCTCATCGGCCAGAAACGGCTTCCGATGCCGCCGGCCATGATCACGCAATACGTGTGCTGGTCTCTCATCCTATGCGTTGGTCCCTAAGGCTTCAGGAGGCGCGACGCGTACGAAGTGGTCGTTCAATATGCACCTCGGCCATGGGGTCGAAGAAATACGTGCGGCGGTCGTTGAGGCAGCGGCATTGGAAACGCTTGCGCAATTGCTGGCCCTTGACGAAAAGACGTTGATTGTAGCGGAAGATGCTCTGGTGCGGAAGTTCCTCCAGATAGAGGGCCGGATCCCGGTCATAACGACGAAGAACACGCATCAGGTCATGGTCCGTGCAACTGCTGGCGGGGGCATCCTGCAGGTGACGTTCCAAGCTGCGAAGCACATCGGCCGGCAGCACGGCCCGTGAAAGGAACGGACGCATCAACCGGGCGTATTCGCTCTTCCAGGCCTCTCCGTGCGGGGGGGTCCACCGGCGGTTCTTCGTGAAGGTGCTGAAATGCGCGAACTCATGCACCAGTGTGACCAGGAAGGCGTACTTGTTCAGGTCCGTGTTCACCGTCACACGATGGGGCTGCGTTCGCGTGGCACTCCGGAAGTCGCCGAGCTTGGTCATGCGCGGACGCACCATGCGGACCTGCACGGGATTGCGTCTCAGCCAGTTCACCACCACGGGGAATGCGGCTTCGGGGAGGTGTTCCCGCAATCGAACAAGGTCGGTGGCGTGGCGCATCAGGATCGGACGGACAACAGGGCGATGGTCCTACGGGAGGTTCTCCTGGGGCGCATGGGATCGTTCGAGCGGGACCAACGCTCCCGGTCGTTCGTCCGATCGGTAGGCAACCGGTTCCAGTGGGGGCAGTCGCATTTCTGCCCACGTTTGTGCCGGGTCACTCCCTTCGGACCTGAGGCACAAGCCATCACCATGCAGGACAGCATGATCAGAGGTGCCAGTGGGAAGGGTATCGAGGCGATGGGAAGACCGCGGCGCATGGCGCACAAATGTAGGCGAAGCCCCCTGTTCATAGGTATCCGGGATGGGACCGCCGGGCGCTGGTCCAGCGGGCTATTTTTGGCCGTCGCATGGGCCTCCTGTTCCACATCGGCCGTTATTTCGAGTTCCTCCGGCAGGTGGTGGGGCGCCCGGAACGGGCCAAGCTCTATCTCCAACGCACTTTGGAGGAAGTGGACCTGCTGGGCGTCAGGAGCTTAGGTATTGTCGCCTTGCTTTCGGTGTTCATGGGCGCGGTGATCACCCTGCAGACTTCCAGCAACATCGATGCGGCATGGATACCGCGGTATGTGGTGGGGTTCACCGCACGGCAAAGCGTGATCCTGGAGTTCAGTCCCACGATCATTTCCCTGATCCTCGCGGGCAAGGTGGGGTCCAACATCGCGGCCGAGATCGGCACGATGCGCGTGAAGGAGCAGATCGACGCACTGGACATCATGGGCGTGAACTCGGCCAGCTACCTCGTCCTGCCCAAGATCGTGGCGGCTATGGTGATCAACCCCTTCCTGATCGTCATCAGCATGTTCCTGAGCATCTTCGGGGGATGGGTGGTCAGCATCGGCACGGGCGTGGTCAGTCCCACGGATTATATCACCGGTCTGCAATGGGACTTCGATCCCTTCACCGTCACCTACGCCCTCATCAAGACGGTGGTGTTCGCGTTCATCATCACGACCGTCGCCGCGTATCACGGTTACCACACACAGGGCGGTGCCCTGGAGGTCGGACGCAGCAGCACCACCGCCGTGGTGTACAGCAGCATCCTGATCCTCATCGCGAACTACCTGCTGACCCAGCTCCTGCTGATATGATCGAGGTCGTCGGGCTGAGCAAACGATTCGGGGAGCAACAGGTGCTGCGGGGCATCGGTGCCACGTTCGAGAAGGGCGTGGTGAACCAGGTCATCGGGCGGAGCGGCAGTGGAAAGAGCGTGCTCGCCAAATGCATCGTCGGTCTTCATACACCGGAGGAGGGGCGGGTGCTCTACGATGGCAGACCCTTCTTCGAGATGACCCTGGAGGAGAAACGCACGATCCGTCAGGAGATCGGCATGCTGTTCCAGAGCAGTGCCCTGTTCGACTCGATGACCGTGGAGGACAATGTGATGTTCCCCATGCGGATGTTCACCTCGATGGCCCTGGAGGCGATGCGGGAGCGGGCGCGCGTCTGCCTGGAGCGCGTGGACATCATCGGCAAGGAGAAACTCTTCCCGGCCGAACTGAGCGGCGGCATGCAGAAGCGGGTGGGCATCGCACGCGCCATCGCCCTCACGCCGAAATACCTGTTCTGCGACGAGCCGAACAGTGGCCTCGATCCGCAGACGGCCATCCTCATCGATGAGCTGATCAAGGAACTGACCGAGGAATACGGCACCACCACCATCGTGATCACGCACGACATGAACTCGGTGATGGAGACCGGTCAGAACATCATGTTCATCCACGACGGGCAGAAGTGGTGGCAAGGTGACCGGCAGCAATTGCTGGACAGCAGCGACCAGGAATTGAACGACTTCGTGTTCGCCAGTGATCTGATGCGTCAGGCGCGTCGCGCGATCACCGGTCGCGTGCAATGAAAAGGGCCCCGTTGCCGGGGCCCTCGTTCTTCATCCGGAGCGCTCAGCGGATCACGCTGACGTGACCGGTACGCCGCTGCCCGTCCGCCAGCAACAAGTAAGTGTAAAGGCCGGGTGCGAGCGCGTTCATGTCCAATTGATGTGTCGACCGACCAATGGGCATGCGCCCGAGCTTCTGGTCCCGGACGACCCGCCCCAGCGCATCCATGAGCCGCACGCTCACATCCGCGCTTTGCTGCAACGTGAACGCGATGGTGGATGCATCCGTCGCGGGGTTCGGCCAGATGCGGACCGCCCCGGTGATCGGACCGGCCGGTTCGTCGATGCCGATCACACCGCCGAGCAGGGCACGCACCATGGGTGTCTTCGTGACGAAGAACTGCTCATCGCTGGCCGGGTACCTGATGATGGATACCTGTGGGTCGCTGATCCCACTGGTGCAGAACACCATGTCCTCGGCCCCACCATAGTACCCCACCATCACGCAATAGGCGGTGCCTGCATCCAGGTCCAGCGGTTCGGCGAAGGGAAGCGTGATGAAGTTCGACCCGCCGATCGGGTTCAGCTCGTTCGCCTGCACCTCATGGTCATCGGTCAGTGCGATGTAGCCGAGATCGATGTCGCAGAGCACGCCGTAGATCAGGGCGCCGGGCGTGGTGCTTTCGTGCAGCGCCACCTTGACCCCTTCGATCTGACTGCCCTGTTGCACCACGTCGAAGTAGTTGCCCAGTTCATATTGGTCCTGCTCGTTGTTCGGTCCTTGCGCCTGGGTGCTCATGCAGATGCCATCGTCCTGGGCCCATTCATACTGTGAGACCGCGAACGTGGATGTCATGGTATTGTTGGAGGGGACGTCGTCCGTCTCGTTCTGTACCACGCTGAGCGCGATGGAATAATCGCCGATATCACCGGAGGGGACATAGCCATCGATGACCACCGTGTCCGCCACGGCCGGTGCATAGTCCACGCCGTTGGTCATCGTGCTCAGTTCCTGACCGTTGGGACCCGTGACCACGGCGTTCACGACAGCGCCTGTCTGGGGCAGATAGCCCTTGTTCTTGAGGCCGCCATGCAGCTGCATCTCGCGGATCTGCTCGATGGGATAGATCGAGTATTCGATGTTCTCCAGTCCCGTGTTGCCGAAATCGAAGCTGGTCTGCTTGGTGTAGGTGAGGGCCATGTCGTTGGCGGGGAGGTCCTTGATCACCACGTTGTCGATCTGCCAGCCGTAATCCCATGTGGAGACGTACCTGAACCGCAGTTGCACGTTCGCAGGGTCGTTGGCGACCCAGGGCGAGATGTTCACGTCGACCAGTTCCGGGTTGGGTCGGCCGTCGCGTCCTACGCCCTCATTGATCTCCACCTCGTTCCAAGAGCCGCCGCCATCGGTCGTCACACCCACATAGCAATGGTCGGTCTGCCATTCCTGGAAATACTGCTCGAACTCCACCTTCAGGTTCGTGGGTGCCAGGCTGAGGTCGATCACCGGGGAGACGAGCCAGGTCTCCGAACTCACCCCGCTGGTGCCGAGATAGTCATCGTCCACGATCGCCCAACCACCCGGAGTGGAACTGTTCAGTGGCGGCACGGGATAGGTGCTGGTCGTGGGGCCCGGCCCCGTGCTGGTTATGTCCCAGTTGACCGTGCCGACGGGCGTGTTCACGGTCCATCCGTTCAGGCCACCATCAAAGTTCTCCGAGAAGTAGCTCGTGCCTTTCAGCACGCCGGACGCATTGTTCAGCACAGGCGATCCCATGCCGCCCGTATGTTTCTCCTGGGGAAGAGGTGGCCATGGTGCGTGGTGGACCTGTTGGGCCATCAGGGGTAGCCCCAGGATCCCAAGAGCGATCGTGTACAGTTGTTTCATTGCAACAAGGGGTTTTGCAGAGCTTTCGAAGATAGTGGGACCGGCAGGACCGGAATGGACCTTTGACCACGCCTTTGACCTGTTGGCCTCATGGAAGCGTGACCAGGCCGACGGGATGGAGCGGTGGAGCGGGTGTTCGTTCGCTGCTCCATTCAACCGGCCCGTGGGGCTGGATCGATCAGTGGTGGACCACCAGGCGGCGGGTGGTGCGTTGGTCCCCGGTGATCACCATGCACGCGTACACTCCATCGTCCAGCCCTGCGATGGGGATGTCGATGCGGTGTCTCCCCGGCGGGATCCGGCCCAGGTCCATGTGGCTAAGGGTCCGTCCACTGGCATCGGCCAGTTCCACGATCACTTGATCGGTCGTCCGCAGTTCGCAGGTCACCGCGGCCGTCGTGCTGGCGGGGTTGGGATACGGTCCGGCCACACGGTCCATGCGTTCGGCGACCTCGTTGAGCCCGACGCTGGGATCCAGGTCCATGCGGACCATGGGTGTGTTGGTGGTGTAGTACCACACGTCCGCGTTCACATCATGCACCAGGGAGGTCTGTGGCACACTGATGCCACTTGTGCCCACCCAAAGGGTGTCCGCGCCGCCATAGTGGAGCGCCAGCGCCAGATAATCACTTCCTGCGTCCAGCGGGATCGGAACTGAGAAAGGCAGCGTAACGAACGTGTTCCCACCTGGGGCGTTCAGGTCTGCTGCGGTCACCTCATGTTCCTCGGTCACGTCGATCAGGTCCCGGTTGCCATCGCGCAGCATGGCGGATATGATCGTACCCACCGGGGTGGCATCGTCAATGGCCACGTCGATCCCATAGCACATGTCCCCATCGTTCACGACGTTGAACCAATTGCCCAGCTCATAGGGGTCGTTGCCACGCTCATAGCTGTTCGTCAGGCTGTCCCGATCACGCCCGAACGTATGGGGTCGTACACCGAACGACCTCACCTGGACATTGTCCCCGGGGTTCGTGTCCATTGAATCGGCCGACAGTGTGAAGGTCGCCGTGTAGTTCTCCGTGTTCGCCGGAGGCGTCCATTCCGTGGGATACAGACTGTCCGACATCAGAGCGGTGACCGATGCAAGTTGTGCGTTGCTGGTGGTCACGATGTTGTTGGTCGCGTCGGTCACCACGACGTTCAATGTGACGTTCGTTTGGTCCGCGCACCCCAGGCCATAGGCCATTCCCTTGAAATGCAGCGGACGCAGCTGCGAGCTCGGATAGATGGAATACTCCAGTGTGCTGAAGTCGTCGGCCTGGTCGAAGAACCACTCGTCGTACCAGGCGTCCGTCAGTGTCAGGTCGTTCTGCGGCCCCTCCACGATGCGCATGTCGTCGATCATCCAGAAGTAGACCCGGGCGTTCCAGCCGATCTGGATATAGACCGTTGGTTGGTCCCCGGCCACGGCGCTGATGTTCAATTGGACCAGATCTACGTTCGGAGAGGCGTTGTTCGCGGCAACACCGTGGGTCACCTCCCAGGTGGTCCAATTGATCTGGTCGGTGCTCACCTTCACATCCAGGGTCGGGGTGTTGTTGTACCTGAAATATTGTTCGAACTCCAGCACCACACAGGGATGACCGGTCAGATCGATCGCGCTCGTGGTGAAGCGTGTGTCCAGGTATTGATAGGTGGTGCCGCTGGGTTGGCCGAAGTTCGCGTTGTTGGCGGAGTCATTGTCGGCGATCAGGAATCCATTGGCGGCGGTGGTCGAAGCGATGGCGGTGCCCCCCATCGTTCCTCCGTTCCCGTTGTAGTAGCCGTAACTGCCGTCCAGCGACCAGGTCCAGGGGCAGATACCGCTGGCATCCTGGACCGTCCAGCCGGCGGGGAACCCATTCCCGAAATCCTCGCTCCAGAGCACATTGCCACCGCCGCCGCGGACGGTCGGACCTTCATTGTGTCCAAGAGTGTTCCGCAGGGCGGGTCGATCCGGAGGTGCATCCCGCTCGAACGAGATCGTTCTTTGCGCGTCCAACGTGTGGAGCATTATGCTGCACGTGAGGGTGGTCAAGAGGGTTCGTAAGCAGGTCATTTTGCCTGGTTTGGGTCCGATGCAAGGTATGAACGACAAGCCCCGGCGCGGTGGCCGGGGCTTGTCGTGTGTCGAAAAGTTCGATCGGGGCTCAGTGCACCACGCTCAGGCGTTTGGTCAGGCGCACATCGTTGGCCGTCAGGGTGTAGAAGTAGAGGCCATTCGTCAGCGCATCGGTATCCAACTGGATGTTGTGGGTGCCTGCGCCCTGTTGGCCCTTGTCCAGGGTCAGCACCAGCTTTCCGCTCAGATCATGCACTTCGAAGGTCACGTTCGCGGGCGTGCTCAGGGAATAGGGGATCATCGCATTGTCATGCGCCGGGTTCGGGAAGCTCTGCCCAAGCCCGACACCGTTGTGGAAGTCGCTCTCGGCGATACCGATCGTGGGGTCGAAGTTCAGGCGGACCATGGGCGTGGACGTGGTGTAGAACCACATGTCGTTGGGTGCATCGTAGAGCAACGACTGTCCGGGCACGCTTTCACCGGAGATCGCCACGGCAACATCGCTCCCACCGAAATTCTCGAGTACGGCGGTGTATTCCACACCTGCGTCCAAGGTCACGGGGTTGTCGAACAAAAGGGTGATCCACTTGGCCTGGTTCGCGCCGGTCAACTGGCTGGCACTGGTCACCTCGAACTCGGAGGTCGCCTCGACATAGTCCTGGTTCTCGTCAAGCAGCTGGGCATCCACGATGGTCCCGATGTCGGTATGTCCGCTGGCCAGACAGACCTGTATGGCATAGACCTGGGCGGAGTTCTCCATCCAGAAAATGTTGCCGAGGAGATAGGGTTCGCCGTCGTTGTCGGACCAATTGTCGTTGGCATCCTGGTCCCGCTTGCCGTCGTCCATGGCATAGATCGACGGGTCGACCTGAAAGCTCTTCATGGCCATGTTGTCGCTGGGATCGCCGTCCGCGCTGTCGCTGGTCAGGGTGAGGGTCACGTCATATTCGTCGGTCACGGCTGGGGGCACGAAACCGTCGATGGTGATGCTGTCCAGCATGGAGTGGGCCGGGACCGTTGTCGAACCGGTCTGATCGAAGACCGTGACATTGGTGCTGTTCACCACGGTGGCGGTCAGCGTCGCATTGGCCGGTGCGCTCCCGAAGTTGAGGAAGCGGCTGCGCATGTTCAGCTCACGGAGCTGGCTATAAGGGTAGATGTTGTACTCCACATTGTCGGTGAGACCGAAGTCCTGGTATGCATCATAGTCGCCGGTCTGCATGCTCAGGTCGTTGTAGTGCGATTCCACGATCTGCACATCATCGACCTGCCAGTGGTAGTGGGTGATGTTGCCGCTGGTGCTCCCCTCATGGGAAAAGCGGAAGACCACGTTGGAGGGATCGGCGGAAATGGCCTCGGAGATGTC
This sequence comes from Flavobacteriales bacterium, assembly GCA_020635655.1. Classification (GTDB taxonomy): domain Bacteria; phylum Bacteroidota; class Bacteroidia; order Flavobacteriales_F; family PHOS-HE28; genus PHOS-HE28. Next base: position 40,930 of record JACJZI010000013.1, read on the forward strand.
GAAACGGCGCGTGTGTGTGCCGATGTCCTCGTTCACCGTGATCGAGTTGTTGGTCACCGCGTTCGTGGCGATCACGAAACGTGTCGGCCATGTGTTGCCGCCGTCCGTGCTGATATCCACGAAATGACCGGGATCATTGGAACAGCACCAACGCAGGCGCTCCTCGAATGAAAGGAAGCAGTTCGGAGTTGCGCTCAGGTCCAGCACCGGCGACACCAGGTAGCCGTCGAGCACCACGCAGCTGTTGGTGTTCACGCAACCATTGTTGAACAGGTTGCTGTCGAAGATCATGAACCCGTTGCTCACCGTGGTGCTCTGGATCCGTTCGTTCGTGCTGCTGAAATCACCGTTCGGGCCATCGGTGTCGTATGCCCATACAGAGCCGTTCGCCCCGGATGTGGTCCAGGCTCCCACGCCATTGTTGCCGGATTCGCCATTGGCGAAATCCTCGTAGAACACCACGTCGCCACCGCTCTTGGGCGCGCCTTGTGAATTCCGGTGCTCCTTCAGAACGGGTGCGGCCTTTTGAAAGTGGTGCATACGCGGGGCCAGCGCGCTGCGCTGTGCGGACAGCCCGCCCGTCACGGCGAGCAGGCCGATGGTAAAGTAGACTCTTTTCATCATGGTGCTTTTTGGGATCCCTTGTTGCGAAGGGGTCGTGAAGGTATGAGATCGGGGATCCATCAACAGGGCCTGTCCATGGACCCTCCCTTGCAAGGACGTTCCGACGCCCCCTCGGTGTTGTTCCGATGGGGGACGTGCGAAAGGCCGGATATACAGGTCCGGGGCCGCTGACCGGCCCCGCTCGGTTCATCGCACTATCATGCGGCGGGTGGCCACCGCGGTGCCGGTGCAGAGGGAATAGCTGTAGACACCTGCGGACAGGCCGCTCATGTCCAGCCGGATGGCATGCGTGCCGATGGTGGGGATCCCCAGGTCCACATCCATCATCACGCGACCGCTCATATCCGTGACCAGGATGCGCGTGCGTTCCGACCTGACCGTTCGGAAAGGGATGGTCGTCGTCAGGTCGCAGGGGTCCGGATAGCTCGCACCAAGGGCAGATCCGCCGATGGCATCCGATCCGCCGATGCCCACCGCCCCGTTGAAATAGGTCCGGATCATCGGGGTCCTGTTCAGCCAGGTCAGGGTGCTGTTCTCGTCAGTGGATAAGGCCGTGAACGGTTCACAGGAGCCCGAGGTGGCGACCTGCACCAATGTGTCCGAGCTGACCGAACGGACGATCGCATAATAGTCCCCGGTGGCGTCCAACAGGAGCGGTTCGGTCAAGGGGAAGTACTGGAAGTTGCTCTCACCGAGCTCGTTCAACAGGGACCCTTGGACCTCCTGTTCGGTGGAGCTGGCCAGCGACCCCAGGTTGGCATCGCGGATCTCGACGCGGACCCGGGCATGGTCCAGGGTCATCGGGCCGAACGCCACCCCCACGCCATGGACCAGCGCTCCGGCCGTCCCGATCTCGAACACTTCGCCCACGCTGAAAGGTGCTCCTCCATTGTCCAGGAAGTAGGCCGCGCCCCCCTCATCCCGCGCCATCACATTGCTTCCGTCGCTCAGGTCGGGTCCGCTCACGTGGAATTCGCGCTCCGCCAGGTCATCGCTCGGATCATCGTCCGGCTCGTCCGCCTGAACGGAATAAGCGATGGAGACCGTCCCGGGTGCATCCGGGACCACGCCCGTGGCTATGGTAAGGAAGACCGTGGAGTCGGGCGGTATCAGGCCCAATGGCGTGGAGGACATGGCCCCCCCGAGGGGCATGCCGTCCTGTGCGATGTTGACCGTCAGGACAACGTTCGTGCAGGCTGCCGTGCCATTGTTCCGGATGCGCGCGCCCACCGTGATCGGACCGGCCAGTTCCAGGGGGATCTCGGTGTATTCCAACGATACCACGGACTCGTCCAATAGATCTTGTGTGGGGTCCGACGTGTAGGCCCGCTCGATGGAAAGGTCGTGGGTCAGCAACGGGCCGATGCACAGATCGTCCAGTGCCATGCCCGTTGACCAGGTGCCGTTGCCTCCATCGCTCCAATGGAACCGGACCCGCACATCGGCCGAGCCATCGAACATGCTCAGGTCCATCACCAGCTGTTGCCATTGACCGGCCAGGACCGGGATGGTGTCCACGACCACGAACTGGTTGCCGCCATCGGTGCTTACCTGCACCACGCCGGGGAGCGCGTCGCAATAGGCCCGGAAATGGAGCGCGTTCGACGTGGTCCCGCTGAGATCGATCGAGGGTGTGGTCAGATCGACACTGCTCATGTCGCAGTTGCAGGGGTCGGCGTTGTCGTTCACGAGCAAGGCGTGGTTGCCGGGAGGATCGTCGGGCACCGGAAAGTAGCCGGTGGCATTCGCCATGGCGGCATCACCGATGGTCCAGGCATACACGAAGGTGCCCGTGCCGACGCCGGTCAGGTCGTCCTGGGTCTCCACTTGCGCACCGAGCGACCATCCGGCGCTGGTCAGGTCGGCGAGCGTCGTTCCTTCCAGGTCCTCCATGATCGAACAGGTGCTGCCGAACTTGTGGATCGACCGCATGCTCCAGTTCCGTTCCACCTGCGCGGACGAGGTGGTGGACGATAGGATCACGAGACCCAGGAACAATGGAAGGTGGTGCGACGTCTTGGACATGGTGGACCGGTCGTTCGATCGAGAGGCGGCCAAAGGTAAGCGAGGTGCCATGGGGCACCTCGCACCGGTCGTGGACGGAAACGACCGCCGTGGCACCGTTATCTGTCCGGAACGCGGACCACACGCTTGCTGGTCATGGTACCGTCCACATCCAACACCAGCACATATGGGCCGTTGGCCAGTCCGTCGCCGGGGATCGAGATGTTACCCGGTCCCGGTCCCATCAAGCGGGACGCCCCGCTACGGACCATTCTGCCGGTGGCATCAACGAGCCGCCATCCCACATGGGACGACCTGTCCAATGTGATCGAAGCAGTACAATCAGAGGTGAACACAGTGGGCCGCACTTCGAGGGCCAAGGGGGGCGCCTCCGCTCCGTGTATACCAACGTCCGGTCCGAAGTTCATGCGCACCATGGGCGTCACCTCCACATAGTACCAGGTGCCGTCACTGTCCTGGATCAGGGAGGTATGCGGTGCACTGATGCCGCTGGTCCCCGTCCACACCTCGTCACTCCCACCAAAATGCTGGATCGCCACGAAGTAGTCCGCATCCTGTTCCAATTGGACCGGTGCCAGCATCGGGAGCGTGATGAACTTGGAGTCGCCCAGATGGTTCAGGTCGTTGCTCGTGATGGTGTATTCCTCCGTCTCCAGCACGTAATCAAGGTTGGCGTCATAGAGCACGGCGTTGATGATCGCTCCCGCATCGGTCCGATCGCTCACCGCGACATCGATCCCGGTCAGCACGTTGTTGAACGCCTGCACATGGAACCAGTTGCCCAACTGATAGCCCTCGCCACCGTTCTCATAATCACCTTCCATCTCCTCGCGGTCACGGGCGAACAGGTCCTCGTCGATCCGGAACCGCTGCTGGACGCCGTTGTCGTAGGGGGCCGCCTCCATCTGGTCCTGCACCACCTGCATGTCCAACAGCCATTCACCCTGGACGGCAACGGGCGTGAACCCTTCGATGAACAGGCTGTCGGTCTCCCCGGGGGACAGGTCCACGGATGGGCTGGTCAGTGTCACATCGTTCGGGCCGGGCCCATCGACCTCCACGGACAGACGCACATTGGTCTGCACGGCCGACCCATTGTTCGTCACCACCGCCTTGAAATGCAGGGGACGGACCTCGTTCAAGGGATAGATCGAGTAGGGCAGGTCCGTGAAATCCGGGTCGGAGGTGCTCCGGTCGGCGTAGGTGGCGGATACCAGATGCAGGTCGTTCTGTTCGGCGGCGATGAGCGACACATCGTCCACCTGCCAGGAATAGGTGTACCCCTCGGTGCTCAACCAATGGAACCGGATGCGGATGTCATTGGATCCGCCGTTGAGCGCATCACTGATGTTGAGCACGATCACCTGGGCCTCCGGAGCGCCCGGCGTGCTCACATTGCCCGGTATGTTGGTGTTCACCGCGAAGGTGGTCCAGTTCGATCCCCCATTGGCGCTCACCTCCACCAGGGTCTGGTCGTCGTTCAGTTGACGGAAGCTCTGTTCGAACCGGAGCAGCATGTGCGACACGGTGTCCAATCCCGTGATCGGAGGGGAAACGAACGTGGCGTTCTCGAGCACGCCCGGCACACCGTTCAGGTCCGAGTCGGCGACGATCCAATGACCCCCGGGGAACCCGGTCGTGCTCTGCAAAGGGCCGGGGGTGAAGCCTCCCGTGTTCCCTGTGCTGGTGATCGTCCAATCGACAGGCCCGGTGAGCGTGTTCACGGTCCAGCCGTTCATGCCGTTCTCGAAATCCTCGCTCCAGAGGGTCTGTCCCGATGCCCGCACGGCAGGGTCCAATGGCCGGGTGGTATGTGGGTCGCCGTGTCCGCCGGTGGTATTTGGTTCGCGATAGGTACGGTCCGCGATGAGCGAATGGAGCGGTTGGGCGCACGCCGCCGCGGCGAGGAGGGTCCCGATGCAGGTGGAGAATAGGCGCATGATCTTCGGTTCTTGGACCAGCCCATCGTGGGCCGGTGATCGAAGCTATCGACCTGTAAACCCTTGCTGGACGAGGAATGTGACGCGAGGGGAGGCGTTGGGCGAACCGTTCGTTCACGCACAGAACAGTGCAAGCTAGGGCACTCCGGGGCCGATCGCCGACCGGGAGTGAGCGACGGTGCATCCTGTGATGGGAACGGTGTTCAGGCCGGTTGCGCGGCGTATTCCTCCACCGGCGGGCAGGTGCACACCAGATGGCGATCACCGTAGGCATTGTCCACACGGCTCACCACCGACCAATACTTCCAGTCCCGCTGGTCCGGGCTCGGGAATGCGGCCTGTTCGCGTCCATAAGCATGGTCCCAGACATCGGTGGCCACTTCATCCATGGTGTGCGGCGCGTTCTTCAGGACGTTGTCCAGTTTGTCCGCCCTGCCGCTTTCGATGTCAGCGATCTCCTGACGGATGCCGATCATCGCGTCGCAGAAACGGTCCAGTTCCGCCTTGGATTCGCTCTCGGTCGGTTCGACCATCAGGGTGCCGGCGACCGGGAAGCTGACCGTGGGTGCGTGGAACCCATAATCGATCAGGCGTTTGGCGATGTCCTCCACCTCGATCCCAGCGCTTTTCTTGAATCCGCGGCAGTCCAGGATCATCTCATGGGCCACCATGCCCTTGTCGCCCACGTACAGGATCGGGTAGTGATCGGCCAGACGTGCCCGCATGTAGTTCGCGTTCAGGATCGCGATCTCCGTGCTCGCCTTCAGTCCTTCGCTCCCGAGCATCTTGATGTACCCATAGCTGATCAGCAGGATCAACGAGGAACCCCAGGGCGCACTGCTCACCGCATGGATCGCGTGTTCCCCCCCGGTCCGCAGCAAGGGGTGTCCGGGCAGGAACGGTCGCAGTTTGTCGTTCACGCAGATGGGACCCATGCCGGGACCGCCTCCGCCATGGGGGATGGCGAAGGTCTTGTGCAGGTTGAGGTGGCACACATCAGCGCCGATGTTGCCCGGACTGGTCAACCCCACCTGGGCGTTCATGTTCGCGCCGTCCATATATACGAGACCACCGTTCTCATGCACGATTCCGGTGATCTCGATGATCCCCTCCTCAAAAACGCCATGGGTGCTGGGATAGGTCACCATCAGGCAGCTCAGTTCCTCCTTGTGTGCCTCGGCCTTCGCCCGAAGGTCCATGATGTCCACCTGTCCGTGCTCGTCGGCCTTCACCACCACGATCCGCATGCCCGCCATGGCCGCGCTCGCCGGGTTGGTGCCGTGCGCGCTGCTGGGGATCAGGGCCACATTGCGGTGACCTTCCCCGCGCGCCTCGTGATAGGCGCGTATCACCAGCAGGCCGGCATACTCACCTTGTGCACCACTGTTCGGTTGCAAGGAAACACCGCTGAAGCCGGTGCATTTGGCCAGGGCCTCGCTCAGTTCGTTGAACACCTGCTGGTAGCCCTGGACCTGATCGAGGGGTGCGAACGGGTGGATGTACGCCCATTCCGGGCGCGTGATCGGCCACAGCGTGGCCACGGCGTTCAACTTCATCGTGCAGGAACCCAGGGGGATCATGCCATGAACGAGCGAGAAGTCCCGGTTCTCCAACTTCTTCATGTATCGCATCAGCTCCGTTTCCGTGTGATGGGTATTGAAGACGGGATGGCCAAGGAAGTGGCTCGTGCGTTGCAGCGCAGGGGGGAGCACGGACGCGGTGCCGTTCGTGCCGGTCGGGATCGGTGCTTCTCCGGCGGCTTCCGCCAGCCCGGCAAGCAGGTCGTTCAGGTCCGGCGGGCGTACGGTCTCATCAAGGCTGATCGCGACCGACCCATTGCCGGGCCGCACATTGATGCCCCGGGCCTCCATCGCGCTCCGCACCATTCCTGGATCGGCACATTCCAGTGTGATGGTGTCGAAGTACGCACCTGTCCGCACCGTGTAACCGAGCGCACGTGCACCCTCGGCCAGTTGCCGGGTGGCGCCATGCACGCGCTCCGCGATGCGCTTCAGACCCCGTGGGCCATGGTACACCGCGAACATGCCGGCCATGGTGGCCAGCAGTGCCTGGGCCGTGCAGATGTTGCTGGTGGCCTTGTCCCGGCGGATATGTTGTTCGCGCGTTTGCAGGGCCATGCGCAGCGCCCTTTTTCCCCGGCGGTCCTGGCTCACGCCGATGATGCGACCGGGGACCAGTCGTTTCCACTCCTCGGTGCAGGCGAAGAATGCGGCATGTGGCCCGCCGTATCCCATCGGTACGCCGAAGCGCTGGCTGTTGCCGACGCACACGTCGGCGCCCCATTCACCCGGCGGAGCTATCAGTGTCAAGGCAAGGAGGTCGCTGCACACCGCCACCTTTACGCCGGCCGCCTTCGCATGGGCCACCCGTTCACGCAGGTCCTTCACGCTCCCGTCCATCGCGGGATATTGCACGATCATGCCGAAGAACGAGCCATCGGGTTCCCAGGTGTCGAGGTCACCCTCCACCAGCTCGATCCCGACCGGCGTGGCGCGCGTCCGCAGCACATCGATCGTTTGTGGGAAAAGGCTCCCATCCACGAAGAACCTGTGCCTGCCCTTTTCGCCATGCGGTCGTGCATGGTCGAACATCAGCATCGCCTCCGCCGCCGCTGTGCCCTCGTCCAGCAAGGATGCATTGGCGATCGGGAGCGCGGTGAGGTCGCTCACCATGGTCTGGAAGTTCAACAACGCCTCGAGCCTGCCCTGCGAGATCTCCGCCTGGTAGGGGGTATAGGCGGTGTACCATCCGGGGTTCTCCAGGATGTTCCGCAGGATCGGTTGTGGGACGATGGTGCCGTGGTAACCCAGTCCGATGTAGCTCCGGAATTGCTTGTTGCCCTGTCCCAGTGCCCGCATATGCTCGAGATGTTCGAGCTCGGTCAGCGCTTCACCGACATCCAGTGGTTCCTTTAGTCGGATGGCCTTTGGGATCGTGCGGTCGATCATCTCTTCGAGCGACCCCACACCGATGGCTTTCAACATTGCCTGGGTCTCGGATGCATCGGGGCCGATGTGGCGCTCCTGGTATTTCACGAAGTCCATGATGGGGCAGGGAAAAGCCTGCGAATATAACGAGCGGGAGGGCGGGGAAACGCCTCGGGGACCGTGGCTCCATGCCCGCTCCCGCCTGGGGTGGTCGGCTATCTTTGGCCGCCGATCATGCACCGCGCCCTCCTCCTTCTCATGTTCCTCCTTCCGGGTGCCATGCTCCTTGGTCAGGACCACATCCTGCTCATGAACGGCCAGACGATCGAGGGCCGGGTGCTTGGCCAGAGCACCCTGGAGGTCCGGTACCAACTGCGCAAGGGACAACGCCTGGTCCAACGCGCGGAGCCCACGGAGAGCGTCTTCTCTGTCACGGACAGCCTGGGGCGGGAAAAGGTGTGGTACTTCATGGATACCCTCTTCGGCAATGACTATTCGATCGACCAGATGCGCTGGTACATCAAGGGTGAACAGGACGCACGCAAGGGATATCGCCCGCTCTGGCCCATGCTCGGTGGCTTCGCTCTGGGTGCCGGTGCGGTGCTCGCTTTCGATCTGGAGGTCACCTCGCTCTTCATACCACCCGCCTATGCCGGCCTGATGGCGCTGCCGCGCGTTCACGTCACCAAGGGTTCGATCACGGACCCCTTGATGGAGGGTGATCCCTATTACGCCACGGGCTATGCCCAGGTGGGTCGGACCAAGCGGGTCCTTCATTGCCTGTATTCCACCCTTGCGGGCGTGGCCGTCGGACTTGCCGTCCGCCAGTTCATCATCGATCCGAACCTGCCGCCACAGTGACCGGTCCGGGCATCCGCTCCACCTGGCTGCGGGCCCTGTTGCATGCACACCTCTGGCTCGGCATCGGGGCCTTTGCCCAGGTCGGCCTGACCTGCTATCTCGTGCCGCTCCAGGCGCATTGGGTGCAGGTGGCCGCCGCAGCGGGTCTGGCAACGGTCTCGGCCTACGGCTTCATGCGTCTGGCGGGGATCCCGGATGGCATCGCCGCATCGGACCACCTGGCCTGGGTGCATCGCCATCGCCAGGCGATGCGCACCTTGGTCCTGGTCAGCGGTGCGGGATCCGCTGCGCTGCTGGTGCCGTTGGCCCGGGAGGCCTGGTGGGTGGCCCTGTTCCTGGGGCCGGCCATCGCGCTGTACGTCATGCCCATCCGCATCGGGGCATTACGTGGCCTGCGCTATGTGCCGTTCCTCAAGGTGTTCCTCATCGCCTTGGTGTGGAGCGGTGTCGTCGTGGTCTTCCCCTTTGCCGCCCACCGTGCCGAGGGTTCGCCGCTCCTGTGGTTCCTCGTTGTCGAGCGCGCGTGTTTCGTATTGGCCATCACCCTGCCCTTCGATGTGCGCGACATGCACGCGGACGATCCGGCCCAGCGCACGATACCCCAGGTGTTCGGCCCGAAGGCGACCAAATTGCTCGCCCTGGTGTTCCTGCTGGTGTCGCTTGTCATCATCACGCTCGTGTCGATCACACAGGGCTACCATGGCGCGTTGCTCGGTGCCGGCATCGGGTATCTGCTCACGGCGGTCCTCATCCTGCGCAGCACGTCGGGTCGCGATGCCGTTCATTACAACCTGCTCCTGGACGGCACCCTGATCTTCGTGCCGGTCCTTGCGCTCCTTGGTGCCTACCTTCCGGTTCCCTGACGTTCGGCAGGACCGCCCGGGCGACAGCCGCTACTTTTGGCCTCCGCCGATCCCCGGATGACCACCAACGGAACGCTCGAGAACGCCCGGCAACGCGATGCGGCCGATCCCCTGCGGACCTTCCGCGACCGGTTCCATTTCCCGCAGCACGACGGTAGGCAGGCGATCTACTTCACGGGGAACTCCCTCGGCCTGCAGCCCAAGGGGGTCGAAGCGGCGCTGAAGCAGGAGTTGGACGATTGGGCCCGGTTCGGCGTGGAAGGTCATTTTCAGGCGAAGCATCCCTGGTTCAGCTACCACGAGCGTTTCAACGACAGCCTTGCCCGCATCGTCGGCGCCAAGCCGGCGGAAGTGGTCGCGATGAACGGCCTCACGACGAACCTGCACCTGCTCATGGTGTCGTTCTACCGGCCGAAGGGCAGGCGCGTGAAGATCCTGTGCGAGGAACGGCCCTTTCCGAGCGACACTTACGCGATGGCCTCGCAGATCGCCTTCCACGGGTTCGACCCCGACGAACACCTGGTGGAGATGCGGCCGCGGACCGGTGAGGCGTTGTTGCGCGCGGAGGACATCGTTGCGCGCATCAGCGAGCTCGGGGATGAACTGGCGCTGGTGCTTTTCGGCGGCGTGAACTTCTACACCGGCCAGGCCTTCGACCTGGAGGCGATCACGGCGGCAGGCCACGGTGCTGGTGCGGTGGTGGGCTTCGACCTGGCCCATGCCGCGGGCAACATCCGCCTGTCCCTGCACGAGCACAACGTGGATTTCGCCTGCTGGTGCAGCTACAAATACCTCAACTCCGGACCGGGTGGCGTGGCCGGGGCCTTCGTCCATGAGCGGCATTTCCAGGAGGACCTGCCGCGCTTCGCCGGCTGGTGGGGGCACGACAAGGCCGAGCGTTTCAAGATGGAGCGGGGTTTCAAGCCGATCGCGAGCGCCGAGGCCTGGCAATTGAGCAATGCACCCGTCTTCGCCATGGCACCCCATCGCGCCGCGTTGGACCTGTTCGACGAGGCCGGCATGGACCGGCTGATCGCCAAGAGCCGCGACCTGACACGCTATCTGGAGACCACCATCGATCGTGTGGCGGAAGCGACCGGCTCGGACCTGGAGATCATCACCCCGCGCGACCCCGACCAGCGTGGTTGCCAGCTCAGCGTGGTATTGCACGGCCACGGTCGCAAGCTCTTCGATGCGCTCACCGGTCGCGGCGTGATCGCCGACTGGCGCGAACCGAACGTGATCCGCATGGCCCCTGTGCCGATGTACAACAGCTTCGAGGACGTGTGGCGGTTCGGGGAGGTGCTGCAACAATGTCTGTCCAAGCCATGAAGAACATCACCATCGTCGGCGGTGGGCTCGTCGGATCCCTGCTCGCCGTGTTCCTGGCCAAGCGTGGCCACAAGGTGAACGTCTACGAACGCCGCCCCGATCCCCGGAAGACCGACGTATATGCCGGCCGGAGCATCAACCTGGTGGTGAGCCACAGGGGTTGGACGGCCCTGCGCGCGGCAGGCGTCGACAAGGAGGTGGAGCGGATCGTCGTGCCCGTGTATGCGCGCATGACGCACGACCGCGACGGCAAGCTGACGCGGCTGCCGTACAGCATCGATGAGCGCGCCATCCACAGCGTGAGCCGCGGTGAATTGAACAAACTGCTGCTCTCCGAAGCGGAGAAGATGCCCAACGTCGCGCTGCACTTCGGCCACCGCTGCACCGGCGTGCATCTCGACACCGCCACCTGTAGTTTCCACGATGAACTGGAGGGCGATGACGTGGCCGTGCCCGCCGATCTCGTGTTCGGGGCGGACGGTGCGCCCAGTGCCGTGCGGGCCGAGATGGCCAGGGGCCGGTTCAACTTCAGCCAGGAGTTCATCGAGCACGATTACAAGGAGATCGCCTTCCCGCCGAACCCGGACGGCACGCCACGGATGGACCCCAACTGTCTGCACATCTGGCCGCGCCGCTACTTCATGCTTATGGGCCTGGCCAATATCGACGGCGGCTTCACCGGTACCTTGTTCATGCCGCATGCGGGCGAATATTCCTTCGATCGGATCGCGGATGAGAAGGACCTGATGCGCTTCTTCCAGGAGCATTTCAAGGACGCCATCCCCATGCTGCCCGACCTCGCCGAGCAGTATTTCCGCAACCCGCAGAGCAACCTGGCCATCATCCGGTGTTCCCCCTGGACCCACAAGGACAAGGTGGCCTTGGTGGGGGATGCCGCCCACGCCATCGTCCCTTTCTATGGCGAAGGCATGAACGCCGGCTACGAGGATTGCAAAGTGCTGAACGACCTGCTGAACGCATATGGCGATGACGATTGGGGAACGGTGCTCGATGCGTACGGCAAGGCGCGCAAACCCAACGGTGATGCGATCGCCGACCTGTCGCTCCGGAACTTCGTCGAGATGCGCGATCTGGTGGCCGACCCGCGCTTCATCCTGCGCAAGAAGATCGAGGGCCGCCTGCAGCACTTGCACCCGGACAAATGGCTGCCGTTGTACAGCCAGGTCAAGTTCACCGACATTCCCTACGTGGAGGCCCTGCGTGAGGGCCAGCGCCACGACCGCATCATGGAACAGGTGCTGGCGATGCCGGGGATCGCGGAGAAGTGGGAGAGCGAGGAGGTGGAAAAGAAGGCCATGGAGCTGATGGAGGGTTGAGGCTGGGCCATGCGCACATGGCCCGGTTGACACTTTCCCCGATCCTGCCGCGTTCTATCGGGGCCTACCTTCCCACTTTCGTGATATGCTCCTCCGACGGTCCTCCGTGCTGTTGCTGATCGTGGCGCTATCCGTTCCCGCGGTGCACGCCCAGAAGATCTTCGAGCGCAAACGGCCGGAGATCATCCCCACCGATGGCAAGATGCGCCGCGGCGGGCTCTATTTCGGGCTGGGCGCCACCTATACCCTCACGCGGTTCAAGAACACCGAGGAAGAACTGTTCCGGGTGGCGGACACCGTCTACAATGTGACCTTCGATCCCAACGGCCGCTTCGGGTTCTATGCCGAGGCCGGTTGGTTCCACGCCACGCGCGATCCGGTGATCCTGGACTATTGGGACTTCGGTCTGGCCTACAAACAACTGAACGGAGCGCAAGCCCACGATGGCCTGCTCCATCTCGATCTGAACGAGAACGACACCGTCGTGCCCACCACCGGTAGCGGACGTTTCGCCGAGCAATACCTCACCCTGCACGTCAACGCCAACAAGTTCTTCCAGCTGGGGGACTACAGCTTCATCCAGCTCACGCTCGGGGCCAACGCCGACTGGGACTTCAGCAGCAGCCGGAACTATGACGGCGATGTGTTCGTGGTGGCCGACCAGGAGTTCCCGCCGGACCTCATCGCACAGGTGCACGCCAAGGTGGGCTACGGCTTCAAGGTGTCGAAGCGCCTGCTGATCATCCCCGCGTTGGAAACGCCCTTCTTCAACGCCGTGCCGATCGAGAAGGAATGGGGGAGCCTCTACTGGTTCAACAGCCGCTACCACCCGTTCATCCTCAGTGTGCGGTTCCTCTTCCTGCGCTATCCCAAGGGGTTCGCCTGTCCTCCGGCGATCAAGCACAATGCCTTTGAGAAGAGCAAGGAGTACAAGCCGGACAGCTATCACCCCTGATCACGGGTCCGTCCGGCGCTCCTAGTACATGGAAGCTCCCCTCAGGAACGGGTTCAGGCGGCGCTCGGCCCCGATCGTGGTATCGGGTCCATGCCCGCTATGCACCACCAGCTCGTCCGGCAAGGCCATGAGCACGTCGCGAATGCTCTCCATGAGTTGCCCAAAGTCCCCGCCCGGCAGATCGGTGCGCCCAATACTGCGTTGGAACAGGATGTCACCGGATAGGATGAACCCCTGCGCCCGGTCCAGAAAGGCGACATGGCCCGGCGAATGGCCCGGGACATGGAGCACCTCCAACAGGTCCTCGCCGATCCGAACGGTCATGCCAGGTCCGAGGTACTGTTCCGGCACGGGTGAAGGGTCGCAATGCAATTCGTAAACATGGGCTTGCTGGGGCACGGCCAGGAGAAGGTCCAGGTCGTCGGGGTGCAATTCCGGCAATAGCCCATACCGCCTGTGCACCCACGCATTGCCGAACACATGATCGATGTGGGCGTGCGTATTCAGACAATGTACCAAGGTCAGCCCATGCTCCGTTAGGTAGTGTTCCAGTTCATGTTCCTCCGCCGCGTTCCAACAGCCCGGATCCACCACCGCCGCCTCGCGGCCATCATGGACCACGTAGGTATTCTCCTGGAAAGGGTTGAAGGTGAAGCGGGCGACGCGGAGCATGCGCGGAAAAGCAAGAAATTCGCAGGGTCCGATCCCGGAAGGGCGGACGAATGTAGCTATCTTCAACCAGTGCCCGACCGCTCCCGGACCCGCGCCATTGCTTCGCTCATCGCGATCCTTGCCCTGTGCGTCCCTGCGCTGCGGGCGCAGTTCTACAACGGTGCGCAACAGGAGTTCGGCAAGAACCGGGTGCAGTACCAGGACTTTCTCTGGCAGTACTACCGGTTCGACCGGATGGAGACCTACTTCTACAAGGGAGGACGCGACATCGCCCGCTATGTGGCGCTGAGCGCGCACAAGCACCTGAAGGAGCTCGAGAAGGAACTGGACATCAGCATCGACGACCGGATCCAGTTCATCGTGTACAATTCGATGTCGGACCTCCGGCAGAGCAACATCGGGATCACCGGTGACGAGCAGTACAACATCGGCGGGGTGACCCGTATCGTGGGCACCAAGGTGTTCGTGTACTACGAGGGCGATCATGATCTGCTGGACCAGCAGGTCCGCAGTGGCATCGCACAGGTCCTGATCGATCAGATGATGTATGGCGGCAATTGGCGCGAGGTGCTCAAGAACAGTACCCTGCTCAATCTGCCGGAATGGTTCACCAAGGGCCTGGTGGCCCATGTCAGTGGGCCGATGAACGCATTGGATGCCAGTCGTTTACGAGATGGGATACTCACGGGCCGGTTCGACAAGTTCAACCGGCTGGAGGGTGATGATGCCGTGCTTGTCGGACAGGCCATATGGAACTATGTGGCGGATGTCTATGGATCGAGCGTGATCCCCAACATCCTCTATATGACCCGGGTCAGCCGGAACCCCGAGAGCGGTTTTCTCTATGTCCTGGGGATCCCCCTGCGCACACTGTCCAAGGAGTGCCTTGCCTATTACAAGGACCGTTTCGGGAAGGATGATCATACCCGGAAGGAGGCCGATCTGCAGGAACTGCCCATCCGCACGCGTAAGAACACCACCTACGCGCAGTTCATGCTGAGCCCGGATGGACGGTATGCGGCCTATACCAGCAACGAGATGGGCCAGTACAAGGTCTGGCTGTACGATATCGCCGCTCAGAAAAGGAAAAAGCTCATCAAGGGAGAGAAGAAGCTGGACCGCATTGTGGACCGGTCCTATCCTGTGCTGGCCTGGCATCCCGGCAGCAAGGCCCTGTCGTTCGCCGTGGAGCGCAAGGGCGAACTCTACCTGAAGACCTACACGCTCGACGATCATAGGACCACGACCCATCCGGTCTTCATGCTCGACAAGATCCTGGGCATGGACTATTCGCCGGATGGGCGGAACATGATCTTCAGCGGGGTGGTCGACGGCCGTACGGACCTCTACTACTATTACCTCATCGGCAACCGGCAGGAGCAGCTGACGAACGACCCTTACGACGACCTTGATCCCCGGTTCGTAAACGAGGGACGCTCCATCATTTTCACCAGTGACCGTCCGGACGATACGCTGCGCGTGCTGCCTCCAAGCGGTGACGTGGCCTTGATCAACGGCAACAAGGATGTCTTCCTTTTCGATCTCGCCACACGGTCCCCCATATTGAAGCGCCTGACGGACACGCCTTCGGCCAATGAGGTCCAGCCGGCCCAATACGACAGTGTGAACTACACCTATCTGAGCGACGCCGATGGTACCATGGACCGGTATCTCGTCCGCTACGACAGTGCCATCGCACGCATCGACACGTCGATCCATTATCGCTACTATGCACGGGAGAGGCGGATCACCGGTTGGCAACGTGCGATCCTGGAACAAAGCGTGCGTGCGGATCGGGGTCGCTTCGCCCAGCTGATGTTCGAAGGGGGCAGATATCGCTTCCAGGTCGGTGCCATGCAGGAGGCCGGTGAGGATGGCGGACCACGATCCGGGGGAACAAGGGATGAGGCTCCCCCGGAACGCCTGGTCAACGGAGTGGTCACCAATGACATGACCCCCGTCGTGAAGGTGGATGCACAGCGCCCGGATGTGCCCGATCAGGAACGTGTGGATATCCGCAACTATGTGTTCAGCGACGAATCCTCAGCACCCCGGAAGCCGGGGGACCAGCCGCCATCGGAAGCGCCCGGCCCCCGTGTTGCGACAGTATCCCACCCTACAACGGATTCCCTGGCATCCAAGCCCCTGCAGTTCCCCGAGCAGCGGAACTACAACGTCAATTTCGCCACGGATGCGGTGCTGACCCAGGTGGACAACAGCTACTCCGGCGAGTTCTACCAACCGTTCACGGGCCCGGGCAATCTCAACCCGGGCCTCAGTGCCCTCATGCAGATGGGCATCAGCGATCTCTTCGAGGACTACAAGATCGTCGGTGGCATCCGCCTTGCGTTAAGCCTCAACAACTTCGACTATTCGTTGAGCTATGAGAACCTCAGGCATCGCCTGGACCGGAAGATCATCCTGCAGCGACAGACGCTTCAAGGGGTTTCGGACATCGGCGTGGTGAAGGTCCAGACTCACCAGGCCATCTACCAGCTCAGCTGGCCGTTCAGTGAGCTGGCCAGTCTGCGGACCACGTTGTTGTACCGCAATGACCGGTACGTGCTGCAGAGCACAGACCTGGGCACGCTGCAGACGCCGAACCATTACGAGAACCAGCTCGGCGCACGACTGGCCTATGTGTACGACAGCTCGATCCCCCTCGGCCTGAACCTCTATACCGGATGGAAGGCGAAGGTCTTCGGTGAATACTATCAGCAGCCGGATGTCAAGCAGAGCGACATGGCCGTGTTCGGACTCGACATCCGTCATTCCCTGCGCGTGCACCGTGACATGATCTGGGTGAACCGCCTTGCCGGAAGCACCTCGCTCGGGAACCGTCGTGTCATCTTCTTCCTGGGCGGGGTCGACAACTGGCTCTTTCCGAAGGTGGACAACACGATCCCGATCGACTTCGATCAGAACTACTATTTCCAGGCGAACGCCACACCGATGCGCGGTTTCTACTACAACGCACGGAACGGCACTTCTTTCGGGGTGTTCAACACCGAGCTCCGGTTCCCCGTGTTCCGGTATCTGCTCGATCGGCCGATCCGTTCCGACTTCCTGCAGAACTTCCAGCTTGTCGGTTTTGGCGATGCGGGCGTGGCCTGGACCGGAAGCGACCCCTATTCGGAGGACAACACCTTCAACCAACAGGTGGTCCATCACAACCCGCTCACCATCACGATCAAGAACCAGCGCGAACCCATCCTGAGCAGTTTCGGGTTCGGGATCCGTACGCGGCTGCTTGGCTATTTCGTGCGTGCCGACGCCGCCTGGGGGATCGACGACGGTGTGATTCTCGATCCGCTGGTGCACATCTCGCTCAGCCTCGATATCTGAACCATGTCCATCAGCACCCTGATCATTCTGGTCCTCATTGGCGTCCTGGCCGGTATACTCAGTGGGTTCGTTGGCGTAGGTGGGGGCATCATCATCGTTCCTGGCCTGGTCTACATCATGGGAATGGACCAGCACCATGCCCAGGGTACGAGCCTCGCCGTGCTCCTGCTGCCGGTCGGCATACTCGCCGTGATGAACTACTACCGCGCCGGTACCGTGGACATCAAGGCGGCGGCGTTGATCGCCGTCGCTTTCGTGGCCGGTGGTTACCTCGGCAGCCGCTGGTCGCTGGCCCTGCCGGAGATCGCGGTGAAACGCGTCTTCGGGGCCCTGATGCTCCTGGCCGCGCTCAAGCTCATCCTCAGCAAGTGATCGAAGCGGTCCGCGCGGGAGCCCAACGCATGCGTGAGGACCTGGTGCGCATGCGTCGCCATCTGCACGCCCACCCGGAGGCCAGTTTCGCCGAGCATGCCACCGCTGCGTTCGTGATCGAACAACTGCGTGCGGTCGGGGTCGAACTGCGCGATGGTGTGGCCGGCACAGGTATCGTGGCGCTGGTGCGGGGGGAGGCAGCATCATCCGACCATTGTTTCGCGCTGCGTGCCGACCTGGATGCGCTGCCGATACAGGAGCAGGGGGACAGGCCCTACGTCAGTCGGAACGCAGGGTGGATGCATGCATGCGGCCACGACGCGCACACCGCCATGGTCCTCGGCGCGGCCCGGCTGCTGCGCGACCTGCGCGCGCAGTGGAGCGGAAAGGTCCTGCTCGTCTTCCAGCCTGGCGAGGAACGCATCCCCGGCGGAGCAAGTCTCATGCTGAAGGCCGGTGCACTTGACGATCCGCGCCCGACGGGGATCATCGGTCAGCATGTGACACCGGAACTGGGGACCGGCACCATCGGTTTCCATGAGGGACCGTTCATGGCCAGCAGCGATGAACTCTTTATTACCGTGATCGGTCGCGGAGGACATGCCGCCAGGCCGGACGCACTGATCGACCCGATCGGCATCGCCGCGCACCTGTTGCTGGCCTTGCGGGAGGAATTCACGGGGATGCATCCGGATGCGGACAAGTTGCTCGCTTTCGGCCGGGTGATCGCCGACGGCGCGACGAACGTGGTGCCGGACGAGGTGCACATCGCCGGTACGTTGCGTGCTTTCGACGAGGAGGTGCGCGAGAAGGTGCATCGCTGGCTGCCCGAACGTGCACAGGCCATCGCGCGCGTTCACGGCGGCGATTGCCGGGTCGAAGTGCGCAAGGGCTATCCCGTGCTGGTGAACGATCCCGGATTGTCACGCCGCATGCGCGCGGTGGCCAGTGAACTGCTGGGCCCCGGGGGGGTGATCGATGTCGACCGACGGATGGGAAGCGAGGATTTCGCCTTTTACACGCATGCCATGCCCGGTTGCTTCATGCGGCTGGGCACGGGGAACACCACGAAGGGCATTTCCACCGGACTGCATACAGCGACATTCGACATCGACGAGGACGCACTGCCGATCGGTTGCGCCATGCTGACTGCCGGTGCGCTGAGCGAGCTCGCCGAGTGAGGTCTTTTTGGGGATCGGTCCGGCGGCCTTCAGCGGGGTCGTGCCGTACATTGGTCCTTCCCGAACGTGACCTCAAGCGATACGGCCATGCGAAATGGAAAAAGAACATACCCGCTCCCCATCATACTTGGTGGCTTGGTGATGGGGGCATCCTGGGTGCTGCACCGCTACTTCGCCACTTCGGACCTCATTGATGGCCTGCTCAAGGGGGTGGGCGTGGGTCTGATGATCGGCAGCCTGGTGCTCATGTCCCGGAAGCGGAAGTGCATCACGGAGGAAGCTTAACGGAAATATGCGGGCCCGCCGCCGGTATCGTTCTCCGTGTCCGTTCCCTTGTCCGCTTGAAATTCCCCGACGATCGCTCCTCGGACCTGCGCCCTAGTTGGCCACCTCGCTCAGGAACCTGATCCGCATCAACCGGACCTCCTCCTCGCTCACGTCGCCGTTGAACTCATCCACGGCCGCATCGATCGAATCGGTCTCGGCCTCACGGAAGTAGTCCATGATCTCGTCCTGCAGGTCACCGTCGAGCACCTCGTCCACGTGGTAGCTGATGTCGAGCTTCGTGCCGCTCATCACAATGCTCTCCAGTTCGTGCAGCAACTGCACCAACGTGAGCCCCTTGGCGCGTGCAATGGAGTCGAGCGGTAGTTTCCGATCGATGTTCTGGATGATCTGGACCTTCGATCCGCTCTTGTTCACCACGGACCGCACGACCACCTCCTCGGTGCGTTCGATCTCGTTCTCATCCACGTATCGGGCGATCATGTCGGCGAACGGCTTGCCATACTTCTGGGCCTTGCCCGGTCCCACTCCCGTAATGTGCGTCAACTCCTCGACCGTGACCGGATAGCGGATGGTCATCTCCTCCAGGCTGGGGTCCTGGAAGAGCACATAGGGCGCCAGTTTGAATTTGCGCGCCTGTTGTTGTCGCAGGTCCTTCAACATGGCCATCAGCTTTTCATCAGCGGCCCCGCCGCGTGAAGGCCCGCCCTCGTCACCACCTTCGTCGAATTCGCTGAAGTCGCGCTCCTTCAGGAAGGGAACGGCATGCGGCTTCTTCATGAACTTCCGTCCCTTCTCCGTGATCGTCAGGATGCCGTAGGTCTCGATGTCCTTCTCCAGGTAGCCGTCCACGATGGCCTGGCGTACGATCCCCTGCCAGTAGCGTGCGTCGTGGTCATTGCCTTTACCGTAGCTCTCGAGCTGTCCGCCCTTGTAGGTCTTCATTTCGCTGCTTTCCGTGCCGGTCAGCAGGTCGCAGAGGAACTTGGCCCGGTGCCGCTCCTTGCTCTCCTGCACGGCGTCGAGCAGCATTTCCAATGACTCCCTGGCGTCGAAGCTCTCCTTGGGGTACAGACAGTTGTCGCAGGCCCCGCAGTTGTCGCCCTCCAGTTCTTCTCCGAAGTAATGCAGCAGGAACCTGCGGCGGCACATGCTCGTCTCGGCGTAGCTCACGGTCTCCTGCAGAAGCTGCTTGCCGATCTCCTGCTCGGCCACCGGCTTGCCCTGGAGGAACTTCTCCAGCTTTTCGATGTCCTTGTAGCTGTAGAACGCCACGCATCGGCCTTCACCACCGTCCCGCCCAGCACGGCCGGTCTCCTGGTAGTAGCTCTCCAGGCTCTTGGGGATGTCGTGGTGGATCACAAAACGCACGTCCGGTTTGTCGATCCCCATTCCGAAGGCGATCGTGGCCACGATCACATCGACGTTCTCCATGAGGAACTGGTCCTGGTGGTCCGCACGCTGGGCGGCATCCATGCCGGCATGGTAGGGCAGCGCCTTGATGCCGTTCACCTTCAGCGTTTCGGCGATCTCCTCGACCTTCTTCCGGCTAAGGCAATAGATGATGCCGGAGCGGCCTTCGTACTGCTTCACGAAGCGGATGATCTCCCGGGCCACCTGCACCTTGGGCCGCACCTCGTAGTACAGGTTGGGCCGGTTGAAGGAGGCTTTGAACACGCGCGCCTTGGGGATGTCCAGGTTCTTCAGGATGTCCTCCTGCACCTTTTCGGTGGCCGTGGCCGTCAGCGCGATCACCGGCACGCGTTTGATCTCGTCGAAGATGGTGCGCAGGCGGCGGTACTCGGGCCGGAAGTCATGGCCCCATTCGCTGATGCAATGTGCTTCGTCAATGGCGAAGAAGCTGATGTGGATGTCGGTCAGGAACTCGATGTTCTCCCTCTTGGTGAGGGATTCCGGGGCCACATAGAGGAGCTTGGTCCGGCCATCCTTGATATCCTTCTTCACACGAAGGGCTTCGTTCCGGGATAGTGAGCTGTTCAGGAAATGGGCGACCCCGCTGTCGGTGCTGAAGCTGCGCAGGGCGTCCACCTGGTTCTTCATCAGGGCGATGAGGGGCGATACTACGATGGCGGTGCCTTCGCTCATCAGGGCGGGCAGTTGATAACAGAGGCTCTTGCCACCGCCGGTGGGCATGATCACGAAAGTGTCGTGGCCGTCCAGTATGCTCTGGATGATGGCCTCTTGTTCCCCCTTGAAGGTGCTGAATCCGAAGAACTGTTCCAGCGCGTCGCGCGCCGAGAGAGCTAGGTCGTTCATGTATGACTGGGTGCGAACGGATCGGTTCCGGTCGTGTTCTTAAAAGTACGGCGCGCTAACGGATCATTGCGCCGCCTTTCCCAAAAGATCGTTAACGCGATCGATGAAGGAATGTTCCCGCCCGTTGGACCTTGCGATCGCACCGCAGGAAGCGCCGTGGGGGGCGGCTATCTTTGGCGCTTCCCGGTTGCACGTATGGCGGCGGAGGCGGGTCACAAAGAAATGACGTTCCTGGAGCACCTGGAGGAGCTCCGTTGGACGCTGGTCCGATCGGCCGTGGCCATCGTGATCGGCATGGTGGCGGCCTTTGTCGGCAAGGAGTTCGTGTTCGACAAGGTGGTCCTTGCCGCCCGCAGCCCGGATTTCATCACCTATCGGGCGCTGTGCTGGCTCTCCCGGCGATCGGGCCTGGGTGAAGGGCTCTGCATCCATGATCTGGGTTTCGATCTTCAGAACATCACCATGTCGGGCCAGTTCATCACGCACCTGATGGTGTCCTTTGTGGCAGGCCTGATCATCGCCTCACCATACGTGTTCTGGGAGATCTGGCGGTTCATCGCGCCCGGTCTGCAGGTGACGGAGCGCCGCATTGGGCGCTACGCGGTCGGCTTCGCTTCGCTTCTTTTCCTGGCAGGTGCCGCCTTCGGCTATTATGTGATGGCCCCCATGAGCATCCAGTTCCTGGGGGGCTATCAGGTCAGCGCTTCGGTGCGCAACATGATCTCACTGGACAGCTACATCTCCACGGTGACCTCCATCCCATTGTGGAGCGGACTGGTGTTCGAGCTTCCCCTGATCGTATACGTACTGGCCCGGCTCGGGCTCGTGGGGCCGGACATGTTGCGGGCCTACCGCCGCCATGCCTACGTGGGCATCCTGGTCGTGGCGGCCATCATCACACCCCCTGATGTCACGAGCCAGGTCCTCGTGTCATTGCCGCTGATCGCGCTCTACGAGGGGGGGATCATGCTGGCCGCTCGGGAGGAAAGGAAGTATCTGCGTCGGACCGGTCAAACCCCGGAGGAGAGCCGGTCCGGGAAGTGATGAAAGGCGCGAGGCTCTTGTTCTGGCGCCTCCTGCCCACCGTCCTGGGCCTGGTCGGAGCGGTCCCGCTCGATGCCCAGACCACCGTGGTGGAGGGCAAAGTGACCGATGCGAGGACCGGTGAGACCCTGCCCTTCGTGAACATCGCCTTCGTCAACAGCCGTGTCGGCACCATCAGTGACATCGACGGGAACTACCGCCTGGAGTCCTACTACGCGACCGACAGTGTCCGTGCTTCCTTCGTCGGGTATGAGCCGACCACCGTGTGGGTGAAGAAGGACCGGGACCAGCATATCGATCTGATGCTCCAGCCCCGCAGCACGCAGCTGCAGGAGGTGGTGATCAAACCCCAGGAGCGCAACCCGGCCTTCGAGATCCTGGACCGTCTGGTCGCCAACAAACCGGCGAACAACCGCGAGAAGCTAACCTCCTATTCCTACGATGCCTACAACAAGGTGGAGTTCGACCTGAACAACGTGCCCGAGAAATGGACCACGGGCAAGCTCTTCCGGCCTTTCGCCTTCGTTTTCGATTACATCGACAGCACGGACGAAAAGCCCTACCTGCCCATCTTCATCACCGAGACCCTGTCGGACGTGTACTACCGCCAGGAACCGAAGACGACCCGTGAGTACATCCGCGCCACCAAGGTGAGTGGCATCGAGAACGAGAGCATCAGCCAGCTCATGGGCGACATGTACCAGAACGTCAACATCTATGACAACATCCTGGTCATCTTCAACAAGAACTTCATCAGTCCGATCGCCGATGGCGGGCGATCCTACTACGATTATTATCTGACGGACAGTTCGTGGGTGGACAGGCACTGGTGCTACCGGATGGAGTTCAAGCCAAAACGGAAGCAGGAGCTGACCTTCGATGGGTACATGTTGATCGCGGACACGAGCTATGCCGTCAAGTACATCACCGCACAGATCGCCTTGGGGGCCAACGTCAACTATGTGCACGGTTTCCGGGTGGAGCAGGAATACGACCAGGTCGAGGACGAGGTGTGGATGCTCAAGCGGGATGCCTTGGTGGTCGATCTGAGCCTGCTGAAGAGGAAGAAGTTCCAGGGCTTCTATGGCCGTCGCACCGCCACCTACGCGGATTTTGCGATCAACCAGGAGGCGCGGGAAGAGAAGTTCGCGGGGAACGAACGCGTGATCATGGTGCCGGACAGCGGCAGTACCACTGACGCATATTGGCAGGCGCACCGGCCCGAAGCCCTCAGCAAGCAGGAGGCCGACATCTACAAGATGGTCGACAGCGTGAAGACCGTGCCCCGGTTCCGCACGTTCGTCGACGTGGTGAACATGTTGATCACGGGCTACTACACCAAAGGCAACGTGGAGTTCGGGCCCTACTACACCTTCTATTCGAGCAATACCGTGGAGGGGCCACGGTTCAAGTTCGGCCTCCGAACAAGCAACAAGTTCAGCAGGCGTGTGGAGTTCGAGGGATACACCGCGTACGGCCTGCTCGATCGCGAGTTCAAGGGCATGGTGGGCGGACAGGGTTTCATCACCAAGGACCCGCGCCAGATCCTCGGGGTGTACCTCAAGCACGACATCGAGCAGCTGGGCCAGAGCCAGAGCGCCTTCCGGTCCGACAACATCCTCTCGTCCACCTTCCGCAGCAATCCGGCGAACAAGCTGACCTTGGTGAACGAGGTGCGGGCATCGTACGAAAGGGAATGGTTCAGCGGGTTCAACAACCTCCTGATGGCGCGCTACCGGGAGCTCTATCCGCGGGGCGACCTGGAGTATCTGCATCCGGTGTTCGAAGGCAATGGGATCAACGTGCTGCGCAGCATTCCGCGGATCACCTCGTTCGAACTGTCGCTGAACACGCGGTTCGCCTATCAGGAGAAGTACGTGGCCGGTGAATTCCGTCGGGTGAGCCTGGGCACCCGGTTCCCCGCGTTCGAGGTGCATGTGGCATACGGGTTCCCGGGTCTTTTCGGGAGCCAGTACGAATACACCAAGCTGATCGGAAGGATCGAGCAGAAGGTCCCCCTGGGCATCCTCGGCACGTTCGACTACACCGTGGAGGCCGGTCGCATCTGGGGCACGCTGCCCTATCCCTTGTTGATCCTGCACACCGGCAATGAGACCTTCTACAACTACGACGACGCGTTCAACACGATGAACTTCTTCGAGTTCATCAGCGACCGTTACGCGCAGGTGATGGCCGAACAACACTTCGAGGGACTGCTCCTCAATCACATTCCCCTGATGCGGAGGCTGCGCTGGCGGGAGGTCGTGACCGCGAAGGCCGTCGTGGGCGACCTGGATCCCAAGCACGGTTCGGAGCTGCTGTTCCTGCCCGGCATGTACAGCCTGCGGAACGGACCATACGTGGAAGTGGCGGCCGGTATCGAGAACATCCTGAACGTCATCCGCATCGATGGTGTTTGGCGGCTCACCTACCTCGACCATCCGGACATCACCCCCTTCGCCATACGTTTGAAGTTCCAGTTCGATTTCTGATGCTCACTGCCACGGACCTCGTCAAACGCTACAAACGCCGCACGGTGGTCGGGGGTGTGAGCGTGGAGGTCGCCCAGGGCGAGATCGTCGGGCTGCTCGGTCCGAACGGTGCCGGCAAGACCACCACCTTCTACATGATCGTGGGATTGATCAAGCCGAACGACGGCGCGATCCACCTCGACGACCGCAACATCACCGACCTGCCGATGTACAAGCGGGCCAAACTGGGCATCGGCTACCTGCCGCAGGAGGCCAGCGTGTTCCGCAAGCTTTCCGTGGAGGACAATATCCGCGCGATCCTGGAGATGACCGGTCTGACCAAGGCCGAGCGATCACAGAAGCTCGAGGAACTGCTGGACGAGTTCGGTCTGGGACATGTCCGGAAGAACATGGGCGATGTGCTGAGCGGTGGCGAGCGCCGCCGCACGGAGATCGCCAGGGCACTGGCCACGGAGCCCAAGTTCATTCTCCTGGACGAGCCCTTCGCCGGCGTGGACCCCATCGCCGTGGAGGACATCCAGACCATCGTGGCCAAGTTGAAGGAAAGGAACATCGGTGTGTTGATCACCGACCACAACGTGCAGGAGACCCTCAGCATCACCGATCGGGCCTACCTGCTGTTCGAGGGCAGGATCCTGAAGCAGGGCACGGCCGAAGAATTGGCCACGGACGAGACGGTCAGGAAGGTCTATCTTGGAAAGAACTTCGAGCTCAGGCGAAGGTCCTAGACGAACGGGTTCCCCACCTGGTAACTGTTCCTATTTCGCCGCTTCCTCCACCGAGAAGCTGAACTTCTCCATGATCTGATTGGCAAGCAGCTTCCTGCACGCCTCCTCCACCTTCGATTCGGCGGTCTTCCTGTCCTTGGCCTCCACCTGCAGGGTGATGTGTTTGCCGATGCGTACCCCGCTGATCTCGGGAAGGCCCAGGTTGTCCATGGCACTGGTCACCGCCTTGCCCTGGGGGTCCAGCAGATTGTCGTGCGGCATTACGTCGATCGAGGCGCGGAAGGTCTTCATGCGGTCTTGTGGAAGAGCTTCCCCCAAAGCGGGGAAAGGATGTACAAAAGTAGGATCAACGGTGCGGCCAGCGCGCCATTGAACAGTACAAGCAGCAAGCCGAGGCCCAGGAGAGTGTACATCACTTCATTGCCCTGCCACCGGAAGTGCTTGAACTTCAGGGATGGGTATGCAACGGAGGAGAGCATGAGGACGCCCAGGACCAGGGCCGTGGCCAGCAGCGCCGCACTGGAGCCCATCCAACGTGCGCCCCATCGAAGAAGGACGGATGTGTCCGCCCTGGCGGTGTAGTTCTCCATGGGTGAGAAGAGCAGGACGCTGAATGTCCAGAAGAGGGCGTTGGCTGGTGTCGGCAATCCCAGGAACCCCTGCGCCTGGCGTGTGTCGATGTTGAATCGCGCCAAGCGCCATGCGGAGGCGATGGCCAGGACCAGCGCGGCGGCGAGCATCGCCCATCCCGTGGCTTTCTCCGGGAGCAGGGTCTCCCAGGAGGGTCTTCCGAGGACGATGAGCATCCCCGGCGCCACCCCGAAAGTCACCATGTCCGCCAGGCTGTCCAGCTGTTTTCCCAGATCGCTGCCCCCCCCGAGCGCCCGGGCGGCCAGGCCGTCCAGGACGTCGAAACCCGCCCCTGCGAAGACCAGCCAACACGCGATCGTCAACTGTCCTTGGGAAGCCAGCAGGATGGAGGCCACCCCGCAGCTTAGGTTCGCGGTGGTGAGCAGGTCCGGTATGCGGGGAAAGCGTGCCATGGAGCGGTGCATCGCGTGTCCGCTGGATGGGCCGAAGTTGCGCTAATTTCGGGGCAATATCGGAGGCCACCTTCAGTTAGTAGCTGCGTCAATACCATGCTGATGCGAACCGTGCGGAACTTCTTCGGACGCAGTCCCTTCCTGCGCGCGCCATGGCGCGCGCTATTCTCCCTGTTCGTGCTCCTGCCGTTCCATGTGCATGCACAGGACGCTCCGAAGTACAGCAACGAATTCCTGGCCATCGGCGTGGGCGCGCGTGCGCTGGGCATGGGCTATGCCTACACCTCGGCCTGCAGTGACGTGACCGCGGGCTACTGGAACCCGGCCGGACTGTTGGGCGTGCGTGGTGACCTGCAGATCGGTGCCATGCACAGCGAGTATTTCGCCGGTATCGCCAAGTACGACTACATCGGAGCTGCGAAGAAGATCGATTCGGTGAGCACCATCGGGATCACCTACCTCCGTTTCGGGGTGGACAATATCCCCAATACCACGGACCTGATCGACAACAACGGCAATGTGGATTACGACCGCATCACGAGTTTTTCCGCCACGGACAATGCGGTGCTGATCACCTATGCCCGCAAGCTGGGCATTCCCGGATTGCGCGTCGGTGGGAACGTCAAAGTGATCTACCGGCATGTGGGCGACTTTGCCAAAGCTTGGGGTTTCGGCCTGGACGGCGGTCTCCAGTACGACAAGGACCGCTGGCGTTTCGCAGCCGTGGCGCGGGACATCACCACTACGTTCACGGCGTGGAGCTATTCACTGGACCAGACGACCATCGAGACCTTCGCGGCCACGGGCAACGAACTGCCGGAGAACAGCACCGAGCTGACCCTCCCCCGGCTGGCCCTTGGTGTGGCGCGCGAATTCCGCTTCGGCAGCAAGGTGACGCTGCTCGGTGAGCTGGACCTGGAGAACACCTTCGATGGCAAGCGCAACACGCTCCTGGCCACAAGCACCTGGAGTGCGGACCCGCGCATCGGCCTGGAGGTGGGTTATGCCGGTGTGGTGTTCGTCCGTGCAGGAATGAACAACATGCAGTACGTGAAGGACATCGACAACAAGGAGCGGCTCAATGTCCAGCCCAACATCGGGGTGGGCCTCCGGATCAAGAGCGTGATGATCGATTACGCGTTGACCGACATCGGTGATGCCTCCGTCGCGCTCTACTCGAACGTCTTCTCGCTGCGGTTCGACATCTTCAAGAAGGGACCCTCATGAGACGCTGGTATTGCGCGGTCATGACCTACCTCGCGGCGGTCGGGGCGTTCGCCCAGCCCTACGGCAACGAGTGGATCGATCATGGTCGGCAGTACTGGCGGTTCCAGATCGCTGCGAGCGGCATCTACCGCATCGACAGCACGGCATTGGCGGACGCGGGATTTCCGGTCGCTTCCGTGGACCCCCGCGACCTCCAGCTGTTCAGCAGGGAACAACAGGTACCCATCTACGTGGCGGGTGAGGCGGACGGCGTGTTCAATGGACAGGATTTCATCGAGTTCCGCGCCGACAAGAACGACGGCCAATTCGATGTGCCGTTGTATGACCTGCCCGAACACCAGAACAACCCCAACTACAGCCTCTATAACGATACGGTCCGCTACTATCTGACCTGGGACGTCACGCCGGAGAAGTTGCGGATCGTGGATTATTCGAACACCGATTTCGGGTCCTATACCGATCGTGAGTGGTTCTGGTATACGGCGCGATGGGACATGGCCGACCGCTACCAACCGGGTGATCGGACCGTGGAAGGCGCCACCAGTGCCCAGATGGTGGAGGCGGAGGGGTTCTTCCGCTCCGAGATGACGAGCGCCGGCAACGATGCCACGCAGAACATCTCCATGCTCACCCAAAGACCCTATACGGGCCCCAATGCCGGGGATGCCGAGGTGCGCATCGCCTTCGCTGGCACGAACAATCCCGGTGGAAGTTCCTGCCCCGATCACCATACCCGCATCCTGTACGGCCCCACCGACCTGACCGCGATCGACACCATCTACCGGGGATACAAGCTTTTCCGGACGGACTTCACAATGGACCACACCTGGATCGGTCCGAGCTACACGACCTTCAAGTTCCGCTCGGTGCATGACCTTGATGCCTGCTATGGTGGCAATGGCTACCTCGACCGACAGGCCTCGGCCTTCTGTCAGGTGCGCTATCCCCATATCTTCCACATGAACGCGGAGCCGGTGGTGAAGATGGAATTGCCGGACCTGCCCGGTGATCCGCCCTCCACCATGACCTTCATCGGGATCCCCGGGACCCCCATACTGTACGCATACGGCGACACGGTGCGGCGGATCCTTCCCACCCAGGTGGGCGCGCAATGGAAGGCCATCGCGCCGGCCGATCCCAATGCGGACCTCACCCGTCTGTTCATGTGCACCGTGCAGCATGTGGATACCGTCCGGGACCTGGTGCCGGTGAACAGCACCGGCTATTTCACCGACCTCGGTCAGGTCCAGGCGGATTCGGCCATGATCATCATCACGAACGGCTCCCTGATGAACGCGGCGCTCCAATATGCCGCATACAAGGAGAACGGCTCGACCCATCCGCATGAGACCGTTGTGGTCGATGTGGATGAGCTCTATGACCAGTTCGGTGGAGGCATACCGAAACATCCGCTCGCGATCCGTCAATTCCTCAAAATGGCGTATGACCAATGGCCGACGCATCCCTCTGCCTTGTTCTTGGTCGGCAAGTCCGTGATCGCACCGCAGGTGGGTGCCATCGCGGGATACCGCAACGATCCGGTGGCCTATGCCCAATGCCTGGTCCCCACGTACGGGTATCCACCAAGCGACAACTGCTTCACCCTCGGGATCTCCGGCGATCCCCGTCTCATTGCGATCCCGGTGGGACGCCTCGCGGCCAAGAACGATCAGGAGGTCCTCGACTACCTGGACAAGGTGCAGACCTTTGAGAGCCAGCCTCCCGCGGAATGGATGAAGCACATCCTCCATTTCCGAGGTGGGGGCGATGCATCGGAGTGGGCGCTGTTCGGGAGCTACCTGAACGCGTACAAGGCGGTCGCGGAGGATACCAGCTTCGCTGGTCATGTAACGACTTTCGTAAAGACGGACGGCAACCTGATCGACCAGGCGAGTGCGGACAGCGTCAACACGTTCATCCAGGAGGGGGTCTCCCTGATGACCTTCTTCGCCCATGCCAGTGGTGGTGGGTTCGACATCACGATCGACAATCCCTACAACTACGAGTGGAACGGCCACTATCCAGTGGTCATCGGCAACAGCTGCTACGCAGGCAACATCCACCTGGAGGGTGCGGAGAGCGCCAGCGAACGGTTCGTACTGCTCCACCAGAAAGGGGCGATCGCGTTCCTGGCATCGGTCGACATCGGACTGACGAACACGCTGTTCCCCTTCACACAGGATTGGTACAGGAGCTTCAGCCAGGTGAACTATGGCGGCACCATCGGGCAGCACATCCAATACGCGGCCTTCCAGCAATTGGCCTTGAGCTACAACGTGTTGACATTGAACAACGTGCAGACGTTCACGCTGCAGGGGGATCCCACGCTCGTATTGAATTCATGGCCGAAGCCGGATTATCGGATCACCCTGCCCGACATCTCCTATTCACCCGCTCCGGTCACGGCCGACGTCGACACATTCCAGGTGCATGCGGTGGTGACCAACCTGGGCAAAGGGGTGGACAGGAACGTGAACGCGGCGCTGGAACGCACATTGGTCGAGGAGTCGCAGACCCTGCAACCGCAGTTCGAGGAATTCGATGGCGGTGTGTTCCGCGACACGGTCACCTTTCATGTGCCCGTGCTCGACACCGATGGTGGGCTTGGACTGAACGACCTGGAGGTCCGCGTGGATCTGGACCCGGATCAGGTGCCCGAGCTGGACGACACGGGCAACAACGTGGTGAACACCTCGTTGCTGATCACTTCCGGCGAGATCTTCCCGGTGTATCCCTATGAATACGCCATCACCCCGGAGAGCGCGCCCTTGTTGGAAGCGAGCACGGGGGATCCCTTCGCCCCGGTGCGTACCTACCGCTTCCAGATCGATACCACGGACCACTTCAACAGCCCGATCATGGAAAGCACGACCATCACCGCGCCCGGCGGGGTGGTCACCTGGCAGCCCCAGCAGATCTTCGCCCTCAATGCACAGACCGACAGCACTGTCTTCTTCTGGCGATGCAGCCCCGACAGCACGGCGGACAATGGGTTCGATTGGCGTGGATCGTCGTTCCAGTACCTCACCGACCGGGAGGGCTGGGGCCAGGCACACTTCTTCCAGTACCGCAAGGACGCGTTCAGCCAGATCACCTATAACGAACCGGCACGTCGGTTCGATTTCGACGCCGGTCTGCACCAGGTCCGTTGCGACCTGGTCGGCAGCGATGGCCTGGAGAACAACTGGTTCCTGGACCTGAACTGGATGGAAGGCCAGGGCTGTGGTTCACCGACCGCCATGCACGTCGCGGTGATCGAGCCCGCCACGCTCCAGGCCTGGGGGAGCTACTACAACGGACAGAACCCGGACCATCAGTTCGGCAACGTCAACAACGACGGGGCCTGCCGGTCGCGGGTCGAACGGTATTTCATATTCAGGACCGGGTGGCCGGCCCAGATGAACGCCCTTCAGAACATGCTGGCCAATGAGATCCCGGACGGTCATTACGTGCTTCTCTGGACCTATCTCTATTTGAACAAGGATTCGGTGAACATGGACCCGGCCGTGTATCCGGACCTCTACGCGACCTTCAATGCATTGGGTGCGACAGGCATCGCCACGGCCCCGGACAAGGTCCCCTACATCTTCTTCGCCAAGAAGGGCGATCTCGGTTCGGTCCAGCAGGTCATCGGGGATTCGATCGATGCGCACATCGAGTTGAGCGCATGGATCCAGGCCACGGGCCATTCCGGTGCGATCAACTCCGTGCTGGCGGGACCGACGCACGAATGGAAGGCGTTCTACTGGGACGAGAAGCCCAATGACCCGCAGGACAGCGTCCGTATCCAGGTCTTCGGACTCCCCGGACCCAGTGGTCCTGAACAATTGCTCTACGACCTGGACGGTCCATTGGATTCAGTACCCGAACCCGACTTCGGTGCCATCGCCGATGCCCAGCTCTATCCGTACCTGAGATTGAAGGCCGTGCTCAGGAATGATTCCGTGGTCGATCCGGTGCCTTCGCAGATGAAGCGCTGGCAGCTCATCCATTCCCCCGTGCCCGAATGCGCCATCGATCCTCCATCGGGCTACCTGCCCATCCCGACCGGATTGTACGAAGGCCAGGACGCGCGCGTGGCCGTGGCGGTGCGGAACATCAGTCCGTACGATATGGACAGCCTACTGATCGACGCATGGGTCGTGGACCGTACGGGGCAATGGCACACCGTGCGCCATCACTATAATGCGCCGCTGCCTGCCGGTGGTGTGGTGATGGATACGATCCCGATCCCGACGACCGACCTTGGCGGGGCCAATACGATCATCATCGAGGCGAACCCTGTGGATAGTACCACCGGTCGCTATGACCAGTACGAACAATACCATTTCAACAACATCGCCACGCTCAGGTTCGACATCAATGAGGACCATGAGAACCCCCTGTTGGACGTGACCTTCGATGGCGTTCATATCCTGAACGGTGACATCGTGTCCGCGAAACCGGAGATCCTCGTGACCCTCGACGACGAGAACACCACTCTATTGCTCGATAGTGAATCGGACACGACCTATTTCAAGGTCTTCCTGGCCGACCCGCAGGGCCAGCGCCGATTGTATTTCCGCGAGGGTGGGGAGGAGATCATGCACTTTGTCCCCGCGAGCGGTCCGGATAATATCTCCCACATCGAGTACCACCCGGTCTTCCCATTGGACGGCACCTACACACTGACCGTGCAGGCCAGGGACATCAGCAACAACGCCAGTGGCGACAACGACCTGAAGATCGATTTCGAAGTGATCAATGCGGCCACCATCACCGAGGTCCTTAACTATCCGAACCCGTTCACGACCAGCACGCGCTTCGTGTTCACGGTCACTGGTTCGGAGGTGCCCAGCTACATGAAGGTGCAGATCATGACCATCAGTGGACGCGTGGTGCGTGAGATCACCAATGCGGAGCTCGGACCGATGCAT
The DNA here is from genome assembly GCA_020635655.1 of Flavobacteriales bacterium. Classification (GTDB taxonomy): domain Bacteria; phylum Bacteroidota; class Bacteroidia; order Flavobacteriales_F; family PHOS-HE28; genus PHOS-HE28. Next base: position 73,397 of record JACJZI010000013.1, read on the forward strand.
GTGGGTCGCAACATCACCGAATATGCATGGGATGGCAGGGACGAGTTCGGCGACAAACTGGCTCGCGGGGTCTATCTCTATCGCGTGATCGCCAAACTGAACGGCGATGACATGGAGCTCCGCTCGACCGGGGCATCGGGCTACTTCAAGCAGGGCTTCGGCAAGATGTACCTGTTGCGCTGACACGAACTGCTTCCAGGGTGCCCGCTACCTTCGGCGCCGCCGTGCGTGACATGCAACATGTGGGGTGGGCCTTGTTCGGTGGCCTGCTGATGGTCCTGGCCTGGCCGGCCACCGGTGGGTTGACACCCCTGCTGTTCATCGCGCTCGTGCCTTGGATCCGGGTCGCAGAGGATCGCTGGTCGCACGCCCCGCGCCACCAGCGGACCCTGCTTGTCCTTTATCCCGGCCTGCTGTTGTGGAACATGTTGACCACCCATTGGCTGGGAAACGTTCAGGAGGGCCCTGCCACGCGGTTCCTGACGGGTTGGCTCGTTCAGATGGCGAATGCCGGCCTGATGACCATCCCCTTTGTGTTGACCCGGCACGTGCGGAAAAGATGGGGCATGGCCTGGGGTTGGACCTCGTTCATCCTTTTCTGGACCGCATTCGAGCGCCTGCATCATGACTGGGACCTGCAATGGCCGTGGCTGACGCTGGGGAACGGCCTGTCGGCCCATGCCGAATGGGTGCAATGGTATGCCTGGACCGGACACCTGGGCGGCAGCGTGTGGGTGCTCACCGTGAACGTGCTTGTGCTGCTGGCCTTGCGTGCCTCGCGACCGGCCGCCTCGCGCTTCCGCGCCATTGCCGCGGGCCTGCTCATTGCCCTGCCGATCGGTGGATCGCTCGTGGCCCATGCGACCTACAAGGAAAGGGGGCCGACCACCGAGGTGGTGATCGTGCAGCCCGATATCGATCCCTATTCCGAGAAGTTCGGGGGCTTGGCCCCCATGGACCAATTGGACCGGATGCTCGACCTCGCGGGAGGGGACATGACCGACAGTACGCGTCTTGTCGTCTTTCCCGAGACGGCGCTCCAGGAGAACGCCACGCTGCAAATGGGTCCGGACGGGGAGGTTCATCTGCAAGGTTTGTGGGAGAACGACCTGGGTGGATCGCAAAGCGTGGGACGCATCCGGGAATGGATCCAGGAACACCCCGGCGTGGCCGTGCTCACGGGCATGTCCTCCGCCTATCTGTTCGGGCGTGAAGAGCCGCGTACCATCACTGCGAGGAAGGTCGGTGGCACGGACCGCCATTACGATGCATACAATGCGGCGTTGTTGGTGGATGCACATGGCCGTCTTGCGGTCTATCACAAAAGCAAATTGGTCGCCGGGGTGGAGATGCTCCCGTTCGAAGGGCTGATCGGCAAGCTGGATTTCCTGTCGATCGATCTGGGTGGTACGTCCGGCAGCCTGGCCGGTCAGCGGGAACGGTCCGTGTTGCTGGCGGACAGTGGAAGGATCGGCGTGGCCCCTGTGATCTGTTACGAATCCGTTTTCGGTGATTACGTCACGGGCTATGTCCGCAATGGGGCCGACCTGATCGCCATCATCACCAATGATGGCTGGTGGGGCGATACGCCCGGCTATCGCCAGCACCTGCAGTACGGTCGTCTCCGCGCCATTGAAACACGCCGGGACGTCGTACGTGCAGCGAACACCGGCATCAGTTGTTGGATCGATCAGCGGGGCGACATCCATGCACCCACATCATGGTGGGTGCCTGCCGTGATCCGGGCCAGGGTCCACCTGGACCAGGGAACGACCTTCTTTGTGCGGCACGGAGATCTGACCGGACGCGCCGCGGTCTTCCTTTCGTTCCTGCTTATCGGTGTTCTGCTCGCCTTGGGCATCCGGCGATGGAGGATCGGAAAATGAAAAGGGGCGCCAACGGCGCCCCTTTTTGGGTGGGTCGGGAAGCGCTCCGTTATTGGATCATGATCCGTCGGTTCAGGGAACCGCCTTCGTTCTGCAACTGGATCATGTAGATGCCGGTGGCGATCCCGTTCTTCGGGAATGCGAGGTGGGTGATGCCGTTCTGGATCTGCTGTTCCGGCCGCGTCACCATCACCTTGCCCTGCGCGTCGATCAGGGTCAGGTCGTGCATGCCCTCGATGCTGGAACTGACCAGAACGTTCACATTCGAACCGTCGTCCCAGGCGTTCACGATGGAAATGCCGCCGTCGCTCTCGCAACCCGCGGCGAACATGGCGCTGGTCTTGCTGCTGCCGTCGAAGTCGGTCTGGCGCAGACGATAGTAGGCCAGCCCCGTCGGTTCGTGGTCCACGAAGCTGTATTCCAAGGTCGTCTGGCTGCTGCCTGCGCCATCCACCGTACCGATGACATACCATTCCACGCCGTTCGTGCTCTTCTCGATCGTGAAATAGTCGTTGTTCTGTTCCGATGCGGTCGTCCAGCGCACCACGACCTGATCGTTCTCACAATCCCCCTTCAGGTCGACAAGCTCGATCGGCAGCGGGTTGTTGAAGTCCGAAAGGGTCCAGGAGCGGTAGAAATCCGCATTCGGTACCACCACATTGGATACCGTGTTCTGCGTACCTGTGGGAACGCTCAGGGCGAAATTCCCGACCGGCAGGAAATCGCCCCATTTCTGCACGCCCGGATTGAACCGTTGCGCACCTACTTGAGTGGTCGACGCAATGAGGTTGTTGGTGGTGACGTCGGCCTTGGCATAGACGAACGCCAGGGTGGCGTCGGGTTTCGTGGTATATGCATAGCCGGGCGCCTGCGTGTCGATGATCCAGAACCGGTCGACCACATTGTTCGAGTTGTTCACCAGTCCGGTGGCGTTGTCATGCATGTGCGTCACATCCGAAGGACGGTACAGGTCGTTGTTCCAAGCGGTCGCCACGGGCAGTGCACCGAAATTGTAGGTCGAGAACACCACGGAGCCCGCGCCTGTGCCGGCCGTGTTCTTCTGGTAGGTCAGGGGCATCTTGACCCCTGCTGCCGTGGTGAACGGGACCGAATAGATCCCGGTTGTCGCACCGATCCCCCAACGCAGATAGTTCTGTTCCCGCTCCGATATGATGTTCCCCCCAGTGCCACTGACCGTGATGGCATTGGTGGCTGGATTCGTCACCACCAACCAGGTCTCCTGGGACGATGGCGCTGTCACATCGTATACGATGTAAGCGTCGTTGTTGATGACCAATCGAGCGGACTGCCCGAAGGAGGCAAAGCTCAACAACGTCAGCGAGGCGGTGAGTAAAGGTCTCATCATGGCAAGATCAAAAATAATCGATCCGGACCTGTCGTCAAACACCCCCAAGCGCACCTGGTCGGGATGGGGCCGGTTGCGGACCGTCGATGGGCCTTGGGACCGATCGCGGGGTGTTCGGACGCGGGCATGGGGTCGTTCGCGCCCGGACCGGGGGGAAGTGGCATCGCCGGGCAGGAAGATGACGTGCCTGGTGGCTCCGGGTTGCCCGGTCGGGATATCTTCGACGACGTGAACGCAGGATGTCCGTTCGCCTTGGGTTCCAAAGGTCTACAGGTCCCGGTGGACCTATCCGCGCTATGGGGGGAGCCGTTCTTCCTATACCGTCGTACCATGGACCGATGTCGGGCGGTGCTGGGCATCGGCAGACGGACGCATTTCTCCTCCCAGGACCCTGTCACCGCCTGGTCCCAATGGCAGGAATACCTGCTGCGCACCGCACGTCGAACAATGGGCCATTTGTCCTATGAATTGTGTCATGGCATGGAGTCCATTGGCATTCACCGCCCCTCCCCGGAGCAATTCCCCCTCCTGCACTGGTTCGAACCCGAACTGCTCCTCGAGGAGGAGGATGGGATTACCACAATACACGGTGATCGGGCACGGATGGAAAGGCTGGCCGGAGACCTGTCAAGCTCTGTCGGGACCCGTCCGGCCAGGAGCGGTCCGCCGGACGCGGAATGGAGGGTCCGGACTTCCCGGGCAGCCTATCTGAAGATCGCGCATGGCCTGATGGACCACATCCGTCGAGGCGATATCTACGAGGTGAACTACTGCATCGAAAGGACCGCAGAACTACCCGGTTGGGACCCCATTCGAGCCTTTCAGGACCTCCTGTGTTCCACGGAAGCCCCCTTCGCGGGTTGCTATCGCCACGGTGACACGTTCGTCCTGTGCGCCAGCCCGGAGCGGTTCCTGGAGATCGAAGGGGACCGGATACGCACGGAGCCGATGAAGGGCACGCGCCCGCGCGACGTGGATGTCGCCCGCGATCAGGCCCTGGCGGACGAACTCCGGACCGACCCCAAGGAGCGGAGCGAGAATATCATGGCCACGGATGTGGCGCGTCATGATCTGGGCCGGGTGGCGCGCACCGGGAGCGTGGAAGTGACGGAGCTTTGCGGTGTGCGCGCCTTCCGCAACGTGCATCAAATGGTCAGCCGGGTCGAAGCGCTTCTGCGCGATGATCAGCACATCACGGATGCCGTCCGGGCGTCCTGGCCCATGGCCAGCATGACCGGTGCGCCCAAGGTGCGCGCCATGCAGCTGATCAATGAGGCCGAAGGCAGGCCCCGTGGGGTGTTCAGCGGGTCGATCGGTTGGGTGGAAGGGGATCGGCTGGACCTGAACGTCGTGATCCGCACCATCGTGCACAATGCCGTGACAGGACATACCAGCTTGATCACGGGAAGCGCGCTGACCGCCGCCTGCGATCCTGAGCAGGAGTGGGAGGAATGTGAACTGAAGGCCCGGAGCGTGCTCCGGGCGATCGGCCATGGGAATTGATCCGGTACAACGAAGCATCCAACGATCCGGGCTGCTTCCACCCGGAAGGCCCGCGCTCGTGGCCGTGAGCGGAGGCATGGACAGCATGGCCCTCCTGCATGCACTGCATGCGCTCGGCTATCCCATCACTGCCGGTCATGTGGAACACGGATTGCGCGGCGATGCGAGCGTCGCCGACCAGGAACTGGTGCGCGCTTGGTGTGCGGACCACCGTGTGCCCTTCACCGCATGCACCGTGGACCCGAAGGCTTTGACCGAGAAGGCCGGTGTGTCCGTGCAGATGGCCGCCCGGGAGTTGCGCTACCAGGGGCTGCAACGCATGGCCGACGCGAGCGGCATCGGGACCATCGTCACCGCCCATCATCGCGATGACGCCATTGAGACCTTGTTGATCCATTTGCTGCGTGGCAGCGGCCCCCAGGGTTGGGCCTCCATTCCCCGGCGCTCGGGTCGTGTGGTACGCCCGCTCCTGGATGTGGGCCGCTCGGAGATCATGGGCTATGCGGAAAGGATGCACATCCCCTTTCGGGAGGATGCCAGCAACTCCGATCCGCACTATCTCCGGAACCGCGTGCGCCATGAATTGTTGCCCTTGATGGAGGACCTTCGGCCCGGAGCGCGGTCCGCACTCGGCCATGCACTTGAGCGGTTGCGCGACCTGGCATCATGGTGGATGAGCGACGCCCCTGAACGGCTCCCGCAAGTGATCCCCTTCGACCGGCTGAACGGGGACCATGGTCCACCCCAGATGGTGTTGTCGAAACTGTTGCGCCCCTTGGGCCTGCACCCCAACGTGGTCAAGGACATCCTGTTGGCCGTCGATCGCCGACGCACGGGTGCCTGCTTCCAAAAGGACGCTCATGCAGTGTGGGTCGATCGCACTGCGCTTCGGATCGCGCCGCTTGATGCGGACCTTGGTGTTCCGATCACCATCGGGTCCGACCTGTACCTTCCGGATAGTGCTCCGATCGTTCTGTGCGAAGATGAACGGTATGGGGGCGAGGACCGTCGATCGGCGTCCCGTACTGTGGTGATCGATCGCGACCGCCTCACCTTTCCCCTCGTCCTCCGCCAATGGCGTCCCGGAGACCGCATGCGGCCGGAGGGTCTGGGAGGGTCGAGATTGATCAGCGATATCCTGATCGATGCGAAGGTGCCACGTGATGAGAAGACAAGGACCTGGGTGCTGCTCGCCGGTGAACGCATCATCTGGCTGGTGGGTCATCGCCTGGCCGAAGGGGTGCGCGCGGTCCCCGGTGCGACGAATATCGTGCGGGCATCCCTCCGGTGACCACTTCCGACTATCTTCATCCGCCCGATCTTCCCCCATGAGACCCTCATCCGCCCGATCGATCGCCAAGGAGGACATTCCGTCACTGCGGTTCCCCAAGGCGCCGGTCAATCTGGACCCGGCCCATCACCATGCGCTGCTCATGAAGGTCCAACGGGCGATGCGCCTGGGCAATGGGTATCGTGGCAAGTGCCGGATACTGTTCCGGGACAGCGAGGGATTGAAAGTGGTGGAGACCACGATCTGGTCGTATGATGACCATGCGATCCTGTTGAAGTCCGGCATCGCGATCCCCCTGGCCCGGGTGCTGGACGTGGAGATGCCATGACCCGATGACTGGGATCGCAATGTTCCGGACCAGTTGAAGGGGAATTCAGCCGCTCGGGACCGCTAATTTTGGGTCCTGTTCCAAGCCTCATGCGCACCCTGCTGACATCATTCGCCCTTCTTCTCATGTCGATGTACGCGTTCGCCGCGAACCCGGTGCACTGGGAATTCGAGGCCGAGACCCGTGCCGATGGCACGGTCGCGGTGCTGCTGCATGCCAAGGTGGATGAAGGTTGGCACATCTATGCGCTGTCGCTCCCTCGCGATGATGGTCCCCTACCCACAGAGATCCATGTCCAGGAGGATCCGAACTACGTCCTTCGGGAAGTGGTCGAACCGAATGCCAAGGAAGTGATGGACAACAATTTCGGCATGCGCGTGCGGTACCATTCGGGAGAACCCACCTTCACCGCCCTGGTCGATCGGCGGACCGATGGTTCCTTCACCGTCCGTGGGACAGTGGAATACATGGTATGCAACGACAACACCTGTCTTCCTCCCGTCGCCGTGCCGTTCGAAGTAGCCGTTCCCGCGTCGACGAAGTGATGCTGCGCCCCCTTCCGTTGCTTGCTTTCCTGTTGCCCTTCGCCGCATTGCACGGCCAGGCCCCCGGTGCGCAGGCGCCTGTCGATCCGGTGAAGTGGAGCATTTCGATGCTCCACGATGATAGTGGTACCTGGGACATCCTCTTCCGCGCGGACATCGACAGTGGCTGGTATCTCTACTCCCAGCAGGACTTTGGAGAGATGGGGCCCATCCCCACGCACTTCGCCTTCGATACCATTCCGGGCGTCGCGGTAAAGGGCACCCCGGAGGAGATCAGCGATCATGTGGTCCAAGGGCACGACCCCGTGTTCGACATGGAGGTGAAGAAGTACAAGGGGACCGTTGTTTTCTCCCAAAGGGTCGCCGTCGAGGACCCGAGCTTGGCCATCACGGGTCGTCTCGACTTTGAGACGTGCAATGACCAGAGCTGCATCTTTCCCGATCCGCTGTATTTCAAGGTCCTATTGGGCGAGGACCGCGCCGAATTCGGTGACCTGTCGTTCGCAAAGAGCGCGGCAACGGCCTCCGATGAAGGCCCGGTGCATTGGTCGATCACCATGAACGAGAAGGGGGAGGACGTCTGGCGTCTGGCATTCTCCGCCCATGTGGATGAAGGGTGGTACGTCTATTCGCAGGAATCCTTCGGGGATGAAGGACCGATCCCCACATCGATCCTGTTCGACTCGCTTGCCCAGGCGGAAGTGATCGGTGCGCCGATCGAGGAAGGGGCCCACGAACTCGAGCTGTTCGACGAGCTGTTCGGCATGAAGGTGCGCAAGTTCAAGGATGATGTGGCCTTTTTACGGGACATCCGTGTGATCGATCCGAACAAGGCGATCGGTGGGGTGATCAATTACATGAGCTGCAATGACGAGTCCTGCATCTTCCCGGACCCCTTGCGGTTCACTGTGGTACCGGCCACGGGGGCGGTCACCATCGGGGACCGTCCGACCTCGGGACTCGCGGTACGCGAAGGACCCATCTACAAACTGCCGAACGTGGACCTGAGCGCGCCCGTTGTGCGTGCCGATGGAGGAAGCACCACACAAGTGGAGCAGGATGCCTCGCTCTGGCGGATCTTCTTCCTCGGTTTCATCGGGGGGCTGCTCGCATTGCTCACACCCTGCGTGTTCCCGATGATCCCCCTTACCGTCAGCTTCTTCACCAAGGGAAGTGAGGACAAGGCGAAGGGCCTGCGCAACGCCATCACTTATGGCGGGTTCATCCTGCTGATCTACCTGCTGTTCAGCCTGCCGTTCCATCTTCTCGGTTCGGTGAACCCGGAGATCTTCAATGAGATCAGCACCAACCCCTGGCTGAACATCTTCTTCTTCATCATCTTTCTCGTGTTCGCCGTTTCCTTCTTCGGCTATTTCGAGATAACCCTGCCGGCCAGTTGGGTGAACCGGATGGACCAGAACGCATCGAAGTTCGGTGGCTGGATCGGGATCTTCTTCATGGCGCTCACCCTGGCCCTGGTGTCCTTCTCCTGCACGGGGCCCATCCTCGGTTCATTGCTGGCGGGTGCGCTCACCGCAGAAGGCGGGGCCTGGCAGCTCACGGCGGGCATGGGTGGTTTCGGGCTGGCGCTGGCGCTTCCTTTCGCGTTGTTCGCGCTTTTCCCGCAATGGCTCAATTCCCTGCCCCGATCGGGCTCCTGGCTGAACAGTGTCAAGGTGGTGCTGGGTTTCGCGGAAGTAGCGCTTGCCTTCAAGTTCCTGAGCAATGCCGATCTGGTCAAGCATTGGGGCCTGGTCCGTTATGAGCTGTTCATGGCCATCTGGGTGATCTGTGGTCTGGGGATCGTGCTGTACCTCCTTGGCGTCGTCCGTTTTCCGCATGACAGCCCGGTCACCAAGCGTTCCGCCACGCGCTGGGCGTTCACGGGTCTTTTCGCGGCTGCTACGGTGTATCTCCTGATGGGTTTTCGTGTGAACAGCGCGACGAACACCTTCCACACCCTGAAGCTCATGAGCGGTCTAGCGCCCCCCGTTGGATACAGCTGGGTCCTGCCCAAGCATTGCCCGAACGACCTGGATTGCTACCATGACCTTGACGCCGCCATGGCCCAGGCCCGTGCCACCGGCAAGCCGCTCCTGGTCGATTTCACGGGCTATGCCTGTGTCAATTGCAGGAAGATGGAGGAGCATGTCTGGCCGGAGAGGGGTGTCTTCGAACTGATCCGTGACAGGTATGTGCTCGTTTCCCTGTATGTGGACGACAAGGAGGAACTGCCCAAGGACCAGCAACACATCTACGTCACCAGCTCGGGCAAACAGAAGGAGATCGTGACCAAGGGCAACAAGTGGGCGACCGTCCAGGCGGAGACCTTCATCACCAGCTCCCAACCGTTCTATGCCTTGTTGAGCCCGGAAGGCGAGCTGCTGACCGATCCGGTGGCCTACACACCCGACCCCGCCGACTATCAGGCCTTTCTGGAGCGGGGGATCAAGGGCATGCACGTGCTGGGCGAGACCGCGAGCCGTTGATCGCCACGGGATGCGGTACTGTTCCCGTATGCAAGGTCCCGGGTCGCGTTCGGACCGCTCGTTCGACGATCATCCTGTCGCTGTCGTGGGCAGGGACGGCGTCATGGCCATCGGGTCTTACGCGCCCGCCGTACGGCGGGCTTTGCGATCCTTGAATGCGGGACCAAGGATACGCACGGATGAATGCGGCATCTTCCGATCAACAGGATCCCCGTATCCGTGTGCATCGGTGTTCATCCGTGGTCTCTTTCCTGCTTCGGGTCGCGCCGGACGGTGCGTCCTCAAGACCCGATGGCCTTGGGGACGGCGTGCGTGCTGACGCGATCTGATGCATCTTTGGGGGGATGAGCATGGAGCGGATCCGATCGCATTTTTCCGAGGCTGCCGAGGTGCTGGAGCGCTTTGTATCCGATCCTGCCAATCTTTCCGCGGTGGAACGCGCCGCTGGCCTCCTGAGCGAGCGATCGAGGAACGGCGCGAAAGTGATCAGCTGTGGCAACGGGGGGAGCATGTGCGATGCGATGCACTTCGCCGAGGAGCTGACGGGGCGTTTCCGGGAGGACCGTCCACCGATCGCGGCCATCGCCATCAGCGACCCCGGTCATTTGAGCTGCGTGGGGAACGACCATGGCTATGACCAGGTCTTCGCCCGGTTCGTGCAGGCCCACGGCCGCCAGGGCGATGTCCTGCTGGCCATCAGCACCAGCGGCAATTCACCCAACGTGATCAAGGCCGCGGAGGCCGCCCGCGCGGCCGGCATGCACGTCATCGGTTTGACCGGCAGGGACGGTGGGCGGTTGAAGGACCTTTGCGACGTCGAAGTGCGCGTTCCGCATGACGGCTTTGCGGACCGCGTGCAGGAGGTGCACATCAAGGTGATCCATGCCATGATCGACCACATCGAGCAGGCCATGGACTGAACACACGACTGCAAACGAAAGGGAGAGAGGATGTTGGTGAAGGTGTTCGCAAGCGCGGTGTTCGGGATCGATGCCACCATCGTCACGGCCGAGGTCAGCGTCACCAAGGGATTGAGGTTCTACCTGGTCGGTCTGCCGGACAATGCGGTGAAGGAGAGCTACCACCGCATGGACCACGCGATCGCCGGTTGCGGGCTCTATTTCCCGCGGGGCAAGCGAACGGTCATCAATCTCGCACCGGCCGATGTCCACAAGGAAGGCTCCGCCTATGACCTGCCCATGGCCGTGGGCATCCTGGCCAGCACCAAGCAGGTGCCCGCCGAGCGGCTCGGGGAGTTCGTGATCATGGGCGAACTGTCGCTCGACGGTGGCGTCCGTCCGATCAAGGGCGCCCTGCCCATCGCCATCGAGGCCCGTGATCGCGGGTTCAAGGGCGTGATCGTGCCCAAGGCGAATGCCCGCGAAGCCGGCATCGTGAACGGCTTGACCGTGTTCGGCGTGGAACACTTGCGGGAGGTGATCGCGATCCTCCACGGAGAACCCACGGTATCCCCCGAACGTGTCGATATCCGTGCGGAGTTCGAGCAGGCCAGCGCCGTGTACCCCATCGATCTCAGCGACGTGCGGGGACAGGAGAACATCAAGCGGGCGTTCGAGATCGCCGCGGCGGGCGGCCACAACATCATCCTGATCGGCCCACCCGGCGCGGGCAAGACGATGCTCGCCAAGCGACTGCCGACGATCATGCCGCCGTTGGACCTCGACGAGGCGCTCGAGACCACGAAGATCCACAGCGTCGCGGGCAAGCTGGGTCGCAGCGACAGCCTGCTCAGCACCCGTCCCTTCCGGTCGCCCCATCACACCATCAGCGACGTGGCCTTGGTCGGTGGTGGCTCCTTCCCCCAGCCCGGCGAGATCAGCCTGGCGCACAACGGGGTCCTCTTCCTGGACGAACTGCCCGAGTTCAAACGCACGGTGCTCGAGGTGTTGCGCCAGCCGCTGGAGGACCGCATCGTCACCATCAGCCGCGCGCGGTTCACCGTGGAATACCCCGCGAGCTTCATGTTGGTCGCCTCGATGAACCCATGCCCCTGCGGGTTCTACAACCACCCCGAGAAGGAATGCGTCTGCGCGCCGGGCGTGGTGCAGAAATACCTGAACAAGATCAGTGGACCCTTGCTGGACCGCATCGACATCCACATCGAGGTCACGCCGGTGCCGTTCAGCGAATTGAGCGCGGAGCGCGGCCAGGAGCGCAGCCTGGACGTGCGCGAGCGGGTGATCCGGGCGCGAAGCGTTCAACAGGAGCGGTACCGCGGACAGGGCATCCATTGCAACGCCCAGATGAGCGCGCAGCAACTGCGGGCGATCTGCCGGATCGATGCGGCGGGGAAAGCCCTGCTCGAGAAGGCCATGGACCGGCTCGGCCTGAGCGCGCGTGCGTACGACCGGATCCTCAAGGTGGCCCGCACCATCGCGGACATGGCGGAAAGCCCGGTGATCCGCACCGAGCACCTGGCGGAGGCCATCCAATACCGCAGCCTCGATCGCGAAGGTTGGGCGGGGTGAGGCCACGTGTTCTCGTAACCCTCTGGCGCACCGTCACGTATCATGGTCCAGAACGAATTGGACCCAGTCGTGAACCGCGCCCGCTACCCGATCATCCTGCCGCTGTGCCTGAGCACTTCGCTCCTGTCCGCGGCCTCCCTCGCCCAGGAACCCGCTCGTGTCTATCTGGACAATGTCCTGAACGTCACCGCGCAGAAAAAGGCGGTGTACTACCGACAGGCGGAGGGCATGCAGGGGACCTATTACCTGGGCCGCACCTACACCATGGATGGCAAGTTGAAGGTGGAGGGCACCTACGCGGACGCCGACCTGATGATCGAACAAGGGCATTTCGTGTTCTATCATGCCAACGGTCGCGTGGAATGCTCCGGCGACTACGAGATGGGCCACAAGTCCGGTGTCTGGCTCCGTTATGACACCAAGGGCCACGAACTGGCCGAGAAGGTCTACGATCCCGAACCGCTCGCGGATATCCTCTACACACGTGCCGAGGTGATGCCGCAGTATCCGGGAGGTGACAAGGAACTGGTGCACTACGTGCGTGACCGTGTGGTCGCCAAGGACGGCATGCGCGTGCGCGGAAAGATCACCGCGAGCTTCGTCGTGGAGAAGGACGGCCACTTGAGCGACGTGAAGGTGGTCGAAGGGCAGGGCGAGGAGCTCGACGAACGCGTCGTCAATGCGCTCAAGTCCACGTTGCCCTGGTCACCTGGCACGGAGAAGGGGCAGCCCGTGCGCGTGCAGGTGAAGATGCCCGTGCCCTTCTGAACAAGAACCATTCGACATACACCATAGCCGAAGGCCGGTCCCCAGGGACCGGCCTTCGGCGTTCGGGGAAATGGGTTCAGGCCTCGCGGCCGTGGCACTGCTTGTACTTCTTGCCGCTCCCGCACGGACACGGGTCGTTGCGTCCGACCTTCTTTTCCACCCGGACGGGCTGGGCCGGCCTTGGTGGGCCTTGCGCAGGGGGAGGTGCCATGCGTCCCGGGGCGCTTGCCGGTCGTGTGCCCCCTCGTCCCTGTCCGCTCGTGGAGGGACCCGCATAGCGTGGTACATCGGTGCGGCTGGTCTGCAGGCGCTGCTGCTCGCGCGGTGGTGCCGTGGAGGCTTGTTGCACCTCGGGCTGGGCGCTGGGGAGCCCGGCCCTTGCCAGGAAGGTGATCACCTCGTCGTTGATGCGCCCCATCATGTCCTTGAACAGTTCGAACGATTCCAGCTTGTAGATGAGCAGGGGGTCCTTCTGTTCGATGGCCGCGTTCTGCACGTTGCGGCGCAGTTCGTCCATCTCGCGGAGATGCTCCTTCCACTCATTGTCGATCAACGCCAGGGTGATGTACCGCTCGATGCTCGCGCCCAGTTCGCGGCCCTCGCTGCGGTAGGCGCGCTCCAGGTTGGTCACCACCTGCATCGTGCGCCGTCCATCGGTGATGGGCACCACGATGTTCTCGTATTGTGCACCCTGGTTCAGGAACACGTCGCTGATCACCGGCAAGGCCTGGCGCCCGATCAGCTCCAGATGGCGCTCGTAGGCGGCCATGGCCGCACCGAACACCTGGTCGGCCAGGTCCTGCTTGGAGGTCCGCCGGAAGCCCTCCTCGTCCACCGGACTTTCACAATGGAGCTTTCGGAACAGGTCGAGCTGGAAGCTCTCGAAGTCATCGTTGTCCTGGTGTTCCTCGACCAACCGGTAGGCCACGTCATGGAACATGTTCAGGATGTCCAGCTTGAGCCGTTCACCGAACAGGGCATGGCGGCGGCGCTTGTAGATCACCGTCCGCTGGTTGTTCATCACGTCGTCATACTCCAACAGCCTTTTCCGGATGCCGAAGTTGTTCTCCTCCACCTTTTTCTGGGCACGCTCGATGCTGCGCGTTACCATGGCGTGCTGGATCACTTCGCCCTCCTTCAGGCCAAGGGTGTCCATCAGTTTCGCGATGCGCTCACTGCCGAACAGACGCATCAGGTCGTCCTCCAGGCTGATGTAGAACTGGGACGATCCGGGATCGCCCTGGCGACCGGCGCGACCGCGCAGCTGGCGGTCCACTCGGCGGCTTTCGTGCTTCTCGGTACCGATGATCGCCAGGCCCCCCGCCTCTTTCACACCGGGACCCAGCTTGATGTCGGTTCCCCGACCGGCCATGTTCGTGGCGATGGTGACGGTGCCCGGCAGGCCCGCATGGGCCACGATCTCCGCCTCGCGTTGGTGCTGCTTCGCGTTGAGCACGTTGTGCTTGATGCCACGCATGTTCAGCATCTTGCTCATCAGCTCGCTCACCTCCACGCTGGTGGTGCCCACGAGCACGGGGCGACCGGCCTCCTGCAACTTCACGATCTCGTCGATCACCGCGTTGTATTTCTCGCGCTTGGTCTTGAAGACCATGTCCTCGTTGTCGTTGCGGATCACCGGCCGGTTGGTCGGTATCACCATGACGTCGAGCTTGTAGATGTCCCAGAACTCCTGCGCTTCCGTTTCGGCCGTACCGGTCATGCCGGCCAGCTTGTGGTACATCCGGAAGTAGTTCTGCAGGGTGATCGTGGCATAGGTCTGCGTGGCGGCCTCCACCTTCACGCTCTCCTTGCTCTCGATGGCCTGGTGCAGTCCATCGCTGTAGCGGCGGCCCTCCATGATCCGGCCGGTCTGCTCGTCCACGATCTTCACCTTGCTGTCGATCACGACGTATTCCACGTCGCGTTCGAACAGGGCGTATGCACGGATCAATTGGTTGACCGTATGGATGCGCTCGCTCTTGATGGCGAATTCCCGCAGCAGCTCGTCCTTGCGGCGGGCCTTTTCCTCCACGCCCGCGCCGCTCTTCTCGATCTCGGCGATGCTGGCGCCGACGTCCGGCATGATGAAGAACTGCGGATCGTTGACGTCGCCGCTGATGAGGTCCACGCCCTTCTCACTGAGTTCGATGCTGTTGTGCTTCTCCTCGATCACGAAGAAGAGCTCGGCATCCACCTTGGGCATTTCCTTTCCCTGGTCCTGCAGGTAGTGGTTCTCGGTCTTCTGGAGCAGTGCGCGTGCGCCGGGTTCGCTGAGGAACTTGATCAGGGCATTGTTCTTCGGCAGGCCACGGTGGGCGCGAAGCAGAGCCATGCCGCCCCGTTCCAGGTCGGCCTTGCTCGCGGACCCGTTGTCCATGCCTTTGAGCGCCTCCTTCGCCTCTGCGATCAACTTGGTGACCAACTGGCGCTGGGCATTGTAAAGCCGCTCCACGCGCGGCTTGTACTCATCGAACTGGTGCACTTCGCCCTTTGGCGTTGGCCCGCTGATGATGAGCGGTGTCCGCGCATCATCGATCAGCACGCTGTCGACCTCGTCGACGATCGCATAGTGGTGCTTGCGCTGCACCAAGGCGTTCGGCGCGTGCGCCATGTTGTCGCGCAGGTAGTCGAAACCGAATTCGTTGTTGGTGCCGAAGGTGATGTCCGCGAGGTACGCCTTCCGACGGGCCTCGCTGTTCGGTTCGTGCTTATCGATGCAATCCACGCGCAGGCCATGGAACTCATAGATGGGCCCCATCCACTCGCTGTCCCGTTTGCTCAGGTAGTCGTTCACCGTCACCACATGCACCCCGCGACCAGCGAGCGCGTTGAGGTAGACCGGGAGCGTGGCCACGAGGGTCTTGCCTTCACCGGTGCTCATCTCGGCGATCTTCCCCTTGTGCAGGGCCACCCCGCCGATGAGTTGCACGTCGTAGTGCACCATGTCCCAGGTGACCGGATTACCTGCGGCATCCCAGGTGTTGCTCCAAACGGCCCTGTCGCCCTCGATCCGGATGCTGTCGCGCATGGTGGCCAGCTCGCGGTCCAGATCGCTGGCGGTGACGGTCACCTCCTTGTTCTCCTTGAAACGACTTGCCGTCTCCTTCACGATGGCGAAGGCCTCGGGCAGCACTTCCTCCAGCACCTCTTCCAGTTTCTTGAGGATGCCCTCCTCGATCTTGTCGATCTCCTGATAGCGCTCCTCCCGGGCGTGTATGTCCATTCCGGGGTCCGCCTCGATCTCGTCGCGCAGTGCTTTCACCCGCGCATCGTCCTCCTGGGTGCGTTCGCGGATCCGTTGCCTCAGCCCTTCGGTGCGGGCGCGCAGTTCATCGTTGCTGAGGGGGCTGAGTTGGGCGAATGCCTCCTTGACCTTTTCCACCATCGGTCCCACCTCCTTGAGGTCGCGGGTGGCCTTGTCGCCGAATATGGTCTTGATCGCCTTGCTGAACGTACCGATCATGGGGTTCTGGAATGTGCCGCTCGGTCACACGCATGCAAGCGTGCGCTTCAGGCTGAAAGGGCTGCAAAGTTAACGGTCGCCGTGGTGCACGGACCGTGCCGCGTGCTCCCATGCCGTCGATCTGTCAGAAAAGAAGGACCCCGGCGCGGGCCGGGGTCATGTGATCGCTGGCGGAGGCCCGTCAGTACTCGTCCTCGTTGAAGAAGAAATCCTCCTTCGAGGGGTAGTCGGGCCAGATGTCCTCGATCGATTCGAACACCTCCTCGTCGTCCTCGATCGCCTGGAGGTTCTCCACCACTTCGAGCGGAGCACCCGTGCGCATGGCGAAATCGATCAGCTCGTCCTTGGTCGCCGGCCAGGGAGCATCCTCGAGGTACGAGGCCAGTTCAAGTGTCCAATACATCGGTCGGGCTGGGGTTCCTGAAAACGGCCGCAAATATATAGGGATACCGATCGGAACCCCCGCGACTTATCCACGGTGGCCCCACCGCTCAGCCTTTCGGCTTCCAGGGGGTTTCCGGAACGCCCAGCCGGTGGTGCAGGTGGCGCGCCAGCACGAAGAGCAGATCGCTCAGCCTGTTCAGGTAACGGATGGCCTGTTCGGGCACCTCTTCGGTGCCGGCCAGATGCACCAGTTGCCTTTCGGAGCGGCGACAGACCGTCCGGCAGATATGCGCCTGTGAAATGGCCGCGTGGCCTCCGGGCAGGACGAAATTCCGGAGCGGAGGCAGTTCCGCGTCCCATGCGTCCATTTGTTCCTCCAACAGGGCCACGTCGCGGTCCTTCAGTTCAGGGACCTCGAACTTCTTCGCGGTGGCATCGTCACCGGCCGCCAATCGTGAACCGATGGTGAACAACACTTCCTGGACCCGGGTGAGGTCCCCGGCATCCTCGCCTGCCAGATCGCGCAGCATGCCCAGGTGCGCGTTCAGTTCATCAACGGCGCCGTACGCGGCGATGCGCAGATGGTCCTTCGGTACGCGGCGACCACCGAGCAGCGAGGTCTCGCCCTTGTCGCCGGTCTTCGTGTAGATCTTCATGAAGCGAACAACGTCCGCACGCGGATGTCGGGTCCGAAATTACAAGGCCTTCGGGGGCCTGTCGTCAGACCCGGATGACGAAATGCTCCGGAGCCTGTTCCTTCCGAAAGAAGACCAACCCCATGGAATAGAGGTCGATCGTGACGGTGACACGCGGGTGGCGTCGGACCTCCTCCCAGGCCTCTTCCATGCCTCGGGACCAGTGGATGTCGTCAAGAATGAAGATCGAACCGTTGTGGGCCTTGGTCAAACACTGCTCAAAGTAGTCCAGTGTCGGTTGTTTGACGTGGTGACCGTCCAGGAAGGCCATATCCAGCCGGTCGAGCCGCTTCAACAGGGGCGGAAGCTGCGTGCGGAAGCTGCCCAGGATGCCATCGATGTTGGAAATACGTGCCCGATCGAAATGATGCTGTGCGATCCGGAACGTCTGCGGACACCCCTCGATGGTGTGGACGGTGCCCTCGTCCGCCCCCAATGCGAGGTAGAGGGTACTGATGCCGAACGAGGTGCCAAGCTCCAGGACCTGTTCGGGGCGGAAATAGCGGGCCAGATTGAAAAGCATGCGCGCCTGTCCGGCCGGCTTCAGTGAGACCCGCGCCATCTCCGCCACCCGCCGGACGGGCAGGTCCAGCACGTGCGATCCGGCGCCCATGTCGTTCACCCGGATGGTCTGGTCGCTGCGCAGAAGGTCCGCACGCAACTGTTCCACCGCCTGCAGTTCGGCGCGCTCCTCCTGGGCGGGCAACACCTGGGATACCAGGTCATAGATGAAGGGCGAATGCACGCCATGGCGCGTTCGCGCTTTCACCATGAAGTTCAGGTAGCTGCCGATCTGCCGCAGAGGCTCGTTCATGCCGGGGCGAAATTAGACCGCACTTCCGCGAATGCCCGCCACCAGGCTGTCACATCGGATGAACAGGGTGATGTTCGTCACTCCGGACGACCGTACATTCACGGACCTTCGGCCCTTCGATGCCCAAGGCCACCGAACAGGAAGTTCGTTGCTATCACTGTGGCGACCCCTGCCGCACGGACCATGTCGTGGCCGACGGCAAGGATTTCTGCTGCGTGGGTTGCAAGGCCGTGTATGGGCTGCTTCAGGAAAGTGGCCTCTGCGACTACTATACAATAGCCGATACCCCGGGTGTCAAACAGGGTCCATCCGAAGAAGAGGTCCGGCCGGAGCTGCTGGACCTGAAGGAGGTCCGGGACCGTCTCGTCGAGTTCAGTGAGGACGGTATCACCCGCGTGCGCTTCTTCGTGCCGCAGGTCCATTGCAGTTCCTGCATCTGGCTGCTCGAGAATCTGGGCAGGATCCATCCGGCGGTCCTGCGCTCCCGCATGCGGTTCGCCAACAAGGAATTGACCGTGACCTTTCGCGAGGATGCATTGAGCCTACGCGGACTGGTGGAGCTCATGCGCAGGATCGGTTATGCTCCACAGCTGCAGGGGGCCTCACAGAAGGGCAGGATCACCGGCGCCTCACGGTCCTTCTACCTCAAGCTGGGCATCAGTGCCTTCGCCTTCGGGAACATCATGTTGTTCAGCTTCCCGGAGTATCTCGGAGTCGATGGACAGGATGCGCTATTGCGCAGAGGCTTCCAGTGGCTCGGGTTGCTGTTCGCGCTGCCTGTGATCTTCTACGCCGCCACGGACTTCTTCCGTTCCGCTTGGGCCGGGATCCGGCAACGCCACATCAACATCGACGTGCCCATCGCCCTGGGGATCATGGCGCTCTTCTCCCGCAGTGTCATCGATGTGGTGTTCCAGGTGGGGCCGGGCTATTTCGATTCACTGGCGGGTCTGGTGTTCTTCCTGCTCGTGGGGCGTTGGTACCAGGCCCATGTGTACGAGGCACTGAGCTTCGACCGCACCCTGGAGGACCTGCTGCCGATCGTCGTCTTGAAGCGCGATGAACGGGGCGAGTGCCCCGTGCGTGTGGCCGACCTGGTCCCGGGCGATGTGATCGTGGTGCGTGACCATGAGCTGGTACCCGTGGACGCGGAATTGTTGGAGGGGGACGCGCACATCGACAACAGTTTCATCACGGGAGAGCCGTTGCCGTTGCATCGTACCCGAGGCGCCGCGATCCCTGCGGGCGGACGACAGCGAGGAGGGGCCATCACCCTTCGCGTGCGCAAGCCGTTCTCCGAGAGCCATGTGAAGCGGATGTGGGAAGAGCAGGGTGCCCTCCGTGATGAGCGGCCCGCCATGCCCCGTATGATCGATGCCGTTGCCCAGCGGTTCACATGGGGGGTACTCCTCGTCGCCCTTGCGGCAGGGCTTTTTTGGTGGGGAAGGGACAGCGAGCAGGTATGGCCCGTGATCACCGCCGTGCTGATCGTCGCCTGTCCATGTGCGCTCGCCCTCAGCATGCCGTTCGCCTTCGGCCATGCCATGCGGCTCCTTGGCCGGAAAGGGTTGTTCCTGCGCGACGTGGAGGTGGTGGAGCGCATGGCCGGTATCGACACTGTCGTGTTCGACAAGACCGGTACGCTCACCGACCGCGATGCCTTTGCCGTGGAATTCGACGGGGGATCGATCACCGCCACTGAGGAGCGTATGGTGCGCGCCCTGGCCGGGCACAGTGCGCATCCGCTGAGCGCCGCGGTCTATCAACGTTCGAGGGGGAAGGATCTCCCGGTGCGCGACGTTCAGGAGGTGCCGGGTGCTGGCATCGAAGGCGAAGTGATGGGCGTGCCCGTCCGTCTTGGATCGGCCTCTTTCGTAGGGGCGAACAGCCCCTTGCACCATGCGGATGGCCAGGCGGAGGTGTATGTCCGTATCGCTGAGCGTGTGTTGGGCCGTTTCCTGGTCGCCCGTCCGGCCCGATCGGCGATGGCCGGTACGGTGGGTGCGATCGCTTCGGGACATCACGTCCATCTGCTCACCGGCGATCGGTCCGTCGACAGGGAGGTATCGGTCGCGTTCGCTCCGGACGAGATCCACATGGAGCAGTCCCCGACCATGAAGGCCACCTTCATCGAGCGCCTGCGGACCCGTGGTCGGCATGTGATGATGGTGGGTGACGGGCTGAACGACGCCGGGGCCATGCGCCACAGTGAGGTGGGTATCGCCGTGAGCGGCTCCACCACGGCCCTGACACCGGCATGCGATGGCATCCTGGAGGCCCGCGCATTGGACCGGCTCCCCTGGGCCATGCGCCTTTCGCGGCGTGCGCATCGCATCGTCATCGCCAGCCTGGTCATTTCCCTGGTCTACAATACGGTGGGGATCCTTTTCGCGGTAAGCGGAGAGTTGACCCCGCTGGTGGCCGCGATCCTGATGCCGCTCAGTTCCGTCACCGTGGTGGCCTTCGTCAGCCTTGCCGTCTGGGTGGGTTCTCAGGGGGTGATGCGCACCCCGCATGACGATCGTCAGGTGCGTCTTTGAGAGCGGTCAGCGATCGTTATTTTCGACCGCATCAGTTTTGGCCCTCGATCTCACCCACTCGGATG
Source organism: Flavobacteriales bacterium (assembly GCA_020635655.1). GTDB lineage: Bacteria > Bacteroidota > Bacteroidia > Flavobacteriales_F > PHOS-HE28 > PHOS-HE28. The sequence continues at coordinate 94,023 of JACJZI010000013.1, forward strand.
AACGTCATCTTCCTTCTGATCGCAGCGAGCACGGTGGTGGCCCTGGTGTTCCTGGGCGCCTTCTTCTGGGCGGTCCGGACGGGGCAGTTCGAAGACGACCGATCACCCGCCGTGCGCATCCTTGGGGAGAGCACCAAGCCGAAGGCCGATCACGAACAACCCAAAGCCAAGTAACGCGATGATGGAGCGGTTCAAGTACGACAACAAGATCGTCAACGCCTTTCTCATGGCGACGATCGTATTCGGCATTGTCGGCATGTTGGTCGGGCTCACGATCGCCTTCCAGCTGGTGCTGCCCGAATGGAACATCGCCCCCTGGCTCACGTTCGGCAGGCTTCGCCCCCTGCACACCAACGCCGTGATCTTCGCGTTCGTGGGCAACGGCATTTTCGCGGGGGTCTACTACAGTCTGCAAAGGCTACTGAAGACGCGCATGTTCAGCGACGTCCTGAGCTGGGCCCATTTCTGGGGATGGCAGCTGATCATCCTCTCGGCGGCCATCACGCTCCCGCTGGGCATCACCACGAGCAAGGAATATGCGGAGCTCGAATGGCCGATCGACATCGCGATCACATTGGTCTGGGTCGTTTTCGGGATCAACATGGTGGGCACCATCCTGAAGCGCCGGGAGCGCCATCTGTATGTCGCGATCTGGTTCTACATCGCCACCTGGGTCACGGTGGCCATGCTCCATATCGTGAACAGCTTCGAACTGCCCGTGACCCTTTGGAAGAGCTACAGTTGGTATGCCGGCGTGCAGGATGCGTTGGTGCAATGGTGGTATGGGCACAATGCCGTGGCGTTCTTCCTGACCACACCCTACCTGGGCCTGATGTACTACTTCCTTCCGAAGGCGGCCGAGCGCCCTGTGTATTCCTATAAACTGTCGATCATCCATTTCTGGGCGCTGATCTTCATCTACATCTGGGCCGGCCCGCACCATCTGCTCTACAGCGCACTTCCGGATTGGGCCCAGACACTGGGCACCGTTTTCAGCATCATGCTGATCGCACCGAGCTGGGGCGGCATGCTCAATGGGCTGCTCACCCTGCGCGGGGCCTGGGACCGTGTCCGGGAGGACCCCATCCTGAAGTTCTTCGTGGTCGCCGTCACTTGTTACGGCATGTCCACGCTCGAAGGGCCACTGCTCAGCACCAAGTTCTTCAACAGCATCAGTCACTTCACCGATTGGACCATCGCCCACGTGCACATCGGTGGGCTGGGATGGAACGGGTTCCTTACGTTCGGGATGATCTACTGGCTCGTGCCGAGGATGTACGGCACGAAGCTCTACTCGAAGGGCCTCGCGAACACCCATTTCTGGATCGGTACGCTCGGCATCATCTTCTACGCCATCCCGCTCTACTTCGCCGGCTTCACACAAAGTCTGATGTGGAAGCAGTTCACGCCCGATGGCTATCTGGTCTACAAGAACTTCCTGGACACCGTGTTGCAGATTAAGTACGCCTACTGGCTGCGCGGTCTGGGCGGCACCCTCTATCTCAGCGGGGCGCTCATCATGGTGTACAACGTGTGGAAGACCGTGGCCGCGGGTAAACTGGTGACCAATGAGGATGCCGAGGCGCCGGCCATGGAGCGAGGATACGTACCCGCAGGTGAAGGCACCTACTGGCACCGCTGGATCGAGCGCAAGCCCATCCAAATGCTCGTTTTCAGTCTCGTGCTGGTCGCGATCGGCGGCCTTGTGGAAATGGTGCCGACGTTCCTGGTGAAGAGCAACGTGCCCACCATCGCGGAGGTGACACCCTATACGCCGCTGGAATTGCAGGGGCGCGACATCTACATCCGCGAGGGTTGCTACACCTGTCACTCGCAGATGATCCGCCCGTTCCGCAGTGAGACCGAGCGTTACGGGGAGTACTCCAAGGCGGGTGAGTTCATCTACGATCATCCGTTCCAATGGGGCAGTAAGCGCACCGGACCGGACCTGGCACGCGAGGGTACCCTCAAACTCCGCAAACCGGACAGCTGGCACTACTACCACATGTACGATCCGCGATCGATGAGCGCGGGATCGCTCATGCCCGCCTACACGCATCTCTTCGAGGATGCCATCGACACGGCGACCACCGCGGCGAAGATCGAGGCGATGCGCACGCTCGGAGTTCCCTATCCGAAGGACTTCGCTTCCGAGGCGAACGCCGATCTGGAACAGCAGGCGAAGGGCGTAGTCGCCAGCCTGGCGAACGAGAAGATCGAGACCGCTCCGGACAAGGAGATCATCGCCCTGATCGCCTACCTGCAGCGGTTGGGTACGGATATCGAGAAGCGCACGACGACCGGTACGGCCCGGACCCAATGACCGCTGCGAGCGATGCTGAAGTTCATCAAACATCACCTGGACACGATCGATCACATCGGGATCTATCCTTTGATCTCGTTCGTGCTGTTCTTCCTCTTTTTCGTGGCCATGTTGTGGTGGGTCTGGAAGGCGGACAAGGGCCATTTCTCGCACATGAACGGCCTGCCCCTCTCCGATGACACACCCGGCCGGAACATCCTCAAGACGGACCACCATGCGTCGAATTGAACGTACTCTCCTGCTGCTCACCGCCACGTTCATCGGCGGGGGCATGGCGTTCGGACAAACGCCCGATGCCACCGCCGCGGCGGATGCCACAGCACTGAACATTCCGATGACCACGAACTATTTCCTGCTGGCCACGGCGGTCATCCAGGTGATCGTGATCCTGTCGCTTTCCGGGATCATCCGCACCATCGGTGCGCCGGGCGGAGCTTGGGCGCGTCGTGCGGGCGGTGCGGGGGTCCTGTTGTTCGCATTGATGGCTCCCGGTGAGACCCATGCCGCCACCCCGATGGTGCTTCCCCTGATGTCCTCCACCTCCCTGTTCTGGTGGTTGGTCGCCGTCAACCTGTTGCTCTTCATCGTGGTCCTGGTCCAGTTGAACTTCGTCCGGGGAATGGCCTCCGCGCTCAATGGCCCACGCGAGAGGACGGAGGCACGGAAGGAGGAGCATGGTTTCGCACAGAACGTGCTGGAGCGCCTGACCCGCTCGGTGGATGTGGCGCACGAGGAGGATGTGTTGATGCACCACGACTATGACGGGATCCGCGAACTGGACAACGTCCTTCCTCCCTGGTGGCTCTGGTTGTTCTATGGCACCATCATCTGGGGTGTGGTCTATGTCATCAACGTGCATGTGATCCACGTTTGGCCGGACCAGAGGACCGCCTACGAGCAGGAGATGGCCCAGGCCAAGGCGGACGTGGCCGCATACATGGCCAACTTCGCCAACTTGGTGGATGAGAACACAGCGAAGGAGCTGACCGACGAGTCCTCGATCGCCCAGGGCAAGGCGATCTTCACCAGCCTTTGCACGGCCTGCCACGGTCCCAATGCGGCCGGGTTCGAGGGGTCGGTCGGACCGAACCTCACCGATGGCTACTGGTTGCATGGCGGCGGGATCAGGAACGTGTTCCATACGATCACTTACGGTGTGCCGGAAAAGGGCATGATCTCCTGGAAGGACCAGTTGAAACCCTCGGAGATCCAGCTCGTGGCCAGTTTCATCCTCTCCCAAAAGGGCCAGGTGGAAGGTGGAAAGGCGCCGCAGGGAGAACTTTGGGAGCCGGCGCCCGCATCGACGGACAGTACAGCTGCGCCCGCACCTTCAGCTGTGACCGACAGCTCGGCCGTTGCGCAAATGTGAAATGAGCACCCCCGAGCAACCCACTTCACCCCAGAAGGACGAGACCTTTCGCGATTCACTGGCCACCGTTGACAAACGGGGCAGGCGGATCTGGATCTACCCGAAAAAGCCCTCAGGACGCCATTACAAATGGCGCGCATGGCTGAGCTATACCCTGCTCGCCTTCCTGTTCGCGGGCCCCTTCATCCGCATCGGTGGCGAACCGCTCCTGATGATCGATGTGCTCGGGCGTCGCTTCGTGATCTTCGGACAGACCTTCTGGCCGCAGGACATCCACCTGTTCGTGCTGGCGTTCATCGCGGGCATCGTCTTCATCGCCCTTTTCACGGTGGCGTTCGGACGCTTGTTCTGTGGATGGGTCTGCCCGCAGACGATCTTCATGGAGATGGTGTTCCGCAAGATCGAATACGCCATCGAAGGCGATTGGAAACAGCAACAGGCCCTGAACAAGGGACCCTGGACCGCGGAGAAGGTCTGGAAGAAAACGCTCAAGCATGCGCTGTTCTTCGCCATCGCTTTTCTGATCGGCAACACGTTCCTGGCGTACCTGATCGGCAGTGATCGTCTCATCGCCATCATCACCGAACCTGTCGCCCGGCATTGGGGCGGACTGGTCGCAATGCTCGGATTCTCGGTGGTCTTCTACGGCGTGTTCGCATTCCTGCGCGAACAGGTCTGCACCACGATCTGTCCCTACGGACGACTCCAGGGCGTGCTGCTCGACCGCCACTCCATGGTGATCGCATATGACCATGTGCGCGGCGAGCAAAGGGCAAAATTCCGCAAGGGGGAGGACCGTTCGACCGTCGGGAAGGGGGATTGCATCGATTGCAAGGCCTGCGTGCATGTTTGCCCCACCGGGATCGACATACGGAACGGCACCCAGCTGGAGTGCGTGAACTGCACGGCCTGCATCGACGCATGCGACCACATGATGGACAGCGTCGGCCTGCCGAGAGGATTGGTCCGGTACGCCAGTGAGAGCGAGATCGCCGATCGCAAGCCTTTCCGTTTCACCACGCGGATGAAGGCCTACAGTGCGGTGCTCACCATCCTGATCGGTGTGATCGTCACGCTGATCGTGATGCGCAGCGATGTGGAGGCCACCGTGCTGCGCACGCCCGGTATCATGTACCAGACCCAGGCCGATGGGCGGATCAGCAATCTTTACACGTTCAAGGTCGTCAACAAGACCGACCGCGAAATGCCCATCACGTTCAAGTTGCTCGATACGCCCGGCGAGTTGCAGATGGTCGGCAAGGATGTGGAACTTTCGGGTGCGGGGCTTGCCGAGGGGGAGCTTTTCATCGTGCTTGACAGGTCCGAGCTCAAAGGGATGAAGACGACCATTGCCGTGGGAATATTCCGGGGGAATGAAATGATCGACAAAGTGAGTACGTCCTTTGTAGGACCGCTCTGAGCCATGCGATTCACCTGGGGACACGCGATATTCCTGGTCATGACCGCTTTCGTCCTGCTGATGGGGTGGTTCATGGTCCGTGCCATGCATAACCCGGAGGAGCTGGTCGCGGAGAATTACTACCAGAAGGAACTGCGCTATCAGCAGGACATCGATGCGATGGCCCGCACCAGGGAGGTCGGAGGGGATGCCCGGATCATGGAGGGCAACGGTGTGCTGACGATCACCTTTCCCGCATCGGTCAGGGCGAGCGATGTCGCCGGCCGATTGCAATTGTTGCGGCCCTCCGATGCACGGGCCGATACCGTATTCCAGGTCCTGCCCGATACCGCCGGCATCTGCCGGGTCGACGTGTCCCGATTGATGAAAGGAGCCTACCGCACCTCGTTGGATTGGACCGTCGATGGGCGCACCTATCTGACACGGGGATCCATCTACCTGCGATGATCCAGGTCCTGTTGCCGGCCCTGCTGCTGGGCATGCTCGGGAGCGTGCATTGTGTGGGCATGTGCGGCCCGATCGCGCTGGCCGTGCCGCGTGGAGGACGAGGGGCCTGGGCCGCCTGGCGCAGCACCGTGTTGTTGAACGGTGGTCGTGTGTTCACCTATGCCTTGATGGGCGCCGCTTTCGGCACGTTCGGCCGCGGCCTGGCGATCGCCGGTCTGCAACGGTCGGTCTCGATCGCCGTCGGGGTCCTGATCCTGATCGTGATCCTTTTTCCATGGATCGCGACCCGTTTCTCCTCCACGGCGCTCATGGCCAGGTCCGTCCAACTCCTGCAGGGGTACATGGCCCGATGGCTGAAGCGCACCTCCACCAGCGGCTTGCTGGTCACCGGGGCGCTCAATGGCCTGTTGCCCTGCGGGCTGGTGTACATGGCCGTGGCCGGTGCGTTGGGGCAGGATACCTGGCAACGGGGCGCCCTCTTCATGGTCGCCTTCGGGCTGGGGACATGGCCCGCGTTGTTCCTGGTAAGGCTGGGCGGTGGATGGCTCACCGGCCGCGCACGAGCGCACATGCGTGCCTTGGTACCCGTAGTGATGGCGGCGATGGGTGTGCTGTTCATCCTCCGCGGCCTGGGGCTGGGCATTCCCTACATCAGCCCCGACATCGACCACGCCCCGATGCAGGTGGAGGCCTGTCACTGAACGCGTCTCGCCAACAGCGCTTCATACGGCAGCACCGTCATCAGGAACATCAGCAGCCCATAGGCGGTGTCCTCGATGGGTATGGTGAGAATGCGGATGCCCAGGTTCTCCTGGTCATCATACCAGACCACCTCGGGTGAGATCCCGGTGCCGGTCAGGAGGCCATTGACGATCAGGAAAGGGAAGAGCAATACGCCATAGGTGAGCAGCGCCCGGGGCAGCCAGATGGGGCGCAGCCACCAGTGCAGCAAGGCCAGCAAGATGGCCAGGAGCAGCGTGGTGCTGGCGGTGTACGCCCGATCCGGATGGGTGGATCCGATGATCAGCAGAAGTCCGACAAGGATCGGCACCACCCAACGTGCCCAGGCGGTCGGGACGTTGGGCACCTGGACCACCCCGGCATGGTAGGTGAACACGCAGGCGAAGGGGATGCAGACAAAAAAGAGCCACTCCTCAATGGGAAGGTGCAACAGCCGCAGGCCGGAAAGGTGCTCCTGCCGAAATCCCCATACCGCCTTGGTGGTGAACAGTACATCCCAGGGGATGAAGACCAGCATCATGATACCGATGCCGGCGAACAAGGCGGGCCAGTTGCGCTGGAAGCGAAGTCGGGGATGAAAGCTGTAAGCCACGGGGACCACGACGCTCGCCAGGTCGATCCACAGGTAGGTGGACATGGCTCAGGTCGCGGCCGTTTTGCGTTCCCAGGCCTCTCGGAAGAACCGCCACGGCACCACCAGCATGCCGAAGCACTCCCCATCCTCCTTGCCCAGATGCTTGTGGTGCACCTTGTGTGCGCGGCGGACGGCGAGGAAATAGGGGTTGCGCGTGTCGCGGATCCATCGCGCCCGCTGGTGGATGAAGATCTCATGCACCAGGAAGTAGGTGACCCCGTAGAGCAGTATGCCCAGTGCGATCCACGAGTAGGGTGCACCCGATCCGTGCATCGCGCCCAGAACGAACAGCGCGATGGATGGCACGGCGAAGATCAGGAAGAACCAGTCGTTGCGTTCCAGTGCGCCGTAATGGTCCTTGTGGTGGTGGTCGCGATGCAGGGACCAGAGGAACCCGTGCATCACATACTTGTGCGTGGCCCACGCGACGAACTCCATCAGGAAGAACGTGACCGTCACCAGCAGGATGATGGCAGCAATGCTCATGATCGGACGGGGAACATTTCCCGCAAAGCGCGATGCCGGAAGTCGAAAATATGCTCCAGCCGACGGCGAACGAAAGTACGGTGGGCCCATTCGCCGAGCACACCCATTGGCAGCCGGTACTCCACGCGATCGTTCATCCGCACACCGCCCTCCACCGCCTGGAACCGATGTTCATGGCGCCAGAGGGCGTAGGGACCCTTCGCTTGTGCATCGATGAAACACACGGGCTCATCCACGTTCGTGATCAACGTCTCCCACTGCAACGGTATCCCCAGCAGGGGACGGACCTTGTACCGGATGCGTTGACCGGTGTGCATCGCTGCGAGCGTTGACCGGTCAAGGACCTGGAACCGCATGTCGGGAGGTGTGATGCGCGCGAGGTTCCCGGGTGCGCTGAAAAAGGCCCAGGCCTCGTTCACGCCGATGGGCAGGATCTGCTCACGTTCAAGCAGGTGCGTGGGCATCGGGGTGCATCACCCGATCACCTCCGCCTTGGGATAGCGCTTCTTCCAGAACTCCAACGCCTTCATGTTGGCGAGGGTGATCACGGTGCGATGGTCCAACCGGACCTTGATCGCTTTGAGGCCTTCCTTGACGGGTTGGGTCAGGATCAGTTGTTTCTTCTTTCTCGGCATGACCTTTATCTGTTCGTCCTTTTTGCTGGTGCGCGCAACGGACCGGGCTTCAGTGCGGCCTGGTAGGTGGCCAGCGCTCGGCGTCGCGCCTCTTGATGAACGACGATCGGACGGGCATAGTTCGTCGTTCCCAGCTCGGGCACCCAATGTTTCACATATTTTAACTGGGGGTCGAAGCGCTCCTGCTGACGGGCGGGATCGAAGATCCGGAAGTAAGGGGCCGCATCCACACCACTGCCGGCACACCATTGCCAGTTGCCATTGTTGCTGCTCAGTTCGAAGTCCAGCAGCTTGGCGGCGAACCAGGCCTCGCCCCAGCGATGATCGACCAGCAGGTGCTTGCAGAGGAAACTGGCCACCACCATGCGTACCCGTCCATGCATCAACCCTGTGGCCGCCAGCTCGCGCATACCGGCATCCACCATCGGATAGCCCGTTCGGCCTTCGCACCATGCGGTGAACATTTCCTCGTCATTCACCCATTCGATGGCGTCATAGGCCGGACGAAAGCTCTCCTTCACCACACGCGGGTGGTGGTAGAGGATGGCCATGAAGAACTCCCGCCAGATCAACTCGTTCAGATACGCATGGGAGACGTCGAGCGCCCTGCGCACCAATTCGCGCACGCTTACCGTGCCGAAACGCAGATGCACGCTGGCATGGCTGTTCCCGCGCTCTCCGGGAAAGTTCCGTTGGTCCTGATAATCCTTCAGAAGGTCCCTGCCTGCATCCAGCTCCGGCAGAGCGAGGTCCGTGGGGCGGTATCCGATATCCGCCAGGGTGGGAAAGGAAAGCGGATCGGTGCGATGGAGACGGTCCAGATGATCCTGGCTCGGATAGGGCTCAGCAAGGGATGGGTCGAAGCGTTCCCGCCAGCGACGCATGTAGGGTGTGAAGACCAGATAGGGTGTGCCGTCATCCTTGAGGACCTCGTCACGTTCGAAGATGCTGATGTCCTTCACGCCGTGGAACGGGATCCCGTGCGCCTTCAGCAGGTCATGCACGGCCTTGTCCCGCGCGATGCCATACGGCTCATGGTCGTTCGCCGCGAAGACGGAGCGGATATCATATTGTGTCAATAGGTCCGTCCAAACCTTGATCGGTCGGCCATGCAGGACGAGCAGTCCGCCATGTCGTTCCTCCAACCGATGTTCCAAGCTTCCCAGGATGCGGTGGATCAGGTCCACCCGCCGGTCGGCCGGGTCCTCCAGCTTGTCGAGGATGTCGGTGTCGAAAATGAAAAGGGGTAGGACCGGATCTCCGGAGCGCAGGGCCTGGAACAACGCATGGTTGTCCTCCAGGCGCAGGTCGCGGCGCGCCCACCAGATCGCGATACGGGGTCGTTCGCTCATGCGCGGTGGAGCCTGCCCGACCGGTCGAGTTCATCGAGCACGCGTGGGAAGCAGATGCGGAACCAAGCCGTGAACCGTGCGGGGTCACGTTCCATTTCCCGCAGGATCGCCCCGGTTCCGGCAGAACGAAGCGCGTTGACCTCGGTCGGATCAGGATGGAACGGACCATCGCAATGGCCGATCAGCACATGGTCCACTTCGTGTTCGATCAAGCCATGGTCCAGTTGTGCGCGATAGGTGAACGTGAACGCATGTTCCGGTCGGATCGATGCACCAAGCTCCTCTCGCGTGCGTCGCACGGCGGCTGCGATCAGTGACTCCCCCGGACGGGGATGACCGCAACAGCTGTTCGACCAAAGTCCGGCCGAATGGTACTTCCCAGTTGCGCGACGCTGCAGCAGCAGATCGCCTGTTCGGTCGAACAGGAAAACCGAGAAGGCCCTGTGCAGCTCGCCACGACGATGGGCCTCGATCTTTTCCATGGTCCCGCGTTCGACATCATCGGCATCCACAAGCACCACGTGTTCCTCCGGACCGCTCCTCATAGCAGGCCCAGGCTGTGGCGCAGGTACGAGTTCACGAGCAACGCCGCCTTACGCCGGTTGCGTACGCTGATGCGCTCCTTCATGATGCGTTCCGAAGGCAATGCCCGGATCTTCTCGAACAAGGCCCGATAGTACACATAGGCCAGGTACACCCCGTACCGCGCGCCGCGGGGCAGTCGCCGGATGCCCGCCAACGCCGCATCCAGGTCAGCGCGGATGTCGTTTTCGATGGCGCGCTTGTCCGTGGCTGTGAGATGTGCCACGTCGATGTCGGGGAAGTAGGTGCGTCCGAGCGCATCGCGATCGTCGCGGAGGTCACGCAGGAAGTTCACCTTCTGGAACGCGGCACCCAGGCGCATCGCGGCGGGACGCAACTCCTGATAGCGGGACTCGTCCCCTTCGCAGAACACGCGCAGGCACATCAACCCGACCACCTCGGCGGAGCCCAGGATGTAGGTGGCATAGGAATCCGCATCGTGCCGGTCGGTGTGCAGGTCCATTTCCATGCTGCGGAGGAAGGTCTCGTACAATTCCGCTTCGATACCGTAGGCATGCACCACGCGCTGGAAGCTGTGCAGGATCGGGTTCAGACAGATGCCGTCCGCGATGGCCCTCCGGGTATCCTCCCGGAACCGGTCCAACAGGTCCGCCTTGTCATGGGTGTGGAAGGTGTCCACGATCTCGTCGGCGAAACGGACGAAACCGTAGATCGCATGGATGGGCCCACGCAGACGGGGGTGCAGCGAGCGCACGCCCAGCGAGAACGAAGTGCTGTAGAGCCGCGTGGTCTGCTGGCTCGCCTGCAGGCAGGCCTTGTCATAGAGCGCGATGGTGTTCATGCGGTCTGCATTTCCTTGGTGATCAGGTCCGCCACGACCTGGCCGCTGATGAGCGCGGGTGGCACACCCGGGCCGGGCACCGTGAGCTGCCCGGCGAAGTAGAGCCCCTTCACTTTCCGGCTCTTCAGCCGCGGTCGCAAGGGGCCTGTCTGCCGGAGCGTGTTGGCGAGCCCATAGGCATTGCCGCGATAGGCATTGAGGTCCGTCGTCATCTCATTGATGCAATAGCTGCGCTGGACGCACAGGTGTGGACGGAGGTCGATGCCGAGCTGTTCCTTCATCCGCTCGAGCACCACGCCGAGATAGTGGTCGCGGACGTCCGGGGTGTCCGACAGTCCGGCGGCCACCGGGATCAGGACCACCAGGTTCTCCATGCCCTCTGGAGCGGTCGAGGGGTCGGTCTTGGATGCCGCGCTTACATAGAACAAGGGACGCCGCGGCCAGTTCGGCCGCTCGTAGATGTCCGTGGAATGATCGTCCAGCGGGGCGTCGAAGAACAAGGTGTGGTGCTCCAGGCCGGGTACTGTCCGGTCGATGCCCAGGTAGTAGAGCAGCGCTGCAGGGGCCATCACCCTGCGGGACCAGTAGTCGGTCGAATAACTTCGCGCCCCCTCGGGAAGCAGATTCTGTTCCACATGGTGGTAGTCCGCCGCGGCCACGACCACGTCCGCGTAGTGCTCGCCTGAGGATGTGCATACTCCGGTGGTGCGACCGCGGTCCGTGAGTATGGCGGATACAGGGTCCTTGCAGTGGATGACCACGCCTTCTTCCTGTGCCACGCGCACCATGGCTTCCACGACCCGCCCCATGCCACCCAGTGGATACCAGGTGCCGAGGTCGATGTCGGCGTGGTTCATCAAGCTGTACAGGGCGGGTGTGTGCTGGGGTGCGGCGCCGAGGAAAAGCACCGGGAATTCCATCAGCAAGCGCAAACGGGGGTCGTGGAAATGCGCCTGCACATGACTTCGCAGCGAACCGAGTACGTGGGTGCGGAGCAGCCCGCCCAGCACACCTGGGTGCATGTATTCCGACCAGCTGAGCGAGGGTCGATAGACCAGCTCGCCCATGCCCAGGGTGTATTTCACGCGCGCCTCGTCCAGGAATCGGTCCAGGGCGGCACCCGAACCAGGTTCGATCCGTTCGAAGAGCGCACTGACCCCGGCACGACCTGCGGGGATGTTCCATTGTTCGTTCCGGCCGAACACCACCTTGTAGGAGGGATCGAGCCGCACCAGCTTGTAGAGGTCCTCCACCTTGCGGTCGAAACGGGCGAAATAGCGCGTGAACACCTCGGGCATCCAGTAGAAGCTGGGGCCCATGTCGAACGTGAACCCGTCCTTGCGCCAGACGCGCGCCCTGCCCCCGGACTGCGCGTTCTTCTCGAACACCGTCACGGCATGTCCCTGGCGCGCCAGGGACGTGGCGGCCGCCGTTCCGGCGAACCCGGAGCCGATGACGATCGCCCGGGACATCACGCGCGCTCGGTAGCCTCGGTCAAGCGGTCCATCAGCCGGTGCCGGGCCTGATGGATCCGGCTCTTTACCGTGCCGATGGGGATCTGCATCCGTTCGGCGATCTCCTGGTATTTGAACCCTTCATGATGCATGGTGAACGGGATGCCGAAAGCGGGGTCAAGGCTGCGCAGGCTCCGGTCGATCTCACTGCGGACCATGGTACTTTCGGTGGTGGCCGGCGTTTGCACGCGTCGCACGGTGTCCCGGGTGCGCTCCACGCTTTCCATCATCGCCTGCTTCCGTTTGGCGCGGCGATGCTCGTTGATGAATGTGTTCCGCACGATGGTGTACAGCCAGGCTTTGAAGTTCGTGTTCTCCTGGAACTGGTCGCGATACAACAGTGCCCGGAGCATGCTCTCCTGCACAAGGTCCTGCGCGTTCGCGCGGTCCTTCGTCAGCCCCAGGGCGAAGTGCAACAACGGGCGGTGCAGGCTGACGAGCTGCTCTTGGAATTCGATGGTCGACATGACATTGTTTAGATTATTGACCAAATAGTTGGACAAATATCTCAAATATGTTTAATAAATAGTATAAAATATTGAACAATTCATTCTCCCATCAATCTAATATGCTGATATACAATACCTTATAGTGCAGAGCGCTGGGGTCATTGGCCTTACCAAGTGCAGGCTATCTTCGCGGCCCTTCTGGAAGCATAGCTCAGCTGGTTCAGAGCATCTGCCTTACAAGCAGAGGGTCGCTGGTTCGAATCCGGCTGCTTCCACAGCGACCGCCAAGGCTTTGGCGAGCGTGGTCCGCGATCTTCTGTTCACGGCAGCGTCCATTCCTCTTCGTACCGTGATCGATCGGCCCTCCACCGAACCCTTCCTTCTTGCTATTTTCGCGGCCCCTCCGGGACGTTAGCTCAGCTGGTTCAGAGCGCATGCTTCACACGCATGAGGTCACTGGTTCGAATCCAGTACGTCCCACACCTTGGAGCTGCAAGCCCTCCGGATATGCCGGGGGGCTTGTCATTTTCGAGAGGGGGAATTACGCGTGCGGATCGTCGCTTACAAGACCTCCGCTACCACGAACACACTTCCCGTGACAAGTATCAGGTCATTGAGGGCAGTGGCCCGTCGCGCGGCATGCAAGGCGTCCTTCACGGTGCCGTGAACCCGCCCGTTCAGCCCGATCGATGCCGCTCTTCGTTGGAGTTCGTCGGCGGGCAGCCCGCGTGGGATGTCCGCTTTGCAGAAATAGTAGGTGGCTTCTTTGGGGAGTTCCGCGAGCACACGTTCAACGTCCTTGTCGTTCACCGTGCCGAACACGATGTGCAGGCGGTTGAACGGGATGTGCTCCAGCATATGGCGCACCACGCGAAGGCCATCCACGTTGTGCGCGGCGTCGGCAATGGTGAGCGGTGGTTCGGACAACACCTGCCAGCGGCCTTGCAGACCCGTGTTGCGCACCACGTTCGCCAGGCCGCGCGCGATGGCCTCATCAGGAATGTTCCAGCCCTTTTCGCGCAGTACGTCGATGGCCGCGAACGCCGTGAGCGCGTTGCGCTGCTGGTGTGGTCCGGCCAGATCGAGGGCGTAGGGGAGTGGTGCACCTTGATCCGCACGGTGCAATGGCGCTCCCACCTCCGCGGCCTTTTGTTCAAGGACCTCGAGCACCCTGCCTTCCGCCTCACCCACGATGACCGGTACGCCCGGCTTGATGATCCCCGCCTTCTCGGCAGCGATCTTCTCCAGCGTGTCTCCGAGGAACTGCATGTGGTCCCAACCCACATTGGTGATCACGCTCACCTCCGGAACGACCACGTTCGTGCTGTCCAAGCGACCGCCCATTCCCGTCTCGAGCACGGCGATGTCCACCCGTTCCCGACGGAACCACCAGAGTGCGAAGGCGACGCCCCATTCGAAGAAGCTGGGATGCACCGCCTCGAAGGAGGAGCGGAATTGCTCGACGAAGTCAGCGACCACCTGCTCGTCCACCATGCGCCCATCGATCCGGAAGCGCTCCCGCAGGTCCTTCAGGTGCGGTGAAGTGTGCAGCCCAACGCGCAAACCCGCCTCCTGCAGCATGCTGGCGAGCATGTGGCTCGTGCTGCCCTTCCCGTTCGTGCCGGCCACGTGGACACACTTCAGTCCGCGCTCCGGGTGGCCCAACCGGTCCATCAATGCGAGCGTGTTGCCCAGGTCGGCCTTGTAAGCGGCCGGACCGATACGTTGGAACAGGGGAAGCTGCGCGTAGAGGTACGCCAGCGTCTCCGCGTAGGTCACGTTACTCGAGAATGAAGATGAACGTCATCTCGCCGCGCTGTTCGGCGGCGCCGTCGGGCTTCGCGCTGAAGCTGCACTGGAGGGCGGCCTTGCGGGCGATGCCGAACAGGACCTGGCTGGTGGTGGTGCTTTTGTCCAGGTTGGGTGTCACGCGCGTCACCTTGCCACCGCGGTCCACGAAGATGTTGAGCACGACCTTGCCGGCCTCGCTGGGCTTGTCGCTGATGTTGGGCCCTTTCACCAGACCGCGGCCGCCCAGGCTTACGGACCAACCGTCGCCATGGAACGTCCCCAGGCCTTCGGGCACGCCCGTCTGCACACCCGCATTGCCCGGCGTCTGGCTCGTACCCTCGCCACTGTTGCCGCCACCGCCCTGCCCCCAACTGTTGAGGGCATTGGAAAGTTGATCGCTCACCTGCGGTTCCTTCGGCTTCTCCGGCTTGGGCTCCTTGGGCTTCTCGTTCGGTTGGGGCTTGGGTTTCGGCTCTTTCGGCTTCACCTGTTCCACGGGGCTTTCCTCCTCGGTGGCGACATCCTCGGGCGTATCGGGGCTCTGGTCGGAGACGGCAGGTGCGGTGGCTGCATCCTGGGGTCCGGGGTCCGGCGTCTCGGTGGTGCCACTGCCTTCATCCGTCGTGCCGAAGTCCGCCATCGCGATCTCGATCCCGGTCTCTTCCGGCAGTGGAACGGGCTGGGTGAGCCCGATGAAGAGGAAGAGCAGGAGCAGCAGGACGTGGAAGATGATCGTGCCGATCAGCCCCGCGCGCTTGTCCTCCTTGTGTTCGATGGCGATGTTCATTCCGGCTTGGTGGCCAGGATGATCTTCCACTTGTTCCTCTTGGCGATGTCCAGCACGCTCACGGTGACGCCCGTGGGTACGCGCTGGTCCACGTGCAGCACGACCGCCTGGTCCTGTGGGAATTGCTTCATCCGGTCCTTCAGTACACCCTCCAGGTCCAAAGGATCGATCATCTCGTTGTTCACGGAGAAGTGCTGGTCTGCATCGATGCGCACGGCCACCTTGGGCTTCTCCTTCGTCTTGTTCGCGCTCTTGGGCAGATCGACCGGCAGCGCATAGGGGCTCACCAGGGTGCTGACGATCACGAAGAAGATCAGCAGCAGGAACACGAGGTCCGTCATGGAGCTCATGCTGAAGCCCGGATCGATCTTATGGGTGCTTCGCAGGGCCATGCTGACCTATTTGGCGGGGGCTTCGAGCACGTCCATGAAGGCGATCGTGCTGGCCTCCATGTTCTGCACCACCTTGTTCACGCGGGCCACCAACGTGTTGTAGGCGATGTAGGCCAGGATGCCGATGATGAGGCCCGCCACCGTGGTCACCATGGCCTGCATGATACCGCCGGAGAGCTGGTCCAATTCCACGCCCGCACCGCTGATCTTCATGGTGTGGAAGGTGATGATCATCCCGATCACCGTACCGAGGAACCCGAGCATGGGCGCGGCGCCCGCGATGGTGGCCAGCACCGACAGGCCCTTTTCCAGCGCGTAGATCTCCAGCTTGCCCGCGTTCTCGATGCTCACCTCGATGTCCTTGAGCGGGCGGCCGATCCGACTGAGCCCCTTGTCCAGCATGCGGGAGATCGGTGAGCCGGTCTGTGCGCAGAGGTTGCGCGCGGAGTCGATCTTGCCGTCGTGCATGTAGTCGCGGATCTTGTTCATGAAGTTGTCGTCCTGCTTCAGGGCGCGACGGATCGCCATGGCGCGCTCGATGATGATGTAGACGGCGATCAGGGACATCAGGCCGAGCGGCCCCATGATGTACCAGCCACCGTCCTTGATCAACTGCCAGATCGAAATGGTCTCCTCGGTGGGGGTGACCGGTTCGCTGGCGACCTGCTCCAGGGTCTGGCGCGCGGCGTCGGCGGCGTCCTGGAAGGTGGCGAAGAGCTCGAAGTGCATCAGGTGAGGGGTGTTGTTGAAGAACGAAGCTGCGCTTCGGAAATTTCAGTTCAGTTGTTCCAAGGCGATGCCGAAGGCCGTTCGGGTGAGACCGGTGCGCGCGGGGTCCTTCGCGTGCGCACGTTCCAGTGCCTCACCGATGCGGTCGCTCACGTCCTTGAAGATGGCCTGGTC
>JACJZI010000014.1 GCA_020635655.1 Flavobacteriales bacterium
CGATGCGCCGAAGCTCGCGTTCCCACCGGACGTGGAGTCCTACGACCCGAAGGTGGAGGACCACATCGCCGTCACCGGCGGCGGCATGAGCGGCTCACGCTCCTTCAAGTACCTCATCATCCCGCGGCACGAGGGCGACATCACCCTTGGCCCCTATTCCATCAGCTACTACGACATCGACAAGGACCGCTATGAGGTCCTCAACAGCGAGCCGATCGCGATCCATGTCGATCCGGGATCGGGCAATGCCTCCGCCCAATTGACCCGCCCGAGCAAGGAGACCGTTGAGATGCTCGACCACGACATCCGCTATCTGCGCACGGGAGACCTGGACCTGCGGGAAAGGGGCCGGTTCCTTTATGGCTCATGGGCCTACATCAGCGGGATGGCCGCGCCCGTCCTGGCGTTGCTGCTCTTCATGGGCTGGCGACGACAGCGGGAGGCCCGTGCGCAGGACGTGACCGGTCAACGGCGCCGTCGGGCCGACCGGGTGGCACGCCAGCGTTTGAAGGAGGCCGAACAGGCGCTTTCCAGCGATGATCGCGAACAATTCTATGCAGCGATGACCAAGGCGCTTCAGGGTTATCTCGCCGATCGCTTCGGATTGGGTGTGGCGGAGGTCACGCCCGAAGTGATCGGCGCGCGACTGGCGGATCGCTCGGATGGCCAGGAGCTTTCCAGGTCCGTCAGTGACCTGATCGCCACCTGCGAGATGGCCCGGTACGCACCGATCGAGGGACGGCCGCGCAAGGACCTCTATGACGAAGCCGTGCGGTCGATCCGCCAGATCGAAAATGCGTGAACCATGAGAGGTCTTTCCGCATCCCTCCTGCTCTTCTGCATGGCCCTGCCGTTCGGATCGAACGCGATGGAGCGGACCGAGGCGGACAGCATGATCGCCCGCGCCCAGAGGGCCTATTCCGCCGGTGACCAGGATCAGGCGCTTTCACTTTATGATTCGGTGAACACGCGATTCACTTCGGCGGGGCTGCTCTACGACATCGGGAATTGCCATTTCAAACGCAACGATATCCCCCACGCCATCCTCTACTATGAAAGGGCACTGCTGTTGGAGCCGGGTGCGGAGGACATCCGTTCGAACCTCGATCTGGCAAGGCAGCAGACGCTGGACCGCGTGAACGAACTTCCGGGGTTCCAACTGGGCGGCGACTGGGAACGCTGGCGCGGCGGTCGCGATGTCGACCAATGGGCGCGTCGATCGCTCTGGGCATGGGCCATCGCCATGCTCTTACTGGGCCTCTCGATGCCGACCGCGGGCCTGTTCCTGAAGCGTTTCCTCCAGGTGTTGGCGGGCATCGCCGCAGTGGGTGCCGTTTCCGCTGTTCTTCTCGCCTCCGCACGCACGCGGGAGGTGCGTCATCCGGACGGGGCCATCGTAATGGCACCACGTATCGACGTGACCAGTGAGCCCCGTGATGGGTCCACGGCGCTGTTCCTCCTGCACGCCGGGACGAAGGTCACGGTGCGCAAGGAGGAGGCCGGTTGGGCCGAGGTGGCCCTGGCGAACGGAAATGTCGGCTGGATGCCGATGCGGGCGATCGAACGGATCTGAGCATCGGGTCAAGGCAGTTGTTCGGTCCGAACACCTGTTGGGAGCGCACCCCCGATGTTGCTCAGGATGATGTCGCGGTCGTTCGACGCACCGGTGTATTTCACCCGGCCGTCCAGATTCACATCCTCCTGATGGTAGCCGATCACGAAGCTCGTGGGCACGGAGGAGCCCAGTGTCAGCAGGATGGGGTCACGGTCGTTCTGGCTTCCCGCGTACCGCAGAACGGGATCATTGATCGCATTCCCCGCCCAAAGCATCCGTATCCCGTTCCGCACCTTCAGGGCATCGGTGCCATACATGTTCAGGCTGCCATCGGTCAGGTCGAAGCTGGAACCATTGACCGGGGTGGCGGTCATTGTACCAAGATGATTGCGGTGACGCACGCAGAGATGGTATCCGGCCGGGTCCATACCCAGGTCCAACGCCCCACCATCAGGCAGGATGACCTCGCCGTTGGCGCGGAGCAGGCATGCCCTGCTCGCCACCACGGTGTAGGCCGCATCCGCGGCACGCAGTTGCACGAGCACCCAGTCCACGACGGCCAGACCACCGGTCGCAGCAAGCAGGGAGGGCTGGAGCGTCGCACCCGGATCGTCCACGGCATATCCCAGCGCGGAATAGGGTTCCGTGATCGGGATGAGCCCCTGCGCCCGCAGATCATCGCGCATCGACCCGGTGTTCGTATCATATGGTCCGTCGAGCATCATCTTGAGCGTGAACGGATGCCCACCTCCGGTCGGCGCGCATTCGCCCGGATCCAGCCGTTCAAGCACCAATGAAGCGTAGGGGGCCAATTCGACCGTCCCGCTGTAAATGGTCCCGAACGGATCCCGGTAGCAGCTGGCAAGCGGGAACTGCTGCGAGGTCGGATGGTCGTTCACGAGCAGGATGACGCGCTGTGCGGGTGGATCATCGGTCACGGAAACGCGGCGCATGCCGACATTGTCGATGTAATAGTGCGGGTCATTGATGGTCTGGTAGATGAACGGTCGCGCATTGTCGCTGATGGTGCTGTTGAAGACATAGCTGACATCGCGACGTGTCGGGCCGATGGGGAAATACCGATCGAAAGTGAACGGGTCGTTCCATCCCTGTGCATCACCCTTGAGCCCGATCCGCAGTTCGCCGGGTGCGTCCGAACGAAGACTGAACTGCACCTCGTACCATTGACCGGCCGTCACGGACGTTGTGGATACGGGCTCGACCCGCATGAGCGGATAGGTGTTGGTGTTCAGGTAGGTCACCTCCATGCAGTTCCCGTCCAATTGGCCGGCGGTGGTCTGCAGGGTGCATTCCGATGGCCAGAACTGCCATCCGTTGACATTGTTGTCGAACGTACCGTTCGTGATCTGCTCCGCGCCGGTGTACGCGGCCACCAACTTCGGCGACCGCCGTCGCTCGGTGCTTACGGACCCCTGGTCCTTGTTCATCTCCTGGCGCCAATCATCCAGTGCGTACCTGTAAGGCTTGTTGCCACTGTATGCATCGATGATCTGTATGCTCTGGGCATTGTAAGGATTGAAATAGGCATTGTTGTCGAACGTGCCATAGTCCGTCCAGGCGGCGGTGTAGACCTGATACAATTGAAGACAAGGTTGGTCCTCGTTCAAGGAGGCAAGAATGTTCCCGGTGAAGACATCATCGAAGGTGGGCATGTAGTACGGATAGGTGGCACCGGCACCCATGTTGTTGCTGAAGTCGCTGAAGAGGATCTGGTGGCCGCAGTTGTAGACCGTGTTGTTGGTGATCCGGTTGCCGGAATTCAGCAGCGTGTGGTCCACATAGATCCCCACGTTCGGGCAATCGCTCACGGTGTTGCCGTTCACCAGGGTGTTCTTCACTTCGTGGTTGCCGAAATAGATGCCCATCGACAGGCTGGCGTAGCTGTTGTGCCGCGTGGCGGCACTCTCCAGGTTGCCGATGACGTTCATCACGATGTTGCCGTCAACGGTCATCCCGTCCGCATAGTCGAAGGCGATGCCGCCGCCATCGTTCAGGAGCGCAAGGATGTTGGTGAGCACGTTGTGCTGGATGAACGCGTTGGAATTGGCGCTGATCCCGATGTACCCCACTTCATCGAGCCGGTTACCGACGATGCGGTCGTCCTCCCCCTGTGACCGGATGCCCATGTAGCCCCAGATATCCTGCCCCGACCCGGCCACCATGCCGATGTTGCTCAGGGTATTGTCCTCGATCCATGTGCCGGTATCGAACGCGTTTATGCCAGTGTCATAGATCTCGTGGATGTCATTGTTGAGGTACCGGCAGTCGGTGCCGATGCTGTTGATCCCGGTAAAGGCCTGTTCCAACTCGCAGTTCTGCACCACGACATGGCTCGAACTGGACGTTGTCACGCAGGCGAAGGTCTGGTGCCTGAAGGCCAGGTCCTGGATGGTGATGTAGCTCTTCTGCCAACCCGCCTTGATCCCCCGTTCGGTCACGGCCACTTCCATGGTCTGGGAATTGGGGTCCACACCGTTCAGCGGCACGATGAACAGCTTTCGTTGGGCCTCGTCGTAGAACCATTCACCCGGCATGTTCAGCGCCGTCATCCGGCCCTGCAGGAAGAAACCCCAATCCAGGTCGGCCAGGTCGTGTGAGATGGAATTGTAGGTGAGCGTATTGCCGGTCTGTGCCGTGATATCGGCCACGTCATAGGACCACATCGTACCGCGGATCACCGCCTGTCCACCGGCCCAGGTGCCCGATGGATCGGTGATGTCGTAGCTCATCAGTGTGGTCGCATTGCCCGTGGCACACCGATACCAACCGGTATCCGGGGTCCGGGCAAGTGTCATCCGCTGCCCGCTCTGAAAGACGTACTTCGGGGTGGTGTTCAGCGGAGCGCTCCAAATGCCGCCTCCCAGGTTCGTCCAACCGTTCACCGTTATGCTGCCACTGATGACCGGCGCCGCGCCGGTCCCGTATGCACCAAAGACGAGCGGAGCGCCGGACGCTCCGCTGTTGTTCACGGAGAAGGAGCCCCTGTAGACCCCTCCTCTCTGGAACAATACCTGATCGCCGGGCGCCATTCCGTAGGTGGCCTGCTCCACCCTTGCCAGGGTCGACCATGCCGTGCTCGGAGAGGTCCCGGTGTTGGCATCATTGCCATTGGGCGCCACATAGTATACCGTGGCATCGGCACCCCGCCATCCAAGAAGGAGCAGGGCGCATAGAACATGGTGAAAGGTGCGTTCCATCGTGAGGTTTTGCAGGGTTCAAGCGAACTCCACAAAACTGGTGGACCGCATGTCCCGTCATGTTCGGAACGGCCCCGTTCCTCCTCACAATTCGACAGGGATCGGACTTGTCCCGACCGAAGTGTCGATCCAAGCAACCAAAAATGCCCGTCCTGAACGATGGTCCCACGGGCAAGGAACGGTCATCAACAATTCCGTCGACGGTCCAGGTCGTTCCGTCGAACACCCCTTCGCGATCCCGACAGGATTCGAACCTGTGACCGTCTGCTTAGAAGGCAGATGCTCTATCCAACTGAGCTACGGGACCGTTCGGGCAAAGGTAGCGGGGATGGGGGTTGGGGTCCGAAGGACCGAGTTCAACGTTCGGCGGAGAACGGTGGATCAAAAGGATCGATGACCGGTGATCGCGGTAGGCCGCCGACGCACCTGTTCGACCGTACATTCAACGCGATGGATTCCCTCACGCACATCGCCATCGGTGCCTGCATTGGCGAGCTCTTCCTGGGCAGAGAGCTAGGACGCAAGGCCCTGTTGTGGGGCGCATTGGCACAGAGCATTCCGGATATCGACGTGGTGAGCGCTCTGTGGACCGGTCCTGCCGAGCAGCTCCTCGCCCATCGGGGCTTCACCCATTCGCTATTGTTCGCTGCACTGATCACACCGTTCATGGCTTTGATCGCCCATCGATGGCATCGGGCGCAGGACGTCCGCTATTCGCGGTTCGTCCTGTTCTTCGGTACGGAGGTCTTTCTGCACATCGGCCTGGATGCCCTGAACAATTATGGCACGGGGTGGTTCGAGCCGTTCTCACATCTCCGGGTGATGTTCAATGTGATCTATGTGGCGGACCCCTTCTTCGCGATCGCCCCTGGTCTGGCGCTCCTGGTATTGCTCGTGAAGCGGTGGCGGCGGCGGTGGCGGATGTTGGCACCCGGCAGCGCCCTCCTGCTCAGCGGGCTCTACCTGCTGTGGTGCTTTTCGAACAAGGTCCACATGGACCGTGAGGTTCGTGCGATGCTTGACCGGCAGGACATCATGTATGACCGTCTGCTGGTCACACCGACCCCGCTCAACAACTGGTTGTGGTATATCGTCGCCGTGGACGATACACTATGCCATGTCGGGTTCCGCTCGGTGTTCGATCGGACCGATACGTTGTCCGTTCGGTCGTTCGCCCGGGGGCGACAACTGCTTGGACCCCTCACATCCGCTCCCGAGGTCCGCACCCTGCTGCGGTTCTCCCAGGGATATGACATGGTCCAACGTCAGGGCGACGCGCTCATCCTGAACGACCTGCGCTTTGGCCAGATCATGGGCTGGCAGGACCCGAAGGCCCCGTTCGTGTTCCGATGGTCCCTGACCGGCGAACCCGATAGGCTGGCCGTCCAGAGAGGTCGGCTCAGCGGATGGGGCCTGGATGCGGTCCGTTCCTTCATCGCGCGCATACGCGGTGATCAAGCACGTCCGCGTCGGTAACGCACGGTCATCAGGGCGAGCAACGCACGTGCCACAAGGTAAGCCAGCCATTGTGCGGCGTGCACCCATGGGCGCTCATGTGTCACCTCGTCCAGGGTCACCTTCCTGCATTGGTGCGCGATCACATCGTGCAACTCGGCCGACAACGCATGGCCCACGGTCGGATCATCGATGTCCACGTTCAGTTCGATCGATGCGTATGCGCTCAGCCGATTCACATTGAACGAGCCCACGGTGCACCAACGGCCATCCCGTACCGCGGTCTTGGCGTGCAGCACGGTGGGCAGGTATTCGTACAAACGGACCCCGTCCTTCAACAGACGGCGGTAGAGGTACCGCTCGGCATGCTTGCTCAACCAGACATCGCTGGTGCCCGCCAGCACCACGTGCACCGCCACGCCGCGATCCACAGCAAGCCGCATCCAAGCCTGTACGCCCCGCCCAGGCAGGAAATAGCTGCCCATGAGGCCGACTTCGCTTCTCGCGTCCCTGAACAGCGACCGGTAGCTTGCGATGATCTCCGAACGTCCTCTGATCCGGTCGTTCCGCCGCACACGAACAGGACAATGAGAAGCCTCGCCCAATGAAGCGATGGCGCGAACGCGGCTATCCGGACCGGGAAGCACGCAGCGGGATGCCAGGCCGCGCACGACTCCCCGGTTCCATATCCGGGCACAAACGCGTGCCAGTTCCCAGGCGGCCTCACCCTCGATCTCTACGGCCATGTCCCGCCAGGCCGGCGCACCGGGCAGATCATTGTATCGGTCCGCCACATTCCTGCCGGTGACAAAGGCCAGCCGGTGATCAATGGTGCACACCTTGTGGTGCAGCCTTCGACCGAAACGGAACCTCGGTGTCCGCCAGATCGGCTGGAAATAGTACAAATGTCCACCTGCCGCTCGGAGATCATCCACGAGATCCTTGTTCACCGCGTCGGAACCGAAAGCATCCAGCAGGACATGCACGGCCACACCACGCCGCGCGGCGCGGACCAGTGCATCACCCACCCTGTCTCCCGTGGTGTCGGCGGCGAAGATGTAGACCTGGAGATGGACGACCTGCTCGGCCTGGTCGATGCGTGCGGTCAGACGATCGAAGTATGCCGCACCGCCCGTGATCCACTGCACCCGGTTGTGTACGCCATATGCTCCACGGTCGGCCATTCCGCGCGAAGATCGCTCCTTCAGGTGGACGCGACATGGTCGACGAACGCCCTGATCCACCAACCCAAGACTTGATGCGGTTCGACGAATTGCGATATATTGGGTCCTTCCCGATCCATTCAACCCGCCATGCACCTGAGAACGCTACCCGCTCTTCCGCTCCTGCTCTGCACTTTGAACACTGGTGCCCAGGTCACCATCACGGACGACGAAATGCCGCACGCTGGCGATCAGCTGGTCCGAACGCGTGCCTTCCTCAACCCGTTCCTCGATCTGGCAACGACCGGTCCCGCGCAGATGTGGGACTACAGTGGACTTTCCGCGAACACCCAGGAATTTTCGGACCAGCTCGATGTAAGCTCCACGAACCTGGTCTACGCCCTGGTCTATGCGAACGTGTTCTTCAATCCCAATCGCGCCAATGTCGCCACCGAAGGTGTGGACATCCCGTTCTATCAGTTGCTGCCCATCACGGACCCCTACACCTTCTTCTTTCGCAGCTCCAGTGAATACAAGAAGGTCGGTTTCGGCGCGCAGATCGCAGGGATCCCCGCACCCATCATCTTCGACGAGAAGGACGTGATCTATGAGCTGCCGATCGACTACGGCAATATGAGCGACTCCCATTCCGCATGGCAGGTGAGCGTGCCGAACCTGGCGCACTACGGCTACCAGCAGGACCGGCACAACGAGGTCGATGGCTGGGGCACGATCAGCACCCCCGCGGGTAATTTTGATGCATTGCGCGTGCGCACCACGCTTCAGGGGCAGGACACGATCGCCATCGATACGCTGAGCCTCGGCTTCACCATCGACCGTCCAACCGTACACGAATACAAATGGTTGTCGCCCGGCTATCGGGTGCCGGTGCTTCAAGTGAACACCATGGAATTGTTCGGTTCGGAATTGATCACGGACATCTGGTTCTATGATGCACCGCGCGCGATCGAGGTCGTCCAACCGCTCGCACTGTCGCTTTGTCCCGGACAGACGGTCGACGTGCCGTACGCTGCCACAGGCGCCTACAACACCGGCGGGCTGTTGATCCCCGCGAACCACTTCACCGCCCAACTCTCCGATGCCAATGGTGACTTCACGAACGCCGTGGATATCGGGTCGATCACATCGAACATGGACGGGGTGATCAATGCGGTGATCCCGCCCGGTACGGTGTACGGCACGGGGTACCGCATCCGCGTGGTGAGTAACAGTCCTGAGGTCATCGGATCGGACAATGGTCTGGACATCACGATCGGTGCGGCACCGGTGGCGGGTATTGCCGCGATGGGGCCAACGACCATCTGCGACGGTAGCACGGTCATTCTGGAGGCCCAGCCCGCAGTCGGGGTCGATCACCAATGGCGTGTGGACGGGGCCGAGATCCCTGGCGCCACCGACCCCAGCTACACGGCCACCGCGGCCGGCGATTACACGGTGGTGATCATGAACGATTGCGGTGCGGACACATCGATGGTCCTGACCGTTCTGGTGAACGACCTGCCTGCGCACGCCTTGGATACCACCACGGTCCAGACCTGCGCGGGGGTGGCGGTGCCGATCACGGCGGTCGACCTTACCGGGCAAGCGCCCCTGGACTATCAATGGATGTTGGATGGTCAGCCCGTGAGCGGCGGCAATGCGATCGGTCTGCTGGCCTCCTCGGAAGGCGTCTACAGCCTCTCGATCACGAACATCATCACCGGATGCATGTACGTCACCGATGGTGTTCTGCTGGACGTGGACACCATTGCAGCACCGACGATCATCGCCCAGGACACCACCGCTTTCTGCGAAGGTGCGTCGGTCGGTCTCATGACCAGCGCAGTCCCCGGTGCCAGCTACCAATGGTCGTTGGACGGCACACCCCTGCCCAATGGAACGACCACCCAGGTGGTGGTCTCTGACGCCGGTGATTATGCCGTGCAGATCACCGATGGCAATGGCTGTGCCGCCACTTCCGCGCCTGAAACGGTGACGGTGTACCCCTTGCCCCCACAACCGGTGATCATCCAATCGGCGGATACGCTGTTCGCATCCGGGCCGGGTCCCTTCCAATGGTACCTGTACGGGTCGGAGATCACCGGAGCCACGGACAGTCTGCTGCTCACCGGTGCCGCCGGTGAGTACACGGTGACCGTCACCGACACCACTGGTTGCGCCAGCACTTCCGACCCCTACGTGCTGATCAGCACGGGGCTGGTGGGTCAGGCACAGGACGCGATCTCCGTCCATCCGATCCCATCGGACGGGCGGTTCACGATACGCCAAGCGACCGGCGAATATGTGGTCTATGATGCCATGGGGCGCATCGTGCGTACAGGATCGATCACCTCCCTGACCGAGGAACTTGATCTGACCACTGCGGGTTCCGGCACTTATGTGCTGCGTATGCTGGACAACGGGGAGACTTTCCGACTGGTGGTCCGCTAGCCGAGAACAGGAAAGGCCGGTGCTCCCCCCATCCCGAGGATGGGTACCGGATGCATCCGGCACCACCTTCGTTGATCGTGTGCCGTGGTTCCACCGCGGGATCTACACACAATGCCAACATGGAACGAGAACGGCCTCGGCGCCAGTGGACACACATCCGGCATCCGTGATGCGATGCGGTATGCACCCATTGCCACCGCCTGCTATCTTTGCCGCCCGCTTGGGCCGAAGGGTCCCAGCCTGGAGAGGTGGGTGAGTGGCTTAAACCAGCAGTTTGCTAAACTGCCGTACTCTGTAAGGGGTACCGGGGGTTCGAATCCCCCCCTCTCCGCTCCCGGTCGCCGCGCACATGCGAAGGTGATCGGAGCACGAAAGGAGCCAGCGATGGTCTCTTGATATCCTGTTCGGGGTGTAGCGCAGCCCGGTTAGCGCACCTGCTTTGGGAGCAGGGGGTCGTGCGTTCGAATCGCACCACCCCGACGAACAGCAAGGATGGCGCGGCCTGCGCCCAGCGCCGGAGCGCCCGTGATGCAATGTCGCGGGCCTACCTTTGCCCCCTTCAAAACACGCATTGCACATGGCCCGTGAAGTCGTCATCGTATCCGCCGTCCGCACACCCATCGGCAGTTTCCTCGGTTCGCTCGCATCCGTTCCCGCGCCCAGGCTCGGGGCCACCGCGATCCAGGCCGCGCTGCAAAAGGCGGGTCTCGATCCGAAGGAGGTGGACGAGGTGTTCATGGGTTGCGTGCTGCAAGCCGATCTGGGTCAGGCGCCCGCGCGTCAGGCCTCGATCTTCGCCGGGATCGGTCCCAATGTGCCCTGCACGACCGTGAACAAGGTGTGCGCGTCCGGCATGAAGGCGATCATGCTCGGGGCCCAGACCATCCTCAGTGGTGACAACGATGTGGTGGTCGCCGGTGGCATGGAGAACATGAGCAGTGTGCCGCACTACCTCAACGGTCGTGGCGGACAGAAGCTCGGGGACATCAAGCTGACCGACGGCATGGTGAAGGACGGGTTGACGGACGTTTACCACAACTATCACATGGGCAATGCCGCCGAGCTCTGCGCGCGCGAGTGCCAGATCAGCCGGGAGGACCAGGACGCGTTCGCCATCGAGAGCTACAAGCGGAGCACGGCCGCCTGGAAGGAGGGCCGGTTCAAGGAGGAGGTGGTCCCGGTGGAAGTGCCGCAGCGCAAGGGGGATCCGCTGGTGTTCGCCGAGGACGAGGAATACAAGAGCGTGAACTTCGAGAAGATCCCGCAACTGAAGCCGGTGTTCGACAAGGCCGGTACGGTGACCGCCGCGAACGCCAGCACCCTGAACGACGGTGCGGCGGCCCTGGTGCTGATGAGCGCTGAGAAGGCCAGGGAGCTGGGCTTGAAGCCGATCGCCCGGATCGTTTCCTACGCCGATGCCGCACAGGCCCCGGAATGGTTCACCACCGCACCGAGCAAGGCCCTGCCAAAGGCCCTCCAGAAGGCCGGGCTCGACGCCGCCAAGATCGACCTGTGGGAGTTGAACGAGGCCTTCTCCGTGGTGGGCATCGCCAACAACCGGGAGATGAAGCTCGACCCCGCAAAGGTGAACGTGAACGGCGGTGCGGTGAGCCTCGGCCATCCGTTGGGCTGCAGCGGTGCCCGCATCATCGTGACGCTGATCAACGCCCTCCGGCAGCGCGACCTGAAGCGGGGTGCCGCCGGCATCTGCAATGGCGGTGGTGGCGCGAGCGCGATGGTCGTGGAGGTGCTCTAGGTCCGCTGCACTTCTTGCCTATGACCGATACCGCGCGTTCGAGCCCCGTCATCTGTCCCCTCTCCATCGTACCGGTGCGCAGGGAACCCGGCGACCGCAGCGAGATGGTCTCGCAATGGCTCTTCGGCGAAACGGGTGAACGCATCGAACAACGCGACGGATGGTCGCTGGTGAAGTTCGACCACGATGGCTATGCCGGCTGGGTGGACGACAAGCAGGTGCTCGCCTGCGACACTCCGAACTACGACCCCGACCTGCGCGTGATCGATCAGACCACGATCCTGGACCTCGGCGATCGTCAGGTGCTCCTCCCCTATGGTGGCGTGCTGCCCTTCTACGCGGACGGCGCGATCCTCTGGGGCGAGCGACGCATACCGGTCAAGGCGGTGACCAACCAGCGTGCGGATGGTGAGCGGGCCGAACTCCTGGACCTCTACCTCCATCCGTTCCTAGGGGCGCCCTATCTCTGGGGTGGCCGAACGCCCGGTGGCGTCGATTGCAGCGGGATGGTGCAGATGCTCTTCATCCTGATGGGCATCTATCTGCCGCGCGACGCCCACCAGCAGGCCGAGGAGGGCGATGCCGTGGAACTGGTCGACCTCGCCGTACCCGGGGACCTTGCGTTCTTCGACAACGACGAGGGCCGCATCACCCATGTCGGCATCGTGCTCCCCGACCACCGCATCGCCCACGCCAGCGGTCGCGTTCGCATCGACAAGCTGGACCATCAGGGGATCTTCGATGCGGAGCGCCAACGGTATTCGCACCGACTGCGGCTGATCCGGCGCGTGCTGTAGCCCGTTGGATCCTGTCACGCTTCAGAACCGCAATGTGTATTGCAGCACGGGGAGCAGCCCGAGCTGTGGGACATCCACGATGCGTTGCTTCGTACGGTCGTAGTCCTGGTATACCGTGGTGCTTCCGCCGAGCACGTTCTGCACATCGACCTTGATCTCGTGACTGGTCTTCGGTCGACCTTCGCGGTAGGCGATCACCACGTCGAGCTTGTGCACCGCGTCCCCTTTCTCGCTCCACGCGGATGGTGCGTCCACTTCCTCACCGGCGGCCTGGCTGGCCGCGAGATCGATCGGGGTGCGGTATTGCCCGCCGACCACGGAATACCGGAATCCTGTGGTGAGCACGCGGTCCCTGCCGGCGCGGCCGAGCTTCCATTCCTTGCCGGCGAGCACGTTGCCCACCACACCCAGATCGAAACGGGAATGGTGCCAATGGCCGTCCAATGCCTTGTATTCGGCGCTGCTCACCGAGGCGGTGGCCAGGGCATGCCATCCATGGGTGAAGAACTTCTCCACGGACAGTTCCAGACCGGTATTGTGGCCGGTGCCCTTGTTCACCAGATCACGCGTGGTGAACCAACCGTCGTAGTTCGCCAGACAGAAACTGCTGTTGGGATCGTTCTCCACCGGCAGGTCATAGAGATACTGGTGGTAGGCTTCGACCTTCAGTTGGACATCCTCTGCCAGTTGCTGCTCATAGCCCAGGACGATGTGGGCGGCGCGTGACAGTCCCAGGTCGGCGTTGGGCCGGTATGTGGTCCCGTCCGCATCGACATCCTGCGCGAGGTAGGTCATGATCGTCTCGGTGCGCGAATGGAGACCCGCTCCGAGGCTGATGGCCCGTTCGGGCCGCGGCTGCCAGCGGACCGCCATGCGCGGCTCGATGCTGGTGCTTCCGTTCAAGGCGTAGTGGAGCGCATGCAGACCACCGGTGACCGTCCATCGTTCGGTCCAACGGTACTTCCAGCTCGTGAACGCCTGCAGCGTGGTGGCGGCGCCACGGGAATCGAGCTGGGTGACCAGTCGCTGGGCATCAGGCTCCCAGCTTTGGCCATGCATGCGGTAGTTCTCCACGGAAACGATGATCCCGTTGCGGACCTTCAGGCGCTCGTTCAACCGTGTGTTGAGCACGGTGGTGCCCTGCACGGTCCACTTGTCCAGCGCGTCGATGGCGCGGTCCTCCAGCGCCCCTTCGCCGGGTGCGGGGTCCTCCTTGTAATCGGTGGAACTCCCGTTCCCGCTCAGACTGACGGTGGAATAGAGGTAGTTGTTCTTCCCGATGAGCAGCGTGTGCGTCAGACCGGCCACGCCCATGTACGATCCGAAGTCGGCCCGGCTGAAGAGCGTATCCTCCACCACACCGCGATCCTCCTGCAGGATGTGACTGAGGCCACCCAGACCGAAGAGGGAGAAGATGCCGGCGCGACCTGTCGGAAGGTGCACATGGAAGGCCCCGTCGGTGTATTTCGGCACGCCCTGGTAGTCCACGATGCCGGCCTGGTCCAGCAGGGCCAGTGTGGAATAGCGGTAATTGACCAGGTAGGATCCGCCCTGGCCGCCGAGCGGACCCTCCGCCGTGAGGTCCGTGCCCAGCACACCCGCCTTCAGCGTGTACTCCCGCTTGCGGTCGTTGCCCTTCCGCAGACGCATGTCGAAGACCGCACTGGTGGCATTTCCGTATTCCGCCGTGAAGGCCCCGGTGTAGAATTCGGAGTTGTCGATCACATCGCTGTTCAACACATTGATCGGCCCGCCGGTGGATCCCTCCTCGCTGAAGTGGTTCGGGTTGGGGATCTCCACACCTTCCATGCGCCAGAGCACACCCTTGGGGGAATTGCCACGAACGATGATCGTATTGTCCCCGGCCGGATCACCCGCCACGCCCGGGAAGGTGCTCACCATGCGGGCGGGATCATTGATGCCCCCGGCGATCCGGGAGGTCTCCTCCACGCTGATCTCCCGTCCGCTCAACAGGACCATGTCGTTGCGCAATTCGCCCTTCCGGCGGGCATTGGTCACCTCCACCTCCTGCATCTGCACGATGGACTCCTGCAGGCGGAGCTCCAGCACCGTCTCCTTCGCCGTGTTCACCAGGATGTTCTGAAGCCGTTGCTCCTCGTGGCCGAGCATCCGCACATCGAGGTCGATGCGACCGGCAGGTACATCCGCGATGACGAATCGACCGTCCATATCGGTCGTGCCGCCGAGCAGGGGTTCCGATCCCACCACAACGACCGTGGCGCCGAAGAGGGGTTGATGTGTGTCGAGGTCGACGACCGTGCCGCGTACGGTGCCCTCCGCAACGGCGGGCCGGTCCTGTGCAGAGAGCACGGTCCGAGCGAGCAGCAACGCAATGGTCAGGGTGGATCGGAAGGGATGCATGTGGAGGGCTGTGTTTGGGTTTCCGGGAGTAGGACGGCCATCCCCTGGAATACCCCCATCCGATCGGAAAAGAATTCGTCACCCACCGGGACCGGACCCGGGTCGCGGGTATTGGCGGACGCTCCACGTGCGATATCTTCCCTCGATCAAACCCCCTCCATCATGCGCTTCTCCATCCTCTTCGCCTTCTTCGCCCTGACGGCCGGCGATGGTATCGCCCAGCAATTCAAGGTCGTGACCATCGTGGAAAGCATCATCCCTGCAGGCACCGGCCGGTCGCGGATGATCGAATCCACCAGCGACATCGATTCCGAAGCGGCCACCACGGAGCGCACCAACGGCAAGGACAGCGATCAGGGGGACGTGAAACGAGGCGATCTGAAGGTGGACAACTTCAAGGAGACCAAGCTGCTGAACTTTTTCAGCGTGGTGGGCATCAACTTCCAGAACATCGCCTCCAACGACGCGCTGATCACCGACAAGATCAACAAGCTGGCCGCCGAGGGCTGGGAGTTGGTCCATGTGGCCAGTGGTGTGGAAAGCGACGCCGGCAAGGATGACGGCCAGGGCATCTTCATCACCCGGCTGTTCTTCCGCAAGGACTAGCGGCCACCTCAGAAGCGTACCCCGACCCCCGCCCGCCAGCCGACCCAGGCGCGCGTGAGCAGGTCCGTATGCTCCTGCTGGTCGAACGCCCGGTCCGCCGCGAGCGCGGAGAGCCAGGCGTGGGTGTCGGGATCACGCCAGTTCGAGATGAGCACGTTGAGCACCGGCCCGGCCGAGACCACGAGCCGGTCCCAGAAGGCATAGCCGTAGATCAGCTCCAACCTGCCCACGATGTTCACGGCGTCGACCCAATACCATCCCTCGTTGACCTGTTCGGCGATGAGGGCGATGTCCAGCAGACCACGCCTGCCGATCCGTGGTTCGGTACCGATGCCGTAGTGGAAAGCCCAGGTGCTGTCCTCCCCGACCGGGGGTGACCACCCCAGGATGTTGTGGAAGGCACGGGTGCCGGTGCGCAGGGAGAGCGTGAGGGGAAGCACGTCCGTGCTGAAGGCGTCCAGGCGGTGATAACCATGCAGGGCCACGCTCAGTACGCCGATGCTGACACCGGTGATCGTGTCGCTGAGATTGATGAAGCCGACCTGCGAGCCTTCGCTGCGCAGGGCGAAGTTCACGGCGCCCACCTGTCCACCGCGGACCGTGCCGCTGACCGCGTTCACCCCAAAGCTGAACTGGCCACCGGTGACCTCCCTGGCGTAGTTCGCACCGAAGCCGATCTGGCCGCCACCCACCGTACCCAGGGCGGCGTTCATCCCGAGGGTGAACTGCACACCTTCGATGTTCCGCCCGAAGTTGAACCCACCGGAGAACTGGGCCTTCCGCACATCGCCGAGCGCCACGTTCGCCCCGCCACTGGTCTGTGAACCGTCGACATCGGAAAGTGCGACGTTCACCCCACCGCAGACCTGGGGGCCCCGCATGCGCCCCTTGGCCACGTTGGCCCCGCCCGCGATCTGCACGCCGGCAAGCGTATCCCAGACGACGTTGGCGAAACCGCCGAGCTGCAGACCCTGCAGGGAACGCATCGCGTGGTTGATGCCACCGGAGATCTGCGCACCGTGCACCTCACGGCCGACAAGGTTGGCCAGTCCCGCTAGTTGCACACCCCGCACATCGCGGGTGTCGATGTTCAATCCGAGCCCGATCTCCGCCCCTTCCACACCCCGCGCGAATCCGCAGAACACATTGAAGGAAAAGGCGTTCACCGTGGCGGCACCCACTTCGCCGTTCGTGCCCACTCCCGGGACCAATGTCACCTGCCAAGGCGCACGACGGACGAAACCGAGGTTGGCGGCCTGGTCGAATTGACCGGCGGGCACCAGCAGCCGTGCCACGCCGAGATCCTCCACCCCGCACCGATCATGCAGGCAGATCGGCTCCAGACGTTCGACCTTTTCACGCGGGCGGATCGCGACCAACAATTCCTGGCCCATATGACCCGGAAACACAACGGTGTCGAGGTATCCCACGCGTGAGAACAGCAAGGCGGCGCCTTCCTCCTCTCCCTTCAGGGTGAGTTCGAAACGCCCGGACGGCCCGGTGGTGACGCCATTGGAGCGACGCACCTCCACCACACTGACACGTCCAAGGGGAACACCGGTATGCGCATCCATGACCTGTCCGCTGAGCGGATGTCTGGTGCGGTCCTCGGTGCGCCGCGCCAGGATCAGGTGCTCACCGCTCTCGCGCATGATGATGGCCTCCGGCAGAAGCCCGCGCATCACCTCATCCACCCGGCCGCCCTGCGCGTTGACGGAGACAAGGCTGTCCTCCGGAAGGATCCGTGAATTGTAGCTGAGCCGGAAACCACCGTCCAGAGCGACCAGTTCAAGCGCACGCGCCAGACGGACATTGCCCGCCTGCACGGTCACCGTTCGCCGCAGGATGGACTGGGCCGGAAGGGCCGTCACGATCAGGAGGCCCCCCAGTACCGCCACGAACCATTGCCAACGCTCAACACCCATCGCCATCGAGGAGGAAGGAGCCGTCCGGGCGATGCTCCACCCGCATGCCGAACGTGTTCGCGATCACCTGCAAGACGGCGTCGATCGGTTCGTCCGCGAAGGTGGCGGTGAGCCGACAACGGCCCAGCTCCGGTGACGCGAGCGCGACATGCACCGAGTAGAGGATCGAAAGCTGTTCCACGACCTGCTCCAGGGGTGCATCATCGAATTGCAGGATCCGCTCTCCCCAACGCTGGAAGGATGCCGAACGCATGTGTTCCAGCATGCCCGTGGTCCGACCATAGCGCGCGGTCTCTCCCGCGATCAGCACAACGGTATCCTTCGGCACCACGACCCGGACCCTTCCCGTCCGCACACGCACCTCGCGGACGTCGGAGGTATCGTAGGCCGTGACCTCGAACATGGTACCGAGCACCGTGACCTCCATGTCCTGTGCATGCACCACGAAGGGATGTTCCGCATCATGTGCCACCTCGAAATAGACCTTGCCCTGGACCTCCACCTCTCGCGTGAGTCCGATCCGTGCGGTGGCCTGTGATCCCTCCGCGAGTACCATCCGACTGCTGTCCGGGAGCAGGGTGTCCAGCGAAGCATCGATCGCTGCGAACCGATCGGTGGCAGGTGCAATGAGCAGCCGCACGGCGAAAAAGACCCCGGTGAGCACTGCTGCGGCCGCTGCCCAGGGCAGGATCCGCCGCATGCCGATGACCCGACCTCGGCCGGTGCGCATGCGTGCGGAAAGCGTCGCCCAGGCCTTGTCCACATCCACCTCAGGCGCATCCTCACCATCGGCACCCAGGGACCAAAGCACCTGCATGCGTTGAAGCTCCAATGCATTGTCCGGATGCGACGCTGCCCAACGCTCCACCGCGGTGGTGGTGGCGGGATCCGCCTCACCGGCCACAAAGCGCGCCAGCTGTTCGCTCGCTATTTCCCCTTTCCCGTTCACGGGTCCGCATACCTATGACAAGCATCCCTGTGCATACCCCTATCCGTTCCACCACAACAACCAGCCGATCACCGGCAGCAGGTCGGCGAGTTCGGTACGAAGTGTCTTCAGTGCCTTGCCCATCTGGTTCTCCACGGTCTTCACCGAAATGCCGAGCCGGTCCGCGATCTCGTGGTACTTCAATCCCTCGTAGCGGCTCAGTTCGAAGACCTTCCGGCGTTCGGTGGGCAGGTCGGCGATCGCGGCCCGGACACGTGCGGCCCGCTCCGCATGGTCCCGCTCATCGACCGCCTCCTCCTGGCCCTTCTCCTGCACTTCGGTGTATAGGGGGACCAGCCGCGCGCTTTGCTTCAATGCGGTCAGGCAGCGGTTCCTGACGGCCGTGAAGAGGTAGGCCTTCAGCGAGGTGGTGATATGCAGCCGGGCGCGGTCCTCCCAGAGCTTGAAGAAGAGCTCCTGGACCAGGTCCTCCGTGCGATCGCGGTCCTTGAGGTACTGATACGCGAAGGCGCAGAGCGGTCGGTAGTGCGCCCGGAACAGGGCTTCCATGGCGCTTTCGTCACCGGCGGCGATCCGTTGGAATTCCTCTGCGCTCATGAACGCGGCCGAAGATAGCGGGGCTTCAGCGCAGGAGCAGGATGGTACCGGTCTGCGAGCGGACCTCCCCGTCCGCGCCGATCATGTCGAGCGTGTAGAAGTACGTGCCTTCCACCAGGCGTTCGCCGGACATCCCGCTCCGGCCATCCCAATCGACATGGACAGCGCTTCGGTCCAGCACCCGTTCGCCCCATCGGTTGAAAATGGACAGATGCAGCGTGGCACCATCCGGGGCATCCAATGCGATGATGTCGTTGTTGCCATCTCCGTTGGGTGAGAACACGTTCGGCACGATCAGTTCACAGGGGCCGAAGGTCACCTGCACGCTACCGCTAGCCATACATCCCATGGAGTCGGTGGCCTGGAAGGAATAGACACCGGTCGCGGAAACGGTCAATTCGTTGCCCAGTGCACCATTGCTCCAGCCGACGTCGGTCAGACCGGGCAACGTGAGCGAATAGATGGCCCCGGAACAGGGCGTCACCGGATCGAAGTCCCAGATCGCACCTGCGGACACCGAAAGCACGGAAACAGCCGTATCACTGGCGCACCCGTCCCACTCCGCCACGCAGCTCCATGTTCCGGACCCGGTGGCATCCAATGGTCCGGGCGTGATCGAGGTACCGTTGAACGGGCCGATCGGGCTCGTCCAGTGGTACTCCGCATCCGCAGGTCCATCTGCGTTCATGGTGATCGATCCACCCACACAAGCCTGCCAGGGGCCATCGAGCTGAGGCGGATCCGGGATGGCATGTACGGTGACCATCACCGCAGCGGCGGGGCTGGTACAGGCGCCCTCGGTCTGCGTCACGAAGTAACTGGTGTCGGCCATCATTGGACCCACGGTCAGGTCATTTCCCGTTCCGATGATCTGCGTACCGTTCGGATCAGCATACCAGGTCAGATCCCCGGAACCCTGTGCGGTCACTTCGATCACCTCACCTGCACAGGCGGACAGGTCCGGAGCGACCAATGGTTGGGTGAACGGCGTGAGGTCCACGATGACGACATCGCTCGTATCGATGCAGCCCAGGTCATCGACCACGATCAACGTGTACCCACCGGCCTCGGTGGTCTGCAGGAACTGGGAGGGGACCGCGACCGGCT
The DNA here is from genome assembly GCA_020635655.1 of Flavobacteriales bacterium. GTDB lineage: Bacteria > Bacteroidota > Bacteroidia > Flavobacteriales_F > PHOS-HE28 > PHOS-HE28. The sequence goes on from JACJZI010000014.1 coordinate 19,962, forward strand.
CCCACAGATAGAAAGCCTGTCCGGGGAGACCTTCGAGCAGGGCGGTATCCCCGGGACAAAGGGTGAAGGGACCCGGTTCGAGCACCTGGGCGGTGGCCGCTCCCTGTAGGATCGTGATGGATGCGAATGTGTTGACGCCGCAGGACGTGATCGCACAGGTGTAGTTACCCGGCGCCACGATGAGCTGGGACAGCCCGTTCCCCGAAAGCGGCGGCAGCCATTGGATGGAGGTGGCCGCCGGCGCCACCACGTCCACCACCACCGACTCGCCCGCGCAAAGGATGTTGTCGTCCAGGCCGGTGCCCAGATAGGGTGTGCCATAGTTCCCCATCATGACGGATGCGCTGCTCACCGTACAGCCATCGGAGTTGATCAGGTCCACACCATATTCACCGGGGACCTGCACGGCAATGGAACTGCTGTTACCGGGGATCGGACCGTCGGGCCCGTACCATTGGAAGGCCGTACCCTGTCCGGCCACGCTCAGCAGAACGGTATCCCCCGGACAGACCATCCCGTCAGGTGGTTGCATGGCGACCGAAGGCGGGAATGGCGTGTCCACGAACACCAGGCCCGGAGCAGGAAAGGGCCAAACGCACCCGATCCCGAGGTCATAATGAATGGCCTGGTAGAAGAAGATGCCCGGCAGGTCCACGAGCGCGGTGTCTGGCGATCCAAAGGCACCGATGAGGTCGGAGCCTGACCAATGCACCGAATCGCAGCTGATGCAATCGGTTAGGAACAACGCAACGGTATCGCCCTGGCACAGGACCTGGTCCATGGGCGGATCGAACGAGGGCAACGACACCCGCGTGATGTAGATGCTGTCGCTTGCAGTGAACAGATACTGGTCGGTGCCGCAGGGTGCGTTGCTCACGACGACCGTGACGGTGAAGGGGATCCAACCGTCCGCGAACGCACCGACCGACCAGCTCACGGAATCCGTCGTGTACACGGTCCCCGGCGCGCATCCCGCATCCGTATTGACGTTGATGGCAGTCCCTTCGGGCAGGTCCACGGGGATGTTGTTCTCGTACCAAGTGATGGCCAGGGTGCCCTGGGCACACCCCACGAGATCGCAGAGTACCGCCGAATCCTGCTCCATTGGCTGTCCCTGATAGTAGAACCGGAATTCGGCATCCGACAGGTCCGGCAGGTCGAGCGTACCGCCATAGACGGCCGGCAAGCTGTTCACCGCGCTGCATCCTCCCGCGTTGAGCACCTGAACGGTATAGAACGCGGTGGTATCCGCCCAAACGGTGTCGCCAGGAACGGGAACACCATCCACATACCATTGCAGGCTGTCGACACCGATCAAGGTGGAAGGCCAGATCGGGACCGGCGGCCCGCAGATCTGGATCGGCACACCCTGGAACAAGGCCACGTCGACGTTGATGCCCAGTCCGTCGGACAGCAGCACCGTCGGGTATGGCAGGATCGTCACATGGATCGAGTCCATCCCCAGGGGACATCCTCCGGGAGTGGATACCGTACAGGTGTACCAGCCCGTGGTGGTGGGGATGATCGTCGGTGTGGTCTCACCGGTACTCCAAAGGAAATGCAGCGCAGGACCGTTGTGGGGCGGATGCACGACACCGGCCTGGGACCATTGGGCGAACATGTCCATCGACAGCATGGACGGAAAACTGCCCGGCACAGGTGGATAACAGATGGAGACCGAATCAGCGCAGCCGACCAAATTGTTCGCCATGATGCAGGGCGTGCGTGCATCGTGTTCGCATGCACCGTCCGACCCACGTTGCCAGAAGTCGTACGGTGCGCGGCCCAGCACATAGGCGCGCGCCAGGAACCCGTCCAACTGGCCCTCGGCCTCCATATCCACGAAATCGCCGTAGTGTGGATCGCCGCAATAGCCCCCCAAGGTGTCATTCGCGCTCGCGGCCACGTCCGTCCCCGGCCAGGTCTGGCCATCTGAAGGGAACACCAGATGGTCGGAGAAGGCACCGCAGAAGACCAGGTCGCCTTCGGTCGTCCAGGCCAATGGACCGGACCGTTTCGCGTCCTGCCCGCCGAACTGCTGGGCATTGGTGAGGACAAGGTCGGACGCGGCATGCCGGGCGATGAACAGGTCCTCGGTGCCCGTCGCGGTGAACAGTCCCGATCCGTAAAGGTCCTGCATGCCGGTGAACGCGCAGTCGAACGTCCCCGATACCGCCAGGCTGTCCCCTTGCAGCGCCATACCGCTCACCGAAAGCGGATGATCCGACCCCATCGACGACGATGCAAGCAGTTGGCCGTTCGGATCGGTGCGCAAGAGATAATACGCATAGCTGCCATCCGTCTGGACCAGGTCCGGCACATCATCCACGTAGAATTGGTCCCCACGCACATCACCGCACAACAGCAGGTCGCCGTTCGGGGCCCGCAGCAGATCGCGGACATGGGTGAACAGGGCACCGCCGTAGCGGACGAACCACTGCTCCTGCCCCGTCGCCGAGAACTTCACCAGGAAGGTGGCGTTGTACATGCTGTTCGGATGCTGCAGATCGAAGGTGATGGTGTCGCTGAACTGGCCGGTGACATAGATGCTCCCGGCGGGGTCCGTCACCAGGTCGATCGCGCGATCGGTGTACTTCGCCCCACCGTGCTTCACCCAAAGCAATGCACCGTCCGCCGCATAGCTCGCGATGAACACGTCGTAGCCCGGTTGCAGGGTGATCGGGTCCGGCAGGCTGGTGATGGACGTGTTGTCGAACCACATCGTCCCTTTGAAATCACCTGCGATGGTCACCTGGCCGGTAGGTGATGCGGTGATCCCATAAGGTCGCTCGCCGCCCGCCGTGCTACCGGCCGTGTTGAGCCAGATACGCTGTCCTGTGGCGCCATCAAGCCGGGCGACGTACACGTCCGGTGTGCCTTGCGCGGAATAGACCAATGTATCGAACAGGGTGGCCGCGCCCATGAACTGCCCGCAGACCAATACGCTGCCATCGGCTGCGGGAAAGACCTTTGTGCCGCGATCGATCGCATTGCCCCCCCCGGTCACCAGCCAGTCCAGCGTGCCGTCCGGCTCCCATCTGCCCACGAACACATCACGCTGGCCGACCGACTGAAAGGTCTGCCCCCCCATCGTCATCGTAGCGCTGAACTCACCGGTGGCGAACAGGTCGCCCGAAGCGTCCACCTGAACGTCGGCTACCTGGTCCGCGCCGAGCCCACCGATGTCGATCGCCCAGTGGTCCTGGGCATTCCCATTAACGTGCAATAAGAACACCACAAGAGGCGCGATGCAAACGCGCGACACCCTCCCCGATCCGAAGCAATGGTGACGTTTCACACGGAAAAGTTCGCAATGCGACCATCAACTCCCAAGGACCATCCCCGGAAAGGGATCATCGGAGAATGGTGAAGTATCCCCTCAGCGTGGTCATGTGGCCTTGGACATCGCGGACTTCGAGCGCATAGTAGTATGTACCGTCCGGCACTGGCTCGTGGGTGGTGTCGTAGGTCACATCCCAGGGCGCGTTCACGGGGTCGCCAGCGTGCACCAGCACGCCCCAGCGATCGTAGATCCTCACCTCCCCACCGATAGCGCCCACCAGGCCCAGGGAAAAGGTATCGTTCATTCCATCCCCATTTGGGGTCACCACGTTGGGTGCGACCGGAGGACAGTCGATCTCCTGCACGAACAGCGTGTCGGCCGTCGGGCAGCCGTTGCTATCGAACACAGCAACACTGTAGTTCCCACCGTTCTGGACCGTGATGCTCGTGGTGGTATCGCCGGTATTCCAGATCGGACCCGAATAGCCCGATGGGACCTCCAATACCAGTACCGATCCGGAACAGAGCGTCATATCAGCACCCAGATCGAACGGGGTCGGTGGATACACTTCGAGGTATACGCTGTCCGCTGCGCCCGTACAGCCGTTCAGCGCCGGCACGATACCATACCAGCCCTCATCCGACGGTTGTGCAGGACCCACCACGAGCACCGTCCCGGAATAGCCCCCGACCGGTGTCGACCAATCCACCGCAAGGCCCGCGGGGCCCAGCACTGACAACGTATCCACGGCATCCAGACAGAGATGGCCCGGTGCGATGAGCACCACATCCACCGGAACAGGCACCACGTTGACCGCGATTGACAACGGCTGACCGGTACAGCCCATGTCCTCCTGGACCAGGTAGACGAACAAGCTGTCCGCCGGTGCACTGATCATGAGATTGCCGCCCATGCCCAGCGGGATCTGCAGTGCCGGGTCCGCATACCAGGTCAGGCTCCCGCTGCCAATGGCCTGAAGCATGGCATCAGCACCCTGGCAGATGGTCACATCCTCCCCTACCACGGGAACGGTCGGTGTCAGCATCGTCAGGTACAGATCACCCTGAGCCGCACATCCCAACGGATCGGTGGCCGTCACCCCTACCACGCCCTGTTGATCGGTGATCAGGAACGGTCCCATGCTTCCATCGGACCATTGGGGATCCGTGTAACCAACTGGAAGGTCGAGATGAAGCGTGGAACCCGGGCACAAAGCAGTGTCGGCACCCAGGTCGATCGGTGCCGGCTGATGCACGTATAGATGAACACTATCCGCCGCGCCTGTGCATCCTGCGATACCGGCGCTGGCGATGTACCAACCCGAGTCCGAAGGTCCCAAAGGTCCAACTTGCAACGTATCCGTGGCGAAAAGGCCCTGCGGTGTGTTCCATTCCACCAGGAAGGGTGAAGGCACCATGGTCACGAATTGTAGCGTTCCTCCTTGACAGACCGTATCGGCGATCATCGCCAGGTCGATATCAGGTGGCTGCACCACGTTCACCGCCACGGGCCAGGCCGGGTTGGTGCACGCACTGTCCGATCGCACCAGGTAGACCATCAAGCTGTCCATCGGCATACCCAGATCAAGCTGCGCCCCGAACCCCATCAATTGGGTGAGCGCACTGTCCGCATACCAGGTCAGATCCCCAGGGGCCGTCTCCTCCAACACGACCGGATCTCCCGCACAGACGGTGATATCAGAGATGGTCAATGGTCCGCCCATATCATGAAGCGAGACCGGAACAGCCGCACTGGTATCGGTGCACCCGTTGCCATCCAAAGCGACCAATGTGTAGCTGCCGGGCTGGGTGACCGTCAAGGTGCTGCCGAAAACGGCACCGGGCATCCAGAGGTAGGCCGCCTGACCACCTTGTGCGAGCAGATCGAGCGTATCACCCGGGCAAAGGGTGAAGGGACCCGGGTCGACGACCTCGGCCTGGGCGGTCCCCATGATGATATCCACGCTCAACAGCGTGGTGATCCCACATGCCTGGACGCTGCAGGAATAGGTGCCCGGCTGGGCGACCATCTGCTCGAGGTCGCTGCCGCTCAGGGGTGCATCCCATGCGAGCGAGGATGCTCCCGTGGTGACCACCTGCAGAAGAACGGGATCCTCACCGACGCAAAGCACACCGTCGGGCAACACGTTCAGGAACGGCGTTGCGTATCCAGTGACGAGGATCGGGTCCGAAATGAGGTAGCAGCCATTGGTATCGATCAGTTCCAGATAATATTCACCCGGCCATGTCACGTCGATCGAGTCGTTGTTGATCGCGATCTGCCCAATGGGTCCATACCAATCGTAGCTACCCAATGCGTTGGTATAGACCGTGGCAATGGAATCCGGGCAAATGATACCATCGGGTGGAAAAACGTCCAGCTCGGGCACATCCGGGAATTGGATCACATGCCAGGCCGTTTCCGAGAAGGAACATCCGTTCGTATCGACGACCGTACCGGTCACTTGATAGAGGCCTCCGCCCAAGGCGAGCAGACTATCGCTCCATTGCACGAGGATCCCACCTCCCGACCAGGCAATGGCGTCGCAGCTGTCACAGGTGGCCACCAACAATGCCGTATCGGAGGGACATATCAGGTCGGGCGCGTCCAACACGATATCCACCGGTGTCGCCGGGAACAAGTGGACGTGGATGCTGTCCTCTGCAAGGACGGGCAGCAACAATGAATCCGAACCACAAGGGCCATTGAACACAATGACACTGGCCCAGTCATGGCTCCACCCATCCGCATTGGCGGCCACCGGCGCGCCCCAGGGACCCGGGTACAGCGATAGATGCACGCCACCATCTATGGTGTACACGTACTGCAGGCCCGCGGGCGGCGTAAAGGGCGATCCATTCAGATACCACGTAGGAGTGACCATGACGTTCACACCCTCGTAGGGACAAAGGTCCAGGGAGTCGTTCTGATCAGTGTCCTGGGGATAGCTGATCTGAAGCTCCACCGTCATGTTCGGGATGGAGAGGGTGGGCCGATCGATCACTTGGACATGGTTCTGGGTGGTGCAACCGAACGGGGTGACCATGGTGAACATATAGGTACCACCGGTGTCGACCACCAGCGAATCATCGAACACCTGTCCGCCCGGCCAATGCCAATGGAAGGTGGTGGCGGTGTCCGCATTGCTGCACCAAAGCAGCGCGCTGTCCGGGTCGCAAATGCTCACCTGCCATGGCGATGGCGAGTCGTTCACCGGTGTCACGTCATCCGAGAGCAGGGGCTGCGCCGGAAAGGGGTGCACCGCCACATGGATGCTGTCGCTCAGGACGAGGCAACCGCTGCCCGAGGTGCAGGTGACCGCATACGTGCCCGTGGTGCCCACAAATAGAGAATCGGTCGTGTCTCCCGTATTCCACGCGAAGTCCAGATCGGGACCGACGAAGAAGAGACGGTGATCGATGTGGAAAGAGAATGATGGATCGATGCCGATGATCGTGCCGCCGCAGACACTGATGCTGTCCGGACAGGAGAACGCCATTGGACCCTCGCCGAGGCACAACCCGCCTGGCACGTAGTTGCATGGTGGACCATCGCGCTCCCACCAGTCATAAGGTGCTCGACCCAACACGTATCCGCGCGCAATGAAACCGTCCTTCAGCCCGTTGCTCGTGTCTGCGGCGAAATTCCCATAGTAGGGGTCGCCGCAATACCCCGACGGGTTCGGCGTCATGAGCAATTGCTGTCCACTGAATGTGGTGATATCGGCGGCAAAGGCGTCCTCGCAAGGGAATATGATGAGATCCTCATAGCTGCCGCAGAATACGGGAGAGCCATCCAAAAGGGTGGTGATCTGCCCGGCAAGTTTTTCCTCCCGACCGCCGAATTGTTGACCACCCTTCACGAACAGGCTGTCCAGGTCATGTTGGAGAACGAAGAGGTCCTGGGGGCCCGTCGCCATCCACTGTCCTGCATGGGCGCTGTCCACCCTGCTGGTGAAGCTGCAACTGAACTGGCCCAGCACGCTCACGATGCCATTGCGCTCGTCCAAAGCCCGTCCACTGAGCAGGTCCTCTGAAGTGACCACGGTATCGGCCGCCAGTTGGCCATCGGCATCGACGCGCAGCAGATAGTATGCATAGGGAGCATTAGCGGCGATCAGATCAGGCACACTGTCCAAGAAGATCATCGTCCCCTGCAGATCACCGAGCACCAGCAGTTCGTCCATGCTCGACCATTGGATGTCGCGCACATGGTCGAAGACCGCTCCACCCACCCTCCGGAACCAAACCTCGTTGCCGGCGGGATCCAGCTTGAGCAGGAACGTCGCATTGTACATGGCGTTCGGATGGGTGGTAACGAACTGGATCGTATCACTGAACTGACCGGCCACGTAAACGTTGCCGGCTCCATCATGCACCACGTCGATCGCGCGATCGGTGAACTTCGCGCTGCCCTGCACCACCCAAAGAGGTGTGCCACCCGGTGCATAGGAGGCGATGAAGACATCGACGCTTGGATCAAGTGAATTGGGGTCCAGCATGCTTGTGAGCGAACTTCCCGCGATGTCCGCGGTCCCGCGAAACTCCCCGGCCATGGTGACGCCACCGCCGGGTGCGATGCTCACACCATAAGGACGGTCGCTCGACAGGGCACCCCCGCCCCTTGTCGCCCAGACCAAGTTGCCGGTACTCGCATCCAGAAGGGCCAAAAAGATGTCGGGGCCGCCGGCTGACGTGAGCGACTGTCCCATCAGGTCCGCGGTGAACATGAATTCGCCGACCACGGCGACCTGGCCGTTGACAACGGCGAGCTTGATACCGCGATCGATCCCTGGCCCCCCACCCTGCCTGAACCAGATCACCTGGCCGACGGGCGACATCTTCGCAACAAATACATCGATGCCCGCGCTGGACTGATGGACCACTCCGCCGAATGTGATACTGCCACTGAACTCTCCCGTGAGGTAGATGTCACCCGCTGCATCGGTCTTCACATCCGACACATGATCGTTGCCCGGACCACCGACATCTTTGGCCCAGTAGGTCTGTGCTTCTACCTCCATCGCACTTGCGACGAATGGAAGCGTGCAGACCAGTACCCGGTATATGGCATTCAGACCCATGCCTTGGAGCGGTCGCGTTGAGCGACTTCATTCGGAAGATACCCCTTCTGTCCATTCCGCTGTCTGGCCTGTGTCCCACAACTTGGAAATATCCCGGGGCGATATGCAACTCCGGCTCTCCCGGGCGAGGTGACGATCGGTCGTGTCCAGAGATGCAAGGCTGACGGATCGGCACAAGTCCCATGTCCAACGTGCCGATCGGTCCGGTCCGGGAACACGGTATCCGCTTTGTTGGACCCGGCGCAGATCATCGCATCATGGACCTGAACAAATTCACCATCCGTTCCCAGCAGGCCATCCAGCAGGCGCAGACCATCGCAACGGGGCATGGCCATCAGATCCTGGAGAATGGGCATCTGTTGAAGGGCATCCTGGAAGTGGACAAGGACGTCGTGCCGTTCCTGTTGAAGAAGCTGAACGTCAACGTGCCCATCCTCACACAGACGCTGGACCGCATCGTGGAGGGCTATCCCAAGGTGCAGGGTGGCCAGATCAGCCTGTCCCGGCACAGCAGTGACGCCTTGACCAAGGCCCTCGCCGCCCTGAAGGAGTTCGGCGACGAGTTCGCCAGCGTGGAGCACCTTTTGATCGGTATCCTCGAGAGCAGCGACACCGTGGCCCAACTCCTGAAGGACAATGGCGTGACGAAAAAGGACCTGATCACCGCGATCAAGGAATTGCGTCAGGGGCAGCGCGTGACCAGCCAGAGCCAGGAGGAGACCTACAATGCGTTGAGCAAATACGCGAAGGACCTCAATCAGCTCGCCAAGGAGAACAAACTGGACCCTGTGATCGGGCGTGACGAAGAGATCCGTCGCGTGCTGCAGATCCTCAGTCGACGTACGAAGAACAACCCGATCCTGATCGGTGAACCCGGCGTGGGCAAGACCGCGATCGCCGAGGGTATCGCGCAACGCATCGTCAGCGGTGATGTGCCGGAGGACCTCAAGGAGAAGAAGGTCTTCAGTCTTGATATGGGCGCGCTGGTGGCCGGCGCGAAGTACAAGGGCGAGTTCGAGGAGCGCCTCAAGGCCGTGGTGAAGGAGGTGGTGTCCGCGGAAGGTCGCATCGTCCTGTTCATCGATGAGATCCACACCCTGGTAGGTGCCGGCGGCGGCGAAGGCGCCATGGATGCCGCCAACATCCTGAAGCCCGCCCTGGCACGTGGGGAACTGCGTGCCATCGGCGCCACCACGCTGAACGAATACCAGAAATACTTCGAAAAGGACAAGGCCCTGGAGCGCCGCTTCCAGAAGGTGATGGTGGAGGAGCCTTCGCGGGAGGACGCCATCAGCATCCTGCGCGGCCTGAAGGAGAAGTACGAGAGCCACCACAAGGTGCTGATCAAGGACGGTGCGATCATCGCGGCCGTGGAGCTCAGCACACGCTACATCACCGATCGCTTCCTGCCCGACAAGGCCATCGACCTGATCGACGAGGCGGCGAGCAAATTGCGGATGGAGATCAACAGCAAGCCGGAGGAACTGGACGAGGTGGACCGCCGGATCATGCAATTGGAGATCGAACGCGAGGCGATCAAACGGGAAAAGGACGAGACGAAGCTGGCCGAGATCAACAAGGAACTCGCCGAATTGAACGAACGACGCGATGGGCTGCGAGCCCGCTGGGAAAGCGAGCGCGGCCTGGTCGAGCGCATCAACACGGCCAAGGATCAGATCGAACAGTTGAAGTTCGAGGCCAACCAGGCGGAACGGGAGGGCGACTTCGGCAAGGTGGCCGAGATCCGCTATGGCCGCATCAAGGAGACGGAGGATGAGCTGACCAAGGCCAAGGAGGAGCTCAACAGGCTCCAGGAGACCAGCAAGCTGATCAAGGAGGAAGTGGACGTGGAGGAGATCGCCGAGGTGGTCAGCCGCTGGACCGGGATCCCCGTCTCCCGCATGATGGAGGCCGAAAGGACGAAGTTGCTCAAGCTCGAGGACGAGCTGCACCGACGGGTGATCGGTCAGGACGACGCCGTGCGCGCCGTGGCCGATGCCGTGCGTCGCAGTCGCAGCGGATTGGGCGACGAGAAACGGCCCATCGGCAGCTTCATCTTCCTGGGCACCACCGGCGTGGGCAAGACCGAGCTGGCCAAGGCGCTCAGCGCGTACCTGTTCAATGACGAGAACGCGATGACGCGCATCGACATGAGCGAGTACCAGGAACGACACAGCGTTTCCCGGCTCGTGGGCGCACCTCCGGGCTATGTGGGCTATGACGAAGGCGGCCAGCTCACCGAGGCGGTGCGCCGCAAACCATACAGTGTCGTGCTGCTCGACGAGATTGAGAAGGCGCATCCGGACGTCTGGAACATCCTGCTCCAGGTGCTCGATGACGGCCGCCTTACCGACAACAAGGGACGCGTGGTGAACTTCAAGAACACCATCATCATCATGACCTCGAACATCGGTTCGCACATCATCCAGGAGAACTTCGAGAAGATGAGCGATGCCGATCAGGAGGAGGTGATCGAACGCACCCGCAATGAGGTGATGGAGTTGCTGCGCAAGACCGTGCGGCCCGAATTCCTCAATCGCGTGGACGAGATCATCATGTTCCGTCCGCTCGACCGCCGCGATGTGCGCGAGATCGTTCAATTGCAACTGCATCTTTTGATGAAGCGCCTGGAGGAAAAGGACATCCACCTGGTGCCTTCCGAAGAGCTGATCGACCATATCGCCTCGGCGGGATACGACCCGCAGTTCGGTGCCCGCCCGATCAGGCGCATGGTGCAGAAGGAGCTGCTGAACGAGCTGAGCCGACAGCTGATCGCCGGGACCATCAGGACGGGCGAGCCTCAGGTCATCGACGTGTTCGATGGGAAGATCGTGTTCCGGAAGCCGATCGATGAGAAGGAGAACGGCGGCACCCGGAAGAGGACCCCTGCACGGGCCGCGACCGAGGACCCTTCCTGATCAGGCCGGTGACCGGGCATGGCAAGTTTTCCACCGTTCCGGCCATGATCTTCAGGGGAACGCGCCGATCGTGGGATTGATCGTGAAAAACCCAAGAGCAGGGGAAGGGCCCACTTGCGTTGATGGGCCTAGCTTGCCGCCGTCAAGCATTGAAGCGAAAGATGACCCTGCACCACGCATTGGACGAGATGAACACCACACTGCGCCAGACCCGCGCCCGCCTCTTGGCTCCGCTGGACCTTGGACAGCAGGTGGTCCCCGATGACCCCGAGATCTTCGTGGAGGATGTGCTCCTCTACGTGATGGACGAATGGGGTGCGGACCTGCGCGAGAAGGGCCATGTGCTGGAGCAGGACCACGATTGGAAGGACGAGGTGAACCATTATCCCCTTTTCCGGCTCCGCATGGCCGGCGGTCGGACCCTGTTCCTCCATTTCACGGGACAATACCCCGGACAACTTCATCTGACCGTGTCCAAGGCCATGCGTCGCATGAGCCAGTTCAGTGATGCCGAGATGTTCAATTTTCCGCTGCCGGTGACCATGGACCCGAACGTGCTCCTGTTCGGCCTGATCGATGGCATGAAGGACATGGCCGTCGCCTGATCCGATCCGGCTGACCTTATCTTGGTGGGGAACACGACCCTGATGCGGACGTTGTACCTGACCCGTCACGCCAAGTCCAGTTGGGACGACCCTCATGGGACCGATCACGAGCGACCGCTCAACCGGCGGGGCGAACGCGACGCACCCTTCATGGCGGAGCGGTTCCGATCGCGGAGCGAACCTCTGGACTTGTTGGTGAGCAGCACGGCCTTGCGTGCCCTGTCAACTGCCCGCACTTTCGCCGGCACACTGGGGATCCCCACCACCGAGATCGTTGAACGACCCGAGATCTACCTCGCGGACCATCGCACGCTCCTCCGTCTGCTGAACAGCCTGCCCGATGCAGCGCACCGCATCATGCTGTTCGGCCATGACCCCGGCCTCAATGACCTGGTGAACCATCTCGCAGAGGAGAATGTGGCGCACATGCCCACCTGTTGCACCGCGCGACTTGACCTGGACGTGGAGCGCTGGGAGGAGGTGGGCATGGGTGCGGGGCGTATCGCTTGGATCGACTTTCCCAAGCGGCATCCCGAACTGGAGACATCCTGACCCCCTACCGGAGCTTCAACCGAAAGAGCATCGTGTGCTCGTCCGTTCCCGGAGTGCGGTACAGGTAGTACATGGCGCCGTCCCTGATGCGGACCTTCGAGACGAAGGGCTGCGGCACTTCCGTGACCGCTCCCGGTCGACCATCACTGATGTTCACCGGCCGGACGATGCTACGCCCATTTCGGGAAAGATGGACGTAAACGTTCCGCGACACCGGGTCCTGGAGATAGGATACCCTCCACCCTTTGGTCTCACAGGCATCGAGTGGTGCGCTCCCCGCATCCTGCAGTCCCAGGGTGAACCGTCGAACGGTCCCGATGCTCCTGTCGAACACGCACAGGGTGTCATGCACCACGAAGAGCGGTGCCTCCGGACAATGGAAGTAGATATCTCCAGGAAAGCCGGTCATGTATCCGGCCACGACCTGCTTGTCCACGCCAAGTGCCTGACCGAGCCGCATGGCCACCACCTTGTCATGGCCGCTCATGTACTTGTATTGGGACCGGAACAGGGCCATGGTGTGCGCGTCCTCCACGCTGCAGATCGGTTCGCGCGAACCATCGTACGGATCCATCGCGAAATGATGGAACGCCGGAAAGTCGGGCACGCGGTCGTTCCCCAGCAAGCGACCGGGAATGCTGTCGGTCCAGGGCAGCACCGCATGGAACAATGAATCCAGCGGGAACGGGTCCACCTGGAGCTGGCCGTTCCTGGAACGCACGTGGAACGCGACCTCGATCCCTTCGACGAACACTCCGTCATCACGGGACGGATGCAACCGGACCACCTCGCCAGGCAGCACGATGGAGGCACGGATGCCCAGGTCCGGGTCCAGCAGGAGCAGCCGCACATCGCGCAGCGGCTTGTTCCCAACGTTCTCCGGGCGCGTGACGAAGCGGGGATGGTCATAGGCGAGCACCCAGATGCCTTCACGCGTGGGGAGATGGTCGGCAACGTGGCGCACGGGAGGTCGATAGACCACCTCCGGCCCGGGCCGTTCCACGTCCACCGCAGGCAGTTCCACCACGCGGGGTCGCAGCATCACCCGGACCGGACCATCCTGGGGTCGGACCAGTGTATCCAGTTCGATGTAGCTGATGTGATGGAACGCGAGCCGCACGGAACGCCCCTCCTTGACCTTCAGTTCGAAATATCCCCGCTCATCGGTCGTGGTCCCTCCCCTCCCTCCGACCGGGATCACATGGACCGCTGGGACGGGCCTGCCCGCGGAGCGGTCATGCACCACACCCCGCAGCAACGTTCCCTGCGCCAGCAGCGTCATGTTCATGGGAAGCGTCAGCAGACCCGGGAGGATATACCTTGCGAAGTGGCACATGATCCATCCATAAGATACGCACCGACCACCGATCGCATACGGCGCGGGTGGTGCGATCCGTTTGTGGTCCAAGCAGGTCCGTGATGCCCCTGCCGCTCAGCCACGATCATTACAAGGTGCTCGGCGTGGACCGCCATGCAAGCCCCACGCAGATCCGGACCGCTTTCCTGGATCGCGCGAAGCAGTGGCATCCGGACCGCAATCCTTCCCCCCGCGCCACCGAGGCCTTCCAACTGTTGAACAGGGCCTACGACACCCTTCGTGACCCGGGACGACGTGCCCGTTTCGATGCCCAACTCGCCCACTGTCGGACGGCCCGCAATGGAATAGGGCATCCGCGCGACATCACCGCCCGCATGACGCGCCGACGGTCGACAGCCGGCGGCGAAGCGGACGTACGGCACTGGACCTTCACCGGCCTGCAGCTCACAGGACTGGCATTCAGTTCGATCCTCGTGCTGGCGACCGTCGGGGGCATCGTGTTCCGTGGATGGCCCGCATACGTCCTGTTGTTCGACCTGCCCGCCCTTTCGGTGATCCCGGACTGTCTGCGGCTCCGGAGTGTCAAACAGGAAGGCCGGACATCGTCCGGCCCTCCGCAATGTCCGTGATCGATCCGGGCTCAGACCGGCACCCGCACCAACCAACCGAAGGGGTCGTCCACACGTCCGCGACGGATATCATCGAGCACCCTGCCGACATGGTTCGCCAATTCCTGCTTTTCCATGGGGGGAAGCGCGAACTCCTCCTCGCCCACGGTGATGCTCTTGATCGGCGCGATGGTCGCTGCCGTGCCCGCACCGAACGCCTCGCGCATGGTCCCGTCGCGAAGGGCGTTCACCACCTCCTCCACGCTCACCTTCCGCTCCTCGATGGGGATCTTCTCGGCATGCGCGATGCGCACGATGCTGTCCCGGGTGATCCCTTCGAGGATCGTACCCGATGTGGCCGGTGTGACCAGGGTACCGCCGATATTGAAGAAGATGTTCATCGTTCCGCTCTCCTCGATGTACTTGTGCTCGATCCCGTCGGTCCATAGCAGCTGATGGTAGCCGGCATCCTGGGCGAGCTTCGCGGGATAGAGCGCTGCCGCATAGTTGCCCGCGCACTTGGTCGCACCCGTCCCGCCGGGGAAGGCACGGCTGAACTGCTGTTCCATACGCACGCGCACAGCCTCCTTGTAGTACGCGCGAACAGGGCAGGTGAAGATGATGAACTTGTAATTGTCGGACGGCTTCACACCGATGTACTCGTCGGAAGCGAACAGGAACGGGCGGATGTACAACGCTCCATCATCGCCCTTGGGGATCCAATCCCGGTCCAGGCGCACCAGTTCGGTCAGTGCATCCATGAAGACATCCTCCGGGATCTCCGGCATGCACATGCGCACCGCACTGCGGTTCATGCGGGCGATGTTGGCCTGCGGACGGAAGATGACCGCCTCCCCGTTGGAGGAACGGTAGGCCTTCAACCCTTCAAAGATGGACTGCCCGTAATGCAGGACCAGTGCCGCCGGGCTCAGCTCCAGATCGGCGAAAGGAACGATGGCGGGCTCCTTCCAGGCTCCATCCACGTAGTCCATCATCACCATGTGATCGCTGAACACCCTTCCGAACTTGATGTTGTCCAGGTCGGTCCTGGAAAGGCGGGGATCCTCGGTACGCTGTATGGCTATCTTTTGGCCGGCTGTGATCATCTGGAGGGAATAAGATCGATGCGTTCAAAGGTAACCAAACCGATCTCGGTGCCGGGTGCTCCATCCCTGACCTGTCGCGGCCGGCAGCAGGTCCTCAAGCCACTGTTCCGTTGAAGGACATCCACCAGGTGCTGCGGACCCATTGGGGGTTCGACGGGTTCCGTCCACTGCAGGAACCCATCGTGCGCGACATCCTTGCCGGCCGGGACACGCTCGCACTTCTGCCCACCGGCGCAGGCAAGAGCCTCTGTTTCCAGGTGCCCGCCGTGGCCATGGGCGGTACCAGCATCGTGATCAGTCCGCTCATCGCCCTGATGCGCGACCAGGTGCTCCATGCCAGGGGGCGTGGGATCACCGCCGCCGCGGTCACCTCCGCGATGTCCAGGCGCGAGATCGACAACACGCTCGAGGACGCGGCACTCGGCCGTTTCACCCTGTTGTACATCGCGCCTGAACGCATCGGTACCGAACTGTTCCGTGCGCGACTGCCCCGCATGCCCGTGAAGCAGATCGTCGTGGATGAAGCGCATTGCATCTCCCAATGGGGCTTCGATTTCCGTCCCTCCTACAGAAGGATCCCTGAACTGCGGGTCCATTTCCCGAACGTCCCCGTCCTGGCATTGACCGCCACCGCAACGCCCGATGTGGTGGAGGACATCCAGGAGCAGCTCGGGTTCCGCGCACATCACGTCCGCAGAGCGCCCTTCGCTCGACCCGAGCTCACTTTCTGGGTGGCGCGGGGCGAGGACAAGCATGGAAGGCTCCTGCGCATCGCCCAACGGACAACAGGCAGCGGCATCATCTATGTGCGCGAGCGCCGATCGACCCATCGGACGGCGGACCTGTTGGAACATCATGACATCACCTCGGGCACCTATCATGCCGGGCTCAGTCACGAGGAACGCGATCGCGCGCAGGCCGAGTGGATGGCGGGACGGGTCCGGTTCATGGTCGCGACGAACGCCTTCGGAATGGGTATCGACAAGGGCGATGTGCGGGTCGTGGTCCACCTGGCCCCCCCCGATGATATCGAGAGCTACTATCAGGAGGCCGGGCGGGCCGGACGCGATGGCAAGTCCGCACATGCCATCCTTCTCGTGGACGATCAGGATGCCGGTCGCGTACGTGACCGCGTGCGGGCCGCCTTCCCCGACCTATCCCAGGTCAGGCGTGTGTACCAGGCATTCGCGGACATGCACCGGATCGCGATCGGCACCGGTGCCCTCGAGGCATATCCGCTCGACCTGCGCGCCCTGGCCGAACGGTCCGGTGAGCACGCCGCCACGGTGATGCACGCCTTGAAGGCCCTTGAGCTCGATGGCACCATCGCCCTATCGGACGGTGCACGATCACCGTCCCGGATCCGCATCCTTGCCTCGCCTGCGACCATCCATGCATTGCGGGTGAACGATGCGCGCAATGGTCCGCTCATGGAAACGCTCCTTCGGCTGTACGGTGGCTTGCACGAAGGACCGGTGATCGTCGAGGAGGAGCGGATCGCACGGACGGTGGGAAGACCGCTCGATGAGGTCCTGGCCGTGCTCCGGGAATGGCATCGCCAGGAGCTCATCGATCATGTTCCCCGGAACGACGCACCCCTGGTGACGCTCCTGGTCCCTCGTCGAGATGCCGCCATCATGATGCTCGACCGCAAAGCCCTCGCCGATCGCGAACGAAGGGCATCGACGCGGGCGGAAGCGATGATCACCTATTTCGGTCCATCGGTCGATTGTCGTGAACAGCAGCTGTTGACCTATTTCGGGGAACAGTCCCCCGGCGCATGTGGTCGATGTGACCGTTGTCAGAAAAGACAACGCGACACGACTTCGCCCCTGCACGAACGTGACATCGATGTGGAACGCTGGGCGATCGATCAGGGTGAGCACCCCGCATGACACCGGAGGATCGATGAAGTTGGACCGCAGGTTCTATGAGCGCGATGATGTGGTGCGCATTGCCCGGGAACTCCTGGGCAAGGTGTTGCACACGCGGTTCGAAGGAGTGCACACCTCCGGGATCATCACGGAGACCGAGGCCTACGCCGGCATCAGCGATCGCGCGTCGCATGCGTTCGGAGGCAGGCGCACTGCGCGGACCGAGGTCATGTACGCACGTGGCGGAACGGCCTATGTGTACCTGTGCTACGGTATCCACCATCTGTTCAACGTCGTGACGAACGTGAAGGAGATGCCAGAGGCCGTGCTCGTTCGTGGGATCGCACCATTGGATGGGATCGACACGATGCGGAGCCGCCGTGGAGCGAGCGGCATGCCGACCACCACCGGCCCGGGCATCGCAGCGCAGGCGCTCGGCATTCGGACCTTGCACTCGGGAACGGACCTGCTCGGGGATACGATCTGGATCGGCGACGATGGTCCGATCGTTCCGGATGCGGCGGTGCGTGTCGGCCCGCGCATCGGTGTGGACTATGCCGGACCGGATGCGCGATCACCCTACCGCTTCGTTGTGACCGACAAGCACGTACTTCGCGGTTGAATGGAACTGCCGCGTATCGTATTCCTTGGCACACCCGAGTTCGCCGTGGCCTCGCTGAACGCATTGTTCGCGCATGGCGTTCCGATCGCAGCCGTGGTGACCGCGCCGGACCGGCCGGCCGGCCGGGGCCGGAAGCTGCGGATGAGCGCCGTGAAGGAGCGGGCGATCGAGTTGGGGGTCCCTGTGTACCAGCCGATGGACCTGAAGGACCCGGACTTCCTCCGGGAACTGGATCGCTGCGGGGCTTCCTTGTACGTCGTGGTCGCGTTCCGCATGCTACCGGAACAGGTCTGGGCCAGGCCCGTCATGGGCACGTTCAACCTGCATGCCTCCCTCCTTCCTGACTACCGCGGAGCGGCACCGATCAACTGGGCGATCATGAACGGCGAGCAGCGTACGGGCGTAACCACCTTCAAGCTGCAACGGACGATCGACACAGGCGATATCCTATTGCAGGAGGAGGTACACATCGGGCCGGACGAAACGGCCGGCGAACTGCATGACCGATTGATGATCGTCGGAGCCCATCTGTTGGTGCGGACCGTGGAAGGAGCGGCGCGAAGCGACCTTCGCCCGGTGCCCCAGGACCAGATCACGCATGGCGCCCTGCATCCCGCACCCAAGCTCACGTCCCTGAACTGTCGGATCGACGTTCAACGCCCCGCGCGCCAGGTGCACGATCTGGTACGCGGCCTGTCACCGGCTCCGGGGGCCTGGACGACCCTGGTGGATGACACCGGTCGGGAGGGGATGTTCAAGGTGTTGCGCACGCAAATTCGCGACCTGAACGGAACGCCCGGAACGATCGCGGATATCGGAGGACGACCTGTGCTGCACTGTGGCAATGGCTCGGTGGAACTCATCGAAGTCCTTCCTGAAGGGCGACGCCGGATGACCGGGAAGGAATTCCTCCAGGGGCAACGTCGGAGCTTCCGGCTCGTGTGATCGAGATGCCCGGAGACGTGCCTACCCGTTGGTCCAACGGCATCATCAAATGTGGGACGACCCGGCTCCCTGAATCCCTTGCTGGGGGCGGGATACAGGCCGAGTTATGAACAAACCCCCTGTTTTTTCAACATTTTCCGGGCCGATGCCCGGAAACCCTTGACAGGCGCGGCCACCGGAATACATTTGCTTCCGAGTTCACTCAATCTCACAACCAAAAAACGAACTGAACATGGGCATGAACAAAGCAGAACTGATCGAGTCGATCGCCGCCGAAGCCAAGATCTCCAAGGCTGATGCCAAGCGCGCCCTCGATGCCTTCGTGAACAACACCACCAAGGCCCTCAAGAAGGGAGAGCGCGTGGCGCTCGTCGGCTTCGGCACGTTCTCGATCTCCAAGCGCGCCGCCCGCAAGGGCCGCAACCCCCAGACCGGGAAGGAGATCAAGATCGCGGCCAAGAAGGTCGTGAAGTTCAAGGCCGGCGCCGATCTCGCCAAGAAGGTGAAGTAAGCATCACCTGATCCATCGTGAAAAGGTCCCTCATGAACGGGGGACCTTTTCTTTTGCAGGTCCACTGACGCGCCATGGAAGATCATGATCTCTACGAACGCCTCGCCGCATTCATCACACCACATCGTCGATCACTGTTCGATCGCATCGCCCCATTGCGCACACGACATGTCACGGTGGTGCTCGAGGACATCCATCTTTCGCAGAACGCGAGCGCCGTGGTCCGTACCGCCGACCTGCTCGGCGTGCAACAACTGCATGTGATCGAATCGAAGAACCGGTTCACCATGAACCCGGACGTTTCGCTCGGCGCGAACAAGTGGGTCGACCTGGTACGCTACCCTGGTGTCGATGATCCCGTGCATGCCTGTGTGCAACGCCTCCGACAGGGAGGATATCGGATCGTGGCCACCATGCCGGGCCGGAGTGGGCACACACCGGACGACATCCCCATCGACCGACCACTTGCATTCTGTTTCGGAACGGAACTGCTCGGACTGAGCGACGAGTTGATCGACCAGGCCGACCTGTCGTTGCGCATACCCATGCAAGGGTTCACCGAGAGCTACAACATCTCCGTTTCAGCCGCTATCGTGATGTACACCGTCATGCAACGATTGCATCGGAGCGGCATGGACACCGCACTGGATGCGTCCGAACAACTCGCGCTCAAGATCCGTTGGCTGCGCGCATCGCTGCGTGATGCGGAGGCGATCGAGCGCCGGATCATCGGGGATGATGCGACGGGTACGGATCGATCGTGAGGTGCATCGTGTGATGATGATCGATGACGCACATTGCGATCGTTCGATGCACCAAAGCGATCACACGACCTTCTGCATCACCCGCCGGACAAGGTGTTCACGCGTTCCCCATCGATCGCGTCCGCTCGCGGACATCGATCGATCATCGTCGTTCTCAACAAGGATCCGTTGACAATTGCAACTTCCGATTTGATGTGCGCGTAACACGTCCCGGATACTTTTGGGTCGAATCCTTAACACTCCATCAAATGGGAAAAGGTGACATGAAGACCAAGAAGGGCAAGCGCACCGCCGGTAGCCGTGGCAAGAGCCGCCCCGCGAAGCGCAGGTCCACGGTAGCCGCCGCGAAGAAGGCCGCTGCCAAGAAGAAGGCCGCGCCGAAGAAGAAGGCCGCCGCCAAGAAGAAGGCCGCGCCGAAGAAGAAGGCCGCCGCCAAGAAAAAGGCCGCGCCGAAGAAGAAGGCCGCCGCCAAGAAGAAGGCCGCACCAAGGAAGAAGGCCGCCGCCAAGAAGAAGAAGTAAGGCGACACACCAACAGAAGCAAAGACCCCCGCAAGTCGGGGGTCTTCTGCTTTCAGTACCTGTGTGCGATCAGGGTTGAAGACGTGCTCGTGTCCAACTGCCATCATCGAAGTGCTCGAAGACGATGCGATCATGCATGCGGTTCGGACGCCCCTGCCAGAACTCGATGCGCACAGGACGCACACGGACGCCGCCCCAATGCAAGGGCCGGGGCACCTCCTCATGCGCGAAGCGCTCCAGCCATCTGGAATAACGCGCGTCGAGCTGTTCCCGGTCCTCCACCACACGGCTCTGATCGCTGGACCACGCACCGATACGACTGTCGCGTGGACGCGATCGGAAGTACGCATCCGATTCCTCCGATGAAGTGCGCTCAGCCCTTCCCTCGATGCGTACCTGGCGCTCATGGTCCGGCCAGAAGAAGGTGAGCGCGGCGCGGGGATCGCGCTCCAGGTCCATCGCCTTGCGGCTGTTGTAGTTCGTGTAGAAAACGAAACCCTGCCGATCGAACGACCTCAAAAGAACGATGCGCGCGCTCAGGCTGTAGGTGCCCACGGTAGCCAGTGTCATCGCATGCGGTTCGGGCAACCCATCGTCCTCCGCGTTCCTCAACCAGATCGAAAAAAGCGCCAGCGGGTCATCGCCCGCCTGCTGCTCCAACAAGGCCTGCTTGCCATAGTCGATCCGATGCCCGATGTCCTTCCGCGTTGCCATGATGCATTCCTCTTCTTTCGGTCAGGGATCGAAGATATCCGATGCCCGCGCACCATGCGCCGCTTCCCGAACGTTCATTGCCGGAAGGGCACGTGTGCGGTAATTTGTACCCAACGCAAGGACGCATCGACATGTCCCAGGACCCATTGGACCTCGATCCCGACAACCGACTATCCCTGGAACGCGGAAGACTGCTCGTGTCAGAACCATTCCTGAGCGATCCCTATTTCCGACGCACCGTGGTGCTTCTTTGCGAACACAATGAGGAGGGTTCGTTCGGCCTTGTCCTGAACCGCTTCATGGACATGGACATCGGCGATCTGATGGAGAACATGCCGCCCATCCGTTCCCGCATCAGCATCGGCGGCCCGGTCCAGAGCGGCAACCTTTTCTTCCTGCACACCTTCGGTGCGCGATTGGACGGAAGCGTCGCCGTTGTGGACGGTGTTCACATGGGCGGTGACTTCGACCAACTTCGTGCGATGCTCACGACGGACCCGGAACTGTCCCGGCATGTCCGGTTCTTCGTGGGCTACAGTGGATGGAGCGATCAACAGCTCGAGCGCGAGCTGGAGGAGCGCTCATGGCTTGTGGGGCCAGCGACCAAGCGCCGCATCATGCATGTCGGCGATCAGGACATCTGGGCGGAGACCTTGCGCGGAATGGGCGAACGCTACGCGCCGCTCGCCAACTTCCCGGACGACCCTTCGCTCAACTGAGCACGTGCTCGACAAGGATCGCGGTGAGCTGCTGAGAGAGGCGATGGACGTAGCGCTTGGTGCGGTACATGCCGACCCACCGCAAGCCCCGGACCGCATTGGTGAAGAACAGCTCGTCCGCGGCGAGCAGGTTCTGTGGGTTCAGGGGGCATTCATAGACCTTGATCCCGTTCTCCAGGGCAAGGTTGATCAGTTGCATGCGCATCACCCCGCCAATGCAACCATCGGCCAGGGCGGGCGTGTACAGCACACCGTTGCTCACGATGAACAGATTGCCACTGCTGCTCTCGATGATGTTGCCGCGCTCGTTCTGGAGCAGGCAATCGTCAAGTCCGCGTTCGGCACTCCACAATGCCGCCATGATGAAATACTGGCAGTTGAGCGTTTTGTGCACCGCGAGCGGGTTCACGGGCTTTCGGATGTCCGGATAGATGTCCACGGCCAGTCCGGTGGGGTTCAGTTCGTAGACCGGACCATCGATCGGAACGACCTCCAGGGAGTACGCCCCCTTGTGCCCTTCCGGCCGGTAATGGCCCCTGGCATCACGGAACACGGTGAGCCGTGTGCGCCCCCCTGTCACCCCATTGCGTTCGGCAAGTTCGATGATGGCGGCCTCGAGCATATCCAGGCCCATTCCCTCCGGCAGGTCGATGCGAAGCAGTTTGCAGCCTTCCTGCAAACGCATCCAATGGGCTTCAAGGAAGCAGGGGCGCCCGTGGACCACCCGGATGCTCTCGAACAGACCATCGCCGTAGTGGTACGCGCGGTTGTCCAGGGGGATCACGGGCCTGTCCGCAGGTACCAAATGTCCGTTGAGGTTCACATAGTTCTCCATCGATCAGGTCCTTCCTAAGCGGTCAAGGACGGGGAGCAATGACGCGTTCGCCTCCACCAGCACTCCCCGTACACCTGCAGCCTCCGCGGCCTGCACATCGCGTTCCCGATCACCGATCATCACCGAACGGCGGGGATCGATGCCGAACCGGGCCATCGCCCTCTCGAGGAGCAGGCTGCCTGGTTTCCGGCAGAGGCACCGGCCCTTCGAGGGATGATGCGGACAATAGAAGAACGCGTCGATATGGGCACCCGCTTCGGCCAGGCGCTGGTGAAGATAGGCATGCACCCGTTCCACGTCCGCGATGGTGTACAGCCCCAGTTGCACGCCGCTCTGATTGGTTATCACGATGACGCGATGCCCGGACCTCGTCGCCATCCGGATGGCCTTCGCCACATCCGGCAGCAGTTCAACATCCTCCGGACGCCAGGTGTGTTCGCCCCGCTCCCGATTGATCACACCATCGCGATCAAGGAAGACAGCGGACCCCTGCCTCATCCGCCCAACAGGTTCTCGAACCGGCCGAAATGCAGGACCAGGTCCGGATGAAGCACGGCGGTGAAGAGCACACCATAGATCGCACCGAAGAAATGCGCATCATGCGCCACACCGTCACCTCCGCGGCGGTCCATATACCATTCATACCCCAGATAAAGCGCTCCGAAAAGCACGGAAGGGATCGGTATCGGCAACAGGAACAGGTAGATCGGACGGGTGGGCATCATCAGAATGTGTGCGAACAATACCGCCGACACCGCGCCGGAAGCCCCGATGGAACGGTAGTTGGGGTCATGCACATGCCTGAAGTAGGACGGCAGTGAAGCCATCACGAGCGCCGAGAAGTACAATGCGAGGAAGACCCCGTGGGATGAAAGTCCGCTGATCGGACCAAGCAGGGACTCCACCGCCCCCCCGAACGCATAGAGAACGAACATGTTCACGAAGAGATGCGACCATCCGGCATGAACGAACCCGTGCGTGACGAAACGGAAATACTCCCTGCGGGAACGGATCACGAAGGGTTCGAAAAGGAGCAGCGTGAAGATCCGCCGATCGCCGAATGCCAGCAGCGATACGAGGGCCGTGACCAGGATGATCCCAAGGGTGGCGGACATCGCGGCCGAAGATAGGCCGCTCAATAGGTATGATCGCGTGCGATGCGCCAGCCCTCTGCGGTCCGGACCCAGAGCAGGGTGAATCCGCCGGAAAGGTTGTCGACGTTCCGCGCCAGGGACCAGGTCCCCGTGCACCAGGCGTGGTCGGGACCCAGGGGGATGATCTCGCCGATCACGAACGTGAGGTCGCCCATGGCCTCCCGGTCGGGGTAGGAGCGCAGGTACTTATCGGTGACCGCCTGACGCCCGCAGGTGGTGCCCTTCGCGGTGATGAAGCAGGCGGTATCCGCATAGCCCTGCATGAACCCACGAACGTCGCCGCGGTCCCAGGCCGCTTCCTGTTCGGCCATCACCTCCCGTATCGCGACGTGAGCCTCCGTGACCGGCCTGGCACATCCGATCAGGAGGCCCATCGAGCTTGTGATCGAAAGGAGTGCGATGGGAAGGTTCATCCGCTGGTGCAATGGGAAAGCCCCGGCAAGGGACCGGGGCTGAAAGTAGCGCGGGGCGGGCTTGAACCGCCGACCTCATGATTATGAATCATGCGCTCTGACCAGCTGAGCTACCGCGCCGGATGATGACCGCTCTGGCGAACGGGCGGCAAATATAGGAAGGGCCACGCACCTCCGTCGGGCCCTTCTTGTTGCGGCCTATGCTGAATTCTCTACCTTTCCCCGACATGGCATCCAAAGCGAGACCGAAGGCCCGAAAGGGGGACAGTTCCAAGGCTGTGCGGAAGCGCTCGTCCAGTGGAAAGGCGGGCGCAACGCGATCCACGGCCCGGACCAGCGGGTCGCGAACAACACCAAAAAAGAAAGGGAAAGGTACGCCGACCGGTACGGCGTCCCGTTCGAAGACCCGGGCCGGGGCGGTCAAGAAAGTGCGATCAAAGGCCACGGGCAGTACTTCCCTGAAGAAGAAGGCTGCCGCGAAAAAGGGGGCAGCATCCAAAGCCAGGAGCAGGAAGAGCGATGCCCCTGCCTCCAAGTCGGGTCCGACCGGAAAGAAAAAGGGCACCATCAAGAAGCGAACGATCCCTGAGAGGGTTGCGGAAAAAGGAAAGGGCGGCCCAAGGACCAAGAAGAGGGTCTCGACCGCACCGACCAAAGGGAAGGGCGGAACGACGCGCGCGCCAGGCCCTGCCAGGGACAAAGGGAAAGTCAGCACCGACCGTCGGTCCGCCGACCCGACCTCCCTGCAGGCCACCATATCCGGCCTGCAACCCATGAACACCGCCCCGAGGGACCTGAAGAAGGCCCTGAAGGAGCGCTATCAGATCGAGTTCCAGGTCCGATCCACGCCGCATGTGCTTTATGACCTGATCAGCACGCCCAGTGGTTTCTCGGAGTGGTTCTGTGATGACGTGAACGTACGTGGCGACGAGTTCGCCTTCATCTGGGAGGGAGAAGAGGAAAAGGCGGTCTGCATCGGCCGGAAATACCAGGAGCTGATCCGGTTCCAATGGGCCGACGATGAGGACCCCGGCGCTTTTTTTGAACTGCGTATCCGCGTGGACCCGATGACGAACGACGTGGCGTTGGTGGTGACGGACCACGCCTGGCCCGATGACCTGGAAAGTGCACGGATGTTGTGGGAGAGCCAGGTGGCGACGCTGTTGCGGGTGATCGGCTCCTGAACACCGAACTACCTTCGCGCGGCGTTCCCCCCGTCCGGCATGAAGCGCCTGCACCGCATGATCGTTCGGGCCTACGTGGGCCCACTCCTGATCACTTTCGTGATCGTCCTCTTCATCCTTTCCATGCAATTCCTCTGGAAGTACGTGGACGATCTGATGGGGAAAGGATTGCCCTGGTACACCCTGACGGAATTGATGATCTATGCCACGGCGAGCTTCGTGCCGCTGGCGCTACCCCTGGCGGTACTGCTCTCCTCGATCATGACCATGGGCGGATTGGGGGAGAACAGCGAGCTCGTGCCGATGCGTTCGGCCGGTCTCCATCTCTTCCGCATCCTCCGGCCGCTCATGATCGTCAGCCTGCTGCTGGCAGGCGCCAGCCTGTTCTTCAGCAACGATCTCCTGCCGATCGCCAACCTCAAGTTCCAGAGCCTGCTGTGGGATGTCACCCGCAAGAAACCGGCGATGAACCTGCGGCCGAATGTTTTCTACAACGGCATCGATGGGTTCAGCATCCGGGTGAAGGAGAAGAGCGCCGATGATGGCACGCTGACCGATGTGCTGATCTATGATCATCGTCAGCCGATGTCGGGCAACCGGACAGTGGTACACGCCGCCACAGGAAGCATGAAACGGTCCACGGACGGCCATTTCCTCCTGCTCACACTGAACGATGGGCACTTCTATGATGAGCGGGACCCCCTGAGCGACAGGGACGCGGGGCATTCGCTCGTCCACGGCACCTTCCGGACCGATGTGATCCGGCTCGACCTGACGGGCCTTGGGCTGGACCGTACGGACGAGGACCTGTTCAAGAGCAATTACAAGATGTTGACCCTGGGCCAATTGCAACACGCCGAGGACAGCCTGGCCAGACACCTCCAGGAACGCGCCAGCACCCAACAACATTATTTGCGGAACGCCCTGTTCATCACTCGGGACAGCGTCGCCGAACGGCCGGAAGGTCCCTTCACCGATCGGCTCTCGTTCATGCAGGGATTGGGACGCGATCAGCGGGCCGGCCTGTACGACATGGCGATGAACATGGTCAGGAACAACATCAACTACATCGACCGGTCCATCCAGGAGCGTCAGGAACGGCGCGAACAGCTTGCCCGCTTCCAGGTCGAATGGCATCGGAAATGGATGCTGGCCTTCGCCTGTGTCATCTTCTTCTTTATCGGCGCTCCGCTCGGCGCGATCATCCGCAAGGGGGGCATGGGATCGCCCACCGTGTTCGCGATCGTCTTCTTCCTGGTCTTCCACATCCTCAGTTTCAGCACGGAGAAGCTGGTGGTGTCCGACAAGCTGCCGGCCTGGCCGGGCATGTGGATCAGTACGTTCGTCCTTTTACCGGTGGGCCTTTTTCTCACATGGAAGGCCGCCACCGACAGTCCCCTGCTTGACCGCGATGCGTATTATCGCGGCTGGGACCGGCTGCGGTCCCGCTTCCGTTCACCGCGGCATGCGGATCCTCCAATTGTGCAATAAGCCGCCCTTTCCGCCGATCGATGGCGGGAGCAAGGCGATGTACGACCTGACCCGCGGGCTGATCGAGGCCCGTCAGCAGGTGAAGGTCGTCTGCATCACCACACCGAAGCACGACCTGGATACGAGCGGCATGCCGTCCGAGATCGTGGAGAAGAGCGGCATCGAGGGTGTTTTCGTGGACACCTCCCTGAACGTGGTGGACGCCTTCGCGGACCTGATCACGGCGGACAACTACAACATCAGCCGCTTCTTCTCGCCGGACATGGACATCCGACTGATCCGGCTGCTTGCCGCGGAACAGTTCGATGTCGTGCTGCTCGAGAGCCTGTTCATGGCGCCTTACATACCCACGATCCGCCGTTACAGTGATGCCCGCGTGGTGCTGCGCTCCCACAATCTGGAACATGTGATCCAGGAGCGGATCGCCACGGGTGAAAAGAACATCCTCAAACGCCCCTATCGCCGCTTCCTCGCCCGTCAATTGAAGAACTACGAGATGGAGGTGCTGGACCGCGTGGATGCTGTCGCCGCGATCAGTCCGGTGGACCGGGACAATTTCCTGAGGCACGGCACGCGCACGCCGATCGCCACGATCCCGTTCGGCGTGGTCCCCGCGGACTATGACACCACCCCGGCCAAGGGACCCCTCACCTTCTTCCATCTCGGAAGCATGGACTGGCTTCCGAACGAGGAAGGCGTACACTGGCTGGTCGACCAGGTGTGGCCGCGGCTCCTGCGCAAACAACCCAAGGCGCGCCTTCACCTGGCGGGCAATCGCATGCCCCGGGACCTGATCGCACGCCAGACGAACGGGCTGCAGATCAAGGGGCGCGTGAAGGATGCCGGTCGGTACATGGCCGAGCGACATGTCATGGTGGTCCCCCTGTTCTCCGCCGGTGGCATGCGCGTGAAGATCATCGAGGGCATGGCCATGGGCAAATGCGTGATCAGCACCCCCATCGGCGCGGAAGGCATTGAGGCCACCCACGACAAGGACATCCTGATCGCACGGAACATGACCGAGTTCGTGGAACAGATGGACCGGGTCCTGCGGGAACCCGACCTGGCCACGCGGATCGGAACGCAGGCCCGGCATCTGATCGAGCAGCGATACGACACCCGACGCATCGTCAAGGACCTGATCACATTCCTCAAGGGGCTTCAAAAGGCATGAAGCTCTTCGTGCTCCTATCCCGGGTCCCCTACCCTTTGGAAAAGGGGGACAAGCTGCGCGCCTATCATCTCGTGAAGCACCTCGCCGAAAGGCATGAGGTCTTTCTCTGTTGTCTGAGCGACCAGCGGATCGATCCGGCACATCTGGAACATCTCCGGGGGTTCTGCCATCACCTCGAAGTGGTGCGGCTGGCCCGCTGGCGCATTCTGTTGAAATTGGTGTTGGCCACGTTCGGTCGTCTCCCCTACCAGGTGGCCTACTTCCACCATCGTCGCGCGCAGGAACGGATCGATGATGCACTGGACCGGTTCGGCCCGGACCACATCCTCTGCCAGCTCGTACGGACCACGGAATATGTCCGGCATCGGTACGCCGTTCCGAAGTCCCTTGACTTCATGGATACATTGAGCAAAGGCACGGAACGGCGCGCGGAGATGGCACCCTGGCCGTTCCGCCCACTGCTGCAGGCCGAAACGAGACGGTTGATCGCCTATGAGAACCTCATGTTCGACCTGTTCGACAATCGGATCATCATTTCGGCACAGGACAGGGACTACATCTACCATCCCCTGCGTGACCGCATGGTGGTGATCCCCAACGGCGTGGATGCCGCCTATTTCCGCCCCATGGAAATGGAGGTGGAGCATGATCTGGTCTTCACGGGCAACATGAACTACCCACCCAACATCGACAGCGTCCTCTACCTCGTGCAACGCGTTCTCCCCATCGTGCGTGCACGGCGGCCGGACACCGATGTCCTGATCTCGGGTGTGGACCCGAGCCCGCGCATCCGCGAACTGGCCGCGAAGGACCCCAGGGTCCGGGTGACGGGCTGGGTGCGCGACATTCGTCATTCCTATGCATCG
Organism: Flavobacteriales bacterium; assembly: GCA_020635655.1. Classification (GTDB taxonomy): domain Bacteria; phylum Bacteroidota; class Bacteroidia; order Flavobacteriales_F; family PHOS-HE28; genus PHOS-HE28. The sequence goes on from JACJZI010000014.1 coordinate 49,222, forward strand.
GCGAGGATCTTCGTGGCCCCGATGCAGATCGGTACCGGGTTGCAGAACAAATTGCTCGAGGCGATGGCCATGGGCATTCCGTGCATCACTTCATCGCTGGCGAACAATGCCGTGGGCGCTCCACCGGGAGAGGCCATCCTGATCGGACAGGAGCCCGCGGACTATGCCGAGCACATCCTTCGTCTGCTCAACGACCCCGATGAACGGGCGCGCATTGCGGCGAACGGGCATCGTTTCGTGCTCGCCCACTTCGACTGGCCAAGGGCCGCGGAAGCCCTGGACCGACTGATCACCGGAACGACCAACGCGCCCGGACCCGCCGCAACGCCTGCGCGGGTGGGTTAACTTCGCGGGGCAGATCGGCCACCGGCCCACGTCCCACGGCCGAGAACAGAACATGGAACGCCCATTGGACCCCATCGCGGACGCCATCGCCGACATACGCGCCGGAAAGGCCGTGATCGTGGTGGACGACGAAGACCGCGAGAACGAGGGTGACCTCGTCACCGCCGCCAGGAACGCCACACCCGAAATGATCAATTTCATGGCCAAGCACGGTCGCGGATTGATCTGTGCGCCGCTCACGGAGGAGCGTTGCGACGCGCTCGGGCTCGAACTGATGGTGAGCGACAACACGGCCCTCCATGAAACGCCCTTCACCGTAAGCGTCGATGTCAAGGGGCGCGGTACGACCACCGGCATCTCCGCTGGCGACCGGGCACGCACCATCGAAGCCCTCATCGACCCGAGCACCCGGCCCGATGACCTGGCACGACCGGGCCACATCTTCCCGCTCAAGTCCAGGAAGGGTGGCGTGCTCCGACGCACGGGGCACACCGAGGCGGCCGTGGACCTGGCCCGACTGGCGGGCATGGAACCGGCGGGCGTGATCGTGGAGATCATGAACGACGATGGCACCATGGCCCGCCTGCCCCAGTTGCGTGCGATGGCCGATCGATTCGGGCTCAAGCTGATCTCCATCGCGGACCTCGTGGCCTACCGCATGAACAAGGAGAGCCTGATCGAACGGCAGGTGAGCGTGAAGCTTCCGACCGAATTCGGGGACTTCCAGCTGATCGCGTACCAACAAACCACCACCGGTGAGGAACATCTGGCCCTCGTAAAAGGCGAATGGGCTCCCGACGAACCGGTGCTCGTCCGTGTACATTCCTCCTGCGTCACGGGCGACATCTTCGGCAGTCACCGTTGTGATTGCGGACCGCAGCTCCATGCGGCCATGCGCCAGATCGAGGCGGAGGGCCGCGGGGTGGTGGTGTACATGCAGCAGGAAGGACGTGGGATCGGTCTGGTGAACAAGCTCAAGGCCTACAAGTTGCAGGAAGAGGGTCATGACACGGTGGAGGCCAACCTGATGCTCGGCTTCGACATGGACGCCAGGGACTATGGTGTGGGTGCGCAGATCCTGCACGATCTCGGCGTGCGGCGCATGCGGCTATTGACCAACAATCCCCGCAAACGGACGGGGCTGATCGGCTATGGTCTGGAGATCGTGGAGAACCTGCCCATCGAGGTGGAACCGAACGAACACAATGCGGACTACCTGCTGACGAAGAAGCTGAAGCTTGGCCATCATCTCAGCCTCCCCCGGAACGATCACTGATCGGCGCGCCTGTCCTTCCTGCCCTTGAAGATGTTCGTGATCCGGTGCCAGAGGTCGCGGGCATCGTCGAATTCCTCGCGATAAGTCAGGCCCGCACCCTGGGTGGTCGCGGCCTGGTCCACTTGGTTCAGGTTGCGGTCATTGCTCTGACTGAAGGCCTTCAGCCGCAATTTGCCGTCATCGGTCAGGAGATACTCCAGGGAGAAGTCCCCCACCAGGGAATTGCTCTGGGCACTGGACCGTGTGCCGTACTGAACGCCGACGTTCGTGCTGAGCAACAGACGTTCCTTGAAGAGTTGCGTGCTTACGGCCAGTTCCAACTCATCCTGTGTCAGCGCGTCGCCCGGCCGGTAGTTCACGCCCAGGTCCACATCGTTGCTCAACTGGCTCAACCAATTGCTCACCTGATTGCTGAGCAGTTCACTGCCGGTGGTACCCACCACATTGGACCCGGTGGAGGCGCTGGCGTCGCCCTGTCCGAAACGGTCGACGGGCAGGAAACGGTTGAGCACGATGAGCGCGAAGGCCTGGCGGTCCAGTTCGTCCTTGTCGCTGAGCAGGCTGTTCACCTGGGTCCGCGTGCCTTCATCCACGCTCGGCAGCCGGATGTCGAACCCGATGTCGGGGTTCTCCAGCCGATCGGTCAGGTGCATGAGCACTTCCACGGGCACCCGTTTCGTATAGGTGTCTGTGCGTTCGTCCGGGATGATGTCGTACAAGGGTGCCCGTAATCGGTAGACCGCATCCAGAGCAAGCTGGGCGTCGAAGGGATCACCGTACCAGGTGATGTGCCCGCCCGGCTCCACATCGAATCGCTTGTTGACCACGTTGCGGAGCGTGAACAGGTACTGTCCGTCCGTCACCTCCATGTCCCCGCGCATGCTGAACTCACCGCTCGGCGTGACCTCCATCTGGATGTTGCCCCTGCCGCTGCCGGAGAGGATGTCACCCACCGTGGGATCGAAGATGAGCTCGAAACGGGCATCCGGGGTCACTTCCACGTTCATGTCCAGGTCGATACCCGAGAGGTCCACTTCGTTGTTGATGCTGTCCTGTCGGACATCACCCGCGTGGAACCGCACGAAGTCGATGCCGCTGACCTCGGTGCTGCTCCCCAGGGGCAGGCTGATCACCGTGCCTCTCTCCGCTTTGGCATCGAGGGCGATCTCCAGATTGTCCGCATACCCGCTCACCTGAAGGTCACCGGTGGCATACGCCCTCCCATAATAGAGCGAATTGTCCAGATCGGTCGTGTTCATGCAGAGGAAGTGGTCCATGGACAGGGTCACATCGAAGTTCCAATCGCTGAACCCGTGGTGGATGATCGTCCCGATGGCGTCGGCCTCGTGACCCTCCTCATCGATCAGTTTCACAAAGTCGAGTGTGAACATGTCCGGCAGGATGCGCACCTCATGTGTGAAATGATAGAAGGTGTTGAGGTAGGCAATGCGCATGCCGGCATCCTGCATGAACGCTCGCCCATCGACCAGTGGCACGGCGAAGGTCCCACCGACATGGACCTTGCCGGTGACCTGCCCCTGAAGATCGCTGATGTCATCGGGCAGGTATGGATCGAGGAAGGCCAGGTCGAATTGATCGAGCACCAGTTCCAGATCGAGCTGCTTGTTGGGATCACCGGGAGCGATGCTGCCGCTGAAATCCAGTGCCCTGAGCGTATCGCGCAGCAATTTTCCGCTCACTTCCATCTGTTGGACCCGCTTGTCCCATTGTGCGGAGAACTGCAGGTCGCCCACCGGTCGATCCTCTATGGCCAGGCTGTCCAGGCAGAGATAGCTGAAGAAGTGGGGCGTGCCCAATGCATCGAACAACCTGCCATCGCCGCTCAGGATCCCGTGCGTCGTGGGGCCCGAATAGAAGGGACGCGCGTTCTCCAACCGGAGGTCCTGGAACTCGAAAGCGATCGCCTCGTGCGGATCACGCCCGAGCACGCCGTCCAGGCGCACATGTTGATCCCCATCGATCAATTCCAGGCCCTGGATGTGCAGTGCATTGCTGTCCAGGGTCAGTGTCGCCACTGCCGGGTTGTGCCAGGTGCCCCGTCCGAAGTACAACTCCGATGGCAAAAGGTCCAGCGAGACCTTGCCAGGACCCAGGACCTGTCCCTGCAGGTCGATATTGCCGCTGGTATTGTTCGTGCTTCCGGCCCATCCCATGCTGAGCTCGAGTTCATCCTGATACGCCTTCCCGGTGATGTCGATCCCTGTGATGAACGTGCTGTCCGCAAGTTGTTGCCGCCGACTTCGGAAGGACAGCGCCAACACATCAAGGGTCTTGTCGAGGATCACCTGCACGGAATCGCTGCCCAGACCCGCGTAGCTGATGAACGGGAGATCGGCCGTTAGTCCGACATCGAACGTGCGGCTGTCGAAGCGACCTTCGATCCGCGCTCCCGGGTCGAGCCGCAACTGGGGAACGGCCAGATGCAGGGCCGCGGACAGTTCCTTCACGCGTATTTCGAAGTTGAAATGCTGCTCGTCCAGGGCATAGTCGACCTGGTCGCTCATCGAGGGGAACACACTGTAGAATACGCTGGTGATCGCCCGAGGCAGCCGGGTGGGCAGGAACTCGCCCCGAACATCGACATCCGCCATGTCCGACCGCAGCTGGAGGATCGGCTCACCCGCCTCCCTGCCACTGACCAATGAGAGGTCCCCGAAGCGATAGGTACTGTCCGCGTCGCAGTATTCCAGTCCCAGGACCTGCAAAGTGCCCTTCAGACTGTCCGGGGCCAGCTCGCCATCGGCCTGAAGACCGAAGGAGACCTCGCCCAAATGCAGGTCGGGCAGCATCTTCAGTTCATACAGATCCGCGTGATCGACCCGGGCCTTGAAATCCACCTTGGGCCATTTGCCGCGCAGGTCCGCCAGCCCATCGAACACCAGCTGGACGTTCGGGTCGTCGCACTCCAGATGACCATTGAAGAGCCTGCGTTCCAGGCGGCCGTTCAATCGGATCCCCGAGATCACGTGCTCGTTGACGGTCAGTTTGGGCACTACCCCCTCGAGGTCCGCCCGCATCGAGGCCAGATCGTTGCCCTTGGCATGAACGCGCAGGTCGCAGGCGATCGGGCCAATGGTCCTGTCGTGCATCACGGGGCCCGGATCGAAATCGTCGGTGACCAGCTTGCCGTCCAGATCGAACACACGGCTCACGGTATCGCGTTCGAAGCTGATGTCCGCCCGCAGGACCCCAAGCTCGGTGCTCGCCCGCCCGAATGCGGTGAAGCTGTTGATGAAACCGGTGAAGTTGCCGCGGAAAACGATGGGGCCCAGCGACCGCAGTTCCTCAGGGATGTGCAGATGTTGGCCTTCCGTGAACGGAACAGCCGGCAGTGAGGCGAGGTCGGCGTGGTCCGTGGTGAGCTGTTCGACATCAAGAATGATGAACGTGTTCGCGATGGTCGGCAGGCCGTTCATCTCGACCGACCCGGAGAAGTGTGTCCCGGCCCCGTAAGAGATGTCCACGTGGCGCCCCTTGAGGTCGGCGACCGTGCCACGGTAGTCGCCGCTTGCCTGGATCGTGGTCCCCAACCCCTGCAGTGGTGGTGCGAAGAAGGCGATATCCCTGGCCCCCACCCGGGACGAATCCAACGCCAACTCGAATCCGACAGCGTCCGTGAACCGGCCGTAGTCGGACCAGTTGGTGGTGTGGAAGGCGAGATCGCCGCGGACCGCACTGTTCGGCGTCACCAATTGAAGCCCGTTCACGACGATACCGGACCCACTAACCGAGGCCTGGCCGTCGAGATGGTCCAGCTCGAGCCCGCTGCGTTCCTTGAACGCCACATGGTCCAGGTCCGCCAGCACCGAATCGGCGATCAGAACGAGTTCACGTCCCCGTATGTCGGCGTCATGCACGTCCACATGGTCGAAGTCGACCCCGAAAGGGATCGGGGCCGCCTGGTGGTCATCGTAGGTGAAGTGGAAGCGCTGGATGTCGAAGCTGCGGCATTGGACCACCCAGAGCTCACCCGACGTCGTGGTATCCCCACTGCCCAAGGCGTCGATCCATTCGGTCAGATTGCTATGTGCCGCGCCCTGGGCCCTGTCCAACCGGAAACGGGCATCACGCAGGTACAATGCACCGACCGACACGTGATGGGAACGCGGATGCACCCGCCATCGGTCCACTTTCAATCGGCCCGCAGCGAAGAGGGTATCCCCTTCCAGGTCCGATACCAACAAGCCGTCGAAACGACTTGGACCGAACAACCCGATGCGCAATCGGTCCACCTGGATGCGGAACCCCATTCGTTCGTTCAGACCGCTGAGCACCTGATGTGCGATCCAGGTCTGGACCGTGGCGGACGGCAACAGGAACAGGAGAACGAGCACGAAGGTCACAACGGCCAGCAAAGACCAGGCGGTCCAGCGCAGCAAGCGCTTTGTCCATCGTGCGATCCGTCGGCTGGCCAGCGTGAACGTAGTTTTGCCGGCTGTTCCGCAACAACCAGGCCCGGATGGCGAAATTAGCGGCTGCCCCCAAGCCCCGGTCAGGAGCCGAGATCATCCTGGGCATCGAGAGCTCCTGCGATGATACGGCCGCGGCCGTGCTCATCGATGGCGTCGTGCGTTCCAACGTCGTGGCCGGCCAGGAGGTGCATCGGCAATGGGGTGGCGTGGTGCCCGAACTGGCCAGTCGCGCCCACCAACAGAACCTTGTTCCCGTCGTGCACGAAGCCCTTCGCCGAGCGGGGATCGGCCCACGGGAGATCACCGCAGTGGCTTTCACCCAGGGGCCCGGTCTCATCGGCGCGTTGCTCGTTGGTGCATGTTTCGCCCGGTCAATGGCACAGGCATTGGGCGTTCCGTTGATCGCCGTGGACCATCTGCAGGCCCATGTGCTGGCCCATTTCATCCCAGGTCAGGGCGCCATCCCGGAACTGCCGTTCATCAACCTGACCGTGAGCGGTGGCCATACACGGATCGTCCACGTGCGTTCGCCCCTGGACATGGAGGTGATCGGGACCACGCTCGACGATGCGGCGGGCGAGGCCTTCGACAAAGGGGCCAAACTGCTGGGCCTCGCCTATCCCGGGGGGCCATTGATCGACCAGTGGGCGCGTCGGGGTGACCCGCAACGTTTCCGGCTTCCCCTGCCACAGGTGGATGGTCTGAACATGAGCTTCAGCGGCGTGAAAACAGCCTTCCGTGACCTGGTACGTCACACCATGGAGAAGGACCCTGCGCCTTCCGAACAGACCCGAGCGGACCTGGCCGCCACCTTGCAGCGAACGATCATAGAAGTGCTTGTGGAGAAGCTCATCGCCGCCGTGGACCGCGTCGGATGCGACCGGATCGGTGTATCCGGGGGGGTCTCGGTGAACTCCGGCCTCCGGGACCGGCTGCAAGGCGAAGGCAGGGCACGACACTGGACGGTGCACTTTCCCCATCCCGAATACTGCACGGACAATGCCGCGATGATCGCCATGGCCGGCCGTTCCCTTTTGCATGCCGGCATCGTGGCCTCGTTGGACGTGGTGCCGCACGCACGTCCGCCGAAGTAGGCCCAGCGATGCACCTCGCCCCCTTCCACCTACCTTTGGCGCCATGCGGATGATCCCGTGGCCCATCCTGTGCGCCAGCCTTATGAGCACGATCCCTGGAAGGTCTCAGGACGTGAACGGACTTCTTGCACAGGGGGATAGCTTGATGCGCTCGGGACATTATCAAAAGGCGCTGTCGAGCTTCAACGATGCCGTGGAACACGCGCCCAATGCCACCACGTATTCGGCCAGGGCCAGGGCCTACTTCGCCATGGACCGGATCGACCGTTTCGCGGAGGATGTGCAACGCGCCCTCTCGCTCGACAGCACCCATGCGGAAGCCAACTACCAGCGGGCCCTGTACGCATATCAGGGTGAGGATCTCCGCGCCGCGGAACGCTACAGTTCAAGGGGGCTCGGTTACGTGAAGGACGAGGCCCTGCACAACCAGCTGCTCCTGCTGCGTGGTCAGGCCCGGGCTGAGCTGCACGAGGACCTGAAGGCGGTGGACGATCTGCGCGAAGGTCTGAAGGACCGCCCGGACGACATCGAGGCGAACGCCACACTGGCGCGCGTCCTGGATGCCCTCCACGACCACGAGGATGCCCTTGTCGTGCTTGCCCATCTCTGTGAGCTGGAGCCGGACAACGTGGGCCATTGGACGAACAGGGGGTTCGAGCTCGCATCCCTGGACCGCCATGAAGAGGCCCTTGCGATGTATGCCAAGGCCCTGGAGATCGACAAGGACGAACCCGTGGCGCTGAGCGACCGCGCCTATTCCCTCATGGAATTGGGACGCAACGACGAGGCCATGAAGGAAGTGGAGAAGAGCCTGCGCTTCTATCCGGCCAACGCCTTTGCGCTCCGCACGCGGGCCTTGCTCCGCATGCGGAAAGGGGATCGGGAAAAGGCCTGCTCCGACCTGTCCCTTGCCCGCATCCTGGGCGGGGTGGACGACATCGACGCCCTCATCCAGGAGCACTGCGGCAACCTGCCGCAGGAACGTTGAAGGATCAACGGATCACGAAGGGAAGGATCCGGTCCCTCCCCGCATCACCGTCCAGCCTGAGGAAATACGTGCCTGCCGCCAGACCTGTCCGCAACCGCAGGGTGGTCTGTCCGTTCATCTCCTGGGAAAGGACCATCCTTCCTGTTGGTCCGTAGATCTCCAGGGCACCATGAAGAGGCACCTGGGACCGCACCTCGAACGTGCCGTCGTTGGGTACGGGCACGACCATCGGGTACTGTGCGGGCCGGTCAACCTCATTGACCTGGACCGGGCTGCCGGTCAATTCCAGATCGTCCAGCCCCGCCTCCACCACATGGCCGGGCGGAACATCGGCGGCCTCGGCGATCAGTCGCATCGTGGCCGTCGGTGCCAGGTGGTCGATCACATGCACCGACATGCTTTGCCAACTGGAAGCGCCGGGCGTGTTCGGACCCACGTCGTCCACGAGCACCGTGTCGATGCCGTTGGTCAGATAGATATGCAGATAGTCGTTCGGTGATCCGTTCCCACCATCGTTCATGAACCAACGCTGATACACCACGGAGGGGTCGACCACGGTGGTCGCGTCGAAAACCGGCGAGATCAGCCGGGTAAGCCCGTCATCGATATCATCATCCCCGGCCTGACCACCACCGTTGCCGGTCACATAAGCTTCACCGCCACAATCCCCCGTCACATCGGACGCGGGGTTGCTCGCCGTGTTCCCGAGGTAGGTCCCGATCGGCAAGTCACGTTCCCACGCCCCCGTGGTGGCCGTCGTCGTCACCTGCCAGCCAAGATCGAACCGGAAGTCGTCCATGTAGCCTCGGTCCAAGGTGATGGTAAGCGGCAGGGTGTTCTGGTCGATGGTGGTCCCTGTTGAACAATAGGTCCGCCAGCCCCATTGCCCGGCACTGATGGCGTACGTATCCGAGAACATGGCGGGCAATTGGAACATCCCGTCCGCGTCGGCCACCACCAACAGGTCATAGTCCGTGCTTTGCAATTCCACCTGCGCGAACGGCACCGGATCGTTGGTGACGCTTTCGACCACCTGACCGGACCAGGCGAACGCGGTGAGCGGAACGAGCGCCACGTCCAATTGGGTCAGCTGTCCGTTCTGCAGGACGACCCCGGAGATCGTCTGGTCCTCATAACCCGGCGCGGTCACCAGCACGTCATAGGAGCCTGCTGCATTGTATCCCGTCGCATAATGACCGTTCAGGGCGCTTTGCACATCCACCTGCAGTCCCACGATGGAGACCTGTGCCTGGGCCACGGGGCTCGTGGTGACCTGGTCCGTTATGGTGCCCTCCAGCCAGCATGCATGGATGTATGTCGGTTGCATCACGTAGAGCCCGCCCTCGATGTCGGAGGAAATGATCAGACCGCTCGGCAGGTAGGGGTAAGTGCCCCATGCGCCATTGAAACCGTCACCGGATAGCGGCGAGTGGTCGTAGTGCGCCACCTCGACCACGTTCCCGGGACGGGTCGCGTCGTGCACCACTGTACCATAACGGTAGTAGCTGCTCACCAGGTAGCCGTTCAGATAGAACGTGTTGTGCGGGATGGTGCCCGACCCGGGGTCGCATTGGGTCTCGTCCAGTTCCTGGATATCGGTGGGATCACTGATGTCATAGCTGCCGATCTTGCCACCACTGACCTCGTCGGTCGTGAACACGTAATGATCGTCATTGGAGGGCCAACAATTGTGCGTGAAATGATCAGCGGTGCTCTGCGTGCCCATCACCACCGGGTTCTGCTTGTCCGAGACATCGATCAACGAAAAGAAGCCCTCGTAAACATGTGAGGCATAGAGGGTGTCACCGCGAGCCATGCCATCATGGATATACCATGTATCGAAATCGCCGATCTCCACGGGGTTGTCCGGATCGGGGTTCAGGTCCAGGAATATGGCCCCACCATTGCCCCGGTTCGCACCGAAGATGTATGCGATCCCGTTCTCATCGATGTAGATGTCATGCGCGGACGTCCAGCCATTTCCCAGCCAATTGTGCGCAGGCAGGTTGGTGCTCTGCGGAAGTGGGCTCAGGTCGATGATCGCGAGCCCTCCTCCACCTTCCGTGGTCACATAGGCATGGTCGTTCCACACCTTCAGATCACGCCAGATGCTGCTGACACCCGGGTAGTAGAAGACCTCCTGGGGATCGGTCGGATCGGCCAGGCTCACCACGGAGACCCCGCCATCGTCCACCCCGACGAGCGCATATTCATTGCCGACCTGGTCCACATAGCCCCAGATATCGCTGACCTCGCTGCCATGCAGGGCCTGATAGTCGAGATGCCCGACCAGGGACATGTTGAGCTGCGCGTATGCATGCCGGCCCATGAGGACCAGCAGGGCCAGGACGATGGAACGCATGTATCGGTTCATTGATCTTGGATCAGCACCCGGCAAGGTAGGGTGAACAACTTCGCTACCGGCGAAATGAAGGGGAACAATTGCCCCACTATGGGAACTGCAAGACCGATCCCAGCGGGTCCCGGCTTGGCGGAATGGCCTATTTTTCGCCCACTCCCTACCATGAAGGACATCCTCTGCCCCACCGACCTGACAGAACTTGGCACCATTGCCCTCGACCATGCCGTGCAGGTCGCGGAAGGGTTCGAGGCTTCGATCACGCTCCTCCATGTTTCCGGGAAGAACGAACAGGACGGCGCGGCCGCAGAGCATGTGCGCAAGGTCCTCGATGCCGAAGTGGAACGCGTGAAGGGCCGGGCATCGGCCAAGTACTTGATCATCAACGGGCATGCATTGCCTGCGATCGCGCATGAGGCCCAGCGGGACCATATGCTCATGGTCGCCGGGACACATGGCGCGCGCGGCCTTCGCCAGAACCTGTTCGGTGCGGATATCCTGGGGCTGGTGCGCCACGCCGGGATCCCCTCGCTCGTGGTGCAACACGGTGCCCCGGTGCGTCCCTTCGATCGCATCGTCATGCCCGTGACGGGACATACGGATATTGGAATGATGCTGGACACCGTCATCGCGCTGGCCAGGGTCTGGAACGCCGAAGTGGAGGTCTACCAGTTGGTGCGACCCGGTGGATCGCCCAGCGAGCGGTTGATGGAGAACAAGGTCAGGATGCTCGACAGCCTCGCCGAGGCCGGCGTGCGTCATCAGGAGGTGAACGAGCCGCCCACGGTCTATTCGGTCGGATTCGCGCAACAGACCCTTCAACATGCCGCACAGGTCGGCGCAGGTCTCATCGCCATCATGGCCAAGGCGTCCGACGAGTACCGCTACATCGCCGATGCCGAAAAGGAACGGATGCTGACGAACGCGGCGCTGATCCCTGTGCTTTGCTGCTGATGGCTACGATCACCCGCCTTCCCCGCGGTGATGGTCAGAAATGGAATTGGGCGCCAAGTGCTGCGGAATACTCGTAATAAAGGAAGTTCTGGCGGGCCCTGTCCTGGGAACCGCCGGTGGTGAGCACGCTGGGAAGATCGATCCAGCCCGCACGCGCCGTGATGCGGAGGAAGACATGCCGGAAGACCGTGACGTGCAGCCCCGCCTGCGCACCGATCCCGAACCCGGCCAGGTGGAACTTATTGTTGATGCCCTCCCCGAACAGTCGCACGTCAGAGCGGGGGATCACGGGTCCGGCATGCGCGCCTTCGAACGCATGCACCATGAACCGCCCATCGGTGCCGCACCAGAGCGGATCAAATCGGTCCAGGTCGATGCTCAACAGGTTCAGGCCGTCGCTGTGCTCGTACCGCAAAAGGTCCGGAGCGACCTCCACCGGACCGTCGATATCGTCCCCTGCATACGTATCCGATCGTTCCGCGCTCACCTGGCCCGTCATGCGCACGGTCTGGCCCGGGGCCACGAAGTACTTCATGTGGTCCAGTCCGAGAGACAGCGTGTAGCGTTCCCGGAACGACCAGCCCAACCGGTAGTTGTACTGCGGCACCCACATGGTGCTGGGCGAGAAGTAGGTCTTGGCGTCGAAGTCCACGGCACGGTCCGTCGCCCGGACGTCGTGGAGCGTGAACGAATAGCCGGGACCATTGAAATGGATGTCACTGGTGCCATAGCCCGCCCGGTTGTAGCCCCAATAAAGGAACAGTGAGCCCTTCGGCATGGGCGATCGCGGCCCGATGGCGACGACCGACAATGGCAGCCAAAGGGAAAGCAGGCCGATCGATCGAACGGTCGGTCGATCGATGAACGCGATCGCGTGGCGAATTGCAGCGGTCGTGCGCGTCATGGGAACACCTGAAGGGCCGCATCCGGATACGTTGGCACCCTTTCGGGGCCGGGATCGGCATCGTGCTTGCTTGCATGCGGCATGCGCGACAGCAGCATGGAAGATGGATCCCGGCACACACGCAGGAGCCGCCTGATCTGGTGGCTCGCCCTGGCCGTGTCGCTCGGTGGTCTCATGGCCTTGTGCGCGATGAGCGGTTCCTGACCATCGCGCTCAGTCCAAGCCGAGTTCGATCTGCTTGCCCGGTGAGTAGCCGATCAATGGGTCGTCCGGGTCACGATCGATATCATCCGACGCCTGCATCCGTTTGAACCGCTTCACCGGCGACTCCTCCAGCCCTTCCATCTCGGGAGGGTCCAGGTTCCCGATCTCGTCCTCGCTGATCAACATGCCCTGCACCTCCTCCAACTCCGGGGTCATCGGCACGAACACGGGATCGAGCAGTTCCAGGTCCTTCACCTTGTATGGGGTCAGACGATTGCCCAAGGCCTTCACGCCCTTGACCGCGATCAGCTCCTCCAGGTCGACGACCTCCTCCGGTCGATCGTTGCTGCGCTTGTCGAAACCGATCCGCACATGCGGATGCGCGACCAGACTGTGCAATGCCAGCTTGCTGTCCGCGTGTTCGGTGATGAAGCGCACCGGGTCCCTGGCCGGTTCGGTCAGGAAGCGTTTCACCTGGTACTGCTGCTTCTCTCCCTCCCAATAGATCGCGGACAGCGCCGCCTTGGGATCCCATTTGACGACCGTGATCGCCTCGTCGGGGAAATGCGTGTTCAGCGAGAACGGGAACAGTTGATAGCTTCCCGAGGACAACACACAGAGCACCCGATCATCTCCGGAAAAACGTCCCAGATAGCGGCCATGACCGGTGTCGTTCAGGCGACGGACCGTTTCATCGAACCAGATGGGGATGGCGCCGAGCGTACTGCCTCCGCGCTCCCTCTGTGTGATCTTCGCGACCATGTGCCGGGTGAGCAGGTTGCCCTTGCTGCTCCTCCCTTTCACGGCCAACTTGCCCAGGTCGATGTCGAATTTGGTCTTGCGCAGGTTGGGACGGGGGCGCAGCTGCACCTGCACCACTTCGGCCGCGCCATCCGGGTTGGCGGTGAAATAGACCACGTGCGAACCCGCCGTGCCGTTCGTGAGGTCGTACTCCTTGTCGCGCGTGATGCCGGTGACCGCGAACCGCTTCATGAAGTAGGCGCCCTTGGTACCGTCCTGGTAGATCAAGTGATAGATCGTGCGGTCGTCCCCCTTTTTCCAAACACCGGCATGCAGGATGCCCTTGCCCACGAACTTCTTGTCGGCCACCTTGGTCACCACCATGGTCCCGTTGTCGCGGAAGACGATGATGTCATCGATATCGGAGCACTCATCGACCTGCTCGAAGTTGCGGAGCCCCCACCCGATGAAGCCTTCCGCCCTGTCCACATAGAGCTTGCGGTTGGCCACGGCCACCTTGGTCGCCACGATGGTGTCGAACGTGCGCAGTTCGGTCCTGCGCTCCCGGCCGGCACCGTACTTCTTCTTCAGCTCCTTGAAGTAGTCCACCGCGTGGTCCACGAGGTGGTCCAGCTTGTGGCGCACCTCGGCCAGCTGGTCCTCCAGGCCCTTGATGTGCGCGTCGGCACGGAAGCTGTCGAACTTGCTGATGCGCTTGATCTTGATCTCGGTGAGCCGCACCACGTCCTCGTCGGTCACGGCCCGCTTCAGCATCTGGACGTGCGGCCTGAGGCCCTTGTGGATGAAGGCGATGACCTCCTCCCAGGTCTCGGCCTCCTCGATGCGCCGATACACCTTCTTCTCGATGAAGATCCGCTCCAGCGAACTGAAATGCCACTGTTCCTCGAGCTCGTCCCTGCGGATCTCCAGCTCGGTCCGGAGCAGGTCCAGCGTGTGCTGGGTGCTGATCTTGAGCAGTTCGTTCACGCTGACGAAGCGCGGCCTCTCCAGACCGTCCTCGCCGATCTCGATCACGGTGGCGTTCGGTGCGATGCTCAGTTCGCAGTCGCTGAACGCATAGAGCGCATCGATCGTGGTGTCGGGTGACACGCCCGCGGGCAGGTGGATGATGATCTCCGCGTTCTCGGCGGTATTGTCCTCGATGTGCCGGACCTTCAGCTTGCCCTTGTCGTTGGCCTTGATGATGCTCTCGATCAGGCCGGTCGTCGTGGTACCGAAAGGCACTTCCGTGATCACCAGCGTCCGGTTGTCCTCCTTGCGGATCCGGGCGCGCACCCGCACGCGACCGCCACGCTGCCCCTCGTTGTACTGCTCGACGTCGGCCATGCCTCCCGTCGGGAAGTCGGGCAACACCTGCGCACGCTTTCCCCGAAGCACGGCGATGCTCGCGTCGATCAGCTCGTTGAAGTTGTGCGGGAGCACCTTGCAGCTCAGGCCGACGGCGATCCCCTCGCCGCCCTGGGCCAGCAACAACGGGAACTTCACCGGCAGATGCACCGGTTCCTTGTTGCGGCCGTCGTAGCTCATCTGCCAGGCCGTGGTCTTGGGATTGAAGACCACGTTCAGCGCGAACTTGCTGAGCCGTGCCTCGATGTAGCGCGGGGCGGCGGCGCTGTCGCCCGTGAGGATGTTCCCCCAGTTGCCCTGCGCATCGATCAGGAGGTCCTTCTGTCCCAATTGCACCAGCGCATCGCCGATGCTCGCGTCCCCATGCGGATGGTACTGCATGGTGTGCCCGATGATGTTCGCCACCTTGTTGTAGCGGCCATCATCCAGTTCCTTCATCGCGTGCAGGATCCGGCGTTGCACGGGTTTCAGGCCGTCGGCGAGCGCAGGTACGGCGCGCTCCAGGATCACGTAGCTGGCATAGTCCAGGAACCAGTCGCGGTACATGCCGCTCACGGAGAAGGTGCCGCCACCCGTTCCCGGCACGTTGCGGTGCTCGCCGTTCTCGCCCGCTCCTTCTTGGTCCGTTCCTTCGGGTTCGTCGCTCATTCCACCAGTGTACAACAGATCGTTTCAGGACGCCCATAGCTCAGGTCGTTCGACAAACGGAGCTGCAAGCAGAGCTCCTGCCCCACTGCGAAGTCGGTCTTTCGGTACCTGAACACATGACTTCCCACCGGATATTGTCCCAGGATCACCTGCTCCCCATTGCTCAGGTCCGTCACCTGTACATAGTAGGAGGCTGCGGAAAGGAAATGTTCGTCATGCACGTGGAACTGCACCACCTGACGCTGATAGGTGATGATCGTATCCGCCACAACGGTCTCGATGTACGTCGTGTCGAAGGAGAACATCGCCGGACCATCAAAATCCGGATCGAACGGATTGTCGTGCAATTCGCTCAGGTCGATGGGATCCTTGCGGCAACCCGCGAGGAACAGGGAGGCGCCTAATCCAAGGATGATGATCAGGTACCTCATCGTATCGGTATGCTCATTCCCGCGCACCATACCCCGCCGTGGTCGTCCGGCAGCCAGGTCAGACCTTCGAATCTTGCCTTCTGCCTATCCTCGAACACAGGTTCGCGCCAATTGCCGGACCGGTGCCAGAGCCAGACGGTGGCCCCCAATGTGATCGCGGTGAGGCCCGAAGCGATCGCAAAGCCCGTTCGCGCGCGCCGCAGGTCCTTCTGATGGTCCGGGATGGTCTCTTCCTTCAGTGTGCGGATGGACCTGGGTGCGCTTGATGTGCGGTAGACCTCCTTGTCATCCTGGAGCGTACGATAGGCCTTGTCCATGTGCGCATAGGCGAGCACCGTCCAGGTCAGTCCACCTGCCGAGGCCAGGGCCGGGACATAGCGGGCAAGATGCTTGTCGGAACGCCACTTGTCATGCGCCTTGCGATAGGTCACAAAGGCCGGATCATGGGGCAGGCGCAATACGAATTGCACCGCGCTGCCGGGCACGATGATCACTCCTGTATCGATGACGGATCGACCGGGAGCCCAAAATGACAATGCGTGATGACCACCGCTCAGGGTCACCTCCCGCTGCTGCATCCGATAGGCGTGGTCCACCACGAATTCAAAAGAATCGCCCGGATCGATCAACAAACGGAGCGTACCCGAGGTCTGGGCCAACGCCGGACCCATCCCCAACGAGAAGAGCAAGAGCGATGCGAAAAGTCCGGCCCTATCCATGGTCATGCCTCCGCTTCCACTTCGTTCTCCTCCAATTTGCGGGCGATCGCCTTCACCCGTTCAAGGGCGATGCCTTCCTTCACCGGTCCCGCCTCCTCGCCCACCAGGTCCTTCTCGACGCGCAGGTTGCTGATGATGAAGTCCTGCCGCTCCGGGGTGTTCTTGCCCATGTAGAACCCGAGCAGGTCGTTCACCACGGCGTCCTTCGTGATCATCACCGGCTCCAGGCGCATGTCCTCGCCGATGAAATGTTTGAACTCGTCGGGGCTGATCTCGCCAAGCCCCTTGAACCGGGTGATCTCCGGGTCCCGGCCCAGCTTCGCGATCGCCTTCTTCCGTTCCTCCTCGCTGTAGCAATAGATCGTCTCCTTCTTGTTCCGCACGCGGAAGAGCGGGGTCTGCAGGATGTAGAGATGGTCGTTCTTCACCAGGTCCGGGAAGAACTGCAGGAAGAAGGTGAGCAGGAGCAGCCGGATGTGCATGCCGTCCACGTCCGCATCGGTGGCGATCACGATCCGGTTGTAGCGCAGCCCGTCCATGCCGTCCTCGATGTTCAACGCGGCCTGGACCAGGTTGAACTCCTCGTTCTCGTACACCACCTTCTTGGTCAGGCCGTAGCAGTTGAGCGGCTTCCCCTTGAGGCTGAAAACGGCCTGGGTGTTCACGTCACGGCTCTTGGTGATGCTGCCACTGGCGCTGTCGCCCTCGGTGATGAAGAGGGTGGTCTCGTTCTTCCGGTCGTCCTTCTTCGGATCGCTCAGGTGCACGCGGCAGTCGCGTAGTTTGCGGTTGTGCAAGCTGGCCTTCTTGGCCCGTTCACGCGCCAGCTTGCGAATGCCGCTGAGTTCCTTGCGTTCCCTTTCGTTCTGCAGGATCCGGGACTGGATCACCTCGGCGACCTCCGGGTGTTTGTGCAGGAAATTGTTCAGCTCCCGGCCGATGAAATCGCCGATGAAGCTGCGCATGCTCTGTCCCCCGGGTTCCACCTCCTGGCTGCCGAGCTTGGTCTTGGTCTGGCTCTCGAACACCGGTTCGATGACCTTCACGCTGATCGCCGCGACAATGCCCGTCCGGATATCGTTGGCATCCCAGTCCTTCTTGAAGAAGTCGCGGATGGTCCTGACCACCGCCTCACGGAATGCACCCTGGTGCGTGCCTCCCTGCGTGGTGTGCTGCCCGTTGACGAAACTGTAGTACTCCTCGCCGTAGTGCTGGGCGTGCGTCAGTGCCACTTCGATGTCATCGCCGACCAGATGGACGATCGGATACAGCGGCTCGCCGTCCATCTTGGTGGTCAGCAGGTCCAGCAGACCGTGCTTGCTCTGGAAGCGCTGGCCGTTGAATACGATCGTGAGGCCCGTGTTCAGGTAGCAGTAGTTCCACAACAACCGCTCGATGTGCTGGTCACGGTACTGATAGTGCTTGAACATCTGCTCATCGGGCTCGAAGAGCACGCGCGTGCCGTTCGGCTCATCGGTCCTGACCAGCTTTTCGTCCTTGCGCAGGACACCGCGATCGAACTCCGCACGTTTCATCTGACCATCGCGCACGCTCTCGATCCGGAAGTAGGTGCTCAGGGCGTTCACCGCCTTGGTGCCCACCCCGTTCAATCCGACGCTCTTCTTGAAGGCCTTGCTGTCGTACTTGGCGCCGGTGTTGATCTTGCTCACCACGTCGATCACCTTCCCCAGGGGGATGCCCCGGCCGTGGTCGCGTACCTCCACGCGTCCCTCCTCGATCCGCACCTCCACCTTCTTCCCATAGCCCATCACGTACTCGTCGATGCAGTTGTCCAGCACCTCCTTGAGAAGGATGTAGATGCCATCGTCGAAGCTGCTGCCGTCGCCGAGCTTGCCGATGTACATGCCGGGGCGGAGCCGGATATGCTCTTTCCAGTCGAGCGATCGGATGTGCTCCTCGCTGTAATTGACCTCGCTCATGTGCGCATGGACCGCCGGAATACCTTGTCCCGTGCGGGTTCCCTAAAGATGGGACGAAATTACTCCCCTTGTCGGGTCAGCATCCGGCCCGGTTTCCACAGGCTTTTCAACGATCCGGGGCATTTTTCAACGATCGCCGGGGCGCGCGGGCCATTTGGTGTGGAAAGGACAAGCCCGGCGGTCCGGCCGGGCTTGCACGACTTCAGGTCCGGCAGGGTCACTTCAAGCCACGCTTCTCCAAAAGGGGCCCCACCTCGGCATCGCGCCCGCGGAAGGCGCGGTAAAGTTCACCCTCGTCCATGCTCCCTCCCTTCGAAAGGATGGTCTCCCGGAAGTGCAGCCCGTTCGCACGGGTCATTCCACCATGCTCCTTGAACCACTGGAAGGCATCGGCCTCCAGCACTTCGCTCCACATGTAGGCATAGTAGTTCGCCGCGTACCCGGTGCCCCAGATGTGGCTGAAATAGCAGCTCTTGTAACGGGGCGGCACCGCGTCGAGGTCCAGGCCGTACTTGTGCAGCGCGGCATGTTCGAAACCTTCGACGTCCTCCACCTTCGGCGCATCGGGCGCCAGGGAATGCCATTCGATATCGAGCAAGGCGGCGGCGAGGTACTCGGTGGTCATGTAGCCCTGGTTGAACTTGCCGGCCTTGCGGAGCTTCTCGACCAGATCGTCCGGCATGGGCTCGCCCGTATCGTAGCGCTTGGCGTAGTTGGCGAAGACCTTCGGGTCCTTCGCCCAATTCTCATTGAACTGGGAGGGGAACTCCACGAAGTCGGTCGAGGTGGCCGTGCCACTGAACTTCGGGTACTTCCTGTCGGATAACATGCCGTGCAGGGCATGGCCGAACTCGTGGAAGACGGTGGTGACATCGTCCCAGCTCAACAGGCAGGGCTGGCCTTGCGCGGGCTTCACGAAGTTGCAGTTCTGGGTGATCACCGGGTGTTGGTCGAGCAGCCTGCTCTGGTCCACGTAGCTGTCCATCCAGGCGCCGCCGTTCTTGTTGTCGCGGGCATAGTAGTCCCCGTAGAACAGCCCGATCGCCGTCCTGTTGGTGTCCAGGATGTCGAAGACGCGCACGTCGGGGTGGTAGACCGGCAGGTCATGACGCTCCTTGAAGGTGAGGCCATAGAGTTCATGGGCGGCGAAGAAGATGCCGTTCTGCAGGACGCTCTCCAGCTCGAAGTAGGGTTTGATGGCTGCCTCGTCCAGGTCATATTCGGCCTTGCGCACCTGCTCGGCGTAGAAATCCCAATCCCAGGGCTGGAGGTTGAAGCCTCCCTCCTGCTTGTCGATCAGGGCCTGCAGCTTGGCGGCCTCTGCGCGGGCGTTCTTCGCCGCGGCGGGGGCCATCCCGGCGAGCAATTTGGTGGCGGAGGCGGGATCATGTGCCATCTGATCGTCCATGACGTACGACGCCCAGTTCGGGAACCCGAGCAGACCGGCCTTTTCCGCGCGGAGCTGGGCCAGCCGGGTGATGATCGCCTTGTTGTCGTAAGGTCCGCCGTGGCTGTTCCGGGCGATGGATGCCCGGAAGATCCGTTCGCGCAGGTCCCTGTTCTTCAGGACGGCCAATG
>JACJZI010000015.1 GCA_020635655.1 Flavobacteriales bacterium
GATCTGCAGCAGACGGTCGGCCAGGGTGCTCTTCCCATGGTCGATGTGGGCGATGATGCAGAAGTTGCGGATGTGGTCCATTGCGCTGCCCGGAAAAGGCGTGCAAAAGTAGGCCATTCCATTCCTCGCCGAAGTGACAGGGTGACCGCTGCTCCTTAACTTTACTGGTCTTTCAGGCAACTTCGGCCGCCCGAGGTGCATCATCTACACCGGACAGGCATGACGGACGAGCAAATGGTGGCGGGCTGTCTTCAACGTGACCCCTTGGCACAAAAGGAGTTGTACCGCACCTATGCCCGAAAGATGATGAGCATCTGCATGCGCTATAGCAACGGACGCGAACAGGCCCAGGACATCCTGCAGGACGGCTTCGTGAAGGTGTTCCAGAAGATGGACCACTACCGCGGTGACGGCCCCCTGGGCGGGTGGATCGCCCGGACCATGGTGAACACGGCCCTGGACCATATCCGCCGCAACAAGCCCTATGACCATAGTCTGGACCTGACCGAGGCCGAACACCTGTACGCAGAGGACGAGCACGTGCTGAGCAACATGACCGCCGACGAACTGATGGAGCTCATCCAGGCCCTGCCCCCGGGATACCGTGCAGTGTTCAACATGTTCGCCATTGAAGGCTATGCCCACAAGGAGATCGCCGATCATCTTGGCATCTCCGAGAACACGTCGAAAAGCCAGTTCATGAAAGCGCGGGCGTACCTGCGCAAATTGCTGCCCAAGGAGGCGGCCGAGATCTACCGGAATGCGAGCGAAGGATGAACTGAACCAATTGCTGCAGCAGCGGTTCGCCGGACATGAGATGCCCGTGGACGCCAGCGTGTGGCAGGCCATCACGGCACAGGTGGCGGCACCCGTCGCCGGGGCCGACGAGGCCCTGCGCGGCAGCTTGAAGCAGCGGTTCGCGGGCCATGAGATGCCCGTGGACCCGAGCGTATGGAGCGCCGTCAGCAGCCAGGCCGGGATCGGTGGCGGCGCAGCGGGCGGCATTGGCATGGGATGGGTCGCCGCAGGAGTGACCGCCCTGACCCTGACCGCCGGAGCATGGTACCTGACCCGGGGAACGGCCAGCGAGGTGCCTCCCGCTACCGCTGAAGTACGGGTCGGACCGGCAACGAACGTGACGCCCGACCCGATCCCGGAGCAGGTCCAGGTCACCCCCGTGGACAACGGCCCCAAGCAGGAGGATGCACCCGCGACACAACAGGAACGGTCCGTCCCGACCCGGCCGGTGACCAATGAGATCGCGACGCAAAGAGCCGATCAGGTTTCCGACCAACGGAATGCGGCGACCACTGCGGATCCCGACAATGAGGACGTGCAGACGCACCAAGCCTCTCCGTTCCATGCTACCACGGATGCGGACCGGTCGCTCGCGAACGAGCAACGGACCAACGCAAATGCCTCCCAACTCGACCAGGCTCCCACGCCCGCTCGAACCGCTGAGGAGGGACCTGATGGGGCATCCACCGCGACGGACATCGGAACGGTGATGGGCGGCGAGCAGGAGAACACGCAGGAAGTGCCATCGGATGCGAACGCCGCATCCGCACCCACCACCGAGCCTCCCGTCGAAGAGGTGCCGAAGGCCGAGTTCCACCTGTTCCTGCCCAATGTGTTCACCCCGAACGGGGATGGCACGAACGACCAGTACGAGATCTCCTGCGTGGGCTGCGAACAAGTCGCTGTCATGATCACGGACAGTTACACCGGCAAGCTGGTGTTCACCGCACAGGACCTGCATCCCTGGGATGCGAACGACATGAGCGGCACGCCCTGTCCGGTGGGACAATACACGGTGTTCGTTCAGGCCGTGGACATGAACGGCCAACGCCATCGGGAAAAGCTCTATCTCCAATTGATGCGCTGACCCATGCCACGCAAGCTTCCGATCCTGTTCGCATTCCTCTGGGCGACCGCCAGCTTTGCCCAGCAGACCCCGCACGACCAAGCGAGCTATGAAGTGTGGAAGCACGTTCAGATGAGCACCATCACGCCGACCCCCCCGGCCGTGCAGCACGGGAGCGGGAGCAACGGCACCTTGCGTGGTGGCTCGTCCTGCGATTGTTGGGTGCAACCGGATGCTTCGTACACGACCATCGACAACAACAGCCAATGGGACGCGAACGGCTTCCAAAATGCCGATGATGGCAGCTATGGTCCGATCGCCCTGCCCTTCCAATTCTACCTCTACGGACAATTTTGGAGCACGGCATACATCAACATCAATGGCAACGTCAGCTTCGGCCAACCTTATGGGACCTTCAGTGCTTCCGGGTTCCCGGTGAGCGGGTATACCATGGTCGCCCCGTTCTGGGCCGACGTGGACCTGCGGGGCCCGGGAGTTGGAAATAACATCGTTCAATTCAAGGTCACCCCCACCGCTCTGTATGTCAATTGGACGAACGTGGGTTACTACTCACAGATGACCGACAAGGTGAACACCTTCCAATTGATCATCTCCGACGGGATCGATCCCATCATACCGAACGGTGCGAACGTGTCCTTCTGCTACCTGGACATGCAATGGACCACAGGTTCGGCATCGGGCGGTGTGAACGGGTTCGGTGGCACCCCCGCCAACGTGGGCGCGAACCAAGGCAATGGTGTGGATTACCTGCAGTTCGGGCGTTTTGATCACGCCGGCATTGACTATGACGGTCCCTACGGGAACAATGATGGGGTGGATTGGTTGGACACGCAGCACTTCACGTTCTCCACGGACATCACGACCGCCAACGTTCCCCCTTCGATCGTAAGCCAATCCGTCTGCGATAGTCTGGTCGTCTGCGTGGGAGAGATGGCCACACTGGACGTGACCTTCCTTTCTCCGGAGCCCCTGCAGACCACGGTGGCCAACGCCACCTGCCCGACATTGAGCAACTGGAACATCGTCACGAACACCAGCGGATTGAATGCGCAGATCGTGGTCCAATTCACACCCACGGCGGCCGATGTCGGCTATCACAACGCGATCTTCACAGGGACGGATGACGGCATCCCGGTCCAGACCTCCACGTTGAACGTGGTGATCGAGGTCCAACAGGGTGCGGTCATCACGCCGGGCACGATGGACGTGTGCGACAATGGAACACCCGTGAACATGATCACCGTGCTGGGAGGCAACCCACCGGCCGGAGGTGATTGGACCGACCCCAACGGCCTTGCCCACAACGGGACCTTCGTGCCGGGGACCGACATGGACGGTGCATACACCTACGCTGTCGGGGTCGGCAGCAACTGCGCCTCGTCCGGCACCGCCACCTTCACCACCGTGCCGCACGTGGATGCCGGCCAGGACGTGAGCCTGGCCTATTGCAGTTCCAACGGTCCCGACGACCTGTTCCTGAACATCCCAGGGACGCCCATGACCGGAGGTGCCTGGCTCGACCCGAACAACGGTGCCTTCTCCGGGACCCTGCATCCTGGCACCGATCCCGAGGGGGACTATCACTATGTGGTGAACGGCTCCGGACCCTGTCCGAACGATACCTCGACCATCTCGGTCGCGATCCCGCAATACATGGACCCCGGCCTGGACGATGCGCTCACGCTCTGCACGGACGCGGACACACTGGACATGATCACCGCCCTTGGAGGAACACCCGATGCGGGGGGCACCTGGCTGGACCCCAACGGCCAGGCGAGCAACGGGTTTTTCGTGGCGGCCACCGGCATGGTGGGCGGCTATGTGTATACGGTCTCTCCCGACCAGCCCTGTCCGACGCTTTCCAGCACCCTCACGCTCTCCGTGGACCCATTGCCCAAGGCCGGGAACGACGCCCCACTGACCGTATGCGAGGACGCACCGAACTTCGATCTGTACACCCTGCTCGGTGGCAGCCCCGATGCAGGCGGTGTCTGGACAGGTCCGGCCAGTGACCAACACCTCGCCATCCTGGACCCGGCCACGGACACGAGCGGCACTTACACGTATGTCGTTCAGGGCATCGGGACCTGCGATCATCTGACGGACACCTCCCACGTGCAGGTGACGATCAACAAGTTGCCCATCGTCACGTTCTTCGCCGAACCGGATTCAGGTTGCAACCCCTTGGAGGTGAAGCTGACCAACACGACCGACAGCATCAGCGTGGGCAACAATTGTGTATGGGACCTGGGTGATGGAAGCGTCGTCGATGCCTGTGACACCCTGGTGCATACTTATCAGGACCCCGGATGGTATACCGTGACGCTGACCGTGACCTCGCCGGAGGGCTGCACGGACCACACCACTGTCCCTGGCCTGGTGGTGGTGGATCCCGCGCCACAAGCCACTTTCACCTTCTCGCCGAACCCGGGGACCGAGAACAATGCGAACATCTTTTTCGCGGCCGATGATCCCGAGGCCATCGCCTTCCACTGGGATTTTGCCGGCCTGGACTCCGCCAGTGGGCGGTTCGCCTATCACCAGTTCGAGGATGTGCTGGGCGGCACCTACGATGTCTGCCTCGACGTGGTGGACCAATACGGTTGTGTGGACACATTGTGCAAGGTCGTCGAAGTGCTGGTGCCCACCTTCTACATGCCCAATGCATTCACCCCCAACGGTGACGGCACGAACGATGTATTGCGTCCCGTGACCATCGGCATGGTACCGGAGGACCATCGGTTCTCCGTGTACGACCGCTGGGGCCAGATCATTTTTGACAGCACCGACCCGGAAGAGGGCTGGGACGGGAGTTTCCGCAACGGCGGAACGACCCTCCCTCAAGGTGTTTACGTATGGCGCTTGGTGGAACGCCCCACCTACTCCTCCGATAAGAAGGAATGGGTGGGTCGCGTGACCCTGCTGCATTGAACATGAACCTGAAGGAACCGTGGAACTGAAACACTTCATCCCCATCGCGGCGCTCCTGCTTGGCGCAGCATTCGTCGATCCCGCCTCCGCGCAGGAGATCACATGGCCACAGTACGAGCAAATGAAGGGTGCTGGGAACCTTCCTGCACATTTCACCCTGCCGGACCCGGGCAGGGCGAACGTGACCGTAGCCAAGCGTCCCGGCGACCACCCTGCAGGCATTCCGAAAGGGGGTGGAGGGTTGCTGAACCCCTGCGACTGTTGGATCCCCCCTGACAGCTCCTACCAGCTGGCCATGCAGCCGAACGATGACCTATCGTCATCCCTTATCACATTGCCCTTTCAGTTCAATCTGTACGGCGACCTGTACAACACATGCTACATCAACAACAATGGCAACGTGAGCTTCGTCGATCCCTATTTCACTTACTCGGCCACCCCGTTCCCGACCGCGGATTTCAAAATGGTGGCGCCATATTGGGCGGACGTGGACACCAGGGGTGATGATGGTTTCGGACTGAACGGAGGGACCGTGCGGTACAAGCTCACCCCAACTGCCATGTACGTGAATTGGGAGGATGTCGGGTACTACGGAATGCACACCGACAAGAAGTGCACCTTTCAGCTGATCATTACCGATGGCACGGACCCGGTGATCGGTGTGGGTAACAACGTGAGCTTCTGTTACAAGAACATGGACTGGACCACAGGTGACGCGTCCCAAGGTCAGAACGGGTTCGGGGGTATTCCCAGCACGGTGGGTGCCAATCGTGGCAACGGGGTGGACTACATCCAGTTCGGTCGCTTCGACCATCCGGGCAACGACTATGACGGCCCCTTCAACAACCCGGACGGAGTGGATTGGCTCGATGGACAGAACTTCGTATTCACCACGGCAGTAAGTACCCAGAACATACCCCCCATCGCAAGCAGCACCTTCCTGTGCGACACGGTGCGGGTGTGTACTGGTGAGCTGGTCAACATCGAGATGAACTTCATCGCACCGGAACAGGACCAAGTGACGGTAGCCACATCGGATGGTTCCAGCATTTCGAATTATCAGGAGATCAGCAACACAAGTGGGAACATTACGGCCACCATCATCAGCGAGTTCATCGCACAACCGGCGGATACGGGGTTCCATGTGATCACCTATACTGCAACGGACGACGGTCAACCACCATTGACAACGAACGTGTCCATCGTATTGGACATCTATTACACACCCGCACAACCTCCGGTCATTACTGGTGATACCGTGGCCTGCCCCGGTCAGGGGGTGGTGCTCACCGCTTCCGGTGGCTTCGACGACTACAACTGGAGTAACGGTTATGATGGACAGAGTGTCCTAGTAGGACCGGGGACCTACACGTTGGAGGCCACGGCGGGCATCTGCCGACTGGCATCGAACACGATCGTCGTGACCGAAGGCCAGGCACCTACACCCACGATCGTCGGCGCGCTTTACCAATGCGGGGATGACCCGGCCGTGCTCCTGACAGATCAACCCTATGACTCGTACGCATGGAGCACGGGAAGTACCGCGGACAGCATCGTCGTACAGACCGGCACCTACAGTGTGACGGTGATCGATGCAAATGGCTGCGAAGGTGCTTCCGCTTCCGTCGATGTGCTCACTGCACCACCACCCACCGCACTGTTCACTGTTTCACCGAATAACCAAGTGATCGTGGGCGAGGGCTTCCAGTTCACCGATCATTCCACGATCAGCAACGGGACCATCACCAACTGGTTCTGGCAGTTCGATTCGCTCATGACCAGCAACGCCCAGGATCCCGCGTTCACATTCCCGGGACCTGGCACCTACATCGTCAGCCTGACCGTGACCACGGCGGACGGTTGTACGGATACCTATTCCGTATCCGTGACCGTGGTGCCGGAGGAGATCTTCGTTCCCAATGTCTTCAGCCCGAACGGCGATGGCCTGAACGATGCATTGACCTTCACCAATGTCCAGTACTTCCCCAATACGGCGCTGAAGGTGTACAACCGCTGGGGGAATATGATCTACGACAGTCCCAGCTACAGGAACAACTGGGCGCCGAGGGACATCCCCGAAGGCACCTACTTCTATATCCTCACCATGCAGAGCGGCAAGACATACGAGGGCCATTTGACCCTCCTGCGCTGATCGCCACGAGCACCAATGGCAGGAACGGGCCGCGGGTACGCGGCCCGTTCCTTTTCATGCCGGCGCACACCAAGTATCTTCGCCGCCCATCATGAAAGTGATCGAGCATATGCGCAGCGCGAAAGAGACCCTGCTCTCCTTCGAGATCCTGCCGCCCCTGAAGGGGAAGGACATCCGTTCGATCTATGCGGGCATTGACCCCCTGATGGAGTTCGGCCCAAGCTTCATCAACGTCACCTACCATCGGGAGGAGGTCGTGTACAAGGAGCGCGGCCATGGACTGCTGCAGAAGGTGCGGGTACGAAAGCGGCCCGGAACGATCGGGATCTGTGCGGCGATCAAGGCGAAGTACGAGATCGACACCGTACCGCACTTGATCTGCGGAGGTTTCAGCCGGGAGGAGACCGAGGACGCGCTGATCGAGATGAATTTCCTGGGGATCGACAATGTGCTGGCCCTGCGCGGAGATCCCACGAAAGGGGAGAACCACTTCGTGCCCGAACGCGATGGACACGCACATGCGGTGGACATGGTGTACCAGATCGCCGAACTGAACCGCGGCAAATACCTGCATGAGGAAGAGGAAGAGGCCGCTCCCACGGACCTCTGCATCGGTGCGGCCTGCTATCCCGAGAAACATCCCGAAGCGCTGAACCTCGCCACCGATATCGCCTACCTGAAGCAGAAAGTGGACGCTGGCGCGGAGTATCTCGTCACCCAGATGTTCTTCGACGTGGACCGCTATTTCGACTTCGTCGGCCGTTGCCGGAACGAAGGCATCCACGTACCGATCCTTCCAGGGTTGAAGCCCCTGACCTCCCTGCGGCAGATCGCCTTCATTCCGAAGACCTTCCATGTGGACCTGCCGGAGGCACTGTCCAAGGAACTGCTCAAATGCCGGTCGGACCAGGACGTGCGCGGGGTGGGCATCGCCTGGTGCGTGGACCAAGCGCGACGGCTCCGCGATGGAAAAGCACCCTGTCTCCACTTCTACACCATGGGGCGATCGGAGGCCGTCCGCCAGGTGTTGGACCAGGTCATGTGAGGGTCGCTGCGGCACTGCCGGTCAAGTACCTTTATGGACATGGAGCGCCATTGGTTGATCATGGTGACGTGGGCGATCAGTGGGCCATCAGTGGCCCAGATCGGACCCGTCGCTCCATGGGACATCGCTCGTGCGGAACAGGGCGGACAGGCATGGCTCGCGTCTCGAAGCGCCGGGGTCCCGACAAGAGGTTTCGATCTGACCTATGGCAGGATGGAATGGCAGGTCGACCCGGCCGTTCGTGCGATAATGGGTGCCGTCACTTTCCGGTTCACCACCACGCAGGATATCGATGAGCTGACCCTGGACCTGAGCGATACACTGCGCGTGGACAGCATCATTTTCCATGGCGCCCCGGTCGCGTTCGATCATGGAACGGGGGATATCCTGCAGGTCCCCTTGGGACCCGTTCTTTCCGCAGGATCGTCGGATTCGATCACCATCATCTATCACGGCATCCCTCCGACCAATGGGTTCGGATCGTTCGTTCAGACCGAACATGATGGGGTCCCGATCGTCTGGACGTTGTCCGAACCCTTCGGTGCAAAGGATTGGTGGCCATGCAAACAGGACCTGAACGATAAACTGGATTCGATCGATGCATGGGTGACCGTGCCATTGGGCAACAAGGTCGCTGGCAATGGCAGGCTCGTTGCCGAGGATACGTTGAACGGACAACTGCGGGTGCACTGGCGTCATCGACACCCCATCGCTTACTATCTCGTGGCCCTGGCCGTGACGAACTATTCCGCCTATGCGGATACGGTCCTGTTGAGCACAGGGCCCATGCCGATCCTGAACTATGCGTATCCGGAGAACCTGGTCGACGCCCAGGCGGGCACACCGGCCACTGTTGATGAGATCCTGTTCTACGGCGGCCTGTTCGGGGAATACCCGTTCGCCGACGAGAAGTACGGCCATGCCCAGTTCGGTTGGGGAGGGGGAATGGAACACCAGACGATGACCTTCTGTGTGAACTACGGGGTCGAGTTGTTGGCCCATGAACTGGCCCATCAATGGTTCGGTGACAAGGTCACGTGCGGGAGTTGGGAGGACATCTGGCTGAATGAGGGCTTCGCTACATACCTGAGCGACCTGTGCTACCAGGAATTCGAGCCGGACCTGTTCCCCCAGATCAATGGTGCCCGGATAGACAATGTCGTATCCGAACCCGGTGGGAGCCTGCGTTGCGCCGACACGTCCGACCTGGGCCAGCTCTTCAGTGGCCGGCTCTCGTACAACAAGGGGGCCCAGGTGCTGCATATGCTCCGATGGGTCCTTGGGGACAGCGCCTTCTTCGCCGGTTGCCGCAACTATCTGAACGATCCCGCACTGGCTTATCGGAGCGCCCGCACTTCGGACCTCCAGGCCCATTTGGAAGGCTCCAGTGGCCTGGACCTGACACGGTTCTTCCTGGATTGGTACGAACACCAAGGCTATCCTTCCTACGTTCTTGAATGGGCACAAGCACCGGATGGGGTGGCCATGCTCGTGCTCCATGAGTCCACGTCCGACCCCTCCGTATCCTTCTTTTCACTGCCGGTTCCTGTTCGGTTCCGCAACGGTGCCCAGGAGATGACGGTCGTTCTGGACCATCAGGTGGACGGGCAACTCTTTACTGCCGCGATCCCCTTCCAGGCAGTTGATGTGCAATTGGATCCCGATCGGTGGCTGATCACCGGAAAGAATGTCGTGCTCCACCTGCCGTTGCTCGCCTTCCAGGGGAACGATGTGGTGGTCTACCCCAACCCGGCCTCCGATGGGGTCTCCTTGTACCTCGGTTCGGAGCGACAGGGGTCCATCAACGTGGTCCTTTACGATGCCACGGGGCGTATCGTGCGCAGTTTCGTAGCGAACATCTTGGGAGAACGATCGACGTTCACGGTGACGGACCTCTCCCCGGGCCGCTACATCATCGAAGCTGGGCCTCGGAATGGAGCTTGGGCACCGGTCCGCGCCGTGCTTGTCAAGCTTTGATCCGGGCGTCCAGCATGCGCGCCACGTACTTCCCCAGCACATCGAACTCCACGTTGACGCGTCCGCCTGGAAAAAGTTGTTGAAGCACGGTATGTGTGAGCGTATAGGGAATGACGGCCACCGTGAAACGGTCCTCCTGCAGGTCGGCAACGGTCAGACCGATCCCGTTCAGACAAATGCTCCCCTTGGGGACCACCAGATGTCGGAACGCGGGAGGGAGACCGAATGTGAAGAGCCAGCTTCCATCGACGTCTGTCCGCTCCAGGCATTCGAGCACGGCATCCACATGGCCCTGCACCATATGCCCATCCAAGCGCTCGCCCACTTTCAGACTTCGCTCCAGGTCGACCCCCTGTCCGGGGCCAAGGTCCCCCAAATTACTTTTTGACAGGCTCTCCTGCACAGCGGTGACCTCATAGGTGTCCCCATCAACGGCAACGACCGTCAGGCACACGCCATTGTGCGCCACGCTCTGATCGATACGCAGTTGCGGGGCCATGCGTGCACGGATACGGATATGCCGATTCGTGCCGGCATCACGGACCGTCACCACTTCGCCGACCTCCTCAATGATCCCGGTGAACATCAGTTGACGTTCGTCGACCCGCCCCGTAACAAATGCACATAGCCCGTGAGCTGTCGGACCTCGATGCCGTCCAGGCGCTTGAAATGGACGATGCACGTGTAGAAATAGACCCCGTCCGATACGGCGCCACCGCCACCCTGGCGTTCGCCCTTCCACTGGATGTCGGGGTCATCGGTGGTGAACACCACCTGGCCCCACCGGTCATAGATGGTCAGGTCGATGTGGTCGACGCCGCGGTACGGGAACGGCATGAAGGCGTCGTTGTGCAGATCGCCGTTCGGTGTGAAGACGTTCGGCAGCATGTACTCCGGGCAATTGTCACCGCAGACCTGGTTGCTGTAATCGCTTTCGTTCCCCATGCTGTCCACCGCGGTGATGACGTAGCATCCCGCAACTGAACCGTCATCATTGTGAACGAATGAGGTGTCCGCATGTCCATAGTTCGTGCCTACGAGCAGGTACGGCCCTCCGAGGGAGTCGGTGAAGAAGATGTTGTAATACCAGGTGTCATCGGCGCAGCTGTTGTTCGGGTCGTTCCAGGTGAGCGTGTTCGACAACGCCTGACAGTCGTTGTCAATGGTGAGCATGGGCGGGCAAGGGGGCGTGAGGTCCAAGGGTGAGGAACAGACCTCCTGGCTGAAGTTGATCAAAGGGGACACCACGGAAGGATCGCCGTACGCGCCGATCGTGCTGACCTTGTAGCAGTACTCCTGTCCGTTCACCAGGCCGGTATCCACGTAAAGAGGTTCCGTGCTGGTGGCGATCGGCACAAAGTCGCTGCCATCATGGCGATAGATCACAAAGTCCGTATTGGTCCATGGTGTGCTGGCGGTCCAGGTCAAGGTGATCTGTTCATCGTTCGGGGCGGCGGCGAGGTATACCGAACTGGCCGGGTTGCTGCTGCCGATCAGCGTGGCACCGTCGTCACCGAACAGTTCGACACGATAAACGTGCGGTCCATTCCTGGTATCGATCCCCGCATCGACATGCACGGTGTCCGGATGGACGAGATAGGGAAAGAGCGAAGAGGTCCAGACCGGCGTGGTGGCGATCGCATACCCATCCCCCCGATAGAGCTTGAACTGGTAGGGGCCGGGGTGCATCACGGTGTCCAGGTCCACCGCATTGGTCCAGATCACCGTATCCGCGCCGTTCACCGCGTCGGTATTGATGACGCTTACGTTCGTCAACAGGGGAACCTTCCGTTCCAGGAACGCGCAGAACTCTTCGCTGGCGTAGCTCTCACCACCATCGTCGAAATAGGCCGTCACCATGTAGCAATATTGCACACCGAACTGCACATCAGTATCCAAATAGCTGCTGTTGTTCACGCCGTTCGAACTGGCCAGCAGGGAATAACCCGTGTAACCGGGAACTCCGGTCTCGCAATGGGAGGGCATGAAGCCATAGCTGTTCACGCGTCGGTAGATACGATATCCCCCGGCGTTGGTGCAGATGCTCGGGTCCCAGGCCAGGTCGATCGCATTCACCTGGGGTGTGGCCGATGGGTTCTCCGGGGCCGGTGCGACCACCCGAATGGACACGCTCTCGTAGTCGTCCAGCTGAACAAGTTGGGCATCGTCGGTGGCCCGAAAGATCATCTGGTAGGGTTGCAGTCGCACATGGTCACAGGTCGTGCTCCAACCAAAGGTGCCGGTTACGGGGTTGTTGGGAGGGCCTGCGGAGAACACTGCCGGGGATGTCGAAAGAACAAGGGGCTCCCCAAGTGCCTGAAGGGTCAGCTCATCCGCCGCATCAGGGTCGCTGGCATGGACGGGGATCACCAGGTTCGTTCCGGCCACCACGCAGGTGTCCTGCAGTTCGGCGACAACAGGTGGCTGATCGTTGCATCCGGGCTTCACCGTGATCTGCATGTCCCTTGTCACCAGGCCCACATTGACCCAGGTGCCGTTCACCTTGCGCCACTCCTTGACGATGAAAGCGACGTTGTATTCTCCCACCAACTGTGGTGAATCCCAGGAGATGGTGCCCGTGGTGGGGTCCATGGCGAACTGGTTGTTCGCGCCCGGCACGATCTGATCGGGATAGCTGTAGTTGCCGATCGGTGCGCATCCGCCACCGGCACAAACGGACAATTGATAGGACAGACTGTCCCCATCGGGATCGTACGCCGCCGGATTGTGGACCCATGGCAATTGATAACAGGCATCCTGCAAGGGCGGGTTCAAGAATCGGGCGGAGCAGTTCCCGCCCGTGGCGGGTGAGATCACCAGAACGGTCTTCACACAAAGAGGCACGTTGACCGAATTGGGAATGTTGACCACACCCTCGTTCCGGTTGGGATCCTCCATGACCAGGGTGTACACACCAGGCCCCGCGTAAAGATGATCGCCCAGGTAGAGGTTGCGTTGCGCGTCGTTGGGTAGGAGGTCGATCTGCACCCGGGCGAGCGAATCGACACCGCCGTCGCCCCATTCGATCCCGAGGTCCGGCCGATCCGCAGGTGCAGAGGTCCTGGTATAGGTGATGATCTGGATGTGGTAGAGCAGCGGGTTGTTGGCGTCCACGCAATAGATGATCTCGGCCGCCCGATTGTGCGTGGCCGAGGCGATCGTGGGCATCGCGATCGCCAGCAGGAACAACCAATACCTGAACACCCGGAGCATGGGACATCAAAGTTCGCACATTCCACGGGCTTCGCCGCCGGAGAAGTGCGCGGACAAGGCTACCAACGCACAGGTCCGACGGACGGTATGCCCACCTTGCCGCCACCCCTGGACGGCTATCTTTGGCCGGCCTGGAAAGGCTTCCAACCTCACGCACGGACCCACATGGTCATCCTCGAAAAGCGCGACAGGTCCAGGACCGATCTGGACACGATGGCGGTCATCCGTACGCGGACCCACCTGCGCGCGCTCGACCTGCCCCGCGAGGCCAGTGTCCATCTTTCTGAGCAGTTGGACAATGGCGCGGCCGTGGCCACCACTCGGTCCGACGGGAGGCTCATGCTTGTGCATCAGGTAGGCAAGGGACCACGCGCAGGATCGGTCGAACAGGTGCGAAGGGCCGGTGCCGAAATGGCCGCACTACTGAACAGCTCCGGGAAAGGAACGGCACAGTTGCTGACCCCCCTGAACGATGCGGACCTGGTGCTCGCGCTGGCGGAGGGTGCGATGCTGGGTGGGTACCAGTTCCGGAAATACAAGACCTCCGGAAACGGTCCTTCGTTGAAGTCCCTCTCACTGGTCCACAAGAAGGTCGATGCCCGTACCGTGCAGGAGCTGAACGACTTGACGGCGTCGGTGTATCTGGCCCGCGACCTGGTGAACGAACCTGTATCCTTCCTGAATGCCACCCAGTTCTCGGCCGAGATCCGGACCCTTGCGCGGAATACGTCCGGCCTCAAGGTCCAGGTGCTGGACAAGGCCCAGATCGAAGCCTTGGGAATGGGGGGCCTGCTTGCGGTGAACAAGGGCAGCGTGGACCCGCCGACCTTCAACATACTTGAGTACAGGCCAAAACGTGCAGTGAACCGTTCCCCCATTGTGCTGATCGGGAAAGGCGTGGTCTACGACACGGGCGGATTGAGCCTGAAGCCCACCCCGCATAGCATGGACCATATGAAGTGCGACATGGCGGGGGGCGCGGCCGTCATTGGTGCGATCGCCACGGCAGCCCAGCGCGCACTGCCCCTGCACGTTGTCGCGCTCGTGCCGGCAACGGACAATCGTCCTGGAGGGAACGCGTTCGCGCCGGGCGATGTGGTACGCATGTACAATGGGATGACCGTCGAAGTGATGAACAGCGATGCGGAAGGAAGAATGATACTGGCTGATGCACTATGCTATGCCGAGCGCTACTCTCCCGAACTGGTCATCACCATGGCCACGCTTACCGGCGCTGCCGCCCGCGCCATCGGCACCCAGGGCATGGTGGGCATGGGCACGGCGAACGACCGCATCATGAACGAACTGGTCAGCGCCGGCGAGCGTATGCACGAGCGGGTCGCTGTGTTCCCCTTTTGGGAGGAATATGACAAGGAATTGAGCAGCGAGATCGCGGACCTGAAGAACCTGGGGGGTGACAGTGCCGGGATGATAACGGCCGGGAAATTCCTGGCCCGGTTCACCCAGCGTCCCTTCGTACACCTTGACATCGCAGGGCCCGCATTCCTCATGGCAGCTGACGGGTATCGACCCAGAGGGGGGACGGGCATCGGCGTTCGGCTGTTGTACAGCTTCCTGAGAGACCGGGCACATATGTGAACCAAAGGATGCAAGGGGACCGAAAGAACGAGGAAGGAGCATGAGCGAAATGGCACATCCGACCCGTGTGGGGATCAGCTGCGGTGATCTGAACGGCATAGGCATCGAAGTGGTGCTCAAGACCTTTGAGGACAATCGAATGGTCCAGGAGGTCACGCCCATTCTGTATGCATCGGCCAAAGCGGTCAGTCACTACCGGAAGCTCCTCAAATTGGAGGAGGTCCAGTTCCATCGTGTGAACGACGCGTCCGAGGCCCTGCCCAAGAAGTTGAACGTGGTGAACGTCTGGGAGGAGGACCCGACCATTGAGCCCGGCCGACCATCTGGCAAGCTGGCCGCCTTCGCCATCCGAAGTCTGGAAGCCGCAACGCACGATCTAGCCGCAGGCAAGGTGGATGTGCTGGTCACCGCACCCATTGACAAGCACAGCATGGAAGCCGCCGGGTTCGCGTTCCCGGGCCATACCGAATACCTCGCACATGTGGCCGGAGTGGACGATGTATTGATGCTGCTGGTCGGCGAGGGTCTTTGTGTGGGCACCGTCACCGGTCATATCCCATTGAAGGACGTGGCACAGGCGGTCACCACCGAGAAGGTCCTTGCCAAGTCGAGGCTGCTTCATCAAAGCCTGCAACGGGACCTGGCCTTGGCATCGCCCCGGATCGCATTGCTCGGACTGAACCCCCATGCGGGCGATGGTGGCACCCTTGGCACCGAGGACCGGGAAAAGGTCCTTCCCGCGGTGCGCCAACTCCAGACGGAAGGGATCCTGGCCATGGGCCCCTACTCGGCCGACGGGTTCTTTGGCAATGGGACCTTTCAACATTTCGACGGCACGCTGGCCATGTACCATGACCAAGGCCTGATCCCTTTCAAGACCATCGCGTTCGGTCATGGGGTCAATTTCACAGCGGGACTGCCGATCGTGCGCACAAGCCCGGACCACGGCACCGGTATGGATATCGCCGGACAAGGGATCGCGGACGAGGGGTCCTTTCGTGCTGCAGTTTGGCTGGCTTGTGATATCCGGATGAACCGCGATAGGCACAGGTCACTGATGGCCAACCCATTACAGCCCCAGCGCAAGGAACGGTCGAAGGAGAAGGAGTAACCCGGACGGCGCCCCGGTCCTCGCTGTGGGACCACGTCGGGGATCGTCGATCTCGCTACATTTGCGGTCCCCTTTTCGCAGGGGCTTCCGATCGTGGATGTGCTGAAGGAACATACCATTGAATTCACAGGGCTGAAGGACGGGGTGCATGCGTTCGTATTCGACCTGGACCAGCCCTTTTTCGAGGCCGCCGCGGACGAGATGCTCGAAGGAGGCCGGGTGACAGCGGATGTGACCCTGGAAAAGGGCCCTGGTATGCTGGTGGCCAACATCCACTGTCACGGTGCGGTGCGGACCACCTGTGATCATTGCAACGGTCCCATGGAACAGCCCATTGACGGGCGCCAACGACAGGTCTTCCATCTGAACGGACGCCAGCATTTCGATGGCTCGGAGGATGAAGTGGTGGGTCTGGACCCGAACGATCATGCGATCGCCCTGACGCATTTCCTGTATGAATGTGTCCGGCTGGCCATGCCAACACGACGTCTGCACGCACCCGGAGCATGCGATCCGGAGGTCGAGGCCGCATTGGCCCGTCATCTACACCATGATGGACCGGAGCCGGACGACCCACGCTGGGCCGCGCTCCGCAAATTGAAACAGCAGCGCTGATCGGCGCAGAACACTTACCACAATGCCCAATCCGAAGCGACGCCACTCCAAGACACGGACCATGAAACGGCGTACCCATCAGGGCGCGGCCACGCCGACCGTGACCACCTGCCCGGAGACGGGCGAGACCCACTTGCGGCACCGTGCGTACAAGGTCGGCGACGACCTGTACTACAACGGGAAGCTGCTGGTCTCCGCCTCGACCGAAGAGTAGTTCGGCGTAATCCCGCGCAGTTCCTTGCCTTCCGCCATGCGGATCGGACTGGACATCATGGGCAGTGATCACGGCCCCAGTGTTCCCGTGCGCGCCGCTGTAATGGCGCAGGGTGAACTACCCGATGACGTGAGGCTCGTCCTGATCGGTGATGAGGCCGTCATCCGTCAGGTCCTGGCCACTGAAAAGGCCGACCCCGATCGATTCGACATCGTACCGAGCCGGGACGACATCACGATGCAGGATAGCGCCACCAAGGCGTTGCAGACCAAATCACAGAGCAGCATCGCTCTTGGGTTCGGCCTGTTGAAGGAAGGGCGGCTCGACGCCTTCGCCAGCACAGGCAATACCGGCGCCATGCTCGTTGGGTCCGTGCTCAGCGTCAAGCCCATTCCCGGGGTCATCCGACCTTGCATCTGCAGCATCGTGCCCAAGGAGAACGGCGACTACGGGATCCTGCTCGATGTCGGGGCCAACGCCGATTGCAAACCGGACGTTCTCTACCAGTTCGGTCTGCTCGGTGCCCTGCTGGCCAAGCACGTCTACCGCATCAAGGACCCGAAAGTGGCCCTGTTGAACATCGGCGAAGAGGAGAAGAAAGGCAACTCCGTCACGTTGGCGGCCTACCAGCTCATGAAGGAAGGCGGTCAATTCAACTTCATCGGCAATATCGAAGGACGTGACCTGTTCAACAGCAAGGCCGATGTGGTCGTCTGCGACGGATTCACCGGGAACATCGTCCTGAAGGCCGTGGAGGCGTTCCATGACCTGCTGAAGAAGCGCGGCGTGCATGAACCCTTCTTCGATCGGTTCGACTATGAGAACTATGGCGGCCTCCCCGTCCTGGGTGTGAACGGCAACGTGATCATCGGGCACGGGATCAGCAATGCTGCGACCATCAAGAACATGATGCTATTCACCCGTGATGTGGTGCTGAGCAAGCTCAACGACCGCATCCGCGAAGCCCTCCTATGAGCACGAACGGAAGTCCCTTCCGGACCACGGCAGCGATCACCGCGGTACACGCCTACGTGCCCGAAAAAGTGCTGAGCAACCATGACCTTGAGGGCATGGTGGAGACCAATGATGCCTGGATCACGGAACGGACGGGCATCAAGGAACGTCGGATCCTTGGCAAGGGCGTTGGGACCTCCGAGATCGGCGTACGGTCCATCCGCGGCATCTGTGAGAAACGCGGCATCGACCCCCTGGAGATCGACCTGGTGATCTGTGCGACCGTCACCCCGGACCATGTGTTCCCTGCCACGGCCAACATCATTTGCGACCGCGTTGGTGCGAAGAACGCCTGGGGCTTCGACCTCATGGCCGCATGCAGCGGGTTCCTCTACGCCCTGACAACGGGTGCGCAGTTCATCGAGACCGGACGCTACAAGAAGGTGGTCGTGGTGGGCGCGGACAAGATGAGCTCGATCATCAACTACGAGGACCGCTCCACCTGCATCATTTTCGGTGACGGGGGCGGTGCGGTGCTGTTGGAGCCGAACACCGAGGGGTACGGTGTGATGGACAGTGTGCTCTACGCGGATGGGGCCGGTTGTCAATATCTACATCAGAAGTCCGGGGGGTCGGTCAGTCCACCCACCATCCGGACCGTGGAAGCGAACGAACATGCCGTGTTCCAGGAGGGCAAGGCCGTGTTCAAGTTCGCTGTTACGAACATGGCCGACGTGAGTGCCGAGATCATGGAACGGAACCACCTGCGCTCCGAGGATGTGGCATGGCTCGTCCCGCATCAGGCCAATCTCCGGATCATCGATGCGACCGCCCGCCGGATGGGGCTCAGTGAGGAAAAGGTGATGGTGAACATCGACCGGTTCGGCAATACCACGGCCGGAACGCTCCCCTTGCTCCTGTGGGAGTGGGAGCCGAAGCTCAAGCCGGGCGACAATCTGGTG
Organism: Flavobacteriales bacterium; assembly: GCA_020635655.1. Taxonomy (GTDB): domain Bacteria; phylum Bacteroidota; class Bacteroidia; order Flavobacteriales_F; family PHOS-HE28; genus PHOS-HE28. The sequence continues at coordinate 18,659 of JACJZI010000015.1, forward strand.
CTCTCCGCCTTCGGTGGCGGCTTCACCTGGGGCGCCATCTATGTGAAATGGGCCTACGGCGGCTGATCGCCCCCTTTCCTACCTTCGCCCGGACCCGGCTGAACCCCTAACAACGAACCATGAACCTCTCGCAGATCCAGGAGCTGATCAAGTTCGTGGCCAAGAGCGGCGTGAGCGAGGTGGAGATCGAGCAGAAGGACTTCAAGATCACCATCAAGACCCCCGCCAGCAGGAAGGAGAAGGAGGTGCAGGTGATCGCCGCTCCGCCCCCTGCCTATGCCGCGCAGTTGCCTCCTCCTCCCGCACCGGCCCCAGCTCCGACCCCAACGCCGCCCGCACCAGCATCGCCGGCCAAGGAAGAATCGAAGTACCTCACCATCAAGGCCCCGATGATCGGCACGTTCTATCGGGCAGCAGGTCCGGACAAACCCACCTTCGTGAACATAGGCGACGAGGTCAAACCGGGCAAGGTGATCTGCATCATCGAGGCGATGAAGCTCTTCAACGAGATCGAAAGCGAGGTGAGCGGCAAGGTCGTGAAGGTGCTCGTGGACGATGCCAAGCCCGTGGAATACGACCAACCGCTGTTCCTGGTGGACCCGTCTTAGTCTGCCGCAGAGGCAGGACGCAGAGAAGCCCATGTTCCCTGAAGGAATCGTCGCTGAGCACGCACCGAGGTCCGCATTTTTCGCGCCTCCGCGCCTCTACGGTCAATCCCCTTGCTGATGTTCAAGAAGATCCTGATCGCCAACCGGGGAGAGATCGCCTTGCGCGTGATCCGCACCTGCCGGGAAATGGGCATCAAGACGGTGGCCGTCTATTCCACCGCCGACAAGGACAGCCTGCCCGTGCGATTCGCTGATGAGGCCGTTTGCATCGGTCCGCCGTCCAGCAAGGAAAGCTACCTGAACATGCCGCGCATCATCGCGGCCGCCGAGATCACCAACGCCGACGCCATCCATCCCGGCTATGGCTTCCTGAGCGAGAACGCCAAGTTCAGCAAGATCTGCCAGGACCAGGGCATCAAGTTCATCGGCGCGCTTCCCGACCAGATCGAGGCCATGGGTGACAAGGCCACGGCCAAGGCGACCATGAAGGTCGCTGGAGTTCCCTGCGTGCCCGGTACGGACGGTCTGGTCACGGACCTGGACGTGGCCAAGAAGGAGGCCAAGAAGATCGGTTATCCCGTCATCCTGAAGGCGACGGCAGGCGGTGGGGGCAAGGGCATGCGTCTGGTCTGGAAGGAGGAGGAATTCGACGAAGCCTTCGCGAAGGCCAGCCAGGAGGCCGGTGCGGCGTTCGGCAATGCGGGGATGTACATGGAAAAATACATCGAGGAACCCCGTCATATCGAGATCCAGATCGCCGGCGACCAGTACGGCACCTTCTGCCACATGAGCGAACGCGACTGCTCCATCCAGCGCCGCCACCAAAAGCTCGTGGAGGAGACGCCCAGCCCGTTCATGACCAAGACCCTGCGCAAGAAGATGGGCGAAGCGGCGATCAAGGCCGCTGCAGCGGTGAACTACGAGGGGGTGGGTACCGTGGAGTTCCTTGTGGACAAGCACAAGAACTTCTACTTCATGGAGATGAACACGCGGATCCAGGTCGAACACACCATCACCGAGGAAGTGATCGACTATGATCTGGTGCGCGAACAGATCAAGATCGCAGCGGGGGTGCCGATCTCCGGCCTGAACTACGAGCCGACCCGGCACAGCATCCAATGCCGCATCAATGCGGAGGACCCCTTCAACAACTTCCGCCCTACGCCCGGCAGGATCACCAGCTACCACAGCCCGGGCGGGCACGGCGTTCGCGTGGACACCCACGTCTACGCCGGATACACCATTCCTCCGAACTACGACAGCATGATCGGCAAGCTAATCGTGACCGCGCAAAGTCGTGAGGAGGCGCTGGACAAGATGGTTCGTGCGTTGAACGAGTATGTGATCGAAGGGGTCAGCACGACCATTCCGTTCCACCTCCAGTTATTCCAGAACGAACGGTTCCGCAAGGGGGATTACAACACGAAATTCCTTGAGGAGTTCGACCTGGTGAAGGCCTGAGAACGACACAGAGCGCTTATTCGCGGCCCCTCTCGGACCGATCCGCAAATGTTGGGAGGTGATCCCTTTGGACCCGTAGCGGACGAGGAAGCCCTTGTGCATTCCAAGCTCCTCCAGGACCTGGGTCGCAGCGGAACTGTCGGCCACGGTCCGCATGCTCCTTTCGGCATAGAACTGCACCTGCGGGTCGGCGTTCAGCCCCTCCAGCAGGACCACTTCATCGGACCCGGCCTCCCGGGCGATGAACCTGCCGACCGTTCGTTGAAGTGCATAGGGCGACCCGGTCGCAGTGCCATCGCCAGGGCGGTTCACCCACGTGTAATAGGCCGCGCCGAGGAACGCGCAGCACATCACCGGAACCGCCGACCGCATTTGCCATTGTTGTGCAGTCTGCACCGTGGCCCAGGCGGCCAGCGGGCAAATGAAAAAGCCGAGCTTCAGCAGGGCGAACTCATGCACATCATACCGCATGAAGACGAACAGATGAATAAGTGCAGGAGGCAGGGTCAGGATCGCGATCCTTTTCGGCCCGCTCCATCCGGATGCACGCTTCATGCCCATCAGCGCGATAACGAGCAATATGAGCGCCGGCCACCAGGCGGTCATCAGGTTGGTCATCATTGCACGCGATCCCCTTGACAGGGGAATATCCGATGTACCCGCCAGCAGTCCACGTTCATTGAAACGATGCATGTAGTAGGTCATGAGATGTTCCGCGCCGACCACGGAGGCGTACAAAGCGAGGCAGGCGAACATGACTAGCACAACGACCATGGCCTGGGCAATGGCGGAACGGGACCATGCTGCCTCATGTTCGGCACGCGACCGCTGGAGCATGACCGCACCAAAGGTGACCATGACGAAGACGGCGAGCCACTCGGTGGCCGCAAGCACGGCCATGGCCACCAGGAAGTGCGTCATGCGCCGCCTGACCGGACGCTCATCGCGCATCAGTCGGGAAAATGTGAATAGTGCCCACGCCCAGGGCAGTTGCACGGCCATATCGGACATGTACACGTTCCCGTGGTACCAGAGCGGAGCAGGCATGAACAAATAGAGCACGGCCGACAGGAGGCCCACGGTCCGGGCGCGCGGATCACCGGTATCATGGAGCACGACCCTGACGAAACCGAACAAGAGGAATGCTGCAGCGGCGTGGAGCAACAGGTTGAAGACCTCCAGCGGGAGCACATCGGGGAGCACATGGGCCAGTCGAAATGCCAGATAGGGCACCCAATAGGCCATTGGCAGATGGGACATGTAATAGTAGCAACCATCGCGCTGGGTCAGGTCGTAATGAAGGCCGATCACACCCTGGTCCCCTGGATCCGGGAACGTAACGGCAGGACACCCCTGATGATCCAGAAGACCGTCCGCATTCCAGACCCGATGCACTACAAGAACAAGGGCGGTGCAGAACTCGTGGTTCTTGCTGAGGGGCCTGCCCAGTTGGGGCAGACGCACAGCGACGCTGAGCAGGAATGCCAGGAACAGGACCAAGCCCGATCGGGGGCGCATCCAGCGAAGCTGCAGGGGCGATCCCATCGGGATCGGCTCAGGCACTTGCCCGTGAGCCCTTCGTCCCCTTTCTTTCGGCGAGCAGGTCCTTCACCGTCGCCACCAACGCCACGTCATCGAAGCCGCACTCCGTATAGAGTTCCGGCTGCGAGCCGTGCTCGATGAAACGATCGGGGATGCCCAGCCTCCGCACCTGGGCCTGGTAGCCGTGGTCCACCATGAACTCGAGCACGGCGCTGCCCATGCCCCCCGTGATGCAACCGTCCTCCATGGTGACCACCTGCCTGAACTTGCCGAACACCTCGTGCAGCAGCAGTTCATCCAGCGGCTTCACGAACCGCATGTCGTAGTGCGCCACGCTGTACCCTTCCGCCTCCAGGGCCCCGATGCCCTTCGCAGCGATATTTCCGATGTGTCCGATGCTGAGCACGGCGATGTCATTGCCTCCACGCAACCTGCGGCCCGTGCCGACCTTGATCGCCTTGAAGGGCGTCTTCCACTCGGTCATCACACCTTCGCCGCGTGGATAGCGGATACTGAACGGGCCTTGGTCCTGCAATTGGGCGGTGTACATCAGGTCCCTCAGTTCCTCCTCGTTCATCGGGGCGCTGACCACCATGTTGGGGATGCAGCGGAAATAGGCCAGGTCGAAGGCCCCGTGGTGCGTGGGGCCATCGGCTCCCGCCAGGCCGCCACGGTCAAGACAGAACACCACGTTCAACTTCTGCAGGGCTACATCGTGGACCACCTGATCATAACCCCGTTGCATGAACGAACTGTAGATGTTGCAGAATGGCACCATCCCCTGGGTGGCGAGGCCTGCACTGAACGTAACGGCGTGCTGCTCCGCGATGCCCACGTCGAACGCGCGATCCGGCATGGCCTTCATCATGATGTTCAGCGAGGAGCCCGTGGGCATGGCCGGCGTTATGCCGACGATCCTCTCGTTCTTTTCGGCCAGCTCTACGATCGTGTGCCCGAAGACATCCTGGTACTTGGGGGGTTGCGGGCTCTTTGGCACCACCTTGATGATCTCACCCGTCTCCTTATTGAAGAGCCCGGGAGCATGCCATAACGTGGCACTCCCCTCCTCAGCGGGCTTGTAGCCCTTGCCTTTCACGGTGACAGCGTGCAGGATCTTGGGGCCCGGGATGTCACGGAGGTCGCGAAGCACTTTCACCAAATGGTCGACATCGTGCCCATCGACAGGTCCGAAGTAGCGGAACTTCAGACTTTCGAACAGATTGCTCTGTCTGAGCAAAGCGCTTTTGATCGCACCCTCCACCTTCTGTGCCACCACCTGTGGATTGGGACCGAACTTGCTGATCTTGCCCAGCAGGTTCCACACCTCGTCCTTCACTTTGTTGTAGGTATGGCTGGTCGTGATATCCGTGAGGTATTCCTTCAGCGCACCAACGTTCGGGTCGATGCTCATGCAATTGTCGTTCAGCACCACGAGCATGTCCGCGCCAGCGCCCCCCGCATGGTTGAGCGCCTCGAAGGCCATGCCGGCGGTCATAGCCCCGTCACCGATCACGGCCACCACCTGGCGGTCCTTCTCTCCCTTCAACCGACTACCCACCGCCATGCCCAGCGCGGCACCGATGGAGGTGCTGCTGTGTCCGACCCCGAAGGTGTCATAATCGCTTTCGCTCCGTTTCGGGAATCCACTGATGCCACCGTGCTTCCGATTGGTGTGGAAGACCTCCCGCCGCCCCGTGAGGACCTTGTGACCGTATGCCTGATGGCCCACGTCCCAAACCAGTTGGTCATAGGGCGTCCGGAAGACATAGTGCAGTGCCACGGTCAACTCAACGACACCGAGACTGGCCCCGAAGTGCCCGCCCTTTACGCTGACCACATCGATGATGAACTCACGGAGTTCCTGACAGACCTGGGCGAGCTGATCCTCCCGGAGCCGTCGCAGGTCCGCGGGAATTTGGATCTGCTCCAGAACGGGATACGTGGTGGACTTATCGGTCATGCCTGGCACATCGCGACCGTTCGAACGAAGAACAAAGTTAGCGGACCAGCGGTTCAGGTCACGAGCACGATCATCAACATGAGGATATCATCATGCCTCGAGGACTTGGACGCCTGGAACGATGCCGTTATTTTGAACGCCTGGCACCCATGACAGGAACGACCGCTTTCCCATGAAGAACGTCCTTCGCTGGCTGGGCATCGTCCTCATTGTCACCCTTGTCGGTCTGGCGGCGTTCGCCTGGTCGAACATCCGCAATACCGAAAAGCGCCTGGCAACTGTGTATGAAGTGACGCCCGTTCCATTGGATATACCGGTTGACAGTGCTTCGCTCGCAAGGGGTGAACACCTGTCCCGCGTGCTCTGCGCCGATTGCCATGGACCGCAATACGCGGGCAGGGATTTCTTTTCGGACCCGACCCTGGCGACCGTCTATTCCAGCAACCTGACCAAGGGTACGGGGGGTGTGGGGGACCACTACAGCGTTCAGGATTGGGTACGCGCGATCAGGGATGGCATCGGACCGAAGGGACGTCCCTTGTTCATCATGCCCTCAAGGGAATTCCATCATCTCAGCGCACGCGACCTCGGCGCGATCGTGGCCTACATGCACACGCTGGACCCCGTGGATCGGGTGCCGGGCGAGAACGTGTACCACCCCGTCGGAAAGCTCCTGGTCAACCTTGGCGCGTTCGGGGATGTGATCAACGCCGAGACCTTGGACCATGAGGCGCCCTACCCACCGGACCCCACACACGATGGGAGCGCGGAGGAGGGGCGCTACCTCGTGGACATCACCGGCTGCCGCACCTGCCACGGTGAGCAATTGAACGGGGGCAAGGACCCGGACCCCGCGGCCCCCCGGGGGCCGAACCTCACCAGCGAAGGGCATATCCGCGATTGGACCGCGGAGGACTTCATCCGCACCCTTCGGACCGGGATCACGCCGGAGGGCCAACAGTTGCTGGCCAAATACATGCCCTGGCAGAGCTATGGACAGTACAACGACAGGGAGCTGACCGCCATCTACAACTATCTGCTCTCCCTGGAGCGTCTGCCCACCACCGAACCCTAGGGGCTGGAGCACCCCTCAGCGGTCCGAACGCAGGAACGGCACCCCATGACATTCCTTCCCGACAGGCTTGCGAGCATGCGCTAATATTTGTCATAGAATTATATTCCATGGAATATATCTTTGTGCCATGACCAAGACGCTGACCCTTCATCGCGCGGATACCCGCGGGCACGCGGACCATGGTTGGTTGGACACCTGGCACACGTTCAGTTTCGCCGAATACCATGATCCGTCGCGTGTCCACTTCGGCACTTTGCGCGTGCTGAACGATGACACGGTCGCGCCGGGCATGGGCTTTGGCACGCACCCGCACGACAACATGGAGATCGTGTCGATCCCCCTGGAAGGCGACCTTGAGCACAAGGACAGCATGGGGCATGTTCAGGTGATCCATCAGGGCGACGTGCAGGTGATGAGCGCCGGAACGGGTATCACGCACAGTGAACGGGCTCGGGACCATGACAAGCCGGTGCGCTTCCTGCAGATCTGGGTCATCCCCCGGGAACGCAACGTGGCACCCCGGTACGACCAAATGACCCTGCCCGCGGGTCCGGACAATGCCTTGATGACGATCATCTCACCCGACGCGAACGACGGTGGCCTTTGGATGCACCAGGATGCCTGGTTCCAGCTGGGCCGCTTCGCGGGACCCGAACGGTTGACGTACGCCCCGAGGCGCCCCGGGAACGGTGTTTACGCCTTCCTGATCGAGGGTGATGCCACCATCGCTGGCCAGGATCTCCACCGGCGGGACGGTATGGGTATCGAAGGAGAGGCCGCGATCGACATCCGCATTGGGCCGAAAGGTGGCCAGCTGCTCCTGATCGACGTACCCATGGCCCTGAACTGATGGAGCAACCGGGACAAGGAACGACATGAACAACGACCAACAATAGGAGAACAACAACATGGAAACGGCAACAACGACGAAATGGGCGATCGACAAGGCCCACAGCGAGATCCGGTTCAAGGTGAAGCACCTGATGATCAGCTCCGTCACCGGACAGTTCAATGAGTTCGGGGCCGAGGCCGAGCTGGAAGGCGAGGACCTTTCCGGCGCACGCGTGAGTTTCTGGGCGGACACCGCCAGCGTGGACACGGGTGCGGCCGACCGCGACAAACACTTGCGCAGTGGCGATTTCTTCGATGCGGAGAACTACCCGAAACTGGCCTTCCAAAGCACCGGCCTCGAAAGGAGCGGTGACACATGGAAGATGACCGGCGACCTGACCATCAAGGATGTGAGCAAGCCCATCACACTGGACGTGCATTGGGCCGGCGTGGCCAGGGATCCCTGGGGCCACACCAAGGCGGGGCTCACGGTCAGCGGCCGCATCGACCGCGAGCAATGGGGCCTGAACTGGAACGCCGCCCTCGAGACCGGTGGCGTGCTGGTCAGCAACGATGTACGCATCCAATGCGAAGTGCAATTGGTGCAGCACGACTGATACCCCTTCTCGACACAGCAGCGCAAGGCCCTGGCACGACCGGGGCCTTGCGCATGTGACACAGGTCACCGGAAAGGGGCGCTGGTCGTGGCGAACTTCATGGTCCCTAAACGCACCAGTACCATGGCCCACTCCCATTTCCAGGTCCTGATCATCGGCGGCGGTACCGCCGGGATCATGACCGCCGCCCAGTTGAAGCGCAAGAAGAAGGACCTCCGGATCGGCATCGTCGAGCCCAGTGAGGACCATTGGTACCAACCCGCGTGGACGCTCGTGGGTGCCGGCACGTTCAAGATGGAGAACACCCGGCATCGCGAAAAGGACCAGATCCCCGCGGGCGTGGATTGGATCAAGGACTTCGCCACCACGTTCGAGCCCGAGCAGAACACCGTGCACACCAAGGGTGGTCAGATCCTGACCTATGACCATCTCATCGTCTGCCCCGGTATCAAGCTCGATATCGACGCCATGCCCGGTGTGCGGGAGGCCCTCGGGACCGAAAGCGTGTGCAGCAACTACGTGGATCCGGAAAAGACCCTGCGCGTGCTGAAGGCGTTCAAGGGTGGGACGGCCGTGTTCACCCAGCCGAGCACGCCGATCAAATGCGGCGGCGCCCCTCAGAAGATCGCCTATCTCGCCGACGAGTATTTCCGGAAGGCCGGTGTGCGCGAAAAGACCCGCCTCGTCTTTGCCACGCCCGGCTCGGTGATCTTCGGCGTGGATCCCTTCCGCGCGGCGCTGGAGGATGTGATCCGGAAGAAGGGCATCATCCTGAAGACCTTCTACAATCCGGTGCGGATCGACCCGGAAAGGAAGGAGATCCATTTCAAGTGGAGCAAGCCCGGCGAGAACCAGTGCGTGATCACCGAGGACCTGGGGCTCCAAGAGAAGATCGAAGGGGAGAGCACCATCGTCATGCCCTACGACATGTTGCACCTGGCCCCTCCCCAGAGTGCCCCGGACTTCATCAAGGCGAGCCCGCTGGCCTACCAGGAGGGTCCGAGCAAAGGATGGCTGGAGGTGGACATCCACACACTGCAGCACAAGCGCTACCCGAACGTGTTCGGGCTGGGTGACGTGGCGGCCCTGCCCACGGCAAAGACCGGTGCGGCCATCCGCAAGCAGGCGCCGGTGGTGGTGGCGAACATCCTGCAACGCATCAAGGACGGCGCCCTGGCCAAGGAGCAGTACGGCGGATACAGCAGTTGTCCGCTCGTCACCGGCTATGGCAAGATGCTCCTGGCCGAGTTCAAGTACGACAACGTGCGCGACAGCGATCCGCTGCTCAGCAAGTTCTTCGACACCAGCAAACCGCTCTGGAGCATGTGGCTGCTGAAGAAGTACGGATTGCCCTGGTTGTATTGGCACAAGATGATGAAGGGGGCGATGTGAGCCTCAGGCCACACCGACGATCGATAGGGAACGCCCGGACATCCGGGCGTTCTACCTTGTGCGGCGTATGAAAAGAAAGATCAACGATACCACGATCGCGCTCTTGATCGATGGCGACAACGCCACACCAAGGCGTCTCCCGGCGATCCTGGAGGAAGTGAGCCGCCAGGGCACCATCACCATCCGGCGCATCTATGGCGATTGGACCACCACGAACATGACCGGCTGGAAGGAACAGCTCAACGCCAACGCGATCCAGCCGGTGCAACAATTCGCATACACCAAGGGGAAGAACAGCACGGACAGTGCCCTGATCATCGATGCGATGGACATCCTTCACGGCGACCTGGTGGACGCCTTCTGCATCGTGAGCAGCGACAGTGATTACACCCGCCTGGCTACGCGCCTTCGGGAGAGCGGCCTGTTCGTGATGGGCGTGGGCGAAAAGAAGACACCGGACGCCTTCGTGAAGGCCTGCGAGCAGTTCATCTACGTGGAGAACCTGGACGTGCAGGAAGGTCCGGTGACAGCGGCGAAGACCAAGACGGGAGGCTCACGGAAAAAGAGCGACGGCCTCTCATCGAATACGGCGTTGCTCCGCAAGTTGCGCAAGGCCTACAACATCGCCCGGGGGGAGGATGAGGAGGCCTCGCTCAGCCTGATCGGACAGGCCCTGCGGCGTCTCGACCCCGGCTTCGACCCAAGGAGCTACGGACACGATTCCCTTTCCTCGCTCTTCGCCGACCTGAAGGACAAGCTGCAGGTGCGGCGCGAGGAAAAGGGCAACACCGTTCTGGTGCGGTTCAAGAACTGATCCGGTCCGACCCGTCCATTTATCTTTGCAGGCCTTTTCAAAGCCCTGATGGACAAGCGTTTCCCGCAATACGATACGCTCGACCTGCCCAAGATCACTTCAAAGCAAGACAAAATGACCCGGGCTATTAAATTTAGTTCAACAGCTAAACGAACGTAGCTTTGGTGGCCAATCCGTCGCCCTATGACTTTCCCCAATCCGTTCAGACCAGGCGCTGGTCACCCGCCACCTTACTTGGCAGGAAGAACAACTGAGATCCGTGAGTTCGAGCGGCTCTTGGCCCAACCTGTGATCCTCACCAACCTGGTATTGACTGGGCTTCGGGGGGTTGGGAAGACGGTACTGCTGGAGAGTGCGTTGAAGCCCTTGGCTCGGCAACGTGGATGGCTCTGGACAGGGAACGAACTTTCGGAGACCATCAACATTTCCGAAGAGAAGCTGGCTCAACGCCTCATCACCGACCTCTCGGTGCTTACGAGCCAGTTCGAGGTGGACCGCCAAGTGATCGAAGGCATCGGCTTCCATCCTCAGCGACAGGAAAGATCGATCACCTTCGATCATGCCCTGATGGAAACGCTGTACAAGTCGACACCCGGGCTGGTGTCCGATAAGATCAAAGCGGTGCTTGAGGCGACCTGGGAAGTCGTGCGGCACAGCGGAGTGAAGGGGATCGTCCTGGCCTATGATGAAGCGCAGAACCTTGCCGATCGCTCGGAAAAGGACCAATATCCGCTCTCCCTATTGCTGGATATGTTCCAGTCCATCCAGCGGAAGGGCCTACCGATCATGCTGGTATTGACCGGCCTGCCAACCTTGTTCCCAAAGCTCGTGGAGGCGCGCACCTTCGCGGAACGGATGTTCAAGGTGATCACTCTGCACAAACTGGATCAGGACGATCGCCGCGCAGCGATCCAGCGGCCGATCTCCGATAACAAGTGCCCCGTCTCCTTCACCGTGCCGGCCGTGGACGAGATCGCATACCGATCCGGAGGGTACCCCTACTTCATCCAGTTCATCTGCTACGAGATGTTCGAAGCCTACCTCGGTCATGGTGATGGCGTGCCCAATCCGGGGATCACTGTAGCCCATATCGCGCGGAAGCTGGACAGCGACTTCTTCTCCGGACGCTGGAACAAGGTTACCGATCGCCAACGCGAACTCCTTTCCATCATCGCTTCGCTGGACGACGCGGATGACGAATTCACAGTGCAAGAGATCAGCGAGGTGTCCAAGCGGATCGGCGGCAAACCCTTCAGTCCAAGTCACGTGAACCAGATGCTGGGTGCTCTATCCGAACAAGGCCTGATCTTCAAGAACCGACACGGCAAATACTCCTTCGCCGTGCCCATGTTAGCCGACTTCATCCGACGTCAAGCCACCGACAACCCCTGATGAGCGACGAAAAGCGTTTCCCGCAATACGACACACTCGACCTGCCCAAGGTCGCGGAGGAGGTGCTGAAGCAGTGGGAGGCCGAGGACACCTTCGCACGAAGTCTGGAACTGCGCAAGGACGCCGAGCCCTTCGTCTTCTACGAAGGACCACCCAGCGCCAATGGCCTTCCCGGCATCCACCACGTGATGGCCCGAGCCATCAAGGACATCTTCTGTCGCTTCCAGACCCAAAAGGGCAAACGTGTCGACCGCAAGGCGGGATGGGACACGCACGGTCTGCCGGTCGAACTCGGCGTGGAGAAAGAGCTCGGCATCACCAAGGAGGATATCGGGAAAAAGATCTCCATCGAGGAGTACAACGCGGCGTGCAAGAAGGCCGTGATGCGCTACACCGACGTGTGGAACGACCTCACGCGGCGCATCGGCTTCTGGCTGGACCTCGACCACCCTTACATCACCTACAGGACCAAGTACATCGAGAGCGTGTGGCATCTCCTGAAGCAGCTGCACGACCAGGACCTGCTGTACAAGGGCTATACGATCCAGCCCTACAGCCCCGCCGCTGGAACGGGCCTCAGCACCCACGAACTGAACCAGCCCGGCACCTATAAGGAGGTGAAGGACACCAGCGTAGTGGCCCTCTTCAAGGTCGAGCGGGATGATGCAAGCGATTTCCTCTTCGAGGATGCTTTCGGTGAGGTCCTCATCATGGCCTGGACCACCACGCCATGGACACTGCCCAGCAACTGTGCGCTCACCGTGGGACCGAAGCTCCCGTATGTGCGTGTGAGGACCTTCAACCCCTACACGCACGAGCCACAGACGGTCGTGCTCGCCAAGGCCCGGTTGAGCGCCTACTTCACCGAAAAACAATTCGTGGACGCAGGAGCATGGGCGGAGGCATCAGTGGCCTACGCCAAGGACGGCAAACGGACCCCCTGGACCATGGACAGGGAGTTCCTCGGTCACCAGTTGGAGGGCGTGCGCTATGAACAACTGCTGCAGTACGCACAACCCACGGGCGGCGACGCGTTCAAAGTGATCGGCGGCGATTTCGTGACCACCGAGGACGGTACGGGCGTGGTACACACAGCGCCAAGTTTCGGTGCCGATGACATGCGCGTGGCACGGCAGCACGGCATCGGGTCGCTCACTTTGGTGGACCTGCAGGGGCGCTTCACCCAGGAGATGGGTGAATTCGCGGGGAAATACGTGAAGAACGAATACTACCCCGCGGGGGAAGCGCCCAAGAAAAGCGTGGATGTGGAGATCGGCATCAAGCTGAAGGAGATGGGCCGCGCTTTCAAGGTGGAGAAGTACACCCACAACTACCCGCACTGCTGGCGCACCGACAAGCCCGTGCTCTACTACCCGCTGGACAGCTGGTTCGTGCGGGTGACCGCAAGGAAGGACCGCCTGATCGAGCTGAACAAGACCATCAACTGGAAACCCGAGAGCACCGGCACGGGCCGTTTCGGCAACTGGCTGGAGAACCTGCAGGACTGGAACCTGTCACGCAGTCGCTACTGGGGCATCCCGCTCCCGATCTGGCGCACGGAGGATGGCGATGAGGAATTGTGCATTGGCTCGATGAAGCAATTGAAGGCTGAGATCGCCAAGGCGGTGACGGCGGGGGTGATGCGGGAAGACCCCTACGCGTCGTTCGCGGTCGATGATATGAGCGATGCGAACTACGACATGGTCGACATCCACCGCCCCTACGTGGACAACATCGTGCTCGTATCGCCGAGCGGAAAGTCGATGAAACGCGAGACGGACCTGATCGACGTGTGGTTCGACAGCGGCGCCATGCCTTATGCGCAGTGGCACTATCCCTTCGAGAACGAGTCCTCCTTCCGGGAGAATTTCCCCGCGGCCTTTATCGCCGAAGGGGTCGACCAGACGCGTGGCTGGTTCTACACGCTGCATGCCATCGCCACGCTCACGCAGGATTCCGTGGCGTACCGGACCGTGGTGAGCAACGGCCTGGTGCTGGACAAGCACGGCCAGAAGATGAGCAAGCGGCTGGGCAACGCCGTGGACCCCTTTTCGACGCTGGACACGTATGGCGCGGACGCGGTGCGCTGGTATATGATCAGCAATGCTTCGCCCTGGGAGAACCTGAAGTTCGACGCCGAAGGGATCGTCGAGGTGCAGCGCAAGTTCTTCCGGGCGCTCTTCAACACTTACAACTTCTTCGCACTGTACGCGAACATCGATGGTTTCGATGGCAACGGCGAAGCAATGCTGACCGAGAGCGATCGCTGGATCCTCTCGCGCCTGAACAGCGTGATGAGGCTCGCCGACATGAACTACTCGGACTATGAGCCTACGATCGCCGCGCGCGCCATCCAGGACTTCGTGGTGGAGGACCTGAGCAACTGGTACGTGCGCCTCAACCGCCGTCGCTTCTGGAAAGGTGAGTTGGGCGCCGACAAGAACGCTGCGTTCCGAACGCTGCATCGGTGCCTGGAAGTGATCGCCATGCTGAGCGCGCCGATCGCACCCTTCTTCAGCGACCGCCTTTTCCGCGACCTGAAGGGCACCAGCGTCCACCTCAGTGATTGGCCGGCTTACGACAGAACGCTCATCGACCTGGAACTCGAAGAACGTACAAGGCTCGCACAGAAGCTCACTTCCCTGGTATTGAGCATCCGGAAGAAGGAGGGCCGCCGGGTGCGTCAACCGCTGCAAAAGATGCTGGTGCCGGTGACCGACGACGTCATGCGCCTCCGTTTGGAGGCTGTCAAGGAACTGGTGCTCAGCGAAGTGAACGTGAAGGAACTGGTGGTCCTCGATGCCAATGAAAGCAGGCTGACCAAGAAGATCAAGCCCGACTTCAAGAAGCTCGGTGCGCGCATGGGCAAATTGATGAAGGGGGTGGCCGCGGCCGTGAACGCCTTCACCCAGGCGCAGATCGCGGAACTCGAAACGTCCGGGAGCATGAAGCTCCAAGTGGAGGGACAGGAGGTGGAATTGCTGCGCGATGACGTGGAGGTCTCCGCCGAGAACGTACCCGGGCTGAGCGTGGCGAGCGATGGACCGTTGACCGTAGCGCTGGACATCACCCTGACGGACGCGCTCATCGAAGAAGGGATCGCGCGGGAGCTGGTCAGCCGGATCCAGAACCTGCGGAAGGACAGCGGGTTCGCGGTCACGGACCGGATCGATCTGCACATCGAAAGGAACGGGGATGTTCCCCTTGAAAAGGCCGTTCAAGTCCATGCCTCCTGGATCCTGACCGAAACACTGGCCTTGACCGCTGAGGACCAGCTACTTGTACCCTCACTTGCACCCGACAACGGCCATGTACATGAAGTAGACCTGGAGGAGGGTGGTCGGTGCCGGGTCAGCTTGGTCCGGACCGCCCGCTGAGCGCGGAAAGTCCGTATATTCGCGGATCAAATTCCAGGGGTAGCCATGGCCAAAAAGACCACCGCGAAGAAGGCAGCGAAGAAACCCGCCGCCAAAAAGCCGGCACCTGCCAAGAAAGCAGCCGCCAAAAAGGCCGTGAAGAAGGCGGCGACCAAGAAGTCGGTGAAGAAGTCCCCTGCGAAGAAAGCTCCGGCCAAAAAGAAGGCCGCTGCCAAAAAGTCGCCGGTAAAAAAGAAGGTGACACCGAAGAAAAAGGTGACCACCAAACCGGTCAAAAAGGCCGCCGCTCCGAAAAAGGCGGCCACGAAGTCCTCTGCCACCCCGAAGAAAAAATCGGTCAGCAAGCCCACGCCGAAGGCGCCCGCCCCTAAAAAGGTGACCCCGAAACCTGAGCCCAAGACAGCTCCACGGCCGAAGAGCAAACGGAAAAAGGCCGTGAAAGAGGAAAAGGCAAAGGCAGCCCCCCCCGTGGTGCGTGTCACTGGCATGCCCTCCATCCCGAAAGCCGCGCCGATCGTCAAGAAGCAGGTATCCACGCTCATGTCCGCCGACAAGGAGCGGTACAGTGATGAGGAATTGGAGGAGTTCAAGGAGATCATCATGAAGAAACTGGACGAGGCGCGGCGGGACTATGAGCTGCTGAAACAGACGCTTGCCAATACGGACAACAACGGCACGGACGACACCTCTCCTTCCTTCAAGATGATCGAGGATGGCAGTGAGACCCTGAGCCGCGAGGAGACCGCCCAACTGGCCGCACGCCAGGAGAAGTTCATCAAGCACCTGGAGGACGCCTTGCTGCGGATCAGGAACAAGACCTACGGCATCTGTCGGGTGACCGGTCGTCTGATCAGCAAGGAACGCCTGCGGCTGGTGCCCCATGCCACCCTGAGCATCGAGGCGAAACAGCAGATGAACAGCTGATCCGCGCCGCCGGCGAACGCCACTCTTGAAACGCGCCCTTCTGATCGTTCTGCTGGTCCTGGTCGCGGACCAGGCGCTGAAGGTCTGGGTCAAGCTGCACTTCTACTACGACAGCGCGATCTCCATCCTTGGGGACAAGGGCTATCTGCACTTCATCGAGAACCGGGGCATGGCCTTCGGTATGGAGTTCGGAGGGGACGTGGGCAAGCTGATGCTCACGCTGTTCCGGATCATCGCGGTGATCGTGATCCTGATCATCATCCGGCGGTCCGTGAGCAAAGGAGCGTCGACCTGGACGATCGTGAGCCTGGCACTGATCATGGCCGGCGCGTTGGGCAACATCATCGATAGCACCTTCTATGGGCTGATCTTCAGTGAGAGCACACCCTTTCAGAAGGCGGTGCTGTTCCCGCCCGGTGGCGGGTATGCGCCCCTGTTCCACGGTGCGGTCGTGGACATGTTCTACTTCCCGCTCTGGGAGGGCCGACTCCCCGACTGGCTGCCATTCTGGAGCGGGCAGACGGCCGTGTTCTTCCGGCCCGTGTTCAACCTGGCCGATGCGTCCATCACGGTGGGCATGGTGTTCTTCATACTGCTCCAGCGCCAACAGGGACGTCGAGTACAGGAGGTGACGACCGATACGGCACCAACACCTGAGGCTCCGGAGGGCGGGGCCGGGACCGATCCCGCGGCTCAATAGGGCGAAGTATCGATCCGGAGGCCGAAAAGGGCCTGGATGCCCACGGCGCTCACCTTGCGCATGTCGGGCACATCCCAGAAGCTGATCGCAGGTCGCAGCTCATGATAGAGATGCACCATCCGCCAGAATGGGTGCTTCCTCCCCAGGCGCAGATCGATACCCACCGGGATATAGCCGGCGTACCAGGTCCCATTTTCATGGGTGAACACCTCGTTGCGGGTCCGGTCGGTCAACTGGACGTAGTCCAGCCGTCCCCCACCATCCGAGCGCTCCACGTAGCGTTCGATGCGTTCCTCCACCTCGGTGCGCCCATCGAATGCCAGTCCGGCCTGCAAGCCGATGCCCCCGAAGAAGGTGACCCGTGTGTCGGTATGGGTGCGGAAGATCAGTGAAGCATTGAACGCCAACTGGCTTGCCTTGTGGGCGACATGGACCGTGCGTTCCCGGACACTGTCCACGGCATACCATTGCCCGGTCAGCGTGGACGTCAGCGTATCATACGGGGCGCGGTCGGTCCGATGGAACTCGGCACCGATGGCGGTGAGCGGCAGAAAGGTGTAGCCCAGCCGAAGCTCGGGGCCGCGCCGATGGCCGTTCACGACCCGGCGGCCCAGCACCAGGCCCAGGGCCATGTCGATCGCGGGCGAGCCATGGCCTTCGGCGATCCCTTGCCGTTCGTAGCCGGCGAAATCACCCTCCAGCAATACGGACGCAGGGACAAGGTCATGCAGATCGGTGATCGTGATCGTTGGTGCCGTGGCGATCAGACCACCCACCGTGGCTTGTGCATTGGCCACCACAGGTGACCGGAGCGTATCGATCCGGGGCTGTGCCGTTGAAATGGTGGCGCCACCGAACAGGGCCATCACGGCCAAGACGCTACCACGTGGTGCGAACATGAGAATGGAATTGGAACCTCCAAGGTACGTCCGCGCACAAGCGCGCCGACAAGCAGCCTCAGGACCCCGCGTCCACCCGGGACCGGAGCAGGCCCATGGATACGAGCAGCTCCGCGATCTGGACCGCATTGGTCGCCGCACCCTTGCGGAGGTTGTCCGCCACCACCCAGAGGTTCAGCGCGTTCGGCCGCGTCACGTCCCGGCGGATCCGCCCCACGAAAACGTCATCCTTCCCGGCCGCATCGATCGGCATTGGATAGGCGGAAGCGGCAGGGTCATCGCAGAGCACGACACCGGGTGCGCCCTGGATCAGTGAGCGCACCTCGTCCAGTTCGAAGGGCTTTGCGAATTCCACGTTGATCGATTCGCTATGACCACCTGTCACAGGGACACGCACAGCGGTGGCGGTCATTGCGATCGCGGGGTCGAGGATCTTGTGCGTCTCGTTGACCAACTTGAGCTCCTCCTTCGTGTACCCGCTCTCGGTGAACGAATCACACTGGGGGATCAGGTTCCCGGCGATGCGGTGCGGATAGACCGGGTCCACTGCCATTGCGGCCTGTTCGCTCTCGAGCTGCCGCACGGCCTTCATCCCCGTACCGGTCACGGCCTGATAGGTGGATACGATCACACGCAGGGCCCCGAACGCCCGATGCAACGGCGCCAGCACCATGAGCATTTGGATCGTGCTGCAATTGGGGTTCGCGATGATGCGGTCCTCCGATCCGAGCACCTGTCCATTGATCTCCGGCACCACCAGCTTCTTGGTGGGGTCCATGCGCCAGGCGCTGCTGTTGTCCACCACGATGCAGCCCCCTTCGGCGAACCTGGGCGCCCATTCCAGGGAAATGGCACCGCCCGCGCTGAACAAGGCGAGGTCGGGTCGTGCAGCGATGGCGTCCTGCATGCCGATCACTGGAACATCCTGCCCCCGGAACCGCACATGGGACCCGATGCTCCTGTCGCTCGCCACGGGCAGGAGCTGGTCCAAGGGGAATGCGCGCTCCTCGAGCACCTTCGACATCACCCCACCGACCAGCCCGGTGGCCCCGACCACGGCTACCTTCATGACGTTCCGTTAACGTGCGTCAGCGCCCGAAAGTACTACCTTCCCCGCCCTGTTCCGCCCGATGTTCCGCGCCCTTCGTCGCACGCTGATCTTGACCCCTTCCGTTCTTCTCCTCGGCAGCGGGTACGCACAATTCTCGGACGACTTCAGCGACGGCGACTTCACCAGCAACCCTGCCTGGAGCGGCGATGATGGCCTCTTCACCATCGATGCAGGCCAGCTCCGCTCGCAAAGCCCGGGTGCGGCGAACTACCAATTGAGCACGCCGAGCACCCAGGCCACCGGTGCCCAATGGGATTTCTTCATCAACTTGAAGTTCAGCACCAGTGGCGCCAATTACGCGGACGTCTATCTGATGAGCGATCAGGCGGACCTTTCCGCCAACGTGAACGGCTATTTCGTGCGGATCGGCGGGACCTCGGACCGCGTGGAACTGTTCCGGAGCGATGCGGGAACGGCCACCTCGCTGATCATGAGCCCGAACGGCATCGTCAACAGCAGCAGCGACAATCCGTTCCGCATCGAGGTGAAGCGGGACGCATCGGACCAATGGACCTTGTACTATGATGATGGTGCACTGGGCAGCTTCATCCTGGCGGGTGCCGTTATGGACAATTCGTACAGCAGCTGCACCCACTTCGGCATCCGCATCGAACAGAGTTCCGCGGCAGGCCCGATCAACAACCACTTCTTCGACGACTTCGTCGTTGGCCCGATCGTCGTGGACACCGATCCGCCTCAGCTCACTGCGGTCGAGGTGCTCGACCAGGACCACGTCGATGCGCTCTTCAATGAACCCGTGGACCAGGCAACGGCGGAGGTCGTTGGCAATTATGACATCCAACCTTTCCTTTCGGCCACCAATGCGCAACGGGATGCGACCGAGCTGTCCCGGGTCCACCTTACGCTCTCTGCCTCCCTCGTGAGCGGTAACAGCTATACCCTTTTCGTCAACAATGTGGAGGACCTGAGCGGGAATGCCATCGTGAACGGCCAGCTCGCCTTCGACTACATCGTGCCCGACGAGGCCACGTTCCGGGACGTGGTCATCAACGAGATCATGGCGGACCCGACGCCGCAGGTGGGATTGCCCGATGCGGAGTTCGTCGAGGTATTCAACACCACATCGGACAGGACCTTCGACCTGGGCGGATGGACGATCACTGACGGCAGCACGGTCGGTACGCTGCCTTCCGTCACGCTTGGCCCGGGTGCGTTCGCCATTCTGACCGATGATGCCAACGCCGCCCTGTTCACCGGGTTCGGAACGGTGGTCAGCATTCCCACGTTCCCTTCGCTGAACAATGACGGCGACCCGCTGTCCCTGAAGGACGACAATGGTGCGGAGATCGATGCAGTGACGTACGCACTGAGCTGGTATCGCGACGGCAACAAGGATGCCGGTGGATGGACGCTTGAACAGATCAACCCCTTTGCCACCTGCAGCGGATCGGCGAACTGGATCGCCAGCAGCGATCCTGCAGGTGGCACGCCTGGTGAACAGAACAGTGCGTTCGACCCGACACCGGACTCCACACCACCTGCACTTGAGAGCGTCCTGGTGGCCGGCGCGCAGACCCTGATCCTGCAGTTCAATGAAACGATGGACCAAGGTTCCCTGACATCGGGTACGTACACCATCGATCCGTCGATCGCGGTGCAACAGGCGGTGGCCATCGCTCCCGATCAGGTGCAGCTCATCCTCATGGACCCGCTCGTGGTCGGAACACTGTATACGATCACGGTCGCTGATGTGACCGACTGCAGCGGCAATGCCATCGGTCAGGCCTCGGCCACCTTTGGCCTTCCCGAACCGGTCGAAGCCGGGGACATCGTGATCAACGAGGTGCTCTATGACCCGGTGACCGGTGGCAGCGACTTCGTGGAATTGTACAATCGTTCGCAGAAAGTACTGAGCCTCGCCGACCTCCAACTGGGGAACGTCAGCAACGGCGCCGTGGCGAACATCACCCCCATCAGCCAGCTACCCTATCTGCTCTTCCCCGGGGAATACATCGCCTTGACAGAGGACCCGACGGACATCATCACCCGCTATCCGCTCGGTCACGCGGACCGCATCCGACTTGCCGACCTGCCGAGCTACAACAACGGCAGCGGCAGCGTGATACTCCTTGATGCGAACAGCGACCAGCTGGAACGGTTCGATTACGACGACGACCTGCACTTCGCTCTCCTGAACGGGACCGAGGGCGTGAGCCTGGAACGGGTGGATCCGGACCGCGCGGCGAACGACCCCAGCAACTGGCACAGCGCCGCGGAGGCCGTGGGCTGGGCCACACCCGGGTATGAGAACTCCCAGTACGCGCCGCATGCCGAAGCGAGCGGTGCGATGACCATCGATCCCGCGATCTTCTCCCCGGACAACGACGGTTATCAGGACCTGCTCACCATCGCCTATCGGTTCGACGAGCCGGGGTCCGTCGGGACCATGACCGTGTTCGACATCGCCGGCCGTGAGGTGGCGACATTGATGGAGAACGAACTCCTTGGGACCACTGGCGCGATCTCCTGGGACGGTGTGCAGACCGACAATACGCTTGCTCCGATGGGACCTTATGTGATCTACTTCGAGGTCTACGACCTGGCTGGGAA
Organism: Flavobacteriales bacterium; assembly: GCA_020635655.1. Lineage (GTDB taxonomy): Bacteria > Bacteroidota > Bacteroidia > Flavobacteriales_F > PHOS-HE28 > PHOS-HE28. The sequence continues at coordinate 39,933 of JACJZI010000015.1, forward strand.
CATGCAGAAGTTCAGGAGGACCGTGGTGCTGGCACACAAGCTCCAGTGATCCTCGGCAAAGCACGGGCCTAGCTTTGTACCATGGACGATCGGCAAGTATCCACCCTTCGCGATCTGCCATTGCAGGTCCATCGTGCCAACCGCATCAATGGACGATGGGAAAAGCAGGGTGACGGCACCTTCAATACCGTGTTGCACAAATACACCGGCGAGGTCCTCGCGGAGCTTCCGCATGCCTCGGCCGCACAAATGGACAAGGCGATCGGCGCGGCGCGGGACGCCACAAGGCCAATGGCCCAATTCAGTGCCGGGGACCGTTCCAGGGCATTGGAAAGACTGGCGGTCCTCATCGAAACGAACAAGGATGCACTGGCCCGACTGATCATGATGGAGGCCGGCAAACCGATCACCTACGCCGAGGGGGAGGTCGCCCGTGCGATCACAACGACCAAGCTCGCCGCGGCCGAGGCATTGCGGCACGCTGGCGAGGTCGTGGTGGTGGATCATGACGCCGGGAAAGGCCGCCAGGCCTTCACGCGTCGGTACCCCATCGGTCCGGTGGCATGCATCACGCCGTTCAACTTCCCCCTGAACCTGGTGATGCACAAGGTGGCCCCGGCCCTGGCCGCCGGCTGTCCGGTGGTACTGAAACCCGCGCCACAAGCCCCGCTGACCGCATTGGCGCTGGGGCAACTGATCGCGGAGCTGGACCTGCCCGACGGGGCGTTCCAAGTGCTGGTCTGCGGCAATGACGTGGCCGAACATCTGGTGAAGGACGAACGCATGTCCATGCTCAGTTTCACCGGCAGTGACAAGGTCGGGTGGCATCTCAAAGCGATCTGTGGGAAAAAGCGTGTCGCCCTGGAACTAGGTGGCAACGCAGCGGTGGTCGTGGATGAAAGCGCCGAACTGGCGACCACGGCAAGGCTGATCGCTCGCGGCGCCTACCTCTACGCCGGGCAGATCTGCATTTCCACCCAACGCATTTTCGTGGCATCGTCGGTCTTTGACCGTTTTCAGGACCTGTTGGTGAAGGAGATCGCGGCGCTCCGCTCCGGAGATCCGGCCGACCCGCAGGTGTCCAACGGTCCCCTCATCGACCATGGCCATTTCGAGCGCATCGGGACCTGGGTGCAGGAAGCGATCGATGGTGGCGCGGAAGTGCGCATTGGCGCCCGACCGCTCGATCCGGACCATCACATCTACGCCCCCACCCTGCTGTCCGGCACAACCGACCACATGAAAGTGAACAGCGAAGAGGTCTTCGGCCCAGTGGCCATCCTGGAGCGTTCGAACAGCTACTCGGAAGCGCTCGACCGCGTGAACGACTCCCGATTCGGCCTGCAGGCCGGCGTGTTCACCAACGACCTCGCGCATGTGAAAGAGGCCCATGAAAAGCTGTGTGTGGGCGGTATCATGATCAATGATGTACCCGGCTTCCGAGTGGACGGCATGCCCTACGGGGGGGTGAAGGACAGCGGCTTAGGGCGCGAAGGTGTGCGCTATGCGATGGCGGAAATGACCGAGCCCCGGCTCCTGGTGTATTGACGCAACGGCTAGGATACCGTGTGTAGACAGGTCACGAAGTTGTCCAGCAGGTCTTCCTGTTGGCTGCCGCCCGGGGTGCTTCCGGAGAGATCGATCCCGGACATCAGTTCCTGCAACAGGACATCCACATGCAGCAGAAGTCCACCCTGATCGGGGATCGGCAGGAAGAAGGGAAGGTCGATGCTCCGTAGCGTCGCCGGTTCGGGCACCTCGACCCGGAACGGGGCATCAAGTGTTCCGTCCCCATCCGTATCCACACTTCCGACAAGTACCAGTGCGGGCCACTCCCGCTGTTGCACAACGTGCCCGACCACCGGGCCGGTGGGCCCGTCCGCATGCTTTCCGATCGTGAACCGCATGTGGCGCAGCACACCAGTACTGGCATGACCGATGGCCATGGCGCTCGTATCGGCCGAGGAGACCCCACAGGTCCGTACTGGATCGCTGAACAGCACCCCGCCGGCCGGGTCGATCAGCTCCGGCGCGTCCAACCGGGCCAGGATGCGATCGAAGCGAACGGCATGCCCCATGCCATCCGCATAGGTCGTCCCGGCATCAAATACGCCCGCCCCCCAATGGAACTCGAACCGGGCGGTCACATTGGGCACCGTCGGGTCGTCAGGTTGGAAGGGCGGGTCCTTTAGGCAGGCGGTGGACCAAACCGCCAGGAAGGCGAGCAGGATCGCCTTTCGATCGTTCATCTTGTACTTGTGCTTCCCACGGTCGAGCCATGGCCATGATCGTTCGGAACATGGGGCTCTGTTGATCGGGCCGATCAACAGGGCCGACCACCGGACGCTCCGGTGGCGCTGTTCACGACCAGGGCACGGGGGGCTCCGGCGGATCCGACCGCGACACCAGGACCTTCATGCACAAGGAATGCCGTATATCACGCCCCTGCGGATCGAGCACGCGGACCTGGGCCAACTCCTCGGCGATCACTGGTCCGCTATGCGGTGCGAAGCGGGGCTCCGCGCGGGGTGCCTGTTCCCGCTCCACCTTGTCCAGCCGAAGGACGAGCACACAGTCTCCATGACAGGTGCGCACCGCAGCGGGCACATGCCGCTGTGCACAAAGGTCCTCCATGACATGCGCCAGGTCCATCCGCCATGCCACCACCATCCCGCCCGCGAGGATCCACGGAAGCGCAGTGGCCAGCAGAATGACGAACGCAAGCATCCGACGCATGGTGCGAAGGTATCGCCCCATCGGGGTCGCGACCTGATCCACGTCAAGCCCGTGGCCTTGACCGAGATTTGTGGTCCATGCCCGAACTCGACATCCGTGACAAGGTGCGTCTGCTGCCGGACCAACCGGGGATCTACCAGTTCCTGGATGCCGAGGGCAGCGTGATCTACGTCGGCAAGGCGAAGAGCCTGATCGACCGCGTGGGCAGCTACTTCGCCGCGGACCTGCCCAACGGCAAGACCGCCGCATTGGTGCGTCACATCGCCGACCTGCGAACGATCGTGGTGAACACCGAGTTCGAAGCGCTGCTGTTGGAGAACACCCTCATCAAGCAATACCAGCCGCGGTACAATATCCAGCTGCGCGACGACAAGAGCTTCCCCTGGATCCGCATACGGAATGAAAGGTTCCCGCGCGTGGAGGGCATGCGGAATCCCGAGGACGATGGTGCGGAATATTACGGGCCGTTCACCTCGGCCAAGAGCATGCGCACCCTCCTGGGCCTGGTGCATGGCCTCTACCAACTGCGTTCCTGCAACTTCGAACTCTCTGCCCGGAACATCGAACAGGGCAGGTTCAAGCGCTGCCTCGAATACCACATCGGCAACTGCAAGGCGCCATGTGAAGGCCTGCAGGACGAGGCCGAGTACGATGCGAACATCGACCAGGTGCGGCAGATCGTCAAGGGCCGTGTGAACGGGCTGGTCCATCTCCTGAAGCAGCGGATGCAGGCGCATGCCGAACGGCTGGAGTTCGAACAGGCCGAAACCCTGCGGAAGAAGATCGAGCGGCTGGAGAAATTCCACGCACGCAGCGTAGTGGTGAACCCCGACATCGGCGACCTGGACGTGATCGGACTGGCTCGCGACAACCGCACCAGCTACGTCAGCTATTTGCGCGTGATCGATGGGGCCATCGTGCATGGCATCACGATCGAGCTGAAACGGCGGCTGGAGGAAAGCGATGCCGACGTGCTCCAGTTGGCGATCGCGGAGTTGCGACAACGCTATCATGGGACCGCTCCGGAGACCATCGTCCCTGTGGATCCGGGTGTGAAGGCGCCGGATACCGTCTTCGTGGTTCCCCAGCGTGGGGACAAGCGCAAGTTGCTGGAGTTGTGCGAGCGCAATGCGCGGTACTTCATGCTCGACAAGCAGAAGCAACAGGCGTTGGTGGACCCGGAAGCGGCCACGGACCGCATCCTGGAGCAACTGCAACAGGACCTGCGCCTTTCCGAGCTGCCGCGCCATATCGAGTGCTTCGACAACAGCAACACCCAGGGGACCGATCCGGTGAGCGCCTGTGTGGTGTTCCGTGACGGCAGGCCGAGCAAGAAGGATTACCGCCACTTCAACATCCGCACGGTAGAGGGTCCGGACGATTTTGCAAGCATGGAGGAGGCGGTCGAACGGCGGTACAGCAGGATGCTCACGGAGGCCCGGTCGCTTCCCCAGCTTATCGTGATCGATGGCGGAAAAGGGCAATTGAGCGCCGCCGTGAAGACATTGGAGCGGCTGGGCCTGCGCGGGCGGGTGGCGGTGATCGGCATCGCTAAGAAGCTGGAGGAGATCTACTTCCCGGACGACCCTTACCCCCTGCACATCGACAAGCGGAGTTCCTCGCTCAAGCTCATCCAACACATGCGCAACGAGGCACATCGCTTTGGCATCACCCACCATCGCGGCAAGCGGAACAAGCGCGTAGTGCACAGCCGCTTGGAGGAGATACCGGGCATCGGGCCATCCACCGTGAAGAAACTCCTGGAGCGTTTCGGCAGCGTGAAAGGTGTGGAGACCGCCAGCATGGAGGAATTGACCGGTACGATCGGCGCAGGAAAGGCCGCGATCGTGCGCAACAGGCTCGCCGGGGGAGGCACGCCATGATGCCCATTGTGTCCGTTCTGCTTCCTTTTCGGAACGCGGCAGCGACCCTTGATGCCGCGGTCGTCAGCATTGCCACGCAAACGTTCACCCCGTGGGAACTGCTGCTGATCGACAATGCAAGTGCCGATGCCGGCGCGGACATCGCGCGGCAATGGGCGATGCGTGACGAACGCATCCATCTGGTCCATGAACCACGGACAGGATCGCACACGCACTGAACAAAGGACTTCGAACTGCACGCGGCCGCTACATCGCGCGCATGGACGCGGATGACATCAGCCTACCCGAACGTCTGGAGCGGCAGATCGCCCATCTTGACGCGCATCCGGAGATCGGCGTTCTGGGAACACGTACGCGCTTCGTCACGACCGTGGAAAAGAGCAGTGGCATGGCCTGGTTCGTCAACTGGCAGAACACGATCCTCGATCCGCACATGCACTACGTGAAGCGTTTCGTGGATGTGCCGCTCGCACATCCTTCGGTCGTGTTCCGCCGAGAGCTGGTGGACGAATACGGCGGGTACGATACGGGGCCCATACCCGAGGACCACGAGCTCTGGTTGCGTTGGATGGATGCGGGCGTACGTTTCGCCAAACTGCCGGAGGTGTTGGTGGAGTGGCGGGACCACGCCGCCCGCCTGAGCCGCACCCACCCGCACTACACCACCGAAGCGTTCTTTGCGCTCAAGGCCAAGTGGATCGCGCGGTGGCTGGACCGGAAATACCATGGCCAGCGACCGGTCATCATCGCCGGAACAAGTGGGCTATGTGTTGCCCGCGCGCGCTTGTTGGAACAGTTTGGCGTTCGGATCCATGCGTTCACGGACGTGCGTACGCGGGAGGTGGAGGGCTACCGCTTCATTCCCGCGATCGACCTGCCCGGACATGGAAAGGCGGTCATCGTGTCGATGATCTCGCAGCGCGGCACGGGAGATCGCATCGCGGAGTTCCTGACCGCCCGTGGGCTTGTCGAGGGGAGGGATCTTCTGCTTGCGGCGTGATGTTCGTCACCGTTCGCGAGCCCGATCGCGACCGAATTTGGCCGCATGTTGAAGCGTTCGTTCTTCACGGTCTCCGTGTGCCTCTCCATCCCTTCGGCCGATGCCCAGATCGAGGGCCGGGGTCTTGTTCTTGAGGAGGTCTCGATCCCTGGCATGCCCGGGTTGCAGGCCTTTGCCTGGGGACAGCATGATGGCCAGTGGTTGCTGATCGGCGGGCGAACGGACGGTCTGCACCGTCGACAACCTCCCTTCACCTTCCTGGCCTCAGACAACAATACCTCCGCATGGGTCGTGGACCCCGTGTTGGAGCAGGTCTGGTCCACCCCCCTGAGCGGTCTTCCGACAGCGCTGTACGAACAGTTGCAAAGCACGAACATGGAGTTCCAGCAGCGTGGGGACGTGTTGTACATGATCGGCGGCTACGGGTATTCCGGCACGGCGGGCGACCACGTCACCCACGCTCGGATCACGGCCGTTGATGTATCGAGCTGCATCAGCGCCATCAAGACCGGTGGCGCCATCGCCCCCTTCTTCCGAAGCCTGGCGGATACCCGGATGCAGGTAACAGGCGGCCAGCTTGGCATGGAAGGGGGCCACTTCCTGCTCGTGGGTGGTCAGCGCTTCATGGGACGGTACAATCCGATCGGGCCCGATTTCGGTCCGGGGTTCGAGCAGCAATACACGAATGCGATCCGCAGTTTCGAGGTGACCGACGACGGCACCACACTGGGTATCCTGGACTATACCGAGGTGATCGACACCACGGATCTCCACCGGCGCGACTACAACATGTTACCACAGGTGTTTCCGGACGGCTCGTTCGGGCATACCGTGTTCTCCGGTGTCTTTCGTTATGACCAGGACCTGCCTTGGCTGAACACCGTCGACCTGCACGGAACTTCCTATTCGGTGGTCCCGGACTTCGAACAGTTGTTGAACCAATACCATACGGCCCATCTGGCCGCGTGGGACAGCCTCGCCAACAGCATGTCGAACGTCTTTTTCGGCGGCATTGGCGAGTTCTTTTTCGATCAGAACGGGGTGCTGTGGGACGACCCCAACGTACCCTTCGTTCGAACGATCAGTCTGGTCCGACGGGACCTGAACGGGGAGCTGACCGAGACCGCCATCGGCGACATGCCCGGATTGCTGGGGGCCGCAGGCGAATTCATTCCCTGGCAGGAGGCGCCCTTCGATGCGAACGGGATGCTCCGGCTCCATGACCTGGCCGGCGACACCATATTGGTCGGACACATCGTGGGAGGTATCGAGAGCTCCGCGGAGAACATTTTCTTCGTGAACACCGGCACACAGAGCGACGCCGCCCCAAGGGTATTCCGGGTGTACCTGACCTCGCTTGCAACGAAGGTGCCTGACCTCACGGAAATGGACGGCGCGCTAATCGCCATCGAGGGTCCGATGGACGGCGCTGCTTTGCGCGTTAGGATCACCCTTCCGGAGCGATCCTCCATCCAGCTGCTCGTGCTCGATGCGTCCGGACGGACCCTGCGAACGGTGTTCCAAGGCCTGATGCCTGCCGGTCAGCGCGTTTTGTCCGTTCCAGTGGACGACCTGCCTTCGGGGGCGTTCCTGCTGGAGTTGACCGGAAGCGCGGGAACACGTTCACTTCGGTTCGTCCGTTGAACCGTTCAATGGGATATGATGCGCTCCGCCCGCTTCGGACGCAGCGCGTCCCGTACGGTCCGCACATGCGCCTCTTCACATTCGAGAGTGGCCACACATCGCGCCGGGAAGGCGCTGGTCCACGTGCGTGGTCGTGTGATCCCTTCCCGGTCGCAGAACTCCTCCACGTGCCGGCAGAAATGTTCCGCGGTGGGTACCGCATCCGGGCCGAAGAAGTCCCAATGGAAACGGACCAGGGCCATTAGGCGAGCTTTTCACTGAGCTCGCGCATCTCCACGATCGGCGGCGCGCCCTCATACAGCATGCGGTAGGTCGCTTCGGTGATCGGCATGTCCACCCGGAACCGGTGATTGATCTTGTGCACGCACTTCACGGCATTGTAGCCTTCGGCCACCATGTTCATCTCCAGCTGTGCCGCCTTCACACTGTATCCCTTGCCGATCATGTTCCCGAATTCGCGGTTGCGGCTGAAGGTGGAGTAGGCCGTCACCAGGAGGTCACCGAGATAGGCGGGTTCGTTGATGTCACGGGTGATGGGGTGCACGGCGGCGACGAACCGCTCGATCTCCTGGATCGCGCGGCTCACCAGCACCGCCCGGAAGTTATCGCCATAGCCCAGACCCACGCTGATCCCGGCCGCCACTGCGATCACGTTCTTGAGGATCGCTGCATACTCGGTGCCGTAGATGTCATCGCTTAGCGTGGTGCGCATGAAGCGTCCGTTCAGGGCCTCGCCCAGGGCAGCTGCTTTGGTGGCGTCCTGACAGGCGATGGTCAGGTAGCTGAGGCGTTCCATCGCGACCTCCTCCGCGTGACAGGGACCGCAGATCACGCCAAAGTCCTTTTCCGCCACGTTCCAATGGGTGAACAGGTACTCCCCTACGATCTGGTCCGTCTGTGGCACGATGCCCTTCACGGCGCTGAACAGGGTCTTCCCTTGCAATGCATCCGGCACCAGTGTGCCCAAAGTGTCCATTACGAATGCACTGGGTACGGCGAGCACCAAGGTGTCCGTCTCCCGGACGACCTGTGCCAGGTCGGTGTGCATCGCCAGGCGTGACACATCGAACTGTGCCGCGCTGATGTAGTTCGGGTTGTGCCCGTAGCGTTGGATGTGGTCGATCGCCGCCTGTCCGCGCAACCACCAGCCGACCGGTGCGTTGTTCTGGGCCAGCAGTTTCACCAGGGCCGTGCCCCAGGAACCACCGCCGATCACCGCCACCCTGCCGACCGCCATCAGAATTGGATGTCTGCCTGCATCTCCTTGCCGTCACGCAGTACGGTCACTTTGGTGGCATCGCCCTTCTTGAACATGCTGAGCCCCTTCATGTAGCTCATCATGTCGATCACCTCCGCATCACCAAGCTTGATCACCACGTCGCCCGGCTTGAGGCCGGCATGCGAGGCCGGTTTCCCGTCCGTCACCCCATCGATACGCATCCCGCGACCATCGAACATGTAGTCGGGCACCACGCCCAGCGTCACGGTGAAGCGCGGGGTCTTGGAGGTGTCCGCGTCCTGCGTCCTGGTGAAGGCGAGCTTGCCATTGTCGTTCAAGGTGGTGATGGCCGCCTCGATGTAGCGCACGACGCTCAACAGGCCGGGATAGTTGATCTTCTCCTCGTCATCGCTGGGTTTGTGGTAGTCCTCGTGCGCGCCGGTGAAGAAGTGCAGCACCGGAATGTCCTTCAGATAGAACGATGTATGGTCACTGGGACCGATGCCGCCCTCGGATGTCTTGATCTTCAGGTCGCCCGCCGTCAGTCCGTCCACTTCGGCCCAGGCCGGGGAGGTGCCCACGCCGTTGATCTCCAGATCACGCGTGGAGTCCATGCGACCCACCATGTCCAGGTTGATCATGTAGTTGATCCGATCGAGGGGCACCGTGGGATGCTTGGTCCAGTAGTTCGACCCGTACAGCCCCTTTTCCTCGCCGCTGAAGGCAATGAAGAGGTAGTCGTTCGCGCGGGCCTCGTCCATCTCGGTGAGGTCGCGTGCGAGTTGCAGCATGGCGGCCACGCCGCTGGCATTGTCGTCGGCACCGTTGTGGATCGCCGGTCCGCCGCGCCACAGACTTCCTTCACCGCCATAACCCAGGTGGTCGAGATGTGCCCCGATCACGACGACACCATCCTTCCCATTGTCGAGCATGCCTGCCAGGTTGTGGGCGGTCATTTCGGGCCTGTCGATGTCGACACCGATCGCACAGGGGTTGTTGTCCGAAAGGAGGGTCTTGTACCGATCCCCCTTCAGGAAGACCACAGGCACGCCGATGGGTTGCATTTTCGGCGAGAGCTCGGAGGACGGATCCTCCGCATCCGGATCGTCATTGTACAGGACCACCGCCACTGCACCCAGTTCCATGGCCTTGTGCACACGGTCCTCCAGGTCGTTATCGGCAAGGTATTTCGAGTGTGGGTGGATCCCATCAGGTGAACTGACGGAGAGGGCCACGCACTTCCCCTTGGGGTCCTTGCCGGCGTAGTCATCATAGTCCAGGTCGGGTGCCTGGATGCCATAGCCGCATTTGATCGTCTTGCCCAGCACCTGCCCGTTCGAGGACCAGGTCAACGGGTACCACTCCTCATCGATCTTCAGTTTCCTGCGACCGATCTGCAATGCGTTCTTCGCGCCGAGCGTGGGTTGTCCCGCGAAATGGAAAGGCTGGTCGTAGGTGGCGCTGTCGCCATAGGGCATCAGGCCGATACTGGAGAACTTCTGCACGACGTACACATCGGCCAGCCGCTCTCCGGGCGTTCCCGCTTCCCGCCCTTCCAGCCGATCGCTGGCGAGGTACTGGATGTCGTACTTCATCTGGTCCATCGCATCCTGATCGCCCATCATTTGCGCGGCAAGCGGCACGGGCAGGGAGAAGGCCAGGAGCGATGCGATCGGGAGGGTCCTCTTCATGGCCCGGCAAAGATACTCCCGGGGTACCAGGGGCTTGTCCGGCGCGTTCTTTGTGCGGAACCCGTACCATGAAAAAGCTCCTTGTCGCACTGGCCGGCATCCTGGCCTTTCTCTACCTGATGAACCCGACCCTCGGCATTTTCGAACTGCTGCCGGACAACATCCCCTTGGTCGGGAACCTTGATGAAGCCACGGCGACCATGGTGTTGCTGGCCGTGCTGCGGTATTTCGGCTGGGACCTCACCGACCTGTTCCGGCCCGCACCGCCCAGGTTGGCAGCGAGGCAGTGATCCCTCGGACGCGCGGGAGCGCGATCTTCGGGGCCATGCTGCTCCGAAAGGTCCTCTTGCTCCTCGCGCTCGGTCTTATCGCTTGTTCCTCCCCGCAGGGTGGACCGGCCGCCATCGATCCGGCCCACGACAATACCCCGATGGATGTCCTCTTCGCGCAGGACCACCGCGATGTGGCAACGCTTTGCGCCTTTCTTTTGGACACCAACGCCACCGTGCGACGCGACGCCGCGATCGCCCTGGCCAGCGTGCAGGACACTGCGGCCGGTGCTTGCCTGACCAAAGCCCTTGACGACCCCGACGCTCTAGTGCGACGTGATGCGTTGTTCGCATTGAGCTTCATCGCGGACAGCATCCTGCTGCAACGGATCATCACGACCGCGGATGCCGAACCGGATACGGCCATTTCCCGGGTGATGCACGAGGCCGTGTTCCGCGCCGAACTGCGTACGCGACCACGGGATGCCGTTTTCCTGATCAGCTATCTGGAGAGCACCGATCGCGACATCCGCACCCGCGCAGCGCAAACATTGGCGCGTTTGCCACAGGAGCAATTGGTCCCGGCAACGGATGACATCCTGCAAGCGTTCGAGGTGGAACACGACCCCAACGTGCGCATGTTCCTGGTGGGTGCCTTAAGACATGGCACGACCCCGGAGGTGATCCAGCTGCTCAAGCGGCTCGGAACGAACGACCCTTTGCCGATGATCCGTGTCGCGGCCGTTCGGGCGCTGAGTGCGTCACAGGATGCCGCCCTTGCCGGTTACTTGTTCGACCGGACCAACGACTCCGCGAGCATCGTGCGTCAAGCCGCCTTGGAGCAACTTGAGCGCCTGCCTCCTCCCCTGGACGGTGAAGCCGCCTGGCGCGCGGGTCAGCAACATGATCGGTTGGCGATCAAGATCGCCCTGTACGGTATCGCGCTGCGTGATGGCGACGAAGGCACACGCAATGCCGCACGGTTGCTGATGCGCAGCATGGCCGAACAGGATCTCGGCCCCTACCGCAACGCGGACCTGATCACGGCGATGGCGTGGGACCCGGACGAGGATCGGTCGGGCGAGCTACGGGCGATCCTCCATGCCCCGCGCACTCCTCCGGAAAAACAGGCGGCCTTCTCGGCCTTGTTGCGGATCGCCGGCAACGCTGAAGGGTCGACGACCAACATCACACCAGCCAGTGCCATGCGCGATGCGCTCAGCACCCACGATGCCGGCCTGATCGCCGCTGGCTGCGAGGCGCTGGCCGGCATGGACAGCACGCAGGTGCGTGCGGCCCTGGAACCCGGTCTTGTGGAGCAGGCACGCAGCGCCCTCCATCCCATTCGCGACCTTGAGGCGGTCCAATTGCTCGATGCCGCCGAGGCCCGGCTGACCGGCCGACCGTCACCCACCCATACGGCCCCACCCTTCAACCACCCGATCGACCGGGGCCGGCTTGCGCACCTGCGACAAGGTCAACGCTACCTCTTCGCAACAACGAAGGGGGACATCGTTCTGGCCATTGAACCCGATGCCGCGCCGGGGACCTGCGTGGCCTTCGATTCGCTCGTGACCGCGGGCTACTACGATGGCAAGACCTTCCACCGCGTCATTCCGGATTTCGTGGCCCAAGGGGGCTGTCCCCGTGGCGATGGCTATGGCAGCATGGACTGGACGCTGCGCACGGAGATCGGCCTGCGGGGCTTCACCACGGGTGCCGTGGGCATCGCATCAGCAGGTCGCGATACGGAAAGCTGCCAGTTCTTCATCATGCTGGCACCCGCACCTCACTTGGATGGTCGGTATACGCGCTTTGCGCATGTGGTAAGCGGCATGGACGTGGCGGAACGGTTGGAGGTGGGCGACGTGATGGAGCGGGTGGAAAGGACGGAGTAGCGTAGGTGTCCATGCCACAGCGGCGGAGGACCACGAAGGAGGCGGCCTCCCTCACTCGAATTTCTCCGGCCTCATCTGCGGGAACAGCAGCACCTCCTGGATCGCGGGCTGTCCGGTGAGCAGCATCACCACACGGTCCACGCCGATACCCACACCACTGGTCGGTGGCATGCCGAATTCCAGGGCGCGCAGGAAGTCCTGGTCGATGAACATGGCCTCGTCGTCGCCGCGTTGTTGCAGCTCCAGCTGGTGCTCGAACCGTTCGCGCTGGTCGATCGGGTCGTTCAGCTCGCTGTAGGCGTTGGCCACCTCGAAGCCGTTCACGAAAAGTTCGAAACGTTCCGTGAGGCGGGGGTCGTCGCGGTGCTTCTTGCACAATGGGCTCATCTCCACGGGAAAGTCCATGACGAAGGTGGGTTGGATGAGCTCCGGCTGAACGAGCACGCTGAACAGCTCGTCGATCAACTTGCCCTTGCCCATGGCGGCGGTCACTTCCACGCTATGCGCCTTGCAGAGCTCGCCCAGGGCTTTCTCGTCCATCGCCAGCACATCCTTGCCGGTCTTGTCCTTCAGACTGCCACACATGGTGATGCGCCGGAAGGCCGGGCCGAAGTCGATGTGGTTCCCCAGGAGATCCGTGGCCGGTGAACCGTTCGCCGCCGTGGCCACTTGCCGGAAAAGCCCCTCGATGAAGTCCATCATCCAGCGGTAGTCCTTGTAGGCCACGTAGAGTTCCATCACGGTGAACTCCGGATTGTGCGTGCGGTCCATGCCCTCATTCCGGAAGTTGCGGCTGAACTCGTACACCCCCTGGAAGCCGCCCACGATAAGGCGCTTCAGATAGAGTTCGTTGGCGATCCGGAGGTAGTAGGGAACGTCAAGGGCGTTGTGGTGGGTGATGAAAGGCCGCGCTGCAGCGCCACCTGGGATGGGCTGCAACACCGGCGTGTCCACCTCCACGTACCCGGCATCGTCCATGTACTTGCGCATGGCGCTGACGGTCCGGGTGCGTTTCAGGAAGGTCTCCCGTACGCCGTCGTTCACGATCAGGTCCACGTAGCGCATGCGGTAGCGCAGCTCCGGGTCAACGAAAGCATCGTGCACGTTGCCCTCTTCATCGGTCTTCACGACCGGCAGCGGGCGCAGGGCCTTACCCAATAAGGTGAGCTTCCTGACGTGCACCGTGATCTCGCCGGTCCGGGTCTTGAACACGTGGCCTTCCACCCCGATGAAGTCGCCGAGATGGAGCAGGTGCTTCCATACCTCGTCATATGCCGTCTTATCCTCGCCGGGGGAGATCTCATCGCGCGCCACGTAGATCTGCTGGTCGCCGGTGTGGTCGCGCAGCACGGCGAAGCTGGCCTTGCCCATGATGCGCACGCTCATGATCCTTCCGGCAATGGTCACCTGCGCGGGATCCCCTTCCTCCTTGAACAGGCCCTTCACTTCCCGTGCGGTAGCGGTCACCGCGAATTCCGCGGCGGGAAAGGGTTCGATGCCGAGCGCGCGAAGCTTTTCCAAAGCCTCTCGGCGCGCGATCTCCTGATCGGAAAGGGCGTGTGCCATGGTGTTGCGCGAAATGGATCGCGAAGATACCCGGAACCGGCGGAGGGCCTGATGCGTAAGAGCGGTCTAATTTCGCAACGACATCATCGGATCCATGTACAAGCTCATCGACGCTTTTCCGAAACAGCTCAAGGAAGCCCTGGAGATCGGCCGGAAGGCCCAGTTGAAAAGCCCGGGCGGGCCCTATACCAACGTGGTGATCACCGGCCTTGGTGGCAGCGGGATCGGCGGACGCATCGCGGCGCAATTGGTCCAGGGGGAGGCGAAGTGCCCGATCGAGGTGTACAACAACTACTACCTGCCCGGCTATGTCGGGCCGAAAAGCCTGGTGATCGCCTGCAGCTACAGTGGGAACACCGAGGAGACCCTTGCCGCGATGGAACAAGCGATGAACAAGGGTGCTCGCGTGTGCGTGATCACCAGCGGTGGCACCATGTTGGAGATCGCGAGGACGAAAGGACTTGACCATGTGGTGATCCCGGGTGGTAATCCGCCGCGTACCATGCTGGCCTATTCATTGGTGCAGCAGTTCTTCCTTCTGCGCCATTTCGGGATCATCGATGATGGGTTCGAGGACGCGATCACGGGTGCGGCGGACCTGCTGGAACAACAAAAGGGCACGGTGAAGGGCGCCGCACAGGACCTTACTGAAAAGCTGCTCGGAAAGCGCCTGGTGATCTACAGCGAGTCCAACACGGAGGCGGTGAGCATCCGTTTCCGCCAGCAAGTGAACGAGAACAGCAAGGAGCTCTGCTGGCACCACGCCATCCCGGAGATGAACCACAATGAGCTCGTGGGCTGGGCCGGAGGCCGGGACGACATCGCAGTGGTGCTGTTCCGGCACAAAGAGGACCACGAACGCACACAGGTCCGCATGGAGATCAACAAGGAGGTCTTTGCCCGGCACACCCCGCACATCTTCGAAGTATGGAGCAAGGGGGATACCGCCTATGCGCGCCAGCTCTACTTGATCAACATCGGGGACTGGATCAGTTACTACTGGGCCGAAAAGAAAGGGGTGGACCCCGCGGAGATCGACGTCATCAACATGCTGAAGGGGAAGCTTGCGGAGGTGAAGTAGCCGCGTGCGGGAGGTGCCGTGATGCTGACCTTTGCCCCGTGCGACGGATCCACTTCCAGGACCTGGGCCTGATCGACTACGCCAACGCATGGGAGCTTCAACACCAGTTGTTCCAAGCCACGATCGATCGGAAGGTCGCCAACCGGTCCCTTCCCGAAGTGGAGCATGTCCCGACCGAAGACCATCTCCTGTTCTGCGAACATCCGCATGTCTTCACCCTGGGCAAGAGCGGCAGGGCCTCACACCTGCTCCTGAACGAGCAGGGTCTGCGCGACAAGGGTGTTCAGTTCTTCCCCATCGACCGGGGCGGTGACATCACGTACCACGGTCCGGGGCAGCTCGTGGGCTACCCCATCTTCGACCTTGACCACCATTTCACGGATATCCACCGCTACCTCCGCACCCTGGAGGAAGCCGTCATTGGGACCTTGGAGGCATACGGTGTCAAGGCCGATCGCATCCAGGGGCTCACCGGCGTATGGTTGGATGCGGACGACCCGACCAGCGCGCGGAAGATCTGCGCTTTCGGCATCCGCGCCAGTCGTTGGGTCACCATGCACGGGTTCGCGTTCAACGTGAACACGGACCTGAGCTTCTTTCAGCACATCGTACCCTGTGGAATTCCGGACAAGGGTGTGACCAGTCTGGCGAAAGAGCTCGGCCGCGCGGTGCCGATGCAGGAGGTGAAGGACCGGTTGAAACTGGAACTGGCCGACCTGTTCGACGTGGACGTCGCGGATACTTGACCGTATTTTCGGGCCAACTCCGCCCCATGCGCATCCTCAGGAAGTTCCTGCTCTGGCTGGTCATCGTGCTTGCCGTGCTCACCGCCCTGGCCTATCTCACGGGAAATGGTCACATTCCACGTGGGGTCTGGTACACCTACCTCCGAGGACGTAGTGGCCCGGAGATCGACGACCGGAACTTCTTCCCGTATACCGCCATCCCCGCGGACGATCCCCAACCTTGGCCTGAATCCTCGCGCTATGGCCAAGTGTCGCTCACAACTGAGCAGGAAGCTCGGTTGAAGGAATTGTATTCGGTGGGCTTCGTCGTGGTGCAGAACGACAGTCTCCTCTTCGAGAAATATTGGAGCGGTTGGGATGCCGACAGTGTCACCAACTCGTTCAGCGTGGCCAAGAGCTACATCAGCGTGCTGACCGGCGTGGCGATGAAGGAGGGGAAGATCGACAACGTGTTCCAGAAGGTGGGCGAATTCCTTCCGGAGTTCCGCGGCGGCTGCAAGGACAAGATCACGCTCTGGAACCTGCTGACCATGAGCACGGGCCTGGACTGGAGCGAGAGCGGCGCCGACCCGTTCAGCGACAATGCCAAGGGCTATTACGGCTACCACGTCCGTGAATTGAGCATCGGCCAGCCCTGTCGCGATGGACCGGGAAAGGAGTTCGACTACATCAGTGGCAGCACGCAGATCATGGCGGCGGTGCTGGAAAAGGCCTACGGCCAGGACCTGGTGACCCTGGTACACGACAAGGTGTGGGTGCCGCTCGGATGCGAGCATGAAGCCTATTGGGGCAAGGACCGGAAGAACGGCGACTACAAGGCGTTCTGTTGCCTCTATGCCACCGCGCGGGACTTCGCCCGCATCGGTCAGCTCTACCTGGACAGCGGGATGTGGCGGGGCCACCGGATCCTTCCGGAGGAATACTGGCAGGCCTCGATCACACCCGCGGAACTGGACGACAAGGGTTCGCCGAACAAACGGTATGGTTACTTCTGGTGGCTTGCCGACCTGGACGGAAAGCCCATCTACTACTGCCGCGGGTTCCACGGGGAATACGTCGTCGTGATCCCCTGGGAGCGGCTGGTGATGGTGCGCACCGGCATGAAACGGGAGGAAGTGAACGAGACAGGGCACCCGAAGGATGTCTTCGAGTGGATCTCCATTGCCAGGTCCCTGGCGGCGCGCTGAGCGGATGAAGGCCGACATCCATCGACCACGCGTGAAGGGAGTGGCCATGGCGGTGGTGCGCGAACCGGATGCGGATGATGCGCCGGGGTGGTTCGTTTACCTGATCAATCGGAATGACGTACCGCTTGAGAACGTGCTGATCAGCTCGCGCGGGTACGGCGAGGTGGAAGGCGAACAACGGCGCACCTCAGAAATGCGCCATTTCCTTGAACACCTGGGGGCGCGGAGCTGGGCG
This sequence comes from Flavobacteriales bacterium, assembly GCA_020635655.1. Classification (GTDB taxonomy): domain Bacteria; phylum Bacteroidota; class Bacteroidia; order Flavobacteriales_F; family PHOS-HE28; genus PHOS-HE28. The sequence goes on from JACJZI010000015.1 coordinate 57,088, forward strand.
CGCATCGAGCGCATCGTCGAAGAGGTCTTCCCATTGAACAACCAATATTGGCTCAGCTTCTATATCGATGGGGTCATCCACGACAAGAAGTACATCTTCCTGCCGGAGAGCATCACCGATGAACACTTCACCGACCTGCCCCTGATGCACCGGCGCGGGGTGATGATCGAGTGAGCACGAATAACTTCGTCCTCGCCGTTCCCGGCCATACCAACCCCGGGTCCGGGCAGCGATCGTGCGCAGTGAACAAGTACGCGACCTGACCAAGGTCCTCTTCCTAGATATTGAGACCGTGCCCGCGGAATACCGCTGGGCGGACCTCGACCCGCAAATGCAGCAGTTCTGGGACCAAAAGACCCGATACCGGCAGGGCGCTCAGAACATGAACGCGGCGGACCTGTACAGGGAAGCCGGCATCTATGCGGAGTTCGGACGGATCATCTGCATCGGCGTCGGGCGGATCGAGGAACAAGGCAATGGACATCATTTGCGCGTCACCACGCTTCATGGTGACCACGAGCGTGACATCCTGGAACGATTCGTTGAACTGCTCAACAAGCACTACGACACGGATGACCATTGGTTGTGTGGGCACAATGGCAGGGAATTCGACTTCCCGTACATCGCCCGACGGTGTGTGGTGAACACCGTGCCCCTCCCCCGTCTGCTCGACATCGCCGGACTGAAGCCCTGGGAAGTGGGGCATCTGGACACCATGAACCTCTGGTCCTTCGGCGATCGGAAGAACTTCACCTCCCTCGCGCTGCTCACGCATATCCTCGGCATCCCGACACCCAAGGACGACATCACCGGTGCTGATGTAGCGCGTGTCTATTACGCGGACAACGACCTGGACCGGATCACGGCCTATTGCCGCAAGGACGTCGTGGCCACGGTGCAGCTCTACCTCCGACTGACGGGGTACCCCTTGATCCCCGAAGCCAACATCATCCAGGTTTGAGCGATACGCTGGAGGTCCTGCTGAACGTCGATGCGCTGCACGTGCATCTGGGCGGTGCGCATGTCGTGAAGGACGTTTCCCTGACCCTTCATGCCGGCGAGACCATCGCCATCGTGGGCGCATCCGGGTCGGGAAAAACGGTCACATCCCTCGCGCTGATGGGCCTTCTGCCAAAGGGGGATACAAGGACAAGTGGACGTGTCGAACTATGCATGGAAAAGGAACCGGTCGACGTCCTGGCCATGCCGGAGGAACAACTGCGCCGGTTGCGCGGAACGGATATGGCGATGGTGTTCCAGGAACCGATGACCGCATTGGACCCGGTCCACACCGTGGGCGACCAGGTGAAGGAGGCCATTCGGGAACATCTCGACCTTTCGTCCCGTGCTGCGACGGACCATGTATTGCAGCTCTTCCACGAGGTGCGGCTGCCCGGCCCCGAGCAACTGATGCACCGCTATCCGCACCAATTGAGCGGTGGCCAGAAACAACGCGTGGTGATCGCCCTGGCGCTCTGCTGCGACCCACGTGTGCTGATCTGTGATGAACCGACCACCGCGTTGGACATGCTGGTCCAACGCGATATCCTGGAGCTGCTCAAGGTGCTCGCATGTGAACGTCGGATGGGCCTGCTCTTCATCACCCATGACCTTGGGGTGGTCCGCGAGCTGGCGGACCGCGTACTGGTCATGCACAAGGGCGAGGTGGTGGAGCAGGGGTCCAAGGAGGCGCTGTTCGCGTCACCGGGACATCCTTATACCCGCGGACTGCTCGCCTGTCGGCCCAGGCCTGGCGATCACCCCGTGCGGCTTTCCACAGTGGAGGACCATCTCGCCGGACGAACGGGGCCGACCCGCCGCATCTCGCGTGACCAAAGGGCTCAACGTGTGGACCGCTTGATGCAAGAACACCCAATTCTCCGGGTGGATGCATTGGACAAGACCTACCCTTCCCGATCGGGGATCTTCTCCCGGAAGAAGCCACCCGTGCAGGTCCTGCGCGATGTGTCCTTCGCCGTACATCCCGGCGAGACCCTGGGGGTCGTGGGAGGCTCCGGCAGTGGGAAGACGACCCTGGGCCGCAGCATCCTCCAATTGATCCGCCCCACGAGCGGCCGTGTCCGCTATGGCGATGTCGATCTGACCCAAGCGGACGATGCGACGATGCGACGGATGCGGCGGGAACTGCAGATCATATTCCAGGACCCCTATGCGAGCCTGAACCCCCAGCTCACTGCCGGCCGCGCCATCACGGAGGCCATGCGCGTGCATCGGATCGGAAATGACGCGCGCGACCGATGGCACCGGATGATCGACCTGCTCGAACGGGTCGGGCTGGAGGAGGGACATGCCGATCGTTTCCCACACCAGTTCAGCGGAGGGCAGCGCCAGCGCATCGTGATCGCACGTGCGTTGGCGCTGCGTCCCAGGCTTATCGTGTGCGATGAGAGCATCGCCGCCCTGGACGTTAGTGTGCAGGCGCAGGTCCTGAACTTGTTGAACGACCTGAAGGAAGAGCATGGCCTGACCTATCTCTTCATCAGTCATGACCTGAACGTGGTGCGGTACATGTGCGACCGGATCCTGGTACTGGAACAAGGGCGGCTCGTGGAGATCGGCCCTGCGGACGAAATATGCGAGCACCCGCGGGCCCCCTATACCAAGCGGCTTCTGGACGCCGTGCCGGGCGGTGCCTGAACGGTGAACGGATCTACCTTGCGCCGGACCCGAACACGTGAACACGCGCCTTCGCAACATCGGCATCTCCCTGGGCATGGGCCTGTTCACCCTGGTGCTCGCCGAACTGGTCTTCCGCTGGGTGCTGTTCAGCGGCATGACCGGGTTCGCGCATCTGCGACAACCCGGACTTTACGCCCGCAACTATCCCGATACCACGGGCCTGATCTTTTCCCAGGAATACTGGAAATTGTATACCCTGCTCGGGGGGCCGTTGCGTCCGCCGGAGGACCCTCACCCCTTGTTGGGCTGGACAGGCTACTTTGACGGGACCACCTACAAGCCCAGGAATGCACCTCCCGCGAACGGCCGGCGTCCTGTGCTGCTCTTCGGCGATTCCTTCGCACAGTGCGTCACGGTCACCTGCTTCGAGGGCATCCTGAACGCGGACAGCGCGTTCGCAAAGGACCACTATTTCATCAACTACGGTGCCGGGGGATATGGCTTGGACCAGATCGCCCTGCTGTATCACCAGGTGATCGATCGGTATGATCATCCCTTTGTCGTCCTCAGCATGATGACACGGGACATGGAACGGGCCTTGCTCGATGCGCGGGTCGGTGAAAAACCTCGCTTCTCCCTGGAGGGCGACAGTCTGGTGCTCCACAACGTCCCCATCGACCCGGACCCGGAAGCTTGGTATGCGGCGAACGGGCCCGGGATCCCCAGCTATTTGTGGCGACTGGTCGACCATGTCGTATTCAAGGACAGTCTGGTTTCTGAGGAGGAGACCGTTCGGACCAAACAGGACATGGAACGCCTGAACGAGGCCCTCCTGCGTGAAGCGATCGATGACCTGAATGCCCGGCACATCGACCACCTCATCCTGCTCTTCGAACCAATGTATCGCCGGGAATACGACCCCCGGTATTTCTTTCTGC
>JACJZI010000016.1 GCA_020635655.1 Flavobacteriales bacterium
CCCCAACAACAACGGCGAGGCCGTGATCATCAGCGTGCCGATGCTCACCGAGGAGCGCCGCAAGGAACTGGTGAAGGCAGCGCACAAGGAGGCCGAGAACGCTCGCGTGAGCCTGCGCAGTGCGCGCCACAAGGCCATCGATGGCATCAAGAGGCTCCAGAAGGACGGCCTGGCGGAGGACCTCGCCAAGGACGCCGAGGCCGAGGTGGAGAAACTGATGGGCATCTACACGAAGAGGATCGACGTCCATCTCGAAGCGAAGGAGAAGGACATCATGAAGGTGTGAGGAGGGTTTCGGTCGTTGGACGTTGCCTGTTCAGCGGGACCGCATTCCCTCACACCCATACCGGGCTCCCCTCCGAACAATTCCGGCACATTTCGATGCTGCCGCGCGAAGTGAACAACGTGCGGCGGAAGTCGGCATAGGCCGCGCTGGTCCAGATCTCACGAAAGCTCTGTGACCGAAGGTCGCCGAGCACGTGGTGCGCATCCTTGTCGAAGCAGCAGGGCACCACGCGGCCGTCCCACGTGATCACGCAGCTGTGCCACATCTTCCAGCAGTGATCGTCCAATCGGTTCTTCACTTCCCAGGTGCCATCGGCCTTGCGCCGGTAGCGTGCATAGCGGTCCTGCGTCGGGATCAGCGGATGGTCGTCGCGTGGATCATACACCTGCGCGGTCTTCAGCCAGAGGTCGTCCACGCCGATCCGCTTCGCCAGCTCGCGCGCCTCGGGTACCTGGTGTTCGTTCGGTCGCACTACGAGGAACTGGAATACGACATGCGGCGTGCGGCTCCTCAGCTTGCGTTTCCAGCGGACGATGCGTTCCGCGCCTTCCAGCACCTTCTGCAGGTCGCCTTCCCGGCGGTACTGTTCGTAGGTGGCCTGGTCCGTGCCATCGAGCGAGATGATCAGGCGTGACAGCCCGCTGCGCACCGTCGCCTCCGCGCGTCCCTCGTCCAGGAAGTGCGCGTTGGTGCTTGTCGCCGTGTAGATCCCTTTTCCCCTGGCGTAGCGCACCATGTCCAGGAAGCCGGGGTTGATGTAGGGCTCGCCTTGGAAGTAGAAGGTCAGGCCCCAGAGATCGGGCGCCAGCTCATCGATCACCTGCGTGAAAAGGTCCGGCCGCAGATTGCCGGTGGGCCGCGTGAAGCTGCGCAGGCCGCTGGGGCATTCGGGACAGCGCAGGTTGCAGGCGGTGGTGGGCTCGAAGCTGATGGTGACCGGCAGACCGTCGATCTGCGGATCGCCCGTGCGGCGGGCACGCCGGAAGCTCCGCCAGATCCGATAAGCGTTCCGGGCGCGGCGCGGGGTCAGCCGCCGGCCCCATTCGGCCCCATCACGCAGGTCGGCACGCATCGCAGGGCAAGTTAGGTCGGTCAGGATGCGCCTGGTCGCCGATGGCCGCCTTCAGGTGAGGTGCGTCCCTATCCCTCCGCCGGGGATCTCGTTCCTTTGCCGGTCGGAGCTTCGGCGGATCCGGGGCTCCGTTCTGCATCGATGTGGGAATGGCTGGCCAGCAGGGTCCTGCGCAACAGGACCGGGATCCTCATCGCCCTGGGGACGATCACCCTGTTCATGGGGTGGAAGGCCCGTGATGTCCGCACCAGCTTCAAGCACGGCGGACTACTGCCCAAGAACGACAGCGCCTACATCGTCTACCAACAGTTCCTGCAGAAATTCTCCGAGGACGGCAACGTGATCGTGCTCGGCGTGGAGGACCGCCGCCTCTATCAGCCGGAGTTCTTCACGGCCTGGTGGCAGCTGGGCAACGACCTGAAGAAGATCGACGGGATCGACTCGGTCTTCAGCGAGGCCCACCTGTTCGACCTGATGCGCGACGACAGCCTGAAGCGCTTCCGCTTGGTGCCCGTGATGGCCGCTCCGCCGCGTTCGCAGGCCGAGATGGACACGATCCTGACCAAGGTGCGCGCGCTGCCCTTCTACCGGGGCCTGCTCTACAACGACAGCACCGGGGCGAGCCTGATGATGGTGTTCGTGGACGCGCGGGTGTTCGACACGAACGATCGCGATCGCGTGATCAACGCGATGGAGGAGCGCATCGCCGCGTTCGAGCAGGGTGGGATCGACGTGCATCGGAGCGGGCTGCCGTACATCCGCGTGCGCACCACCCAGTTGCTGCAGGGTGAACTGCCCATGTTCGTCGGCCTGGCCGTGGCGGTCACGGCGCTGCTGCTGCTGCTCTTCTTCCGGAGCTGGCGCGTCATGCTCTATTCCCTGCTCGTGGTGCTCACCAGCGTGGTCTGGGCCTTCGGCACCATGGCCCTGATGGGCTTCGAGCTGAACATCCTCACCTCCGTGGTGCCGCCGCTGCTCATCGTGATCGGGGTGCCGAACTGCGTGTTCCTCATCAACAAGTACCACTACGAGTACGTCCGCCACAACAACAAGGTGCGCGCGCTGCAGCGGGTGATCTCGCGCGTGGGCACGGCGGCGTTCATGACCAATGCCACCACGGCGCTGGGCTTCGGGACCTTCATGCTGACCTACAGCGACGTGCTGCGGCAGTTCGGCATCATCGCGGCGCTGAACATCATGCTGCTGTTCGTGCTGGCCCTGCTGCTGATCCCGATCCTGTTCAGCTTCCAGGCCCCGCCGAAGCCGCGCCACACCAGCCACCTCGACCGCCGCTGGCTGGACAAGGCCGTGGAGTGGATCGTGCGCACGGTGAAGGAGCGCCGCCCCGTGATCTATGCCGCCTCGTTGGGCGTGCTGGCGTTCGGGCTGATCGGCCTGCGGATGCTGAAGGACCAGAGCCGCATCGTGGACGACCTGCCCAAGGACGGACCGGTGCTCACCGACCTGCACTTCTTCGAACGCAATTTCAAGGGCGTGATGCCGCTCGAGGTGATGATCGACGCGAAGAAGAAGGGCGGTGCATTGAAGGAGGCCACGCTGCGCCGGATCGAGGAGCTCAGCGACACACTGGAGACCTATCCCGTCTTCTCGCGTCCGCTCAGCATCGTGGAGGCGGTGAAGTTCACCAAGCAGGCCTTCTACAACGGCAACCCCGATCGGTACCAGTTGATCCGCTCCTCCGGTCCCGACCGCTTCATCCTGCCCTACCTCCAGAACCTCAGTGGCAAGCAGGACCTGGCCAAGGCCTTCCTCGACTCCGCCCGGCAGACCACGCGCCTCACCGTGCAGATGGCGGACGTCGGCACGCAGCGCATGGACAAGGTGATGGCCCGGCTCCGGCCGCAGATCGACAGCATCTTCGATCCGCTGAAATACCGGGTGACGCTCACGGGCACCAGCATGGTCTTCCTGAAGGGGACCGCCTACATGGTGAGCAACCTCGTGATCAGCCTGGCCATCGCCATCGTGGTGATCGGCCTGCTGATGGCCTTGATCTTCAACTCCGCCCGGATGGTCGTGGTATCGCTCGTGCCCAACCTGCTCCCCTTGATCGTCACCGGCGGTCTGATGGGCTATCTCGGGATACCGATCAAGCCCAGCACCATCCTCGTGTTCAGCATCGCCTTCGGCATCGCGGTGGACAACGCGATCCACTTCCTGTCGAAGTACCGGCTGGAGCTGCGCCTCACCGGGCATGACCTGCGTCGGTCGGTGGAACTGGCCCTGCGGGAAACGAGCGTCGGGGTGATCTACACCGCCGTGGTCCTTTTCTGCGGGTTCTCCATGTTCATCCTGAGCGACTTTGGCGGGGTGAAGGCGATGGGCACCCTCATCTCGATCACCCTCGGCGTGGCGATGTTCACCAACCTGCTGGTGCTGCCTGCGCTCCTGCTGTCGTTCGAGCGGTCGATCACCACCAAGGCGTTCGAGGAGCCCCTGCTGGAGATCATGGACGAGGAGGATGACATCGATGTGCACGAGCTCCACATCGAAGGACAGGCGCCCCATCATCCCTCCGCGACCGACCAAGCATGAAAGGCATCATCCTGGCCGGAGGTTCCGGCACGCGATTGCATCCGCTGACGCTGGCCGTGAGCAAGCAGCTCATGCCGGTGTACGACAAACCGATGGTGTACTACCCGCTGAGCACGCTGATGGCCGCGGGCATCCGCGAGGTGCTGGTGATCAGCACGCCGCACGACCTTCCCCAGTTCCGGAAACTGCTCGGCGATGGCACCCGGCTCGGCTGCACCTTCGCCTACGCCGAGCAACCCGAGCCCAACGGTCTGGCACAGGCCTTCGTGATCGGCCGCGACTTCATCGGTGATGATCCCGTGGCACTGATCCTCGGTGACAACATCTTCTATGGTGTCGGCTTCGGGCGCATGCTCGCCAAGCATACCGATCCCGACGGCGGACTGGTCTTCGCCTACCACGTGAGCGACCCCGAACGCTATGGCGTGGTGGAGTTCGACGCGGACAACCGCGCACTGAGCATCGAGGAGAAACCCGCGAAGCCCAAGAGCAATTTCGCCGTTCCAGGGCTCTACTTCTACGACAATAGCGTGGTCGACATCGCCGCCGCGCTGAAGCCCAGCGCACGGGGCGAGTATGAGATCACCGATGTGAACCGGGAGTACCTGCGCCGCGGCAGATTACAGGTGGAGATCATGGACCGGGGCACCGCCTGGCTCGACACGGGTACGTTCACCTCGCTGATGCAGGCCGGCCAGTTCGTGCAGGTGATCGAGGAACGCCAGGGGCTGCGCATCGGCTGCATCGAGGAGGTCGCCTTCAAGAAGGGCTACATCGATGCCGCCCGGCTCCGGGAACTGGCCGCGCCCCTGATGAAGAGCGGCTATGGCGAGTACCTGATGCGGCTGGCGGGCGACCGATGAGCACGACCATCGAAGTATACCGCGGCCTCGTGGAGGAACGGCTGGCCGACTGGACGAAGGCCCTTCCCGATGATCCACTGTACCACCGCATCACCTACCTGCTGGGTCTGCCCGCCAAGCGCGTGCGCCCCGTTGCCACGCTCATGGGCTGCGCCCTTTTCGGCGGGGATCCCCGTGCCGCGCTCGACCAGGCCCTCGGCATCGAGCTCTTCCACAACTTCACCCTGATGCACGACGACATCATGGACCAGGCGCCGCTGCGCCGGGGCCAGCCCACCGTGCACACGAAGTGGAACACCGCCGGTGCGATCCTTTCCGGCGATGCGCTCCTGGTGAAGGCCTATCGATTGATGGGCACGCACCCGCGTGTACTGCCGGTCTTCTCCCAGCGCGCCCTGGAAGTGTGCGAAGGGCAGGAGATGGACATGGGTTTTGAGACGTCCGATGCCGTCGGCGTGGACGACTATCTGGAGATGATCCGTCTGAAAACGGCCGTGCTGCTGGCGGGTGCGCTCGAGGTGGGTGCGCTCCGAGGTGGGGCTTCGGAGCAGGACGCGCAGCAGCTCGGACGGTTCGGTGAGCACCTGGGGCTGGCGTTCCAACTGCGCGATGACCTGCTCGACGCGTTCGGTGATCCCGAGAAGGTGGGCAAGCGACCGGGCGGCGATCTCCGCGCGGGGAAGAAGACCTTTCTGCTGATCCGTGGTCTGGAGCGGAGCCGGGAGTTGGACCGTACCGAACTGCAGGAGGAGTTGATGAAGGGCCCCGAGGTGCGCGACGTGCAGCGCATGCTCCGTGTGCTCGAGGAATTGGGCGTGCCGGCCGACACCGAGGCCGAGGTGGATCGCCATCACCGTTCGGCGATCGCCGCGCTGGATGCGGTGCCGGCGGCGGAGGAGAACAAGACGCCGCTTCGCGCACTGGCGGACCTGCTGCTGCAACGCGCTCACTGAAGCAGGTCGCGCAGGGCAGGCTCCAGCTCGGGGTACTGGAAGGTGAAGCCTGTGGCCTTCAACCGCGAACCACTGATGCGGCTGCCGTGCAGCAGCGCGTCGGCGACACCGCCCAGGAGCAGGCGCAACAGGATCCCCGGCACCGGGGGCAGCAGGAAAGGGCGATGCAGCACCCGTGCGAGCGTGCGCATGGAGGTGCGGTTGTCCGGCTGTTCAGGGGCGCAGACGTTGTACGCACCCTGCAGGACCGGATCGGTGATCGCCCGGACATAGGCTGCCACGAGGTCGTCGATGTGCACCCAGGGCCAGATCTGGCGTCCGGTACCCAGGGGTGCCGCCAGACCCCAGCGCGCAAGACCGGCCAGTCGGGGCAAGGCACCGCCATCCGCAGCCTGCACCGGCGGTGTGCGCAGCTTCACCACGCGGCAGTGGTCGCACCATTCATCCACTGCGTCTTCCCATGCCCGGCTGATGCGACCGATGGTGTCATTGCCCGGAGGATCGTCCTCGGTGAAGATGTGGTCCGAGGTCACCGCGCCGTAATAGTCGATCCCGGCGGCGCTGACGAAGGAAGTGGGTCTCGTGCCCTGCTCCCGCGCGACGCGCAACAGAAGGCGTGCGCTCTCTGCGCGGCTGTCGATCAGCTCCTGCACGCGCCGCGGTGTCCATCGACCGTGATCGATCGGCGCACCGGCCAGGTGCACGATGTGGTCCACACCGGCAAGCGCGGCCGGGTCCAGCACACCCTGCTCCACGTCCCAGGTGAACACAGGCACGTCGCTCCTGCCCCCCGGTGTCCGGCTCAGATGACGCACGGTGTGCCCCGCGGTCCGCAGGGTGGAGGTCAGGTGCGTGCCGATCAGGCCGCTGCCGCCGGTGATCAGGATGGTGGCCATCGTGTTGCGAAGGAACACCCGATCCCCCGATCCGGTTCAGGCGAGGTCCACCGGCCGCAGGTCCTCCCGGTCCGCGTAGCCCCATTCGGCGCCGCGCTCCAGGTCCTTCATCGGTACGTTCTTGTCCTTCAGTACCTGCACCACCATCCAGCCCATGAGGAAAGGTGCGGCCATGAACAACAGCAGGTACAGCCGGTCCGGCGCGCCGAAGAGCGACACGGCCATGTTCACCAGCAGCACGCTGGTGACCACATGTACGGCGATGGGCAGGGGCCGCATAGCAGGAGCACGCACGGAACATGTCCGTGGTTCCCATGAAGGTACGATGGGGTCGTGCCGTTCCCGGCGACTTTGGTCACCGAGCGCTTATCGCGCCCGCTCGATCGACTTGAAGTCGCCGATCAGGAAGCCCTCCTTCTTGCCGTAGAGCGCGGCGTCGTCGCTCTGGAACATCAGCTCGCCGGTGCCGGCGTTGAACACGCGCTTGAAGCACCACTTCGTCTTGTAGTCGCCGGTGAGCAGCATGTCCGTCACGGTCTTGCCCCGGTCGCCGGACTTCACCGCGTTCACCAGATCGGCCAGCTTCACCACCTGCACGGGTGATTGGTACTCGGCCTTGATCGCACCCGCGTCCGCCACGCTCTTGTCGAGATGCTCCTCGGCCACCAGCAGTTCGGTGTCGCGGATCAGGCGCGTGCGTCCGTCATAGATGCGGTCGGCGGTGGTCTTGTCGGTGATCTGGCCCTTCTCCACCATCCCCAGGTAGTCCTGCAGGTGCTTCACGTAGATGTTCAGCATCGGACCGGTGTTCTGCTCGTTGATCGCCTTCGGGTCGATCATGATGAACGCCAGTTCCTGGTCCGCCGGGATCGTGGTGAACGCATTGTCCGTGGCCTGCATCGTCTCGTTCTTCTTCTGCTTCCAGCCCTGGATCAGCGTGAGGAACACGGCGGTGTGCTTCTCCGGATCGTTCTTCGCCGACTTCAGCAGGTAGAGGTTGTCGGCGGACATCGGCTGGGTGGCCAGCTCACCCACGTGAACGAAGTCGAACGTGCCGGTGAACTTCCAATTCGCCTTCACGGCGTCGATCATCGCCCGGTTGTAGGGGGAATCGCCATCGTCCAGCACGACGAGGGTCGTCCTGGCATGGGCATCCTTCACGAAGGCCGCATCGAAGGTGCCGTATTGGGCGTGCAACAGGGTGGTGGTGGCGAGCAGGGCGAGGAAGGTCGTCGTACGGGTCATCATCACGTGAAGAAAGGATCGAAGGGTGAGCTAACTTGCCGCAAGGGCGACCAAAAGTAGTGCCGCGATCCGCGCGACTTCCGATGGAGTTATCCACGAACGGACCTGGGAACGAGCTGGCGCCGAAGGAGGCCGGTCTCGTTCTTGCCACACAGGACGTGCTCACCGCCACCATCGCGCAACTGGCGAAGGACCTTGAGCGATCGGCCGAGCGCATCACCGGACCCGCGGCCGACCCCGGGGCGTTCGAGGCCCTGCGCGGGGAAGTACTTCCCCTGTTGGAGGAGCACCTCGAGGAGGGCTCGCTGGACCGCGTGCTCTACCGCGTGGACGTGCCCGAAAGGTGGACCGCCGATGCCCTGCGCACCGGTGGGCTCCACGAATTGGCCGGACGCGTGGTGCTGCGGGCCCTGCAGAAGGTGCTCACCCGCCGACGGTTCTCCGGATCGGGTGGGGCAACTCCCTGATCCAGGGCTATCGGGTCCTGCGTGCCCACCAGAACAGCGGGCTGTGCGTTCCTCGAATGCGGAACCACGGATGAACACCGATGCACACGGATACGGGCATCCGGTTGATCGGAGGATGCTGCATTCATCCGTGTCGATCCGTTCTCATCCGTGGTCCTTTCCTGCTTGGTGTCGCACCGGACGGCGTTTCGCCGGGATCGGTGGGCAACTCCCTGGCGGCCAATGACGTTAAAGGGCCGGGTCCGGTGGCTACCTTTGCGAGCGGAACCGCGGCCCCGCGCATGGACAGATACTCCTTCCTGAGCAACGCCGACAGCGACTGGCTGGACGGCCTCTACAAGCAGTACCAGAACGATCCCTCCACTGTCGAGCCCGGCTGGGCCCGCTTCTTCGAAGGTTTCGACCTGGCCCGGACCCACTTCGACATCCTGCCCGCGCAGCATGCGGCGTCCAGCGGCGACAGCGAGCACATCCGCAAGGAGTTCCGCGTGCTCGACCTGATCAATGGCTACCGTACACGCGGCCACCTCTTCACCGAGACGAACCCGGTGCGCGCCCGGCGCAAGTACGAACCCACGCTGGACCTGGAGAACTTCGGCCTGGCCGATGGCGACCTGCCCACCGTGTTCGAGGCTGGCAACGAGATCGGCATCGGGCCCGCCACGCTGCGCGACATCGTGGACCATCTGAAGGCCACCTACTGCCGCAGTGTCGGTGTGGAATACCGCTACATCCGTGTGCCGGAGAAGGTGAAGTGGCTGCAGGAGCGCATGGAGGGCACACGCAACACCACCGCCTTCAGCCTCGAGGACAAGAAGGAGATCCTCTTCAAGCTGAACCAGGCCGTGGTGTTCGAGAAGTTCCTCGGGCGCAAGTTCATCGGGCAGAAACGCTTCAGCATCGAGGGCGGCGAAACACTGATCCCCGCGCTGGACTGGGTGATCGAGCACGGCGGCAACACGCACGGCGTCACCGACGTGGTGATCGGCATGGCCCACCGCGGCCGCCTCAACGTGCTGGCCAACACCCTGAACAAGACCTACCAGAGCATCTTCAGCGAGTTCGAAGGCAAGGACTACGACGATGCGCTGGTCGAGGGCGACGTGAAGTACCACATGGGCTACAGCAGCACCGTGGTCACCAACCAGGGGAAGAAGGTGAACCTCACCCTCAGCCCCAATCCCAGTCACCTGGAGAGCGTCGGGCCCGTGATGCAGGGCATCGCCCGCGCCATCATCGAGCACGACCACGCCTTCGACGACAGCAAGGTGGTGCCGATCATCATCCATGGCGACGCCGCCATCGCCGGCCAGGGCGTTGTGTACGAGGTGGTGCAGATGGCCAAGCTCAAGGCCTACAGCACCGGCGGCACGCTGCACATGGTCGTCAACAACCAGGTGGGCTTCACCACCAACTACATCGACGGACGCAGCAGCACCTACTGCACCGACGTGGGCAAGGTGACCCACTGCCCGGTGTTCCACGTGAACGGCGACGATGCCGAGGCCGTGTGCCACGTGGTGCAGCTCGCGCTCGACTACCGCCAGCAGTTCAAGAGCGACGTCTTCATCGATCTGCTCGGCTACCGCCGCCACGGCCACAACGAGGGCGACGAACCCAAGTTCACCCAGCCCGTGCTTTACAAGGCCATCGCCAGGCACGAGGACCCGCGCGCGATCTACCGCAAGCACCTGGAGGAGAGCGGCGCCATCGAGGCCGACCTGGCCAAGGAGATGGAGAAGCAGTTCCAGGACATGCTGCAGGAACGCCTGGACGAGAGCAAGCAGATCGACAAGAGCACCATCACCCCCTTCCTCGCCGATCGCTGGAAGGGCTTCCACCGCCCGGCGAAGGAGGTCTTCGACAAGAGCCCGGACACCGGCGTGGACCGGAAGACCCTGCTGCACATCGGGAAGAAGCTCACCGAAGTGCCCAAGGGCATGAAGTTCTTCAGCAAGCTGGAACGCATCCTGCAGGACCGCGCCCAGATGCTGGAGGATGACAAGCTCGACTGGGGCATGGCCGAGCTGCTGGCCTACGGCAGTCTCCTAGTGGAGGGCCATCCCGTGCGCTTCACCGGACAGGACGTCGAGCGCGGCACCTTCAGCCACCGCCATGCCGTGGTGAAGCTGGAGGACAGCGACGCGGAGTACATCCACCTGAAGCACATCCAGAATCAGCAGGCGCTGCTGCAGATCTACAACTCGCTGCTGAGCGAATACGCGGTGCTGGGCTTCGAGTACGGCTTCGCCTTCGTGCGGCCCGAGACCCTCACCATCTGGGAGGCGCAGTTCGGCGACTTCGTCAACGGCGCGCAGATCATCCTGGACCAGTACCTCTGCTGCGCGGAGGAGAAGTGGAAGGCCATGAACGGCGTGGTGCTCCTGCTGCCGCACGGCTACGAGGGCCAGGGCGCCGAGCACAGCAGCGCGCGCATGGAGCGCTTCCTCAGCTCGTGCGTGGACAACAACCTGTTCGCCGTGAACTGCACCACGCCGGGCAACTTCTTCCACGCGCTGCGCCGGCAGCTCGCCTGGGACTTCCGCCGGCCGCTGGTGGTGTTCACCCCCAAGAGCCTGCTGCGCCACCCGCGCTGCACCAGCACCCTGGACGAACTGGCCAAAGGCCGCTTCCAGGAAGTGATCGACGACGCCACCGCCGACCCGAAGAAGGTGGACACCGTGGTGTTCTGCCAGGGCAAGATCTACTACGAGCTGCTGGAGAAGAAGGAGGAGCTGGACGCCACCGGCGTGGCCCTGGTGCGGATCGAACAACTGCACCCCCTTCCGTTGAAACAATTGCAGGCGGTGCTGAAACGGTATGCGAAGGCCTCCCGTCATTTGTGGGTGCAGGAGGAACCGGAGAACATGGGCGCCTGGCCTTACATGAACATGTACTTCAAGGAGGTGCGCCTGGAGGCCATCACGCGTCCGGCCAGCGCCGCGCCCGCCACCGGCAGCGCCCAGCGGTCGGCCGCCCAGCAGAAGGCCATCATCGAGCGCACCTTCGCCAAACACCTGAAGCCCGCCGCCGCACGGGCCTGACCACCCATGAGCAAGGAACTGGAGATCAAGGTGCCGAGCCCCGGCGAGAGCATCAGCGAAGTGCGCATCGCCCAATGGCTCGTGGGCAACGGCGACGTGGTGGAGAAGGACCAGGTGATCGCCGAGATCGACAGCGACAAGGCCACCCTCGAGCTCACCGCCGAGGACGAAGGCAAGATCACCCTCCTGGCCGAGGCCGATGCCACGGTGAACGTCGGCGACGTGGTGGCGAGGATCGATACGTCCGTGAAGGCCGAGAAGGGTGCGAAGTCGGCAAGCAGCAAGTCAGCAAGTGACAAGTCGGCCACGCCTGCGCGGAACGCTTCGGCGGGCGAGGCAAGTAGCAAGTCATCGAACGGAGCAACCCGCAACCCGCAACCCGCCAACCCGCAACCTCCCAACCCGCAACCCGCAACAGCCTCCCACGCCACGCCCGTGGCGAAAGCCGTCATGACCGAAAAGGGCATCCCCGCGGACAAGGTCCACGGCAGCGGCCCCAACGGACGCATCACCAAGAGCGACGTGGAGGCCTACATCGCCGGGGGCGTGTACGCGCCGCAGTTGATGAACGGCTGGGGCGGCAGCCGCGAGGCGCACCGCGCCAAGTTGAGCACCCTGCGCAAGAAGGTGGCCGAACGCCTGGTGAGCGTGAAGAACCAGACCGCCATGCTCACCACCTTCAACGAGGTGGACATGAGCGCGGTGATGGCCCTGCGCGACAAATACAAGGACAAGTTCAAGGAGACGCACGGTGTGGGCCTCGGCTTCATGAGCTTCTTCACCAAGGCCGTCACCGAGGCGCTGCGCCTCTTCCCCGCGGTGAACGGGCAGCTCGATGGGGAGGACCTCGTGACCTTCGATTACGCGGACATCGGCATCGCCGTCAGCAGTCCCAAGGGCCTGATGGTGCCCATCCTGCGCAACGCTGAACAGATGTCACTGGCAGAGATCGAGGCCAAGATCAAGGAACTGGCGGTGAAAGCCCGCGACGGCAAGCTCACCATTGATGAGATGACCGGCGGCACCTTCACCATCACCAACGGCGGGGTGTTCGGCAGCATGCTCAGCACGCCCATCCTCAACCCGCCGCAGAGCGCCATCCTGGGCATGCACAACATCGTGGAACGCCCCGTGGCGGTTGACGGCCGCGTGGAAGTGCGCCCCGTGATGTACGTGGCCCTCAGCTACGACCACCGCGTGATCGACGGCAAGGAGAGCGTCAGCTTCCTCTACAAGGTGAAGGAGATGCTCGAGGATCCCAACAAGCTCGTCTTCGGCGGCAAGGAAGGCGGGGAGGTGTTGTTGGGGTTGTAGGGCGGCGCTATAAGCGCGGACAAACGTTGAGCATCCGCGCTGCAAGCGCGGACGAGCATGGGGATGGAACACCCTACCACCATATCCTCCTCCTCTCCCTAGCTTGCCGCCATGCGCCGGGTCGTCGCCCTCGTCCTGCTGCTGGGGTCCGTCCTGGCGGCAATGCCGGTGCATGCGCAGCCCGATTCCTTGTGGCGGGTGTGGAAGGATCCGCACCAGCCGGACAGTGCGCGGCTGAAGGCGATGCAGGCGCTGGCCTGGCGCGCGGTGTTCGAGCGGCCGGACAGCGGCATGGCGCTCGCGGAGGAACAGCTGGCCCTCGCCGTGCAGGTGGGCGATGCGCGGGCGCGCTACGAGGCGCACACCACCCTGGCGGTGGGCAGCAGCATGAAGAGCGACTACGCGGCGGCGCTGGAGCACCTGCAGCATTGCCTGGGCATCGCCCGCGAAATGCACGATGCCAAGCGCGAGGCGAACACCTACAGCAACCTCAGCAACGTGTACCGCAGTCTGGGTGATCTGCCCACCGCGCTGGAGCAGCTGCAGAGGAGCCTCCGCATCGACACCGAGCTGGGCAACACGGAGGGCCTGGCGGGCACCTACAACAACATCGGCAATGTGCACACGGAGCTGCACGACCTGCCCAATGCGCTGGCGAACTACGAGAAGAGCGCGGCCCTGTACGAGAAGCTCGACCTGATCAAGGGGCGCGCCCAGGCGCTGATGAACCTGGGGGCCACGCACCTGGACATGGGCGCGCGGGCCCAGGCGCAGGATGAGTTCCTGCACAGCCTCGCCCTCTACCGCACCATGGGCCGGAAGCTCGAGATGGGCATGGCCTTCAACAACCTGGGCCGCACCTATGGCGAACTGGGCCGCAGCACGGAGGCGTTCGCCGCGCTGGACTCGGCAAAAGTGCTGTTCACCGCGGTGGGGAGCGGCAAACAGCTGGCGCGCAACCTCTACTACCGGGGCACATTGCTGCTGCAGGAGGGCCATGCCGCCGATGCACGGAAGGCCTGCGAAGAGGGTCTCCGCACGGCGCGGGACCTCGGCCTGGACCTGCAACGCAAGGAATGCAGCGCATGCCTGATGGATGCGTACGAGCGGCTCGGCGATCTGGCCCAGGCGTTCCGCGCGCAGAAGGAGTTCATGGAGGTGAGCGATTCCCTGGACCAGCGGAACAACGCGAAGGAGGTGCTGCGCCTGGAGATGCTGCGGCAATTCCAGCAACAGCAGATCGCGGACAGCCTCGCGGCGGAGCGGGCGCGGTTCGCCATGGAGCTGGCCTACCGCGAGCAGCTGGGGCGCGAACAGCAGCGCCGCAACCTTCTGCTGGGCGGCGGGGTCGTGCTGGTGCTGCTGGCGGGCGGACTGTCTCCATCCCCCGCAGGGTCTCCGTCTCGGGACCCTGCGGTATCCATTGAGTACTTGAGCAGCCGGGTCCACTGCGTAAGACCTGCAGGCGGTATGCCTTTGGTTCCTGCGATACCTTTCCCGCCCATCGACCGCATGACGCTGCGAGCGCTACATCCAGGAGAGCGGGATATCTACTTCTGCACGTTCACTTGCTGGGAATGGCTGCCACTGATCGCGGAGACAAAACTCCATGACGCCGTCTACAAATGGATGAATGGGGCCATCACCAGAGGCTATGCGATCGTCGGCTACGTGATCATGCCGAACCACGTGCACGTGCTGCTCCAAGCCCCGGAGGGTCATCGGATCAATACGCTGCTCTCCAATGGGAAACGGTTCCTGGCCTACGCGGTCGTGCAGCGTCTGGAAGCGGCCGGGAACCACGCGTTGCTCGCGCGACTGGCTCAGGCCGTGCGTCCCGGCGACCGCAAGCGTGGCCAGAAGCATCGCGTATTCACGACGTCGTCGGACATTCAACCATGCCGTGATGCCGCCACGGTCCACCGGATGCTGGCGTATGTCCATGCCAACCCCGTCAGCGGCAAGTGGTCACTTGCGGACGATGCCGTGGACTACCCCCATTCCAGCCTGGCCTTCTACGAGCGCGAGGTGCAAGGGATGGTCCCGGTCACGCATGTGGATCGTGTGCTGGGCGGAGAGGTCTGAGCAATGATGTGGGGGAGCCGCAGGGTCCGCTGCGCGAGACCCTGCGGGGGAACTGGGGCGGCCACCTATATTGTTGACGGCATATTTCCCAAGAGAGTCCTTTTGGATGAGTTGCGGACATATCGCAATGAGCGTATAGCCTATTGGGAGAGGAGACGCTTATTCTATCTCCTGGTCCTGGTGCTGCCTGTAGTTCATGTATTTGTGATATTCATAATAGTTGGCTCGGCCGTGGGGGACCGCCCCCTCGACCTTTTTCGGGCGTTCTTGTACCTGATACCGGGGTGCGTTGGTGCCAATGCGTGCTACTCAGTTGTTTGTATCCCTGAATTCTTGGTGATGGGTACCCGATACCTTGCTCTTTGGGATCGTCTGCGCCTCTTGGTCCTTGTTGCCGGGTGTCTGTTCTCGATCCCCCTGACCTACGCATACTGTCGAGACGTCATTTGGATATTGCAGCACTAGAGGAAATAATCCTCATTATCGCGCGAGCGCTCACCCAACCGCCATATCCTCTCCCTAGCTTGCCGCCATGCGCCGGGTCGTCGCCCTCGTCCTGCTGCTGGGGTCCGTCCTGGCGGCAATGCCGGTGCATGCGCAGCCCGATTCCTTGTGGCGGGTGTGGAAGGATCCGCACCAGCCGGATAGCGCGCGGCTGAAGGCGATGCAGGCGCTGGCCTGGCGCGCGGTGTTCGAGCGGCCGGACAGCGGCATGGCGCTCGCGGAGGAACAACTGGCCCTCGCCGTGCAGGTGGGCGATGCGCGGGCGCGCTACGAGGCGCACACCACCCTGGCGGTGGGCAGCAGCATGAAGAGCGATTATGCGGCGGCGCTGGAGCACCTGCAGCATTGCCTGGGCATCGCCCGCGAAATGCACGATGCCAAGCGCGAGGCGAACACCTACAGCAACCTCAGCAACGTGTACCGCAGTCTGGGCGATCTGCCCACCGCGCTGGAGCAGTTGCAGAAGAGCCTCCGCATCGACACCGAGCTGGGCAACGCGGAGGGCCTGGCGGGCACCTACAACAACATCGGCAATGTGCACACGGAGCTGCACGACCTGCCCAACGCGCTGGCGAACTACGAGAAGAGCGCGGCCCTGTACGAGAAGCTGGACCTGATCAAGGGGCGCGCCCAGGCGCTGATGAACCTGGGGGCCACGCACCTGGACATGGGCGCGCGGGCCCAGGCGCAGGATGAGTTCCTGCACAGCCTCGCCCTCTACCGCACCATGGGCCGGAAGCTCGAGATGGGCATGGCCTTCAACAACCTGGGTCGCACCTATGGCGAACTGGGCCGCAGCACGGAGGCGTTCGCCGCGCTGGACTCGGCAAAAGTGCTGTTCACCGCGGTGGGGAGCGGCAAACAGCTGGCGCGCAACCTCTACTACCGGGGCACATTGCTGCTGCAGGAGGGCCGTGCCGCCGATGCACGGAAGGCCTGCGAAGAGGGTCTCCGCACGGCGCGGGACCTCGGCCTGGACCTGCAACGCAAGGAATGCAGCGCATGCCTGATGGATGCGTACGAGCGGCTCGGCGATCTGGCCCAGGCGTTCCGCGCGCAGAAGGAGTTCATGGAAGTGAGCGATTCCCTGGACCAGCGGAACAACGCGAAGGAGGTGCTGCGCCTGGAGATGCTGCGGCAATTCCAGCAACAGCAGATCGCGGACAGCCTCGCGGCGGAGCGGGCGCGGTTCGCCATGGAGCTGGCCTACCGCGAGCAGCTGGGGCGCGAACAGCAGCGCCGCAACCTTCTGCTGGGCGGCGGGGTCGTGCTGGTGCTGCTGGCGGGCGGACTGTGGAACCGGCTCCGCTTCGTGCGCCGCTCACGCGCCGCGATCACCCGGGAGAAGCAACGCAGCGATGACCTGCTGCACAACATCCTGCCCGAGGAGGTGGCCGCCGAACTGAAGGAGAAGGGGTACGCAGAGGCGCGGCACCTGGACGGCGTCACGGTGCTGTTCACCGATCTCAAGGGCTTCACCCAGCTCAGCGAGCAGCTCTCGCCGGCGGACCTCGTGGCCGAACTGGACACCTGCTTCAAGGCTTTCGACGCGATCGTGGACCGGTTCGGCATCGAGAAGATCAAGACCATCGGCGATGCCTACATGGCCGCGGGTGGTGTGCCCGATCCGCGTGAGGGCGCCGTGGTGGATACGGTAAGGGCCGCGCTGGCCATGCAGGCGTTCATGGAGGAGCACTTCCGCACGCGCAGCGCGCAGGGGCTGCCCGCCTTCCGCATGCGCGTGGGCTGCCACACCGGTGCGGTGGTGGCCGGCATCGTGGGCAGCCGCAAGTTCCAGTACGACATCTGGGGCGACACGGTGAACACCGCCAGCCGGATGGAGAGCGGCGGCGAGGTGGGCCGCGTGAACATCAGTGCGGCCACGCATGCGCTGATCAAGGACGTTCCCGGACTGCGCTGCACCCCACGAGGCAGGGTGGAGGTGAAGGGGAAAGGCGCGATCGAGATGTTCTTCGTCGATGCTGACGCCGGGCCGGAAGCCTAGTGTTCGGGTGACCGCACCCGACGCTACTCCACGACCAGGCGTTGGTGCAGCGTGGTTCCCTGGTCGCTCACGAGCACCGTGTACGGACCGGGTGCCAGGCCATGCAGATCGAGCGTGACCGGTCCGTTGGTGGCGCGGAACGACCGCTCCAGGACCGTTCGCCCGGCCGCATCCACGATCCGCAACGCGGCGGTTGTGCGCAGGCCGGTGACGTTCAGGGTCACCCGATCGTGCGCCGGGTCGGGAAAGAGCACGAGGCCTGGTGCGGGATCCAACGTCCGGATGCCGAGCCCACTGCTGGCACGCAGGCCTTCGTAAGCCGCGTCGGTGAAGTCCGTACCCTCGATGGCGATCAGTTCCACGCCATCGCAATACACGTACAAGTGTCCACCCGCCATGCCATCGCCTCCCGCATCGGTCAGCTCGAGGCTCAGGCAGGCCTCCGCGGGCAGGGGCACCGTTTGCGTCTCGAGCGTGGCGGGATCGGCATAGGGACCGCCCTGCGCCACCACCTGGCCCAGGTCGTCGCGGATCGCCCATTCCGTTTCGCCGGGCTGCGCATCCGTCAGCACTTCCACATCCACCTGCTGTTGGCCGCAGGTGGGCACCGCGCCGCCCACGGTGAAGCTCAGCACGTTGCCGGTGCTGTCCTCGTCCGGGAAGCCGTTCACCGAGATGATGCGGAACTCCAGCACGTCACCGGTCGTGGCGGCCACGGGGGGAAAGGCGGGCTGCCGGACCTCGTCGGTGATCGCCGCGACGGCAAGCAGCCAATCGAAGGAGTTGTCCATCACCCCGTTCTTCCAGGTCTCCACCACGCAGCTGGTCATGGACGCTGAGCCCGCGTTCTGGATGCGCAGCACGGGGGTCACGGAATCCACGCAGGCGTAGCGCAGGCCACGATAGGCGAGGATGCGGGCATCGTACATGCTCTGGGCGCCGAGCAGGAGCGGCGCGGTCCATGCGGCGCACAGGGCGGCGATGGTGAGGGTCTTGTTGGCCATGAGGCAAACCTAGCACCGGGCGGGTTCATGGGGGGAGGCGCGGGGTCATCGTTCGCTGCGGTCCGGGCGCCCCGTCTATTCCTTCACGAACCTCCCCCGGCTGGATCGGCTGCCGTCCGGTGATCGGAGCGCGTAGAGGTAAAGCCCCGGCGACAGATCGTGCACGTCGATCGTGGTGCGGTGCTCGGTATGGAACGATCTGCTGCGCACCACGGTGCCGCGCGCATCCACGATGGTGAGCGCGAGCGCGTTCAGGCCGGCGGTCTCGTAGATCAACGTCAGTTCATCGGTCACGGGCGTGGGCGCCACCTGGGAATGGAAGGAGTTCGCGCTGTATTCCGGTATGGCCTCGGCCCAGTCCTCGAAATGGAGATCGTCGAACATGAGCCCGTCCCGCCCGGTATCCGTGCTGTCACTGAAGAAGGAGAAACGCCAGCGGATGGTGTCGCCGATCTGGATGTCGTACCCGATACCATAATGGATGTAGGCGCTCACATTCATAAGATCGCCATAGAAATACCGCCAACCGCCGCTCGATCCGGTGAGTTGAGGCGGGCCGCCACCCCAGATGATCATGGGCGCAAAGAGCGTGTCATGCAGGACATCGATCCAACCGCTGTCCACATTGTACGCAACCTCGATGGTGCCGATGTCCTCCAAGCTGTCGGTGTCCGACCAATAATAGCCTTCGAGGATCACGGTATGCGGGAACCACCAGCCCTCGTTCGCCAGGTGCACGATCGTGAACCGGGACGTGTCGTTCGGTGGATAGGGTGCCAGCGTGTCGGTGACGATGACGTTGGGGGCGCTCTGTGCGGAGGTGAGGACCGATTTCTGTGGTGCGCCGATCTGCCAAAGGCCGCCATGGCCGTCGGTGGTGTCGATCTGGACGTGGCTGACCAGCGTATCATCAAAATTGATGGAATACAATGACCAATCGAACCATTGGGCGTGGAGCGTGCCGCTCAGGGAAAGGGCGGCAAGAACGATCGGAAAGGAGCGAGGTCGCATGGGTGTCAGCACATGGAAAGTTACCGATCGAAGGACGAATGGCGGTAACCGAACGCTGCTTTGGGGAAGGGACGCTGCGGGGGATCTGGAACCGCACAAGGTGAAAATGAGAAGGCCCCGGTGATCCAGGGCCTTCTCGTGCAGCTGTCGTTCGGTTCAGGCCGGAGCCTTGCCACCGCCCATGCCCAGCACCCAGCCGGCGACGGCACCCAGGATGCCACCGACCACCAGGTTGACCACCACATCGATGATGATGATGGTATGGCTCGCGAACATGTGGGTCATCCCGAGGAACATCATGTCCATGCTGAATGCGGTGAGCGCGGCGATGATGGCACCGGGCACCATGCCCGCCATCGCGCTCTTCACGCCCATGCGCCAGAGGGCATAGCCGGTGATGGCTCCCCAGCCGAGATTGCCCAGCACCATGGCGAGCATGTTCATCTGGTCCTGCGGGCGGTCGTAGCCCTCGAAGTGGTTCATGCCGGCCGCGTAGGTGTCGGCCAGCAGCATGCCCCATACGAGCCAGCCGATGAGGAAACTGGCCACACCGGCTGCGAGACAAGCGAGCAACATTCGTGTGTTCATGAGCGAAAGGTGTATTGGTGATCAAGATCGAAACTAGTCGGGAACGCGCATCCTCGGGGGGCATGGACCGCCGGGTTTTGAACCGGTGATCATGGGAACGCGGCGCGCACGGGCTCAACATCGGCGTGTTAAGAAGATCGGAGAATGCCCTCTGGCGTGGTGAAGGGGCCGGTCTAGGTTTGCGATGGCACCTGACCGGAATACGAGACGACCGTCCTTTCCAGAGTTGAACGACCAGCAGGTGCTTCGCGGGCCCCCGCTGCCGTGAACGATGCTGGACGACCGAGCCGGAGCGACGACCGGCACGGTAGGATGGAACGGGCCCTTGGTCCCGGCAGGCACCACCCTTATCGGATGGTCCATGGCTGAACACGTACGCCTATTCACCGCGCTCCGCCCGCTGCGGAACCTTGTCACCTCCTCCCTGATCCCCACGACGCTCGCGCTTGCGGCGGTGCTCGGGTCCGCGCATGAAGCGCGCGCCACGCACGCCATGGGGGGCGAACTGTCGTACCAATGCCTCGGTGGGAACCAGTACAAGATCATCCTGAACTTCTATCGCGACTGCAACGGGATCGCCGCGCCGACCAATTGCAACAACGGCCTGGAGTTCCACGTGGCCTCGCCCACCTGCAACCCCGGCGGCTTCGATCAGTGCTTCGCGCTGGAGAGCGTGCAGGTGATCACGCCGATCTGCTCCACCGAGCTGGACCGGTGCCTGAACAGCGGCGGCACCTACGGCATCGAGAAGTACACCTTCAGCAAGGTGATCGACCTGAGCGCGTGGGCCGGCTGCGGCAGCGACTGGACGATCAGCTGGGGACTGTGCTGCCGCAACAACGCGATCACCTCGCTGCAGAACCCGGGCAACCAGCAGCTCTACCTGGACACGCGCCTGAACAACACCTTCACCCCGTGCAACAGTTCGCCGGTGTTCCTGACGGACCCGACGCCGTTCTATTGCCTCGGACAGTCGGTGAGCTACAACCCGGGCGCCTTCGATCCCGACGGTGACTCGCTGGACTTCGCGCTGATCCCCGCCCGGGGCGCGAACGGTGCCAACCTGAGCTATGCGAACGGTTACAGCGCGCTGCAGCCGGTGCACAACGCGGGCGGCGCCGGCAGTGTGCAGATCGATCCGGTGACGGGCACGATGACGGTGGTGCCGGACATCCAACAGGTGGCGGTGGTGACCTACCGGGTGCGCGAATACCGCAACGGCGTGCAGATCGGGGTGATCACGCGCGATGTGCAGGTGGTGGTGCGCACATGCCCCGGCAATACGGCGCCGACCGCCAGTGGCATCAATGGAACGAGCACCTACAACGCGTCCGTGTGCGTGGGCAACACGCTCAATTTCACGGTGAACAGCACCGATGCCGACGCCGGGCAGTCCGTGACGATGACCTGGAACAACGGCATTCCCTCGGCCAGTTTCGTTGTGGCGGGATCACCGTTCCCCACCGGGTCCTTCAGCTGGACGCCGACGATCGCCGATATCGGGACGCACCTGTTCACCGTGAGCGTGGTGGACAACAGTTGTCCGTTGGTCGGCACCAATGCGTTCGGCTACACCGTGCAGGTGACCCCGCCGATCACGCCGGCCAATGCGGGTCCGGACCAGAACGTGTGCGGCACCTCGGCCACGCTGGCGGGCGTGCTGCCCTATCCGAACCTGCAGGGCACCTGGAGCGTGGTCAGCGGGTCCGGCACCTTCGGCAACCCGAACGGCGCGGGGACCACGGTGAGCGGGTTGGCCCAGGGCGCGAACGTGTTCCAGTGGACCGTGAATTACCAGACCTGCGGCACGACCAGCGACCAGGTGACGATCACATCCTACGACCCCGGCCAGGCGGTGGCGAACGCAGGCGCCGACCAATCGCTCTGCCTGCCGACCAACAGCACGACCCTGGCGGCCAACACCGCCAACGCGCCCGCCGTCGGGACCTGGACCCTGGTGACCGGCCAGGGCACGATCACCACGCCCAACGCACCGAACACCATGGTGACGAACCTGGGCGTGGGCGCGAACACCTTCCGCTGGACGATCAACAACGGCCCCTGCGGATCGCCGACGACGGACCAGGTGACCATCTATCTCTTCAGCAACCTGCAGGGCGTGGCGAACGCCGGTCCGGACCAGCAGCTGTGCGCACCGAACCTGTCGACCACCCTGACCGGCAACACCCTGATCGCGCCGGCGACGGGCCAATGGACGGTGGTGCAGGGTACGGGCAGTTTCGGCAATGCGGCGGCGCCCACCACCACGGTGAGCGGCCTGAGCGTCGGGGTGAACATCTTCCGATGGACGGTGAACAACGGACCGTGCACGCCGAGCAGCACCACCGACGATGTCGCGATCACGGTCTTCGATCCGAACAGCCCGAACGCGAACGCCGGACCGGATATCCCGATCTGTTCACCGCCGAACAACGTGACATTGACGGGCAACACCCCAACGCCACCCGCCACGGGGGTCTGGACCCTGGTGAGCGGCACCGGCACCATCGTGAGCCCCAACAGTCCCTCCACCCAGGTGACCGCCCTTGGTCTGGGCAGCAACGTGTTCCGGTGGACGGTGAACAACGGCCCGTGCGCGAACGGCAACACCAACGACCAGGTGACGGTGACGGTGTACGATTCCAGTTCACCCGCGGCCAACGCCGGACCGGACCAGAGCATCTGTTCCACCACGCCGAGCGCCACCCTGGCCGGCAATGCGCCGATCGCACCGGCCGGCGGCAACTGGACCCTGGTGAGCGGCAGCGGCACCATCACGAACCCGGCCTCGCCGACCAGTACGGTGACGGGCCTGGGCATCGGGAACAACGTGTTCCAATGGACGCTGAACAATGGTCCCTGCCCCTCGGGCATCACCCAGGACCAGGTGACGATCGCCGTGTACGATGCGAACGCCGTGACGGCGAACGCGGGACCGGACCAATCGCTCTGCACACCCACCACGTCCACCGACCTGGCGGGCAACACGCCGACCTTCCCCAGCACCGGTCTGTGGACGCTCGTGAGCGGCAGTGGCACCATTGTCAGCCCGAACAGCCCGACCTCGCAGGTGACCGGCCTGGGCATCGGTGCCAACGTGTTCCGCTGGACGATCACCAATGGGCCCTGCACCAATCCGGTGAGCAACGACCAGGTGACCATCTTCCTGTACGATGGCAACAACCCCGTGGCGAACGCCGGTCCGGACCAGCAGCTGTGCGGCGTGACGAACACGGTGATGGCGGGCAGTGCGTTGACGTTCCCCGCGACCGGTCAATGGACGTTGGTCAGCGGCAGTGGCACCATCGCAAGCCCGGCCTCGCCCACCAGCCAGATCACCGGACTGGCGGTGGGTGCGAACGTGTTCCAATGGACCGTGAGCAATGGTCCTTGTGGTGCGCCGACGAGCGACCAGGTGACCGTCCTCGTCTTCGATCCCAGCGTGCCAACGGCCAACGCGGGACCGGACCAGCAGTTGTGCACGCCGAACACCAGCACCACGCTCACCGGCAGCACCATCGTCTTCCCGGCCACCGGGACATGGACACTGGTGAGCGGCAGCGGAACGATCGCCACGCCGAACGCGTCCACAACCACGGTGAGCGGCCTGGCGGTGGGTCAGAACGTGTTCCAATGGGCGGTGGACAACGGACCCTGTGCGGCGCCTTCCACGGATCAGGTGACGATCACCGTGTTCGACATGAACAATCCGGTGGCCAATGCCGGACCGGACCAGAGCATCTGCGTCCCCACGGTACCGAACACCGTCAACCTGCAGGGCAGCAACGTGATCGCCCCGGCGGTGGGCACCTGGACATTGGTGAGCGGCACGGGCACCATCGTGAGCCCGAACAGTCCGACCTCGCAGGTGACGGGCCTGGCGGTGGGCGTGAACATCTTCCAATGGACGGTGAGCAACGGCCCGTGCACGCCGCAGCAGACCACGGACCAGGTGTCGATCTATGTGTTCGATGCGGCGAACCCGCTGGCCAACGCGGGTGTCGATCAGGACCTGTGCACACCGATCACCTCCACGATCCTGAACGGCAGTGCGCTGACCGCACCGGCCACGGGCACCTGGACACTGGTGAGCGGCAGTGGCACGATCGTATCGCCCAACTCGCCGACCACGCAGGTGACGGGCCTGGGACTTGGCGCGAACGTTTTCCAATGGACCGTGAGCAACGGCACCTGCGCCGATCCGCTCACCAGCGATCAGGTGACCATCAATGTGTTCAACGGGAACGCGCAGGAAGCGGACGCCGGTCCGGACCAGACGATCTGTTCCACCACCACCTCCATCACCATGGCGGGCAATGCGCCCGTTGGTCTGGCCACCGGCCTGTGGACCGTGGTGCAGGGCACGGCCACGTTCGCCGATGCGACCAGTGCGACGACCACAGTGAGCGGTCTGAGCGTGGGCACGAACATCCTGCAGTGGACCATCAACAACGGCGCCTGTGGACCGAGCAGCGACCAGATGACCGTGACGGTGTTCGATGATGCGCAGGCCTCGGCGAACGCGGGCCCGGACCAGAGCATCTGCGTGCCCACGATGCCCAGCCAGGTGAACCTTGCGGGCAATGCGGTGACCTTCCCGGCCAGTGGGTCCTGGACGCTCGTCAGTGGGACCGGTTCCATTTCCGACCCCACCGACCCCAACACCCTGGTGACCGGTCTGTCGGTCGGTGAGAACATCTTCCAATGGACGGTGGGGAATGGCCCCTGTGCGAACGGTTCGACGAGCGACCTGGTGAGCATCTTCGTGTTCGACGCGGCCAATGGGGCGGCCAACGCGGGACCCGACCAGGAGCTGTGCACGCCTGCCAATTCCACCACGCTCGCCGGCAACGCGCCCATCTTCCCGGCGACGGGGCAATGGACCCTGATCAGTGGCACCGCCACGATCACCGACCCCACCGACCCGGGCACGACCGTGACCGGACTGGTCGTCGGCCAGGTGGTATTGCGCTGGACCGTGAACAATGGTCCCTGCGCGGACCCCATCACCATGGACGACGTGGTGATCTCCATCTACGATGAGAACAACGCCGTCGCCGATGCCGGCCAGGACCAGCAGTTGTGCATCCTGACCGGACTGACCATCCTGAACGGCAGCCCGGTGACCTTCCCCGCCACCGGTACCTGGACCGTGATCAGCGGCAGTGGGAACATCGCCGATCCGAACAGTCCGTTCACCCAGTTGACCGGATACAGCGTGGGCGACAACGCATACACCTGGACGGTGGACAATGGTCCCTGCGCGAACGGGTTGACGGTCGACACCGTTCACGTGTTCGTCTTCGACAACAACAACCCCAACGCGAACGCCGGTCCGGACCAGCAGTTGTGCACGCCGCAGAGCAGCACCACGATGGCCGGCAGCACGATCACCTATCCGGCCGTGGGCACATGGACGCTCGTGAGCGGGGGTGGGTCGATCACCGATCCGAACGATCCGAACACATCCATCACCGGATTGCCGGTGGGCGTGAACGTCTTCGAGTGGACGGTGGTCAATGGACCATGCACCAATGGGACCACCCACGATCAGGTGACCATCGCTGTGTTCGATGCCAACAACCCGGTGGCCGATGCGGGTCCCGACCAGGACCTCTGCACCCCGAACACATCGACCACGCTCGCCGGATCGGCGGTGACCCTGCCGGCGGTGGGCACCTGGACACTGGTGAGCGGCAGCGGTGCGATCGCCGATCCCAACGATCCGGGCACGGCGGTGAGCGGACTGGCAGTGGGTGAGAACATCTTCCAATGGTCGGTGAGCAACGGCCCCTGCGCCGATCCGCTGACGACCGACCAGGTGAGCATCTTCGTATACGACGCCAACAACCCGGTGGCCGACGCCGGTCCGGACCAGTCGCTCTGCACACCGAACGTGAGCGCCAACATGAACGGAAGCGCGGTGACCTTCCCGGCGACGGGATCCTGGACACTGGTGAGCGGCAGTGGCACCATCACCGACCCGTCCGACCCGAACACCACCATCACCGATCTCGGCGTGGGCGAGAACATCTTCCAATGGGCGGTGGACAATGGACCCTGCGCGAACGGCGCGACGAGCGATCAGGTGAGCATCTTCATCTATGATGCGAACAATGCCAATGCGAACGCCGGTCCGGACCAGTCGCTCTGCACGCCGAACACCTCCACGAACATGAACGGCAGTGCCGTCACCTTCCCGGCGACGGGCGCGTGGACACTGGTGAGCGGTGTCGGCACGATCGTGGACCCGAACGACCCGAACACCGCCATCACCGGGCTGGGCGTCGGCGAGAACATCTTCGCGTGGACGGTCGACAACGGACCCTGTGCGAACGGCATGACGAGCGACCAGGTGAGCATCTTCATCTATGATGCGAACAATGCCGATGCGGATGCAGGTCCGGACCAGTCGATCTGTACACCGGCGAGCACGGTGGTCATGATCGGCAGTGCGGTCACGTTCCCGGCGGTGGGGACCTGGACCCTCGTGAGCGGTTCGGCGACCATCACGGACCCGAACGATCCCAACACGACCATCAGCGACCTGACGGTGGGTGAAGTGGTGTTGCAATGGTCGGTGGACAACGGTCCCTGCACCAACGGTGTGACCACGGACCAGGTCACCATCCTGATCTATGATGAGAACAATGCCGCGGCCGATGCCGGCGCGGACCAGGACCTGTGCACGCCGCAGACGAGCACGGGCCTGTCCGGTAGCCCGGTGATCTTCCCGGCGGTAGGCACCTGGAGCGTGACCCAGGGAACAGGCACGTTCAGCGACCCCAATGATCCGGACGCGACGGTGAGCGGATTGACCGTGGGAGAGAATATCCTGGTATGGACGGTGAACAACGGACCCTGTGCGAACGGAACGACCACGGACATGGTCAGCATCTTCCTTTACGACCAGGGCACGCCGCCCGCGGATGCGGGGCCCGACCAGGAGCTGTGCACCCCGACCACCTCGACCCAGATGGCCGGCAGCAACATCGTCTTCCCGGCCGTGGGCACCTGGACGGTGATCAGTGGTACGGCCACTGTCGTCGATCCGCATGACCCGCTCACGCTGGTGAACGACCTGACCATCGGCATCAGCGAGCTGGTATGGACCGTGGAGAACGGACCATGCAACGACCCGATCACCACGGACACGGTGCGCGTGCTGCTCTTCGATTCCGACCAGCCCGCCGCGGATGCCGGCCCGGACCAGCAGGTCTGTACCCCGGTGACCTCCGCCACGATGGCGGGCAGCCCGGTGACCTTCCCGGCAACAGGTCAATGGATCCTGGTCCAGGGCCAGGGCACGATCACTGATCCGACCGACCCCAACACGACCATCACCGACCTGGGTGTGGGGGAGAACATCTTCACCTGGATCGTGTTCAACTCCCACTGCGGGTTCGGCATCACCAGTGATGATGTCAGCATCTTCCTCTTCGATCTGAACGCCCCGCCCGCGGATGCCGGCCCGGACCAGGAGCTTTGCTTCCCCGACCAGCAGACGGTGTTGGCCGGCAATACGCCCACGCCGCCGGCCATCGGGGTATGGACGGTGACGCAGGGTCCGGCCAACATCGACCAGATCAACGATCCCGCCACATTGGTGGACGGTCTGGCGATCGGTGAGATCATCCTGACCTGGACCATCGACAACGGCATCTGTGGTGTGAGCTCGGACGACATGCACATCGATGTGTTCGACCCGAACCAGCCTCCGGCCGATGCCGGCCCGGACCAGGAACTGTGCACACCGGCGGATTCCACCTTCCTGGCGGCCACCACGCCGATCTTCCCGGCACATGGCACCTGGAGCCTCGTGGATGGTGCGGGCTTCATTTTCGACGCGAACGATCCGAACACGCAGGTGAGCGGCCTGGCGATCGGCGACAACGTGTTCCAATGGACGGTGTACAACGGTCCTTGCAACTACATGGACAGCGTCGCCTTCGTGACGATCACCCTGTTCGATGACAGCACGGCGGCGGCCAATGCGGGACCGGACCAGGAGGTATGCCTGCCGCTGAACAGCACCAACATGGCGGCGGACGTTCCACAGGCGCCGGCCTCGGGCACCTGGACCCTGTTCAGCGGGTCCGGCACCATCACCGATCCCGGCGACCCGATGACCTCGATCACCGACCTGCAGGTGGGCATCAGCACCTTCCTCTGGACGCTGGACAATGGGCCGTGCGCCAACAACGGTCTGCTCACGGACACGATGTCGATCTACATCTATGATCCCGGCGCACCAACGGCAAACGCGGGGCCCGATCAGGACCTGTGCACACCGCAGGACAGCACCACCATGGCTGCCAATACCCCGCTCTTCCCGGGTGTGGGAACGTGGACGTTGTTCAGTGGGTCCGGTACCATCGCCGATGCGAACGATCCCACCACGGCGATCACGGACATGAGCGTGGGGGACAACACGTTCATCTGGACGATCTACAATGGTCAGTGCGGATTCGGACCCCCGAGCACGGATACCGTGACGGTGACCGTATTCGATGAGGACCAGCCCGATGCCAATGCGGGGCCCGATCAGCAGTTCTGCACACCCACCAGCGGCACCGTGCTGCATGGCAACGATGCCAACTACCCGGCCACCGGGCAATGGACGGTGCTCCAGGGTGGCGCGACGCTGGCCGATGCCTCCGACCCCAACACGGCGGCGTTCAACATCAGCGTCGGGGAGAACATCTTCGTCTGGACCATCTTCAACGGTCCCTGCCTCAACGCCGTGACCACCGACACGGTGAGCGTGTTCCTCTTCGACAGCAACGCGCCAACGGCCAACGCGGGACCCGACCAGTCCATCTGTGTGCCCACCTTCCCGAACGAGGTGAACATGGCGGCGAACGTGCCGCTGTTCCCCGCGATCGGCACCTGGACGTTGGTGAGCGGCACGGGCGTGATCACCGATATCCATGATCCGGCCACGTTGATCACCGGCCTGACCGTCGGCGCGCATGTGTTCCAATGGGAGATCGAGAACGGCCCCTGCCCGAACGGACAGACCACCGACCTCGTGACCATCCTGGTCTATGATGCCGCGCAAGCGGATGCGGACGCGGGTCCCGACCAGCAGCTGTGCACGCCGGACAACAGTGTCCAGCTGGCCGGCAACAGCCTGATCTTCCCTGCCACGGGGACCTGGACCATCATTTCCGGCAGCGGCACGATCGGTGACCCGAGCGCCCCTGTCACCTCGCTCACCGGCTTGATGGTGGGTGAGACCATGCTCGTATGGACGATCGACAACGGTCCCTGCGCGAACGGCATCACCACGGACACCCTGGTGGTGCAGGTGTTCGACGACCAGGCGGCCGCGGCCCTGGCCGGAGACGATCAAAGCTTCTGTTCACCTGTTCCCTCCACGACCATGTTCGCAAGCTCCCCGGTCTTCCCGGCCATCGGCACCTGGATGCTGATCAGTGGCAGCGGTGCCATCGCCGCGCCGAACGATCCCTTCACGGAGATCACCGACTTGGACGTCGGCGAGAACGTGTTCGAATGGGCGATCGCCAACGGACCCTGCGGCAGCAGCAATGATGACGTGAGCATCTTCGTGTACGACGGGACGCTGGCCGACGCCGACGCCGGCGATGATCAGGAGTTCTGCCAGCATGAGTTCACGAGCACCTATCTCGCCGGCACGCCGGTGAGCGGACTGGCCACGGCCGCGTGGAGCATCGTCAATGGCACGGCCACCTTCGCCAATGCCTCCGACCCGGGCACGCAGGTCACCGACCTGGCCCTGGGCGACAACGTGCTGGTGTGGACGGTGAGCAACGGGGCCTGCGGCAACAGCGCGGATACCATGTTGATCCATCTGGAGGACTGCCTGACATTGGTGATCCCCGACGCCTTCTCACCGAACGGCGATGGTGTGAACGATACCTACGTGATCCACAACCTGGAATACTACCCGAACAACAGCCTGGTGGTATTCAACCGGTGGGGTGCCAAGGTGCTGGACCGGTCACCGTACAACAACGACTGGGACGGCCGGAGCGAGAACAGCCTGAACTGGGGTGAAGAGCTGCCGGAGAGCACCTACTACTACGTACTGGACCTGGGTGACGGCAGCGATGCCTACACCGGCTACATCTATATCCGCCGCTGATCATGGGAACAACAACGCGGACAAGGCACCATCGGACCACGGGACGATCGGCCACGCGATGGAGCGCGCCGCTCCTGGCCTGTCTGCTCAGCGCCTCGGCGCTGGCGCAGCAGGACCCGCAGTTCACGCAGTACATGTTCAACCTGTTGGCACTGAACCCGGCCTATGCCGGGAGCGCCGAGCGGGTGAGCATCAAGGCGTTGAGCCGCCACCAATGGGTGGGTTTCGAGGGGGCGCCGACCACCCAGACCCTCACCATCCACAGTCCGCTCCCGCGGGAGAGCGTGGCGCTGGGCGGGACCATCATGCGTGACCAGCATGGACCGGTGACCCAATACGCCTTCATGCTCGACCTGGCCTACCGCATCCACTTCGGCGGCGACCGCAAGCTGGCATTCGGGCTCAAGGGCGGAGCGACCCTGTTCCAGGGCAAGTTCGCCGAACTGCACCCCCTGGAGCAGAACGATCAGGTCTTTCAGGAGAACGTCAACTCCAAATGGGATCCCCAGTTCGGTTTCGGCGTGATGTACTACGGTGATCGGTTCTATCTCGGCCTCAGTGCACCGCGATTGCTCCGGACGGACTTCTTCGAGACCGATTCGCTGGCGTTCGTCTCCGAGCCCGGTCAACGCCCGCATTATTTCCTCAGTGGCGGGTATGTGTTCGATCTGAGCGACTACATCAAGTTCAAGCCCACCGCCATGGTGAAGGCCGTGGACGGTGCGCCGATCAGCTTCGACATCAGCGCCAACTTCCTTTTCTACGAGAAGTTCTGGATCGGCGCGATGTACCGGCACGAGGATGCGGTCGGCGCGCTGGTGCAGTACTACTTCACCGACGGGATCTATGCCGGCTATGCGTACGACTATCCCCTGTCGATCCTGAACAACTACAGCGGCGGCTCGCACGAGATCATGCTGGGCGTCGACTTCGGCAAACGGATGAAAGGCATCCGCTCACCGCGATACTTCTGAGCCATGATGGAACGCAAGCGATCGATCCCCACCCGGCCGGCCCTGGCGCTGGCGGCCCTGGCCCTGTGGTCCATGCCTTCGGACGTGCATGCCCAGAAGATGAAGGAGCGCATGGCGGACCGCTATGCCGAGGTGTTCGACTACCCGAAGGTCATCAGCGTTTACGAGGACCTGGTCGACCGGGACAAGGCATCGGTGACGGACCTGCGTCGCCTCGCTCTGGCCTACAAGCGCACGGGCCGCAATGCGATGGCCGAGCAGACCTATACGCGAATCATGGGCACCGGCAATGCCGGTCCACAGGACATGTGGGACTATGCCGAGGTGCTGCGCGCCAACGGCAAGTACGATGAGGCCATCACCTGGTACGGGAACTATGCCGCGCAGAACCCGGACGATGCACGGGCCGGCATGTACACCAAGCATCCCGATATCTTCAAGCGGATCCTCGGGGACAGCAGCAGCGCGGTGGTCCGTGCCATTCCCATCAACTCCCCACAGGCCGATCTGGGGATGACCGTGTTGGACGACCTGTTGATCTTTTCCAGTGCCCGGGGCGATGGTGCCGGTGGCCATGCCCAGTACGATTGGGACGATCAACCGTTCCTGAACCTGTATACAGCGCTGCTGAAGGGGCTCACCGCCGAGGAACCGATGGTGATGCGCAAGGACGTCAACAGCAGGTACCACGATGGCACCGCCACCTACGACTCGCTCGCCCATCGCCTCTACTTCACCCGCAACAATCTGCATTATGGCACCAAGAGCCTGGCCGAGGACGGCGAACTGAAGCTGGGCATCTTCTTCAGCGACATCCAGGAGGGCGAGTTCGGCAACAAGGAATGGGGCACGCTCATTCCGTTCGATCACAACGATCCGGAGGCCAACCTCGGCCAACCCTGCATCTCACCCGACGGTCGCAGGATGTTCTTCGTCAGCGATCGACCGGGCGGCCAGGGGGGCACCGACATCTGGTATTGTGACAACCTCGGCAACAACTGGGGTGCACCGCAGAACCTGGGTCCGAAGGTGAACACCCCGGGCAACGAGATGTACCCCTTCATCACCGCCGACAGTCTGCTCTACTTCAGCTCCACCGGCCATCCGGGCCTCGGCGGTCAGGACGAGTTCTTCGCGCACCTCACGCCGAAGGGGCCGGGGAACGTGTTCAATCTCGGTTACCCGATGAACACGCAATACAATGACTTCGGACTGATCCTCGTGGGTAGTGACAGCACGGGTTTCTTCGTAAGCGACCGTCCCGGGGGCATGGGCAGCGATGACATCTACGGGTGCACCATCCGTCCACCGCTCATGTACCTCTCCGGCGTGGTGATCGACAAGGTGGGCCGCCAGCCGATCGAAGGGGCCACGATCCTCCTGAAGGACGAGAAGGGCGAGCACGTGAAGCACTTCCAGTTGGAGACCGCGCCGGGCGGGAAGTTCTCCATCGAGGCGGAGTACCACACCAAATACGTCATCTCTGCCACCAAGAACGGCTACTTCCAGAACCAGGTGGCCGTGGAGACGGACATGGACCCACTGGAGGACATCGTGATCGAACTGACCAAGTACGACTATGCCGCGGAGGGCATCGTGATGCACGGTGAGACCGAAGCGCCCCTCGACAGCGCTCACGTCCGGCTCTTCGACGGCAACGATCAATTGCTCCAGGAATCGGTCACGGACGCGACGGGGCATTATGCCTTCAGCCTGATGCCGGAGAGCGATTACCGCATCCGGGTGGAACGGGACGGCTACTTCAAGCAGAGCGCCCGCATCAGCACCAAAGGCAAGCCCAGCGCGGTGATCCATACGGACTTCCGCCTCTTCCCGCTGAAAGTGGGCCAGATCGTGCGGCTGGAGAACATCTACTACGACTACAACAAGTGGAACATCCGGCCGGACGCCGCGGTGGAGCTCGACAAGCTGGTGCAGACGCTGAACGACAACCCGTCGGTGAAGATCGAACTGAGCTCGCACACCGACTGCCGCGGCAGCGACAGCTACAACCAGAGCCTGTCCGAAAAGCGGGCCAGGAGCGCCGTGGAGTACATCATCAAGCAGGGGATCGACAAGTCGCGCCTGACCTACAAGGGCTATGGCGAGAGCAAACCCAGCGAACCGTGCGAATGCAAGGCCTGCACCGAGGAGGAGCACCAGCGCAACCGGCGCACCGAATTCAAGGTGTTGGAGAAATAGGAAGGGGGTGAATGATGGAGCGGGGCCGCATTCCTGCGGCCCTTTTCCTTTGTCTACCGGTGGAGATGGGCGCGGGCCTGATCGGCATAGTAGCCGCCCCGCGTGATGATGCTGTCCAGGAGCGGCACGGCCGCCAAAGGACCTTGCAGCGCTTCAATGCTCCTGGCACGGTACCAGTCCGCCTCCTCGGCAAAGCTGTCCACCGGATGTGCACCTGCTCGCGCAAGCAGGCCGATCGCCTGCTGGAAGTGCCCCAGCTCATAGTGGCAAAGCCCGGAATAGAAGATCGCGTTGACGTCGTCCGGGTATTGGTCCAATATCACCCGCAGTCCGCGTAGGGCGCCAGCAGGATCGTGTCGTATGAACCGCCCCAGTGCATCGTCGATGAATTCGAGATAAGGTGCCTGGTCCGAGCTTTCTTTGGTGACGGCTTGTTCACTGGCGTCAGCATACTGCGCACGCACGCCTCCAAGGGCTGCATTTCGTGCTCCCGTCAAATGCAGTTCCGACGGGTCGACCACCTTCAGGTCATGCAGAAAAAGCAGTTGCCGGTCCGGTCGTCGCAGTCGTTCCGAGGGGAGCGCGCGCTTGACAATGACCGGAGGTGGGGTGCGGATGCTCGGAATGGCCTCCGCAACGATGCTGTCCGTGGGCCATGCCGCCAGGGGCGCGTGTTGCGCGTGACCGTCCGGACCATCCTTCCGGGCGCGCCCCGATCGGGACCCGGTGACCGGGATCGTGGATACCGGCGTTGCACCCGGACTGGCGATGCGGGTCATCGGTCCAAGGCCCATTCCTGTATCCCGATCCTGTTGTGCGGTGTATCCTGTTCCCGGATCGCCGGGACCGGAAGGCGCGTGGTCGATCGCGAAGGACCACACGGCCATGCCGATCCCGGTAAGGGCCACCAGACCGAGAGCGGACCGGTTCCAGGGTCGCCTGCGGCGGTAGGGTGAACGCAGCGAACCCGCGGCCTGGAGGGCGCCCGGGGCCCTCCAGCCTTCCATCGCCTCATGCAGCATCGGGTCGGCTTCCAGATGTTCCTCCACGGCATGCTCCCGATCGCCGGACAGTTCCCCTCGCGCATAGCGCCGCAGCACATCCGCGGATGGGCGGGGGCCTGGAGCAAAGGGCGATCTATTGGTCCTGGTCCGCATCGGATAGGAGCATGCATCGCAGATTGCGGCGTCCGTTCTGCAAGTGACTGCGTACTTGTTCCACAGTAAGGCCCGTGCGATCCGCCACCTCCCGGTAGCTGAGCCGCTCGATGTGGAACAGCCGGATGCAGATGCGTTGATTCCCGTTCAAGCGTTCGATGGCCGCCTCGAGCCTTTCAAGGTCCGCCTCACGCAATGCGGCTTCCCCTTTCACGTCCTCCGCGGGCGGGAGGTCCTGCCCGATCGGCACCGTCGGATCTTTCCTGCGCAGGATCCCGAGGCAGTGGTTGCGCATCACCACATGCACCCAGGGGCGGAAGCATTCCACCTCGTGCGCCGTCAGTTTCACGGGCAGCTCCGTGAACACCTCCAATACGGCATCCTTGGCGGCCTCCACCTCCTTCAGGTATTTCATGGCCACACCGAACAGGAGGTGGGCGTAGCGGTCCCACAGCACGCCCAGGGAGGCCTGGTGCCCTTTGCGTGCGCTTCGCACCAGGTCCTCATCGCTCTGCTCCGTTGTTCGGCCATGCCGCAGGAACATATCCTCAATTTCGGGAAAGGTCGCCTGCGTTCAGTGCCAGGAACGGTGCTCCTGGTACACGTCCAGATAGCTTTTCGTCTCAATGGCGATCACGCCTCCGGTCACGTCCCCATAGCGTGCGGGCAATCCCCCGGTGTACACGGTGATGCTGCGGATGGCGGAGGAAGGCACACCACTGAGCCCGCTCATCTTGACGCCGTCCACATAGTACGCCATGTTGTCCGAACGGCTGCCGCGGAAGTACAGACCATCACCGTTCGGTGCGGGGGTGACACCAGCGAAGCTCTTGGCGATCATCCGCACGGGATCCTTGAGGTTCGGATCGTTCTTGAACTCCGAAGCCAGCAGGCTCATCTTGCCGGGCTCCTCCGGTTCGATCTGCGGGCGGGCGTAGGTCGAAATGTCGATGATCGGCAGGTCATTGTTCATGGTCAGGCGCTGCTCCTTCATCCGGGTGATCTTGTCCGCCAGCACATATACATCTCTGACCTCGGCCGTGGTGTAGCCCACGAAGGAGACCCGCACCGTGTAGGTCCCCGGTTCAAGCGGTTTCAGCACGAAGCGTCCGTCCATGTCCGTTGTGGTACCCTGAGGACCGCCGGGGCGTTCCACGTAGACATTGGCGAGATAGAGCGGGTTGCCGTCCATGTCCAGCACGGTCCCGCGGATCTCACCGGTGGATTGCGCATCCGCCATCAAGGTCATCAGCGATGCGGCCAGGAGCAGGGGAAAGGTGATGCGTCCCATGGTGCAAGTGTTTATCCATGGGATGCGCGACCGGTCCTGATCGCACAAAAGGGGCGGTTGGAAAGATGCAGCTACAATTCCTCCGCGATCACCTCGCGCACACCGGGGACCATCTGCTTCAGCAGGTTCTCGATGCCACCCTTGAGCGTGATCATGCTGCTCGGGCAGCCGCTGCAGGAGCCACGCAGCGTGACCGTGACGATACCGTCCTTGAACGAACGGAACCCGATATGGCCGCCATCGCCCTCCACCGCGGGGCGCACGTATTCGTCCAGAATGGCGACGATCCGCTCATCCTGCTCATTGCTGGGCGGGTGATGGCTTGCCGCGCGTTCATGTGCCGCCTGGACGACCTGATGCGGCGCGTCTGCGTTCACCACGCGTCCGTCGTTGTTCAGGAACTCCTGGATGTATTCGCGCAGTTCCAGCTGGACGAGGTCCCAGGTCACCGCATCGTTCTTGTTCACGGTGATGAAGTTGCCGGAGATGAAAACACCCGTCACGAAAGGGAGATCGAAGATCTTTTGGGCCAATGGCGAGATGCCCTCCGGCTCGCTGGGTCCGCGGAATTCCAACATGCGTCCTTCATCCAGCAAGGGGCGGCTGGCCACGTAGCGCATCGAGGCCGGGTTGGGCGTCATCTCGGCATAGACCGTGATCGGGGGGAGCGTGCTCGACATGTGCGGCAAAGGTAGGATGACCATCAAGGGTCGGACTTGGTCAGCAAGGCACCTGCATGCGGCCCTACCTTTGCACCATGCATCGCCGGATCCGCGCATACCTGGCCATTCCGCTCGTGATGCTGCTTTCCGTGGCACCCGCGCTCACGCGCATGACCTGTCAGATGAGCGGGCGGAGCGAGTTGAGGATGGGTGCGGCCGAGGATTGTTGCCCGGGGCATTCAGCGCACGAAAGGGACGAGCTGGCACCGATCTGCTGCCTTTCCGCTCAGGTGCAATTGAAGGCCGGGAGCTTTGTTCATCCCCTGCCGCTCCATCTGCCATCGGTGGAGCTGGTCCTGGCGGAGATGCCGGTGGTGGTGATACCCTTGGCGGACCATGCCAGGGTGCGACCGGTCACTGAACGGCCACCTCCGTTGACGGCGCCTGAGCGTGCCGCGTTCACCGGGGTACTGCTGATCTGAGATCCTCCTGTTCGTGGCCATGGGGCGGATCGCTCCAGGCCTTGTTCACTGTAGTTCACCCCTTGAACAGGAAGACCATGCAATTCCATCGACCGGTCCTTGCGATCGTCCTGCTGGCGGCACTGCCTGCCCGCTCCCAGCAGACCATTTCAGGGCAGGTGCTCGGCCGCGAGCGTGACGGCAGCGAACATCCATTGCCCATGGCGAACGTGCTTTGGGCCGGCACCACCAGAGGTGCCTCCACGGATGCCGAGGGGCGGTTCACCGTTCCGGCGCCGACGGACCTTCCGGCGCAACTCGTCGCCACCTTTGTCGGATACACCAACGACACCCTGCTCCTGGGCGAGCGACCATCGGCCCCGTTGCGTATCGTGTTGAGCGCGAGCCTTGAGCTCGGCACCGTGGAGGTGGTCGAGCGACAGAACGCCACACGGCTTGATGCCCGGAGCATCCTCAGCCAGGAGGAACTCGGCCTGAAGGAGCTCAAGCGGGCCGCATGCTGCGACCTCAGTGAGAGCTTCGAGACCAATGCCACCGTGGACGTGAGCTATGGCGATGCGGTGAGCGGCACGAGGACGATCCGCATGCTGGGCCTGGATGGCCGGTATGCTCAGATGAACGTGGAGAACCTGCCTTTCATCCGCGGGCTCTCCTCGACCTATGGCCTTTCCCTGATCCCCGGCACATGGATCGGTGCCGTGAACGTGAGCAAGGGCGTGGGCACGACCGTGAACGGCCCCAACGCGATGACCGGACAGATCGACCTGCACCTGTTGCCACCGTCGGAACAACCGCTACTGTTCGTGAACGCATATGGCAACAGCCAGGGAAGGGCGGAATTGAACGTGCACAGTGCGCAGCACCTGGGCAGGGCGGGCAGCAACCTGCTGCTGGTGCATGGCAACCTTTTCGACACCGAGATGGACCAGAACCACGACGGTTTCCAGGACCGACCGCTGGCACGGCGGATCAATGTGATGGACCGGTGGATGTACCTGGGTGAACGC
Source organism: Flavobacteriales bacterium (assembly GCA_020635655.1). Lineage (GTDB taxonomy): Bacteria > Bacteroidota > Bacteroidia > Flavobacteriales_F > PHOS-HE28 > PHOS-HE28. Next base: position 37,798 of record JACJZI010000016.1, read on the forward strand.
CGGTCGGCGCAGTTGGCGGTGCGCTATGCCCTTGATGATCGCACAGGAGGACAACGAGCGGACCTGCTCGGTGATGTGGCGCGCCCGGACCGGTTGTACACCATCGACCTTCGGAACGAGATGATCGACGTGTTCGGCAAGCACGGTATCATTTTCCGGGACGACCCCACCAAGAGCATCGGTGTGCTCTTCAGTTTGCGCAGGCACGATGTCAGCGCCCTGTATGGGGACCGGACCTACTTCGGCCAGCAGGAGAGCGCCTATCTCAGCACGGTGTACCAGATGCTCCTGACGGATGGACAAGACCAACTGAAGGCCGGCCTGACCTGGCAGTACGATGAATACGCAGAGGCTTTCACGGACAGTGCCTTCGCCCGGAACGAGTCGATGCCGGGCGCGTTCGCGGAGTACACGATGCATCGCGGGTCGTTCACGTTGGTGGGCGGGGCACGGTTGGATCGCAACAGCTGGTACGGCACAGTGGCGGCGCCGCGGCTGCATCTCAAATTCGATCCCGGTCCGCTGACCACCGTGCGTCTTTCCGGGGGCTATGGTTTCCGATCGGCGAACCCCTTTGTGGAGACCCCTGCGATGTTCGCCAGTTCACGTCGTGTCGTGGTAGAGGGGGAGTTGGGGATGGAGCGCGCATGGAACTTCGGGGGATCCGCGTTGCACAAGTTCAAATGGCTGGGCAGGAAATGGGCGCTGGGGATCGATGGCTACCATACCCGGTTCGTCAGCCAGGTGATCGCTGATCTGGACCGCTCCCCGCAGGTGATCGCGCTCTACATGCTGGATGGGCCCTCCTATGCGAACAGCCTGTTGGCCGATGTGCAGGTGGACCTCACCCGGGCATTGCTCATGAAGGTGTCCTACAGGTGGTATGATGTCCGCACGACGAATGATGGTGTGCTTCGCGAACGTCCGCTGACACCAAGGCATCGGGGGCTCGTGGACCTGGCTTGGACGAGTCTCAACGATCGCTGGCGTGCGGATGTGACCTGGAATGTGTTCGGCCCGGCGCGCGTCCCATCCACGGCAAGCAATCCGGAGGCATATCGTACCTCGGAACGCGGTCCGTCCTGGTCCACGTTGAACGCCCAGATCACCCGCGCGTGGGATGCCTGGGAGATCTACCTCGGTGGGGAGAACCTCACGAGCACGCTGCAATCCCGGCAGATCATCGCATCGGATGATCCCTTCGGCCCGTATTTTGATGCCAGCTTGATCTGGGGGCCGATCGATCGTGCCATGGTCTACGCCGGAATTCGTTATTCAGTTGGACCCAAAAAGAAGGAACGACCATGAACACCCTCCGCATCGCCATCGTCACATTCTCACTCATGGCCTTTGGCGTGACCAAGGCACAGAACGATCATTCCAAGGACGATAAGTACGCGCATCTGGAAGTGCATACTTCCGCGATATGCGGCACATGCAAGAAGACCATCGAGGGCGACCTGATCTATGAGAAGGGGGTGCATGCCGTGCATCTGGACCTGGCCGCGAACGTGATCCACGTATCCTATGATGCGGACAGGACCGATCCGGACAAGATCCGAAAGGCCATCACACGGATCGGGTATGACGCGGACGGTCTTGTCGCGGACCCGAAGGCGATGAAGCGCTTGCCGGCCTGTTGTCAGAAGGAGGCCGAGGAACACTTGGAACACCATTGACATGGCATTGGTCCGCACCCTGAACGATAGCACCCCCCGCTTCGGTCAGGGTTGTTTCCTGGCCGAGACCGCCGTGGTGATCGGTGACGTGGAGATGGGCGCGCAATGCTCCGTCTGGTACCATGCGGTGGTGCGAGGGGACGTTCACCGGATCCGGATCGGCGATCGCGTGAACATCCAGGACGGGGCGATCCTGCACTGCACCTATCAGCGGGCGGCGCTCACCATCGGCAACGACGTCAGCATCGGTCACCGGGCCATCGTGCACGGCTGCACGATCCGGGACAAGGTGCTCGTGGGCATGGGCGCGATCGTGATGGACCATGCCGATATCGGCAGTGGCAGCGTGATCGCCGCGGGTGCGGTGGTGTTGCAAGGCACCGAGGTGCGACCGAACAGCCTCATGGCCGGCGTGCCCGCGAAACGCGTGCGGGAGGTGGGGGAGGACCTGTCGGTGAACGAGATCGAACGGATCGCGCGGAACTATCTGACGTACGCGGGTTGGTACACGGCAGGCACCTGACCGGTCAGCGCTCTTCCCAGAGCCGCAGCTCCTCGACCCGCAGTTTGTGGCGGAAGAAACGCCCAGCGCTCTTGGCGAAGGACTCGCTCACATCGGACAGGAAGAAATGGTCCGGGCCGGCGGGTGCATCTGCCTCATGCAAAAGGCCGAGGCCCGTGAGCTGCTGTTCGATGTGACGCGCCACGATGGTGGGCGGATCGAGGACGGCGACCCGCTCACCCGCCACCTCTTCCACCTCCTTGCGGATCAATGGGTAGTGGGTGCATCCGAGCACGAGCGCCTCGATGCCGGCCAGGTTGCGGTTCTCCAGGTAGCCCCGGATGACGGCCCGACTGATCGCGTTCTTGTAGAAGCCTTCTTCGATCATCGGGGCAAGGAGCGGTGTGGCCAGCGATCGCACCTTCACCGAAGGTGCCAGACGGCCGATGGCCCGCACGTAGACACGGGACCCGATGGTGCCTTTTGTACCGATCACGCCGATGCGCCGGCCTTTCCAATGCGCGGCCACATGACGGGCGATCGGATCGATGACATTGAACACCGGGACTTGATCCCCGGCGGTGAGCTCGACCTCACCGGTGGCATGGGCCGATGCCGTATTGCAGGCGATCACGATGGCCTTGCATCCACGGTCGAGCAGAAAGCTGGTGATGCGGATGGCATAGTGCTTGATCGCCTCCGCCGATTTTTCACCGTAGGGGAAGTGGGCGGTATCCCCGAAATAGAGCAACCGTTCCCCAGGCAGTGTGCGGCGGATGGCCGACGCCACTGTAAGTCCGCCGATGCCGGAATCGAAGATCCCGATGGGACGTTCGTTGCGCGGCACCGGAACGGGGGTATGCAGGTCAGAGGCCGAGCTTGGCCTTCACCAGCGGCATGATGTCGTCGCCACCGTCGGAGTACAGCACGAACCCCGCGCTGCTGTCGAAGATGTAGGAGAAGCCCTTCTCCTTGGCCACGGCCGTGATCGCACTGTCGGTGCGGGCCACCATCGGCTTCAACAATTCCTGTTCCTGCTTGGCCAGATCGTCCTGCGCCTTGTCCTGGGCATCCTGGATGCGTTGCTCCAGATCACTGATCTCGCGCTGGGCGACCTCTTTTTCCGTCTGGGTCATCGTGGCGGACTTCGATTGGTAGTCCGCGATCTTCTGTTGGTACTCGGCACCCATGGCCTTCAGCCGGTCGTCCAGCGTTTTGGCGAAATCCTGCATCTTCTTCTCGGCGTCGGGACGTTCCGGAAGCATCAGCATCAGGGCCTGCCGGTCGATATGCCCGAGCTTGGCGTTCTGGGCCATCAGGGCCGGTGTCCCGGCCAAGAGCAGGCAGGCGGTGAGGATGAGCTGTTTCATCAGTTCGGTTTTCATCGTGGTTTGACGGTGTTGTCCTGTCCGGTCTGCGGCTTGCCTCCCTTGTCCATGGTGTTCGGCCTGTCCTTGGAGTTCATCCGGTCGTTGCCGTCGGGCTCGTCGCCCTGGTCATTGTCCTCGTCCTCGCCGTCACGCATGTTCCCGGGGTTGTTCGAATGGTCCGGACGGATGCCCAGTTTGCGAAGGACACTGTCGCTCTTGTCGTACTTGTCGTTGGCGAACAGGATGTTGTTGCCTTGGGAGCCGATGTCGAAGATGGCCAGGTAGCTGGTGCCTGCGACCTCTTTCACCGCTTGGAATACGCGGTCCTGGATCGGTTGGATCAGTTCCTGGCGTTTCTTGAACAGGTCGCCGTTCACGCCAAAACGCTTTTTCTGCAGCTCGCGGGCCTCCTGCTCCTTGCTCTCGATGTCGGCCAGGCGCGACTTCTTCATCTCCTCGGTCAGCAGGATGGCCTCGGCATTGTAGGCATCACGCAGGCGCTTGATCACATCATACCTTTCCTCGATCTCCTTCTGCCACTGGCTGGAGAAGTGGTCCAACTCATCCTGGGCCGCGTGGTAATCGGGCATCTGGTCCAGGATGTACTTCGTATCCACGAAGGCGATGCGTTGCGCATGGGCCGGGTTCGCCAGGAAAGGTGCGGCCAGAAGGACGATACGGAGGAGGAACGAGCGCATTTTGAAGCGTCGAAATTAGGCGATCCGGGTCACAGCTCCCCAAGATCGATGCCGATCGTGAAGTGGAACTGTCCGGCGGGCATGCTCGGAGCATCCGGCACATCGTCCAGCCGCCAGCCGTAGTCCAGGCCCATGGGACCGAACATCGGGAGGAAGAGCCGCAGCCCCACTCCCGCCGAACGGTAGAGCCGGAAGGGGTCGTAGCGCGCGAAGGTGCCCCAGGTATTGCCGGCCTCGAGGAACCCCAACATGTAGATCGTGGCCGAGGGGTTCAGGCTCAGGGGGAACCGCAGCTCCGTGCTGTATTTGTTGATGATGAAGTTGCCCGTGCTGGGCGAAAGGGACAGGTCATCGTATCCGCGCAGTCCGACGATCTCACGACCGTCCAACTGATAACCGGTGAGTGCCGAGCCGCCCAGGTAGAAACGCTCGAAGGGGCTGTCGCCGATGCGGTCGGTGTAATGGCCCAGGTATCCGAAGCCGGCGCGGGCCATCAGCACCAGGTCATGACCGGTCTTGCTGCGGGTCACCCGGGTGAACCATTGTGTGGTGAACTTCCATTTGTGGAACTCGGCCCACCGGTAGCGTTCGCTGGGCGAGAGGCTCGCATAGTCCTTGTCCGGGTTGAACGCCGAGAAGGGCGGGGTGGCCTTCAGGGAGAGCGTGATGTCCGAACCCGATCGTGCGAAGAAGGGCTGGTCGACGGAGTTGCGCGAGAGCTGGATCTGGTAGGCCAGCACGTTGGAGGTGCCGTTGTTGAAAGAGAACAACGAATTCCAATTCCGCAGGTCGTAAAGCTGGAAGCTCACCGTTTGGCGCAGGATGAAATAGTCGTCCGGCCAGTTGAGCCGTTTGCCCAGCCCCACCGATCCGCCGGAGATGAGCAGCGATTGACGGGCGGGGTTGGCGATGCGCCCGTTCTCCGAGCTCACGTACTTGCTTTCGCCATTGGTCTGCACCGAGTGGTAGGCCGACAGGCTGAGGGCGTTCGGTCTGCGACCGCCCAACCAGGGTTCCACGAAGCTGAGGCTGTACGACTGGTAGTACCGCCCATTGGTCTGGGCGCGCAGGTTCAACGTCTGTCCGTCGCCGGCGGGAAGTGGTTGCCAGGCATCACCGTGGAAGATGTTGCGCAGGGAGAAGTTCGTGAACGAGACGCCGAGCGACAGCACCACGCGCCCGGCACCCCAACCGCCGCTCAGCTCCAGGCGGTCGCTTGGTTTCTCCTCCACGCTGTACTCCAGGTCCACCATGCCGGAGCGCTGGTCGGGGATCGGGTTCACGCCCAGTTTTTCCGGATCGAAATAGCCCAGATTGGCGAGCTCACGCTGCGTGCGCAGTACATCCGAACGGTTGAAGAGCTCACCCGGCTTGGTGCGGATCTCGCGCCGGATCACGTGTTCGTTGGTCTTGGTGTTGCCCTTGATGGTGACGTCGCGGATGCGGAACTGTTTGCCCTCGTGGATGCGGACCTCCACGTTGATGCTGTCGCCGGCCACCACGGTCTCCACCGGTTCGGGGTTGAAGGCCAGATAGCCATCGTCCATGTAGAGCGAACTGATGTCGCGACCGCTCTGGTTCATGTAGATCCGGCTGTCCAGGAGCTTCTTGTTGTACACATCGCCCTTCCGGATGTTCATGATCTCGTCCAGCTCCCGGTCGGTATGCTTCGTGTTCCCGGTGAAGGTGATTTCCCGGAAATGGAACTTGTTGCCTTCGTCCACCGTCAGCTCCAGTTGGAGGTGGCGCTTGTCCACGTAGTACATCGTGTCGCTGAGGATGGCGGCGTTCCGGAACCCCAATTCGTTGTATTTGTCGATCACGTTCTCCTTGTCGGCCCGGTATTCCTTGCTCTGGAACTTGCTGCTGGCGAACGGGTTGTACCAGACCGTGCGTTTCGTTTTCCGCATGGCATGCCGCAGCTTCCGCGCCTTCACCTCCTGGTTGCCATGGAATACGATATTTCGGATCTTGACCTTCTTCCCCTTGTCGACATTGATGAGCAGGAGCTCGCTGTTGTCCATCAAGGTGTCCGTGCGTTCCACGATCTGGACGTCGGCCCGCAGGAAGCCCTTGTCCACGTAGAACTTGCGAATGCTGTAGCGCGCGTTCGCCAGCAGTGCCTCGTTCACCTGCTGACCGCGTACAAGGCCGATCTCCTCGCGCAGTTTGTCGGCATCGCTCTTGCTGATGTTGTTGAACTTGAAACGTGACAGGCGTGGTCTTTCGAGCACCACGATGTTCAGGAAGATGGTGGAGCCGCGCACTTCGGCGGCCTCGATGCGGACATCACTGAAGAGCCGTTGTTCCCAGATGTTCCTGATGGCCTTGCTGATCTTTTCACCAGGGACCGTGATATGCTGGCCCACCTGCAGGCCACTGAAGAGCTTGACGGCGTTGGGGTCGGTGCTCGTGGCGCCCGAAACTGTGATGCCGCCGATCTCATACTCGCGCGCCAGGGCATAGTCCATGGCCGGCACGGTGGGCTTCTGGGCCAGCGCGGGTGCCTCGGCGAAAAGGATCAGGAGCAGTGCGGGAAGGCGTACGCGCATCTAACGGGGGCTCACCTGTTCACTGATCATGCCGAACCGTCGTTCGCGGTTCTGATAGTCGATGATGGCCGTGAACAGGTCGTCCTTTTTGAAGTCAGGCCAGAGCACGTCGGTGAAGTAGAGTTCGGCGTAGGCGATCTGCCAGAGCAGAAAGTTGCTGACGCGTCTTTCGCCGCTCGTGCGGATAAGCAATTCAGGGTCGGGCAGCCCGCGCGTGCAAAGGAACTCGCTCACCAGTTCCTCGCTGATGTCCGCAGGATCGATCTCGCCGGTACGGACCTTTTCGGCCAGCAGGCGCATGGTCCGTACGATCTCCCATCGGGAGCTGTAGCTCAGGGCGAGCGTCAGGGTGATGCGGTCGTTGCTGGCCGTGCTGTCGATGGCCTTCTGCAGGATCCCGTTGCAGTCTCCGGGCAGACTGTCCAGGTCGCCGATGGCGTTGAGCCGCACGCCGTTCTCGTTCAGACTGTCGAGCTCGCTCATGAGGGTCCGGACCAGAAGGTCCATCAAGGCATCGACCTCCTCCTGCGGACGATTCCAATTCTCCGTGCTGAAGGCGTACAGGGTCAGATAGCGCACGCCCACCTCGCTGGCCGCCATCAGGGCCTCGCGCACGGCGCCCACGCCATGGCTGTGCCCCGCCACGCGCATCTCGCCCTGGCGCTTGGCCCAGCGCCCGTTCCCGTCCATGATCACGGCGATGTGCCTGGGCACGCGGGCCCGATCGATCCGTTCGCGGAGGTCCATGCTTGAATGCGGCGCCCGCCGATGGGCGGGGGGCAAAGATCGCAAGGATCGGCGGATCAATGCTTCATCCGGAAGTACAACTCGTCGCACTCGGTGAACTTCGAGAGCAACAGGGTGATGGACAGCCCCGTGTAGTTGTACCAGTCGCTGGTCTTGGTATCCCCCCTGGCGCGGCCCACGTTCGTGCCGTCGAGCCGGTGTTCGCTGGGGTCGCTGAGCTCCGCTGCGACCGGGTTCAACAGCTCCGGATCGGCATAGGTGCCGCTCACGTCGTCGATGTGATCGGTGAAGGTGCGGCGCATGCCCCATTCCAGTTGGATGTCGATGCGGCCCAGGTTGGCCTTCAGGCCGGCCCCGAACGGCAGGCAGATCTGGTCGTTCTTGTAGGGTTCCCCGGCGCCTGTGGCCGGATTGCCCTGGCCCTCGGTGCCCAGGGGCTGCAGATCGTACCAGGTGTCGTTGAGCCGGGCCTGCGGGTTCACGTGGAAATAGGCGATGCCACCGAAGAGGAAGGGGGTCCATTTCACACCGTCCTTGCCCGTGCCCCGGTAGTTGAAGAAATTGACCTCCGCCAGCACCGCCGCTTCGAAGATGTCCGACCGGAAATGCAGACCGCGCGTCTGCTGCACGGTATCCGGTGAATCGCTGTCATAGGCCTCCAGGCGTCCGTAGAGCACCTGTGCGCGAACGGCATACCGGGTGTCGAAATTGTACCGGTACAACAGGCCACCCATCGGCTTGGTCCTGGCGGGGTAGTGGTGCGTGTTCAGGTCGCCGATGTAGTAAGTGGCCCCACCGGTGATCCCGATCTCGCCGATCTGGGCATGCACGGGCAGCGCGGCCATCAAGGCCAAAGCAGGAAGGAGCAGGAGCGGAGAACGGGGCATGGTCCCAACAACGCTTATGCGAGCGGCGTGGTATACGCGGAAAGGGGGTGCGAAGTTAGCTGTGGGACAATGTGTGACAGGATGACATCGGCCGATCACTCGGCCGGTGCCGGCCCTGCCGGCCCATTGCGCAGGTCCAGTCCCCAGCTGAGCTTCCGGCGCAGCGTGGCGAAGAAATCATGTCCTGGCAGGTGGGCGATCAAAGCCGGTTGTTCCGCCTTGCGCACCACGAGCTCGCGTTGGCCCTCGAGCGTGATGCTGCGGGCGTCCAGGTTCACCAGGTACTTGTCTCGCCGGGCGTTCACCACGATGCGCATCGTGCTCGCATCGTCCACCACGATGGGCCTGACGTTCAGGTTGTGCGGTGCGATGGGGGTGATCACGAAATTCTGGCATCCGGGCTCCAGGATGGGGCCTCCACAGCTCAACGAATAGGCGGTCGAGCCCGTGGGTGTCGCGATGATGAGGCCGTCCGCCCAATAGGTGTTCAGGAAGCGGTCGTCCACGTACGTGCGGACCTCCACCATCGTGCTGCGGTCGCGTTTGTGCACGCTCACGTCATTGAGCGCGAGATCGTCATGATCGAGGATGTCCGAACAACCCTCCAAACGCAGCATGGTGCGTTCCTCGGTCTCGTACTGCCCACTGATCAGCATCCCGAGCGCGGCATCGACCTCCTCACTGCGGATGTCGGCCAGGAATCCGAGCCGGCCGAGGTTGATGCCCAGTACGGGGATGCCGGCGCGCGAGGCGAGTGCCACGGCGCGCAGAAAGGTGCCGTCGCCTCCGAGGCTGATCACCAGGTCGGACCCACCGGCGCCATCCCGCCCGGAGAAGACCTCCGCATCCACCGGTGCGCCATGCTTCCGGAGCCAGGTCGCGAGACCGTCCTCAAGGCGCACCTCCGATCCGATCGCGACCATGCGCTGCAGCATGCCGGTGATCCGCGGGAGGTCGGCCTTGTCCGGCCGGCGGGCGTAGAGGGCTATCCGCATCGGTCAGAAGGGGTTGGTGAAATGTAGGAAGAAACCATAGGCCCCCTGGGCGTTCATGGTCAGTTCCCCACGCACCACCTGGTCGTAGCTGGTCACGAGGTCCAGACCGATGCCGTAGCCGCTCATCCAGGTATTGTCCAGCGCGTTCACCGCGCCGTATTGATCGTCGATCACATAGCCGGCGTCCACGAAAGCGTTCGCATAGATCGCCAGGTGCAGGGTGCGGAAGGCCTCCAGGGGGATCAGGTCCACCCGCCGGTCGATGGGACGGAGCAGTTGGAACACCGCGTTCAATTTGCCCAGCAGATAGTGCTGGCCATCGATGACCTGGTATTCATAGCCCCGTACATAGTTGCGATAGCCCAGGCCTTCCTGCACGAAATAGGGCGTGGGCGGACCGAAGGTGGTCTTGCCGCGAAGCGCCAGTGCAAGCGTGGAACGTGCGGACAGCGGCCACCAGTTGCTCCAATTCGCCGATAGCCTGGTGATGTCCGGCGCGTGATCGCTCAACAACCCCAGGCCCTGACGTTCCACCTGCAGTTCGCCGAAATGGCCCTGGAGCGGATAGGCGCGGGAATCCCGATTGTCGTGGATGATGGTATAGCGCAGGAAGAGGAACCCGGCATGCGTGGCCCCCCCTCCCAAATGGTCGGGGAACTCGGATGCCAGATCGCGCTGGACCGAGGCGTCCGAATATCCAAGTCGCCAGGCATGTCGCAGGTCATGCGCACGGCGCAGCGTCAGTTCCAAGGTCGCGTTCCATTGTGTCCTTGCATTCCCTTTTTCCGGTGCGAAGAAGATGCGTTCGTTGTCCACGGTGGCCGTTGTCACCTCGTGCTGCTGGTAGTAGCCACCGCCCAGGCTCAGCCCCCAGCGCTGCTTCCGGTCGATGAAGGGGACCTTGTAATGCAGGCCATATTGCTGGGCATAGCCGAACTGGAACTGCACATCAGCGGTCTCGTTCATTCCCCGGGAATTGTATCGGTAGATGTAGAAGCCCCAATTGAGCCGGGAAAGGTCGCGTGTGCGCCACCAGGTATTGAAGTTCGGGTCGGCGACCTCCAG
>JACJZI010000017.1 GCA_020635655.1 Flavobacteriales bacterium
CAGGATCGAGGCGGTGAAGCCGGCGATCTCGAAGCCCAGGTCCCATTCATCCAAGGGTGCGGTCCGGACCGTGCCGTTCTGGAGGCTGTACCAGACCTGGTCGGCGTTGGCCGGTGCGGTGGTCACGGTCACGGTCGTTTGCGCGTTCATGGCGGCTGAAAGGAGCAGTGTCAGCGGGGTCAGGCTTCTCATGGTCGGGGCGTTCAAGGCCGCAAAATTGGGCCTGTCCCATGCCTTACTCGTTGCCTCAGAAGGCGTTCTGGATGTTCCATGACGCACGTTTGACGATCCCGTGACGATCGCTGGTCGGTATCCAACGCCGGTGACGACCGGGGAAATGATGGGGGGCATGTCGGGAATATGTGGGATCTCCCTAGCTTCGCCCCGCTAAAGGCCTTGCGTTCATGGCGGAACAAGAGGTACCAGCGCTAAAAGCAAACTCACGCAAGTAGAACATGAACATTTACGTCGCCAACGTGCCTTACTCAGTGAAGGACCAGGACCTCAGGGAGCTTTTCGAACCCTACGGCGAGGTCACCTCGGCCAAGATCATCATGGATCGGGCCACCAACCGGAGCCGCGGTTTCGGCTTCGTGGAGATGTCCGATGACTCGGCCGCTCGTCAAGCCATCGAAGGCACCAATGGCAAGTCGTTCCACGGCCGCGACCTGGTCGTGAACGAAGCTCGTCCGCGTCCTGAAGGGGGCGGCGACCGCCCCTTCCGTGGCGGTGGTGATCGCGGCGGTTTCCGCAACGATCGCGGTGGTTTCCGCGGTGATCGGGGTGGCTTCCGCGAAGAGCGCGGCGGTTACCGCGACCGGGAGGACCGTTTCAACCGGGACGAGGACTGAACCTGATACCACGACAAGACCAGGACCCCGCTTCGGCGGGGTCCTTTCATTTCGGCCCGACCTTTGCGCCCCGCCACGGCCCGATCGAACCTCCAGTACGCACGATCGTCCAACAGCACCATGGTCCGTTCATAGCCCAAGCCTCTCCGGATGAAACCCCTGCCCGCCCTGGCGATCCTTCTATGCGTCCTGACCCCTGCGGGACCTGCCTGGGCACAACGTCCGCAGGGCGGGGCTCCTCCTCATATCGGAAAGGTCTACGGCAAGGTGCTCGATGCCTCCACCGGCAAGTCCGCGGCCTATGCCACCGTCGCTTACCTCTGGGGCCCGAAGGACAGCCTGGTCACCGGTTCGATCGTCCGGCCCAACGGGGATTTCGACCTGGACCAGCTGCCGCTGGGGTGGGGCACATTGCGGGTGAGCTTCATTGGCTACAGGACATTGGACACACCGGTGACCTTGGACCGCCAGCACCTGGAACTGGACCTCGGCGACCTGGAGCTGCATCCGGACCAGGAACTGCTCAAGGAGGTGGAGGTGGTCGGCGAGAAGAGCCAGAGCGTGCTGCGCGTGGACCGGCGTGTATACAACGTGGACCGTGACCTGGCGAGCAAGGGCGGATCGGCCGTGGATATCATGAAGAACATCCCGGGATTGAGCGTCGATGTGGACGGGAACGTCAGCCTGCGCAACGCCCAGCCCAAGCTGCTCGTTGACGGGCGGCCCACCTCATTGGAGCTGGACCAGATCCCTTCCGACGAGATCGACCATGTGGAAGTGATCACGAATCCGTCGGTGGCCTTCGATGCGAACAGCACGGGAGGCATCATCAACGTGGTCCTGAAGAAGAACGACAAGCCGGGCTATTCCGGACAGGTCCAGCTCGGGGCCGGAACGAATGACCGCTACCAGGCCGGGGCGAACCTGCAGGTGAAGGAAGGCCGCTTCAACTTCAACCTGTCCTACAACTTCTATTCCGGCGCCAACCGTACCAAGGGCTTCAACGATCGAACGGACCTCTACGAGGGAGAGGTGCTCGACATCTTCCGGCAGAACAACATGGACGCTAGCAAACGCACCTATCAGGGCGGCCGTTTCAGCGTGGATTATGCCGTGACGAACCGGAGCACGCTCACGCTCACCGGCAACGTACGAGGCAGGAACAGCACCAGCGATGAACTGCAGACCTACTCCACCCGGGAACCTTTCGGCACTTTGTTGAGCAGTGGGGACCAGGACGTCACCGAACGGCACGGTGGCTACAACATCGGTGGCCGGCTGGGCTTCTTGCACAAAAGCCCCAAGGAGGGAAAGCAATGGAGCATCGATGCCGGGTATGGGGTCAGCCGACGGGACAACACCGACCGCTACGTCCGTACCGATCGGGATGCGGAAGGATCGCTCGTGGAGGGAGCGCCTCACATCCAGGACCAGCTCGGCAACTCCAATGGGGAGGAGTTCGACCTGCAGGCCGATGCCCGGGATCCGCTGAACGCGCACAACACCATCGAGTACGGTGTGAAGAGCGGATACGATCGGGACCACAGCAGGCTCGATGTGTTCGACAGGAACGCCGTCGATCCGGCCGGTGTGTTCGATAGCACCCTGAGCAACAACTACCGCACCACCAGCCTGATCAACGCGGCCTATGTCAACTGGATCCACAAGCTGTCCGACCATTGGTCACTACAGGCGGGTCTGCGTTTCGAATCCAGCTGGTTCAAAGGCGAACTGTTGGACCGTGGCGAGGAATTCAGTTACAGCTACCCGGACGGCGGGAAGGACCTGGGCCGGGCGCTCTTCCCGGGTATCTACCTGTCACGGAAATGGGATGGCGATGGCGGACGCGAACTGCAGTTCAACCTCTCCCGGAAGATCTCGCGGCCGCGATTCTGGCAATTGACCCCGTTCATCCACTCCAGTGATCCGACCAGCATTCGGCGCGGCAACCCGCTCCTGCGGCCGGAGATGAGCAACCTGGCCGAGGTGAACCATCTGCTCCCCTTCGGAAATGCGGGGAAGAGCAACTGGCTCACGAGCATCTTCGTACGGCAGACGCAGGACGTGATCACCAGCGTGGCCTATCCCCTGGAAGAGGACAGCACCATCCTGGTGAACACCTGGGCGAACGGTGACGACAACTGGGACATCGGCTGGGAGAACGCCCTTCGCATCATCGTCGGGAAGAACGTGGACATGACCCTGAGCGGGACCGTGCAATACACGCAGGTGGCGTTGACCAGCAACGGCAGCACCTCCAACAATACCGGGTGGAGCGGTGGCGCGAAGGCTGCGGTCAACTACAAGCCGGTGAAGGTGGTCACCGTGCAACTGTCCGGTGACTACGACTGGCCGCGGATCGTGCCACAGGGGCGTACGGCATCGAACTACGGCATCGATGCGAGCGCCAATTGGGACATCACACCCAAGCTTGCCCTGACGGCATCGGTGAACGACGTGTTGAACAGCCGCCACTGGGGAAGCACCTTCACCACGGAACGGTTCATCCAGGAAACGGACCGGCGAAGGGAATCACGGTTCGCGCGCCTTACGCTGACCTGGAGGTTCGGCCAGCGGGATGTATCGCTCTTCCGGCGCAACAAGACCCAGCGCGAACAACAACGCGAGCCCGGGTTGGACCAGAACGATCAGGAGGGGTTCTGACCACCGCGATCGAAAGGATCGTTAATGCGCGGGCCTGCGCGGGCCCGATGCGCTAACATTGTCGGCAACATCCCATGCGGCGGAGAAGTCTGGGCACCGTGATCCTGCTGGCCACGCTGAGCGTGATCGGTGTGCTACTGACCCAGATGCTCTGGCTGGACCGTGCGTTCCGTCTGCAGCATGAACAGGTCGAACTTCAGAAACAGGAGCAGCAGCAGCTGGAAAAGCAGTTCAACGATCGTGTGATCATCGCCCTCACGAACGTCACCGAGCAGATCCTTTCTATCAACAAGGACCCCTCCGACCTGTTCGACGCCGTGAAACAGGAGCGGCCGAATTATTTCGCGGTCACGATCAATGACACACTGCATCCCTACCTCCTGGAGGCACTGCTGCGCAAGGAGTTCAAGCGGCGGAACATCACGGACGACTTCGAATACGGCATCTACGACTGCTTCACGGACTCCATCGTGTACGGCAACTACGTGGTGCTGGACAGTTCCACCTCCGACACCCTGCCCCACACGCATTTGCAGAAGCTCGACAAGGACGGCCACTATTTCGGCGTGTTCTTCCCCAAAAGGTCCAGTTCGCTCTGGATGCCAGAGACCGTCAGCCGCAGCACCTGGATCTATCCCGCGATCGTCAGCATGATCGTGTTCGCCTTCTTTGGCTACAGCGTATGGATCATCATGGGCCAGAAGCGACTGAGCGAGATGAAGAACGACTTCATCGGCAACATGACGCATGAGTTGAAGACGCCCATCAGTACCATCGCCTTGAGCAGCGAGGTGATCTCGGACCCCGCGATCATCAACGAACCGGAGCGGCTGGCCGCCTACGCGGCGATCATCCGCTCGGAGAACGAACGCCTGCGCGCCCAGGTGGAGCGGGTGCTCCAGCTCGCCACGCTGGACCAGGACAAGCTGGCCCTGAAACGCGAGCGGATCGATCTGCACGAACGGATCCGTCACGTGGTCGATGCCCTGAAACTTCCCCTGGAGGAACGTCAGGGCTACGTTGATCTGCACCTCGAAGCCGCTGAGCATTGGGTGACGGGTGATCCCGTTCATCTGACCAACGTGGTCTTCAATCTGCTCGACAATGCATTGAAGTACAGCGACGGTCCGCCACGGATCACGATCCGTTCGAGCGACGTCGGGCGCATGCTCGTTGTGGCGGTGGAGGACCATGGGATCGGCATCCGCGCGGAGGACCTCAAGCACGTGTTCGAACGCTTCTATCGGGTGCCCACGGGCAACGTCCATAACGTGAAGGGCTTCGGACTGGGCCTGCATTACGTACAGCAGATCGTGAACGCGCACGGCGGATCGATCGAGGCACGGAGCGAACCCGGAGCGGGCAGCACCTTCACTTTCCGACTGCCGATCAACAAGAAAGACCGCTCATGACGGACCGAAAAGGCAACATCCTCCTGGTCGAGGACGATCCGAACCTCGGCTTCGTGATCCAGGACGCCCTGAAGCGCCTGGGCTATTCCGTGCACCTCTGCCGTGATGGCAAGGAAGGCTTGAAGTACTTCAATGAGCATGCCTATGATCTTTGTGTGCTCGACGTCATGCTGCCGAACAAGGACGGTTTCAGCCTGGCGGAGGACATCCGCATGACCGATGACCGCGTGCCGATCATCTTCCTCACGGCAAAAAGCCAGACGGAGGACCGCATCGCCGGGTTCAAGGCCGGTGGCGACGATTACCTCACCAAGCCGTTCAGCCATGAGGAGCTCGCCCTGCGCATCGAGGCGATCCTTCGCCGGACCATCGAAAAGACGGGTGAACAGCGACGGCGGGAGGAGTTCGAGATCGGCGACTACACCTTCGACCACCGCGAACTGATGCTGAGGCACCCCGACGAGGACCGCAAGCTCACACGCAAGGAGGCCGAGGTGCTCCGGCTCCTGTGCATGCACCAGGACCAGGTGCTGCCGCGCGAACTCGTGCTGAACATGGTCTGGGGCGACGACACCTATTTCCTGGGACGCAGCCTGGACGTGTTCATCAGCCGGCTGCGCAAGTACCTGAAACGCGACGCGCGCGTGCAGATCAACAACGTGCACGGCGTCGGCTTCAAGCTGCAGGTGGATTGACAAGAGGAACGGCGCCCGATGGGCGCCGTTCCCACCATGCACGGCGGAGGTGTTCAGTCGCCCAGCAACTGCTTCACCTTGGTGGCGATACGCGCACCCTCGGCCTTCCCCGCCAGACGCTTGTTCGCTTCGCCCATCACACGGCCCATGTCCTTCATGGACGATGCCCCCAGGTCGACGATGACCGCCTTGACCGCCGCCTCCAATTCCGCATCACTGAGCGATGCGGGCAGGTAGGCTTCGATCACCTTGTCCTGGGCCTCCTCTTCCGCGGCCAGGTCAGCCCTTCCCTGCTGACGATAGATCGCGGCGGCCTCGGCCCTTTGCTTGTGCAGCTTCTGCAGGATCCTCAGACCATCCTGCTCGCTCAAGGTCTCCTGACCACCTTCCTTGGTCAGTTCGAGCAGGATGGCGCTCTTGATCGCACGCAGGGCGTTCAACCGGTCCTTGTCGCGGGCCAGCATGGCGGTCTTGATGTCGGCGTCGATGCGCTGCTTCAGGTCCATGCCCGTTCAGTCGACGTTGTCATGCAGGTAGGGATTGTTGCGGCGTAGCTCCACGTTGCGTTCGCCGTTCTCGTCCTGGCCTTCGGTCAGGGTGTAGCGGCTCACGTTGCTGTCGGTGCTGTGGGGCCCGACCGTCAGCACGACGTTCTTGCGCTTGTAGGCCGGCTCGCGTTCCATATCGTTGATCCCATTGGGTGAACGCAGCCGCATGGTGAGCTCCCGCATCTTGGACAAACGCTCCTCCACGCGTGCCTGGTGCTCGGGACCGATCGGCCGCTGGTCCGTGGAGGCCGTGGCGGTTGACACCGGTCCGGTGGCATCGACGGGCTGTGTGTTCACTTCCCCGGCATACAGGTCGTGCACCTTCTTTTCGGCGGGGGGTGAGGCCGGCTGTCCGGTTGGAGTTCCCGACACGGGTCCGTTCACTGGCGCCAACTCTGCGGCGGGCTTCAGGTAGGGCTCCGTGGGGGCTTCCGATGCGGGCCGGTCGGTCCCTTCCACCCGCTTGCCCTCCACGGCCACGGGACTGGCGATCGGACGGGTGATCATGGTGGGCACGTCGGCATCCAGGGGGATCACCCGACGCTCCGCCCTGGGTTCCTCGACCAGTCCCGTCTCCGGGTTCACATGGAAACCGGTCGCGATCACCGTCACACGCACCTTCTCGCCCAGCGATTCATCCCGGCAGTATCCCCAGATGACATCCGCACTGGAGCCCGCAGCTTCCTGAATGTGGTCCGTGATCTCGGTGATCTCGTCCATGAGCACCTCCTGCGTGCCGTGGGTGATGTTCAGCAGGACGAATTTGGCACCCTTGATATCATTGTCATTGAGCAACGGCGAGGCCAGTGCCTCCTGTGCGGCACGCAGGGCGCGCTCCTCTCCTTCCGCCTCGGCCATGCCCATGATCGCCGCGCCGCTGTTGGTCATTACGGTCTTCACGTCCTCGAAGTCCACGTTCACCTTGCCCGTCATCGTGATGATCTCCGCGATCCCACGCGCCGCCGTGGTGAGCACGTTGTCGGCATGCGCGAAGGCGTTGTCCAATGACAGGTTCCCGAATAGGTCGCGAAGCCGGTCATTGTTGATGACCAGAAGGGTGTCCACCTGACCACGGAGGTCCTCGATGCCCGCCGCGGCCTGTTGCTTGCGCTTCCGGCCCTCCCATTGAAAGGGCATGGTGACGATCCCGACGGTGAGGATGCCCAGTTCGCGCGCGATCTGAGCGATGACCGGGGCCGCTCCCGTGCCCGTGCCGCCGCCCATGCCGGCGGTGATGAAGACCATCTTGGTCCGGGTGCTCAGCACCTGCTTGATCTCATCGATGTTCTCCTGGGCGGCGTCCTTGCCACGCTCAGGTACGGAACCGGCGCCAAGACCATCGGTCAGCTCCAGGCCCAGCTGCAGTTTGACCGGGATCGGGCTGATGTCCAGTGCCTGTTTGTCGGTGTTGCAGATGATGAAGTCCACGCCCTTGATGCCCTGGGCGTACATGTGGTTCACGGCATTGCTGCCGCCACCGCCAACGCCGATCACCTTGATGATCGAGGCCAGCTCCTTGGGAAGGTCGAATTTCATGTCGTTCGGTCTTTGAAGGTGGAAGGGAATGTTCAAACGTCGTCGTCGTTGAGAAGCTCGGTGGCGCCTTTGAGCACTTTCTCGAAGAAGTTGCCCACGCGGCCGCCCTGCGAATGGCCCTTGACCTTGGTGGCAGGTTCGGTGACCCGCGGACGTCGACGGTCCAGGTAGTCGAAGCCTTTCATCACCAGGCCCACGCCTGTGGCGAAGAGCGGACTGGTCACCTGCTCCACATCGCTCTTGGCCAAGTGCTCGTTGGGGTATCCGATCCGCGCGTTCATGCCGGTCATGTACTCGACCAACTGGCGCAGATGCTTCAACTGCGCACCGCCACCGGTCAGCACGACACCCGCGATCAGCTGCTTCTCCATGCCGCTGTTGCGGATCTCGAAGTAGACATGCTCCATGATCTCCTCCATGCGGCTCTGGATGATCTCTGCCAACGTGCGCAGGCTGATCTCCTTGGGATCACGCCCACGCAGCCCCGGGATGCAGACCACCTCGTTCTCCTTGTTCTCGGCCGCGAGGGCACTGCCGAACTTCACCTTGAGCAGTTCGGCCTGCTCGCGCATGATGCCGCAGCCCTGGCGGATATCCTCGGTGACCACGTTGCCACCAAAGGGGATCACCGCGGTATGGCGGATGATGCTGTCGTAGAAGATCGCGATGTCGGTGGTGCCACCACCGATGTCCACCAGCACCACGCCCGCTTCCTTCTCCTCGGCGCTCAGCACGGCATCCGCGCTGGCAAGGGGTTCCAGGATCAGCTCGGTCACGTCGAGCCCGGCGCGGTGCACGCACTTGTTGATGTTTCGCGCGGCCGTGACCTGCCCGCTGATGATGTGGAAATTCGCCTCGAGCCGAACGCCGCTCATGCCGATCGGATCCCGGATGCCCTGTTCTCCATCCACGATGTACTCTTGAGGAAGCACATGGATGATCTCCTCGCCGGGCGGCATCACCAGCTTGTACATGTCGTCGATCAACAGGTCGATGTCCTCCTGCCGGATCTCGTCCTCCAGGCTCTGCCGGGTGATCATGCCCCGGTGGTGCATGCTCCGGATATGCTGGCCGGCGATGCCGACGTTCACCGTGCCGATGTCCACGCCGGCATTGTCCTCGGCTTCGCGGATCGCGGCCTTGATGCTCTCCACGGTCTTCTGGATGTTGGCCACCATGCCACGACTGACGCCGTCGGACCGTGACTTGCCCATGCCGAGTATCTCGATCTTCCCCTGTTCGTTCTTGCGCCCGACGATGCAGGCGATCTTGGTGGTGCCGATGTCCAATCCGGCGACGATCTCTTGGTTGTCCATGGTTAGGTCCGATTAGGGCGTTTTTCGTTGGGTGCAGACGATCTGGTCGGCGAAGCGCAGGTCGATCGCTTCGTACCGCCGCCAGTCGGCTTGGGGCATTCCTTTATCATAGAAGAGCTTCAACTTTTCGAAGCGTTGTTCGAGATGGGTCCCATCTCCCAGGCGGATGCGTTGGGCACCCACACGCGGCACCAGATCGACCTCTCCGTTCACATCCACGGTGATCTGGTCCACGAGCGCATTCCAGAAAGGGTCGGCCGCCACCAGTCGTGCGGTGCGGTACACCCGGTCCAGGTGCGATGCACGCATCAGGCTGTCCCCGTCCAGCACCTCGTGCACTTCGCTCGCGTCCCTCAGATGAAGATCGCCCAACGCCACCGGCACGCGCGGCGCATAGGCATCGCTCAGCGGCATCGTGGATCCGTTCCGGTCGATGTAGTAGCCCTCGCCGGAGCGATCGAACACACGGACGATGGGTTCACGTTGGTCCACCCGGACGTGCAGGACGCCGTCCAACGTGTGGTAGGCATCCGCCTTCTCGATCCAGGGCACGGCGTTCAATCGGTCCTCGATGGCCCGGATGTCCATTTCGCCCAATGGCACGCCGATCACCGTGCCGTTCATGTCCAGGACCTGCTTCCGCACGAAGGCCTCATCGATGAACCGGCCCTGGTCCGCACCGCGCAATTCGATGGCCAGGTCCTTCACCGGCATGTGGTCCGAAGAGCGTTCAACGAACCCCAGCAGAGTGACCAACGCGGCCGCACCGAGCACGAACAGGACCGGACGGATGATGGCATGTGGACGTTTCATGACCGCTCGTGCTTGTGGATGAAGGAAGCAACGTGGGGCACCAGACGATCGATGTCCCCCGCGCCAAGCATGAGCACCACATCGAGGTCCAGCTGCTCCAATACCCGCATCAGTCCGCTTTGTGGACAATGGACCTTTGCCTGAAGTGGCACCTGCTCCAGCAGCCATTCGGCGGTGATCCCGGGGATCGGGGTCTCGCGCGCCGGATAGATGTCCAGGAGGACCAGTTCGTCGAGTTGTGCAAGGCTCTGCGCAAATCCGGCCGCCAGGTCATGTGTCCGACTGAACAGGTGCGGTTGGAAGATCCCCGTGATCTTCCGATCGGGATAGAGCTCGCGCACCGAACCGATGGTCGCGGCAAGCTCCGCGGGATGATGGGCATAGTCGTCGATCAACACGACACCCGGTCCGGGCATGACGACCTGGAAGCGGCGCTCCACGCCACGGAACGAAGCGAGGCTCGCACGCACATGTTCCGGCCCCACACCGAGATGGATCGCCATGGAAGCGGCGGCCACGGCATTCTCCACATTGTGCCGACCCGGCATCCCCAATCGGACGTTGTCCAACCGGACCTGGTCGGTGGTGAGATCGAACCGGTACGCGCCCCCCTCCACGGTCACGTTGCTCGCCCGGGAGGTCGCCTCCGGTCCGAACCCGTAAGCGATGGCACCCACGGTCCGGAAGCGGTCCAGAACGCGCTCGTTCACCAGCACACGGCCGGTGCACATCGCAGCGAATTCCGCGTAGGCCGCGTACATGGCCTCCGGCGTGCCGTAGATGTCGAGATGGTCGGGGTCCATCGCGGTGATGATCGCCTCATTGGGACGCAGCTGCAGGAAGCTCCGATCATACTCGTCCGCCTCCACCACGTTGGCGCGTGCATCCTTGTCGAGCAGCACATTGGATCCGTAGTTCGCACTGATCCCGCCCAGGAACGCATTGAGCGGCATGCCACCTTCGTGCAGGAGATGGGCGAGCATCGTGCTCACCGTGGTCTTTCCATGCGTACCGGCTATGGCCACCGTGCGATGATCGCGGGTGATCGCGCCGAGCAGCTCGGAACGTTTCACGATCCGGGCGCCCAGGGCCTGCCAATGCAGTTGCAGCGGACTGGTCAACGGCACCGCTGGCGTACGCACCACGAGCACATCCTTGTTCGTCCGCAGGTCGCCCGGGATGGAGTCCGGGGATTCATCGAACTGCACGTCGATACCCTCGTCCTTCAACTGATCGGTGAGCGCCGAGGATGTACGGTCATAGCCGGCGACCCGGGCCCCCTGTCGACGATAGTACCGGGCGAGCGCGCTCATGCCGATGCCGCCGATCCCAAGGAAGAAGAGGCTATGTGGACGGACGATCATGCTTGAGCGATACGGATCACTTCCGCGGCGATCGCGGCCGCCGCGTTCTGTCTGCCCATGCTTGCGATGCGGTCGACCAACCCTTCCCTTCGCTCCCTGTCACGCACCAGATCGATGAGGACCGCGCCAAGTCGCTCGACGGCCTCGGCGTCGGTCACAAGGACCGCCGCGCCATTGTCGCTCAATGCACGTGCGTTCTTTGTCTGATGGTCCTCCGCTGCCGTCGGAAGCGGCACGAGGATCGCGGGGCGCTGCACCAGGCACAGCTCGCTCACGGTGATCGCACCGGCGCGGGCCACGACCATATCGGCCACGGCGTAGGCCAGGTCCATCCGATCGATGAACTCGTGCACATGCGCCTCCGGCCAATCCAAGCCTTTCACCGCTGCGCGCGCCTGTTCCAGATAGGGCGAACCGGTCTGCCAGATCAGCTGCACTCCGGCTTCCTTCAGTTCGGGCAGGGCGGCCTCGATGCCGCGGTTGATGCCGCGCGCTCCCAGGCTCCCGCCCGTGACAAGCACCACCGGTGCGCCTTCCTTGAGCCCGAAATGTTCCATACCACGGGGACGCTTGCCCGCGAGGTTCACCACTTCCTGTCGCACCGGGTTCCCGGTAAGCAGGATCTTCTCCCGCGGGAAGTAGCGCTCCATACCGTCGTAGGCCACGCACACGCGGGTCGCCTTTCTCGCAAGCATGCGATTGGTAGCACCGGCATGGCTGTTCTGTTCCTGGACCACCGTCGGAATGTCCATGCGCTGAGCAGCCGCCAGAAGGGGGCCGCTGGCATACCCGCCCACACCCACCGCAACGTCCGGCCGGAAGGAACGCACGAGCCCGCGCGCCTTCCACATGCTTCGCAGCAATCGCCAGGGAAGGCCGATGTTCCTCCACGGCGCATGGCGCTGGAACCCGCGTATGGGTAGCCCCTCGATCCGATAGCCTGCCGCGGGCACCTTGGTCATCTCCATCCTTCCCAATGCGCCCACGAATAGGAATGCCGCATCGGGCATGCGCTCCCGAACGGCGTTCGCGATGGCGATCGCGGGGAAGATGTGTCCGCCGGTGCCTCCTCCTGCGATCATGATCCTAAGCGACGGCATTGGCGGTGCGGGGACGGCCCCTTTGTTCATTGGATGTTCCCGCTTCATCGTACACACTGCGGCTGATGCTGAGCACGATGCCGATGGACAGACAGGTGAACCAGGTGGAGGTCCCTCCCATGCTCACCAGAGGAAGGGGCTGGCCCGTTACCGGCACGAGGTTCACCGCCACGGCCATGTTCACCATGGCCTGCAACACCAGTCCGAGACTGAGCCCGATCGCGGCCAGGGAACCGAAGCGCTTGGGACATCGCGCGGCGATCCGCACGGCACGGCCCAGGAGGATCAGGTACAGCAGCAGGAGCCCTGTTCCACCGAGCACCGACCCGTACTCCTCGACGATGAAGGCGTAGATCATGTCCGAGTAGGGGTGCGGCAGGAAATTGCGCGAGGTGCCTGTGCCGGGTCCATTGGGAAGGAGACCTCCGTTCACGATGGCCACCTTCGCATTGTCCACTTGGTAATTGGTGTCGGGATCCCCGGTGCCGAAGCTTTCCACGCGCGTTATCCATGTGTCCAATCGGGGCAGCAGGCCGGGCACCGACTTGGCCAGGACAAGGAGCAACGCGAAGGCGGCGATGGCGATCGCGACCACGGAAAGCAGGTATTTGATCGGGACCTCCGCGATGAAGAACAGCACCATGCAGGTCATGAACAAGAGCGCCGCGGTGCTGAAATTGGCCGGCAGGATCGCGCCGCAGATGGCGCCCGCGGGCACCATCAACCTTACGACGACGTCACGCATCGTCCAGGGCTCATCGCGTTGCTTCGCCAGCACGCGGGCGAGATAGAGCACGAGCACCACCTTGGCGAGGTCGCTCGTTTGGAAGCTCTGCCCGATCACCGGGATCCGGAGCCAGCGACTGGCATCGTTGAGGTTCGTCCCGAGCAACAGGGTGAGCACCAGCAGGCCGAGCGTCACCCAGATGAACATCTGCGCGAGCTTCGAGTACACGCCGAAACGCAGGCGATGGGCGTAGTACATGATCAGCCCGCCGGTGAGGAGCATCATGCCGTGCTTGAAAAGGAAATGCAGGGTGCTTCCCCCCTCATGCTTGAATGCGAGCGATGAAATGCTGCTATACACGGCCAGGAGGCTCACCACGCCCAGGAGCAAGGCGACCATCCAAATGGTGCGGTCACCTCGGAGGTGGTCGTGGAAGAGCCGGTCCATCGTCGCGTTCATGAGCGGTTCACAGGTCGCTTACGGCTTGTTTGAAGGCATGTCCGCGCTCCTCGTAGTTGGCGAACCCGTTCCCGCTGGGGCAGGCCGGACTGAAGAGCACCACATCCCCGACAGCGGCCAGCTCGTGGGCCAAGAAGACAGCGGTCCGCAGGTCGTCCGCCAGATAGAGGTCGTCGCCGAACGACCTGTTCATCGCATCTCCCGGGTCCGTGCCGAAATGCACGACCGCCTTCACCCGCTCGCGCAGGTAGGCGACCACATCCTCCGAACCATGGCCGGCAGGGAGTGCGCCGGTGATCCACACCAACCTCCCCGGGACCTCCGACATGGAGCGGAGGGTCGCATCGAGGAAGGTGGCCTTCGAATCGTTCACATAGCGCACGCCGTTCAACTCGGACACATGCTCCGCGTGATGCGGTGCGTGGATGAACCCGTCCAGCGCCTGCTGTCTGGACCCGACAAGCTGCGCCGCTCCGGTGATCCTTCCTTTGGTCCTCTTCTGGTCCATTTCGTTCCGCATATCGGTGGTCAAAGGGATCTGACGGCGGCCTTGAAGCGCTGCCCGCGCTCCTCGTAGTTGGTGAAGAGGTCGAAGCTGGCGCAGGCGGGGCTCAGCAGCACGACATCCCCAGGTTCGGCCAGATCATAGCCCAAATGCACGGCGGCGTCCGCGCTTTCCGCGTCCACCATGTGTTCAACGATGTCGCCGAAGGCCTTGTGGAGCTTCTTGTTGTCCGTGCCCATGCAAACGATCGCCTTCACCTTCCGCCGAACGAGGTCCTGCAGTTCGCCGTAATCGTTGCCCTTGTCGACCCCTCCGGCGATCCATACGACGGGACGGTCCATGCTCTCGAGCGCGTACCAGGCGCTGTTCACGTTGGTGGCCTTGCTGTCGTTGATGAACAGCACGCCGTTCACCGTGCCCACACGTTCCAGGCGGTGTTCGATGTTCTGAAAGTCGCTGAGGCACTCGCGCACGACGTCCTTTCGTACCTCAAGGATGCGAGCGGCGATGCCGGCGGCCAGGGAGTTGTACACGTTGTGTTTTCCCTGGAGGGCGAGTTCGATCATGGACATGTGGAAGGTGGTTTGGTCGATGTTGATCTGCAGTTCCTGTTCGTGGATGCAGCCGCCCTGTGGCAGCTCGCGTGAAATGCTGAACGGCCAGCGCCGGGCCGGGACCGCGTGGCGTTCCAGACCCGCGGTGATGACCGGGTCATCGGCGTTGTGTACGAAGTGATCTTCCGCCCCCTGGTTCATCGCGATGCGGAACTTGCTGGCGACGTAATCCTCCATGCGCTGGTGGTAGCGGTCCAGGTGGTCCGGCGTGATGTTGAGCAGCACGGCCACATGAGGCCGGAAGTCGCGGATATCGTCCAGCTGGAAGCTGCTCAGTTCAAGCACGTAGTGACCGTGTTCACGTTCAGCGACGAGGCCGGCGAAACTGCGCCCCACGTTCCCGCCGAGCCCGACGTCCAAGCCGGCCTTGCGCAGGATGTGATAGGTGAGCAGGGTGGTCGTGGTCTTGCCATTGCTGCCGGTGATGGCCACGATGGGGGCGGTGGTGTATCGCGCGGCGAGTTCGATCTCGCCGATCACCGGCACCCCACGTTTGCGCAGTTCCATCACGATGGGCGCACTTTCCGGGATGCCCGGGCTCTTGACCACCTCGGTGGCGGACAGCACGCGGTCCGACGCGTGACCGCCTTCCTCGAAGGGGATGCCCCGGGAGGTGAGGGTGGCACGGAAGCCTTCGCCGATCTTGCCGGCATCGCTCACGAAGACCTCCAGGCCGCGCTGCCGCGCGAGCAGGGCCGCACCCACACCACTTTCCCTTGCTCCGAGCACCACCAGCCTGTTCATCGCAGTTTGAGGGTGACGATGGTGAGCACGGCCAGCATGATCCCCACGATCCAGAAGCGGCTCACGATCTTGCTCTCGTGGATGCCCAGTTTCTGAAAGTGGTGATGCAAGGGTGACATGCGGAAGATCCTCCGGCCCTCGCCGTACTTCCGCTTGGTGTACTTGAACCAACCGACCTGGAGGACAACGCTGAGGTTCTCCACCACGAAGACCCCGCACAGCACGGGGATCAGCAGTTCCTTGCGCACCAGGATCGCCAACGTGGCGATGATCCCACCCAGGGCCAGGCTTCCGGTATCGCCCATGAAGACCTGGGCCGGAAAGGCGTTGTACCAGAGGAATCCGATGCAGGCGCCGAGCATCGCACCGATGTACACGGCCAGTTCCCCGATGTCGGGGATGTACATGATGTCGAGGTACTGGCTGAAGATGATGTTGCCGCTCACCCAGGCCAGCACGCCCAATGCCAGCACCATGATCGCCGAGGTGCCCGTGGCGAGCCCGTCCAGACCGTCGGTGATGTTGGCCCCGTTGCTGACCGCCGTGATGATGAAGATGACCACGAGGATGTAGAGCACCCACGTGTAATTGCGCGCCTCCCTGCCGATCAGGCCGAGCACGCTCGAATAGTTGAACTCGTTGCCCTTGACGAACGGGATCGTCGTGTTGGGCGACTTGCGGTCGAGCAGGTAATGCACCTCGCCGTCCTCCTCCATGTAGCGGCTCAGTGCCGAGGGGTCCAATTGGTCCGCAAGCACCGTGGGCACCTCCACCTTCGTCCGGATGTCGGGATGGAAGTAGACCACGGCGCCGACGATGATGCCGATGCCCACCTGGCCGACCACCTTGAACTTCCCGGCCAGGCCACGCTTGTCCTTCTTGAACACCTTGATATGGTCGTCCAGGAATCCGATGGTCCCGAGCCACACCGTCGTGATCAGCATCAAAAGGATGTAGATGTTGTTCAGCTTCGCGAAGAGGAGGGTCGGCACCAGGATGCCGGCCAGGATGATCAGGCCACCCATGGTGGGCGTGCCCTGCTTGCTCAGCTGCCCCTCCAACCCCAGGTCGCGTACGGTCTCGCCCACCTGCCTGCGCCGCAATGCCCGGATGATCCCCTTGCCGAACCACAGGCTGATGATCAACGAGGCGATCACCGCCATGCCCGCCCGGAAGGAGATGTAGTTGAACGCTCCTGACCCGGGGATCGCGAAATCGATGGCCTTGAACAGGTGGTACAGCATTACTTGTGCATCAGTTCAAGGGTCTCCTTCAGCACCGCGGCATCGTCGAAGGGGTGGCGCACACCCGCGATCTCCTGATAGGCCTCGTGGCCCTTGCCCGCCACCAGCACCACATCGCCGGGCCCAGCCAGACCCACGGCCTGCCGGATCGCCTCCCGTCGATCGACGTTCACGTAGGTGCGCTGCTGGTCGGTGGCGCTCAGTCCCCCGCGCATCTCCTCGATGATCGCCGAGGGGTCCTCACTGCGCGGGTTGTCACTGGTCAGGACCACCGCGTCGCAATGCGCCGCGGCGAGGCGTGCCATCATCGGTCTCTTCTCCCGGTCGCGGTCGCCTCCACAACCCAGCACACCGATCACCTTCTCACCCTGTGCGCACACTTCACGGATCGTGGTCAGCACGTTGCGCAATGCATCCGGCGTATGCGCATAGTCCACGATCCCGATCACGCCGCCCTTGCCACGGACCACCTGGAAGCGGCCTACCGGCGGGGTCAGATCGCTGAGGGCGGTGAGCACGTTGAGCGGTGCCTCCCCGAGGATCAGTGCGGTGCTGTAAACGGCGAGCAGGTTGCTGGCGTTGAAACCGCCGACCAACCGCGTATAGACATCGTGGCCGTCGATGTTGAGGTGCAGTCCACTGAGCTGGTTCTCGACGATCCGGGCCCGGTGGTCGGCCATTCCCGCCACGGCGAACGAGCGCCTGGCCGCACGCGTGTTCTGCACCATCACGGTGCTGTTCGCGTCGTCCGCGTTCACCAGCGCACAGGCGTCGGGGCCCAGCATGTCGAAGAAGCGCTTCTTCGCCTTGATGTACTCGGCGAACGAACCGTGGTAGTCCAGATGATCATGGGTGATGTTGGTGAACACGCCCACGTCGAAGTGCAGACCGGTCACACGTTCCTGCACCACGGCATGGGAGCTCACCTCCATGAAGCAGTGCGTGCACCGCTCCTCCACCATGCGTGCCAGCAGTTCGTTCAGTCGGATGGCGTCAGGCGTGGTGTGCGTGGTGGGCAGGACCTCCTGACCGATGCGGACCTCGACGGTGGAGATCAATCCGGTCTTCCGGCCGAGCGCCCGGAACAGCCGATGCAGCAGCGTGGTCACACTGGTCTTTCCGTTCGTTCCGGTCACTCCGACCAGCTTCAGCTTGCGCGATGGATGATCGAAGAAGTTGTCCGCCGCGATCGCCAGTGCGTTCGCACTGTCCGGAACGCGCACGTAGGTGACACCGGGGCGGCGCTCTTCAGGCATCCGCTCGCAGATCACTGCCGTGGCGCCGTTCTCCACCGCCTGCGCGATGTGGGCGTGGCCGTCCGTGCGCGTTCCCTTCACCGCCACGAATGCCGTGAAGGGCACCACCGTCCGACTGTCGAACGACAGTTGCTCGATGGCGATGTTCGTGTGGCCCACCACCTGCTCCAGGCGCGCCTTGTAGAGGATGTCCTTGAGCAGCTTCATGTGGTGAGCTCCAGTTCGATGGTGGTGCCGGGAGCATATCGTTCACCGGGGAGGATGGACTGCCTGCGCACCATCCCGACCCCCTTCACCCGCACACGGATCCCCCTGTTCTCCAGGATGTACACCGCGTCACGCAGGCCCATGCCCAACACGTTCGGCACCAGATGCAGGGCGTCACCAGGGATCGAACGCGGGACCATCACCACGGCGCTATCCGCAGCGGTGGTCGACACCCATTCCCCCTCTCCACGCTGGTCCACGGGCACATGCAGCCCCTCGAGCGCGGTCCGCAGGTCGAGCGCATTGCCACTGAACGTCACCGGCGTCCGTTGCTCCACGGGCCCGGTCCTGGCCGGATCGGTCTGCATGTCCAGCCGGTTCGCGTGGATCTTGCTGGCGATCTCCTTGAGGATCGGCCCGGCCACCACGTTGCCGTAGTACCCGCTCGAGGTGGGTGAGCTCACCACCACAATGCAGGAATACCGGGGCGCATCGGCCGGGAAATAGCCGACGAAAGAGGCCTGATAGCTCACCCCCGCGCTCCGATATCCCGCCCCCTTCTTGGCGATCTGCGCGGTACCGGTCTTGCCGGCGATCCGGTAGTCCGCATCGTGCAGGTTGCTCGCCGTGCCGGAATCGACCACGCCTTCGAGCATCCTGCGCACCTTCTCCAGTGTGGAGCGCGAACAAATGCGCGGATCCAGGACCACCGGATCGAAATGGGCGACCTCCTTGCCGGCGCGGGTGATGCTCTTGACGAATTGCGGTTGCATCATCCGTCCCTCATTGGCGATGGCATTGTAGAAGGTGAGCAGCTGCAGGGGGGTCAGGCTCACTTCATAGCCGATGCTCATCCAGGGAAGGCTCAATCCGCTCCACAGCTTGTCGCCGGGACCGCGCAGCGTCGGCACCGGTTCACCCGGGATGCGCACGCCCGTGGGTTTGTCGAGACCGAGCCGACGCAGGCCGTTCACGAACCGTTGCGGATCATCGCCATAGGCCTTCACGAGCGCTTGTGATACGGCGGTATTGCTGCTGACCTCGAGTGCACGCTCCAGGGTGATCACACCGAAGCCCCCCTCATGGGAATCCTCCATGCGTTTGCCGTAGTACTTCACGACACCGCCCTGGGTGTCGAACTTGTCGTGCGGCGACAGTCTTCCGTCCTCGAGGGCCACCATGATCGAGGCCGTCTTGAACGTGGAGCCGGGCTCCGTGCTCGTTCCTACGGCGTAGTTGAGGTCCTCACTGTAGATGCTGTCGCCGTGAAGGGTCAGATTGCTGCATGCTTTCACGTAGCCCGTGGCCACTTCCATCACCACCACACAGCCGTGGTGGGCACCGTGCAGCCGGAGCTGCTTTTCGAGCGCCGCGTCGGTCACGTCCTGCAGATTGATGTCGACCGTACTGTGCACGTCGCTGCCAGGCACGGGGTCCTGCCCATCGCCGTCCTCAACCGGCATCCAGACGCCTCCGGTCAGGCGTCGTTCCAACCGCCGGCCGGTCACCCCGCGCAGCCAGCCATCGTACCCTCCTTCCAGGCCGATCGCGCTGCTGTCGCGCAGCACATAGCCGACGGTGCGCGCGGCCAGCCTGCCGAAGGGATGCACGCGGACCGTATGCTTCTCGATGATGAGCCCGCTGCCATATCGTCCGCGGTCGAACAGGGGGAACTTCTTCAGTTCCTGCACCTGTTCGTGATCGACATGACGCTGCACAAGGTGATAGCGGTCGTTGTGCGAGCGCGCTTCCAGAAGATCCCGGCGATAGGTCTCCGCGCTGCGGTCACCGAACATGGCGGCGAGCGCATGGCAAAGCGGATCGAGGTCGCTGGCGATCACTTCATCAGTGAGCCCATCCGCGCGCATGTCCATGCGGATCTCGTAGTCGGGGACACTGGTGCTGAGCAGGCGTCCGTCCTCACTGTAGATGTGGCCCCGGTCGGGCTGTACCGTGCGGTAGGACATCGCCAGGTGCTGGGCGCGCGCCATCCATCTCTCGCCCTCGACGAACTGGATCGTGAAGAGCTTGATCGCGATGGCCAAGGCGAAAAGGATGATGGCGCCGTAGATCAGCGATGCGCGCAATCGGAGGCCCCGGTGTTCACTCATCC
This sequence comes from Flavobacteriales bacterium, assembly GCA_020635655.1. GTDB lineage: Bacteria > Bacteroidota > Bacteroidia > Flavobacteriales_F > PHOS-HE28 > PHOS-HE28. The sequence goes on from JACJZI010000017.1 coordinate 20,169, forward strand.
CGTGCGGGTACTTCGAGTTCATCAGGGGCCACCTCGATCTTGTGGGGTGGTACGCGGCTTTCCACCAAGCCCATGTCCTGGATATCCTCCGCCACCTGGCTTTGGCGTTCGGTGCGGTCGAGATGGCTGCGGATGGAGATGTACTCGCTGCGCATCTCCTTCAGTTCGGCATCGGTACGATGCAGCTCGCGCACGGTGCGCTCGGTGTAATACCCGTAGCTGATATACAGCACCATCAGGAGGGCCACGAAAAGGAAGAAGGGCATGTTCGTGAGCACCTTCTCACGCGTGAGGAACGAGCCGTTGAGCACGCCCACCAGGAGCCGCGGCAGCTTCGGACCGCCCGACGTGCCGTCCTTGGCGTCGTTCTTCTGCTTCTTGTTCCTGATCCTGTTCACGTTCGTTCTGCGATGCGTGCCCGTGCGCTGCGTGCCCGGGGATTGCGTTCCATTTCCTCTTCCGTTGGCCTTATGGCCTTGCTGGTCAATGGCCGGTAGGGCAGGTCGTGCCTGCCGTACGGGTCGATCGTCCCCTCGCCTTCCGGATCCCCGCTCCGCATCCAGTTCTTCACCAGGCGGTCCTCCAGGCTGTGGTAGCTGATGATCACGAGTCGTCCGCCCGGGCGCAGCACCTGCACGCTCATGCGCAACAATTGCCGGAGCGCACCCAGTTCATCGTTCACCGCGATGCGCAACGCCTGGAACACCTGGGCCAGGAAGCCGGAAGCATCGCGCCTTGGGGTCACCGGGGCGAGCGCCTCGACGAGCGCCCGCGTGGTGCGGATCGGTGTTCGGGACCTTGCTTCCACGAGGGCCCGCGCCACGCGCTGGGCCCCGGGCACCTCACCGTACCCCCGCAATACCGTCCGGAGCTCCTGCTCGTCCATGGAGGCCACCAGCTCCGCCGCATTGCGCCTGGCACGTCGGTCCATCCGCATGTCCAGCGGTCCCTCCTGGCGGAAGCTGAATCCGCGGGCAGCGGTATCGAACTGATGGCTGCTCACACCCAGGTCGGCGAGCAGACCGTCCACCGGAAGCCGGCCGAGGTACCGCAGATGGTTCCTGATCCATCGGAAGTCCGACCGGACCAGCTTGAAGCGGGGATCGTCCAGCGCATTGCCGGCGGCGTCGGTGTCACGATCGAAGGCGATCAGCGCACCCTCCGGACCGAGACGTTCCAGGATCGCCCGGCTGTGCCCTCCCCCACCGAAGGTCGCATCCACATAGATGCCGTCGGGGCGGATGGCAAGGCCATTGACACAGTCATGTAAAAGAACGGGGTCGTGGTACTCATGCGCCATTGGTGTTACCGAGGTTGCCCATCACATCCTCGCTCAGCGCGGTGAGGTCCACTTTCTCGCGCATCATGCGGGCATGGCCCTCCCTGCTCCATACCTCGATCCGGTCGATCATGCCCAGCAGCTTCACCTCCCGGCGAATGCCGGCATGGTCCATCAGCGGCTTGGGCAGGAGCAGGCGGCCATTGCCATCGAGGTCCACCTGTGTGGCCCCGTTCATGAAGCGCCGGATGAACTCCAGGTTCCGTTCGACGAACCGGTTCAACTGACGCATCGTGCCTTGTGTCCGCTCCCACTCGACCATCGGGTACAGCACCAGACAGGGCTTGAACACGTCGCGGTTGATCACGAAGCCCCTGGAGAGCTCGCCCTCGAGCTGGCGCTTCAGGCCGCTCGGCAGAACGAGACGCCCCTTGGCGTCCAGCTTCAGATCGTATTCCCCCAACAGGCTCAGCATGCCTCATGCGTGCGCGAGAATGGCAGCGAATGTAGGATCAATTTCCCACTTCAACCCACCATTTCCCACTTTTTTACCGACTGTGTAAAACTTCTCAACGCCGAAGATGGGTAAAAGTTGTCAAATGCGCTGAAACAGGCAATCCATCACACCTTTTACAGGTGGGAGGAAGTGGGGATCAATGAACGATCCGTCCGCGAACAAGGGTCGGCCAGGGAAGCGCTCTACGGACCGTTCCATCCGGTCGCAAACCTCCCTCCCTCCAAGGGCTGGCAACGGTGCTCGGGCCGCGGCTTACGCACAGTTCCTTGTGAACGACCGATCGAACGGCCCACGGCGCGCAGGACACCTTCACTACTTTTGGGCTTGACCCCTCCCCATGCTGCCCGATCTGAAAGAGGAAGGCGAGTTCAGGTACGTCGAGGCCGGAACAGGTCACGTGCTGATCCTGCTGCACGGATTGTTCGGCGCCTTGAGCAATTTCGAAGTGGCCTTCCGGCATCTGGCGGGGAAGTACCACGTGGTCGTTCCCATGTTGCCGCTCTACAGCATGCCGATGCTCAACACCAACGTCGGTGCATTGGCCAAGTTCCTCCAACGGTTCATACGCCACAAGGGATGGAAAGAGGTGAACCTGCTCGGCAACTCCCTGGGGGGGCATGTGGCACTGATCCATTGCAGCAAACACCCGGAGAGCGTGCGCTCCCTGATCCTGACCGGCAGCAGTGGGCTTTACGAGAACGCGTTCGGTGGAGGGTTCCCACGACGGGAGGACTACAATTACATCCGCGAGAAGGTGGCCCTGACCTTCTTTGATCCGAAGCACGCGACCAAGGCACTGGTCGATGAGTGCTACGAAACGGTCAATGACAAGAGCAAGCTGATCCGCATCCTTGCCCTGGCCAAGAGCGCCATCCGGCACAACATGGCCAAGGAGCTGCCCCAGTTCCGGATGCCCACACTGTTGGTCTGGGGAAGACAGGACACCATCACCCCGCCGGAGGTGGCCGAGGAATTCCACCAATTGCTGCCCAACAGCGCCCTGCATTGGATCGATGAATGCGGACACGCCCCAATGATGGAACAGCCGGAACGGTTCAATGCGATCGTGGACCCCTGGCTGGAATCAACCCTCAAGCCGCAGGAAGCCTGAGATGAGGAACCTCCGCGCCGAACACCTCGGCAGCGGCAGGGAGGCCGCACACTGGCCCAAGCCCACACTGCCGGAGTATGCGTTCATCGGCCGAAGCAATGTCGGCAAGAGCTCACTGATCAACATGCTCTGCGGGGTGGACAAGCTCGCCCGGGTGAGCAACACACCCGGCCGCACCCGCTTGGTGGAGCACTTTCAAGTGGCCGGCACGCTCACCACCGACGGTCCGTGGTTGCTCGCCGACCTGCCCGGATATGGCTTCGCCAGGGTCGCCCGCACCGAACGGGAGGCCTGGCAAAGGATGGTCCGCACCTATCTGCGCGAACGCCCCAACCTGCAATGCGTGTTCCTGCTTGTCGATGTCCGCCTCGACCCGCAACGCAGCGACCTGGACATGATCCAATGGCTGGGGGAGGAGGCCATTCCGTTCGCCATCGTGTTCACAAAGAGCGACAAGCTCTCCCCTCCGAAGGTGCAGGCCAGCGTGGCCGTCTTCCGTCGCTTGTTGAAGCGCACTTGGAACGAGCTGCCGACGATGTTCATCACATCCGCGGACACGCGCGAGGGACGTGGGACCCTGCTGGAGTTCATCGATCAGGTGAACGCCGATTTCCGGGCCACGTAGACCGCGCGACGGAAGGAAAAACGTGTTCCGACATGACCACGCACCCGTGGCTACTCCCCTTTCGCCCCGAGCATGTGCTCGGCGAAGTAGGCGGCGAAGTCACGCATCTGCGCGGCCATGCGCCCCTCATTGGTGGCCCGCTCGAACGTATCGGCCATGGTCAGCAGGTTCTGATGGAAGAAGCTGTTCATTTCCTCGATGGTCATCTGCTTCGTCCAGAGGTCGATGCGCATCGTGTTGTGCTCCTGCTCGTCCCACAGGCTGAGCAGCGCCGCCTTGCATGCCCCCCGGCCACCGTCCTCGGCCTCCCAGTGCATGCGCTCGGGCACCTTGTTCTCGTCCAGTTCAACAGTGATGCGGATCTCGGTGGTGCGGGTGCTCATGATCGGTCCGGTAGAATAGGTCAGGTCAGCGGGGCTTGTAACGTTGCAGGACCGCACGTGGATCATGCATGCGGAACAGTTCGGCGAAGGTCATGTCCGGGTGCTCCTCCAGATAGCTCATCACCATCCGGTAGCCGATCCATTCCCCGATGTGCCCGGGACTTTCGCGCGGGAATCCGTTCGTGAAGGGCGCGTCGTTCATGATGCGATCGATGACCTCCGAGGAGGTGTTGAACAGCATCTCCTTGGCGACCAGTTCCTTCCAGATCATGTACTCATTGTCCATGCACCATCGCAGCTGGTCCGCAGTGAACGCGAACTTCCGCGTGGGGTCCACATCCGGGAGCAGCGCATCCAGGAGGGCCAGCACCTTGCCGGTCCCCACGAGGTGTGTAAGCAGGTCCTTGCCACGGATATCGGGGATGTAGTGGACCATCAACCAACCCTTCACGGCACTGGGCACCAACATGACCGGGACCATGCGGTCCTTTATGTACTGCGGAAAGATGTCCGGAGCCAGGTAGGTGATGACCTTCTGTTGCGGTCCGATGAACCACTCCACGCCGACGCCCAGGACACTGTCGGTGGGATAGATACCATAGTTGAACCCGCTGTTGAACGCGACCACACGGGGCACCAGACTGTCGGGGAACGCCGCGTGCAGGCGTGCGAAGGCCCGGCCGAACTGCTCCTGCTGCGATGCCATGTCCCCCAGCACGCTGTCCACGGCCATCTGTGCGGCGCGCCAATCGGCATCCCGTGTGAAACCGACCATGAGCTCGGGCAGCCGCGGATCGCCCACCGGCGCCATATGCAGGATGTCCTCCACATAGGTCCGGTAGAACGTGCCGTACTGCGCATAGGCCCGGAGCAATGCGGGGCGGATGCTGTCCGCATGAAAGAGCAACCGGTCCAGGCGGCCGATCGGCACGTCGATCGGAGGTCCGCTCTCCCCGATGCGATCGGTCGTCGTGCCGCATCCCACGGACAGGACCAAGGCCAGGGCCACGGTGACGCCCACTTGTGCAGGGCGTCTAACTTTGACCCGTTCCAACATGGGCGTCAAAACTATGAAGAAGGCCATCCCCGTAATCGCTGTCGCTCTGGTCACCGCGACAGCCGTTCAGGCACAGGAGACCCAACGCGGCGTCAAGCTGGGCATCAAGCTCTCCCCCAATCTCGGCTGGATCCATTCCGATACCAAGGAACTCGAAGGTGATGGCATTCGCCTGGGCTTCAGTTTCGGGTTGCTGACCGACTTCAGGCTCGGCAACAACAACTACGCACTGTCCACCGGGCTCTTTCTCGACATGGCCGGGGCCAACCAACGGTCCAAGGAGTTCACCTTCAACCAGGACATCAATGGTGTGAACGTGCCTCGCACGGTGCCCGCACTCAGCTTCGCCCGCAAGTTCCAGTTCATCGAACTGCCCGTATTGATCAAGCTCCGCACTAACGAGATCGGCTACATGACCTATTTCGGTCAGTTGGGATTCGGTTCGGGATACAATATCAGTTCCAAGGGCGACGAGTACACGATGGGGACGGACGGCAACATCGCCCGGGAGGACAAGGCGAACATCAGCGATCAGACCGCCATTTTCCGCGCGTCGCTGATCGTGGGCCTGGGTGCGGAATACAATATCTCGGGGAACACGTCCATCCTTGTCGGGTTGAACTACAACCATGGGTTCACCGATGCGTTCAATAAGGGCCAGTTGTTCCAGGTCGATGGCGGCAACAAGGTGGAGACGCACGGCAAGCAGCATTACGCTGAACTGGTGCTGGGCGTCTATTTCTGATCCATCACCCACTTCAATGGAAAGCCCTGCGATCTTCGTGGGGCTTTCTGCTGAACAGGACCCACACCATGGACAAGGCACGCATCATCGACCATATCACCGACTGGCTCCGTGACTACTGCACGCGTGCCGGCATGAACGGCTTCGTGGTGGGCGTGAGCGGCGGCATCGACAGCGCCCTGACCAGCACGCTGTGCGCCCGCACGGGACTTCCCACGGTCTGCGTGGAAATGCCCATCCATCAGCATTTCGACCAGGTGAAGCGCGCCCAGGACCACATCACCTGGTTGCGGGAGAACCATGCGAACGTGCGCATGGAAGTGGTGAAGCTCACCAGTGTGTTCGATCAACTCGTGGCCGAGCTGCCCGGTGTGGAGGACGAGACCATGCGCCACCTGACCCTCGCCAACACGCGCGCGCGCCTGCGCATGACCACGCTCTACTATTTCGCCGGCCTGCTGCGGTCCCTCGTCGCGGGCACCGGGAACAAAGTGGAGGACATGGGCGTCGGGTTCTTCACGAAGTACGGCGATGGCGGGGTCGACATCGGCCCGATCGCCGACCTGACGAAGACCGAGGTGTACGCCCTGGCGGCCGAGCTCCGGATCGCCGGAACGATCCAACAAGCCCCCCCGACCGATGGCCTGTGGGGTGACGAACGGACCGATGCCGATCAGATCGGTGCCACCTACCCCGAGCTGGAATGGGCGATGGATCTGCGGGAGAACGGTCTGGACCCCCGGACCATGGGGCTGACCGACAGGCAGCGCGAGGTGCTGGCGATCTACGACCGGCTGCACGCGGCGAACAAGCACAAGATGGAGCCGATCCCCGTCTGCCTGATCCCCGAGCAACTGCGGTGAAGCGCAAGAAGCACTTGCAGACGGCCCGCATTGCCGGGGCGACCGCGCTTTTCCTGCTCCTTGGCCGACCGGCCGCGCACGCCCAGGATACCACCTTCGCTTCCAATGGCGGCTTCGACCCCGACCGTGTGATCGACCTGACGCACCGGTTGACATTGCGCGTCTACGGCAGCACCAAGTTCAACTCGATGGACCTGGAGGACGGGCGCCAGAGCAGCCGGATCACCTATAGGCCGAACACGAACGTGAACCTGGGCGTCGGCGCGAGCTACCGCTCCCTCACGCTCAACATCGGTGTGGGCTTCCCCTTCCTGAACGGCGACCAGGAACTGCGCGGCCGCACGCGCTACTTCGACGCGCAGGGCAATATGTATGGCCGACGCTATGCGATCAATCTCTTCGCGCAGGTCTATCAGGGCTACTACATCGACGCGCTGTCCTATCCGGGATCCGCCGCCGGCGATCCGCTCTACCAGAGCATCATCGACCACGATCGTCTGCGCCCGGACATGCACCAGGAGAACCTGGGGGCCAGCGTGATCTACATCGTGAACAACAGGAAGTTCAGCTACCGCGCGGCCTTCAACCAGGATGCCTGGCAACGGCGCAGCGCCGGCTCCATGCTGGTGGGCGGCTATGCGGACTATCAGGGCATGCGCTCGGACCGGACGGAGATCCCCACGCCGGTGGACACCCTCTTCGATCCAGCCCTGCGCTTCCGCCGCATCGATCTGTACGAGCTGGGCGGACTCTTCGGCTATGTGCACACCTTCGTGATCGGCCATCACGTGTTCCTCTCGGCATCGTTCGCAGGCGGCATCGGACTGGGGCGCAGCGAGACCTTCTTCCCCGAGGCCGAGGGCGACACCTCACGCGTGCACCTGGGTCTGGAACTGCGCATCCAGCAGCGTCTGGCGTTCGGCTACAACGGGAACCATGCCTGCTTGGGCGTCTCCTACACCAACGAACGCTCCACGGCGAACCTCGGACCGGATGTGACCTACGGCTGGAACGTGGGCAACTTCCGTCTGTTCGTGGCCTATCGCATCCCTGTGCGCATCGGCATCATCGAGAGGGCCATGCGGCGGTTGAAAGGGACGTGAGGTCCAGGGATCTTCCGCAGTACTTGGAAGGAAGGATCGAGGCGGAACCTATTGAACGGTCATGAGAAGCGACCTCCGCCTCTTCTAGCCTATCGTCCACGTCCGCTCCCCGCTCAGCAGCTTGTCGAGGTCGCCGTCGCCCTTCAGTTCACGGGCCCTGGCCAACTGGGCGTTGAGCTTCTCCTCGTGGGTGACGCGGTCATTGACGTAGAAAACGCCAAAGGGCCGCGGGAAGGCGTTCTCCTTCCGGGGGTCGTCGAAAAGTCGCACGAGGATGGACGCCTTGAAGTTGTCGCGCTCGTCGTGCACCCAGCAGTCGTTGGGCGAGAAGTCCGGGCCGATGTCGATGATGCGCGGCTTCATTTCCGAGGAGATGCAGATGCCCTTGGTGCCGTTGGCGAAGGTGAGCGGCTTGCCGTGCTCGACGAAGAGCGTGTGCATCGGCTTGGTGGCTTTATCCGTGAAGATCTCGAAGGCGCCGTCGTTGAAGACGTTGCAGTTCTGGTAGATCTCGACCATGCTGGCACCGCGGTGCGCATCGGCACGGGCCAGCACCTCGCGCAACTGCTTCGGATCGCGGTCCATGGCGCGCGCGATGAAGGTCGCGTCGGCACCTTTGAACAAGGCCAGCGGGTTGAACGGATGATCGATGCTGCCCATGGGTGTGCTGCGCGTCACCGCCCCTTCCGGGCTGGTCGGCGAGTACTGCCCCTTGGTGAGCCCGTAGATCTCGTTGTTGAAGAGCAGGATGTTGACGTCGACGTTGCGGCGCAGCAGGTGGATGATGTGGTTGCCGCCGATGCTGAGCGCGTCGCCATCGCCGGTGATCATCCACACGCTGAGGTCGGGGCGCACGCTGCGCAATCCGCTGACGATGGCCGGTGCGCGGCCGTGGATGCCGTGGATGCCGTAGGTGTCCAGGTAGTACGGGAACCGCGAACTGCAGCCGATGCCGCTGATGAACACGATCTCCTCCTTCTTCCGCCCGCTCTGCTCCAGGAGCGTCTCGACCTGTTTCAGGATGCTGTAGTCGCCGCAACCCGGGCACCAGCGCACCTCCTGGTCGCTGCTGAAGTCGACCTTTTCGGGTGCGATCGTTCCGTTGGTGGTGCTCATGCTTCGGCGGGGGTCGGGGTGCGGAGCAGCTCCATGGCGGCGGCATGGACCTCTTCGCTGGTGAAGGGCAGGCCCTGGACCTTGTTCAGCCCGCGGGCGTCCACGAGGAACTCGGCGCGGAGCATGTGCCGCAGCTGGCCGCTGTTCATCTCGGGAACAAGCACGCGGTCGTAGCGCTTGAGCAGATCACGCAACCCTTTGTTGAAGGGGAAGAGGTGACGCAGATGGACATGCGCGACGGCGTGACCTTCCTCCTGCAAGCGCAGCGCGGCCGTGCGGATGGCGCCGTAGGTGGACCCCCAGCCCACGACCAGCAGGTCGCCGCGGTCGGGGCCGCTGTCCAGGCGGATCGGCCTGAACCGGTCGGCGATGCGCGCCACCTTATCGGCACGGAGACGTACCATCTTCTCGTGGTTCACGGGGTCGTAGCTCACGTTGCCGGTGCGGTCCTCCTTCTCCAATCCACCGATGCGGTGCTGCATGCCGGCCTGACCGGGCAGGGCCCAGGGACGCACGCCACGCTCGTCACGCACGTAGGGCAGGAAGGGTTCCGTCATATGGAAAAGTGATCGCTTCTCTCCTCCTGCGTCGGAGCTCGCGATGACGGGTGGGACGAACGGCGGCTTGATGGCACCCAGGTCCTTCGCCTGCGGGAAACGCCAGGGTTCGGCGCCGTTGGCGATGTAGCCATCGCTGAGCAGCATCACGGGCGTCATGCATTCCAGGGCGATCTGTGCCGCTTCGAAGACCATCTCGAAACAATCGATCGGCGTGCTGGCGGCGATCACCGGCACGGGCGCCTCGCCGTTACGCCCGAAGACCGCCTGCCAGAGATCGGCCTGTTCGGTCTTCGTAGGCAGGCCCGTGCTGGGGCCGCCGCGCTGCACATTGATCACCACGAGCGGGATCTCCAGCATCACCGCCAGGCCCAGCGCCTCGCCCTTCAACGCGATGCCCGGACCGCTGCTCGCCGTGACGCCCAGCGCACCGCCATAGCTGGCGCCGATGGCCGAGCAGATCGCGGCGATCTCGTCCTCCGCCTGGAAGGTCTTCACGCCGAAGTTCTTGTGGCGGGAGAGCTCATGCAGGATGTCGCTGGCCGGTGTGATCGGGTAGCTGCCGTAGAAGAGGTCGAGCCCGGCACGTTGCGCGGCGGCCACCAGACCGAGGGCGATGCCCTGGTTGCCGGTGATGCTCCGGTACGTGCCCTTGGGCATCGGCGCGGGCTTCACCTCGAAACGCGTGGTGAAGGTCTCGCTGGTGTCGCCGTAGTTGTAGCCCGCTTGCAGGGCCCGGTGATTGGCCTCCAGGATATCCGGCTGCTTGCTGAACTTCCTCTGGAGGAACGCCTCGCTGTTGTCCAGGCTGCGGCTGTACATCCAGTTGATGAAGCCGAGCACGAACATGTTCTTGCAGCGGTCCTTCTCCTTCATCCCCAGCTGCACGTCGGCCAGGGCGTTGCGCGTCATCTTGGTGACGTCGATCGCATGGACCGTGTAGTTGGCCAGGATGCCGTCGTGCAGGGGCTCCGCACCCTCGGGATAGCCTGCGAGGCGCAGGTTCCTGGGGTCGAAACCATCGCTGTTGGCGATGATGATGCCGCCCTTCTTCAGCTTGGACAGGTTGGCCTTCAGCGCGGCGGCGTTCATCGCCACCAGCACGTCGCTCTGGTCGCCGGGCGTGAAGATCTCCACGCTGCCGAAATGGAGCTGGAACCCGCTGACGCCGGCCAGGGTGCCCTGTGGCGCGCGGATCTCCGCGGGGAAATTGGGGAATGTGCTGACGTCATTCCCGAACAGCGCGTTGGTATCGGTGAACTGGCTGCCGGTCAGTTGGATCCCATCGCCGGAATCGCCGGCGAAGAGGATCACGACGTTCTCGCGTTCCTCGATGTGCTTGTGGTGCAGGGTCTTGTCCATGAAAAGACGCGGCAAAGGTACGGCTGCGGGTATCGCCGGTCGTGATGGCCGTCACGCCGGGGAGGTGCGCGTGCTCAGGCGTTGACGGCTTCCACGCTGACGACGGCGGGAGCCACCCGCTTGATCGCCTCCTCCACGCCGGCTTTCATGGTCATCGGGCTCATGGCGCAGCCGGAACAGGCCCCGTGCAGGCGGACATGCACGATGCCCTCGGGATCCAAGGCGTCCAACGTGATGTCGCCACCATCGGCGTTCAGGAAGGGACGCAGGTCCTCGAGCGCTTCGCGAATGCGCTTCTCTGCCAGTTTGATCTCACGGGCGGACAACATGATCAGACGGGCATGGGCAGTTGGAGATGCTGCATCACCCGATCGCAAAGTTCAGCAAAAGCGGCGCCAGCAGGCGTGCCTTCCTGCAGCACGGCCGGGCGGCCGACATCGCCCGACTCGCGGATGCTCTGTACCAGCGGCACATGGCCCAGGAAAGGCACCTTCAACTCGGTGGCCAGGTCGCGTGCGCCGTCCCGGCCGAAGATGTAGTACCTGCTCTCCGGCAGTTCCGCGGGCGTGAACCAG
>JACJZI010000018.1 GCA_020635655.1 Flavobacteriales bacterium
GAAATACACGGAATCCGAGGCGGAGACCAATACGCCTTGACAGCCGATCGAGATGGTCACTTGGTCGTACGACGAACCGACGGGGATGTACTCCAGGAAATCGCAGTTGTTCGTCAGTACGGTGCTGAAGTCGATGGATGGGAAAAAGATGCCCTGGTCCACATGGACATGCACCGTGTCGCCCGGCGTGCAGGGGATCACAAAGCCGTTCAAGGCGATGGTGTTGGGTTGCTGGGCGAAGGTCGCCGTGGCGAACAGCGCCGTTGCGGTGGCCAGGCCCAGGTGTCGAAGTGTCGTTCTCATGGTCTTCAAGGTTGGTCCATTCGGGTTCTCATGGACATACACGCAGCGATCGGGCACAAGGTTGGGTAGGACACGAAATGGTCCGGACGGATGCGACCTGTAAAGCTATCGGATCAGGACGGGTGATGGCCTCCCGTCCGATGTGCCAGCGACATCCGCAGCCAATGCTGCATGGTCCCATCTTCCCTCAGGAGCCAGAGGTAACCGACCTCCAGGTCCAATGCGGAGGACACTTTATGCAGATAGCCCGCATAGAGCCGCAGCTGATCGAGATCCGCCACGTGGTGGTCCGTCCAGGCGCGGTACAGACCTTCTGCGGAGACGCGCGACCCGCTTTGCAGATGGCCGTCCGTATCCCTTCGGAACGCCACGTCGTACTGGACCATCGCCCGGGCCCGCAGCGTGCGGCCCCATGCGGTGCCACCTTCCTCCGTCCTGGTCCCCGTGGTGTTCCGCAGCTCGCATCGCGCCCGGAACAGCAACGGGCGGTGCGCGGTGCCGGGACATACGGTCCAGGCGATATGCGGGCGCCATTCCTGTGTGGTGGCCTGGTCCGGATCGGCCCAGCCGGCCGTGACATAGGCCAGACCCAGGGCCAGTGTGTGGGCTTGGCCGAAATGTCGTTGCCCTTCCATCCGCCAGAGCGCCTGATGGAACATCCCTCCGTCCGGTATCAGTTCTGTGCGCAGGTCAGGGTCGAACTGAAGGCCCCATTGTTCGCCGATCGGTACATGGAGCACATAGCGCAGCCAGAGATCACCGGTGGACTGAGCGAGCGAGGGGAGGCCCGGGAACAGGACGAGCAGCAGGAACGCCGGAACGGGGCGACCGCTGCTCATGGTCGATCAGACCAGTTTGGCGAGGAGGTCGTCGTCCGCATCGTTCGGCAGGGTCACCTGCAGCAGGGGCGACCGCTCCATCTCGCGTTCGATGCTGAAGCGGGCGTTGGGGTTGCGGGCCCAGGCGCGTCGGGCGATGCCGTTGTTCACATCCCAGTGCAGCATGGCCCGCAGGCGGCGTTCGCTGTCGGCGCTGCCGTTGAGCACCATGCCGAAGCCGCCGTTGATCACCTCACCCCAGCCTACCCCGCCGCCGTTGTGCAAACTGATCCAGGTGGCCCCGCGGAAGCCGTCGCCCACGAAGTTCTGCACGGCCATGTCGGCGGTGAAGCGCGAGCCGTCGCGGATGTTGCTGGTCTCCCGGTAGGGACTGTCCGTCCCGCTCACGTCGTGGTGGTCGCGGCCGAGGACGATCGGTGCGGTGATGTCGCCCTTGGCAATCGCATCGTTGAACGCCTTGGCGATCCGGATGCGGCCTTCGCTGTCCGCATAGAGGATCCGTGCCTGGCTGCCCACCACCAGCTTGTTCTCCTGCGCGCTCCGGATCCAATGCAGGTTGTCGGCGATCTGCTGGTGGATCTCCTTCGGCGCATCCTGCAGCATGGCCTCCAGCACATCACCGGCGATGCGGTCGCTCGTGGCCAGGTCCCTGGCATCACCACTGGTGCACACCCAACGGAACGGCCCGAAGCCGTGGTCGAAACACATCGGTCCCATGATGTCCTCCACGTAGCTCGGATACCTGTATTCGCTGGCGCGGATCTGTGATCCGTGACCATGCTGGAACACCTCCGCACCGGCACGGCCCGCTTCCAGCAGGAAGGCGTTGCCGTAGTCGAAGAAGTACATGCCCTTCTCCGCGAGCGCGTTGATCGCCTTCACCTGCCGCTTCAGGCTGTCCTCCACGCGTTGCTTGAAGGCGGCCGGGTCCTTCACCATCAGGTCATTGCTCTCCGCGTAGCTCAGGCCCACCGGGTAGTAGCCACCGGCCCAGGGATTGTGCAAACTGGTCTGGTCGCTGCCAAGGTCCACGTGCACGCCGCGTGCCGCCAGCCGTTCCCACAGGTCCACCACGTTGCCGAGGTAGGCGATGCTGTGCGCCTCACCCTTCTTCCGCCATTCCAGTGCGGAGTCGATCGTCTTGTCCACATCGGGGATCACTTCATCCACCCAGCCCTGATCGTGTCGTTTGTGCGCAGCTGCCGGGTTGACCTCCGCGCAGAGGGTGACCACTCCCGCTATGTTGCCCGCCTTGGGCTGGGCACCGCTCATGCCGCCAAGACCCGCGGTGACGAAGAGCTTGCCCTTTGTGCCCGGCTCCGGCAGCATGCGCGCGGCATTGAGCACGGTGATCGTGGTGCCATGCACGATCCCCTGCGGACCGATGTACATATAGCTGCCGGCGGTCATCTGGCCGTATTGCGTCACGCCCAGTGCGTTGAACCGCTCCCAGTCGTCGGGCTTGCTGTAGTTGGGGACCATCATCCCGTTGGTCACCACCACGCGGGGTGCGTCGGGGTGGCTGGGGAAGAGCCCGAGCGGGTGGCCGCTGTACATCACCAAAGTCTGTTCATCGGTCATCTCCGAGAGGTACCGCATGGTGAGGCGGTACTGCGCCCAGTTCTGGAACACCGCCCCATTGCCGCCGTAGGTGATCAGCTCGTGCGGGTGCTGCGCCACGGCGGGGTCCAGATTGTTCTGGATCATCAGCATGATCGCCGCGGCCTGCCTGCATTGCGCCGGGTAGTCCCCGATCGGTCGCGCGTGCATCGCATGCTCCGGCCGGAAGCGGTACATATAAATGCGGCCGTGGTCCTTCAGTTCCTGCGCGAACTCGGGTGCCAGGGTGGCATGGTGCTTCGGGTCGAAATAGCGCAGGGCGTTGCGCAGGGCGAGGATCTTCTCCTCGGGGCTCAGGATGTCCTTGCGTCTGGGCGCGTGGGATACGGACGTGTCGAGCGGACGGGCCGGGGGAAGCGTATCGGGGATCCCCTCGCGGACGGTCTGCTGGAAGGCTTCCAACTCGGAAGCGGTCGCGGTCTTCATCGCCGCGAAGTTCGGGGGAATGGACGAGGTCGGATCTAGTGCTGGATGACGATCCGCTCGAACTGCCTGACATCATCCCCGACCATAAGGATGTAAAGCCCATCCGGCAGGTCGGCCACATCGATCCATGCCGTGGTCGCGCCATGGAATGCTCCTTCGCGCATCGTTTGGCCCGTTGTGGAAAGGATGCGCCAAGGGCCGGTCAGCGGAGCTTGACCGAACAAAGTGATGCGTTCATTCGCAGGCACTGGCCCGATATGCATCGCGTTCGGGGCGACCTGGTCCGGCATCCCCATGGCGATCAACACGCTGTCCGGGGTCAGAAAACCCGTGGTATCACCACCGATCACCGCACCATCCAGGACGAAAGATTCACCGGACTCGAAGAAACTTGCAACGTAGCGGACCACCCCGGGGCCTTGACGATAGATCACACTGGGCTCCGGGTCCGGGTTGATGCTCCATGGACCGATCGCCAGCAGCCCGGGCGCCACCACATCGCCATCCGTGAACATGCTTTGGAAGTCCCACCAATACGGATTGATCTGGTATGGATACCTCCGGGCGCTGATCTGGTAGTTCCCATCGCCATCGATGCCGTGATCAGCGACGATGGACATTTCGGGACCGTAGGACAGATAGACGACCGATCCATTGATCACCTCTCCGGGATAGCTGTTCATCACTCCAAAAAATGGAAGACGATGAGCCGATATGGTCCAGACCGACGGTGCCGATCCAGAATATTCGCTGAAATAGGGAGGTCCCTGGCCATAGTCGATATATGTTGCGTGATAAGTGGTCTTTTGGACCTGAAAAATGATACTGTCCCCTTGATCGCTCCTGCTCAATATCATCATTTTATCGATAAACCCTTCTCCATCCCAATTGGATATGGCCATTTGTCCATGACCTCCCTCGTATTGGACCACATCACCCGGTTGCAGTGTGATGAATGATGCCAATGAAGGGACGGTGATGCCCATGTTCAAGGTTTGTTCACCCACCTGCATCATTTGTGTGCCGCTGCTCGTGAACTCCAGCATCCCGAAAGATTTGGAGACCTTGATCGTATCACCGTTCGATAGGCTGATGATCTGTACGGAGTCCGCTTGCCCGTATGTCTGGACCTGTATGTTGGTATCCAAAGTGGCGATGGTCCCGGCCAAGGTATCATAGAGCCATTGGTCTCCGATGGCGGCATCGGTCCGGATTAGGCGGACATGGTCGCTATCCTCGAGCACCCAGTTGCTCCCGTTCGTTGCGCAACTGTATCCCATGAATTGGGACTGGTCGAGGCGTAGGAAGCAACCATCGCAAACACCCCCAAGTCCTGCTGGACAAGTGTCGCACCGGGATACGATCGTATTTATCGCATACCGGAAACTGTCCGGCCCCAACGTATCGGTATGCGTAATGAAAAGCTGGTTGCTGATCGTGTCCGTACCGTCATTGGAGAAGTTGTACTTGTACGCGGGATTCAGCAGGGCCCAGTTCTGGGCGTGTAGTCCCCCTGCAAGGGTCCACAGGAGCGTGAGCATAATGGTCCTCATGGTCGGTCGCTATGAACAAGATAGCGTGGCGCGCAGATACGCTGCCTGATGGACGGAACAAGATAGAGCGCCACCCCGAACATTCACGTCCAATGCTCAACCGACCCTGCCCTTCCCCTTCTTCGCATGAAAGCCGTAAGGGCAATGCCGGCACCCGCTCTGGCAGCAATGGCCGCGCTTCATGTGGTAGGCTTCCGTATAGACCAGATAGCCTTCCGGGGTGAAGTAGGCATCCTTTGGCTCCAGCCCCAACTGCTTCAGGCGCTCCGCTTGTGCCGGGGTCAGTTCACGGTGGTCCATGGGTCCATCGCTTCCGGTGCCGGAACGTTCGTCGGGGTCGGCCGGTCCGCTCATGCGGCAAAGTTCGGTCGTGCGGAAAAGGATCGGCCCGCCCGGCACGTTTTTTCCACGATCGGCGGTGGGCAGGACGGTGGAAAGATCGTGAACAAGCCTCTGGAGGCCCGGTAGTTTCGCCAGTTGCCGGCAACACCCTCCGGAACAGGATGAGGATCGTGGGATCGTGGAAAACCCTTGTGGCTTCGGCCCTGACCGTGTCGGTCGCTCCGGCCTTCGGCCAGCGCATGACGGCCGAGGAGTACATCGCCCAATGGCAGGAGGTCGCGGTGCGGAAGATGCACGAGCACGGGATCCCGGCGAGCATCACCCTGGCGCAGGGCCTGTTGGAGAGCGGCAATGGCAACAGCGAGCTGGCGCGCAAGGGCAACAACCACTTCGGCATCAAGTGCACGCCGGACTGGGGCGGCGGCAAGATCTACCACGACGACGACCGGCGCCACGAGTGCTTCCGCAAGTACCGCGACGCCGCCGACAGCTTCGAGGACCATTCGAAGTTCCTGATGAAACCGCGCTATGCGGCCCTCTTCGAACTGAAGACCACCGACTACAAGGGCTGGGCACACGGCCTGCACAAGGCGGGCTATGCCACCGATCCACGTTATCCGCAGAAGCTGATCGAGCTGATCGAGCGCTACCAGCTGGACAAGTTCGATGAAGGCGGCCGGCCCGCCGCGCGGCGCGATCCCCCGCAGGAGGAGCACCGCAACAACGCGCATGCGGATCCTTCCCGTGGCAGGGAGGACGGCGCAATGACGGTGACCATCGGCGGCACCCGGCCGATCGAACGCTACGACGGACGGATCAAGTTCGTGCGGGCCCGCGCCGGTGATACGTTCCGTTCCCTGGCCGATGAGTTCGGCATGATGCCTGGTCCGCTCGCCCGGTACAACGACCTGCCGAAGAACGGTGCCATCGCCGAGGGAATGGTGGTGTTCCTGCAGCCCAAACGCAGCCGGGCACACGATGCGGACACCCACGTGGTGCGCGAAGGCGAATCGCTCTGGAGCATCAGCCAGGCGCATGGCATGAAGCTGGACAAGCTGGCGGAATACAACGGCCTGCGGACGGATGCACCCGTGCGCCCGGGAACCACGCTCTGGCTGCGGAAGCCGAGGCGGTAGGGAACGACCACGGATACACACGGATCGACACGGATCCAGGTCCTGGGCCATCCGTGTCCATTCGTGGTCCGACCGAAAAGCTCCCGGATGATCCTCAGCGGTCCACTTGCTGCTGCCGGGGCCTCAACCAGCGATCGCACCCACCTGGAGGGCCATCAGCGGGGCGATGGCGCGTGCCCGCTCCTTGATCATCTCCGCCTTCGGTCCGGCGAAATGCGCGTCCACGGTGCGGACGAAAAGCGCGAGCCAGCGATCGAAGTCACGGGTCCGTAAAGGTCTCCGGGCGTGCAGGCGTTCGTGCACCGTCATCGGATCGCCGGTGTAGCTGCGCTCGCCCAGCACCACCATGCGCCAGAACGTGGCGATGTGTGGAATGTGCGTGTCCATGACGACCCCGTCGAAATGGGGCGCGAGGTCGGCGTCCCGCAGCACATCGGCATAAAAGGCCCGCAGCAGGCGATCGATGTCCTCGGCGGTGGTCAGGTCTGTGCGGGCGGGCTCCATCAATCGCTGTCGCCGACGAAGCGGGCCACCTCGTCCTTGGTGCCGAAGAGCACCAGGATGTCGCCCTTCTCCGGCACGAACTCGGGGTCCATCACGCCCAGTGCGCCGAGCTTGATCGAGCGGCGTCCGAGGAAGTGGCGTTCGCTCTCCTTGCGCAGGACGGTCACGAGTGCGAGGCGGCGTTCGGCCAGGGCCTTGATGGCACCGATGGGTTTGCCCGCGTACTGGTCGGGCACCACGATCTCCGAGATCACGAAGCCGCCGGGCAGTTCGAACTGGTCCACCATGCGCCGCAGGTTCAGCTTGCGGGCGAGGCGCTCGGCGGCGTCCTCCTCGGGGTGGGCGATCTCGGAGATGCCCATGCTGTTGAGCACCATCTCGTGCAGCGGGTTGATCGCCCGGCTGATCACGCGCTTCACCTTCAGGTTCACCAGCAGCGCGGTGGTCATGATGTTGGCGCCCTCGTTCTCGCCGATCGCCACCACGGCTGCGTCGAGCTCGCCCAGTGGCAGGGTGCTCACGGCCTGGGGATCGTTGCTTTCGAGGCAGACCGAGAAGGACACCTCGCTCTTGATCCCTTCGACCTTGTCCATGTCGTGATCGATGGCGATCACCTCGTGGCCCATCTGGGTGAGCTTGATGGCGAGGTGGCGGCCGAAATTGCCCAGTCCGAACACGGCGATCTTCATGGCTTCAGTTGATCAGGATGTCCTCTTTCGGATAGCGGTAATTGGAGCTTTGCACCTGGCGCAGCACGCCCACCAGCAAGGTAAGCGCGCTCACCCGACCGACGAACATCACCACCACCAGCACCAGGCGCGCGGCCTCGGATAGTTCGCCGGTGATGCCCATGCTGAGGCCGACGGTGCCGTAGGCGGAGAAGCACTCGAAGGCCACGGGCAGCAATCCCAGGCCGTGCTCCAATGAGGAGACGACGGTGACGGAGATGCCCAGGAAGATCAGCGAGAGGACGATGGTGGCGAACGCGCGACGCACGGAAACGTTGCTCACCTCGCGCCCGCCGTACTCGATCCGTTTGCGGCCGCGCGCGGAGCCGAAGATGTTCAGGGTCGCGATCGCGAAGGTGGTGGTCTTGATCCCGCCACCCGTGGACCCCGGGGATGCACCGATGTACATCAGCAGCAGTGTGATCATGAGCGTGGGGACGTGCAGTGCACCGGTGTTGACCACGTTGAAACCGGCCGTGCGGGGCGTGATCCCGGAGAAGAACGCCACGCTGATCCTTGCCCACCAGCCGTTGTGCTCCTGGAGCACGCCATCGCGCTCGAACAGCAGCATGGCCACCGTGCCGATCACGATCAACGCGAGCGTGGAGATCAGCGCCAGTTTGGAGCTCAGGTTCACCAGACGCGGGTAGCGCTGGCAAGGCACACCCGTGAAGAGCTTCTTCACCCGGGCCCGGAACCAGGACCGCACGTATTGGCTGAAATTGAAGATGATGCCGAAGCCCAGTCCGCCGAAGATGACCAGGCTGGCGATGATCCACATCAGGGCATAGTTGAACCGGAGCACCGGCTCGTGCAGCCCGTCGGTCAGGGTGGAGAAACCGGCGTTGTTGAACGCCGAAATGGCGTGGAACATCGAGAAGAAAGCACGGTCGCCGATGGTGGCGAACATGCTCCGCGGCACACTGTAGAAGATGAACAGGGCGCCGACCAGTTCCACCGAAAGGGTGAAGAGGATCACGCGCACGACGAACCCACGGGCCCCGCTGAGCGACGTGTTGCTGAGGTCGCGGATGCGCAATTGTTCCTCCAGGCTCGTGCGACCCTTGAAGAAGAATGCGAAGAAGCTGGTGAAGGTCATCACGCCCAGGCCGCCGAGCTGGATCAGGACCATCAACAGCCATTGGCCGGCGTGCGTCAGGTCATGTTGCACGTCGAGGACGGTCAGCCCGGTAACGCAAACGGCTGAGGTACTGGTGAACAGGGCGTCGATCAGGGTCACCGGACGGGTCGTCATTTTCGGCAGGGAGATCAAGGCCGCGCCGATGGTGATGATCAGGATGAAGCTCGCCGTGAAGAGCAGGGCAGGGTTCAGCAGGGTGCTGTTCCGGCCCAGCTCGAGCCGGGACAGCTCGATGAAGATGAACAGGATCAGGAAGGTCATGTGCGGCCAGCGGCCCAGATCATCCCAAAGCGCCGTGTGCAGTGGACGGATGAGGATGAGGGCCACGGCGGCCAGCAGCCAGACCACCTCGGCGCGCCGGACGGTCTGTTTGCGCAACCAGAGACGCAGGAGACTGCCGAGCATCACGAAGGCCGCGGCCACCACCAGGTCGTAGCTCACTTCATCGAGCAGTCGTTCGGTGCTGCCATCGCTCTGGTAGCCGAACTCCAGCAGGATCAGGAAGATCGAGAGCACGATGACCCCCACACGCGTCAATGCCACCACCTCGCGGCGCAGCACGGTCCGTAAGAGCGTCTTCTTCATCCGACTGGTGGGGTTGGCGAAGCATCCCCACCGACAAGGGAGGGCAAAGCTAGGACCTCGTTGGGACGGTCGAATGGTGGTCCTGCTTCCACGCTCAAGGTGCCTGTCCGTAACAGGCGATGTGCCCACCAGGGCCGATGGTGACCCATTCGGTCCGACCGTCGCGGTCCAGGTCCAGCGGCAGGGCCATCCTCAGGTCCCCTGCTCCAGGCGACCGAAGGGGGGTGCCGTCCTGATCGAAGACCAGCAGTCGACCATCCGTGGCATGCACGATCACCCGCAAGGCATGATCCGTGGGATCTTGGACCAGGCTGAGGTCATCGATCGTGGAGCCAACAACGGTCCTGTGGGTCGCTCCGCTCTCCTCCCTCAGCACGAGCGTGTCACTCCGCACGAATGCCAGTGCACCGGCCCCTTCATCCCAGGCGATCGCACCGTTCGCAGCATGTACCAGGAGCTGGGTGCGGCCGTCGAGCTGTCCGGACCGCACGTCGCCCTCCGGATCGCGCCAGATGATCAGGCTCGATCCAATGGATGTGCCGGGCCGGACCGTCAGGACCTGCGGATCCCTGCCGAGCTTGAGCTTCGGTTCGTAACGATCGTCACCCCTTCGGTCGAACGCATGCACGACGCCATCCCGACCAATGAGGACCAGGAGATCCTTGCCCTTGATCCGCAGGTGCCTGATCGGCGATGCGGCCGGCGCATCCGTGCGCGGCATGTGCCATCCCTTCACCGGTCCACCATCGAGCCCATAGTTCAGCAGGCGGCCATCCATCATGGGGACCAGCACGCGGTGCTCAC
Source organism: Flavobacteriales bacterium (assembly GCA_020635655.1). GTDB lineage: Bacteria > Bacteroidota > Bacteroidia > Flavobacteriales_F > PHOS-HE28 > PHOS-HE28. The sequence goes on from JACJZI010000018.1 coordinate 9,982, forward strand.
CTTTGCCATCATAGTCGAAGACCGCTGCGGGAGCGGCCAGCTGGCCTTCCGGATGTATCGGTGTGCCCTCGACGTCACGGCCCTTGCGATCGATCGTCCACACGGTGGTCGGAGTGCACAGGAGCATCTGCAGTTTCCCGTTGTGGTAACGGTCCACCTGTGCGACGGCACCCAGGACGGGGCCATCCAGCTTGCGCTGCCAGAGGAGCTTGCCACCGGTGCCTACAAGTGCGATGGAACTGTCCGTGGTCGGGACCAACAGTTCGCCCAGCCGCGTATCATGATCGATCACTTGCCCGGGTGTTCCGGCGGGGGTGGCTGCAAGGTCCAGTTGCCAGAGCGCGTCCAAGGGCGAAATGCCCGTGTCCGTGGTCCCCAGGGGCGAGTAGGCCAGGGTGAGCGTCAGGAACGCGCGACCACCGGAGGCATGGTCCACCTGGAACAAGAGCTGTCCGGTCCGCTCCCAACGATCTCCGGCCTCGGGCGTGGTCAGACAGGTCCCGGGTCTAAGGAGGGTTGCGATCCGATCATTGTCCCTCGCCAGGTCCGTCCAGATCGTTCGCTCGGCTTCCGAACCATACTGTTGCAGCACCGTCGCTGTCCGTAGGTCTGTCCCGAGGGAACTGCCATCCAGCCGGGCATCGATCATCCGGTCGAGCGCCGGCTCGGAATTGGCAAGCATTCCGATCCCGCCGATCACGGCACACCAGGGGTCCTCCAGATGCAGGCTCCTCGAGATCGTTCCGGATGGAGCATGCAGTTTCACGATGCCACGATGCAGGCTGGTCCACTGCGATCCGTCGGCTGGTGTTCCGACCAGCGCCCGGATGAATGCAGCGGTATCCACCAGGTCCAGAGCCACCCAGCGTTGTGCTCCATCCCTTGTATCCGCGGAGGCACTGGCCATGCCCGACCCAAGCCAGGTGCGCACCTGGTCCCGTAGCGTATCGGGGAAGTCCCTTAGCGCGCCGTTCCCGGAACGCACGTCCAGCCATGTCGCCGTTCCGGGGATCTGGCGCGCCAGGACCTGATGAACGTTCGAAGGCTCCGATCCCGGGAAGGCACTGCTATCGCTTGTGATGAACAGACCGCTCATCAGAAGGGCCTGCGACCTGGAACGCACATCGAAGGCCACCCAACCCTCCGGCCAGGGCATCCGATCAATGACCTCCGGTATACACCATTCGGAAAGCATCCTCCATGTCGGACCTGTTCGAAGCAGCACGTGGGCGTCGGCCCCCGCGCCGAACGTGCGTCGAGCGGCGTCGCGCAAGGGGTCCTGCGGCAGGACCCCTTGGTCGGCCGCCAGTGCCTCGTTCAGCAGGTCCGCGTTGTCGGTGGCGATCAGCAGGCCGTCGTGTGCTGCGAGGTGGAGAACGGGCAAGGCACTGTCAGGTGCCCATGTCACGTATCGGCTCCCAGGTGTGGTGATGATGTCCGGCTCGTTCGCACCAAGCGCACCGAGCGCGGATCGGAGCTGGTCCCCACCGCCCGGAAAGCCCATGGCGGCGAACGTCGCGTGATGGTCACCACCTGTGCGAACGAGTGCGATCAGCAAGGGCCCATTCAGGATCCCGCCCGCTTGGGTCGCGTGCAGGCGTTGCATCATGCTGTCCAGCGCGACACACGCCGGCAGATCCGCCACCGAACCCCATAGCAACGCACTGCGGCTCCAAACATCCCATATACGTCCAGGGTCGGGAAGTTCGATCACCACCGCCGCATTACCGGGCATGACGGACCAGGGATCCTCCCTGACCGTCGTGGGGGAAAGGCGATCGAAGAGCTGCCAGGTCCCGAAGGCCACCACGCCCAACAGCACGGCGAGCACGAGCCAACGGCGCATGTGGGCCAAAGTAGTCCCGTGCCGATCTGCGTCGGGTCGTCGTCACGCGGCCCTTTGCACAGTGCGCTGTTAGAAGAGCGGTGGCTGTTCCGGCACAAGGCGAAAGCTGTGCCGGTGCCAGATGGTCGGGCCGTGGAGGCGGATCGCTTCTCGGTGACCGATGGTCGGATAACCCTTGTTCACCTCCCATCCGAATTCGGGGTGGTCGCGGTGCAGCCGGGTCATCAGGGCATCCCGATGGGTCTTTGCCAGGATGCTGGCCGCCGCGATCGAACGATAGATGCCGTCGCCCTTCACCACGCAGACGTGAGGCACCGATCCGTAGCAGCGGAAGCGGTTCCCATCGATCAGCAGCAGTTCCGGTGGTGATCTCAGGCCGTCGATCGCGCGGTGCATCGCCAGGAACGAGGCTTGCAGGATGTTCAATCGATCGATCTCCTCCGGAGCGGCCTCGCCCACCGACCAGGCGATCGACCGTTCCCGAATGAGAGGTGCCAGCGCATCCCGCCGCGCCTCGGTCAACCTTTTCGAGTCATCGAGGCCGGGCAGTCGCACACCCGCGGGGAGCACCACGGCCGCAGCCACCACCGGACCTGCAAGACAACCGCGCCCCGCTTCGTCGCAACCTGCCTCGATGACCCCCGCTCTATAATGGGCACGCAGGCTCATGCGGGGTCCTTCGGTCCGTGCGCTTCGAACACTTTCTGGAGACTGCTCCAGACCCCCTCGGCCGTCCTGTCCCAATCGTAACGCACCGCGCGTTCGGTCCCGGCATGGCCGAGCCGGGTCCTGAGCGTGTCCGATGAGGCCAGCTCCGTCATCGCGCGCGTGATGTCCTCCGTGTTGAACGGATCACAATAGAGCGCGGCCTCACCAGCGACCTCCGGCAAGCTCGTCGTGTTCGCAGCGATCACCGGCACCCCACAGCGCATCGCCTCGACCACGGGGATCCCGAAGCCCTCGAAGTAGCTCACGTACACCAATGCCAGGGCACCGGCGATGACGTCGCGCAGTTCGACCTGGTCCAGACGGCCCGTGAAGGACACGCGGTCCTTGTGACGCATGGCGCTCCAAGCGGCCTTCATCCTGTCATCCCACCAGAAGGCATCCCCGACGATCACCAGACGGATACCTGGGCGGTCGGATGCAAAGTGGTCGAACGCGGTCAGCAGGCGCGCGATGTTCTTCCTGGGATGCAATGATCCCACGCAAACAAGATAGTCCGCACCCTGCCCATGATCCCTTCTTGCCTTGGCGCGTTCCTCAGGCGTACTGGGCCGGAACACCACGCCGACCCCATTGTGGACGACATCGATGCGATCGGCGGGCACCTGATAGCGCGCGATGATGTCCTGCTTCGAGAATTCGGACACGGTGATGATCCGTTCCGCCTTTTTCGCGAACCGCGGGAAATGGGTCCGATAATAATTACGGTAAGCGCGCGGCAGGTCCTCGGGATGATGTTCGAAGTTCAGGTCGTGGATCACGGCCACCTGGGGCAGTCGGGCGCGAAGGCTGAGGATGCCGTCCGGGGAGAGGAGCACATCCGCTTTGTGTCTGCGGAGCGCTCGGGGCAGTTGCATTTCGGCCCAGATCCGGTAGAGCAATGGGTGACGCGTGGGCGGTGGGACCGCCACGGCCTTGACGTTCGAAGCATAGATGAACCGCGGTTCCGGCCGCCGATCAAAAAGAAATAGGAACCGGTGCTCCGGATGGGCGCGCACCATGCGCTGAAGGGTCTCATGCGTGAACCAACCGATGCCCTCGAGCCTTCCCGGCAGCAACAGCCGTGTGGTCACCGCGATGCGCATGCGGCAAAGGTGGCACAGCGTGGCGGTCATTCGGCTTTTGGTGGTGGGGCCGATCCCGTTAAATTCGTCGGAACATCAGCGAACAACAGTTACGGATCCATCATGAGGAACATCATCTATTCCCTTGGGGCGCTGGTCTTGCTCCTGGCGATGCCATCGTGCCGAAAGTGCATCACCTGCCAAGCGACGGACAGTTCGGGTACCGTCATTTATAGTCAATCGACCTGCGGTGGACGGATCGTGCGCAACGCCAATGAATCGGACTGCAAGACCGAAGCAAGCCAGTACGGCGGATCGTGCAACTGCACGAACGATTGACGGACGAGGACCTGTTCTTGTCTTCGAAGGTCGTGGGACGGACCACCCGACCGGCATCCGGGTGACAGGGGCCTTGCGAGGTGGTCTTGAACTCCTGACCACGACGTTCCTGTTCTCGAGCCTTGGTTGTACAGGTCCGCCCTCCGGCTGGCATGCTGCGATCGCCCCGGACAAGGGAGGCTATGTGGTGGAGGTGCCTGCTCCGCCGCGGATGACCACTGGCATGTTGCACATCGCTGGGTCCGATGTATCCACGCATGCGGCGGTCTGCTCGGACAGTGGCCTGGTGTATACCACGGCCTGGTGGGATCTGCCCGATGCTTTCAGGTCGTTGCCTGTGGATTCCTTGATCGCCCTGTCCTGGCCGGTGGTCACAGCCGGCCTGCAGGACATGCATGTTCCCGGTGCCGGTCCGCTCGGACCTGACGGTCCCGGATATCGGAGCGGTTGGTACCTGAAACCGAACGGGCTCCGCATGGGCGTGACGATACGGGCCATCGGGCGACGCATGGTGCTGGTGTCGGTGGCGGGTCATGTCCAGGAAGAGGATGGGGCTGCGGCCTCACGCATGCGGCGCTGCATTGGTTCGCTGCGAACGGTCCCCGACTGACCCCCATGCGTTTGCCGGGATCGTCGGCCCTCTTATTTTTGCAGCCCCTTTCCGGGGACTTCGCCCGGAAGTTTGCAGAACGGCCCGTTCGTCTAGGGGTTAGGACGCGTCCCTTTCACGGATGAAACAGGGGTTCGATTCCCCTACGGGCTACAAGGATTCTCGGGCAGGGATGGGCGAAGGCCCGTCCCTGTTGCGTTTCAGAGGGGGCCTGTTCGCCAGCGTTCGCCGTTGTGCAGAATTTTGGGCTGAGATCGCCCCCAAATGGGTGGCTCTGGACCCGAGGAGGCCCCTAACGAGAAACTGAACTGTGGCAGGTTGCAAGGGGCTTCGTGGAATGAGCCCCAGACCGTGCACCGCCCTGCCACCGACCCCCAGCACGCTGGAAACGCCGCTTTTACCCCGTTTCTGCTTGTCCCTGAGGATGGAGAGGGTGCCTGATGCGTGGATAGGGGCTTCGTCCTAGGCTCAAAGCCTTTCTCCGCACAGGTACATGATCACACGCATCGCTCCGAAGATGATCGCAAGGACAGCAACGGTCCGCTGAACCGCAAGCAGCCCAACTTTACCCGTCATGACCTTTTCATTGGCGGCTGTAAAGCGGACATCCCACGCCTCGGCCATGGCAGCGGTTGCCCCTTTCTCCTTTGGAAGAACAAGCAGTTCGCGTTCGCCCTGTCGTTCGCTGTTCTTGTAGACCAACCATGCGGCGGACAGTGTGATGGACCACAACCCCATGCCGATCGCATTGAAGGCCTTCAGAAAGCCAATAGGCCCACCCCCGACAATCCCGTGGTAGGCGATCGAGATCACAATGGGACCGAGGATGAGGATGTGATGAGCCCATGCTGGCCACTGTCCATGTTTGAGCTTGTTAGTCATGGAACGAAGCTATCTTCTGGGCGCAGAGCATGACGGAATCCATGGCGATCCACCCACGCCCCGCACCGTACACTTGCTGAACTATGGTTGAGACAGACGTCGAGACAGCGGCGGAAAGGCTGTTCAGAAACGCCAGCCTTGAATGGGTCTACTTCGAGGCCATTTCAAACGCGCTCGACTGGGGTGCGAAGTCCGTCACTATCAGCATTCGACTTAACGCGCTGAATGAACACAAGACGCTCGCGATAGACATTGTAGATGACGGGCTGGGCATGGAAACGGAAGGCTTTCTGCGCTTTGCACAACTATGGAACGTCAAGGACAAGGCACACAAGGGACAGGGCCGCTTCGTTTACCTGAACAACTTTTCGTCCGCCCGCGTGCGCAGCGTTTCCGAAAACGAGATACGGGACTTCTACTTTGACAAGAACTTCAAGAAGGACGGTGTCATCCCGACGAATAACGATGATGGCGCACCAACGGGCACATCCATTTTCCTAACGGGCTACAAGAAAGAAAGAATCTGGTCTTCTGACTACGTGAACCCCACGGCGCTGAAGAAGTCCATCATCAAAACCTTCTACCCACGCCTGTACGACAAGAAGAAAAAGGGCGAGCCGTTCATTGTCAGGATAGAACTGGATATGACGAAGGCAGACCCCGATATCGAATCGGCCATCGCTCACATCGACGTTCAGGACTTGCCGACGATGGAAGAGCTTCCGCTTGAGAACCCAAGTTCCCTGTTCACGGACTTGAACCTGTTCTACTACGTTCAAAAGGATCTGACGAAGCGATCAATCATCACTGCGCTGAACGTGGATGGTCGATCGTTTTTACTTGACGTCATTCCACCGACCAACTGGCCAGTTGGAATTGATGGCGTGTTCATTCTCTATTCGAAGGTGTTTGAAGGGCAAGTTGATGACACCCGCCAATACCTTCAGATGGAAGATGAGCACAAGAAGGAGATAGTGGGAATTCTCAGTCCAGTGATCGATCGGTTGATCAAGGCTACGGATCCAACCATCCAAGAGAAGAACGAAGTCACCCTGAATGACCTAAAAGAGAAGTTCCCCCATTTGGATGGATTGTTCCCCAAGGATGAAATCGGCGTCATGGACAGGAAGGAAGTTCTGAAGCGGGCAAGGGAAGCTTTCTTCGTTCAGGAACAGCCCATCCTTGAAGCCGAACATCTGGACGAAGCGCAGTATCAGAAAGCCTTGGAGTTCTGTTCTAGGCATCTGATGGAATACATCCTGTATCGCAATCGGACGATCACGAAGCTGAAGGAAATGAAGGATGATCCAGAAATAGACATACACAAGGCGATTGTGCCACGGCACAAGACCCACGACAGTCTATCCATGGACACGATGTACATCAACAATGCGTGGGTGATGGACGATAAGTTCATGAGCTACGCCAAGATCCTCAGCGATCAACAGCTTACCGCGCTACTCGATCAAATAGCACCAGACAGGGTTGCTGGCGATGACGAAGGTGGCAAGCCCGATATGAGCATCATCTTTTCGGGCGACTTCAATGGATCGAAGAAGGTTGATCTGGTCGTTGTTGAATTGAAGAAGAAGGAAGTTGATCTGAAGGAGCAGGAATGGGTGGTCAGCCAGCTATTACAACGGGCGCGACGGATTGTGACCCACTATGAGGGCAAGATTCAGCGCCTTTGGTTCTACGGCATCACTAACCTATCTGAAGAATTCAGGCTGCGTCTTCGTGATGAAGACTGGACGCCGTTGTTTTCGTCGGGGGAATCTTGGTACAAGGAATTCAAGGTGTCATCCCTCAACAATAGAGACCTGCCATCAGTGAAGGTCGGCTTGTACATCATTCCTTTCGATACCCTGCTCGGCGATGCTGAACACAGGAATGGGGCATTCATGCGCCTTCTGAAAGAGTCAATTAAGACGGCGTAGCGTGATTTTGCGCGGGCCATTCAATCCGAGACCTGTCACGGTCGTGATCCGACCCGCGCAAGCCAGTCGTAATGGGCGACAAGCGCATCGCACTTCTCCTGCTCCCCTTCACCGACAATGGAAAATACATAGGTCGAGCAGTTGCTCCGCAGTACACCACCGCAATCCAGCTTCACGCGGATGTATGCCTCACGAATGGCGGATCCAATGGGCTCACGGCCACTGGCGAAAGCCATTATAGCATGCTCTTCATACAGATGCGTGAATTCGAGACACGCCATCAGCCCCAAAGTCGTCTCCTTGTTGTGGTGATGCGAGAGGGTGATCTTGAGCCATTGCCGCAGGTCAGGGATCGCGCCGCCCTTCGTTTCGATGATGAGTATTGGCCCGACCCAGCATCGCCCGTTCGGACAGCGTTCGGTTGGATCGACTTCTTCCTGTTCCATGACCTTGGTGAGTGCATTCGAGCACTCCTCTTAAATAGGCGGTCGTGGCGCGGGGTGTTAGCATGGGTTGAGATCGAACGCCAAAAAGTGGCGGGAATTTTTTGTGGCCATAGGGGCACCTTTTCCGAGGGGCTTTCTTTTGACCACTTATTAAGGATACGCCAATTCAGGCCACCTGATCAAGGCCCTATTCAGCGGGCCTGATCAGGGACCCTCTTTACAGGATGCTCTGTTGACGACCATCGGGAAAGCGAAGCACGAGGTCTACGGCCTCAGCAAGCAGGAAGTGGAAATGGTGGAGGCGGGCATCCGTCAAGCGGAACACTGACCACCAGCCAATCGACCACGGCCCGCTATCGCGCGATCATCAGGCGCTCGCTCAGCACGGTGTTCGGTGTGCGAAGGGTTACCACGTAAGCGCCAACGGCCAGCGAGCGGACATCGAGCACGAGCGGCGAAGCCGATGGACGCAGGCTACGTACCACCTCGCCCGCAAGCGTGCTGATCTCCACCCTCGTGTTCGGCGACAGGGCGGGCAGGGTGATGCTTACCTGTTCGGAAGCGGGTACGGGATACATCGCGAACGGAGCCGCGCCGTCGATCGGCCTTAGCCCTGTGGCTGTGGTGTATTGCGCGATGTTCGATGCCGATGTGCCATCAGCCGTGGTGAACGTGCCGCCGAGGTACAACACATCGTTGTACACGGCCAACGAACGCACTTGCCCATCGAAGCCTGTTCCGATGGAGGACCATGTGCTTCCGTTCCACACGCCGAGGTTGTTGGCGCTCACCCCGCCGCACTCACTGAACCCGCCGCCGCAGTATAGCGATCCGTGGTAGGCACAAAGGCTTCCCACCGCATCGTCCATACCCATGGACCAGCCACCGCCGAACGCGGACCACGCGGAACCATTCCATTGCGCCACGTTGCTGCATGATGTGCCCCCCGCGTTGGAGAAACTACCACCTGCGCAGAGGTTGCCATTGTAGATGCACAGCGCGTTCACGGTGTGTTCCATGCCGCTCATGCCCGATCCCAAAGGGTGGTAGGTGCTGCCATCCCAACCACAGATACCATTGCAGCTAACTCCGCCGCATTGCTCGAAGTGCCCGCCCATGCAGAGCATACCATCATGCACCGTCATGGCGTAAACCACTTCGTCGCATCCGCTGCCCACGGGCGACCATGTACTTCCGTCCCACATGGCCACATGCGCACAGGGCGTGCTGCCGCTCATGGTGAAAGCACCACCGCAATACAGGTTGCCGTTGAACTCAGCCATGCAATACACATCGCCATTGAAGCCCGCGCCCATCGGGTGCCATGTGCTTCCATCCCAATAGGCCGTGTGCATGCACGAGGTGCCGCCCGCTTGTGTGAACGAACCGCCCGCACAGAGGTTCCCCCCGTGGTGCGCTGCGCAAAGCACATCCCCGTTGGTGCCACTGCCCATCGGGTTGAAGGTGGTGTCGTTCCACCAGCAAACGTGGGAGTAAGGGTCGCCGCCCGATCCTGTGAACGCACCGCCGCAATAGAGGTGGTCATGGATGGTGTCCGTGTACAGGCAGTGCATGGCACCGTTGGTGCCATTCCCAACTGGCCCGCAACCTTGGGCGCTCATGTTTAGCGATGAGGTCGCGCCGAGAAGTACGAGTAGGAGAGCTTTCATGGCCATGGGTTTGGGACACCCAAAGCAGCGCCGAGCCAGCGGTGAATGACATGATGCCCGTCACCTTCTCAACTGCACTTGGTCAGGAGGCTTGTGCAGTGGTCGATCCCCAGCGTATGAGTTGCAAACTGGTCATGATCACCAGTAACGTAACGCCCACGTCCGCCGCGATCGCCAGTACGAGATTGCTCATGCCGAAGAAGGCCAGTACGAGGAAGGTGATCTTCACCAGAATGGCCAAGGCGGTGTTGAATCGGATGCGGTTCAAGGTGGCCCTCGAAAGCTGAATGAGGTAGGGGATCAGGCGGAGGTCATCGTTCATCAGGGCCACGCCCGCCGTTTCGATGGCCGTGTCGCTGCCCAGTGCGCCCATGGCAATGCCTACGGTCGCGGTGGCCAATGCAGGCGCGTCGTTCACCCCGTCGCCTACGTGCGCAGCAAGTCCAATGGTCCGTTGCAGTTCGGTGATGCGCGTGGCCTTGTCCTCTGGCAGCAAGCCACCGAAGACCTTGGTGATGCCCACTTGGGCCGCGACGTGTTCCGCCGCTTGTTGGTTGTCACCCGTGAGCATGACAGGCTCCACGCCGATCGCTTTCATGGCCGCGATCGCCGCTGCGCTGTCAGGTTTGATCTTGTCGGCGATGCCGATGACGCCTGCCACCTGCTCGGTGAAGCTGACCACCACGGCGGTCTTGCCTTGCGCTTGCAGTTCCTCAACCGCCTTTACCGCTTCGGGTTGTGCTTTGCGGTTCTCTGTGATGAAGTCCAGTTTGCCGATGAGGATATCCTCATGGTCGCACACCATGCACTCGGCTTGCAGGCCCTTGCCCATGGTGCTCTGGATGTCCTTCACACGGTGCGGCTCATAGCCGTCCGCCTTTGCGCGGTCCACGATGGCTTGTGCCAGTGGATGTTCACTGAAGGCTTCGGCTCCTGCTGCGCACGCCAGAAGCTCTTCCTCGGTGACATCATCGAAGGTGATCACATCCTCAGCGATGGGTTGGCCGAAGGTGATCGTGCGCGTCTTATCGAGAGCAACGACCTTCAATGAGGCAAGGGCTTCGAGGTACTTGCCGCCTTTGATCACTGCACCTCGGCCACCCGCATTGCCTATGGCGCTGTAGATCGCCACTGGCGTGCTGATAACGAGCGCACATGGACAGGCGATGACAAGGATGGTGATGGCTTGTTTCAGCCAGTGATCGAAGGGCAGCCCCATGATGAGCACGGGCACTACTACCAAACCCACCGCGACGACCAGCACACTGGGCGTGTAGATGCGGGCGAAGCGTTCGATGAACTGCTGGGTAGCGCTGCGGTTCGTCTGCGCTTGGAAGGTGAGTTGAACGATGCGTGAGAGGGTGGTGTCGCTATTCGTGTGCGTTGTCCGCACTTCCAGCACGCCTTGCTTGTTCAACGTGCCACCGAACACCTTGTCATTGGCTCGCTTGTCCTTGGGCAATGGCTCGCCTGTGATGGTGGCCTCATCCACAGTGCTCTGGCCCTCCACTACCACCCCATCCAACGGGATCATCTCGCCTGACTTGACGAGGACAACGCTGCCAACAGGCACTTGGTCAATGGGAACGGGTTGAGCGGCTCCTTTCACGAGCACTGTCTTCGGCATGCTGCTCACCAGTTTGTCCAGTGCGCTCTTGCTGCGCTCGATGCCAATGTCTTCGAGCTTCTCGCCCAGTACGTAGAGCGTGATCACCACCGCAGCTTCGGGGTATTCGCCGAGGTAGAAGGCTCCGACAACGGCGATCACCATGAGCAGGTTGATGCTACTGAACCGCAGCACCACCAATGCTTTCAGCCCCTTCCAGAGCACCTTCCAGCCGACAGCCAGCACGAAGCCGCCGAACAGAACGGGTGCCCATGGCATCGGTAGCTCGATGCCCATAAGCGATAGCACTTCGAGGGTGATGACGACAACGACAGCCGCCAGCAGCAACAGGAACTTCTTGTCTTTCATCATGATCTCAATCGTGATGTTCAGCGCTGCCTTTGGTCAGTTCACTGAGCAGGTAGTAGGCCCCTGCCACCACCACTTTGGCATCGGGAGCAAGCTGCTCGAAGGGCGTTACGCTCGTGTAGCCCTGATCGCTCACACCAGTGCGCACCTGCACTTGTTTGAAAGCGTTCTCTTCATGTTGCACGAAGATGAAGTGGTCATCCCCATTGCTCACGATGGCCTCGTTGGGCACTGCCAGCGCAC
>JACJZI010000019.1 GCA_020635655.1 Flavobacteriales bacterium
CGCTCTACGCCATCTACGACAACTGCAACTCGCTCCACACCAACGCCTACGACGAGGCCATTACCACGCCCACCGAGGAAAGCGTGCGCCGTGCCATGGCCATCCATCTCATCATCAACAAGGAGCTCGGCCGACCAATGAGCAGGAACACCGCGTCGCGCCACACAACATATGCCCAAGGTGACATACCCGCCCCTCCCCCTATTCCGTTCTTTTCCTGACCGGCACGGTATTTTCGAGAGGTCCACACCCATGCCACGCGCTAGCCTCGCACCCTCCCTCCTGCTGCTGTTCGCGTTCGCGCCGGAACAACACGGCCGCTCCCCCGAACATCTGCTCTGGCCCGACCATCCCACGCTGTCGTGGTCCGACTTCAAGGGTGATCCCAAGACACTGCCTGAGGGTTATGCGGCGATCACTCATTCGGAGATCAGCGCCTCCTATGCCACCGATGCCAGCGGTGTGCGCACCCACGTGCAATGCTGGTTCGTTCCGTCGCTCTCCCCGGTGAGCCGGACCGGTCGCACAAGCGCGATGCTGTTGCAGCACGAGCAGGGCCACTTCGACCTCACCGAGGTCTACGCCCGCCAGCTGCGCCAAGCCTTCGCTCATGAGCGCCTCACCCGTGGGAACGTTGCGAAGCGCGTGTCCTTCCTCGCCGATTCCGTGACCCATGCCCTGGACGCGCGCCAGGACCTGTACGATCGGGAGACCCACTACGGACAGGAAGAGGCGGTGCAGCTGACTTGGACGGCACGGATCACGAAGGAGCTGGAGGCGCTCGAGCCCTGGGCCGTGCAAGGTGCCCGGTGATCACCCGAGAACTTCCCAGGGAGCGCGGAGGCTCCCCGGGTCGTCCCCGATCATGATGAGCACGTCAATAGATGAACGCACCCGTCAAGAGAAAGGTGATGCCATTGGTGCCGGTCACCTGAAGGTCCGTGAAGCCGGAGGCGTGATCGCCACCGTAGAAGAATGTCAGTGCATCATCGATCACCACATGGCCCATGTAGTCCGGTGCGTTGTTGTTCGGGTCTCCATCATCGTCCCATAGCTCGATCTCCAGCTTGGTACCTGTCGCGTAGGCAATGGGCAGAGCACCGCTGGCCGCAGCGCTCATGTCGTAGCTGCCCGTGTTGCTGGCGCTGGACGCCACGGTGGAAGTGAAGAGCAGCACGTTCTCCTTGTACACTTTGACGAACGGGTCGGCGGGGTTGGAACCATTGCCACCGTCCCAGTAGCTGCCGCTGCCGTTCATGGCATCGAACCCGGTGAGGGTGATGGTTTCCAGTCGGAACGAGACCGGGTCGCTCGGGGAGGTGGATCCCGAGGGGCTGGTGGTCTCCTCCTTCTTGCAGGAGGCGAGGGCGAACGCGGCAAGGGCGAACATCCAAAGTGAGCGTTTCATCATGATCATCGGCCGGGGTTTTGATCGGCCGCGACGAAAATGCCCGTGGGGTGCGGGGTGTTCCAAAAAAGGGGAGTGGACAAGCGGTCCCTCCCCGGTGGACATTCGGTGGACAGTTCCCGGGACCCGCTGTGGGTCAGTGGTCCCGGTGGATGTTCAGCACGCCGCGATGTACGCCTCGAGATCGTCCTCGGTGGCCAGTTCGAGCTTTTTCCGGAGCCGGTACCGGGCCTTCTTCACCCCTTCATCGGATACGTTCAGGATGGCGGCGACCTCCTTGGTGCCGAGCTTCATGGTGAGCAGCGCACAAAGGCGCAGGTCGTTCCTGTTCAGGGCGGCATGGCGCGCGGTCAACCGGTCGAAGAAGCTCTTGTCCAGCTCGGTGAAAGCCTTGGTGAACTGCTCCCAGTCGCGGTCGATCTGCTTGTCGAACCGCAGCTTGTTGGCCACGGTGTTCAGGCCGGCGTTCCCGTGCTCCCGTTCCAGTTCGGCGATGTCCTGCTCCAGGTCGCGCATCAGTTCGTTCTTCTGGGCCAGGTGCAGCGCCTTCTCCGTGAGCTCGCGCCGTTTGTGGTCCAGCTGTTGGGTCAGCTGTTCGTTGCGGGCCTGTTGCAATTCCAGTTGGGTGGTGTGCAGCTGGCGGTCGCGCCGTCGGCGCTGCACCACGGCGAACACGATGGCCAGCGCCGCCATGGCCAAGGCCAAGATGCCGATGCGCAGCCAGCGCTTGCGGGCCTGTTCCAACCGCACCTCGTTCTCCAGGCTCGCGATGGCCGCCTCCTTCTGTCGGGTCTCGAAGGCCAGCTGCATCCGGTCGATCTCCGCGGTCTTGTCCACCTGATACATCGAATCGTTCAACACCAGAAAACGTTTGTAGGCCTCCAACGCCAGTTGCGGGCGTCCGAGGGCCTCCAGTGCACGGCTCTTGGTGTCCCAGGCCTGGTGCTCCTTCTCCATGGAGCCGATGCGTTGCGCGATGATGATCGCGCGTTCGGCGCTGTCCAGTGCGGCTTGTGGGGCGTTGAGGGCCAGGTCGGCCTGTGCGATGGCGTTCAGCGCATCGCTCAGCGCGTTGTCATCCCCCATGCGCTCGGCCAGGTCGCGTGCGATGCCACCGCGCTCCAGGGCCATGGCGGGCCTGCCTTGCAGGTTCGCCAGAATGGCCCGGTTCAGTTGGAAGCTCAGGATGCCGGGTTCATAGCCCATCTCCGTGAACAGCGCGAGCCCCCTGGCATAGACCGAATCCGCTTCGGCATGGCGGTGCAGTTCCTTCAGGGTGACGCCCATGTTGTTCAGCGTGGCGGCTTCGTAGAACCGTTCCCCCGATCGGCGGTAGATCGCCAGCGCGCTGTCCTCATAGGCCAGTGAGCGCTCGGGGTCCTTCTCCTTCTTTGCCACAATGGCCAGGCTATTCAGGGCGTGGGCCGCCTGCAGGGTATCCTTCGCGATCTGGCTGCGGTGCAACGCATCCAGGAAGAGCGCCGTGGCACGGTCGTTCCGGGCGATGTCCATCATGGTGTTGCCCATGCGCAGCAACAGTTCGATCACCGCGCTCGTGTCGTGGACCGCCTCCTTCAGGTCCAGTGCCTCGTCGTACCGTTCCATCGCTTCCTGCGGTCGATGCGTCTCCTTCGCGATGGAGCCCAGCGACGTCAGGTTCGCGGCGATCTCCTTGGTGTCGTTCTCCACACGCGATCGATCGAGGGCATGCTGGTAGTAGGTCGCCGCACTATCCAGGTCGTACTGCAGATAGAAGGCCTCACCGATCAGCTGCTCGGCGTTCATCATGCCCTTGTAGGACCCGTTGGCGCTGGCCGTTCGGAAGAGTTCCCGGGCCCTGGTCATGGCATGCTGCGGTGCCTCGTCCACGGTGTGCCAGAGCGAGTCGATCAGGAGGTCCTCGGCGGAGCGTTCTGTGGGATCTGCTCCACCCTGGGCGGCCAGCAGCACGGGTAGCAATGTGAACGGAAGAACGGAGCGACGGCGCATGGAACCGGACAAGATAGCGGGTACCGGCAGGATGCGCATGCACCGCGGGATCACCTCATGGCGACCAACGGACATATGCGTTCATTGCAAATGAGGCGGTACGCACCCTTCAATGACAGCACTACTTCGTGTCAATACCGCTCCACGAACACCCTTGTGAAGATCGAGGGGTTGCCGCCGTTCGTGCTGGATGCGTGGCCGAGATTGTCCACCTGGGTGTTCCGCGTGAACTGCACAATGATGTATTTCTTGGTGCCACCTGTGACCGTCAAGATATCATTGATGCGGCTCGTATTCTCCACGTAGTATGGTGCGCTGGCGAACTTGGAACTGCCCCAGATCTCGTCCGTGGCATCGGTGGTGTTGTAGAGCTTGATCGCATGCTCCGAGCAGCGATACCCCGGTGCACTTGCCACGATATGGTAGGTACCCGGCGCCAACACCAGCGTGTCGCCGACACGGTGGATCGACGTGCCCACTTCGGCCAATGTGGTGTTCAGCGTCCGCTTGCCCCAGGTGTTCGCGGCCTGCGAACCGCCGTCCGCACCATTGAACTTACGGTCCTGGTATACCGCATATTCACGCGGCACTACGTGCGGTTGCCAGCTTGCATTGCCGTCGGCATCGCTCGTGAGGATCCTGTCCGCACCCTGGCTGCCGTCCTTCAGTTGGAAACTGCCCTCCACATCCAGATCGGCGCTGGTGGTGGTGGTGCCGATGCCGACCTGTCTCCCGTTGCTGTGCACCGTATTGCCGTTCACCACCCAGTCGCCGTCGTCGGCCATGTCCACGCTCCCGGCATGCAGTGCGTATGGCACGCTGAGCAGTTGCTGCGTGCCGATGGATTGGAAAGTGCTGCCGCCGGGTGGGAGCATCAGCACCTCCAGGTAGTACGGTCCCGCGCTCCAATCGATCTGGTCCAACTGCCCCACCTGGAACCCATCCTGACCGATGGCCACTGTGAACAGGCCGAGGTCATTGGTGGTGACGGAAGTGGTGGTCTGGTGCAGCACGGTGCCCGCGGCCGTACCCTGATGAAGGCTGAGGATCACCGTGAAGGTGGCATTGACATACGGGTCGCCATTGGCATCCCGCGCCACCGCCTGGTAGTTGATCGCCTGCGGGGTCTGGGCAGAAAGAACGGAGGCGCAGAGCAACGCCAGTGGGATCGTGAGTGAACGCATATGTCCGTTGGACCTGTTGATCGGACGGGCAATGTAACGGACCTCGCAGATCATGTCCACCACCAGGTCCCGGTCCATGCCATCGGACCATTGTGCCATCCCCTATCGCGACCACCGCCTCAGCACTCGGGCGGACCGCTGGTGTTGGGATCGGATGTGGTGCGTTGTGCGCGCCGACCTGCGGCATGAACCTCTCCGGCGGGAAATCCCTCATCGGGGTACGGACGCGTCCGGAGCCACGGCCGACGCGGTCCCGGTGACCTCCGGAAGCACCACGCGGTACAGATCGTCCTCGCCCGAGCCACCTGCGCGCAGGGAGCTGAAATAGCCGGTGCGGCCGTCCGGGGCCAGCACGAAGAAGAGATCGTCGTCCGGTGAGTTGATCGGCCAGCCCAGGTTCTCCGGGTCGGTCCACCGGCCCTTCTCCTGATGGGAGCGGAAAATGTCGTAGCCGCCCATGGTGCCGTGGCCCTTGCTGCTGAAGTAGATGGTGCCGCCATCGGGCGTCACGAAGATGCCATCCTCGTCCTGCGGTGTGTTGATCGTGGCCCCGAGATCCTCCGCGGGCCCCCAATCGTTGGCGGAGGCATCCCAGGCGCTGCGGTAGATGTCCTGCCCCCCGAGACCACCCGCGTCGGGTCGATCGCTCACGAAGTAGAGCCATTGCCCATCGGCGGTGCGCCAGGCGCTGCTCTCGTGGTAGCGGGTATCGATGTTCGGGCCGAGCTTCTCTGGCTCGCTCCACTCCCCACCCGCCTGGTGTGAGCGGAAGAGATCGCCCTTGCCACTGACATCACGGTACAGGATCATCGAACGGCCATCGTCATGGATGGCGACGGCCGCATCGTTGATGCCGGAATTGACGGGCGGTGGCAATTGCGCGGGTGCACCCCATCCGCCTTTCCCGTCGGCATGGCAGACGTACACGTCCTCGTAGTAGGCATTGGTCGCCTTGTTGACGCGGCCGCTCGGACTGGCCCGACGTGATGTGAAATAGAGCGAACTGCCATCCGCTGTGATCAATGCCCCATAATCCGCCTGATCGGAGTTGATCGTCGGACCCATGTTCTCCACGGTCACGTTGACCGGATCCTCCATCAGGGCCTTGCCGACCCGACACTCGGCGATGTGCTGATCGGCATCGGCGTAGCGGGGATCGTGCTCCGGCATGCCGGCACTCCGCTGGATGTGGGCCTCGTATTCGGTGATGGCCTCGTCCCATTGCGCGTTGAGCTGGAATGCCGTGGCGGCGAGATAGTGGATGTGCGGCAGGGATGGCGCCAAGGCCAGAGCCTCGCGGAACCAGGGGAGTGACTGCCGCCGCTGTCCGCCGTTCAGGTGGCAGACGCCGATCTTCATGTTCAACTCGGCGTTGTCCGGGTTCAGGGAGTTGGCCTTCATGTACAGCGCGAGCGCCTCCCCATAGTGCATGCCGCCCAGGCCGGCGAGCTTGTCGGCCTGTCGGATCGCGGCAATGGCATCCTTCAAGGCCACGGGGTCACTGATGTGCTCCCGATCGAAGGGAACGTCCGTTTGTGCGTGAGCGACGGTCGAGCCGAT
Organism: Flavobacteriales bacterium; assembly: GCA_020635655.1. Lineage (GTDB taxonomy): Bacteria > Bacteroidota > Bacteroidia > Flavobacteriales_F > PHOS-HE28 > PHOS-HE28. Next base: position 6,142 of record JACJZI010000019.1, read on the forward strand.
CACCAGGACGGATACGGGGACGATGCGTAGCGCGGTCATGGGCGGGTTCGTTTTTCGCACGAACGGTGTTCATACGTGATCGGGACCGGTGGGTTCGCGCGAACAGACCCCATCTAACTTCGCCGCCGTTCGGAACCACACCCTTCGCACACCCATGGCCAAACGCAAGCGCAGCGACAAGGACCGCATCATCGGACCCGGATCGATGGAATTCCTCCAGCGATACCTGAACAACGCCTCCCCCACCGGGTTCGAATCCAGCGGGCAGAAGCTCTGGCTGGAGCGGGTGAAGCCCTACGTGCACGAGCACTTCGTGGACAATTACGGCACCGCAGTGGCCGTGGTGAACCCGGACGCGAAGTACAAGGTGGTGATCGAGGCCCATGCCGATGAGATCAGCTGGTTCGTGCATTACATCACCAAGGAAGGGTTCATATACGTCCGCCGGAACGGTGGCAGCGACCACATGATCGCGCCGAGCAAACGGGTGAACATCCATACGGAGAAGGGCATCGTGAAGGCCGTGTTCGGCTGGCCGGCGATCCATGTGCGCAACGGCAAGAACGACCCCACCCCGGCGCTGGACAATATCTTCCTGGACCTGGGCTGTGCCAGCAAGGAGGAGGTCGAGTCCCTTGGCGTGCACGTGGGCTGCGTGATCACCTACGAGGACGAGTTCATGGTGCTGAACAAGGACCATTTCGTGGGCCGTGCCCTGGACAACCGCATCGGTGGATTCATGATCGCGGAGGTGGCCCGTCTGTTGCACGAGGAGAAGGTCAAATTGCCGTTCGGCCTCTACATCACCAACTCGGTGCAGGAGGAGGTCGGATTGCGGGGGGCCGAGATGATCGTGGAACGCATCCGGCCGGACATGGCCATCGTGACCGACGTGACCCATGACACGCAGACCCCACTGATGAACAAGGTGCAGAACGGCGACATCGCCTGCGGGCAGGGGCCGGTCCTGAGCCACGCGCCCGCCGTGCACAACAAGGTGCTCGGCCTGATCGTCGATACCGCACGGAAGGCGAAGATCCCCTTCCAGCGGCTGGCCGCAAGTCGCGCCACGGGCACGGATACCGATGCATTCGCCTATGGCGCCGCCGGTGTGCCCAGTGCCTTGATCAGCCTGCCCCTCCGGTACATGCACACCACGGTGGAGATGGTCCATCGCGACGACGTGGAGAACGTGATCCGCCTGATCACCGCCTCGCTGCGCGGCATCCGTGCCGGCCAGGACCTGCGCTACATCAAGTGACCCCCGCAACGACCTCCTGATGGCCCGACCGGACGAGAACACCCGTTCGGCCATCCATTTCCTGGTCATCGCCGCGGTGATCGTGCTCGCCCTGCGGGGCATGGGCTTTTTGCTCGAACGGCTCCTGGTCCACGGCAACCCCCGAATGGCCCTGCTCACGCCCTGGCGGAACGGATACCTCCTCCTGCGCGATGGTGCGGTCACCGTGGCCCATACCACCCTTTCGGAGAGGCTCTCGCTGGCCTTCCTGTTGGCCGTGGGCGGCGGTGCGGTGACCTGGTCCCTGACCTGGCTGCTGACCCGGAGGGGAAAGGACGTGGAAGGTGCGATGCCCCTTCGTATCGGGCGCTGGACCGGTGGTCTTGTGATGGCCTGGTGCACGACAAGCGCGTTCCTGTTCCCACCAAGCACCACCTATCCGGACACATCGACCCATGACTGGCGCCTGGTCCAACGACCCACGCTCGCCGGTGAGCTCACCTGGCCCTGGGGCGCCCGCCGGGACCGTGTGGCCTTCTCCGCGATCGACGATCTGGGGTGCGACCTGCATCATCGGCCGGACGTGCACTGCCTTACCGTGGTGCGCCTCTGGTTCGTGGTCCATCGGGACACCACGATCATCGGTACGGCCAGCCCTGCGCTTTGTGCACGGTCGGTGGAACTTGTTGCAGCGGGCGACCACGCGCGCGAGGACCTGCGCAATGCCATGAAGGACGCGGGGACGCGTTGAGCCATCCGCTTACATTGGGGCGACCATCGTTCCATGGAGATCCGGTCCATACCCGTCGAGCGCACGCTGGAGCTGCGCCGGAAAGTGCTTCGACCGCACCAACGGCCGGAGGATCTCGTGTTCACGCACGATCATGACGAGGCCGCCTTTCACCTCGGGGCATTCGAAGCTGGCACCCTGGTGGGCGTGGCCTCCTTCACCCCGGAATCGCATGCGGAAGTGGCCGCCCTGCGGCCGTACCGCCTTCGGGGCATGGCCGTGCGTCCGGACAGACAGAGACAAGGCATCGGTTCCGCCCTCATGCGGCATGCGCGGGTGCTCCTTGCGCAGGCGGGATGCGACATGCTCTGGTGCAATGCGCGCGCCGTGGCGCTACCCTTCTACCGCCGTGAAGGCTTGCGGATCTTGGGTGCACCCTTTGTGATCGAAGGCATCGGCGAACACCATCTGATGGTCACCACGCCATGAAGCGCTGGCACACCGATACGTTCTCCGTGGCCCTGCTGGTCGCCCTCGCGGTGGTGGTGCGCAGTCTCTTCGCCGGGACGGCCGAGCTGTCCAACGATGAGCCTTTCACCGTGTTCCAGGCACATCGCGACCTGGGCCACCTGTGGGCCATGTTCCGCAACGAGAACAATCCACCCTTGTTCTTCCTGCTGATCAAATGGTGGATCCCGGTCGCGGGGAACGATGTGGCCCTGTTGCGCCTGCCCTCGGTGCTCGCATCGGCGCTTACGGTCTGGCCGTTGTACCTCATCGGCCGACGCCTTGGCGGCTGGGTCCTGGGGTGGACCACCGCACTGCTGTTCATCTGCAGCAACTACCACCAGCAATTGGGCCACGAGGTGCGCGCCTACACCCTTTTCGCATTGCTGGCGACCATGGGTATGTGGCAATTGGTGCGGCACGCACCACGCGAGGACGGGAGCGCTCCGGAACGGCCCGCCTGGACCTGGCTCGCCCTGTTCAACATCCTGATGGTGTACACGCACTTCTTCGGTTGGTTGATGATCGGTGTGCAGGGGGCCTGCGCCCTGACCGTGCCGGCATTGCGCGGGGCCCGTCGCGGTTGGACCCGTGCGTTGACCG
>JACJZI010000002.1 GCA_020635655.1 Flavobacteriales bacterium
TGGCTTGGACCAGATCGCCCTGCTGTATCACCAGGTGATCGATCGGTATGATCATCCCTTTGTCGTCCTCAGCATGATGACACGGGACATGGAACGGGCCTTGCTCGATGCGCGGGTCGGTGAAAAACCTCGCTTCTCCCTGGAGGGCGACAGTCTGGTGCTCCACAACGTCCCCATCGACCCGGACCCGGAAGCTTGGTATGCGGCGAACGGGCCCGGGATCCCCAGCTATTTGTGGCGACTGGTCGACCATGTCGTATTCAAGGACAGTCTGGTTTCTGAGGAGGAGACCGTTCGGACCAAACAGGACATGGAACGCCTGAACGAGGCCCTCCTGCGTGAAGCGATCGATGACCTGAATGCCCGGCACATCGACCACCTCATCCTGCTCTTCGAACCAATGTATCGCCGGGAATACGACCCCCGGTATTTCTTTCTGCGCGATCTATTGGAGGACATGAACGAACCCTATCTCTGCACCGGTGACCTTGTCCGCGCGGACGGCTACCTGAGCGGTGACTATTCGAAGTATGAACAGACGGACAACGGTCATCCGACGGAATATCAGAACCGCATCATCGCGCGTGCCATTGCGCGCTACCTCCTTCATCCGGAAAGCCGCGACTCGCTGGCGCAAGCCAACGATCGCATGCATGCGTTGCGCCTGAAGGAGGCCGATCCGGTGAGCGTGGAGCACTACGAACGCACCATCCGCACCGATCCCGACTGGATGCAGGCCGTGGTGGAGAAGGCGCACAGCAGGGGAATACCCACCGACTCCATGGTGCATCTGGATGCGGTTTACATGCGCTCGGAGAAGCTCAAAGCGCTCCGCCCCGAATGAGATCGGACATTTTTGCCACTGTGGTCCTGCTACTGGGCCCCGGGTGTATGGGGCGCCATCACACCGATCCATTCCAACGATCCGACGACCCCCGGGCACTGATCACCGCGCAGGTGGACGGTCGGTCGATCCGACCTGATCTGGTCTATCATTTCGATGACCTTGTCGGAGAGGTCTCCGAGTGGATCGACACGTCGATGGCTTACACCGGTCATGCCAGTCTCGTGATGCACAGGGGGACGGAATACAGCCCCTCCATCAAGCGGGCGGTGAAGGACGTGGCCGATGGTCTCACGGCGATCGATATCGGCTTCTGGTACCGATCGGACGACCGCGATCCCCGGATAGGCCCTGTCGCCACGATCGAACGGGCCAATGGACAACGCATCGCGTGGTTCGGGAAGGAAGTGCAGGCCTCCGAACACGCGCCGGGTGCCTGGTTGCGCTTCAACGCCAGATTCCTGATCCGCGACGTGCCCGTGGCAGCCACGGACACTGTTGTCATCTATTTGTGGGACCACGGCCGGGCACGGGTGCACATCGATGATCTGGAGATCTATTTCCACAGTGATCGGACGATCGGGTCCGCGGCCGCGGGACCCTTCGGAGTTCGACAGCCGCGCGTGATGACATTGGATCCTCGTCCGATACCCCTGGATAGCGTACCGTTCCTGGCAGAGAGCGGGGACCTTCCCCATCCCCTCCCGCATGCGCTGGCATCCATGTCGACGGACACGGCCCTGCATCGCGTCCCTTTGGACAAGGGAGAGCTCCGATGGCGTTCCGGTGATGCACTGATGATCTGGGCCACGACATTGGACACCGTCCTGATCAGGCCCTTCTGTCATGCGGCACACCTGGATATGCTGACATACGAACACGTGCTCGGTGCGCGGGCGGGCAACGGTGTCCTGCTCATCGGCTATGATACCGGTGCGGGGGGAGAGGCCGCTGGACCAGTGCCGCTCGCTGCGATCATGGACCTTCGTCCTCTGCCATGAAAAGCACGTGGTTGGTCCTTCTGCCGTTCCTGAACATGGCGTGCGGTCCTATCTCGGACGACCGACCCTCGCCGCAATGGGCCAGCGATCCACGCCCCTTTTGGGGGCTGCACATCGGTCCAGCGGACACCCTTGACCTTGACTACAGCGAGGCGCTCGATTCCGGGTTCGTGGTGCCTGGTCGAGGACAGGCGGATGGTGGTGCCTTCACGATGCGCTTCCAGCTGCGTGATCCCGATCATCCGGGTCGGCGGTTCCGCTACAAGCTCTACTATCGCAACGAATCGTACAAATTCCCGGAACAAGGAGCAGACGGTGCACAGCACCCCAATGCTTGGGAGAACTTCTATGGAAGTTGGGAGGACGCACATGAGGGGTTCCGGTCATCTCCTCCTGTCAGTGGTCCGCAGGGCATGGAAATGGCGGTGCGATGGCGCATCACCGGTGACCCGCGCGCGGAAGCGCGCTATCGCAAGAACGGCATGCGGGCGCGCTGGGCCCGGAACCCACGGGTCGGTGAGTACAGCGTGCTGCTCGTGGTGATCCCGGACGACCGTTTCGATGCGGTCGGTCTGCCTTCCGGCGTGATCGATATCGGGGATACGACCTCCGGCTTCATCGAACCCTATTGGTATTTCCTGCACGGTCCCGGCGCGCATGCACCCGATGTGCAGGTCCTGTTGGCCGAGCGTCGTCTGGTGGTCCGGGCCCGACCCGATCTGGGTGCGGGGATCGCGATCACGGATACCACCGTGCGGGACACGAGCGCATTCTGTGCGAACTGCGGGAACGCCCCCCGATCGCTCCAAAGCGCGCCCTTCGAGCAGTTCATCCACTACATCGACCCCTCCACGGCATTCCGCAACGTGCCGATCATCGCCGATGTGCTGGGCAATGGGTACACACCCGAGGATCACGACAGGTACCGCTGCAACATGCCCGAGAGATGGCTGGTGGACACTCGTCCCATGACCACGGACCGCCCCTGCTCCACGGTCCGTTCCGATCCAGAAAAGCATGTGATCCAGCTGTGGAATCCCGCCGCTGATCCAACAGGTCCACGCAAAGAGAACGTCGGGGTCCGCTCCAGACATGGGTTCACCTACGGCAGTTACCGGGTGCAATGCCACCTGTCCCGCCTGTTGAACGACGAGGACATGTGGGTGGGCCTGACCAACGCGATCTGGCTCATCTACCAGGGCGCACCGGGCAACCTGCGTCGCGACTGCCCGGGCGGCTACATGGCCAACTACTACGGCGGTGACGATGACGCGCGGATCTCCAGGACCGCCTATGCGGAGATGGATTTCGAGATCCTGTGCACTCCACCCTACTGCCCGGACAGGGCCTTCCCGCCGATCCTGCCCGAACAAGTGCGGGGCTCCCAGGAGCGGCTGAGCTGGTGGCGGGGAGAACCACCCGGGCGGGTGCCTGGCATGGTCACCGTCGCTTGCACCAACTGGGATATGGCCTGTGCGGCCCCGGAGGATTTTGGATGGGGATGCCGACCGATCGAGAAGGATGGTCACCGTTTCCTGGCCCACCGATGGGACCGGAACTACCGAGCGCTCACCGAGAAGCAGGAAGAACCCGACAGCACGCTCTTCAACGGACCATATTGGTTCCAGATCGATTGGCGGCCCGAAGAGGTGCTCTGGTCGGTCGGACCGGACCTCCAGCACATGCACGCCGTCGGCTACATGAACAGCTCGGTCACCTCGATCAGCAATGTGCAGATGCTGTTGATCGTCAGCCAGGAGTTCCACAATACACGCTGGTGGCCGGGTTCCCGTTTCGACCAGGGCTTCATCCCGTTCCCGGCCAAGGATTATCTGGGCGAGATCGAACAGGTGATCATCCAATGAGGCAAGCAGGGGGACGATGGAAGGGCCTTGCCTTGACGGCGGGTTCGGCGCTCGTCCTGACCATCCTCTTGTACGGCCCCGTTCTCCGTGCGCCGAACAGCTACATGGTGAACACGAGGGGAGATGGTCTGAAGAACTACTTCACCTTCGCCTGGCACGTGAAGCACGATAGCTCGATGCTGGCCTTCGAGGGCATGAACGCGCCCTTCGGGGAGCACATCAGCTACCCCGACGCCCAGCCGTTGATCAGCAATGCCTGGCGCATCTTGGCCCGGGTGTTCCCGGCCGCCTCTGCCTGCAGCGTCGGGTTGGAGAACCTGCTCATGATCGGGAGCATGTTCCTGAGTGCGGTGTTCCTCTACCTCTTCCTCTCCGCCCAGGGCATGCGTTGGTCCCTGGCCGCCTGGGCGGCGGTCTGTATCGCGCTCTTCTCGGTACAGGCCTTTAGACCGGTGCTTGCACACTACGCATTGGCCTATACCTGGTGCATACCGGGCACCATGTGGATCGGGCTTCGCCACCTGCGGTCCCGCGCACCTTGGTCGTTCATGCCGGTCGTTCTTATTTGGGTCTTCGGCTGGTTCTGGATACACGCTTATCTGGGAGCGATCACAGGTGCGCTCTTGTTCTTCTGGGCGGTCTTCGTTCCACCCAAGGCTCGGGGGTGGTCCGCCAAACTGAGCCTTGCCCTAGGCCCGGTCCTGGCGATCACCCTGAGCCAGGCTCTACTGATGCTGACGGACCATCATGGTGCACGGACCGAACATCCCTATGGTTTCTTCGAGTACCATACGAACCTGTCGGCATTCCTGCATCCGGACGCCTGGTGGGCCTCGCCTCTGGCCAAAGGAACGATCGGCGCGGTCGATGGGTCCGCTGCGGAAGGATGGTCCTACATCGGTCTGGGGAACATGCTCCTGATCCTGGCCGTCTTGGTCATCAGCATTGCTGCCATGCGACGGCTCCGCGTGAAAGAGCTGTTCCGCACATTCCCTTCTGTGAACGGAGCGCTGTTCATCGCCGCGACGTGCCTGCTCTTGTTCGCTTTCGGTCTCCCCTATACCCTTGGGCTGGAGGATCAGCTCTGGCATTCACCGTTCATCCGACAATTCCGGGCACCGGGCCGGATGGCCTGGGTCGTGCCTACCGTATCCGCCACTTGGTCCACGATCGTTCTATGGAGGGCCCATCAAGATGCGGGCAGCCCATGGGTCCGGCGGACCGCCCTGGTCGCGATCCTCATGGGAACGCTCCTATCGGGTTATGAGGGTTGGTATATCCATCGCATCGTTGCGAGGAACTTCGTCAGCTCACCGAACCTGTTCGACCGCAGGCAGCTACCCGCTTCCCTGGGCTACATCATCGATCATGCCGCTTCCATACCAGCGGTCGCCATAGCGAACGTGCCTTATTTCCACAACGGCGCGGAGGAGCTCATGATCCCGCTGGACGAACCCGGGATGTTCCTGGGCCAGGTCCTGGCCTACCATACGGGCATTCCAATGATGTGCAGTTCGTTGACGCGCACCTGCCTGGAAGAGGTGCGTACCAGCATCCGTGCATTCGGTCCGACCTGGTATCCAAGACCGGAACTGCCAGGAATGTCCCCGTCGGACACCCTGCTGATGCTCATCGGTCCGGGGCCTTTCGATCGCTACGATAGTGCACTTGTGGCACGCACCCACGTTCTGTATGATCTGGACACCGTCCGGATCGGCGTGATGACCGTTGGCGAACTTCTCCGTGATGACCGGGGTAGGATGGTCAGGGATTGGAAGTGGGAGTTGGACCAGGGCCCCGATCCTTCAGCGATCGCCACGGACGGATTTGAAACCGGGCCATCGATCCATGTCCATTCCGGACAGGGCGCGTATTCCGGACCGAAAAAGGAGCTCAACATACTCGCCTCATTCCCACCGAACACCTTCGACCCGAAGGCGCGATATGTGGTTTCATTCTGGTACTATGACCGGGGGCCCATGCGGTGCCATGCCCTGGCCGGCATCGATGAGCACGATCCCGTCACCGGAGAAGGCTGGTGGGACCATTACACCGATCCCCGTTTTGCGCGAACGATCGATGGGGACTGGTCGCTCGTGGAGATCCCGTTCCAGGTGCGCAGCAGCGCGCATCCGATCAAGGTCTTCGTCACAGGGGCTGCGTTCTACCCGGACAGCATCTACATCGATGACCTGCTGGTCCGAAGGAAGGGCGCAGAAGTGGTCCGCCTGGACAGCTTGCATCAAATGCTCTGGCACAATGGCGACGTCGTTCCGATCACTGATCGGGCCGGTCCTTGACGTTCATTCATCGACCTGACGTCGCACGCGCAGGATCAGTTCGTCGAACACGAGTTGTGAACGGTCCGGCACCCAGAGATACAGACCGCTCCGGCCCTCCGTCCACGGGACCAGGAAACGCTTCTGGAAGACCCCTTCGGGAATGTCCTGTTGATGATAGAGCTGCTTGGTGCCGCATCCGTCGATGGAAAGAACGAGCTCGCATCGACCGGGATGGCCCGGCGGACGAGATCCATCGACCACGATCTCGGCGAATCGTGTTCCATTGTCGAACAAGCGGATGTCATCCAATGCGAGCGGATACTCCACATTGGCCAAAAGGATACCGGGACCCTCACTGGGCACGGTGTCCGAACGCGGTGAACACAAAGCGCTCGTCCTCGCGCGGAGGTCCAGGAGCGTATCTGTTCGGATCCGGTGATGTCCTCCGTCCTTGACCAGGTCGACCACCGTCAGCCAGCGCGGATCTCCCCAGGACTTGGAAGGAAGAAAGGCCTCTCGCACAAGAAGGTCCTCATCGTCCAATAGTCGATCGAGCGGAGTGCGCCCCTCCCCCGCGGCGAAATGACCATCCCAAAGAATGCGATCACCCTGTCGCATGCTCCGGCTCGCGCGTACGGTGTCCAGCGCATAGATCTGTTTGCTTGCGGCCGTATCCCATGGGTCCAATCCGAGGACCATCGGTATGTATGGGTGCAGATAGTAGGTGCAATGCCTGGACGGGCCTTCGGCGTATGTTCCGTTCAGCCGGTCCAGGATCTCCTGCTCCTCTGACCGGGGCACGGGCACATCCACCTGTCCGCGCAGGTCTGCCTGTGCCCAGAGTGCCACGATCACGGTGACACCCATCGTGCCGATCCGGACGCTTATCGTCTGTGGCAAGAACTCGGAAAGGGATCCAAGCACATGCAACGAGACCAGCACGAGAAGTGGGATGCTCGTGGCCAACACGCGCGTCAGGCCAAGTGAGCCCATTCCTCCATACCACCAGGCAAAACTGTGGATGGTCCATATCCCCAGAGCCGGCAGCAGGCCCACGACGAGTATGATCGAATGCCGTCGGCGTTCCCTGCTGGGTCGCAGCACCAAGAATGGCAGCACGACCATCGCCACCACTCCGAGTACCAGAAGTGGCAGGCCCAGGACCTGGGGCGCCTGCAGGACGAAATGCAGCGCCTCCCCATTCCCGTACATGGCCCGGCCCAGGTACGTGTCCTGCCTGAAATAGAAGAACGGATCGGAGGTCGTCCAGGCTCCCATGATGAGGAGCGGCACGATCGCCGCCAATACCCATGGGACCCGACGCCATTGGCCCTCGAAGATGCTCCACACCACCACCAGTGGCACGAATGCGACCCATTCCGGGCGCATCAAGGGGGTGAACGAAGCCACCATCAACGCCGCGGAATAGTGACGGCGCTCCAACAGGATAAGGACAATGACCGTCGCAAGTCCGAACAAGATCTCGGTCATGCCTGCCAGCACATCGTGGAAATAGGCCGGCGCCGCGAACAGGAGCACCGGGGTAAGCCAGGACCAGGGTCCGACCGTTCGACGCACCCAGGAGATGATCACCCATACGGTGCAACCGGCCAGGAGCGCATTGAGGAGGCCGGTGCCCCAGAGGCCGAGCTTGGAGAAAGGTCCCGCGAGCAAAGTGAACAAGGGGTGGGCCCATCCGTCGAGGAAGAGCACCGGATGCTGGGGTGCATAGCGGGCGAACATCCAATGCAGCACGCCATCGCCCATTTCCGGGATGCCCGGTGAGAGCCTGCGGACCACAGCGATCAGAAGGCCCAGGGCGAAGCCCAGTACCACCGGTCCGTTATCGGCCTTCGCGATCGCGCGGTCCATGAGCGCTCGCATCGGTCGTCACAGACCGTATTTAAGGATGCACCAGATCGCACGGAAGCCGTCCTTCCAGCCGATCTTCTTTCCATCGGCATAGGTGCGCCCATGGTAGCTGATCCCCACCTCATAGATGCGGATACCCCTGACCCGCGCCAGCCTGGCGGTGATCTCCGGCTCGAACCCAAATCGCTTCTCGCGCAGGTCCAATCCCTTGGCAATGTCCGATCGGACCAACTTGTAGCAGGTCTCCATATCGGTCAGGTTGAGGTTGTTGAGCGCGTTGGAGAGGCTCGTCAGGATCTTATTGCCGATGCTGTGCCAGAAGAAAAGGATGCGATGGGGCCGATGTCCGACGAAACGGGAGCCGTAGACCACATCAGCGAATCCCTCGACAACGGGCTTGAGCAGGTCGTTGTATTCCCGGGGGTCGTATTCCAGGTCCGCGTCCTGGATGATCAGATACTCACCGCCGGCCTCTTGGATGCCACGGTGGATGGCCGCACCCTTGCCCATGTTGTGCGGTTGGTCGAACAGCTTCAGGTCCAGATCGGGATGTGCGTTCGCATAGGCGCGCACAGCATCCAGGGTCCCGTCGCTGGAGCCATCGTTCACCAGGATCACCTCCTTGCCCATTCCCGCAATGAGCTGCACGCCACGGACCGCGTCCAGGATGCGTGAGATGGTGCGCTCCTCGTTGTATGCGGGAATGATGATGGAGAGCGTGCGGTTGTCCATGCGGGCGTGGCGAATATAGGCGGGAGGTCCTCCTGTCGAAGGGTATCCTCCGCCTCGGTTGCCGCCCCTCGCACGGGTCATTGACCGGAGCCCGGGTCCGATCACCGGTCCGCGGACCGCACCGCCCGATACCCGCGGACGGTGCTAGCCGGGGTCCGCTATTTCACGCAGGTCGAAGACATGGGCCCACCTGTGTTGACCGACCGGATGCTTCAAAAGGGGCGCCACTACGGGGTCCTTGAACCAATGGTCCTCGGTGAATATCAGGTAGCGCGCGCCGCGTTGCTTGAGCCGGTCGAACGTGTCGGGATCGGACCAATCGTTCCCATAGTTGGTGTTCCCCTTCCTGTCCATGAGGTACAATGCGGCGTTGATGCTGACATCGTCGAGGAAGATCACGCGGGCGTTCCTGCCGACGCCCATCGCATCCAATGCCGGGCCCATGTCCAGTGTGCTCGTCAAGGTCCAATATTGAGCGAGGTCCCATACGGGGAATTCGTGTTCGTGATAGATCGGAAGCAGCTTTTCCTTGTCGAGGGGCTTGTCCACCGTATAGCGCATGCGCATGTTGTTCGCTGCATAGGCACCGTTGAACACCAACAGAGCGACGAAAGCCCCCTTCAAGAACGGTGACCGGGACCATCGGGGCCGGTAGTTGTGCAGCCACCAAAGGAGCGTGGCCCAAGGCACCAACAATGCGATCATCGGATTGATGAAGTAGTAGTCGTGCCTGTCCAGGGCATGGAACCAAAGCACCGTGTAAAGCATGACACCGACAACGAGGAGAACATTGAGCAGGATCACGGGCAAGGGGAGCTGTCCGCTGTTCATGACCAACACGATGACCGCCAGGCCGAGGGCCACCCACACGCTGGTATCGAATACCTGGAAAACGAGGACCTGCCGCGCCCAGGTCCATGCTCTTTCCACCTCCGCGGGGGTCATCTCCCACAGCGGCCAGATGTTGTTGAACGTGTAGCGGCCGTTGTGCAGGTCGTTGTACCACTCGGCGTAGATGTACCATGACAGGATGGCGAGCACCGCCAATGCGATGGAGGACCAGACGAGACGCGCACCTGGCCACATGTGGCGGTAGGGCCGGAACCGGCGTGGTGCCGCACTTCCGATGGCCAACACGGCGATCAGGGCAACGAGGCTGATGCCTGCGCTCACCTTCAACAACGCGGCCAGCGCGAAGCATGCCACCGCCAGGACCCAAAACCGGCTTCGCCGCTCCAGGGTATGGCGCACCAAGAAGTACCACCCGACGAGCACAAGGTCGAACGCGGGCACGTCCGTCAGGAACCCCATGCTGTAGTAGACGATCACCGGTGAGGTGTAGAGGAGAAGTGCCGAGGTGACGGCCCAGAAGTCTGACCCCGACAGCCGCCTGAGCGCCTGATAGCAGGCCCATGTGGCGAGGAAATGCAACAAGATCCCGAACAGGCGGTAGGCGAACTCGCTGGGGCCTGTCAACTTCCAGAGCTGGCCCATGGTCCAGTAGATCAACGGGAACTCACCCGCGCTCAAACCACTGTATCCGTCATCGGCGATCTGGGAATAGATCGCCGGTTGGAGGAAGGGTTGGCCCGAACAATAGTTCGCCGTCAACGACAGGCAATCGGTCTGACGCCAGATATGGAAGGGTGCCGGACGGGTATGCAGGATGCGCCCGCCTTCATCGATCGAGAACAGAAGGATGAACCCAGCGACAAGCCAAAGGGCACCCCGGTCGGTTCGAATGCGTTCGAAGACCTTCATTTTCCGGACACGGTCATGGCCGTGTTCAGAGGACCATTTCGGGGACGTTCTCCGCGATCACCAGTCGCCCGGCGGTCTTGGCCCGGATCTCCGCGACGGTCACCCCCGGCGCCCGCTCGATCAGGAGGAACCCCTCCGGAACGATGTCGAACACGCCCAGGTCCGTCACCACCTTCTTCACGCAGCCCACTCCAGTGAGCGGCAACGTGCACTCGGGGAGCAGCTTGCTTTCTCCTGCCTTGTTGGTGTGCATCATGCACACGATGATGTTCTCCGCACTGGAGACCAGGTCCATCGCGCCACCCATGCCCTTTACCATCCTGCCGGGGATCTTCCAATTGGCGATGTCCCCATTGTCGGCCACCTCCATGGCGCCCAGAACGGTCAGATGGACGTGCTGGCCGCGGATCATGGCGAAACTGGTGGCGCTGTCGAAGATGACCGCACCTGGTTTCAATGTCACGGTCTGCTTGCCTGCGTTGATCAGGTCCGCGTCCTCCTCTCCCTCCCATGGGAAGGGGCCCATGCCCAGGATCCCGTTCTCGCTCTGCAGTTCCACATCGATCCCCTCGGGTATATGGTTGGCGACCAGCGTGGGAATGCCGATGCCGAGATTGACGTAGTAGCCATCCTTCAGTTCCCGCGCGATGCGCTGGGCCATCTGGTCCTTGTTCAACCCCATTTTCAGCTGCGTTTTCGGGTCGTACGCTGTTCGATCCGCTTCTCGTATCCGGTGCCTTGGAAGATGCGCTGAACAAAGATCCCAGGCGTGTGGATGGTGTTGGGGTCCAGCTCGCCGGGTTCCACCAGCTCCTCGACCTCTGCGATGGTGATCCTGCCGGCCATGGCCATCAGCGGATTGAAGTTCCTCGCCGTATACCGGTACACCAGGTTGCCCTGCGTATCGCCCTTCCAGGCCTTCACGATGGCGAAGTCGGCGCGGAGCCAATGCTCCATGACATACATCTTGCCGTTGAATTCCCGTGTCTCCTTGCCCTCCGCCACCTCGGTACCATAACCGGCGGGCGTGAAGAAGGCCGGGATGCCTGCACCGCCTGCCCGGCAGCGTTCGGCCAATGTCCCCTGCGGGATCAGGTCCACCTCCAGTTCGCCGCTCAGCATCTGGCGTTCGAACTCATCGTTCTCGCCCACATAGCTGCTGATCATCTTCCTGATCTGGCGACTTTGGAGCAACAGCCCGAGACCGAAATCATCCACGCCAGCGTTGTTGCTGATGCATGTGAGCCCTTTCACACCGCTGCGTACCAGGGCCGCGATGCTGCTCTCGGGAATGCCGCACAGGCCGAACCCACCGAGCATCAGGGTCATGTCATTGCTGATGCCCGCGATGGCCGCGTCGGCATTGTTCACCACTTTGTTCATGCGCTCGAGGTCGGGGTCGCGACGAAGATAGCCGACCTGTCGCGGTCACTCCCACTTCGGGCCCTGATGCCCGTTCAACCCGTTGTCCGTGCGTGAACGGCAATCGACGATGGACCGGTCGAAGCCCGGCGGCGCCTCGAAGTCATCGCGGGAGATCTTGATAGTGCTATCCGCATAGATCCGGTTCATGTAGTACCCATAGATCGGCAGGGCCATGTTGGCCCCCTGGCCCTTGTCGGTGGTGCTGAACCGAACACTCCGGTCCTCTGCACCGGTCCAGACACCGGTCACGAGATCGGGCGTGATCCCCATGAACCAGCCATCGCTGTTGTTCTGTGTGGTGCCGGTCTTTCCGGCCATGGGGTATTTGATGTTGCCGTACTTGGCACGGGTCCCCCAGCTCATACGGATCCGCATGCCGGTACCCACGGTCTTGCCCGTCTCGCGATTGTAGGCCCCATCCACCACCCCCTTCAACAGGTTCAGCATGATGTAGGAGGTGTTCTCATCCAGGGCCTCCTCCGTCTCGGGTGTCACGTCATAGATGGCGTTGCCGTTCTTGTCCTCGATCCGCGTGAACAGGATGGGGCTGATGTGCACGCCCGCATTGGCGAACGTGGAGAACGCTCCTGTCATCTCCTCCAAGGACAGGTCGGCCACGCCGAGACAGAGCGAAGGCACGGGGTCCAGCGGGCTTTTGACACCCATGTGGCGGGCGAGTATCGTAACCGCTTGTGGGCCGTATTGCTTCATCAACCAGGCGGTGATGGTATTGATCGAATTGGCCAGCGCATAGCGAAGCGTGACCATGCCGCCGTATTCATTGTCACTGTTGTCCGGGCACCAGTCCGGCTGCGGTTCGGGCATGTCGAAACAGACGCGTTGGTTCGGAAGTTCCATGCAGGGGTCCAGTCCTTCGCGGATCGCCGTGGCATACACGAACGGTTTGAACGTGGACCCGACCTGGCGGCGTGCCTGTTCCACGTGATCGTACTGGAAATTCCGGAAATCGATCCCGCCCACCCAGGCACGCACGAACCCCGTGTGCGGGTCCATGCTGAGAAGACCGCTCTGCAGAAAGCTCTTGTAGTAACGGATCGAATCGTTGGGGCTCATGACCGTGTCGATCTGGCCATGCCAACTGAACACATGCATCGGCACCGGTCGGTCGAAGGTGCTTTCGATCTCGTCCTCGCTCATCACGGGCCACCACGTGTCGCACCCGCCCTTCTCCGGGTCACAATGGTATCGCATCACACCGTCGTGCCTCGCTTCCACGATATAGCGGGCCGGACGTTCGCAGTTCGGGCATTGCCTGCCGGATAGCATGCGGTACCGCGTGCTCCTTTTGCGCGCGGACCTCATGATCGCGTCGATCTCCTTCTCGCTCACGCGCCAATCGAACGGTGCGTGCTTCTTTCGCGCCAGGTCCTTGAAGAACTCCGGTTGCAACTCGGTGGACAGGTGCTGCCGCACGGCCCATTCCGCATAGTTCTGCATGCGTCTGTCGATGGTGGTGTAGACCTTGAGGCCATCGGTGTAGAGGTCGTAGGGGCTGCCATCGGGTTTGGCGATCCGGTATCTGCCGTTCTCGTCCTTTTCACTGAACAACTCCTGCAATTTTGCCCGGAGCGTCTCCCGGAAATAAGGTGCCGGGCCCTCGGCATGATCGATCCGTTGGAACCGAAGGCCGAGCGGAAGTTGCTTGAGCGAGTCGTATCGGGCCGGGTCGAGCATCCCGTTCTTCACCATCTGGGCGAGCACGACCATGCGGCGCTGCATGGTCGTGTCCGGACGACGCATCGGGTTGAACAGGGCGGGGTTCTTGCACATGCCGACCAGCATCGCGGCCTGTTCGATCCGGAGGGAGTCGGGGGTGGTATTGAAATAGACCCGCGCAGCGGAATGAATGCCCACGGCCTGGTTGATCCAGTCAAAGCGATTCAGGTACATCGCGATGATCTCGTCCTTGGTGTATTCGCGCTCCAGGCGTGCGGCGATGATCCATTCCTGGAATTTCTGGAAGGTGCGCTCGAGGAAATTCGGGCTGCGCTCGGTGAACAACATCTTGGCCAGCTGCTGGGTCAGTGTACTGGCGCCGCCCCGCTTGCCCAGGAACACCGCAGCCCTCACAGTGCCGCGCAGATCCACCCCGCTGTGTTCCCGGAACCGTTCATCCTCCGTGGCGATGAGCGCATCGACCACGTTCGGTGAGATGTGCGTGTAGTCCACAGGGATGCGGTTCTCCCGGTAGTACTGGCCCATGATGGTGCCATCGCTGAAAAGCACCGCGGTGGCCAGGTCGCTGCGCGGGTTCTCAAGGTCCTCGGTGCTCGGCAGTTTGCTGTTGGCGGCGATCAACAAGGCAAGGCCCAGCCCGGCTATGGGCAACAGGAACACCGCCCACCAGAGCAGCAAGAGACGGCCCCGCCATGACCGTTCCGGACCTTTTTTCTTCTTCGTGGTCATTTGTTGGGCGAATTACCTGCCTTGCCCTTCGGATACCGCCACGCTTATGCCGACGTCGGTGACGCCCGGCAGGGGATCGACGCGCATGGCCTGTTCCATCCGGATGCAATAACGGCCCTTGCGTGGGAACCTATTGCCCGATCGATACAGGACATGTGCCTTTGACCTGTCCGCGAACAACCCAGCCCCTCGCCCGTACCATCGCCCCGTGGGGTCGGCCAGCAAGCATTCCACGGTGTCCCGGAACGACCGGCCGTCCGGTCCTGTAAGGTCCAGGAAGAGATAGAGGTCGCTGAAGGCGTAGTCTCCGGTATGCCGGATGTCGATGAAGACATCATGTGCGTGGAGCGTATCAGCGATGTCGAAACAGAACTCCGGGCGCTGTGTGCTGCTCCATCCGCCTTCCGGTATCGCCGTGTCGTTCTGATAGACCAAGGACCCATCGCACGCCTGGAGCAGCAGGGCCAGGAGGCCTATCGCGGGCGCGGCCCTCATGCGCCGGCAGGAGGCTTCGGTGGTCCACCACCTTTCCTGCCCTTCCCACCGCGTGAACGACGTCGGCGCTGGCCGTCCGTCGAGGGGGACTGGTCCCTGGAGGACGCACGGCGTGCAGGACCGCCCTCAGCAAGGGATCCCTTCTTCTTCCCTCCACGCTTGCGCTTGCCGCGCTTCTCCTTCATTTTCTGGTCGAAGCGGGTGAGCTCATCCTGACCCACGACGTTCTCATAGTCATGCGCGGCCTTCTCCACGGGCTCGGCCGCCATCGCAAGGTCCAGCTCCGGTTCGATCCCTTCCTTGTTCAAACGGAGGATCTCACGGATATACTCCACCGGGAAGCCGGCCATCACCGGTGCGCTGCCGGGGCTCTTGAACAAATAGAACATCCGGCCTTGGAAGATGTCGGTCTTTTGATGCACGCCTGTCCCCTGCTTCGTCCTCAGCTTGGCGTTCTGCGACGGATAGCTCTTGATGGCCTCGATGTACATATCGAGCTCGTAGTTCAGGCAGCACTTCAGCTTGCCGCACTGGCCGGCGAGCTTCTGCGGGTTGAGGGCCAGTTGTTGATAGCGTGCGGCGCTGGTGGTAACGCTGCGGAGGTCCGTGAGCCAGGTGCTGCAGCAGAGCTCCCGACCACAACTACCGATCCCTCCGATACGACCCGCCTCCTGCCGGGCCCCGATCTGTTTCATTTCGACCTTCACGCGGAAGCGGTCGGACAGCTGACGGACAAGCCCACGAAAATCGATCCGTTCCTCTGCCGTGTAGTAGAAGATCGCCCTGGTGCCATCCCCCTGATACTCCACATCGGTCAACTTCATGTCCAGGCCGGAACCTTTCACGATGGTCCTTGCCTCGAACAGGGTGTCGGTCTCACGATCACGCGCCGCATGCCATTGATCGATGCTCTCCTGATCGGCCTTGCGCAGGACACGCCGCAGTTCATGCGTGCCGGTGGCGCCATCCTTTCGTTGCATCTGCATGCGGGCCAGTTCACCGGTCAAGCTCACCCGGCCCACATCATACCCCTGTCCGGCATCCACCACCACGAGCTCCCCTGGTTGCAACCCCATGCTCGGTGGGGCCTGATAAAATCCCTTCCGGGTGTTCTTGAAGTGGACCTCCGCAGCATCGAACGGTTGCTGCCCACCGGGTAGCGGAACACCAGCCAACCAATCGTGCACCTCGAGCTTTCCACAGCCGCCCGATGCACAATGGCCATTGTTCCGGCACCCGCGCGGAGTGCCCCCTTGCGCATTGGAACAGGTGGCGCAGGACATGGGTCGCGAAGTTACTCAGCCGTGGACTTGGCCGGGATTCCGTGCCCAACTAGCGTTGCTTGAGCAGCCCATGCATCCGGTAGCTCAGGTCCATGAAGAGCACCTTGGGATTGGCGTTCCGCTCCAAATGCTGGTGTGCGACCTCCAGCTCCTCCCGCAATCCGGCAATGTTGCGCGCGGTCAGCAAATGGCTCACATCGGTCACGAACTTCAGTTCCTCCCCGGTCGTGCGAACGAGTTCGCCTGCCCGCTGCCAGATCAGCATGCTCAGCCGGACCAGGTAGAGGCCATAGCGCACCAGTCCCTTCTGCCGTTCGCGTCCCATCTTGTGGAAGTGCTCGGCGAACTCCACGACGTCCTGCGCCTTCAGGGCATAGCAGGCGCGCAGCCAATCCCGGAACAGGATGAACAACTCCTCCTCTCCCTTCTCGACCAATGCGGTCGCCTCCAAAAGATCGCCCGCACTGCGTAGCGCGGCGGCTTGGGCATCGGGCTCGGGCAGATCATCGAAACGTGAACGAAGCGTGCGCACCAGGTCCGCTTCGGCCAATGCGGGCACCTTCACCAATTGGGTGCGGCTGATGATCGTGGGAAGGATCGCATCGGCATCGTGGCCGACAAGCAGGAACACGGTACGCGGTTCCGGCTCCTCCAGCACTTTCAGCAGCTTGTTCGCCGCCGGGGCATCCATCAGTTCGGGCAGCCATACCAGCATGACACGCCAGCCCCCGGCGTAGGCCTTCAAGCTGAGCTGTCTGGTGATCTCCGCCGCGATGTCCACGCCCATTCGCAGTTGTTTGTTCTCTCCCTCCTGCCGGTCGCGCCACAAGGCGGCATCGAGATACGGTTCCCTCATCACCAGGTCCCGCCAATCCGGCAGCACTGGCGTACAGGTCCTGTTCCTGTCGTTCAGGAAGATGGGGAAGGCGAAGTGAACATCAGGATGTCCCAGCTTCTCCATCTGTTGACAGCTCGGACAACTGCCACACGGATCCGCCGGACCGGGTTCGGCGCACAACAGGTATTGGGCATAGGCCAATGCCATGGGAAGGCCTCCACTGCCGCGAGGACCGAGAAAGAACTGCGCGTGGGGGATCCGTCCTTCGCGGAGGTTCGTGATCAGTTTGGCCTTGAGCATGGCATGCCCGGCGACCTGCGAGAAACGCATGTGGCGAAGGTAGCGCGCGACAGTGGCCCTTTCGAACAGGGCACCCGGTCGGACCGGCGTCACCAGGTGATGGACCCATGGGCGTTGGATATTTTCGCGGCCATGTTGACGATGGACACCTTCGATGCAAAGGGACGCAAGGCGCTCGTACGCGTGGACCTGAACGTGCCACAGGATGCGGCCGGCCATGTGACGGACGACACGCGGGCGAAGGCGATATTGCCCACGGTGCGCAAGCTCATCAATGATGGTGGCAGCGTGATCCTGATGAGCCACCTTGGGCGTCCGAAAGGCAGGATCGTCGCCAGCATGAGCCTTGAACCCGTGGCCGACCATCTCGCGGTGCTGTTGGGGATGCCTGTGCAATTCGCTTCGGACTGCATCGGCCCGGATGCCCGGGCAAAAGCTGCCGCCCTGAAGCCAGGAGAAGTGCTCCTGCTGGAGAATCTGCGCTTCCATCCTGAAGAGGAGGCCGGGGACGAGGCCTTCAGCAAGGCCTTGAGCGAACTGGGCGATGTGTATGTCAACGATGCTTTCGGCACAGCCCATCGCGCTCATGCCAGTACGACGGTCATCGCGAAGTTCTTCCCTGAGGACAAGCTGTTCGGTTACCTGATGCAGGCCGAGATCGACAGCGTGGGCAAGGTGCTCGACGACCCTGAGCGTCCGCTGGTGGCGATCGTGGGCGGTAGCAAGGTGAGCAGCAAACTGGCCGTGCTGGAGAACCTGATCGCCAAGTGCGACGCGTTGATCATCGGAGGGGGCATGGCCAACACGTTCATCAAGGCGCGAGGGGGCGAGGTCGGGGCCGGACTTGTGGAGGAGGACCTATTGGACACCGCACGGACCGTGATGGAGAAGGCCACCGCACGCAACGTCGCCGTTCACCTCCCGATCGACGTGGTGGTGGCCGACGCCTTCAACGCCTCCGCGAACACCGATGTTTGCGCCGCCGACCAGGTACCGGATGAATGGATGGCCCTCGATATCGGCCCGGAGAGCATTCAAGCCTTTCGGGATGTGGTCCTTGACGCCCGCACGATCCTCTGGAACGGCCCCATGGGCGTTTTCGAAATGGCCCCCTTCCAACAAGGCACCATCGCCATGGCCCGAGCGGTGGCGGAGGCCACCGACAAGGGGGCCTTCAGCCTTGTGGGCGGGGGTGACAGTGTGGCTGCGGTGAACCAGTTCGGGCTTGCCGGCCGGATCAGCCACGTCAGCACGGGCGGGGGGGCGATGCTCGAATATCTTGAAGGCCGCGTGTTGCCGGGGATCGCCGCCATTCAGGGGCATGGCTGAGGCCGGGTTCAGACCACTTCCTTTTTCAATTCTTTCAACCGGTCCACCGTCCGGTCGATCCATTTGCTCTCCTTCAGCACGGGAAAGACAACAGGGGCCACACCATGCACGGGGGCGTATATCCGCGAACCCGCCAGGGTGTTCTCCCCTGGCCAACCGTCCCTCGGAAGGGCCGCCATTATGTTCAGTGCGATGGACAGCACCAGCACCGCGCGTCCCAGGCCGAACAAAGCACCGGCCATCCTGTTCGGCAGCCCCAGCTGTACAACGTCGATAAATGTGGTCAGCGCCCTTCCGATCAGGTGCACGGTGAGGAGGATCCCCAGAAATGTCGCTGCGAACGCGATCACGTGATGGTCCGATGAGAGGTCCAGCCATGCGGCCACACGGTCGCTGAAGTGGATCGCACCCCAGATGCCCAACACCAGTGCGGCCAAGGCGGCCAGCTCCATGATGAAGCCCCGCGAATAGCCGCGCAGGACACCCATCAGAACAAGGAGGAGCAGGAGCCAGTCGAACCAGTTCATGGGGCCATTGCAGGAGCGTGCGGTGAAGTTGGTGAAAAGGGGGAAGTCCGACCTTCGCGCCCGGTCATCGTGGACCACCAGACCCCATCATTCCCACCCTTCCCATGGACCTTGCATTCGAGAAGCGTTGGCGCGATCTGCTGAAGGACCTGTCGGCCCGGTTCGAGACCCCCTTGGACATGAACAGTGTGGTCTTTCTTGTGGGTGTGCAGGAGCTGGGACAGGAGGCCCGTGCATTCAAGAAGGACGAGAAGATGGACCTGATGCACATCGGCACCTGTGTCCTGCTGAAGCCTCTCGGATACTACCGCGACCGTGGTCGTGATGCCGACGGCTGGCCGCACTTCGACCGCGTAAAGGAACTCCCCCCCCTCTCGCCGAAGGAGCAGGAGCACATGATGAAAGCGGCGATCCTGGAGTATTTCGGGAGGTGATCAGGGCGTCACCGGCACGAGCGTGACGGTCTCCTCGTTCGTCTCCTCCTCCACGATCTTGATGATGCCCTCGCCCACGGCGCTGTCCTTGAACGACACGATATCGAGCACGGCGAAACCTGCTTGACCTTGTTCGTAGAAGCTCGTATAGTCGAACTCCGCCGTGCCATCCGAACCGGTCATCATCTCCTGGGTCAATCGGCTGGGGTCCCCCAGCGGATAGGTGGGGTTCGCATAGAGCTTGACGTACGCTTCAGGAACAATGGCCCCGTCCTCGTCCACGATGGTGATGATGGCCTTCGTGGGCTTCTCCTTGTTGCAGGACGGAAGTAGGATCCAGCCGCTCAGCAATGCGACCATCACGGCGGACGCACGGAATGGGGAACGTGTCATTGGGTTACTTTTGCATGCCTTGCCAGCCAAGGCTCGGCGAACCTCAAAAGTAATGAACTACGTGATGTCACAAGGCCGGCTCCGGACCATGCTCCCTGCTTTGCTTTCGATCCTGATGACCGGCACCACGCTGGTCGCCCAGGAAGGCGGCACGCAACAACGTCGATTGGTGGAGATCCGCACCGAAATGGGCAACATGGTGGTGGCCCTCTTCAACGAAACACCCCAGCATCGGGACAATTTCCTGAAGCTGGCGAAGGAACTATACTATGACAGTACCCTTTTCCACCGGGTGATCCCCGGTTTCATGGTCCAGGGCGGTGATCCGAACAGCAGGCATGCCAGGTCTGGCGAAATGCTCGGCACGGGTGGACCGGGCTATACCATACCTGCGGAGATCGTCCCGACACTACATCATTTCAAGGGCATGCTCGCCGCGGCGCGACAGAGCGACCAGGTCAATCCCGATCGACGCTCAAGCGGCAGTCAATTCTACATCGTACAGGGCAGGACCTACCAGCCGGACGAGTTGAAGATGATGGCCCAACGCATGAACGCAATGGGTCAGAAGGTGGACTATACGCCCGAGGATATCCAGCGGTACGCCAAGGATGGAGGTGCGCCCCACCTTGATGGTGCCTACACCGTGTTCGGGGAGGTGGTGGAAGGCCTCGATGTGCTGGACAAGATCGCCGCCGTTCCGTGCGACCAGCACGATCGGCCGCTCACCGACGTGCACATGTGGATGCGCGTGCTTGAATGAGCCTGCGTGAGCGTATCGCCGAACTGGAGGCCGAACTGGAACGCGCAGAGGCCCGCACCGCTGAAGAGGTGGAGCGGTTCCGTGTGTCGATGCTCGGTCGCAACGGCGCCATTACCCACCTGTTCGATGCGTTCCGGCAGGTCGGTGCGGAAGAGAAACGCGAGCTTGGCCAACGGCTGAACCGCCTGAAAAGGGACGCCCAGGCCCGATTGGAGAAATTGCGCGGCGGGCTGGACAGAACGCCCCAGGTGAGGAACGACCGAGGTGACCCCACCCGACCAGCGGCCACCGGCCGGCTGGGAGGGCTTCACCCGATCACCCTGGTTCGTCAACGCATCGTCGACATCTTCTCCGGCATCGGGTTCAGCGTGAGCCAGGGCCCCGAGATCGAGGACGACCACCACAACTTCAGCGCCCTCAACTTCCCACCCGATCATCCTGCACGCGACATGCAGGACACGTTCTTCGTTGCAGATGCTAAGGACCTTTCCCTGCGGACACACACCAGCAGTGTTCAAGTGCGCGTAATGGAAAGCTCGAAGCCACCGATCCGCACGGTCTCGCCCGGAAGGGTGTACCGCAACGAGGCGATCAGCGCGCGTGCACACGCCATGTTCCACCAGGTGGAGGGTCTGTATGTGGATAAGGATGTGAGCTTCGCGGAATTGAAAGGCACATTGGACCACTTTGTCAGGACGCTATTCGGTCCTGATATGCGCATACGCTTGCGGCCCAGCTACTTCCCGTTCACCGAGCCAAGTGCGGAGGTGGACATGAACTGTACCCTCTGCGGAGGGGATGGTTGCGCGGTCTGCAAGCACAGTGGTTGGGTGGAGATCATGGGTTGCGGTTTGGTGGACCCCACCGTTCTCGCCAATTGCGGCATCGACCCGAAGATCCATACCGGGTTCGCTTTCGGCATGGGCGTGGAACGCATTGCCCAATTGCTCTACCGCGTTCCCGACCTTCGTCTCTATTGGGAGAACGATCTGCGGTTCCTCCGACAGTTCGCTGATGGGCCCTTTCGCAGCTGAGCATTCAGCGATGGACGGCCATGCAACAGGCCACCCAGGCACATAACTCCCCCGCGCCCCCTGACCTGGATACGGATGTGCTGATCCTCGGCGCAGGACCCGGTGGATGCTCCGCAGCGCTGCGTCTGGGTGC
This sequence comes from Flavobacteriales bacterium, assembly GCA_020635655.1. GTDB lineage: Bacteria > Bacteroidota > Bacteroidia > Flavobacteriales_F > PHOS-HE28 > PHOS-HE28. The sequence goes on from JACJZI010000002.1 coordinate 21,739, forward strand.
ACTGGGGATCCGGCCGATCATCCTCGAGAAGGCGGTGTTCCCCAGGGACAAGGTCTGCGGCGATGCCCTGAGCGGCAAGGTGATGCGCACGTTGGAGCGGCTGGATATGGACCTGGCCGATCGTGTTCGGCGGGATGCCGGGATCCGGCCGAGCTGGGGTGTCATTTTCGTGGCCCCCGGCGGCAAGGCTTTGCGCGTTCCTTTCAAAAGCGGGACCGGGAGCACGGAGGCGCCAGGGGCCCTGCTGCCGCGCCTGCGGTTCGACGACCTCTTGTTCCAGGCCGTGCGCGGCACCGGGACCGCTACGGTCCTGCAGGGTGCTCATGCCAGGTCCATCACGCGCACGGCAACTGGTTGGGCTGTGGACCTGAATAGCACGGTGACGGAGCATCCAGCGCGCATCACCTGCCGATCATTGCTTGATGCGAGCGGGGCACACTCCACCTTTGCGCGGCAGTTCGGTGGGCTGACGATGGAACCACGGCATCACGCAGCCGGGGTCCGGGCCTATTACCAAGGCTTGACCGGACTGGATCCACAAGGCGCGATCGAGCTGCATTTCCTGAAAGACCTCCTGCCGGGTTATCTGTGGGTCTTTCCGCTTGCCAATGGTCTGGCGAACGTGGGGCTCGGCGTTCGCAGCGATATCGTGCGGAAACGGCACCTGGACCTGAAGGCCGAATTGGAGCGTTCCATCACCGAGCACCCCACATTGCGCGACCGTTTCCGTTCGGCCGCACGCATCGGCCCGATACAAGGGATGGGGTTGCCGATGGCCACCAAACGGCGGAAGATCAGTGGTGAGCGATACCTCCTGATCGGCGATGCCGCCCATTTGATCGACCCGTTCACCGGAGAGGGGATCAGCCATGCCATGATCAGCGGACTGCATGCAGCGGATGTCATGGCCGAGGCCCTCGCTGCGAACGACCTGTCCGCAAGGAGACTACGGGCTTACGACACCCGGGTGTGGCAACGGCTCGGACAGGAGCTCGCGATCAGTGCGCGCCTCCAGCGCATGGCCGACCAGGCCTGGCTGTTCGACCTGGTGGTCGACCGGGCCACACGGAACCCTGCATTGGCGGACACGATCAGTTGCATGTTCAACGACATGGACCTGCGCGCCAAGCTTCGGCGTCCCGGTTTTTACATGGACCTGATGATGGGACGGGGAGGCAAGGTCTGAGATTCAACGGACCCGGCGCGCCACTACGAACCAATCCCAAGGGAATGGTCGTTTCATCCAAGAGGGGGGTGCCGCGAATTCTGTACCCCAGCCGTACTCCAACTTGTGGGTGGCCTCCACCGTCAGGCCGCGGTCGGCCAGCAGGATCTCCAGCTCCTCCTTCAGATAGTGCTTGGTCGGCACGCTGTCGATATGGATGATGCCGTGCTCGATACCGGATCCGGGGTCCTCGATAACGCTGTGGACCTGTCCGGGTGGTGTCCCATCGCGCAGTTCCCATTGCAATCGACGGAAGTGGGTGAGCAGTGCCGACCCAAGCGCTGGCACGATCAACAGAAGGTGTCCGCCCCGTTTCACACTTCGACAGGTCTGGTCGATCAGAGCCAACCGGGTCGACAGGTCGCCATGGAGCCATGTGTTGATGCAGAGCACCAACTCCGTTGCCGGAAAGCCTCTTGGTGCTCGGCTCAGGTCCGCATGCACATACCTGATGTTGGGCTGGTCCTTGTGCCGCTGTCGGGCGATGGAAAGGCACTCGCTTGATATATCGACCGCATACACAAGCCTGAAGGAGCGGGCGAGCAGCGCAAGCGTGCGCCCCACCCCGCAACCCAGGTCCGTTGCGCATTGGTCCGCATCGGACAGTCGATCGACCTCCATCTTGATCAGACCCTTCGTGTCGTTCGCCGGAACGTTGAATATCTCCTCCTCGAATGCGGGCGCAACGCGGTCCCAATCGTGCTCATCCATGCGTGTCCGGATCGGTCGAAGGACAAGGTAGTCGGAGCGCCGTGTGTTCGGAGCACGAACCGGTCCACGATATCCACCGCGGCGCGTTGAGCCCGGCTTCAGGTCGTCGTTCTTCGCGCGAGGACCATCCAATTCCACGGCATCGGTGCGGCCATATTCAAGGGCGGGTCCTCCAGGGCGAAGCCCCAGGGGTATTCCAGTTTGCGCGTCTCCACCACCACCATACCCTGCGCCTGAAGCACATCGTGCAGTTCCTCCTTCAAATGGTGCTTGGTGGGCACCCCATCGACCTGAACGATACCCAGGTCGAGGTCCGACATCTCCCGACGCGCCTTGCGCTGCGCCGCCTTGGGCGGGAGACCGCTCCTGCGGTTCAAACGGACTAGGCGGTGCGAAACATAGAGGGCGCTCTCCAGGGAGGGGACGACGACGAGCAGATGGCCCTCCGGTCTGACCGCCGAACAGAGGTGGCGCCACATGGCCTCACGATGTGCCAAGGAAGCCTGGAGCAGGGTATTGATGCAGAGAACGAGGTCAACTGGTCCTGGCAGCCCATGGCCTTGGGCCAGGTCCGCGTGGATGTACCGGATGTTCGTCGCCAGTGCATGCGCGCGGTGTGCGATCGCCAGACATTCACGGGAAAGGTCCGTGGCGTAAACGGTACCGAACCGCGGCGTCAAAAGGTCCAGTGCGCGCCCCACACCGCATCCGATGTCCGCCACAGAGCGGTCCACACCCGCCAGGCGGTCAATGCAGGCCCTGATCCGACCCGCTCGATCGTTGGCAGGTACGTTCAGGATCGCCTCATCGAAGGCTTTGGCGTATGCGTCCCATGCGCGTTCGTCCATCGGCCGGCCCAAGTTAACCAGCCACGCACGGGTGCTCAGGCCGGGCTCAGCTTCAGCATGTTGGCCATCCCCTGTTCAGCGATGGGCATGCTGGCGATGTTGATCACCAGTTCACCGGCGGCCACGTGCTTCCGTTTGCGCAGGATGTGCTTGATGTCGGCGATGGTATGGTCGGTGCTGACGGTCTTGTCGTAATAATGGCCGCGTACACCCCATACGAGGTTCAGCATGCTGAGTATGGCGCGGTTGCTGGTGAAGGCATGGATGTTGGCCCGTGGCCGCATGCTGCTGATCTTGAAGGCGGTGTAGCCGCTATGGGTCATTGTGACGATGGCCTTCACCTCAATGGCCGCGGCCATGCGCACGCTTGCGATGCAGATGGCGTCGCTCACCTGCCTGTCGTTCTCCTGGAGCGGCGGGTTGGGCACGTCGTACATGCCATCGGCCGTCTCCATTTCCGCCAGGATCCTGTTCATCGCCTTCACCACTTCCACGGGGTATTTGCCCACGCTGGTCTCCGCGCTGAGCATGACGGCATCGGCATGATCGAGCACCGCGTTCGCCACATCGTTCACCTCCGCACGCGTGGGGGTGATGTTGGTGATCATGCTCTCCATCATCTGGGTGGCCACGATCACCGGCCTGTGCTTCGCCAGGCAACGACGGATAAGGTCCTTTTGGATCAAGGGCACCTTTTCCATGGGGATCTCAACACCAAGGTCCCCGCGTGCGACCATCAGAGCCTGGGCTTCGTCGATGATGGCGTCGATCTCGGCCAGGGCTTCCGGCTTCTCGATCTTGGCCACCACGCGTGCATGCTTCCCCTTGTCGGCAATAAGATGCTTCAGCTCGATGATGTCATGCGCGCTGCGAACGAAACTGAGACCGACCCAATCGACGCCGTGCTCCAAGGCGAACTCCAGGTCCTGTTTGTCCTTCGTGGTGAGACAAGGCAGGCTGATCTTCGTGTTCGGCAGGTTGATGCCCTTGTTGGCGCTCAAGTGGCCCCCATTCAGCACGCGTGTGGTCACCCGTTCCTTGCCGTCGGTCCGCACCACTTCAAGCCGCAACTTCCCATCATCCAGCAGCACCAGTTCCCCCTTCTTCACATCCTGTGGGAATCGGTCATAGGTCGTGCTGACCAGACCGCTCGTGCCCTTGATCGGTACTGTTGTGATCACCAGTTCACTGCCATCGGTGAGATCGACGCCACCGTTCTCCATCTCTCCCACACGCAACTTCGGGCCCTGCAGGTCGGCCAGTATCGCCGTGGTCAGGTCCAGCTCCTCGTCCAAATTGCGAATGGTACGGATCACTTCCGCATAGAACGCATAGCTGCCATGGCTGAAGTTCAGCCGGCAGACGTCCACGCCGTTGATCAGCAGTTCACGGAGCACGTCCCGCGGTGCGGAAGCTGGTCCGATGGTGGCAACGATCTTGGTCTTGGGGTCGGTCATTCCTTCAGCGCAACAGCTTATGTCCCGCACGCATTTCGGCAAAGGAAAGGGAGAACGCCGCGAGCACGAATTCCGATCGCCGCACCCGCTCCAACAAGTCCTCGATGGGCAAGGGGATGCGATCATCGACAACGAGGAAGAAATCGACATGGCGTTGGTCCTTCACCAGCAGCCCATGATCGCCATGGTTGTTCACCAACGTGTATCTGACCTCCAGATCGGTGTCATCATGGTCGAACACGACGTGGTGTGCGTCCCCGTCCGGACCCTGGTCCTCGATATCCTTCGCCCGCTTTGTCAGCGCAAGGTCCAATCCACGGTTCAGGGACCAACAGAGCCGATAGTCGTTCTCATGACAGCTGATCCCGATGACATGGACCTGGGGGTCGGGTTCCAGATCGAGACGGATCTTGGCCGGGCGTGGCATAAGCGTGGGGTCCGCACAAAGGTAGTCCCCCTTCGGCCGCCCTACCGTTCCGCCGGACCCGAGGACGAGCGCCGGGAACGTGGCTGTTCGGTCCCGGATACGGGAGAAGGCCGTTCATCCTTGCTCTTGGGACGGCGACCACCACGCGGGCGCCCCCGACCACCACGGGACCGGAGGCTCCTGTAGGCGGCATCCGCCGCTTCCTGTTCCGCTTTCTTCTTGCTGTTGCCGTGCCCGAGGCCGCGTACCTTTTCATCCACGAGCACCTCGGCATGGTACACCTTGCCGCGGCCCACCCGCCTTTGTTCCTCCGAGACGCGGAACTCCACTTTGCGGCGGTTCTTCTGGCCCCACTCCAGTAGACGGCTCTTGTTGTCGCGATCCTCCTTCTCCAGTTCCTTCAGCTCGAATTGGCCTACGATGAGCTTGACCACCGCTTTGCGAGTGCGCTCGAATCCCTTGTCGAGGAAAAGCGCCCCGATCACGGCCTCCAACGCGTTCCCTGGCACGCTGGTCTCCTGGCCCCGCTCCACGTTGCTTTCCATGACCCGTTCGATCTCGATCTTCAGGGCCAATGTGTTCAACTGTTGTCGACTGACGAGCTTGCTGCGCATGCGCGTCAGGAATCCCTCGCCCTTGTCCGGATAATGGCCGAATAGCAGGTCGCCCACGATCGCATCCAGCACCGCATCTCCCAGGAATTCAAGACGCTCGTTGTCGGGGAGGTCCGGGCGGTCCTCCGGGACCGCACTGCTATGCCTGAGCGCCTGACGATACAACGCCGTATCGCGGGGTGTGATGCCGAGGACCTTTCGAGCCCATGCATTGATGCGACGTTCCTCCGGAGAGGATGATGCACGTCGCAACAGGGAACGGATCAAGATCGGTCAGGCGTACTTGCGGAAGATCACCGAGGTGTTGTGCCCTCCAAAACCGAACGTGTTGCTCAGGGAGGCGTTCACCGTGCGCTTTTCCGCGGTGTTGAACGTGAAGTTCAACCCGGGATCGATCTCGGGATCGTCCGTATAATGATTGATGGTAGGCGGGACCGTATCGGCATGCACGGCCATGATCGAGGCGATGGCCTCCACCGCACCCGCCCCTCCGAGCAAATGTCCTGTCATGCTCTTGGTACTGCTGATGTTCAGCTTGTAGGCCGCCTCTCCGAAAAGTCGCTGGATGGCCTTCACCTCCTGGGGGTCTCCTATGGGTGTGCTGGTTCCGTGGGTATTGATGTAATCGATGTCAATGGGCGAGACCCGCGCGTCCTCTAGAGCATGTTTCATGCACAGCTCCGCGCCGATGCCGTCCGGGTGGGGGGCCGTAATATGGTAGGCATCACTGCTCATGCCTGCGCCGATCATCTCGCAATAGATGCGCGCACCACGCGCCACCGCGTGGTCAAGTTCTTCGAGTACGATCGCCGCACCACCTTCTCCCAGCACGAATCCGTCGCGGTCCTTGTCGTACGGCCGGCTCGCGGTGGCGGGGTCTTCGTTCCTGGTGCTCATGGCATGCAGGGCATTGAACCCACCCACGCCCGCCTCATAGATGGCCGCTTCGCTCCCACCCGTCACCACGGCATCGCATAGGCCAAGACGGATGTTGTTGAAGGCATCGATCATGGAGTTGTTGCCGCTGGCACATGCGCTAACGGTGACATAGCTCGGCCCGCGCAGCCCATGGCGGATGCTGATCAGCCCGGATGCGCTGTCAGCGATCATCTTCGGGATGAAGAACGGATTGAACCGCGGCGTGCCGTCACCCTTGGCAAAATTGAAGCACTCCTCCTGGAAGGTCTTCAATCCTCCGATGCCACTGCCCCAGATGACACCGATGCGGTCCGGGTCCACCCGCACGATGTCCAATCCGCTGTCCTTGATCGCCTCATCGCTGCAGACGATGGCGAACTGGGCGAAGGGGTCCATCTTCCGGGCCTCCTTCCGGTCCATGAACTGTTCCGGGTCGAAGCCCTTCACTTCGCAGGCGAAGCGTGTCTTGAACTTGGAAGCGTCGAACCGGGTGATGGGCACGGCACCGCTGCGGCCGCTCACCAGGCCCTCCCAGTACTCATTGAGAGTGTTGCCTATCGGTGTGAGCGCGCCCAGACCTGTGACGACTACCCGCCTGAGCTGCATACCGCGTTGCGGACCTTGCGGTCACTTGGCGTTCTTCTCCACGTAATCCACGGCCTGACCCACGGTCTGGATCTTCTCGGCCTGGTCATCGGGGATGGCGATGTTGAATTCCTTCTCGAACTCCATGATGAGCTCGACGGTATCGAGGCTGTCAGCGCCAAGGTCGTTGGTGAAGCTCGCTTCCATGGTGACCTCGCCCTGGTCTACGCCAAGCTTGTCCACAATGATCGCGATGACCCTGGATTTGATGTCCGACATGACAGTGTCTTTTGGATGAGGCTGCAAAGGAAATACTTTTTTGTTCGTCAACCTTCCCGCCCAGGCCCGTAGCGGACGAGCACTTGGTCCAACGGCTTGCGGGCAAGGTCGGGCACCCGGCAACCCTCTACAGGGAACCCCATGGGGATCAGGAGGAAAGGCCGCTCATTGGACGGCCGCCCCAGCAGCGCGTTCAAAAAGTTCATCGGGCTGGGGGTGTGGGTCAGGGTGGCCAGGCCGGCGTGGTGCGCGGCCGCCAGCAACAAGCCCGAGGCCAGGCCGACGCTCTCGGTCACGTAATAGTGGTTGCGTTTTGCACCATCGGGCCCAAGTCCGTGCACCTGCTTGAACACGACGACCAGCCAAGGAGCGGTCTCCAGGAACGGTTTGCGGTGGTCCGTACCGAACGGTTCCAGGTCCTGGAGCCATTCGTCGCTCATGCGTCCGTGATAGTTCCGGTATTCCTCTTCCTCGGCTGCGAGACGGATCCGGTGCTTCAGTCCCGGATCGTCGACCGGACAGAAGGTCCAGGGTTGCTTGTTGGCGCCACTGGGTGCGGTGGAGGCCGTCCGGATGATCTCCTGCAACACGGCGAACGGCACGGGGCGGTCGCTGAAATGCCGCACGGACCGCCGCTTGCACATCGTCGCGTGGAATGCTTGGGCCCGCACGAGCATCTCCGCCTCCGTGCGCAGCGTGAATTCCAAGGGAATGGTGGGGGCTTGGTGCATCCCCCAAAAGACCGCGATCCTGTTCGATCCTGCGCCCGACCTTTGTGCGATGGTGCGCATCGCGATCCTTGCCTCGGGTACCGGCACCAATGCTGCACGTCTCATTTCCCATTTCCGCTCGGATGCCCGGGGCGAGGTGGTCCTGATCGGATGCGATCGGCCTGGGGCAGGGGTCATGCAGCGTGCTTGGGACCTCGGGGTTCCCAGCTACCTGTTCAATGGGACCATGCTCCAAAGGGGGGTCGTTCAAGCCGAATTACGCCGGTTCGGTTGCGACCTTGTCGTGCTGGCCGGGTTCCTCCGTCTGGTTCCATCGGATCTGGTCAGGGACTACGCCGGGCGCATGGTGAACATCCATCCGGCGCTCCTGCCGAAATACGGCGGAAAGGGCATGTACGGGGACCATGTCCACCGTGCCGTGCTCGCAGCCGGCGACACCAAGAGCGGGATCACCATCCACTTGGTCGACGAGGAGTATGACGAGGGGCGGCATCTCCTGCAGGTCCCCTGCCCGGTCCTGCCTGGCGATACGCCGGCAACGCTCGCATCCCGTATCCACGAACTGGAACACGAGCACTACCCGCAGGTGGTCGCGCAATTGGTGGACCAACTCGGCAGATGATGGCGCACGGGAGCGGGGCTTCCTGACGATCTTCGCGCCACCGCATGACGCGCACGGACATGTTCGACCTTCAGCAGATCGGCAAGGCATTCCTCATCCTCTTCGCAGTGATCGATATCGTGGGGGGGATCCCGTTGATCCTACAGGTACGCAGGCAGGCCGGGCGTATCTATCCGGCCCGTGCCACACTGGTCAGCATGGCGATCATGGTGACCTTCCTGTACGTAGGCGAGACCATCCTCGGGTTCCTTGGCATTGATGTCCGCTCTTTTGCCGTGGCCGGTTCGCTGGTCCTTTTCTTTCTCGCCTTGGAGATGATCCTGGGCATCCGGCTCTTCAAGGAGGACACCTCCGCACCAGGCCTGTCCAGCGAGGACCCGAAGGTCTACAGCATCGTACCGCTGGCCTTCCCCGTGATCGCTGGTGCCGGCACGATCACCACGATCCTTTCCCTGCGTGCCGAATTCGAACGGCCGAACATCCTTCTGGCCATCCTCTTGAACATGATCCCCGTGCTGCTGGTCCTGTTCCTTACCGACCGGATCGAACAGTTGCTTGGCCGTGTGGGCTTGATCGTGATCCGCAAGGCCTTCGGCATCATCTTGCTGGCGATCGCCGTGAAGCTCTTTGCGGGCAACATCACCTACCTGTTCCCGCGAACATGAACGTGACGGCCTATACGGACGGCGCCGCAAGCGGCAATCCGGGGCCCGGTGGCTATGGCGTGGTGTTGGAAAGTGGCAAGCACCGACGGGAGCTCTGGGGGGGATACCGCATGACGACGAACAATCGCATGGAGCTGCTCGCCGTTATTGTCGCCCTTGAGGCCCTGAAAAGACCGGGAATGCACGTGACCGTGGTGAGCGACAGCAAGTACGTCGTGGACGCTGTGGAGAAAGGCTGGCTGTTCGAATGGGAACGCAAGGGTTTTGCCAAGAAGAAGAACCAGGACCTCTGGGAGCGGTTCCTCGAAGCATACCGGAGGCATCATGTCCGGTTCGAGTGGATCAGGGGCCATAACGGGCACCCCCAGAACGAATTGTGCGATCAACTGGCCGTGGCCGCCCGTGAGCAATCCGAACTGGCCGTGGACGAGGCGTACGAGGCCGGTGAAGTCTGACCTCCTCCTCGCCGCTCACCGGCCCTACCTTCGTACCGTGTCCCGCAAGCTCTTCGGCAAGGTCAACGGCTCCTTTGGACCCATCGTTCTAGAGCGCAGCACGCCTTCCTCGGCCTGGGAACCTGTTGGTAGCGTGAAGGTGGACATTGCCCGGGAGGGCGCCGAGACCTACAGCGTACTGATCGGCGAACGTTCACTATCCGTGGTGGTCGTTAAAGAGGACCCAGAGGACGGGACCTCTCTGATGCTCGTAGGCGGCCGGACCTATCGTGTGGCCCTCCAGGACGATCGCGCGGAGCTGATCGAACGCATGGGTCTGGACAAGGCCGCACAGGTCGGGGTGCCCGAGGTGAAGGCGCCCATGCCCGGTCTGGTGCTCAATATCCTTGTCGATCCGGGTCAGGTCGTCAAGAAGAACGAACCGGTCCTGGTCTTGGAGGCCATGAAAATGGAGAACGTGATACGTGCACCCGGGGACGCTGTAGTTCAAGCGGTACACACGGACAAGGGCACGGCTGTCGAAAAGGGACAGTTGCTGCTCTCCTTTCGAACCAAAACGAGCTAGATGATGCACTACAGACCCACCTTGGCAGGCCTTGGCATATTGCTGGTCGCTTGCGACACCCCCGGAACCTCCGGCTCGGAGAACGGGATCTCAGCGGACACCACCACGAGCAAGGAGGCCGTGGCCCCCTCCGGACCGGTCATCGCGCCACCCGGCGCACGCGTCAAGGTGGTCGTAGCCCCGCCGGCCCAAGCCTATCCCCAAGCATCATTGGCTGTGGACATTTCGCCGGAACCGGACAAGGACGAGGCGAAGTTCAACTTCACCGTGTCCGGCTTTGATCTGAAGCAGCAGACCCCGGATGCGCCTGAACGAGGTTGCGCAAATTCACCGGACGGCCAGCATATCCACTTCATCCTCAATAACAAACCCTATCTGGCCAAATACGACCCCTCGTTCTCGGAGAAGGTGGATCCGGGTCACAATGTGCTCCTGGCCTTCCTGTCCAGAAGTTACCACGAAAGTGTGAAGGACCCTGCAGCGTTCGTGGTCAAGGAATTCGACATGCCCGGCACATCGGACATCAAAGGGAATACGGACCAGTACGCCAACCTCTTTTACAGCCGGCCCAAAGGCGACTACAAGAAGAGCGATGGCGACAAGGTGTTGTTGGATTTTTACTTGGTGAACGCCACACTTTCACCGAACGGCATGCGGGTCCGTGCGACCATTGATGGACAGAGCTTCCTGCTCACCGAATGGGCGCCCTACTTCATCGAAGGGCTGGAGCTGGGCCAGCATACGGTCCGACTGGAACTGGTGGACCAACAGGGCGCTGTGGTACCGGGACCGTTCAATGATTCCGGCGAAAGGACCTTCAACCTGACCCAGGGCTGATCGGTCCTCATTCCCCGTCGACCACCTGGATATCGAAGTCCACCAGGTCGACGAACTGCTGGATGCGCTGATCGATATCCTCCCGGTCGATCTCCAGGAGGCGCTCGACACCGAAACGCTCACAACAAAAGGACGCCAGGGCGCTCCCCACGATGATGGCGCGCTTCAGGTTCTCGAAGCTATGGTCCTGTGTCCGGGCCAGGAATCCGATGAACCCGCCGGCAAAAGTGTCACCCGCTCCGGTCGGGTCCACGATATCCTCCAACGGGAGGGCGGGTGCGAAGAAGACACGCCCCTGACCGAACAACAGCGCTCCGTGCTCGCCCTTTTTCACGACCAGATATTTCGGGCCCATCCCCAGGATCTTGTCCGCCGCGCGTACCAAGCTGTGCTCACCGCTCAGTTGACGCGCCTCCGCATCATTGATCGCGAGAATGTCAACCTGGGCGATCACCTCGGTCAACTTCTCAAGCGCACTGTCCATCCAGAAGTTCATGGTGTCCATGACCACCAATGCCGGACGTTCGGACATTTGGGCCAGGACCTTTGCCTGTACCCGGGGGTCCAGATTGCCCAACATGAGATACGGTGCGCCGGTGTATGCCTCAGGTAGCTTGGGGTCCAGGTCGAGAAGCACGTTCAGCCGGGTCTCCAAAGTATCCCGCGTGTTCATGTCATAGTGGTAGCGACCGGCCCAAAAGAAGCTCTCCCGCCCCTCCATCACCTCCAATCCATCCAGGTCGATCCGGCGACCGCGCATCGTCTGCAGCATCTCCTGTGGAAAATCCTCGCCGACCACGCTGACCAGGCCAAGCTGGTCGGTGAAGAACGATGCCGCCAGGGAGATGTACGTGGCCGCCCCCCCTACCACCTTGTCGGCCTTTCCGAACGGTGTCTCGATCCGGTCGAACGCCACGGTGCCCACTGTGATCAATTGCATGTGTGCTGAACTTGTTCCTGAGGTGCAAAGATGGTCGGTCCGTCCGGACGCCAAGGAGACCCTATCGATGCATTGGCCGATCCGGTGCGTTCCGCTACATTTGCCGTCCCTTTCCAGGGGACCTTCCTCGGTAGCTCAGCTGGTTAGAGCACCTGACTGTTAATCAGGGGGTCGCTGGTTCAAGTCCAGCCCGGGGAGCGATGAAGCCTCAGCTGAGCTGGGGCTTTGTCGTGTCGGGGCCAGCTTTTCCAATGACCCAGGCGGCGCGCACCGGATGAGTTGCGTCCTTCTTCAAACCGATCCTGTGCGCATGACCTCTCGAGCCTTGACCCTTCTCATTCCACTGTTCCCGCTGACCATGCTCGGCGGTTCGCCCTGTGACACGATCCCCTGGTCCGTTGGGTTCGCCGCTTCCGCCCAGGGCAACACGGTCCTCTTTACCGACCAGAGCAACACAGCCGGCTATGCCGCCAACTACTCCTGGCACTTTGGTGATGGTGCATCCAGCGACCAGACCGACCCGGTCCATACCTACAACCTGCCAGGCAATTATCTCGTGTGTCTGTACGTAGAGATCGGCCCCAACAACGGAGCCGACTCCTGCTTCGCCGCATTCTGCGACACGATCTCCGTCGGGGATCCCTCTCCGTGCGATGACCTGGACCCCGGGTTCTCCTTGCTCACGCAGGGGCAGGTCGTTCTGTTCAACAATTATGTGGACGACCCCACCTGGGGTTACCACTGGACCTTCGGCGACGGCACCGAGGAATGGGTCACCGATCCGGTCCATACCTACATACAACCCGGTACCTATCAGGCGTGCCTGACTGTCTGGGCCTGGGACGCCAACCTACAGGACACCTGTTTCGCTGACACCTGCCACTTGGTCGTGATCACTGCGGGCAGCGACCCTTGTGATAGCCTTCAAGCTTGTTTCATGCCGGACTATCAGGGAGCCAATGTCTTCTCATTCGCCAATTGCTCCACCACGCCTGACCCGGGCCAGACCTCCTTCTACTGGATCTTCGGGGACGGGTCCACCAGCACCGCCCCCTCACCCACCCATTCCTTCCCCCAGGGTGTCTGGACCGTATGCCTGTGGACCACCTGGCAGAACTGCGCCGACTCCACTTGCCAGGTGATCACCGCCGGGAATGCCAATCCCTGTGACACGATCCCCTGGTCCGTTGGGTTCGCCGCTTCCGCCCAGGGCAACACGGTCCTCTTTGCTGACCAGAGCAACACAGCCGGCTATGCCGCCAACTACTCCTGGCACTTTGGTGATGGTGCATCCAGCGACCAGACCGACCCGGTCCATACCTACAACCTGCCAGGCAATTATCTCGTGTGTCTCTACGTAGAGATCGGCCCCAACAACGGAGTTGACTCCTGCTTCGCCGCATTCTGCGACACGATCTCCGTCGGTGATCCCTCTCCGTGCGATGACCTGGACCCTGGGTTCTCCGTGCTCACGCAGGGGCAGGTCGTTCTGTTCAACAATTATGTGGACGACCCCACCTGGGGTTACCATTGGACTTTCGGCGACGGCACTGAGGACTGGGTCCCCGATCCGGTCCATACCTACACACAACCCGGCACTTATCAGGCGTGCCTGACGGTCTGGGCCTGGGACGCCAACCTGCAGGACACCTGTTTCGCCGACACTTGTCACCCAGTGGTGGTCACCGCAGGCGGAACACCCTGTGACACGACCTTCACCGTCCAGTTCACCTGGTCCGACCAAGGCAATGGCGTGGTCGAAATGGAGGCCACCGCCTCACTACCTGCCAACGGATTCATTTGGGACTTTGGCGACGGAACCCAGGGGGGTGGTCAGAATGTCTCGCACACCTTCGGCCAGCCAGGCAACTACACCATCTGCGCCATCGCTTGGTATTGGACGGGTGCCGACACCTGTTGGGCGATGGACTGTGCGCTTGTGCCGATCGGCACCACGGATCCATGCGACGGGGTCCTGAACGCCGCTTTCGGCTGGACCGGTCAGGGCGCGATCACGACCTTTTTCAACTACTCCACTACAAATGGCCTGTCGCCCTCCTATTTCTGGGACTTCGGGGACGGGCAGTGGAGCACGGACACCCAACCCGCTCACACCTATCCCGATACGGCTCAATACCTGGTCTGCCTATCGGTCTGGGCGTTGAACGACAATGTGGTCTGCGCAGATACACTCTGCCAATGGGTCGTACCGGAGGGCACTGGTCCGGCCTCGTTGCATGAATTGCATGGCGACACCTGGACCCTGTATCCCAACCCCACCTCCGGGAATGTGGAGATCGGAAAGCCCGGGGCATTCGGCCCTGTGGAGGTCCGCATCCGTGATATCCTGGGGCGGTCCCTCTTCACTGCGTCCCTTGCCTCATCCGATCGGATCGTTATTCCCCTCGCGCGATTCGATCCTGGAAGCTATCTGGTGGAAGTCACAAGCGCTGGTGGTGCGCATGTCTTCCGAGTGGTGCGGCAATGACGACCCCTGCGCTCACGATGCAGAGCGGCGACGGGCCTTCTCCATCCGTTTGAACTCGCTGTTCCAGTTCATTCGGATGTTGATCAACTTGTAGAAGACCACCTCCCCCACAATGCGCCGGACCCATTGGGTCCAAGGCGAACGTTTCCGATCGGCGCGCCAACTCCCTTGAGCGTGATGTCGACTGTAGTTCTCGCTGGAGCGGAACGAGGGGACGACGAAATATTCCTTCGGCAAGATCCGGATCCCCTCTCCAATGACCTGGTCCCTGTTGTTCAGGCGAAATTCCGGATAGTGCTCGATCATATGCCTGGTCCAATAGGTGTTGTTCACCTCGTATCCCTTCATATCGTCGAACCTGTCGAGCACGGCCTGGATCATCGGATGACCGGGTTCGCATCCCACCAGGCATGTGGAGAGGAACGAGTCGAACTCGAACGAAAAGAAGCACCTTTCGGACAGGAACGGGTCGAGGCTCCGGTTCACCTCCACGTCCGTGTCAAGATAAATGCCTCCCTGCTCGGCCAGGATGTGCAACCTCATGTAGTCGCTGGCGAAGGCATAGCGCCCATGGGCGTACATTTCCTTCAGCCAGGGGTGGCTGTTCACATCGAAATTGGTCTCGTTCCATTCCTTGATGGCGAAGTCGGGCATGATCCGCCTCCATCCTGCGATCATCCGTTGCGCGTCCTGAGGCAAAGGCCCACCGCCCAACCAGATGTAATGCAGGGCGCGCGGGATCCTCTCTGGTCCGTCTTGTGTCGGTGTCGGTCTGTTGGTCACAGGCGCGGTCCAGAAGAACAGCGACCCGAGGAACAGACCGCTCTTGGAGCAAAGATATGGGGGCGCCGATCGCCGCACCAGCAAGAAGGGCCGGTGCTCCCGCACCGGCCCCCTTGACCAGGCAAAGTCGCGCTTTCAGGCCGCCTTCACCGACGGGGTCAGCAATTGGAAGTCGCTCAACACCACCTCGCTCACATATCGCTTTCCACCATCCTTCCCTTCGTAGGTGCGATGCACCAACTTGCCCTCAAGCGCCACTGCCGCGCCTTTTCGCAGCATGCGCTCCACCATTTCCGCCATGCGGCCCCATGCCACAACGGTGTGCCATTGGGTATCGCTGGTGCGCTGCCCTTCGGCGTTCATGTAACTGCTGTGCGTGGCGACACTGATCCTGGCCACTTTTCTGCCTGGTGCCAGTTCCCGCACCTCGGGATCATAGCCCAGGTTCCCGATCAACTGCACTTTGTTCTTCAGCGTGTTCATGGTCATCGATTTTGACTTGTTCTCTTGTTGTTCCTGCCGCAGCGCTCAGGCGGTCGCCGTCTCGTTCTTGGGGGTCATCACCTGGAATTCGTTCATCACGACTTCCGTCACATAGCGCTTCTGGCCATCACGACCCTCGAAGTTGCGATGCACCAGTTTGCCCTGAAGGGCGACCTTGCTGCCCTTGTGCAGCAGCTCCATGGCCCGCTCGGCCTGCCTGCCCCATGCCACCACCGTATGCCATTGGGTGTCGTCGATGCGCTCTCCAGCCTGGTTCCGGTAGCTGTCATTGGTGGCGACGCTCATACGCACCATCTTTTTCCCTCCTGTGGTCTCACGCAGTTCGGGGTCGTTGCCGAGGTTACCGATGAGTTGGACGTTGTTCTTCAGCGTGTTCATGTTCTTACGCGTTTTGGGGGTTGATCTGTCGTTCCGGGTCGCTATTGGTGGCGAACCCGGCGACAAAACTCCAAGGGGGGGACATCATGATCCGGTCGATCGTCGTTTGTAGGCGATTGCATGCGTTTGCTGTCGTTTGTTTACCGGATACAGCATTGGCCATATCACTGAGGATCAGGTACCTTGCTGCCAAGCCCGGGATCGGAGCAGCGAACCGGCTCCCGTGAACGTCTTGATCATGAAACGGGCCTTTGCAGCTTGCGCGAACCGTCGGAGCGCGAACTGGTGGAGGGCTGCCTGAAGGACGACCGTCGTTATCAGGAAGTCCTGTATTCCAGATATGCACGGCGCATGTATGCCGTGTGTCTTCGCTATGCCCGTCATGAGCTGGAGGCAGAGGATATGCTTCAGGATGGTTTCATCCGCGTATTCGACAAACTGCCGGGGTTCCGCCACAGCGGTTCGCTGGAGGGATGGGTCCGAAGGATCATGGTACACACCGCGATCAACCACTATCGACGCAAGGCGTTCCGAATGGAGCGCTTCGGACTGGAGTCGTTGCCCGATGTGCCGGTCCGTACGGATGCCGTTGATGATCTCTGCGAGCGCGAATTGCTCGAACTGATCGCCACGCTTCCTGACGGCTACCGCATGGTTTTCAATCTGTACGCCATTGAAGGCTACGGCCATGCGGAGATCGCCCAATTGCTTGGATGTGGTGAAAGCACATCACGCAGTCAATTGGCCAAGGCCAGGCGCATGCTCCAGGAACGCATTCAGCGATCGAACGTCATTGTCCATGAAGGAAGACCATCCCATTGACGACCTCTTCCGCTCCGCTCTCGCGGAGGCGGAGGCAGCTCCTCCGAACAGCGTGCTGGAACGCATCCTGTCCGCGCATGCACAGAAACGTTCGCATGAGCGGCGGCGGAAGCGGCGTTCGGTCCTGTTCCTCGCCCTACTCATTGCGGGTGCGCTGGGCTCCTGGTGGGCGATCAATGCCCGTTCAACTGCGCCGCATGATCCTCTTGTGCCAGGGAGCGGCGTGAATGAACGAACGACTTCGATCGCGCAGGAAAGGGTGCCGCCGAAGGCCTCGACCGAAAGGGTCGATGGCGCATCCTACGCACAACGACCGGCGGAGGACACCCGGAACGATCTGGAAGTGGGCGCTTCGGCGGCTCACGATCGCGTGGCCAACAGCACCATCGCGAACAAGACCGTACGATCGGGCATTCGCAAAGGGAGCATGATGCAGCGGTCGGGCAGCGTTCTTGGGGTGGAGCGGTCGGAACTTGACCGGGTCGCAGGCGACCATTCGGCCGAGGCGGTGTCTGAAGCAGGGGGTGGCCGCGATCGGTTGCAGTGGCTTGCCGTGTTACCATCCTCCCTGATCCGTCCAATTCCCGGAAGCGTGTCGAAGCGCGCCGAGGCCCGCTCGGGATATGTCTTGCCGGATGGCGATTGGTTCATCGGCGTGACCGGCGGATATTTTGACCTGCAGTACAGGCCCGCCCATTCGGCTGATCAGCTGGCACATGAGCGCTCACTGGCCGAAAGAGCCAGGGATCTCCTGCTCTATGGGGTTGCCTGGGGGCGACGGTGGCACAGTGGGTTGTCCATTTCCCTGGGTATCGAATCCGGATCACAACGATCCCGGTTCGAACACACCGACCGTTCGACCGCCTCTCAACTGACGATCACTGAGAACATCGTGGTCTTTGACCAGGTCGTACTGTCCGCCTTCCCGGACACGATCTACAATTCGTCCGAGGTGGATCTGACCCGGCGTGCCGAGAATAGGACGAACGTGTGGCGTGTCCCACTGCTCCTTGGCTGGCGCCATGGGCTGGGGCGCTGGCATCTGGGCTTGACCGCCGGACCGGCCTTCTCTACACGCATCCAACGCAGCGGCTATGTACTGCTGTCCGACAATTCGGATGACCCCCCGCAAAGTGAATCGGTCGACGGAACGCGACGCGCGAACGTCCGACTTATGGGTATCGACTGGGAAGCATCGGCCGAATTGATGTTCGACCTGACCGAACAACTCGGACTTTCTTTGAGCGCGACCTATGGCGCTGACCTTGTTTCATGGCAGGCGGACCCCGCTGTGCAGCCGCTTTCTGCGCGAGCGGGGGGGCGTCTCGGCCTTATCTATACCCTTCCATCCCGACCCCGCTGATGCACCGCGAGACCGCACTTCTTCTCTTCGTTCTTTCTCTCCTTTTGCATACGAACATCTGTGCCGGGGGCGGGCCGGCCCTTGTGCCGATCGACCCATGCGACACCTCGCTCCAGATCACCCTCTCCTATGCCGTAGTGGACCCCTACCTCGTGGAGTTGGTCGCGGTGATCGACACGGGAGGCTATTACTCGCTGCAGTCGTTGACCTGGGGGTTCGACGACGGCCAATCGATCTACAACGGCACGACCCAACAGCTGCATCAATTCCCGGGCCCGGGGAATTATCTGGCCTGCCTGACCGTCAATGCCATTGGACCCGACCAGATCATGTGCGCGCGCACGACCTGTCTGCCGATCACGCTCCTGGGCTCCTCTTCTTTGTATTCCTCTTGTGATTCGGCCTATCTGGATTTCACGGCGGTCTATGCCAACGGATACTTCACCTTTTCCCTTGTAGACCCCGGCACGAACTATTTCGACCTGATCTGGGACCTGGGCGATGGCACCTCGGCGAACGGAGCTACCGTGGACCATCCCTACGCGGGCACAGGTCCCTATCTGGTGTGTCTTTCAGCGGACCTGGTAGACCCTTTTACACTGGATACCTGTGCGCTGCAGGTCTGTCATTGGCTGTACGCCGGCCCGGACAGCATCCCGTGTTCGCAGGTGCTCGATGTCGACTTCGATTGGGCCAGCTATGGGAATTTCGTGGCATTCTTCAACACGTCGGTCACCTCTGGATCCCCTTCGTCGCTTTTCTGGGACCTCGGGGATGGCACTACGAGCGCCTCGCCCCTGTTCGTTCATGAATATGCCGTTCAGGATGCCTATCAGGTCTGCTTGACGGTGGCCGCATGGGGGGCATTGGCACAGGATACCTGCTCCGCAACACTTTGCCGGACGGTCCCGCTCGGGGCAACCGCTTGGGTGAGTGAGCGATACGACGAGGTGCACCTCCACGCCTATCCTGTTCCATGCCGCGATGAGATGCAGGTCGAGATCCCGAACGAGCTGGTCGGTGGCCGCCTTCGCCTGCTCGACCTTCAAGGGCGGTGCGTCTCGGAATGGCACCCATTGGGCGGAGCTTTGTTCCGATTGGATATGAGCGATGTTCCTCCCGGCACCTACGTACTTGAAGGACTGGGCCATCGTGGTCGACGTTCGGTCCGGGTGGTCCGTGAATAGTCCGCAAGAGGCGTCACCCGCGGGATCCCCATTTGCAAACCTTCTATCTTTGGCCGCGCAGCGCTCCTGTGGCGCGGAACACCAGACCGAACCATGTCCGAACGTCCACATAACATCCTTGTCCCCACGGACTTCACCAAGGTAGCCGACTACGCCATGGAACATGCACTGACGCTGGCGCAGCATACCAATGGCCAGGTCTTTCTGTTGCACGTGGTGGCGAAGGCGGCTTTCGTGGAAGAGGCCCGGACCAAGCTGAAGATGGACATCGACCGTGCCCGGACCCTGAACGACAAGGTGACGATAAACCCCATAGTGCGCGTGGGAACGATCTATGAGGATATCGGGGATGCGGCGGCAGAGGTCGGAGCGGGCATGATCATCATGGGCACCCATGGCATGCGCGGCATGCAATTCATCACCGGTAGCCGCGCCTTGCGTGTGGTCACAAGTTCAAAGGTGCCGTTCATCGTTGTGCAGGAACGCGGCATTCGTCCAGAAGGCTACAACAACATCGTGGTCCCCTTGGACCTGCACCAGGAAACGCGTCAGAAGCTGACGCTGGTGGCCGACATGGCCAAGTACTTCAACAGCCGCGTGCACATCATCACACCAAAGGAGACGGACGAGTTCCTCCACAACCAATTGGTGCGCAACATCCAATTCGCGGACCAGTACTTGAAGGAGCGCGGTGTCGCGCATGATGCGGTGATCGCGGAAGAGGACAGTGGCGATTTCGTCGATGCAGTTATCGGCCATGCCACGAAGGTGGACGCCGACCTGATCGCGATCATGAACATCTCGCAGACGAATATCTTCGGCATACTCGGTGTTCCTTATGAACAGGAGATCATCACCAACCGGTCCATGATACCGGTGATGTTGATGAACCCCGTGGATACAGGGACCGGTGGTGGTTGGACCTTCCAGTAGCCC
This sequence comes from Flavobacteriales bacterium, assembly GCA_020635655.1. Lineage (GTDB taxonomy): Bacteria > Bacteroidota > Bacteroidia > Flavobacteriales_F > PHOS-HE28 > PHOS-HE28. The sequence goes on from JACJZI010000002.1 coordinate 42,079, forward strand.
CGGTGTCAGGCGCGCACCCCGATCACAAGGATGTCGTCCACCTGCTCGTGGGCCCCGCGCCATTCGTTGAACATCGATTGAAGCGCGCGATGCTGTTCGTCCGGTGGATAGGTGCTGATATCCACCAGCAATTCCCGGAAACGTCGGTATAGGAACTTCTTCCCCCTCGGGCCACCGAACTGGTCCGCGTACCCATCGGAGAAGATGTAGACCACATCGTTCTTCTTGAGCTGAACGCGGTGATCGGTGAAGGGCCTGCCATCCAGCTCGAATCCGCCGATGGGGATCTTGTCCGGTGCATACTGCAGGATGGCGCCATCCCGTACGATGTACAACGGGCAATTCGCCCCTGCATATTCCAGGATGCGCTCCTCGGGATCGAACGCGCAAAGGGCCATGTCCATCCCGTCCCGCACAAGGGCTTGTTCCCGATCCTTGTGCAAGGCGTTGAAAGCGATCCGATTGAGGTCCTCCAGGACCTCGCTCGGCCGGATGTGCCCATGTTCCTTTACTGCCTGGTTGAGCCCGTTGTGACCGACCAGGCTCATGAACGCACCCGGCACCCCGTGGCCGGTGCAATCGACCGCGGCGAAGATCACCTTGCGTCCGACCCGCTCGAACCAATAGAAATCCCCGGATACGATGTCCTTGGGGCGGTAGAATACAAATGACTCCGGCAGCATTTCACGGATGCGCTTCTCGGGCGGAAGGATGGATTGCTGGAGACGCTTCGCGTAGTGGATGCTGTCGGTGACGTTCTTATAGAGCTCCACTACTCGCCGGCTTTGCCGCTCCACCTCCTCCTTCTGACGCACGACCTCATCGGTGCGCTCACGCACCTTCATCTCCAGCACGCGTTCCCGTTCTCCAAGCTCGGCACGCATCTTCAGTAGCGCATGACCAAGCACATCCTCATCGCTCAGGGGCTTGTATTCTGTTTCAAAGTCCCCCGCGGCCACCGCGTGCGAAAAGTCCGTTGTGCGCTTCAGGCCGTCGATCAGCCCCATCAGCGCCTGGCTCATTTCCCCGATCTCGTCATTTCCAGCCCGGATCCGTGTCTTGGGGAACACGCCCCTGCCAAGCCCGATCAGGACGGCCCGCAGGCGCTGCACGGGACCCACGATACCACGAATGATCAGGAACGCGGCCACCAAACCGACAAGCACCAGCCCCATGCCGAGATAGAGCACGAAGAACTTCAAGGAGTCGAAACTGCGGATCATGCCGTTGCTCAGCTGGCGGCGCTTCGCCTCCTGCATGGCCAGCAGGACGTCCAGGTCGGCCAGTACCTTGTCCGTCTGCTCGTCCAGGGGCCCCCCCTCTTCGGCCATGTCGTTCCGTTCCAAGTAGATCAGGGGGTCGCTGTAGCTCTCCAGCGACGGCAGCATTTCCTTGATCTTCTCGTGCATGGCGAACATGCGGTCCATCTCATTGAACACCCGGTTCACCAGGGCCACCTCCTCCTTGTCCCAATTCGCGGAAAGCGTATCGATGCGGTCCAGAAGTCCAGGCAGGTCCTGCGAGGTGAGCGCTACCAGGGAGGTCTTCTCGCGTGCGGTCGGTATGCTTTCGACCAAGGCCCAATGCTTGATCAACATGTGGGCGTTCACGATCAGGTTACGCAGCCGGACGAGGGCGTCGACGCTCGGTGAGTAGACCTGATTGATCTGGTCATTGATCTGGCGACTGCGCTCCAGGGTGCGGTTCGTCAGGAGCAGGACCAATGCCGCGAAGAAGATGAACAGGCCGAAGCCCATACCGATCTTCCTGCCGATGGTCATCCGGAACCGCTTCATGGGCTTCAGTGGTCGTCCTCGGGAGCGAGATCCTCATACAACCTGCGGAAGTGCTCTGAACGCTCGTTGTCCTGAAGGCTGTAGTAGATGCCTTCAAGACCAAGGAGCGTTTCCCTTCGCTGTGGGTTCATTTCGTAGGCCTTCAGCATGTATGGCAACGCCTGTTGGAAGAACGACCGGCTCACTTCCTGGATGCGCTCCAAGGAGGGGATATCGTTCCCGGCACCGATACGCTGGATGTTATAGACCCCGCGGTTGTAGTAGAGCGTCGCCAGGTTGTAGTTCGCCCCGTAATTGTCCGTGTCCAGTTCGATCACCCGTTCATAGGTGTGCAGTGCCTTCTCATAGTGGGTCAGGTCCTCTCGGTCCTGGTTGTACAGCTTGGTGTACACGGTCCCCAGCGCGTTCTCGAACTCGATACGTTTGGCCTTCACCTCCTGTGCTCGGCCCACGGCGTTCATTGCTTCCACATATTCATTGAACAGCGCATCGGCCCTTTCAGGGTGCAGGTCGTTCAGCGCCCTGGCCGCGTCATTGAAGCAGGTCTTCGCCAGAAAGTCGAACGCCTGCATGGCATTCTCACGATACAGACCGCCGGTATCCAGGTCCATGGACCGGGACAGACTGGTGATCGCTTCAGCCCGACTTGACCGTCCGTCCACCGCAGTATCACCGGATTTGAAGAGGTCCTTGAGGATGAACCCGCGCAGCAGCCAGGCCTCCGGGTCCTGTTGGTGCTCCTGCGTCCCGATCGCCTCGTCGACCAGGGCACGCGCTTCGTTCAACGCGCCGTTCTGGTATTTACGGAAGGCCTCAGCGACAAGGTCGGGCTGGGCCATCGCCGGGGCGGCGACGAGGAACAGCAGCGATGCGATGAGGGTACGATGGCTCATTCCTCGACGCGTTGGGCCAGTTGTTTCAGTGTGGAGCCCACCTCCAGGCGATGTTTGCGCGCGTTGTTGATGCTCAGCTCGTAGCGCAGGGTGTTGTCCACCTTGAGGAAGTTGACAACGGCGCCATCCTCCAGAGCACCGGGATACTCCGTGACGAGCAGGGTGTTCCGGTTCATCAGGTTCTTGTAGATATCCGCCATCAGGCCCAGTTCGCTCATGCCCACGAAGAGCACATGGCAGGGTTCGACCTGGGCCGTACGCGGCAATTTGCGCACTTCGATCGGTTGCTGTCCGATGGTCTTGTTCGCATACTTCTTGATCAGCTCCTGATACAGGTTGGTACCCCCGATCACCCCGATGACGAAGTTCCCCTGCCGCATGGCCGGATCCTTCCATTCGACCAGTTTGGCGATGTTGTAGATATAGCTCGCCTGGATGATCGCGGTGGTGTCCTTGTCCGCTTCACGCTGCGGCGCAAGCCCACAAAGCACGAGCTGTGCGAGAAGTACAAGTATGGCCCTGGACACGACCGAACGGATCGTCACGCATCCCACAGGGGACATGCCATAGGCCCGATCCGTACCGATCGTTCGCACGATCCGACAAAGTAGCGGAGGGTGGTGCAAGATCCGGCCCAGCCTCACGGACATCTATTCACACGGTCGTGTTCACGTGATCCCGTTCCGGACCGTCCGAAAGGATCTTAGCGGGGCCGACGAGATCCCCGGGGCTCAGCGCGGGCGCTCGGAAGCCGTCAGCCCCTCAAGGTCTCGATCGAACAGATAGAGCCCCCCTTTGTCATTGCCGATAAGTGCCAACTTGTCCAGCAGGGTGCGCGCAAGGGTCTCCTCCTCGATCTGCTCGCTCACGTACCATTGCATGAAATTGTGCGTGGTATAGTCCTTTTCCTTCAGGCAGGCATCCACGACCCTGTTGATCTCTGCGGTGACCTGCGTCTCATGCTTGAACAGATGAGCGAAAATATCATTGATGTCCTTGAAGGTCCGCGGGGGCTGCTTGAGGGCGGGCACAAGCGCCTTCCCGCCGCGCTCGTTCACGAACTTGATGAGCTTGAGCATATGCATCCGCTCCTCATCACTATGCCGGTAAAGGAAGGAGGCCGTCCCGTTCAGACCCTCGGTCTCGGCCCACGAGGCCATGGCCAGGTAGAACTGACTGCTCATCGCCTCGGTCTCGATCTGTCCGTTCAGCGCTGTTTCGATCTTCTTGGATAGCATCGCATGCCTGGTTTGATGCAAAGGTAGCCCGCGGGCGACCGGTCATTTTGCATTGTACACGTTCATCGCCCGGGATACACCCATGAGCACCAGGTCCCGGACGGCCTCCGTCGCCCGGGCGATCTGCTGGTCCAGGGACTTTGCCTCCTCCTCGCTCCATCGATCGAGCACATAGTGCACCTGTGCGCCTCGAGCGAAGTCCGCACCGATCCCGAAACGCAGCCGAGGAAAGTCCTGCGTGCCGAGGACCTCGATGATATGGGCCAGTCCATTGTGCCCCCCCGCTCCGCCTTCTTTGCGTAACCGCAACTTCCCGAAAGGAAGTGCGAGGTCATCGGTGATCACAAGTACCCGTTCACGAGGGACCTTCTCCTTGTCCATCCAGTATCGGACCGCATTGCCGCTCAGGTTCATGAACGTGGAAGGTTTGATCAGGACCAGGGTCCTGCCCTTCGATCGCACCTCGGCCCGTTCCGCATAGCGGTCCGTGGCGAACACGGCTTCCGAATGCTTCGCCAATGCCTCCACCACCCGGAAGCCGACATTGTGGCGGGTATTTGCGTATTCGGGTCCGGGATTGCCTAGACCGACGATGAGGTACTTCATCCCCGTTCAGCCTCCTAGGGGGCCACGTGACCGACAGCTCACTTCTTGGCCGGCTCTGCCTTCTTCGCCTCTTCGGTCGGTCCCACGGCGGCCGGTGTCGCTGCCGCAGGTGCCGCTGTGGCGGCCGCTGTCTCGGCCTCCTTCTTGGCCATGCGCACGGTGATCACCACCTCGCTCTCTGGCTCGAGGATCACCAATCCCGGGAAGCTCAGGTCGCGGACCCGAATGCTCTGGCCAAGGTCCAGGTCGGTGACATCATATTCCAAATGCTCGGGCATCACACCGGGAAGTCCTTGCACGCGAAGCTTCCGCTTGATCTGATTGAGCCGCCCCCCCTTGCGGACGCCCGAGGATTGACCGACAAGCTTCAGGGCGAGTACCACCTTGACGTCCTTGTCCTCCGCCATCTGCATGAAATCCACATGGAGCAGCCGGTCGGTCAGTGGGTGGAACTGGGTCTCCTGAAGGAGGGCCATCACCCGGGTGCCGTCCAGGTCCAACGCAACACGATAGGTCTCCGGTGTGAAGACGACCTTGTTGAGGGCCGCCTCGTCCACCGAGAAATGGACCACCTGGTCGCCACCATAGAGCACACAGGGGATCTGTTTTTCGCGGCGCAAACGCTCGGCGTTCTTGGAGCCGCTGGCCGTCCGGACCAAGCCGGCGAGGTCTACCTTCTTCATGACCTGGGTTGTTATGCGATGATGAAATGGCTGCTGATCGATTCGTGGCTCCTCACACGCTTGATCACGTCGGCGAAAAGGCCTGCCACGGTCTGTTGCTTGATCTTGTTGGTCTGTGCGCGCTTCTCGTCGCTGATCGGGATCGTATCGGTCACGATCAGCTGGGAAAGGGCGCTGTCATTGATGCGCTTGCAGGCCTCCCCGCTGAGCACGGCATGGGTGCACATGGCCGTGACGCTTCGCGCGCCCAGATCGGCCATCATGTCGGCCGCCTTGGTAAGCGTGCCTGCGGTGTCGACCATGTCGTCCACCAGTACCACGTTCCTTTCCTTCACGTCACCGATCACCGTCATGCTGTCCACTTGGTTGGCCACCTTGCGTTGCTTGTAGCAAATGGCCATGTCCGCGCCCAGGTGTTTGGCATAGGCATTGGCGCGCTTGGTGCCGCCCGTATCCGGCGCCGCAATGACGAGATCCGGTATGGCTCGCTCCTGGATGTAGGGAAGGAAAATGCTGCTGGCGAAAAGATGGTCCACCGGAACCTCGAAAAACCCTTGGATCTGGTCCGCATGCAGGTCCATCGTCATCACGCGGTCCACTCCGGCTGCGGTCAGCATGTTGGCCACAAGCTTCGCACCAATGCTCACCCGGGGCTTGTCCTTGCGGTCCTGCCGAGCAAAACCGAAATAGGGGATCACTGCCACAATGCGCTTCGCACTGGCCCTCCGTGCAGCGTCCACCATAAGCAATAGCTCGAACAGGTTGTCAGAGGGGGGGAACGTGCTCTGAACGATGAAGACGAGCTCCCCGCGAACGGTCTCCTCAAAACTGGGCTGGAACTCTCCGTCACTGAACCGGTTGACGGACACCTCCCCCAGCCGCTCTCCCGACCGGGCAGCGATCTGCTCGGCCAGGTAACGGGTGGCCGTGCCAGAGAAGACCTTCGCGGATTCCTGCATGACGTCCCTCCGAAAGGGGTGCAAAGGTAGTGATAGTCGGGCGGTTATCAATGTTCGTGCACAGCACGTTCCGGGGACCGATATCCGGTCATTCGTCCCAACGCCACAAGGGATGCCGACCTTCGTGCCCCGAATGAGCAGGAACAAGGACCGGGACCCCTCTCCCGACAAGCTTGCACAGGCCGTCCTGGCGGCCATCCGAAGAGCTGGCGCAGCAGGCATCACAAGCCAGCAACTGGCGCTCAAACTTGGTTTGAAGGACCGGTCCCGGCGCTACTTGATCTCCGACACCCTGGAGGACCTTTTGGATGCCGACCGTATTCGAAGTGGTAAGAAAGGGCGCTACATCAGCAACGTCAGGCGCGATGAAAGCGAGGGGACCATCAGCATCATCGCCAGCGGGGCCGGGTTCGTCCGCCTCGATGGGGACGCGGGCTCCGACGATGTGTTCATCCCGCAACGCCATATGGGAACGGCCCTTCATGGTGATCGTGTGCGCGTGCGTCTCTCGGGGGCGCGCGGGGGCCGGACCGAAGGACGGGTGATGGGGGTGGTCAAGCGGAGGAGAAGCCATTTTGTCGGGGTGGTCCACAGGCGTCAGGGACGCTCCCTTCTGGTCGCCGATGACCCCCGCACACCCAGGCCGTTCTTCATTGCCATGAACGACCTGGGCGGGGCCCAAGAGGGCGATAAGGTCATATTGGAGTTGGGCGAGTGGCGCGATCCGAAGGACCTGCCGCGGGGGCGGGTGGTCCGCGTACTGGGTGTGGCGGGTGAGCACGAGGTGGAAATGCACGCCATTCTGGCGGAGTTCGGGCTTCCCCTGGAATTCCCCGAGAACGTGCTCAGGGAGGCGGAAATGGTGCCCGACGGACGCACGAAGGAGGAGTTGGCACGGCGCCGGGACCTGCGGGATGTTCCCACGTTCACGATCGACCCGGCGGATGCCAAGGACCTGGACGATGCGCTGAGCATCCGCCGGCTGGACAATGGACACTGGGAGGTCGGCATCCACATCGCCGATGTCACGCACTACGTCAAGGCCGGTTCCGCATTGGACCAGGAGGCGGCTGCGCGTGCCACTTCCGTTTACCTGGTGGATCGGGTGGTGCCCATGTTGCCGGAACGGCTCAGCAACGACCTCTGCTCATTGAACCCCGACACCGACAAGCTCACGTTCTCCGCCATATTCGAGATGGACGACCATGCCAAGGTCCACAAGGAGTGGTTCGGTCGTACGGCAATACGCTCCGATCGCCGATTCGCCTATGCGGAAGCCCGGGCGATCATCGATGGGGGGACCGGCGATCACCAGGAGGAGGTCCTACGTCTCCATCGGTTCGCCCAGCAATTGCGTAAGGCCAGGCTCGATGCCGGAGCGCTTGAGATCGTCAGCAACGAGGTCCGCTTCCGGCTTGATGAAAAAGGCGTTCCATTGGAGGTGTATGAGAAAGTGGTGGGCGAGGCCAACTGGCTCATCGAGGAGTTCATGCTACTGGCCAACGAACGCGTGGCCGCATCGGTCGACCGGAGGAGGAAGGGTGGTGAACTCCCGTTCGTCTATCGGGTCCATGATCTACCCGATCCCGAGAAGGTCGACCAATTGCGCGCCCTGGCGCGAAGCTTCGGGTATCGCCTGGTCGCCGAGCATCCGGAGGAGTTGCCTGTGGCTATCAATGACCTTCTCCGTGCGATACGCGGAAAGGAAGAGGAGGGCATCATCCGTCAGGTGGTCATTCGCACCATGGCCAAGGCGATCTACACCACGGACAACATCGGCCATTACGGATTGGCATTTGAACATTACACCCACTTCACCTCTCCCATCCGGCGTTTCCCCGATATGCTGGTGCATCGGGCCCTTGCACACTATTTGGCTGGCGGAGGGGCGCTCGACAAACAGCGCCTGGAGGTCCAATGTGTGCACAGTTCGATGATGGAGCGGCGCGCGGCGGATGCAGAACGGGCAAGCATCCGGTACAAACAGGCCGAATACCTCCTGGCGCGCATTGGCGAGGAGTTCGATGGCACCATTTCCGGCATCACCTCGTGGGGCGTTTACGTTGAGCTGACGGCCAACCATTGCGAAGGCATGATCCCGCTCCGGGAACTGCAGGGTGACATCTTCAAGTTCGATGAGGAGCGCTATCGTTTGGTGGGGCTTCGTTCGGGCCGCACCCTGCGATTGGGCGATGCCATGCGTGTGATCGTGCGCTCCGTGGACATGGAACGACGTACGGTGGACCTGCGGGAGGTGTCCGGACCGCGTCGCTAGACGAACTTGAGCCGCTTGGCCAGGTCGTCCTTGTAGCTGCCGCCGATGGGGATGACCTTTTTGTCGTTCTCCAGGATCAGGTTCGGCTGTTCGATGGCCACGATCTTGTCGATCCTTACGATGAACGACCGATGCACACGGGCGAACTCGTTCTCCGGTAGTTTGGACTCGATATCCTTCATGGTGCTGTGCACCGTGTACCGCGTGGTGAGCGTATTGATCACCACATAGTCCTTCAGCGCCTCGATATAATAGATATCACTGATGCGCAACTTGACCAGCCGGGAATTGCTCTTGACGAAAAGCAGGTCGTTCGCACCAGTACCGCCCTCCACCAGGTTGAACAATAGATCGCGTTCCTTGAGCACCTCGGCCTCCTTCTTATGCTTGTACAGGGCCATTTCGATCGACGTGTGGATGTCGATCTCCTTGAACGGCTTGATGATGTAGCCGTACGGCTGGGTCACCTTGGCCTTGCTGAGGGTGCTCTCGTCAGCGTAGGCCGTGAGAAAGATCACCGGGATGTTGGTCTCCTGGCGGATCTGCATGGCCGCCTCTATGCCGCTCATCTCCCCCTTCAGCATGATGTCCATGAGGATGATATCGGGCTGGGTCTCGATGGCCAGCTGAACCGCCTGTTCACCGGCTGCCGCAGCACCCACCACATTGTAACCCAGCTTTTTAAGGCTGTGCTGGATGTCCTTGCTCACAATGCTTTCGTCCTCGACCACCAGGACATTGGTCTGCGGCATGATCGGATCACTTGATACGTTCAAAAGTAAGCAAATAGCACACCCCGGGGCCAGATGGGCGTTCAAGGGTGGCGTCGAGCTGGTCTACCAGGGTATGTACCAGTTGCAGGCCCAGATTGGCATCACGCTCAGGATCGAAGTCCTTTGGAAATCCCACTCCATCATCCTGAACGCGGACCCTTATCCGGCGGCCCTCCGCGCGTAGGGTGATCCGGATGCTGCCGTGTCGTTCCTCCGGGAACCCGTGCTTCAGGGCATTGCTGACCAGCTCGTTCAGCACCAGACCGCACGGGATCGCCTGATCAAGGCCAAGAAGTACGCGCTCCAGGTCCGTCTCCAGTTCCACCTTCCCGCTTACGCAATAGCTCATCACCAGGTTGCGAGAAAGGCGGTCGATGTAATTCGCGAGGTCGATACTGCTGAAGTTCTTGGTCTGGTAAAGACTTTCGTGGATGAAGCTCATGGACCGGATGCGGTCCTGGCTTTCCCGTAAAAGATCGAGCATGCGTTGGTCCTTGCCCACATAGCTGGTCTGCAGGTTCAGGATGCTGCTGATCACCTGCAGATTGTTCTTGACCCGATGATGGACCTCCTTTAACAGGACCTCCTTCTCGTGCAGGCTTTCGCGCAGCCCGGCCTCTGCCGCCTTCTTGTCCGTGATGTCATAGGCCAGGCAACTTATCTCATGCACCTGTCCATCGATCACGATGGGGTTCAGGAGGTTCTCCAGCCAGACCGAACCTCCTTCCGGATGACGCAGCTCCACCTCGAACTGTTGGGGCCGTCCCTCCATGGCCGCCCGATAGTGTGCCGTGATCTGCCCACGTTTCTTGTTCGTCGCGAATCCCGTGAGTTCATCGAGGAAGCCGGCACCCGGGTCCAGATGGATGCCGTACATCCGGGCGATCGAATCCCGGAAATGGTCATTGAGGGCGGTGATACGAAAGTCGGTGTCCATCGTCCAGACCATCATATTGGCACTGTTGGCAAAAATGGCCGCGAGCCGGGCTGCCTGGTCGCGCACCGCCCGTTCGGCCAACCTTTTCTCCGTGATCTCATGGCCGATACCGAACACCTCCTTCACCTGGCCATCCGCTGCAAAGACCGGGCTCAGGAAGATCTCATTGCTCACATATTGCCCGGACCGGTCCATCAACTCCGTTTCGAACCGGAGTGTCCGTCCGGCGAAGGCCTCCCTGTACTTCTCTTCCCAAAAGACATGGTATTCCGGACTGGCGAACTTCTTCCGCGGGCGCGCCGGGTCTGTGTTCAGGTCGGGACGTGACCCGTACAACCGTTCGACCATTTCCGCATATCCCCGATTGAACGAGGTAAGTGCCACGCGTTGGTCCACGGTCCAGAACATGTGCTCGCTGCTTTCGAACAAGGCCCTTTGTTTGGCCACATGATCCCGTACCTGGGCCTCGGCCTGCTCCTCCCGCGTGATGTCGTGGAATATGCTCCGCATGCTCAGCACCCGACCATCCACCACGCGCGCGTTGGTGTTCCCCTGCACGTGCACCCGGGTGCCATCCTTGGCCACGAAGACCGTGCGCAGGTTCTTCGCCGGCCGACCGGCCATCACACCACCGATCACTTCCTGGAAACGTTCCTTCTCATCCGGATGCACAAGGTCCCAGATGGTCATTCCGCTCAATTCCTGGTCCGCAAACCCCAGGGTCTCCTTCCAGGCGTTGTTGACGAATTGGAAATGACCATCCTCCCCGACGATCTGGATCAGGTCGGTGGCATTCTCGAACAGATCGCGATAGCGTTCCTCGCTTGCACGCAGTGCCTCGCGATCGCGTTTGGCCTGGGTGACATCCCGGGATACACCCATGGATCCCAGGAGCTGACCATCCTGGTCGAACAGGCGCGATGCGGCCAGGAAGACGACGAATTCCTGACCGTTGCGGTCGATGTTGCGCACCTCTCCGGCGAACGCGCCATGCGTGTTGAGTTCATCCTGTACCCGTTGATATTCTTCCTTGTCGGCGTAGAGCACTTGTGACAATGAACCCAGGACCTCTTCGGCTTCATAACCGAACTTGACGGTGGCCGCGGGATTGAACTCGGTGATGCGCCCCTCCTCATCAACGGCGACGATCATGTCCAGGGAACTGTCCACGATGCTCCGTGCGAACTGCTTGGCCTGGAGCAACGCCTTTTGTGTCCTCCGATGCTCCTTGATCTCCCGGCGCAACACCTGGTTGACCTCCTCCGCCACCTGGGCCCGCATCCTTTCGTGCAGGAGTTTGCGCTCCAGACCGATATCGTGCAGCGACCATTGGACCGATGGACGACCCTCGTACAGTGCGGGGGAGAGTTGGGCCATCAGGTCCCTCCAAGGACCATCGGGATCTCCGAACCGCAGATCGAACGCCTCCGGAACTCGATCCGCCAGGGTCTGATCCTCACCCGCTCGGGCCCGTTCCTGGTCATCCGGATGGATACGTTCGAAAAGCTCGGAACCGACCAGCCCCGTGGCCACCAGACGTTCCGCCGCCGGATTGGCATAGACCACAAGACCATCCCGTGTGATCACAATGCCATCCCTGACCCGTTCCAGAAGTGCCCGATAGTTCTCCAAGAGCGTACGCTGTTCCATGGCCGACTGATAGGCGCCGGTCATGTCCACCAGTGTGCCTTCGATCGTGGGTATGCGACCCGGATGTTCCACCAATTGCACATTCTCGAGCACATGCACCGGTCGACCGTTGAAGTGCTTGAGGGTCATCTCGTGATTGACCAATCCGCCCCTTTCCTTCAATTCCCGCAGATACTCCTCCCGGTCCACAGGGTCTGGAAAAAGATCCGATGCGGGCGTACGCATCAAGGTCTCCACCGATGGATACCCGAGAATTCGGGCCATGCTGGCATTGCAGATCAGGAACCGGCCATCGATGGTGGTCCGGAAAACACCGGCCAGGTTCCGCTCGACAAGGTCATCATATTGCTGCTTGAGGGTGATGAAGGCGCGCGCCAACTCACGGTCCGTGCCTTCCAGAGCATCCTCCAACGCCGATCGCTCATCCGAAGGGACCATTCTTCAAGATCGTTCAAGGCGTATCCGGAACGAATGGAGGGGGCACCTTTTCTCCGTCTATCCTTATTTCGGCCCCGTCCTTGAAACGAATGGTCAACTCGAGCAGCCCCAGCTGCGAATAATAGTTGAAGTCCCCCTGCTCAGCACCCATCGTGTATCGCCCTTCACAGCGAAGTTGACCATTCGGCCAGTACCATTTCTGTTTCCCATTGGGCAGGCCATCAACAAAGGACCCGACGAAACTCTTTCGGCCATTGTCGTAGGTATAGACCCACTCGCCGTCCTTGAGGCCGCCTTTGTATCGTCCTTCTTCACGATGGTCACCCACATGATAGGTCCACTCCCCTTCTCGCAACCCATCGATATAGTCTCCTTGTGTGACCACTTCCCCTTTCTCATCATATTCCACCGAGGCTCCATCCTCCTTGCCCTTCCGATAATTCTCCTCCCGGTGCAATCTCCCATCCTCGAAGAACCAGCGCCAAGTGTTCTGTGCAAGCCCGTTGGCATAGCGCCCTTTTTGCTCCACCGCACCGGAACGGTGGTAGAAGGTCCACTCACCCTCGCGCTTGCCGTCCTTGTATTCGCCCTCTGCCCGCTTCTCTCCGCTGGTATAATACTCCACCCAAAGGCCCTCCCTTTCACCCAATCCACCCACGGGGCCTTCTCCCAGGATCCTGTCATCCGCATAGATCGCCGCCGAACGCACATTACCCGAAGTATCGTAGGTACGAAATAGGCCCTGCTTCGCCCCGTCCTGGCTGTAGCTGCCCACTGTGGCCACCTTTCCGTTGCTATGGTAGGTGTTCCGGATCTTCAATTGCATGGACTCCCGTGCCCCTTCATCGACCTCGTCCTGGTCGTATTTACGCATCTCCTTCAGGTTGCCGTTCACATCATATTCCTTGTAGATGCCCTGGCGTTTTCCGTCCATATAGTCACACTCCCACTTCACCTTGCCGTTCGACTGGAATCCCTTCCAAGGTCCCTGACGTTCCCCGTCCGCATCAATCCGATTGATCTCCTCACGCCTTCGTAGCATGCCTTCTCCGTAGTGCAACATTGCGATCACACGACCATCCTCGGCATATTCGAGACCAACACCATGTTCCTTCCCATCAACGAATGGAACGATCTTCTGGACATGGCCATCCGGATAGAAATAGGTCGTTGGACCCTGTCTGACATCCTTCACAAAGGTCTCCTCGCTCAGCAATATTCCATCCGCCGCGTACTTCCGAAGGGGACCTTCCTTCTTTCCGTCCTTGTAGGGAACCTCCGAAGTGAGCTCACCATGGGGACCGTAGAATTTCCAGACACCTTGGAGTTCGGATCGTTCCCGGTCCCCCTCGCTTCGCAATGTTCCATCCTCGTAATAGTTCCTCCAATACCCCTCCGGCTTTCCATCCACCAAGGTCCCCGCGCTGCTTACCTGTCCGTTCGGATAGTGGTACTCCTGATAGCCATCCTGGGCTGCACTGTTCGTACAGATCACAACAGTGCTACAAACCAACAAGATCGTCCGATAGGGGATCCACCAGGTATACAACATCCTATTTGAAAAGATATTGATGTAGTTATAGGGTTGTTGATCGTGTTCACAACATGGACCACGATCGGTCGCACGTACCGGTTATCAAAAGTAGCTCACCGCATACCAACAGCCTTCGGCGATCCGAGGAAGGGGCGTACACTTGACTCGAACGGTACATGGACCCTCCCATTCACGATCCAGGCGATCCCGGGGTTCATGCATTTGTTAAAAAACCGTGGCATGATGCATCGGTCCTGTCTGTTCGATCAGTGTGGGGATCCAGGGATATCGTGCAATAGGAAATCCGCCAAGATCGATCATGGGGAGAGGGGTGCGATGCGTGGTGCATGAATTTCTTAGTGATCATGCACCACGATGAACGATCCGATCGTGGGAAACCCTGGAACTATCTTTGGATCATGACATTACGGCGAGGGGCGCGCGTCTCCATCGGTTCAGACCATGCTGGTCATGATCTGAAGGAGCAGTTGATCAGGCATCTTAAAGAACTGGGCTATTCGGTCGTGGACCATGGTACCGATGGCCCGAACAGTGTGGACTATCCGGACATGGCGCATCCTGTAGCTGCGGATGTGGCCGAGGGTCGGGCAGAGCGCGGTGTGGTGATCTGTGGGAGCGGCAATGGGGTGAACATCGTGGCCAACAAGCATCGTGGCGTGAGAAGCGCGCTGGCCTGGCGACCGGACGTGGCGGCTCTGGCTCGAGCCCACAACAATGCGAACGTCATAGCACTGCCGGCCCGGTTCGTGACCTTGCAGGAGGCGGTCGCCATTCTCGACGCCTACCTCAATGCGGATTTCGAGGGAGGAAGGCACGAACGGCGCGTTGAAAAGATCGAGCGTCCCGAAACGGCCTCGAGGTGAGCACCAGCCGTTCTTTTTACCCGGTGGTGCTCCTGCTGGTCGCCCCGATACTGCTTCGCGGTCAAGAGGACAGTATCGCGTTGCGTTATGGAACGACCATCACCGCGGAGGACCTGATGCGGCATCTGTCCATCATCGCCAGTGATGCCTATGAAGGAAGGGAGACGGGCATGAGGGGGCAGAAGATGGCGGCCGAATACCTGCGTGAGCAATTCATGAAGATGGGCATTGCACCGGTCCCGGGCGGAGAGGCTCGGGGCGTGAAGGACGGGTATTTCCTGCCATTCGAGCTGGACGTGGACCGGCCAGGGGGGATCGTGGTCGAGGTGGCGGGAAGCAGTTTCCGCTTCATGGATGACTTTTTCTATTTCTCGGAGAAGGTGGCCCGAGATACGAAGCTGCAAGGGGTCACCATGGTCGCTGGCATCTCCCCATCGGATTCGATGTTCCAGGAAATTCCGGTGAAGGGACGTGCCGTGCTGTGGGTCGAGCCCTCATCCGACAGGTCCGAAGGGTCCGGGGGGTACGTGCCCGATCCAGCGTTCCTTCAGCGATTGAGTGTCATGGCACGTTCCGCATCCGAACGCGGGGCGACCGCGCTGTTCTTTCTTACGGACCAATACGATGGATTGAAGGAGAATTACGCGCATTACATCACATCGACCCGCATGCACCTGAGCCAGAGCAAGGAGGCTGAGCGGCCAGTTCCTCCGGAAGGGATGCAGACGATCATCGCAGGCAGGGGGTTGGGAGAGGTGCTTTTGGATCGGGCGGGCACATCCTGGAAGAAGGTCCAGAAATCCGGTCGTCGTGGAAGCTTTTCCGATACGGCCGATGTGTTGTTGGAGTTGCATTACACACAGCTCCGCGGCCGATCGAGCAGCGAGGATGTACTGGCGTTCATACCGGGATCGGTGCGACCAGGAGAGGTCGTGGTCGTTACGGCGCATTACGATCATATCGGCATGAAGGACGGGGAGGTGTACAATGGTGCGGATGACGATGGATCAGGGACCGTTGCCCTGCTGGAAATGGCGCAAGCCTTTGCCAAAGCCAAGGCGGAGGGACATGGACCCCTTCGAAGCATCCTGTTCATGCCGGTGAGCGGGGAGGAAAAGGGCTTGTTGGGGTCCGAATATTACAGTGAGCATCCGGTATTTCCCCTTGACAGTACCGTAGCCGACCTCAATATTGACATGATCGGACGGACCGACAGTGCCCATATCGGAACAGCTCCTTATGTCTACGTGATCGGCAGTGACCGTCTGAGCAGTGAACTGCACGCGATCAATGAGGCGGCGAACAGGAACTATGTCGGGCTGGACCTCGACTACACTTACAATGCCGCGGACGACCCCAATCGATTCTATTACCGGAGCGATCATTACAATTTCGCGAAACATGGGATACCGTCCATTTTCTACTTCAGCGGTGTACATGCGGATTATCACGGGCCCCATGACGAGGTGGACCGGATCCGGCCGGACTTGTTGGAGGAACGGGCCCGGCTCGTCTTCTACACGGCCTGGGCGTTGAGCCAACGACCCGAAAGGATCACCGTGGACAAGCTGAAGGAGGGTTCAACCGGCCGCTGACCCCGTTTCAGCGAGAAGGCCCTCGATGAACTCGGTAAGCTTGTGCGTGTAGTTCAAGTAATGCTCACCGGTGCCAGGACCATAGAAACCGGTGCGGATGCGTTTCACGGTACCGTGCCTGTCAATGAAGATGGAGGTAGGAAAGCTCATCACATGGTCCAGGAATGGGAGCTTTGCGCTCGCATTATCTTTGCCGGAGCGTCCTGCATATACGATCGTGTAGGGCACATCCAGTGCGGTCCTGAACGCCTTGAGCGCCGCATAGGCCTCTCCTTCCCGCTCATACTTTTCAAATGCTATCGCGATGATCTCCAGACCCTGCGCATTGTATTCGTTGTACAGGTCCGTGAGCAGCCGCGTCTCGTCCATGCAATTCGGGCACCAGCTGCCCATGACCTGAACGATGAGGACCTTGTTGTGGTATCGGGGATCTTTTGGCGAGACCATATCCCCGTCAATAGACGGAAAGCGAAAGTCAACCATGTCGTATCCCTCGCGAAGAAAGGTGAGGGAGTCGGGGTTGCGAAGGGTGAAATCCGGATTTCGAACAGCCGTCCAGGGCTCCTGCCAATGAATGCCGCTCCAGAACCGCCCGATGAGACTGTCGTTCCGAAGAAGGGCGTGGAATAGGAATGCATGGCTGCCATCGAAACAGGAGAGGTACAAGGAGTCACCGCTCATCACGCCGTCCAGGAAACGATAGTCCCCGGTCTCTGTACCGAAGGTGCCGGTCAAATGATCGCGGTCCTGCTGGAACAGGCCGATGGCATCATAGGCATCCGGAGTGCCCGAACTGAAGTGGGCCTCCCATGTGCCGGCCACCGATGCAGCGCTCGGAACGGATGTATTGAATCGGGGTGCAGAACCGGCTTGAGCATGAAAGGGGATGTGATAGTCGCTTCCCTTCAGATAGTTGAACCAGGATCCACTGAACGTACTGTCGTTCATGATCCGGCCGCGGAATTCGGAGTCGAATAGCGGCATATGGATCCGAATGCTGTCATCGGTGACACGGACAGCGTTCACGGGAATGCGCTCCACGCCATTGTGGACCACCAGGTGCCACGTGCTATCGTATTGCAGGTCGGCCAGGAACGGGAGTTCGCCCCCGGGAACATCGAGGCTGAACCTCCACGGCCCGGAGCGCAATACCCGCGCATCAACGACCGATGGTCCCGGGACACAGGAGGTATACAGGACCATGGCGACCAGGGATGAGGGGAGGTACAAGGTCGACCGGGAGCGCATGAGGCGCCCAAAGGTAGACGTTGAATGGGACGGCTTGGTATCCTGTCCCGGTGCGGCGACCCTAGATATCGAACTTGATCCCCTGGGCCAGGGGGAGATGGTCTCCGAAGTTGATCGTGTTGGTCTGCCTGCGCATGTAATTCTTCCACGCATCGCTTCCGCTCTCTCTCCCCCCGCCGGTCTCCTTCTCACCACCGAAAGCACCTCCGATCTCCGCACCGCTGGTACCGATGTTGACATTGGCAATACCACAGTCACTTCCCCGGGCCCCCAGGAACCGCTCGGCTTCACGAAGGTCCGTCGTCATCACGGCGCTGCTCAGGCCCTGGCGAACGTTGTTCTGGATCGTGATCGCGTCGTGGATATCACCCTCGTATCGGAGCAGATAGAGGATCGGAGCAAAGGTCTCTTCCTGGACGATCGCCATGTCCGAAGTGGCCTCAATGATCGCGGGACGCACGTAGCAACCGCTTTCATACCCTGGCCCGGACAGCACCTCGCCGCTCACTGCGGCACGCCCACCCTGTTCCTGGGCGGCTCGAAGCGCCTTCTCGTAATTGCTGACCGCATCCCGGTCGATCAGCGGTCCGACGTGGTTCCCTTCGTCGAGCGGGTCGCCGATCCGCAGTTGAGCATAGGACTTGATGAGCTTCTCTCGGAATGTGTCATAGATGTCGGCGTGGATGATCAGTCGCCGTGTACTGGTGCAGCGTTGTCCAGAGGTGCCCACTGCGCCGAATAGGCAGGCGCGTAGGGCCATATCCAGGTCCGCGTGTCGGGTGATAATGATGGCGTTGTTCCCACCGAGCTCAAGCAATGAACGGCCCAAGCGTGCGCCCACCTCGGCGCCAACGGCTTTTCCCATTCGCGTACTACCGGTTGCGCTCACCAGCGGGATACGTCCGTCCTTGGCCAACCATTCACCCACATCACGCCCACCGTTCACGATGCAACTAACACCGCCCGGAACGCCGTTGTTCTCGAAAACTTCCGTGACGACCTGCTGACAAGCAAGACTGCAAAGAGGGGTCTTCTCGCTTGGTTTCCAGATCGTGACGTCGCCACAAACCCAGGCCAGCATGGCGTTCCAGCTCCATACGGCCACCGGGAAGTTGAACGCGCTGATGATGCCCACGATACCCAATGGATGCCATTGTTCATACATCCGATGGTCGGTGCGTTCGCTGTGCATGGTAAGCCCATGGAGCTGTCGGGAGAGGCCGACAGCGAAATCGCAGATATCGATCATTTCCTGCACCTCCCCCAGCCCCTCCTGAAGGCTCTTGCCCATTTCGTAGCTGACCAACCGGCCCAATGCGGTCTTCTGCATGCGAAGAGCCTGACCGACCTGGCGGACCACCTCGCCGCGTTTCGGTGCTGGCCAGGTGCGCCATTCATCGAAGGCTTGCCGGGCTCGCTCAACGACCGTGTCAAATTCTTCCGCCGAGGCCGTTCGAACAGTACCCAACTCGGTGCCATCAACAGGACTGATGGAATGGAGAAGGCCGCCGGTCCCGGGAAGGGGGTCAGGACCAATACGTACACCACTGCTTTCATGTGCGAGCTGAAGATCCGCCAATACTTTGGCTGTACGGTCCGGTGTCATTGTGGCCATGATCTGCAATTCTGAAATGGTCGGCAAAGGTAGGTAGGTGAATGCCCCTTGGAAGGTGAGCAATTGGGTTGGGGGAAAAGGACAACAATAACCACCTGATATTCAGCGAGATATGGCCGGCATCAAGAGAGGCCCGCAGACGGCGTTTCGGCAGTCGGGAGGGGTGCAATACCACCGAATGGTATTTGGTGGACCCAGGGCGTGAAAATCACCCCTTACAAGCTTTTGGCTTGTTCAGGACGACAAGCGAGCTGGAGGTCGGTCTTGAAGTGAGCAGGGCGAATAGGTTCGAGATCAGACCGAACCAGATCGCGTCGATCCAGGATCGAATAGGACCATGTCCCGAATGCTGGCTGCTGAGCAGGCTGATGTAGGGAGCGTCCAACCACATGGATCGCACGGAAAATGTTGAAAGACCGAACGGGGCGCACAAGCGCGTCACATCGGTGCTCCGAAAGTGCCAGAGGTGGCGGGGAACATCATAGGCGGCCCAGAGCGTCCTAAAGTATTCTGCATCCCAAGAACCCCGGTCAGGTATGGCCAGGAAAAGGAAGCCCCCTGGGGCAAGAGCTGCATAGAGCCATTTCAGCATCGAAGGAAGATCATGGACATGCTCAAGAACATGCCACATGGTGATCACCTGGAATTGTTCACGAGCGGGAACATCCTGGATCGAGGGAAGCACCGAGAGCGAAAGATCGGCTATTGCTCTTTCTCTTGCTCCTTGATCGGGCTCCACTCCCTGAACCAGATATCCACGACCGGATAGATAGTGGAGGAATTGCCCTGTACCGCAACCAATGTCCAGCAACTTACCCGTAGGGACATGGCGTCTGATGAGCCGGTATTTGGACCGGAACGCGAGTTTACGTGCAACCTGGTAGATATGGTCCCCGAAGCCGCGTTTCGAGTTTGAATGTGAAATGTATGCGTCGGAGGCATAGAATACTCCGATCTGCTCGACCGGCGGCCGCGGAGAAGTCATCCGGAAGCCGCACTGTGAACAATCCACGAGCTGGAAGTCGCCGTGTGATACAAGATGATCCCGTACCAGCCCCCAAGGAATGAGCGTGTCAGAACCACAGATCGGGCACCTGAGCACATGCGTAAGAGCGGAGAGTTCCACGTGGAACGATCGGCCGCTCATCGGCCAAGATAGACCATGAGGACGCCAAGATCGGATGGAGACACTCCGCTGATCCTGGCCGCCTGTCCAAGGGTTTGCGGACGCACCATATCCAGTTTGAGACGAGCTTCCATGCTCAGGGAGGTGAGTTGGCCGTAGTTCATGGTCTGGTCCAATGGGAGATCCTCAAGACGCGCCAATTTTTCGGCCAACACCCGCTCCTTGGCCAAATAGCCCGAATACTTGATACCGATCTCCAATTGTTCAAGAGATTCTTTCCAGAGTCGGTCGTCCGTGTACCCGGATCGTGCTTCTTGTGGTACGAGGCGTTCAAGATCGGAAATGGACAACTGTGGTCGCGTGATGAGATCGATCAGTTTGACCTTTTGCCGCAGAGGAGATGTTCCACGTGGAACGATCAGGGGGTCGGCCTCCTCCGGTGAAACGCTCGTGCGCCTTACGACCGCGTCCAATTCCTCAGATTGTTGCCGCTTTCGGTCAACCCGTTGCATCCTATCATCGCCTGCCAGTCCCAGAGCGTGGGAGATAGGCGTCAGGCGCAGGTCCGCATTGTCTTGGCGGAGTAAGATCCGGAACTCGGCCCTGCTCGTGAACATGCGATAGGGCTCATCGGTTCCCTTCGTGATCAGATCGTCGATCAATACGCCGATATAGGCATCGTCCCGACCCAGGACCAGCGGGTCCTTCTCGTGGATCTGTAGATGCGCGTTGATGCCGGCCATAAGGCCCTGGCAGGCCGCCTCTTCATATCCTGTGGTCCCGTTGATCTGGCCGGCGAAATAAAGGCCGCTGATCCCCTTGGTCTCGAGTGTGTGCTGGAGCTGGGTAGGAGGAAAATAGTCGTATTCCACGGCGTAGCCAGGCCGGAAAATACGTGCATTGGAAAAGCCGGGAAGCTTGCGCAAAGCAGCAATTTGGACCTGTTCGGGCAAACTGGTGCTGAACCCATTGATATACGTCTCCACGGTATTCCACCCTTCGGGCTCAACGAATATCTGGTGATGTTCCTTTTCCTTGAAACGGTCGATCTTATCCTCAATGCTCGGGCAGTACCTAGGACCCCGTCCCTGTATCCTTCCATTGAACATTGGGCTCCGGTCGAAGCCGGTGCGCAGGATGTCGTGGACTTCTGGATTTGTGTGAGTGATCCAACAGCTTAGCTGGCGCTCGATCGGGCGGCTTTCGGGAAGAAAACTGAACGTGGCCGGGAGTTCATCGCCGCGTTGTTCCTCCAGATTATCGAAGTCAATGCTTCGGCCGTCCACGCGAGGAGGGGTTCCCGTCTTCATGCGTCCGGCCTGGAATCCGAGTTCCACCAGTTGTTCGGTGATGCCTCGGCTCGCGCGTTCACCGGCCCGTCCACCGCCGAACTGCTTCTCGCCGATGTGCATGACGCCGTTCATGAACGTCCCACTCGTCAGTATGACCGTGTGGCCTTTGATGAGCAGGCCCATGCTGGTGCGAATCCCCGTAACCCGCGAGCCGTCATGCTCGATGGTCGTGACCATCTCCTGCATGAAGTGCACGTTCGGAATACGCTCGAGCGTCTGACGCCATTCCTGGGCGAACAAAGCCCGATCATTCTGCGATCGCGGGCTCCACATGGCCGGCCCCTTGCTCCGGTTAAGCATCCGGAACTGGACCATGCTGCGGTCGCTGACCAGGCCGCTGTAGCCGCCGAAAGCATCTATTTCCCTGATTATCTGGCCCTTAGCCACCCCTCCCATGGCCGGATTGCAGCTCATCTGGCCGATCACCCCCATGTTCATGGTGATCAACAGCACGCGGGAACCCATGTTGCCCGCCGCCGCCGCTGCTTCACAGCCGGCATGACCAGCTCCGACCACGATCACGTCGTATGGCCCAAGGTCCGTCATGGATCAGTGCGCAAAGTTACGCCGGGGTGGGAAGCCCGCCCGACGACGAAATGGGCTCAGCGCCAGGACAAGTAACGATCCTCGAGTTGTCGCATGGCGGTGCGTTGGGGTGCGGTCTTGTCCTGATGCCCGCAAAGGTGCAGGAGCCCGTGGACCATGACGCGATGCAGTTCCGCTGTGTGATGCACATGGTATTCGCGCGCATTCTCCTTCACACGCTCATAACTGATAAGAATGTCTCCCTCCAAGTCCTCATCCTGCCCCTCGTGGAACGTGATCACGTCAGTGAGGTCATCATGCGCCAGGTATTGGCGGTTGTAGGCAAGAAGTTCATTGTCGGACATCAACACATAGGTGATCGAGCCGACGCGCCTACCCTCCGCTTCAGCCACGCGTAACAACCACTGCCGCAGTGCGGTACGATCTCGGAAGGCGTTCGTTGTGCCGGATCGCACCAAGAAATGGATGGGGCTGGATCTTGGTGCTTTGGCGGGGCTCACTCTTTCACCGGGGCAAGTCCGAAGGACATCACCACGGTCGCACCATTGTCGGTGAATTCGACCTTGTCGGCCAGGGCGCGCATCAGGAAAACGCCCCGACCATGGGGCTTCTCGATGTTCTCCGGGTCAGTGGGGTCAGGAAGGTGGTCATGGTCGAATCCAGGACCTTCATCCCCGACCATGAAGATGATCGCATCGTCCTTCACCTCGTACCCGACGACGACCCGTCTTTCCGGGTCCTGCCGATTGCCGTGGTGAATGGCATTGTTCACAGCCTCTGTGAGCGCGATCAGGATGTTGCCATAGTGCGATTCGTGCACGTTCGACCTGGCACAGACCTCGTCGATCAATTTCTCCACGAGATGGATGTTCTCCGCCTGGCTGGGGAAGTCGATCCGTTCGGTGAATTGGACGTCGTCAGTAAGGGCTCCCATCGTCCTTTCAGGGTCGGTCAAATGTACCGAAATAGTCGTTCACGCGGTCGCGGTAATAGGGTTTCAGACCGGCCGGCATGGTACGTAGAAGCTCGGCTTCCCGGGCCTTCCGACGTTGGTATTCAAAGAAACGGGCGGGGTCTTCCGGTGGGTCCTGATCCCCCTCCTTGCTTGTACGCTTCTTGTCCAGCTCGCGTTCCCGCTCGGCTTTCTCCGCTTCGAGCAGGCGCACCATGATGTCCTGTTGTCGGCGCACGGTCTCCTGGTCGATCCGTTTGTTCACCACGTCCTTCTCGTTCTGTTCCATTTCCTCGGCGAGCTTGTTGAGACCATTGCCCGCGCCGGACCCGTCGGCATTCATTTCTTGCGCGAGCCGCTGCATCTCCTTGCGTATGGCCGCCTGTTGCGCGGCAAGTTCGGCCAGCTGCCTGCTCATGCCGGGCATCTGGCCCCCGGAGCCCTGCTGCCCCGGCTTCATTCCCTTGCGCTGTTCCTCAAGGGCCTTGCGCATGGCCTCGAGCTGTTTGCTCAATGCCTCCTGTTGGGCCTTCATCCTGGCCATGGAGGGTTTATTACCTTTTCCGCTGCCCGTTCCCCCGGGCTTGTTGCAGGAACCGTTCCCTGGCATCTGCATGGCCATCTGCTGCATCATTTGCTGTAGAGCTTCGTCCAACAGCAGAGCAAGGTCGTTCAATGAGGTCATGGCCCGCTGCTGATTGTCAGCGGCCATCGGACGATGCCGATCGTTCGCACGTGCTTCGCCGAGGTGTTCCATGGCCTCGTCCATGTTGCTGTTCACCGAATTCATCTCGCGGTTCACGATGCTCTGCAGCTGCGGCACACGCTTGCTCAGGGCGAACAGCGAATCCTCGATCACCTTGGAATCATCTCGGAGGTCCTTTTGTTCGCGACCGATCTCGATGAAGCGCGGGTCCTTCGATGAGGTGTTCTGCATGTCCTTCATCAGGGCCTCCTGGTCGAAGCTGAGCTGGACGATGTTCTCCAGCAGTTGGCGGAGCGCATCCATGTCCTCCTCATGCTGTTGCTGTTCGCCGTTCCGCATGCCGGACTGCATTTGGAAGGCCAGTTGTTTCATCTGATCGGCCGCGTTCTTCTGGCTTTCGCTTGCCTTGCTTTTCTGTTGCTGTTGCAGCTGATCACTGCTCTGTTGCTGTTGCTCACCGATGTCCTGTTGCTTTTGTTCGGTATCCGGGATGTCCAGTGGGTTCTCCAGCTGCTTGTTCTTTTCCTCGAGCGCGTGTATATCCTTCTGAATGTCCTTGAACTCCTTGTTCAATTCCTCCTGTTCATGCCCGAGTTCATCGTTCGGCCGATCGCCCTCCTTGGTCTCATCGCCGAGCTTGTCCTGCCGTTCGGCCAGATCGTTCAGGTGGTCGGCGATATCCTGCGCCTTTTGTTCGACCTCCATTTGTTTGAAGAGCTCCAAGGACCGATCAAGTTCCTTTTCAAGGTCTTCCTGGCTCAATTTCATGTCCTCCATCTTCTCCTGGAGCTTGTCCTTGTCCAGCTTATCGAGCATCTCCTGCACCTGACGATAGAGGTCCTTCATTTCGTCGCTCAGTACGTTCTCAAAGAGGTCTTGGAGCTTGTTTTGTTTGTCCAGCAGACGCTGGTCCATCTCCTGGAATTCGGACCGCTGCTCCTGGCTCATCCGGAGTTGGTCGGTCGTGCGGGAGATCTGGTCCTGCAGTTGTTTCTGCCGGTCGATCACGTTCTGCAACTTCTGTTGGTCCTGCCAGTCGAGGTCCTTCTTGTCGAGCATGTTCCGCCGCAGCTTGTCCAGGTCGCCCTGCAGTTGTTGGGCTTCCTGGATGCCCGAGCGGAGCGCGCTTTCGATGGCCTCGTTCTGCTTTTGTTGTTCGGCGGCCAGTTCGTTCAGTGTTGGCGCCTCGAACACCAATGTGTTGCTGCGCGTGCGCTTTGCGCCGTTCACCCCGTCATTGTCCCATACATCGAACCAGTACTCCAGTTCGTCCCCGGGTTGGATCCGGAGGCCGGCCAGGTCCCAGGCGTGGTAGAAATCCTGCCGGGTATTGCTTCGGTCCACAGGAAGGTCGCGGACCCCTTCTCGGTCTTCGATGGCCACGCTATCACCGCCTGCGCTGAACCGATAGTGGAATTGCAATCTGGAAAGCCCGTGATCATCCCCGATGGTTCCCCGGAAATAGCGCTGTTTCGGGGCGAGGCTGTCGATGCGCTCTTCTACGGCGATCGTGGGATACAGGTCGGGCAGCACCTGCACATGGTACTCCAGTGGTGACCCTTGAGAAACGACACCGTTCCGCGGAATGATGCGATACGCATGACCCTGCACGAAGCGACGCGAGAGGGAAAAGGCATCCGGTTCGAGCGGTTCGAGGGTATAGGTGCTGTCGTCGAACGACACGTCCAAGGTGCGGGCGCTCCGGGTCCCGATATTCCAGGTGATGCGTGTGCCGGCGGGCACGGTCACGTCCCCCATATTGTTGATCGTACGGCCGGGTTCCCCGGTATATGCGGGGGGCGCCATCGTTATGGACAACTGCATTAATGTGGGGTTGGGCAGCACCTCCAGCGTATAGGTCCCGCTCTTGTAACCCTCTGCAGTGAGTTGGAAATCGGTCGTCCCCGGTACATTCCGAAAGCGGTGATGGAAATGTCCTCCCCCGGCCTTCACCATCGGCACCTCGCGGCCGTCGAGCAGGATCGCTGCCTGCTGAGGCACCACCTCACCCTCCAGGCGAACATCCAGATCGAAATCCTCTTGCTCTGGAACAGCAAGCGTGTCGTTCATGATCAGGAACCGGAACGGCGCCTCCGGAACGAATTCCATTCCATGGCGCAGGATGCGTTGGGTGGGCCCGGTGATCATGGAGGGCGCTGTGATCAGCAACAGCAGCAGGATCGCCAGGGGTGGCAGTGCATAGCGCAGGTAACGCGTGTTCTTGCGCAGGTCGATCGCCGCCGAGAAGGGCACGGCCCTCATTTCCCGGCTTCGCTGTGCGATGCTGGCTTCGATCAACTCCCGATTCGGCGCGGAGGCGGCCTGCTGTTGCAGTTGAAGCGTGTTCAAAAGCTTATCCGCCACCTCCCCGAAGTGTGCCCCGATGATCTGGGCCGCTTCGGCATGGGTGATCACCGCGCCCAGGCGCAGCCATCGGGAGGCCGGTATCAGGATGTAGCGGACCAGTACGGAACCGGCCGCCGCGAGATAGCCCCAATACAACACGGAGCGCATACCGGGTCCGAAGCGGCCGAAATACTCGCTGAGCGTGACCCCGAGATAAAGGACGGCGAGAAGCCCCACGCTGTACAACAGGCCGCGAAGGAGCCGGTCCTGGTAGTACCTCCGGATGAAGGCATCCAACTTGCCGATCAGCAGTTCCCGGTCACTTTGCATGGTCCGTGTGGCTGGAACGGTCCTCCCATTCCGGGCATTGTTCCCAAAGGTACGGCAGTGCCGGACCGGAGGTCGTGCTATTCATGGACCACAAATGCCCGCCCTGAGACCCTTTGCGAGTCTCGGAGGCGCACGAAGTAGGTCCCCGGATGGAGATCGAGCAGGTCGAATGCTTCCGTGATCCGGCCTAGCAACGGGGTCACGTGGCGGTCGCAAATGAGCTGCCCGGACAGGTTCGTCACGTAGATCCCCACGTCCCCGACGAACCCCTCTCCCTGCACCACGAACCGGCCGTCATTGGGTACGGGGAATAAGTTGAACCGCGGGCCGGTCGGATCGCGCCGGGCAATGGCCGTGGTGTTAAGTGAAAAGCTGGTGGACACCATGCAGCCATCGGCTGTTGATAGCGTTACGGTGTAATCCCCATCGCCCATGCTGAACAAGTAGGGATCGTCCGTGCCCGGCACGGGCAGCCCTTCGTAGGTCCACGAACAGATCCCCGTTCCTCCATCCATGAACAGGACACCGCCCGAATAGGTGATCGTGATGGTTGGGCAGACAACGACCGGGTCGCTCCAACCCAAGCAGCCGTAACCGTTCGTGCCTTCAGCCAGATAGACACCATCGCCGGGAGTCTGCAGACAAGCGCCAATGGCGTTCGGAACGGTGTCGCCGTCCTGGTACCATACGATGTTCACCAAGTTGGAGTCGCTCAGGCAGATCAGTCCGGCGAGCGTGTCATAGGTCGTGGTCATGTCAGGCAGCGAGAATACGGTCACACTGTCCGTATCCTGGAATAGCTGTTGCACAGTGAGGCCCACGCTCAATTGACCGAACGTGCCCCCCGCCACGTTGAAGGGGTATGTCCCCGGCCCATTGAGCGGGATGTTGAAAGTGCCCAGATCGTCATCCTGGCTGATGGGGTCCTCATCGTAGAACGTGATCGAATAGGGCGGATCGTTCAAGGGCAGGTTCAGGTTCGACCAGGTCTGACTTTGCGCGTTACTGCCACTGCTGCTCGTATAGTCGTTGCCATTTCCGTCGGTCAATACGAAATAAAGGTCCGGTGCGCCGGTGCACCCGAAAATGTCCGGCTCCTCGACATCGCCACACCAGTTGTCGTTCACACCGCTCAATACGACCTCTGTGAGGACGTATCCGCCGACAGTTGTCAGAAGGGAGATGGTATAGACACCAGGCTGGGAATAGGTCTGGACGGGTGGGTCGGCATCTCCACTCGAGTTACCATTGCCAAAATCCCACGCATAGGTGGTGGGAGCGCCACCGCCATCGATCAAAGCATTGAAAGTGACGTCCAGCGACCCGCAATCGCTCGTTGGGTCGAAACTGAAGCTCAGGTTGCCCCCATTCCCCGGCTGGACCACCAGGACGACCGGAAAGGATTCGGGCACGGTGAGCTGAATGCCGTTGTAATCCACCAAGGCATTGATGGAGATCGTAATGGTAAAGGTCCCGGCGCCCAATGGGGTGCCACAGATGCGGGCGCAACCGTATTCGTTCTGTTGGGGATAGTAGATACCGAGCGGATCGTTCGTTTCCACAGCGAGCCCGAAAGGCACACCGGAGATCCCGGTGATGGTCATTTGCAGGAAGTCCACACTGAACCCCGTGCCCGTATCGGTGAAGGAGGAGGGCAGCCAGAAGGTAAGGTCCGCCTCATAGGGCACCCCGACCGTGGCGTTCGGAGGCTGTGTCGGGCAAAGTGTGGGATAGGCCGGGGTCACCTGGCAGGCCAGGTCCGGGTTGCACCCTGGGCATTGGGCATGTGCGCGCGGCAGGATGCACATGCCGATGAGCACGAGAAATGGAGCGGGACGCATCTGGTGGTTCGGCAGGAATGCAAGATCGGAAAAGTCCGGTTCAATGGAACGCCGCCAGGTACTTCAGCACCTTGATGATGCGACTCCGCTTTGCTGGCCGGGACACGGTCACCACCCGTTTCTCCAAGACCTCGACCATCATGCCGGCGTACCGCCCCTGGGCCAATGTGGCCGCCAATTCCGCATACATCGGTAGCTGATCGACCGGGCATGTACGCAGGATCTCCAACAACAGCGGCCTCACCCGCTTCCCGAAACGCCGCTCACCGCCCAGTTTGACCAAGATCCTCACGCCGTTGTCCCTGGTGATCACAGAGCCCTGGTCCACTGCGGCCATGATGGGCGACAGCTTGGCGTAGACACTTCCAGGAGCCACCCCGGCTATCGCATCGATCGCGCACATGGAACCCCAGACCAGCCGATTGTTCCTGCCGCCGAGCAGGTCGATGAACACGTTCAAGTAAGGCACCAGAAGTTCCGGTGCCCTTTCGCCTGCTTCATACAGCACCTTCATGGCATCGGCCTTGAGCGCGGTGTTCCCCTCACGAAGGACCTGGATGAGTGCGGAAACAGCGTCCACGTCCAATGATCTTGCGACACGCTCGGCCAACGCAATGTTGGGTCCTTCATCCCGGCGACCGAGCGATGCCGCCAGTTCCTCCACGATGGCAGGAAGAGAGGGTGTTTTGTGCGCGCTCATGGAAAGGCCCTTGCCGCGGTCCTCGGAAAGTGGTCAAATATGGGGCCTAGCTGACCGTACCGGTATCTTCGCAACCCCTTCGAACCAGAGCACCTATTTTGCCATGTCCGTCCGTGTCCGATTCGCACCAAGCCCCACCGGTCCATTGCACATGGGCGGCGTGCGCACGGCGCTGTACAACTGCTTGTTCGCACGAAAGCACGGAGGACGATTCCTCTTGCGCATCGAGGATACCGACCAGACCCGGTACGTTCCCGGAGCGGAGGAATACATCCGTGAGGCTTTGGACTGGTGCGGGCTCACTCCGGATGAGAGCCCATGGGTCGGAGGCCCTGACGGGCCATATCGACAAAGCGAGCGGAAGGCGGGGTATCGCCGATACGCGGATGAACTGATCGCCAAGGACCAGGCCTACTATGCCTTCGATACAGCGGAGGAGTTGGAAGCCATGCGTGATCGCATGAAAGCGGCCGGCGTGGCGGCACCGGCGTACAATGCGGTGACGCGTGAGCACATGAAGAACTCGCTCACACTGCCCGCCGACGAGGTGAAGGCCCGCCTGGTCGGAGGAGAACCCTACGTGGTGCGTTTGAAGGTGCCGCGCCAGCGTGAGGTGCGGTTCGAGGATATCATCCGAGGCTGGGTGGTGGTCCACAGCGGGCATATCGATGACAAAGTGCTGTTCAAGAGCGATGGCATGCCCACGTACCATCTGGCCAATATCGTGGATGACCACCTGATGGGCATCACGCACGTGATCCGCGGGGAGGAGTGGCTGCCCAGTGCCCCGCTGCATGTACTGCTCTATGAGGCGTTCGGATGGGAGCGCCCGCAGTTCGCCCACCTGCCATTGATCCTGAAGCCCGATGGCAACGGCAAGCTCAGCAAGCGCGACGGCGATCGTCTGGGTTTTCCGGTGTTCCCTTTGGACTGGACGGACCCGAACACCGGTGAGAAGAGCAGTGGCTATCGTGAGCGAGGCTATTATCCGGAGGCATTCGTCAACATGCTGGCTCTACTGGGGTGGAATCCTGGCACAGAGCAGGAGCTCTTTACCATGGACCAGCTTGTGGAGGCCTTCAGCCTGGAGCGTGTGAACAAGAGTGGCGCCCGGTTCGACCCCGACAAGGCGCGCTGGTTCAACCAGCAATACCTGCGCCAGTGCCCGGATGAGGAACTGGGTGCGGATCTGCGCACCCGGCTGGCCGAAAAGGGTGTCCAAGTGGCACCGGAACGGGCCGCCGCTGCCGCACACCTGTTGAAGGAGCGCGCCACGTTCGTGGAGGACATGCTGGACGGCGCATATCTGTTCATTCCGGGATCACCGCTCAATAAGGACAACGAAGCAGCACTGGCGGAACTTCGCAAGCGCTGGAAGCCCGAGGCCGCGGAAGCCATGGAGACCTTCATGGAGCACTTGACCAACCTGGCCCCGTTCACCGCTGAAGCGGTCGGGCGCGCCTTCGACCAGGTCCTGCGGGACAAGGGAATGAAACTGGGTCAGGTGATGCCGGTCTATCGTTTGTTCGTTGCCGGTCGGATGCAGGGCCCGGGCATGTTCGAGGTCAGCGCCCTGCTGGGTCGTGAGGAGGTCATCGCGCGTTTGCGCGCGGGTCTTGAGCGCTGCCGGACATGGGCCTGATCGAGGTCAATGGGATCCGGGTGTACGCCTATCATGGCTGCCTGACGGAAGAGGGTCGGATCGGGGGGCAATATCAGGTCGATGTATCCGTGGAGGGCGATCTGGGGCCGGCAGAACGCTCCGACCGTTTGCGCGACACGATCGATTATGGCAGGATCACGGCGATCGTCCGCGATCAGATGGCCGTCCGCAGCCATCTGATCGAACATGTCTGTCGTCGGATCGTCGACGCGCTCCAGGCCGAATGGCCGGGACCCTGGCGGTGGCGGGTCCGGTTGGTGAAGGAACATCCCCCGGTGGCCGGGGCGGTGGACCATGTCGTGTATACCCTGACGGCATAGGTCGATCCGCTATCTTCGCGGGCCGAAAGCGGTCACGTGGCCGAGTGGCTAGGCAGAGGTCTGCAAAACCTCGTACAGCGGTTCGACTCCGCTCGTGACCTCCAATGGACCCCGCTCCCCAATGGGACGGGGTCCGTTCATTCCACCCGTACCTTGCGCATACCGATCGCGCCCCGGATGCGTTGTCAGCAATGCCCGACAGAAACATTCTTCAAGTGATACGATCCCTCCTGCTCATTGTGGTGGTCGCCCTGGGCGTATTGGATGCGTCGGCCCAGGTCGCCATCGGACAGTGGCGTGACCATCTTCCCTACCGGAATGCCGTGGCCGTGGCCGCAGGCGGGGGGAAGGCTTACTGTGCCACGACGGTCGCTCTGTTCAGCTTTGATCCGAGTACAGGGAACATGGAGCGGCTCACCAAGGTGAATGCCCTGAACGACGTGAACATCCATTGCCTCGCATGGGATCCCGACATGAACGCCCTGTTGGTGGGTTATGCCAATGGGAACCTCGACATGCTGCGGGACGGGAGCTCGATCAACTTGAGCGACATCGAACGGAGCGGCATTCTTGGCGACAAGACGATCTACAACATCCGTTCCCATGATGGGTTGGCCTATCTCGCCTGCGGGTTCGGTATCGTGGTGATCGATCTTCAGCAGCAAGAGGTACGGGATACCTGGTTGATCGCGCCGAACGGGGCACAGGTTTTGGTGAACGACATCGCCTTTGGTGCGGATTCCATCTATGCTGCCACGGAGAACGGACTGTACGTGGCCTCCCAGCAGGCGACGAACCTGGCCTCCTATACTTCATGGCACAAGCGCCCGGATATTCCCAACGCCAATGGCGCGTTCACATCCGTTCTGTTCGTCGGGGACAAGCTCGTGGTCGACCTCCGGCCCGCCAACGCGCCCGATACGATCTACTACTGGGACCAGGCCTGGGAGCGTGCCGAATGGGCCTATGGGGCCACGAACAGTTCACTTTGCACAACACAGGACGGTGGTCGTTTGATCATTGCACAGATGGATTCCGTCGCGATCACGGACGATCAAGTGCAATTGCTCGGCTACCGTCGCGCCTATTCCGGAGTGCCCATGAGGGCGGCCCAAGCGGTGGGGGCGCCGAACGGTGATATTTGGATCGCGGACCAGGAAGAAGGACTGGGCATCAGTTGGGACGAATTCGGCGGATCCACCGCGCACCCGAACGGTCCTGCGAACGCATATGCCTTTCGGATGTCAGCGTCGGGCGGGGCGCTCTACGTAACGACCGGTGGCGTGGCCAACAACTGGGCGAGCGTATTCCTGAAGCAAGGGGTGCACAGCTACCTGGATGGCATCTGGGAGACCGCGCTTCCCACCAACAACTACCTGATGGCCACCGGGGAGAACAGCTACGGTCAGGCGGTGAACGATGTGTTCGGAGTGGCTGTGGACCCCGACGACCCGGCCCATGCGTTCGTTTCCAGCTGGGATGAAGGCCTGCTCGAATTCCGGGACCGGGTGCCCGTGGAGATCTACAACGCGTCCAACAGCACCCTGATGGAGAACCCGGTCTTTGGGGCCGAACAGTGCATCCAGCTCTCGGGGCTTGGCTATGATGCGGACGGCAACCTGTGGATGGCCAACAGCAACGTGCCCGGCGTGATCGCCGTGCGGACGGCGGGAGGCAGCTGGCGCAGTTTCGAACCCGGTGTCCTTCTGAACAACAACACCCTGGTCGGCGACATCCTTCCTGCCAGCAATGGGATCAAATGGGTGATCCGACCCCGGGGCAACGGCCTGCTCACCTTCTACGATGGAGGCACGATCAGCGACATCAGCGATGATCAATACAAGGTGCTCAATACGTTCTCGGGACAGGGGGCGCTGCCATCGATGGATATCTTCTCCATGGCCGAGGACCACAATGGGCAGATCTGGGTCGGCACGGGTGAGGGCATTGCCGTTTTCTATGACCCGGACGCGTTGATCAATGGCGGGGATTACGATGCCCAGCAGATCCTTATCGAGCAGGACGGGAACGTGCAGGTCCTGTTGGAGACGGAGGCCGTCACCGCGATCGTGGTGGACGGCGCGGACCGGAAGTGGTTGGGCACCCAAAGCGGCGGCGTCTATCTCGTCTCACCGGACGGTACCGAGCAGATCCATCACTTCACCGCGGAGAACAGCCCGTTGCCCAGCAATACGATCACGGCCATGGCGATGGATGCCATGACCGGCGAGCTCTTCATCGGTACCGACCAGGGTATCGTCAGTTATCGGGGGGACGCCACCGAGGGCGCGGAAAGCAGTTCCTGTGCCACGGTCTTTCCCAACCCGCTGCTCCCCGCGCATACCGGTCCCGTAGCTATTACGGGTCTGGTCAAGGACAGTGACGTGAAGGTGACCGACGTGGCCGGCGATCTGGTGTACCACACCACATCGCTGGGCGGACAGGCGATCTGGCCGGGCACGGACATGGCCGGGCAAAAGGTGGCCACTGGGGTGTACCTGATCTTCGCTGCCGATCAGGAAGGCACTTACAAGTGCAGGACGAAGATGCTGGTGGTGCGGTGAAAGAGCCATCCGTCCAGAGATGTTCCAGGAGACCCGGGCCATTGTGCTAAGGACCGTCAGGCATCGGGACGACCGGACCATCCTGAAGGCGTATACCGAGCGGTTCGGGCTGCGCGGCTATGTTGTTCGTACAGGCAAGCGGTCCGGGCACGCGTTGCTCCGGCCACTGGAACGCCTGATACTGGTCGTGGATGAACGCGGTGAACGTGACCTTCATCTCATGCGGGAACTGCGGCTGGACCGGCCTTACCAGAACATGCCGGACGATATGCGACGTACCAGCGTGCTCCTGTTCCTTCAAGAACTCCTGTTCCGATCGTTGCAGGAGGAAACTGCCGACACGGAACTGTACGCCTTTCTCGATCGGTCCTTGGACCTGTTGGACACGACCGCCGATGTTGAGCACTATCCGCTGCACTTCCTGATCGCGTTCGCGCGACGCTCCGGCTTTGGACCCGAACCTCCGGTGCGGGGTGAGGACCATTTCGACCTTCGCGAAGGGGTGTTCGCACCGGGCCCGATGATCGAACACGCCGATGTCATCCCCCCGCGTCTCGCGATGGTTCTGGCGCGGTTGCTCGCCCAGGATGGCGCTGCGCAACGGTTGGCCCCGGCCAATCGCCGGGAGCTGTTCGACGTTCTGCTCCGTTATTTCCGGGTGCACGTGCCCGGCCTTGGTGACCTGCGCTCGCCGCAGGTGTTGCACCAGGTCATGGGCTGAGCGACCACGGCTATCTTCGGCCGCCCACGAACGAGCCACTGTTATTGAACGGAACCGCATGGCCAGGCGTGTCCCCATCGATCCACCCCGCCTCAGAAAGGAGCCCCATGTCCATGAGCAGCATGGTCGTCGGCGCGAGGATGAGTATGCTTGGCTGCGCTTGACCGAGTCCCAACGCGAGGCGACGGTCCCCGACGCGCATGCACAAATGGTACTTGCGCATCTGAAAGCGGAGAACGCCTATTCGGAAGCGGTCCTGGCCCCCCGGGCGGGTCTTCGCGAAAAGCTCTACAAGGAGATACGTGGCCGGATCAAGGAGACCGACATGAGCGTTCCATATCGGGAGAATGGCTATTGGTACAGCCATCGGTACGAGGAGGGCCAGGAATATCCGGTCCATCAGCGTCGCAAGGACGAGATCGGGGCGGAGGACGCCATCGTACTCGATGAGAACGCGCTCGCCCAGGGCCATGACTATTTCGATCTGGCCGATTATGAGGTAGCGCCGGGCAATGGGATCGTGGCCTACAGCGTGGACAACGTGGGCCGTAGACGGTACGAGATCCGATTTCGGGACCTGACCACCGGCATAGATCTGCCGGATGTGATCCAACGCACCTCCGGTGGCTGTGCCTGGGCCGATGACCGAACGGTCTTCTACGCCAGAAAGGACCGCACGCTCCGCGATCACAAGATCTTCCGACATATCCTTGGCACAGACCCGGCCACGGATGTGCAGGTCTTCCATGAAAAGGACCCCGCGTTCAGCTGTGATGTATTCCGCAGTCGGTCCGAACGCTTTCTGATCATCACCACGGAAAGCACGCTTGCTTCCGAACACTGGGTCCTTCCTGTGGATGATCCCTTGGGCGTATTCCGGGTCTTCCTGCCGCGTGAGGCCGCACACGAGCACAGCATTTTCCATACGCCGGGCCGGTGGTTCGTTCTGACCAACCGCGAAGCAAGGAACTTCCGTCTGATGAGCTGTGCGGAAGAGGACACGTCCGACCCCGGCCGCTGGGTGGAGGTGGTCCCACACCGCCCCGAGGTATTGTTGGAGGATGTGGACCTGTTCAAGGAGTTCCTCGTACTGAGCGAGCGGCGCGAGGCGAACACGCACCTGCGTGTGAGGCGCTTACGTGACGGGCGCGAGCACGAGATCACCTTCCACGACCCGACCTACGTGGCCTACACTGGCCCGAACCCGGAATGGGACACCCGCCTGTTGCGCTATGGGTACACCTCACTGACCACACCCTCGAGCGTGATCGAGCATGACATGGAAGCGGGAACGGACCATGTGCTCAAGCAACAAGAGGTGGTGGGCGGGCACGATGCCGGGAACTACGTCAGTGAGCGGCTTTGGGCGACCGCGTCCGATGGGGTCCGCGTGCCGATCTCCTTGGTACGTCGCCAAGGTGTGGAGGTCGATGGGGGCTCACCGCTTTTGCTCTACGGCTACGGCTCGTACGGGATCAGTGTGGAGCCGACGTTCAGCATCGCGCGCCTCAGCCTGTTGGACCGCGGGTTCGTCTTTGCGATCGCGCATGTTCGGGGTGGAGAGGAGATGGGGCGGTGGTGGTACGAGTCCGGCAGGATGGAGCACAAGTCGAACACCTTCACGGACTTCATTGCCTGTGCCGAACATCTGGTGGCCCACGGCCATGCAGCCCCCGCGCGACTGTGCTGCATGGGCGGAAGCGCTGGAGGTCTGCTCGTGGGTGCGGTCGTGAACATGCGCCCCGAGCTGTGGAAGGCCGCAGTGGCCGAGGTGCCGTTCGTGGATGTCGTCACCACCATGCTGGACGACTCCATTCCGCTGACCACGGGCGAATTCGACGAGTGGGGTGATCCCAGCGATCCACAGGCATTTGCCAGGATGTTGTCCTATTCACCCTATGACAACGTACGGGATTCACACTATCCCGCCATACTGGCCCTCACTGGCTTTCATGATGGCCAGGTGCAATATTGGGAACCGGCCAAATGGATCGCTCGGCTCCGGGACCATCAGAAGGGCGATGCGCCGATACTTCTGCATGTTGATCTGGATGCGGGCCATGCAGGCGCGTCCGGACGCTTCGAACGGCTGAAGGAGGTGGCGCTCATCTGGGCCTTTCTGCTGGACCAGGTGGGTCTCGTCGGCGAGGACTGATCAGCTTGCGATGCTCTCCACCAGCACGATCTCCTCGGGTGGCATGGGGATCACGGCGATGGGCTGTTGCGGGTCATGCTGGAAGCGTTCATAGTCGCTCACGCTTGCGAAGAACAGGCGATGCGAAGCATTGCTGTCCACCTCCCAGATCACACCGTACACCTCCTTGCCGTTGCGCAGCTTGAAGCGGCAGTGCTTGTTGTAGAAGTCGCGAATGTCTGTCAGGTCCATGGCCACCGAACGCTCGACGAAAATTAGCGGGATCGCCGCGCCCGGGCCGGGTCGAATTTTCCACATCGGGCGAGCGGCTGTTCATAAAACGCGACCGCCCAATGGGCTATTGCTTGGATGTCAGGGAGATGATGTGTTGGTGATCCGCAACGACCAACAAGTGGCCTCCAGGTCACGCATGGCTTCGCGTTTGTCGAACTGCGGTGAGAAGAGGTACCCGTCGGCACATACCACCCGCTGGTGCGCGGAGTCCACCATGCTCAACTGAACGAAGGGGCCGCCCATTTTGGCGCCTTCCATTCCCCAGAGCCCATGCATGCAATAGGCGAAGCGTCCATCGATCGATACGCTCCGCGCCAACGGCATGAGGTCCATTGCTTCGAACCCGCGTTGCACGATCATATGGGACCCGGCATTCGGGCCCTCTACGTAGGACCGGGTGATCGAATCACGGGCATCAGTCAAATAGCCGACCGTGAACGTGCTGTCGCTCCTGTACGGAAAATGGTAGAGCAAAAGCCCGCGGACCACATCATGCTCCAGTCCCGCGCCGCTCATCACCTGATCCTGTTGCAACCAGGCCAGTAAGCTGTCCTGCTTCACCACATGATAACCCTCGGGTACATCGATGGAGAACCCAAGGGCGTTCTCCACGCTCGCCGACATCGCGTTGTCACGATCGAGCTTGTGCAACGCAAGCAGCCGATCACGTTCCACATCGTCGATCCGGTCCATGATGGTGCGCGCCCGGGCTTTGAACCGTGCTATCCAATCCGTGGCGTTCGGTGCGTTGATCTGGACAATGAGCTGTCCCTGCGCATGCACGTCGCGCATGAGGTACACCCCGACGGTGTCGCTGGTGCCGATATGGGCGATCATCAGGTTGCGATGGGTCAGCAGCACGGTCCCGAACTGGTCCGGTGGTATCTGGGCCAGGTCGAATCGATGTTCGCGTTGTGGTAGCCGCGGCAGCCATTCGCCCAATGCCATACGGACGGCACTGCCGGGCCCGCTTTCCCATTGCCCCTTGGACATCACCACCAGGACCTCTCCCGGTGCGCCGGTGCATTTGGGCAACGGCCGCCGTGCCTCATTGCAACCCCAAGCAAGGGCGACGACCAACAACACCCATGGCGTGCGGATCATCCTTGTTGGATGCCGACCCGGATCTTGTGGCCGGGATGGAGGTGCCGGCTGTTCAGGCCGGAGTTGAGCCGTTTGAGGTCCTCAACCGTGACGCCGGGATACATTTTCGCGATGTCCCACAGGGTGTCGCCCGGCTGCACCACATGATAGATGTATTCGATGCCGCTCTTCTCTGCGGTGTCTTCAACGGGCGATGCTGGGGTGGGGGAGGGCTTGACCGGTGCCGGCCTTCGGGAAGCGAGTGCAGGAGCTTGTTCGATGCGCAGCTGCTGACCCGGCCGGATGCGGTCGCTGTGGAGACCGTTCCAACGCTTCAATTGTGATACGGTGACATGGTTGCGTTGCGCGATCAGGCCCAGTGATTCGCCCCGACGGACCATATGCACGGCCACATGGGGAGGGGCCACCTGTTGCTCGGCGTTGCGTTCCTCGGCATGTTGGTCGAGGTAGGCGTAACGCAGGCTATCCTCGTTGTTGATGAACGCGGGCACAGCGTCACGCGGGATGTAGATCGTCACAGGCTGATCGGGATCCGGTACGATACCCTCACGGAACATGGGGTTCAGGTCCCGCAGTTCGGAACTGTCGGCACCGGTCATGTCGGCCAGCAGGTCCAGGGTGACCGGATAGCAGACCTGAACGGTGTCCAGTTCGTACCGGCAATAGCTCGGTGCGATGGGGTACAGGTTATGGTCCGCTGCATGATGCATGATGTAGTTCACGGCGATGAAGGCCGGCACGTAACCGCGGGTCTCTCTTGGGAGGTAGGAATAGGCCTCCCAATAGTCCTTCTTCCCGCCACACCGTCGAATGGCCTTGTTCACATTGCCTGGGCCGCAGTTGTAAGCGGCGAGGGCGAGGTCCCAATCGCCGAAGATCCCGTACAGGTCCTTCAGATACCGGCAGGCGGCATCGGTGCTTTTGTAGATATCGCATCGCTCGTCCACGTAGCTGTCGATACGCATGCCATAGAGCTTGCCCGTGCTGGTGATGAACTGCCATAGCCCCACGGCCCCGGCCCGGGAGCGGGCGGCAGGGTTCAGGGCGCTCTCCACCATGGCCAGGTATTTCAGCTCCTGTGGAATACCATAGCGGTCCAATGCATCCTCGAATACGGGAAAATACAATTCGGCCAGACCGAGCATTCGGCTGGTCTGCTCCCGCTTCTTCACGGCGTACAGTTCAATGTAGGCCTGAACCGCGGGGTTGAACGTCAGGTCCAGCGGCGTGCGCTGGTCGAGCAGCGCCAGACGTTGTTCATAGATACGGGCCGGGTAGGTGGGCACTTCAGCCGGTGGGAACCCGTTCACGTTCAACCGGGCCGTGTCCGTGGTGAACCGGTCATGGCGCACCCACGTGGTCAGGAGCAGGTCGTCCAATTGGCGGAGCACGGGATCGTCGGCGGGAATGGTCACCTCGTCTTTCTGGGCGGACAAACCCAAGGGGAGGGCCATCGCAATCAGCAAGGTCCGGTAGTGCGCCATCATGTTCATGACAAAGTAAGGGTAATACGCAGGCCGGCCGATGATGTTATGCCGTTCGTCGATCCACGATCGACGGTTGACGAACAGGTCGACCCACGTTCAGCCCTCGAACAGGGTGCGTGCGGCTGAAAGAAGGAGGGCCTCGTCGAACGGTCGCCCCAGCAATTGGGCTCCGAAAGGCATCCCGTTCTCACCCTTTCCCAGGGGCATGCTGATGGCGGGGACCCCGGCCAGGTTGGCCTGCACCGTGAAGATATCCTGCAGGTACATGGCGATGGGGTCGGCGGTGAGTGCGCCCCGTTCGAAGGCGGTGATCGGGCTGGTGGGCAACAGGATCAGATCGTGGTCCCTCAGCGTGGCCAGGGTGGCATCGCGAATGATACGTCGCACCTTCTGGGCCTGGGCGTAGTAGGCGTCGTAGTAACCCGCGCTCAGCACGAAGGTCCCCAGGAGGATCCGCCGTTGCACCTCGGGACCGAAACCCTCCGATCGGCTCAGCCGGTAGGTGTCCTCCAGCCCCGTCGCCTTGTCACTGCGATGGCCATAGTGGATCCCATCGAAGCGCGCGAGATTGCTGCTCGCTTCCGCGGTGGCGATGATGTAGTAGGCCGGTACCTGATGATCGAGCAAGGGGAGTTCCGCATCGCTCACGGTATGTCCCTCCGCCTTCAGGCGTTCGACCGCCCCCAGCATGGCATCGCGAACTTCGGGGAGAACACCATCGCGATCGATGCATTCCCTGTAGAATGCGATCCGCAGCGGGCCCGGATCGCGCAGGGTGACGGGTGTTGCAGGAGCACGACTGGTGGTGCTGTCGCGGGGGTCGGGCCCCGCAATGACATTATAGATCGCCGTCAGGTCGGCAAGGTCGTTGG
This sequence comes from Flavobacteriales bacterium, assembly GCA_020635655.1. GTDB lineage: Bacteria > Bacteroidota > Bacteroidia > Flavobacteriales_F > PHOS-HE28 > PHOS-HE28. The sequence goes on from JACJZI010000002.1 coordinate 82,261, forward strand.
CGAAGGGGCCGATCTGGTCGAAACTGCTGGCGAAGGCGATCAGACCGTGGCGGCTGACCCGGCCATAGGTGGGCTTGAACCCGATCGTGCCGGTGAAAGAGGCGGGTTGCCGGATGCTTCCACCGGTATCGCTGCCCAAGGCCGTATGCACCAGTCCGGCGGCCACGCTCGCAGCGGCACCGCCGCTGGAGCCACCCGGCACCCTGGTCGTGTCCAAGGGGTTCCGGACCGGGCCGAAGGCGCTGTTCTCATTGCTGCTGCCCATGGCGAATTCGTCGCAATTGGTGCGTCCGAGGATCACCGCGTCGGCGGCCAGCAGGCGTTCCACGACCGTGGCGCTGTAAAGGCTGGTGAAACCCGCGAGCATCTGGCTCGAAGCGCTTACCGGATGGCCCTTGTAGCAGATGTTGTCCTTGATGCTGACGAGCATTCCGACGAGCGGTCCCGCCGTACCATTCCGCAACCGCTGGTCCGCGGCCCGCGCCTGTTCCAATGCGCTCTCGTCGAAAAGTTCGAGGAACGCGTTCAGCTCCTGCTGCTCACGCGCCCGTTGCAGGGCGGTCCGCACGAGCGACTCCACGGAGCCTCCCCCGGAAGCAATGCGTTCACGGGTCTCGTGCCAGGTGGTCGGGACCGGCGTCAGGGCCGACATCCGTAACGATCAGTTCTTGCCGCTGTCTGCGTCGTCCTTCTGGGCATCCTTGAACTCCTTCATGCCCTTGCCCAGGCCACGCATGAGCTCAGGGATCTTGCGGCCGCCGAAAAGCAAGAGCACGACGAGCAGGATGAGGACGATCTCGGTGACTCCGAACTTGCCCATGGTCGATATCCGCTATGGCCGAATGGTGTGATGACCACGCAGGAAGGGCAAAGGTAGGGGGAAGGCACGGCCCATCGAAAAGCGCCTGACCTATTGGTCCTGAAAGATCCATTGACCAGGGTCCACCTTCACCAGGCCGTCCCCGGTGATCTTCCAGATCTCGATGTGCGCGGTGCTGGAGCCATCGTCGGTCATGACCACGCCGATGGGTTGTTTGGTATCGACGTGCTGTCCCTTGGACACGGTGACCTCCCGCAGATTGCTATAGACGGAGCGATAAGCCCCGTGGTTCACCACCACCGCCTTGCCGGCACCTGGGATCACAATGACGCTGCTGACGTCACCACGGAACACGCTGCGTACGGAAGCGTTCCTTTCCGTGGCGATATCGACCCCGTTGTTCTCGATGGTGATGCCCTTGAGCACCGGGTGCGGTTGTTTGCCGAAATGGCTCGTGATCACGCCACGCTCCACGGGCCAGGGCAGTTTGCCCTTGTTCTTCTCGAAGTCGGCCCCCAGCTCGCGTGCCTCGGGCGTGAGCGTATATCCGGTGGAGCCGCCCGAAGCCTTGCGCTGCGCGGCGATCTCCGCTTCAATGGCCTTGCGGATGGCGGCGTCCAGGTCATTGCGTCGTTTTTGTTGCTTGTTCAAGGTGGTCCGCAACCGGCCCTCCTCCTTCTTCAGGTCGTCCAAGGCATGTTGACGATCACCCCGGTCATGCGCCATCCGGTCCCGTTCACTTTCCTGGGCCAGCACCAGGGTGTTCTTCTCCTCGCGCTGTTGCTTCAATCCTGCGACCTTCTCTTGAAGCACCGCTTCGGTCTCCAGGATCCGGTCGGCCTGGTGTCGGCGTTGTTCGGCAAGCTGGTTCAGGTAGCGGCTGCGCTTAAAGGCCTGTGCGAAGGATGCGGCAGCGAAGAGGTAGCTGAGGCGGTCGTAACTGCTGCGGTTGCGGTAGGCGTATTGCAACATGCGCGCGTAGGACGCCTTCAATTCCACCAGGTCGTCCTTCAGCGCCTCGATCACGGCCTGGTCCTCGTCGATGCGGCGGTCGACATCCCGCAGTTCGGCGCTCAGGGTGCCGATGAGGTCCTGTCGGGCGCCCAGTTGCCGGTCGAGCAGGACCAGTTCCTGCTGCGTGGCCCTTTGGTCCTTGCGGGCTTGATCGAGCAGGCTGTTGGTGGTCTGGATCTGCTTGTCCAGTGCGTCCCGTTTGTTCTCCAAGGTCCTGCGGTCCTGGGCCCGGATAGTGGCAGGCAGGCATAGGAGCAGATAAAGAAGGAGCGACCACAAGGACCGGTCAGTCCATCGGAGAGAACTTACCGGGTATCCGGAATCCGAGCTGGAGCGGGCCTTCGATCGAGATGCGACTGAGCTGGAGCGAACCGGAGGCATGGTGCGAGGCGTCGGACAAAGAAAGGGAGATGGAATGGGGATAGGGCGGTCGATCATCGGTCCCATGGTCCGCATAACGCACATCTGCCTGTTGATCACGTGCCAGGTCCGAGACGGTCACGCGCAGGACCTGCCAGGAGACCGGATCGACCCAATACCGGAACACCACCGCATCCCGTTCTTCGGCCTGACGCAATGTGCGTTCCAGCCGCCGGTCGCCCATATCGTGTTCATCGCCCACGGTGTCCGCGGGTGACAGGTTCTCCGCGGCACGGATGAACCGCCGCTTTTCCTTCGATGTAAGCACATAGGCACCCTCCTCGCGGTCGACCCGGTACCGCTCCTCGAGGTCGAGGCCGACCGGCACGCCGAGCAAGGCATGCTGGGCCAGCAGAAGATCGGGTGCTAGACCGAAACGTTGCTCCGCATCGGCAGTGGTGCCCAGGAAGTATTGGTCATGCAGTCGATCCAGCAGTTTGATCGAATCAGCGGTCAATAGCGCGCGGGCCACTTCGATGCCGAGGGCCGGGACCACGCTGATCCAGATCGCGCTGTCCTGGACCGAGCGGATGTTGGCCTTGAAGGAGCGCTCGCCTTCTGACGTGGATAATTTGACCTCCGCCTTCGCCGAGAAGTACCGGACCGATGCGGGCAGGTGCTCGATCACCTGTTCCACGACCCGATCCGCGGACCGGGCGGGAGGAAGTTCGTGACCGATGTTGATCGCCTTCTTCACCGGCTTGCACCCCGTGACCAGGAGCATCGCTCCGAGAAGGGAAGGCAACAGCGACCAGGCCGGTGACGGGCGCACCATGATCAGGGCGCGTCAGGGCGGCCGGTGCTCACTTTACGGTCGATCGCCTCGCTGGCCCCGCCGAGTTCCTTGGCCTTCTTCCATTGTTCAAGGGCGCCGGCCTGATCACCAAGAGCGTACAGCACATCCCCATAGTGCTCCAGGATCACGCCCTCGTTGGCCCCTCCGTGCTCCAAGGCCTTTTCCATCCAAGAGCGGGCGTCGGCGAACTCACCGTTGCGAAAAAGGACCCAGGCATACGTGTCCTCGTAGGAGGCCTGCCCGGGTGCCAGTTCGTTGGAACGTTTGCTCATCTCCTTGGCTTTCTCGAGCCGCTCTCCCCGGACACTCAGGTAGTAGGCGTAGTTGTTCAGTGTCGTGGGGTTCTTCGGCTCCAGTTGCAAGGCGTGATCGAAAGCATCATCGGACGCGGCGAACTTGCCGGCCTCGTTATAGACATCGCCGAGGCTGCTCCAGAACTGCGCCAGGAGGGGATCGTTGTCCACCACGAGATCGCGACCCGTGATCAGTGCTTCGATGGCCGCATCATACTCCTTCGCTCCTGAGAGCCCCAGGCCCTGGTAGAGGTAGATCTCCGGGTTCGTTGGGAAGAGCTCGGCGGCCTGGGCGGCGTCCTCTTTCAGGCCCGAATGATCGTTCAGTTGCAGGTCGAGCTGCAGGACCTGTGCCCAGATGGGGTACTTGTCCTTTTCGTGCACCAGTGCGGAACGGAAGGCGTCGCGCGCTTCGCGGTATTGGCCATCGCGGAGCAGGAAATCCCCTTTCATGGTGAGTGGTTTCCCACTTTCCGGATGGGCCTTGATCATGATGTCCACAAGCCCGTAGGCGCGGGTGAGCAGGCGCTCCTGTTCCTCGGTACCTGAGCCCTGCTTGCCGGTCATGTCGAAGAAACTGAGCATTACCTGCATCTTGGCATCCACGTCGAGGTCCGGATCGCCGAACGCAAGTCCGAGCTGATCAAAGGCCTCATCGATCTGACCCTGGCCGTAGTAGTGCTCAGCGAGGGAGATCCGGGTCATGCTGTCGTCCGGATCCTCTTGAAGCACGCGTTGGTAGAGCTGCAACGCGTCGTCCGGGCGGTCCAGTTCGTCGTACAGCTCTGCCAGGACGCTCATGTAGTTGAGATTATCAGGATCATCTGCAAGGGCGTCCTTTAGCACCTTTTCGGCCTCCTGCAGCTGTCCGGCATCGGCCAGCATGCCATACTCCTGCATGACAAGGTCCTCCGATGGGCCCATCTGGGTGCGCAACTCCCGGAACACCTTACGGGCCTCGTCCACTTTTCCCGATCGGGCCAGCATATGGGCGAGTTGCATGCGGACCTCGACACGATCCGGCCATTTGTCCAAAAGGTCCTTGTAGACCTCGATCGCCTTGTCGGTCCGGCCGTTCTGGTCGTAGAGGTCGGCGAGCAGGAAGCGGTACCAGATGTTGTTCTTGTCCAACTCCTGGGCCTTCCTGGCAAGTGCGATGGCCTCTTCGGGACGTTGTTGCAGGTGGTAGATCTTGGCCAGCTCGAACATGGCCGCATCGTTGGTCGGGTCCAACTTGAGGCACTGTTCGAAGAGCGGCACGGCCTTGTCCAGATCGCCGCGGAGGCGGGCCTGGGTCGCATCCATGAAGACGGCCATCACCTGGGCCCGCTTGTCGTCCGCCTGCTGGGGTACCCCATGGCTTTCCGTTGCGGGAGTGTCCGTGGCGCGATCCACCGAGGCACGAGGACCAGCACAGCCTGCCATTAGGACGGACAGCAGGAGGATCGAGGCGCTATGTCGGGCAGGGACCAAGGGCTGGTGTTCAGTGGACCGTGGAATGGTCACCAAGGCTCAGGTCGGCCGGATGACCTGCATACGCAACGTGCTCACCCAGCATGCAGTTGTCGAGCACGGCATCCTGTACGCTCACGCCCGCGCGCAGGATCGAACGGCGCACCACGCTGCCGGAGATCCGGCTGCCGATCTCGATGCTCACGTGCGGACCGACGACGGAATCCACGATATCCACATCGTCGCCGATGAAGCAGGGAGGGATGATCACCGCGTTGGTCCGCTGTCCCTTGTTGCTGATCAGGGACTTGTCACCCTCCAGGAAGCCCAGCACCTTGGTGTTGGTGTCGACCATGGCGTTCTTGTTGCCGCAGTCCATCCACACGTCCACCGCGCCGGCCTTGAAACGCGCCCCCTTGCGCTTCATGTTCTCCATCGCGTTGGTCAACTGGTACTCGCCCTTGTCCTTGATGTCGTTGTCGATCAAGTACTGCATCTCCTGTCGGAGGCGTTCCCCATCGGCGAAGTAGTAGATGCCGATGATCGCGAGGTCGCTGACGAACTCCTGGGGCTTTTCCACGAATTCGGTGATGATGCCCTGCTCGTCGCGTTTCACGACGCCGAACGGGCGGGGATCTTCCACCTTGTTCACCCAGATCACACCGTCACAGCCCTTGTCCAGCTTCAGGTCGGCGCGGAACAGGGTATCGGCGAAGGCCACGATGACCCGGCCGTTGAGGGCCTTCTCCGCGCAGAGGATCGCATGTGCCGTACCCAGCGCCACCTCCTGATAGTGGATCGTTCCCCTGGCGCCCACGCCTTCGGCGATACGTACCAATGCCTCCTCCACCTGGGCCCCGAATGCCGGGTTCACCACGAAAGCCACCTCCTCCACGGGTTCTCCGGCCACGGCGGCCAGGTCCTCCACCAGGCGCTGTACGATGGGTTTGCCCGCAATGGGCAGCAGGGGCTTGGCGGTGGTATGGGTGTGCGGACGCATCCGCTTGCCCATGCCGGCCATGGGAACGATGATCTTCATGCCGTCGGATCCACTTTCAATGCGTACCGGTGTGGCCGAAACCGCCCGTTCCGCGTTCCGAGGCGCGAAGGTCCGGACTTTCCTCGAAAGATGCCCTGAGGTGCGGTGCCACCACCAATTGGGCGATCCGTTCGCCATCGTTCACCGTGAACGGGGTGGTGCCCAGATTCACCAGAAGCACGCCGACCTCGCCCCTGTAGTCCGCGTCAATGGTACCCGGGCTATTGAGCACCGTGACGCCATGTTTGAACGCCAGACCACTCCGGGGGCGGACCTGCGCCTCGGTGCCGTCGGGCAGTTCCAGGAAAAGGCCGGTAGGGATCAACGCCCTTTCCCCATGGGCCAGCACAACGGGTGCCTCGAGGTTCGCGCGGAGGTCCACTCCCGCGCTCTGAGCGGTGGCATATTCGGGTACGGGGTGTCGTCCCTTGTTGATCAAACGGACACGCAGGGCACCCCTTTCCGTCTCGTTCATGGGGACAAAGTTCGTCACGCCACGGGTGGAACCGCTCTTCGGACGGATCCGAACGGTCCATCGGTCCACTGGGAGCAGCTTCGTTCCTTTGCGGTCCATTCCGCAGACCATGCGCACGCCGATCCGTGACGTCCTAGATCAAGAAGCGCTCACCGGCAGCTCTGTGACCGTCGCCGGCTGGGTGCGCACCTTCCGCAACGACCGGTTCATCGCCCTGAACGACGGCAGCACGGTCCGCAACCTGCAGTGCGTGATCGACCAGGGGCAAGTGGACGAGGCCACACGTGCACGCTTCACCACCAGCGCTTCCGTGCAATGCACCGGCACCATCGTCGCGAGCAAGGGTGGCGGTCAGCGCGTGGAGATGCAGGTGAGCGAGGTGGTGGTGCTCGGAGACAGCGACGGCGAGAAGTACCCCATCCAGCCCAAGAAGCACAGCCTGGAGTTCCTGCGGGAGAATGCCCACCTGCGTTTCCGCACCAGCACCTTCAGCGCGGTGTTCCGCATCCGCCACCAGGTGAGCTTCGGCATCCACGCGTACTTCGACAAGCACGGCTACAACTACTTCCACAGCCCGATCATTACCGCGAGCGATGCGGAAGGTGCGGGGGAGATGTTCCGCGTGACCGCCCTGGCCGATACGAAGGGCACCGACCCGTCGGAGGATTTCTTCGGTCGCGTCACCAACCTCACGGTGAGCGGCCAACTGGAGGCCGAACTGGCGGCCACGGCCCTGGGCAAGGTCTACACCTTCGGACCCACCTTCCGTGCGGAGAACAGCAACACCGCGCGCCACCTCGCCGAGTTCTGGATGATCGAGCCCGAGGCCGCGTTCATGGACATCCAGGGCAACATGGACCTGGCGGAGGACCTCTGCAAGCACCTGATCGCCCGCGTGCTGGAGAAGAGCATGGACGACCTGCAGTTCCTCGACGCCCGACTGGCCGACGAGGAGAAGCAGAAACCCCAGCAGCAACGCAGCGAGATGGGCCTGATCGACCGGCTGAAGTTCGTGCTGGAGAACCCCTTCGAGCGCATCACCTACGACCAGGCCATCGACATCCTGCTGCGCAGCAAGCCCTACCAGAAGAAGCAGTTCCAGTTCCCGGTGGAATGGGGCATCGACCTGCAGAGCGAGCACGAGCGCTACCTGGTGGAGAAGCACTTCAAGAAGCCGGTGATCGTTACGGGCTACCCCGCCAAGATCAAGGCGTTCTACATGCGCACCAACGGCCCCGACGACCTCGGCTACAGCGACAAGGGCCCTACGGTCGCCGCCATGGACGTGCTCTTTCCCGGCATCGGCGAGATCATCGGCGGCAGCCAGCGCGAGGAACGGCCGGACATGCTGGAGTCGCGCATGGACGCGATGGGCGTTCCCAAGGAGGAGCTCTGGTGGTACCTGGATACCCGCCGCTTCGGCACCGTGCCGCACGCCGGGTTCGGCCTGGGCCTGGAGCGCTTCGTACAGTTCGTCACCGGCATGGGTAACATCCGGGATGTGATCCCCTTTCCGCGGACGCCGGGGAATGCGGAGTTCTGAGCGAAGACAATGAGGACGATTTGGTCAATGCGGACCATCAGAACAATATGACCGTCATTGACCGCATTGACCCCATTGTTCTCATTAAACGCACTGCATGAAGATCTACCACCTCGCCACCTGCACCACCTGCCAGAAGATCCTGAAGCGGATCCCGAAGTTGAAGCGTTTCACCTTGCAGGACATCAAGACCGGACCGATCACACCCGCGCAGTTGGATGAGATGAAAGCGATGGCCGGCAGCTATGAGGCCCTCTTCAGTCGACGCTCCATGAAATACAGGCCCATGGGGCTGCACGAACGGAAGTTGACCGAAAAGGACTACCGCAAGCTGATCCTGCAGGAATACACCTTTTTGAAGCGGCCGGTGATCATCATCGGGAAGCGGATCTTCGTCGGCAACGCGGCGAAGGAAGTGGAAGGGGCGATCGCGGCGGCGAAGGGGTGAACCCGTCACGGCGCTCCTTTCCTCCGGAATAGCCGCCCCCACTGGGATGGCCCGCTCTTTGCCGGGCGCTCCGAACATACCTTTGCGCAAAGGCCTGACCGAGGAGAAGGCCGGGTGACGATGTTGAAACAAGGCCTATATCAGAAGCTCCAGCAGAAGCTGAGCCCACAGCAGATCCAGTTGATGAAGCTGCTGCAGGTGCCCACCGTGGAGCTCGAACAACGGATCAAACAGGAGATCGAGGAGAACCCCGCACTGGAGGAGGGCACCACAGACCATGAGGAGGAGGAACCCATCGCGGAACAGGACCTGTCGACGGAGAGCGAGGACACCTCCAACGACAACGAGGAGGAGTTCGACCTCACGGATTATTTCGATGACGACACGCCCGACTACAAGTTGAGCGTGAACAACAAGGGGCGGGACGACGAGGAGCGGGAGATCCCCCTCAGCGGCGGAACGACCTTCCAGGAAGCCCTGGTGCAACAGCTCGCGCTGCGTGACATCGACGAACGGACCGAAGAGATGGGCCAACACTTGATCGGCAACCTGGACGAGGACGGCTACCTGCGCCGCGACCTCGACGCCATCGTGAACGACCTGGCCTTCACCCAGAACATTTCCTGCACCAAGGAGGACCTGGACCGGGCGTTAAAGGAGGTCCAGGCGCTCGACCCGGCCGGCGTGGGTGCACGCGACCTCCGGGAGTGCCTCATGCTCCAGTTGGAGCGCCGACCGCGCGAGGTGGCCGTGATCACCGCGCACGAGGTGCTGGACAAACATTTCGAGGCCTTCACCAAGAAGCACTACGAGCGGATCATGGAGCGCATGGAGATCGACGAGGAGGCGCTGAAGGCCGCCATCGATGAGATCCTGCACCTGAACCCCAAGCCGGGCAACACCGCGCGGGAGACCAGCAAGCCCAACCAGGAGATCGTGCCTGATTTCCAGGTGCTCTCCATCGACGGGCAGCTTGAACTGCAGCTGAACGGCCGCAACGCACCGGAGCTGCGCATCAGTCGCACTTACCGCGACATGATGAAGGAGTATGCCCGGCATAAGAAGGACAAGGACCAGCGCGAGGCCATCCAGTTCATCAAGCAGAAGATCGATGCGGCGAAGTGGTTCATCGATGCGATCAAGCAGCGGCAGAACACCCTGCTGCTCACCATGGAAGCCATCGTGGAGCACCAGCGCGACTTCTTCCTCACCGGCGACGAGACCAAGCTCAAGCCGATGATCCTGAAGGACATCGCCGAGAAGGTGCACCTGGACATCAGCACGGTGAGCCGCGTGGCCAACAGCAAGTACGTCCAGACCAACTACGGCACCTATCTGCTCAAGTACTTCTTCAGCGAAAGCCTCAGTACGGACAGTGGCGAGGAGGTGAGCACCCGTGAGGTGAAGAAGATCCTGAACGACGCCATCGACGCCGAGGAGAAACGCAAACCGCTCACCGACGACCAGCTGACCGCGCTGCTCAAGGAGAAGGGTTACAACATCGCCCGACGGACCGTGGCCAAGTACCGCGAGCAGCTGAACATCCCGGTGGCCCGGTTGCGGAAGGAACTATGAACCAGTTCGGAGTGCGCAGGTCGGCAAGCGGCAAGTCACCAGTTCGACCAGCGCGCATCTAACTTGCTGCGGACAACTGACACACTGGCCGCTCCTTCCTTGCGCCCCCTGGCCCATACGCTGAACCTCCTGCTGCACCCGCTGTTCATGCCATTGCTCACGCTGGTGGTGGCCTTCCGGATGGATCCGCACATCTCGTTCTTTATGCCGCGGCCGTTCCAGCTGATCACCTTCGCCATGGTGTTCGTGCTAACGGTGCTCTTCCCCTTGACGAGCACCCTGCTCTTGCTGCGGAGCGGCGCCGTCACCAGCCTGTCCATGCCGCATCGCCAGGAACGGATCGTCCCGTTCCTGATGACGCTCTTCTATTTCACGCTGTGCTACTACCTCCTGCACCGCACGCCACAGCACGAGGCCACCTTCGCCATGTTCCTCGGTGCGCTGGTCGCCCTGTTCCTCACGGCCCTGATCACATTGCGCTGGAAGATCAGCGTGCACATGGTGGGCATCGGCGGGTTGCTCGGTGCCTTGACCGGTCTGCTCTTGCTGCACCACACGTTCGCGCCGTTGCAGATGGCCCTGTTCATCGTGCTGGCGGGAGCGCTTGGTACCGCACGATTGCTCACCAGCGACCACACGCCCGCCCAGGTGGGTGCCGGGGCGGTGCTCGGCTTCCTGTGCACCTACACCTGCGTGGCGCACCTCCTCTTCCTCTGATCAGGCGGCCTTCCACCGGTGGATCCGGTGCCCTTTCACCGCGTACCAGAGGATGAAGAGGTAACAGGGCACGAGGATGATGTAGGCGGCCCGAGGACCGACCGCCGGGACATCGGCCAACCGCCCATAGAGCAGCGGCAGCAGCGCCCCTCCGGCGATCGCCATGATCAGGAGCGCGGAACCCACCTTGGTGAACCGCCCGAGCCCCTCGATCGCCAGCGGCCAGATCGCGGGCCACATCAGGGCGTTGGCCAGGCCGAGCAGGGCGATGCACAGCACGCTCAAGTAGCCGCTGGTGAGCAGGGCGCACAGGCTGAAGAGCACCCCGGTGATCGCCGAGATGGCCAGCGCGCGGTCCTGGGGGATCACCCTGGGGATGGTGACGATCCCGATCAGGTAGCCCACGACCATGGCCGTGAGGGTGTAGGCGGTGAAGTACTTCGCTTCACTGAGCGGGATGCCCTGTGTGGTACCGTAGTTGCCGATGGTATCACCCGCGATCACTTCCACGCCGACATAAAGGAAAAGTGCGATCACGCCCAGCGCGAGCTGTGGGAATTGCAGCACGCTGGTCCGCCCGGTGGGCTCCCGTTCCGCATGCGTGGCCTCCTCCTCGCTGGCGATCTCCGGTAGTGGCGAGAACCGCACCAACAGGGCCAGCCCCACCAGGACCACCGCCATGATGGTGTACGGGGTCATCACGCGGGCAGCCAGTTCATCCAGGCGGATGGCCCGCGCCGTGGCGTCCAGCTGTTGCAGTTCGTTCACCAGTGTATCGGCATCATGCAGCACCACGGCCCCCAAAGCGATGGGCGCCAGCACGCCGGCCACCTTGTTGCAGATGCCCATGATGCTGATCCGCCTGGCCGCGCTCTCGATCGGCCCCACGATGGTGATATAGGGGTTGCTGGCGGTCTGCAGCAGGGACAGGCCGGTGCCGATCACGAAGAGCCCGGTGAGGAAGAGCCCGTAGGTGCGGCTTGCCGCCGCGGGCAGGAAGAGCAGCGCACCCGCCGCCATCACCAGCAGGCCGAGCATCATGCCGTTCTTGAAGCCTGTGCGCTGCAGCACCCAGGAAGCGGGCAACGCCATGACGAAATAGCTGATGTAGAAGGCGAAGGCGACGAACAGGGCCTGGAACGTGCTCAGTTCGCAGGCGATCTTCAGGTACGGGATCAAGGTCCCGTTCAGCCAGGTGACGAAGCCGAAGATGAAGAAGAGCACGCCCAGGATCAGGATCGCGCGGATGTCAGTGCGGGTGGTGGACATGAAGAACGGGTGGCGACCAAAACTATCCGGGAACATCAACGGGAGCCCGAAACAAGGTGCGTCCTTATCAACCGGGCGATGTGCGCCCTACTTCAACCGCTCCTGCCACCGCCATGCATCGGCCAGCGCCCGGTGCAGGTCCAATTTCGCCTCCCAACCCAGCACTTCGCGCGCCTTGCTCGCGTCGGCATACACAGCTTCGACATCACCCGCGCGCCTCGGGCCGATGGTATAGGGCAGGTCCACGCCCGTTCCCGCGATGAACGCCTTCACCACCTCCAGCACGCTGCTGCCACGGCCCGTACCCAGGTTGAACACATCGCTGACGGGCGCCTCCTGTGTTCCCAGCCATTGAAGGGCCTTCACATGCGCCTGGGCCAGGTCCACCACATGGATGTAATCACGGATGCAGGACCCGTCCGGCGTGTCGTAGTCATCACCAAAGACAGTGAGCGACTTGCGGAGTCCGGCCGCGGTCTGGGTGATGAAGGGCACCAGGTTGTTGGGCACGCCCAGGGGCAGTTCGCCGATGGCCGCGGAGGGGTGTGCCCCGATGGGATTGAAGTACCTCAGCAGCACCACGGCCATGGTCGGGTCGGCGTGGGCCATGTCGCGCAGCAGCTGCTCGCACACCATCTTGGTGAAGCCGTAGGGGGAGCTTGCCAGCCGGTCCGGTGCCGATTCATTGACAGGCAGCACCTCCGGCTGGCCATAGACCGTGCAGGAGGAGGAGAACACGATGCGGCCGAGCTTGTGCCGACGCATGAGGCGCAACAGCACGATGAGCGAGCCGACATTGTTGGCGTAGTACATCAGCGGTTGCTGCACGCTTTCGCCCACCGCCTTGTAGGCCGCGAAATGGATCACGCCCTCGAACGGTCCCTCCTCGGCGAAGACCTGTTCCATGGCCTCCCCGTCATTGCAATCGACCCGATGGAAGGTCGCGCGGCGGCCGATGATCGCGGCGATGCCGTCCAGGGCGCGCTCCTTTGAATTCCGCAGATCGTCCACGATCACCGGCTCGTAGCCTGCCGCCGCCAACTCCACCACGGTGTGGGAACCGATGAACCCGGCTCCGCCGGTGACCAGGACCTTTCGCATGGCGCGCAAGTTAGCCGTGGGCCGGCGAGCGTTCGGCCCGGGTCCCCCCCGTTCCGAACGGGGGAACGTGAAGAGCCCCGGGGTTGGGATCACCTGCGCACTACCATGGGAAGGAGGTGTGTGGGAAGGACCGCCTTCGCTGAAGCCACGGTGGACACTGTGGGCTGTGCCCGCCGTAGCACACGAAGCGTGCGAGGTCCGCCTTCGCTGAAGCTAGGCGGACGCTGTGGGCCCAGCAGGATTTGAACCTGCGACCAACGGATTATGAGTCCGCTGCTCTGACCGCTGAGCTATAGGCCCGATCGATCGGCGAAATTACTCCGCCCGTTGTTCCGGTATTTTCGCCGCGGATGTCCGGGGCGATCGATACCATCCTGCTCGACCTTGGGGGCGTGCTGATCGATGTGGACTACGAACGCACCGCACGGGCGTTCAAGGACCTCGGCTGCACGGACTTCGACGGACTTTACAGCAAGGCGCGACAGACGGACCTGTTCGACCGGTTCGAGACCGGGGAACTGGGAGCGGAAGCCTTTCGGGACGAACTTCGGCGCCTTTGCCGCAAGGACCTGACCGATCCGGAGATCGACACCGCATGGAACGCCATGCTCGGGAGCATTCCCGCAGCGCGCATCTCGCTGGTGGAACGCTTGCGGCAGCGTTATCGGGTGCTGCTGTTGAGCAATACCAATGCGATCCATGTGCCGGCCTTCACTGAGATCGTGCGCCGCGAGAGCGGCATCACCGACTTCAAGGGGATCTTCCATGGCGCCTACTACAGCTGCGAGATCGGCCTGCGCAAACCCGATGCCGACGCCTATCTGCACGTGCTGGGGCGCCACGGTGCACGTCCCGGGAACACCCTGTTCATCGACGACTCTCCCCAACACGTGGACGGGGCCTGGCACACCGGCCTGAGGGCCGAACACCTGGACCTTGCCAGGGAGGACCTGGTCGGCCTGGTGGGACGACTGGGGTTGTTGTAGTGGACACCATCGCATTTCCGGGAATGCCCGAATGAAGAAGCGGCCCCGATCGGGGCCGCTTCTCAAGGTGCATTTTCCAGGTCGATCAGGCCAATGCCGGCCCATGTCCCGGCTGCGGCCCCGACGGTGCGGGCGTGTACAGCTGCGAACCCGCACGCATGGCGTGCTTCCATGCGCGACGATGCTTGATCTTGGCGATGATCAGCAGCATCACCGGCACCATGATCAGCGTGAGGAAGGTCGCGAAGGTGAGCCCATAGATCACCGCCCAGCTGAGCGGGCCCCAGAAGATCACGTTGTCGCCGCCCATGTGGATGTGGGGATCGCCCTCCATGAAGAGGGTGAAGAAATTGAAGTTCAGCCCCACGGCCAGCGGCAGCAGGCCCAGGATGGCCGTGACCGCGGTGAGCAGCACCGGGCGCAGACGCGTCTTGCCCGCGATCACCAGCGCCTCGCGGCTCTCGACGATCGGCAGCACGGCATCCTCGGCCAGGCTCATCTTGCGGCGGCTGCGTGCGAAGAGCAACCGCGCGAAGTCCATCAGCACGATCGCATTGTTCACCACCACGCCGATCAGCGAGATGATGCCCAGCATCGTCATCAGGATCACGAAGTCCATGCGGAACACCACCAGGCCCAGGAACACGCCGATGGTGCTGAAGACCACCGTGCTCATCACCACCACCGGGTAGCTGATGCTGTTGAACTGGGCGACGATGATCAGGAACACCACGAAGATGGCCACCATGAACGCTGCGAACAGGAAATTCATGTCCTTGGCCTGGTCCTCCTGCTCGCCGGTGAAGCGGATGTTGTAGCGGTCGTCATATGGATAGCCGCTGGCCATCTCGTCCTTGATCTGCTGGACCACCTCGTTGTTGTTGTAGCCGGCGATCACGTTGGAGCTCACCGTCACCACACGCTTCAGGTCCTTGCGCTTGATCGCGCTGAAGGTGTTGCCGTACTCCTCCTTGGCAACCGAACTGATGGGCACCTGGCGGATCTGACCGGTGAGCATGTCGCGGAAGGTCACGCGCATGTCCATCAATGCCTGCGGATCGTAACGGTACTTGTCCTGGAGGCGGATGTTCACCTCGTAGTCGTCGTCATCGCCATCGATGCGGTAGGTGCTCACCTGCTTGCCGAAGAGCGCGGTGCGGATCGCATCGGCGATGGCATAGGTGCTCACGTTGAGGCGACGGGCCTTGGCGCGGTCGATGATGATGGGCATCTCGGGCTTGGCGCGGTCGATGTCGATGCGCAGGGCCTCCACCCCGGGCACGTTGCGCGCCTCGATGTAGTGCTTCACCTTCCCGGCCTCGGCCAGCAGGCCCTCGATGTCATCGCCGCTGATCTCGATGTTGATGGGCTTGCCCACCGGCGGACCGTCGGCGTTCTTCACCACGGACACCAGTACGCCGGGGTAGCCCTTCACGTGCTTCTGCAGCTTCTCCAGCACGTCGTTGGTCTTGATGCCCCGACGGTCGGCGTACTTCACGAAGCTCACCTGCACGCGTGCCTTGTGGGGCGTGGCGCTCAGTTCCATCTCGCCGCTGGCGGGGTCGCTCGTGCCGCGGCCCACCTGGGTGATCACCGAGCTGACGAGGAAGTTGAACGTATCCTCCTTCATCGTGCCGTCCGGCATCTTCACCTCGCGTACGTCCTTGTATTCCGGCACGTCGATCACCTCCATCACCTGCTTCTCCACCACGCGGGCGATGCTGTCGGTCTTGAGGATGTCCGTGCCGATCGGTGCCTCGATGAAGGCGTTGATGTACTGCGGTTCATTCTCGGGGAAGAACAGCGTCTTGGGCGGGAAGATGCCCAGCAGGATGAATGCGAACAGCAGCAGGCCGACGGTGCCCAGCAGGAAGGTTCGCGGGTGGTGACGGTCCAATGCATAGCGGAGGAAACGCTCGTACTTGCCTTCCAGCCAGGGCAGGCCCACGTTCTGGAACCATTCCGCGGCGGGCACGAACGCCTTGCCGTTCAGGATGCCCAGGATGCCGATGAAGATCAGCAGGGTGCCGATGCCGAAGATGGCGGGCACATGGCCCGAGTAGCCCAATACGGCGACCAGTGTGCCGAGCACCGCCATGATCGCGGCATTGCGCCACACCTTTCGCATCACGGGCTTGTCGGCGTCCACCTTCATGAACTTGGAGGCCAGCGCGGGGTTCACCACCAGGGCCACGAAGAGCGAGCTGCCCAGGGCGATCATGAAGGTGATGGGCAGGAACTTCATGAACTCGCCCATGATGCCCGGCCAGAAGAGCAGGGGTACGAACACCATCACCGTGGCCGTGGTGGCCGCGATGATCGGCATGGTCACCTCGCCCACCGCCAGGCGCGTGGCCTTCAGCGCGGGTTCGCCGTTGCTCATGTGCCGGTGGATGTTCTCCACGATCACGATGCCGTCGTCCACCAATCGGCCCAGGGCCAGGATCAGCGCGAAGAGCACCATGATGTTCAACGTCACCCCGAATGCGTTCAGGAGGGTGAATGAGATGAACATCGACATCGGGATGGCCAGGCCGACGAACACGGCGTTGCGCAGGCCCAGGAAGAGCATCAGCACGCCGATCACCAGGATCACGCCCAGCACGATGTGGTTCATCAGCTCGTTCACCGACGTGCGTGTCTGGTCGCTCTGGTCGCCGGTCTTCGTGATGGTGAGGTCGGCGGGCAGCACACGACCCACATCCTCCTTCAGGATGGCGTCGATCTTGTCGCTGGCGTCGAGCAGGTTCTCCCCGGCGCGTTTGATCACGTCGAGCATCACCACGGGCTTGCCGAACTCGCGGGCGAAACTTTCCGGTTCCTTATAGGCGAAGGCCACCTCGGCGATGTCACCCAGGCGGATCTCCTTCAGGTGTTCGCTCTTCACCACGATGTCGCGCACCTGCGCCGGGTCCTTGAACTCGCCGATCACGCGCACCGCGCGGCGCTGGGTGCCCACGAGCAGTTCGCCGCCGCTCATGGTCAGGTTCTCCGTCTGCAGCGCCTGCGCCACGTCGTTGAAGCTGACCTCGAGCGATTCCATCTGCGGCAGGTCCAGGCTCACGCGCAGTTCGCGTTCCGGCACGCCGCGGATCTCCACCTTGTTGATCTCCGACAGCGATTCGATGCGGTCCTGCAGGTGCTTGGCGTACTGATGGAGCTGCTCCATGGGATAGTCGCCGCTCAGGTTGATGTTCATCACCGGCATGAGCTCGCTGAAGTTCATGTCGAAGATGTTCGGCTCGGAGGGCAGGTCCGTGGGGAAGTCGCTCTCGCCGCGTGCCTTGTCCACCGCGTCCTTCACCTTCCGCAGCCCCTCGGTGGGCGTCACGTTGTAGTTGAACTTGATGTGGATCGCGCTGTAGTTCGGCACGCTGGTGCTGGTGATCTCGTCCACCCCGCTGATGGTGTTGATCTCCTTCTCCAGCGGCTTGGTGATCAGCTTCTCGATGTCGACCACCGAGCTGCTGTTGTAGGGCGTGCCCACGTACACCTCGGGCGTCACCACCTCCGGGAAGCTCTCCTTGGGCATCACGATGTAGCTGTAGATGCCCAGCATGAAGATCAGCACGGTGAGCACGATCACGGTGGTGCGGTTCTTCACCGCCCAGCTGGTGATGGCGAACTGGCGCTCCGGGCCGTCGTGCAGGTCGTTCTCGATCGAATGTCCGCTCATGGGATCATTGGTTGGCGATGCGCACGGACTGGCCGTCGCTCAGGTTCTTGGCGCCCTCGTCCACGATGGAACCACCCACCGGCAGGGCCTTCGTGCTGTCGGCGGCGGTCACCACGGTGCGGCCCTTGTAGGAGGACACGCGCTTGACGTAGGTCTTGCCCGCGACCGCCTCATCGGTGCTCTTGGGCGTCAGGGTGAAGAGGTAGCTGTTGCCGTCGACGTCCTCCAGGATCGCGCGGTCCGGCACCACCACGGCGCTGTCCAGATGCAGGTCCAGGATGCTGATGTCGCTCAGCAGGTTGGGGCGCATGTAGGACTCGCCCTTGGGCACGTCCACCACCACCTTGAAGGTGCGGTTGGCCGGGTCGATGTATTCGCCCACGTGGTCCAGTTTGGCATCGAACTGCTCACCCACCATGGGGAACTCGACCTTCACCGGCACGCCCTCCTTGATCGTGCGGAGGTAGTTCTCCGGCACGTCGGCCTCCAGTTGCACGCCACCCCCGCCGATCACGCGGATCACGGGCATCTGCGGTGAGGCCATGTCGCCCACCCGCGCCATCACCTCATCCACCGTCCCATCGAACGGTGCGGTGACGTTGCTGAGGCGCTGCTGCTCGCGCAGCGTGGCCAGCCCGGCCTCGGCCTGTTCCTTCTGGGTCTTGGCCTGCAGGTACTGCATCTCGCTGCCGATGCGCTGGTCCCATAGGCGCTTCTGGCGCTCGTAGTTGGTGTTGGCCAGATCGTACTGCGCTTCGGCCTGTTCGATCTGCTTGTCCACCACGTCGTTGTCCATGGTGAGCAGCAACTGGCCCTTGTGCACGTGGTCGCCGGCGTTCACCAGGATGGCGCGCACCCGTCCACCGGCGGCGAACAGGGCCGCGCTCTTGTCGGCCTTCACGTTGCCGTGCACGTCGATGTAATGGGCGAACGCCTTGGGTTCGAGCTTCACCTGCGTGACCACCGGCAGGTTGCGCGTGAGGGTGCTGTCGTGCTCGGTGAGCCATTCCTCCACCTCGCGGAGCTGCTGGCCCAGGTCGGCGTAGACGGCTTTGAGCGAGTCGCGTTCGGCCCGCTTGGCCGCGACGGTGGGATCGCCCGCCGGGGTGGAGGAGCAGGCGGCCAGCAGGGCCAGGGTGCCCAGGGCGAAAAGGGACTTTTTCATGGATCGGTGCATGTTCAGTAGAGGTCGAGGGCTTTGCGGAGGTCGATCTGCGCGGTGAGCATGTCGACCAGCTTCTGCATGTAGTTCAACTGGGCCGTGAGGTAGTTGCTCTGTTCCTGCGTCAGCTCGAAGCTGCTGGCCAGGCCGTTGGAGAATTTCACGGAGGTGCGCTCGAAAACGCTCTTGGCCAGGACCATGTTCTCACGCTGCACCGCGTAGCTGTCACGTGCCGAGCGGGCGGCGACCTGCTTGTTCAGGTGCTCGGTGAGCAGTTGCTGCTCGATCGACCTGAGATTGACGCGGGCCTCGTCCAGGCCGAGTTGGGCCTGCTTCACGCGGTAGTGGCGCATGCCGCTGCTGAAGATGGGCACCTGGAGACTGAGACCCCAGAGCGAGGAGGGGAACCACTTGCCGCCCTCCAGGAAGTCGAACTTCTGGCGTTGGGCCTGCGCGGAATAATTGAAGAATCCGCGCAGCTTCGGCAGATAAGCGCTGCGTTCGTTCTTTACGTTGAGCACCTGCAGCCGCTCGTAGGTGTTGGCGATCTGCATGTCGATGTGCTCGTTCACGTTGAGGGGTTGGTCCACCAGGGCCTTCTCCCCGGGGTCGTCCACCAGGGTCTGCAGGTCGTCGGTCAGTTGCACGGGGGTGTCCGGCGAAAGGCCGAGCACCAGCAACAGATATCCACGGGCCACCTTGGCCTGGTCCTGGAAGGCGCGCTGGCGGTCCTGCGCACTGGAAAGCTCGATGCGGAGCCGGTCCACGTCGATGTCCTCCATGAAGCCCTGTTCCTGCATCGCGCTCACCTCGGTGAGGCTCTTCTGCAGCAGGGGCACACTCTCGGACACCAGCGTCGCGCCCTCCTCCGCGGCCAGCACGCCCAGATAGGCGCGTGCGGCCTGGGCACGGGCATCGGCCACGGTGCGCTCCAGGTCCTCCTCGGCCTGCACCTTCAGCTCACGACTGGCCTTGAGCCCCACCAGGTAGCTGCCATCGAAGATCAACTGGTCCAGCTGCACACCACCGCTGGCGTTCCAAGGCACACCGAACTGCACCTCCAGCTCGGGAGGATCATCCCCGAAGAAGTTGGGCACCACGGTGGTGGGCACGTCCAGGTAGTTGTTCAAGCTGCCGCTGGCATTGATCTGAGGCAGACCGATGGCCAGGAACTCCTTGGTCCGGGCCGCGGCCTTTTGGGCCTCGAGGCTGCCGTACTGCACCTGGTAGCTCTGCTGCGCGGCCAGGTCCATGGCCTGCTTCATGCTCAGTTGCATCGGGCCCTGGGCCGCCGTGGTCAGGGCGAGCGCCGTGGCGGCGATGATGGTCGCGGGGGTCCTCATGCGTGGGTGCGTTCCTTTTTCACTTTGCGTTCCAGGTACTTCAGGCCCTTGTCACTGGCGATGCCCCGGATGTGGTAGCGGAACATCTCCCAGATCACGTCCTGGAAGTTGTATTCGCTGGCCGGGAACAGTTCGCCGTCGAACGTGGCGTCGAAACGGGCGATGTAGATCTTGGCGATCACCGGGATGCTCAGGTCGGCGCGGTAAAGGCCCTCCTTGATCCCCTTCTGCATGTTCAGGGTCACGCAGCGCTCGATGTCCGCCTTCTCCGTGCGGTCCAGCAGGTCCCAGGCCTCGGCGTGGTACTTCTGCAGGTCGAAGTGGATGCTGGGATGCATCTGGCTGAGCTGGGCGGCCAGGAACTTGGCGATCTCGAAGTTCTCGTCGATGGCGTTCATGCCCCGCTCGCAGATGGCGTTGATCGAGGTGCGGTGATGCGTGCAGATCAGCTCCACCGCGCGGCTCACCAGGTCGTTCTTGTCCTTGACATACTGATAGAGCGTCTTCTTGGAGATCCGCAGGTGCTGCGCGATGTCGTCCATGTTGACGCTGCGGATGCCCAGGCGCATGAACACCTTGCTGGCCTGGTCGATGATCTGTGTCCCGCGTTCGTCCATGGGGTTCGTGAGGGGGTCTGGCTGTCGTGCGATCCGGGGATCGGGCGGCAAATGTAGGCCATCAAACACAATGGAAACAATACCGACCATAAAATGTTTCCACCGTTCGTCACAAAGGCGGCTGTCGCGGGGAGGACCTCACATGCCGATCACCTGACATTCAGGAGGATCGCCTAATTTCAATTCGGAACCCATGGTCATGCGGGGCATTTGCATCATCAGTTCCCTGTTCCTCGTTCTCCTGCGCATGCAGGCGCAATGGGTCGATTGGTCGAACCAGTACCCCTATCCCGGGCATCGCGTGCATGCGCACATGATGCACCGGACCAGCGACGGCAACTTGCTTCTATGCGCGAGCATCCATGGCGGCTGGACGCCCGGGAGCGGCATCCCCTTCGAGGACTACGCCATCGCCACCTACCTCGTGAAGGTGCTCCCGACCGGGGATACGCTCTGGACCCGCCGCATCGACCTGATCAAACCCTGGAATATCACGCACGTGGTCGACCTGATCGATGGGAACACCTTGATCGCGGGCACAGCACAGAGCAACTATGAATACTGCGGCATGGCGGTGTCGGCATCGCCCATGCCCCAGGTCTTCACCCTGAAGATCGACCCGGCGGGCAACATCCTCTGGTGGCATCAGTACGACGAGCCCTGCGAGCGTGTGCTGGCGGATGCCTGGGAGACGCCCGGGGAGGAGATCCATCTGCTCGCTTTGAACACGCAACAGCCGAACCTCCTGATCGGCTACATCCCGCCGACGTGGTTCGAGAACCGCACGCTGGATGCTTCCGGCAATACGCTGACGACCCCCACGATCCAACAGCCGGACCCGTTCCAGCCCTACGTGACCGGATGCCCGGCGTACACCACGGGGCGATACCTGCTCGCTTCCTCGCTGGACACCGTCGGGCAGAACAACACTTACATGCAGCTCGGCAGATTGGATGGGTCCGGCGCTCCGATATGGTTCACCACCATCACCGACACCCTGCTCCGTAGCCCTCGCGGCATGGTGTCCACCGCTGACCAAGGACTGCTGATGCTGCTGACCAATGGAAACGATAGCCGATTGGTCCATACCGATTCGCTGGGGACCGTGATCTGGGACACGACCTACACGGTGGCCTTGAACAGCCTGTTGGCCCTGCCGGACACCACCTACCTCGGGATCGGCTCCAGCGGCGGATGGCTGAGCCCGGATCTGAGCGACCTGTGCGTGACGCTCTTTTCTGCAACAGGCGACAGCGTCTGGTCCCATTTCCACGGCGATACGCTCTACGACCGCGGCGCGAACGCGGTGTTGACCCCCACCGGGTACCTCGCCTGCGGTACGAAGGACATGTATTCCGGTGCGGTGCCACCGCGGCTCTTCCTCTCCTGGGGCTCGTTGGGGGTTTTCCTCGGTCATCCCGACCTGGCGACCCCGTCCGCACGTCTGGCGATCTACCCGGACCCGGCGGATCACGAAGCCATGCTGGAGGTTCCTGGATCGGACCTGCGCGCCGCCCACATCCGGTTGTTCGATGCGTTCGGAAGGGAGGTCCAGGGTGTGCGGATGCAACAGACCGGGCACCGCGTGGTGGTGCAGGTGGGCCATGTGGCCACGGGGACCTATGCGGTGGTGGTGACCTGTGTGGAGGGCCGGTTCGTTGGCAGGATGCTGGTGGTGCACTAGCACACGCGGATCAACGGGTGGTCGGCAGGATCGAAGGACGCTCCAGGCGCCAGACCATCAGAAGGGCCAGCACAAGTACGGTCCCGCGAAGGACATACCCGGCCACCCCGCTCAGCCCGGTGGCGTCCACGCCCAGCCACAACACCACGGCCCCGCCCATGTAGAGCAGCAATCGGCCCAGTGCGTAGGGCACAGGCCAATACCACTGCCCAAGCAGATAGCTGACGATGGCCATGCCTGCATAACAGGCCAGCGTGGCCCAGGCACTGCCCACGAAGCCGATCCGCGGAATGAGCAGCACGTTCAGGACGATGGTGACCAATGCGCCGAACACCGCGATCCAACCACCCCAGCGGGTCCGATCGGTCACCTTGTACCACACGCTCTGGTTGTAATAGATGCCGAGGAACACATTGGCCAGCAGCAGGATGGGCACCACGCGCAGGCCGACATGGTAGGCCGGATTGGGGATGAACCATTTGAACACGTCCAGGAAGAGCATCACCACAAGAAAGGCCGCCATGCAGAAGGCGACAAAGACGTTCATCACGCGTGCGAAGGTCTCTCGACCCTCGGGCCTTTCGGCGTGGCTGAAGAAGAAGGGCTCGGCCGCGAACCGGAAGGCCTGTATGAAGAGCGTGATCAGTCCGGCGAGCTTGTAGCAGGCCCCGTAGATCCCGATCTGTTCATCGGCGATGCCAGCGGGCAGCAGGTATTTCAGCATCGCGCGGTCCGCGGTCTCGTTCACCATGCCCGCCAGTCCGGCGATCGCCAGTGGTGCTGCGAACAGGAGCATGGGACGCAGGAGGGCCCGGTCGTATGCCCCTGGTCGGGGCCACTTGGGCACCAGGACCAGGAACTTCACTCCGCTGGCGACGAGGTTGATGGCAAAGACGAAGGCCACGCCGATGGTGGGGTCGTGCCGTTTGGCATAGGCGAAGAAGTACAGGCTGAGCACGACGGTGACCCCCACGGTCAGTACGTTCACGGCCACAAAGCGCCAGGGGCGTGACTCCAGGCGCAGGCGCGCCATGGGCAGGGCGCTGATCGCATCCAGACCGAGCGTGATGGCCAGCATCAGGACGATATCGCTCTTTCCCGGGTAACGGATCGCCTCGGCGATGGCATTGGGGAACATGGCGCAGGCCAGGATGTAGGTGAGCGAAAGGCCGGCCACCGAGAAAAAGGCGGTGGCATAGGAGCGCTTCGGGTCCAGGCCGCTGCGGTTGGCGAACCGGAAGTAGGTGGTCTCCATCCCGAAGGTGAGCACGACATTGATGAATGCGGCCCAGGCGTAGAACGCGGTGATGACACCGAACTCCTCCGGGGAGAAGACGCCGCGGCTGGTGTAGAGCGGCGTGAGCAGGAAGTTCAGGAAGCGCGCGACGATGCTGCTGACCCCGTAGATGGCCGTCTGGCCGGCGAGTTTGCGAAGGGCGCTCAATGTGGTTCGACCACGGATGGACTCAGATGAACACAGAGCATCAGGTACGGCTTGAAGAGGCTACTTCCGAAGGGGCTCGGCGGATATCCCGACGGGACCGTGGCTCGACGGCCCTGCGCGTGCAGGAAGGACGATGATCGGTATGCACGTTCATGCGTGACCATTGCCGGTCAGTTTCCCTTGAACTCCGCCTTCCGCTTCTCCATGAACGCGCGCGTTCCCTCTTTGAAGTCGGCGGTGCCGAAGAGCTTCCCGAACTCCTCGATCTCCCGCTGCAGGCCGTTGGTGCCGGGGTCATAGCCTGCGTTCACGGCGCGGATCGCGGCGGCCAGGGCGGTGGGGCTGTTCTTCATGATCGCGACGGCCAGTTCGGTGCATTTCGCCGACAACTGGTCCTGCGGTACAACGTGGTTCACGAGCCCCCATTGCAGGGCCTCGTCGGCCTTGATCATGCCGGCGGTGAAGAGCATCTCCATGGCCTTGCCCCTGCCCACGAGCCGGGCCAGGCGCTGTGTTCCACCGTAGCCCGGTATCAAGCCCAGGCTCACCTCGGGCAGGCCGAGCCGGGCATTCTCGCTGGCCACGCGGATATGGCAGCTCATGGCCAATTCCAGCCCCCCGCCAAGCGCGAAGCCGTTCACCGCGGCGATCACCGGCTTGCTCATGTGCTCCATG
Organism: Flavobacteriales bacterium; assembly: GCA_020635655.1. Classification (GTDB taxonomy): domain Bacteria; phylum Bacteroidota; class Bacteroidia; order Flavobacteriales_F; family PHOS-HE28; genus PHOS-HE28. Next base: position 106,810 of record JACJZI010000002.1, read on the forward strand.
TGGTCGAAGAGCTTGCGGTGGCCATCGGCGCTCAGGGCCTTGCCCTCATCCACACTGAAGTGCGCGAACTCCTTGATGTCCGCGCCGGCCACAAAGGCCTTCGGCCCACTGCCGGTGATGATCAGGACGCGTACGTTCTTGTCCGCATCGGCATCCAACAAGGCCCTATCCAGCTCATCGATGGTACCCCGGTCCAGCGCGTTGAGCTGGTCCGGCCTGTTGATGGTGATGGTGCGGATGCCTTCGTTGTCGGCAATGAAGAGGTTGTTGAACGGCATGTCAGTGCTGTGGTCTGGCATGTGGCGAAATTACCGGCTGGACCGAGAGCGGCAGTGCCAGGAAGAATCGCGTGCCACGGCCCGCGCTCGTTTCGAACCACACCCGACCGCCGGCGTTCTCGACCAGGCGTTTCACCATGGCCAGCCCAAGCCCCATGCCGGTGCTGCGTGTGGTGAAGCTGGGTTCGAACACCTTCGCCTGCAGTTCAGGCGCGATGCCGCTACCGTTGTCGATCACTTCGGCGACCGCTTCGGTCGCGTCCTTCCGAATACGCACCTTGACCTCCGGTTCCCGGCCTTCGGGCATGGCCTGCAGGGCGTTCTTGATCAAGTTGTTGAAGACACGCAGGAGATGATCGCGGTCCGCCATGACGAACACGGCTTCCGGGGCGTCCAGGGTCAGCCGCGCATCCGGCTGGCCGGCATAGAGCGCGAGCGCTGCGCGGGCCACTTCCCCCAGGTCGAGCCTTGACTCCTGGGCGGGTGGCATTTGTGCGAAATTCGAGAACTCACCGGCAATGCTGCTCAACAGATCGATCTGCTGCACCAATCCCTCCCCGAAACGGACCAATCTTTCCTGCGCGTCGGACAGGTCGGGTCGCCAGGTGCGTTGGAAGTGCTGGATGCTCAGCTTCATGGGGGTCAGTGGGTTCTTGATCTCGTGGGCCACCTGACGGGCCATCTCGCGCCAGGCGCTTTCCCGCTCGCTGCGGGCGAGCCGATCGGCGCTGGCACGCAATTCCTCCACCTTTCGGTTGTATACTTCCACCAATTGTCCCACTTCGTCCTGACCGCGGTATCGGATCGGGACGTTCGCGCCCGTGAGCGCGACACGGGCCAGACTACGCTTGAGCAGGTCCAATGGGCCTGTGGTCCAGTTGGAGATGATCACTGCGACGATGACGCTCAATGCGAAAAGCAGCACGAACAGGTTCACCACGGCGACGAGCACATCGGCACGCTCGCTCTCCTGTTGTGCCTGGTCTGCAAAGCTGGGAAGAGCCAGGTACCCCATCAGGTTGCCGTCATGGTCGCGCAGGGGCATGTATGCTGCACGATGCACCGCCGTCCCGATTGACTCCTGTTGAACGAATGCACTTGCCGCGTTCAACGACAAGGCCTCGAAGGCACGTGGGTCCATGCGTCTACCGACCAGCCCCACATCGAAAAGCTGCGGGCGGGAGGAGGAGAGAAGCCGGCCATCCTTGCGGAACACATGGATGTCCGAGAAGAAGATGTTGCTCAACCGTCCTAGGACGTGGTCCAAATATGGGTTCTCATCGCCCCCCAGTGCCCCCAGACCATCGAGCGTTCGTTGCAGATCGGCGTGCACCGAACGGATCAGATCGAGCAGTTCCTGGATACTGCGTTCGTTGTTCGACCGGGATAGCAAACGCTGTGCTCCGCTGCCGAAGAAAAGCAGGCCGATCACACTGAACGAGACCAGGGCGAGCCTGACCTTGGCGCCAATGGTGAGCGTGGGAAGTCCATGCCTTCGGAGGAGCGCAACGATCACCGCCCCAATGGCGAGCAGCAGGCTGAAGAAGGTGAAGAGATAGCTGAATGTGGTCAGGCGATCCTTCCACGTGGGAAGCGGCACTGCGAGGACGAGCAGCGATCCTTGGACGTCCCCATAGGTCACCAGGCGCTCGTGATCCAGCTTGCGCGTGTTCGGGTTGCGGTCCCAGCGCACCGGGAATTGGGTCCGGCCGTGTTGTTCCACAAGGACGCCGTCCTCATACCGGGCCCGATCATAGCGGTCAAGGCGCCCGGCCAAAGGATCGATACCCGATAGCAGGAGCTCCGGAAAGCCAAGGCCTTCCGGCACCAGTCGGGGATGCAGCTCCACCACCAACTGGGCGGGAGGTGTACTGTCATTGGCCATCACCGCGACACGGGCATGGTAGAAGGTGCGTTGACCGGGCCCGCCTTCCATCTGCAGGTCGGGCATGTCGGCAGGGGGCAGCGCGAATCCCGGGCTGAGCGGTCCGGTGCTGGTATGTGGAGGCTCCGGGTCCGTGGCACAATGGAGAAGACCATCCGTGCCATATGCGTAAAGACGCACATCGTACCGTTCCCAGTAGCCCGTGAAATGCTCCTGGCGAACCACCCGGTCCAGGTCCGCGGCCGTGCAGGTGGCCGTGTCCGTAAGCAATGCATAGAGCTCCGCGTCATGGCGCAACGCCGGTGACACTTCACGGAAGAGCAGTTCCACGACGGGGTCCTCCTTGGTCAGCAGCCGTTCCGCTACGACCTGTCGCTCATGCTCTTCCCGGTCGCGTATCGATGTGGTCAGAACGTGTGCCGTGATGGCCCCGAACACGGCTACCGCCAGGACCGCCTGCCACAGACCATAACGTTGACGACCATGCAACAATGCAAGGACGATCAATGGGAGCGGCCAGAGCATCAGGGCCAGATCCGATCTGTGCGCGAGGTGATCGACCAGCATCGCGACGCCAGCGATGAGGAACAGGGGCACCAACCGCCTCCGCCATGTTCCATTTCCACAGAGCACCCTGGCCCATGCATCGGTGAGGAGGGCCCATGCCGCGAGCAGTATGGCAATGGTGACGAACACCAACAGACTGTAGCGATCGAAACTCTGGATGTGATAGAGGTCCAATTCCACGCGACCGTCCGCGACCACGCTCTCGATCACCGTATCGGCCCAGGCCGCCATGGCGAACAGGAACGCCGGTCCCAGGACCGACCAGAGCCGCTTGCCGAAGTGGTCCTTCAGGGAGACCCCCTGGCAAGCCTGATGGGCCACCAAGGCGACCGAGGCGACAAGCAGCATGTTGATGAACAGGTCGCCCAAGGACGGGGACCAGGTGCTCGTGGCGAACAACCCCGGATCGAACAAGGCCCACCTGCCTTGATCGGGAAGGAGCCCGAAAGCCAGCGTGGACCAACGCAGCAATAAAAGGATCGCGACAAAGACCAGGACACCACCAGCCCGATGGCCTCGACCGAACGATATCCGGGCCAATCGCCATGCCCCCCAAAGCACGAACAGGAGGCCAATGGCCAGGAGCAGCACGCGCAGGATGCCGCGGCCGTCCGATACCGACGGAGGATCGGACTTGCCCATCCGGCAGATCACCCGGCCGTTCCGATCGCGCAATACCGGACCGATCCCCGGCCCATCCAGGACCAGAAGATCATCCGGCACATGCATGCTGGGATGGGCATGCGGCTGTAGATACCGGTTCTCGATGGGCGGACGCGACCAGATCTGCCGCAGCCCATGCACGAGGAATGGGCCTTTGCGCATCCAGGAATGCAAATAGAGGCCGTCGCGCAGGGACAGGTGCGCCGTTGTATCGTTCAGCAATGCGGATTCACTGATGGGCGCACGTCCGGTCCATATCCGCAGATGCCCGTCCTTGAACACCAACAATTCGACCCCCAGGCGATCCCATGCATTGTCCGGTCCGGGAACGAGGGTGCTCCACAACCCTTCGGAGCGGTCCTCGTCCGCCGCCACGGCGACCTGATGAACGCGCTGCTCGAGGTCTGCCCCCGCCGCGTCCACGCGCAGTTGCAGGCGGCTGGTGGCACGGGTCGTCCATGCATCCGCGTCGGGCTCGGGAAGTGTCCGGGCCAGCATCCCGGCAACGATGCCGGTGACAAGGAGCAATAACGCATTGCGCATGAGCGTCGGGCGCGCAAGGCCCGGGCCAAAGTACGCTGCTCCACAGCCGATGGTCACGACCGGCAAACCATTGGGGCAGAACGACGTACAAGGCGACCGGGCACGAGCCCCTTGGACCGACACATCTGACCTTGAACGACATGAGGAAAGCGTTACTCCCCGCGCTGTCCCTGGTCCTGCCCCTGCTGCTCCAAGCGCAAACGGGAACGGATTTCTGGGTAGCTCCTCCGGACGTCACCCTTCGGCACAACATGCCCGGTGACGAACCGATCTATCTGAACGTGACCACGGGCCCTGCTCCGGCGACCGTCACGATCAGCCAGCCGGCGAACCCCGGCTTCAATGGCGGTTCCGCGATCGTGCTCAACCTGGCTGCCAGCTCGGCCACCCGGTACGACATGACCTCATTGAAGGCGCAACTGGAGACCAGGCCGACGAACACCATCTGCAATACGGGCCTGCACATCCAGTCCACTGCGGATATCACGTGCTACTACGAATCCAGCAACACGAACAACCCGGATATCCTCGCGCTCAAAGGACCGAACGGGCTGGGAACGGAATTCTACATCCCACTGCACAAGTATCCGCCATTCCACAACCACGACTTCAATCCTTATGTGAACGACCTGGCCTTTGCGTCGTTCGATATCGTGGCCACGGAGAACAACACCACGGTGATGATCTACTCACCCGTGGCCGTGGACGGACATTCAGCGCTGACCCCCTTCATCATTTCATTGAACGCCGGTCAGACCTATTCCTGTGCGAATACGAATCCCGCCACGCACACGGACCCTTTGACACACCCTTCCGGGGCCGTCGTCCTGAGCGACAAGCCCGTGGCTGTTTCCATCAAGGATGATTCGAACCACAACCCTTCTGGCGGTTGCTATGACCTGATGCTGGACCAGATCGTACCGGTGAACATTCTCGGCACGGATTACGTGGCCGTGAAAGGTGCGTTGAACCCAACGGGTGACGAATCCGTTTTCGTCATGGCGGTCGAGAACAACACCAAGGTCTACATCGATGGCAACACCACGCCGGTGGCCACGCTTTTCGCCGGCCAGTACTATCGCCACGACATGGACTATCTGAACGGTGGTCCGAACAACGCCACCTACATCTCGGGAAGCAAGCCGCTCTATGCTGTCCATGTAACGGGTTTCGGCTGTGAGCAGGGCATGGCGCTGCTGCCGCCGTTGAATTGCGCGGGCAGCACGCAGTTGAGCTTCACACGGTCCACCAGCGAGGCGTTCTATCTCAACCTCCTTGTCCGCAATGGATCACAGAACGACTTCGTGGTCACAGGCCCGGGAACGGCAACGATCCCTGGTTCCGCGTTCCAGGTGGTCCCTGGGACCGGAGGGGAATGGATGGCCGCAAGGATCCAGTACAACACGACCGAAGTGCCTGTGAACCAGGCCTTCATTGTCTCGAACACGTCCGATGTGTTTTCCCTGGGGATCATCAATGGTGGCTCGACCAGCGGATGCCGCTATGGCTTCTTCTCCGAGTTCGCGGGTAAGATCATTGTTGATGCCGGCCCGGACCAGAACGTCTGTGCGATCGATAGCGTCTCGTTGTCCGGCAGTGTTTCCGGGGGAAGCACGACAGGCATTTGGACCACCTCGGGAAGTGGCACGTTCGTGTCCAGTGACACCGACCTGGATGTGACCTATGTGCCGAGCGTGGGCGATATCGCGCTGGGCAGTGTGACGATCACGCTTACTTCCACCGGCAATTGCACGCCGGTCAGCGATGAGATGACCGTGAACTTCCAGGCACTGCCGATCGTGGATGCGGGAAGTGCGTTGCAGGTCTGCTCCAACAATCCCTCGACCGGTCTTTCGGGTAGCGTGCTGAACGCTGTGGGTGGTGTCTGGACCGGAGGCTCAGGCACCTTTCTGCCGGCGAACGCGAACCTCGGCGCGACCTACACGCCGACTGCCACGGAGATCGCCGGGGGGTCGATGATGCTCCACCTGACCTCCACGGGGAATGGGGTCTGTCCTGCCGTGGAGGACAGCGTTCAATTGTCCTTTGGCCCCTCCCCGACGGCGAACGCGGGGCCGGACCAGACGCGTTGTGCGAACAACGCGGTGGCGACGTTGAACGGGAGCTTCACGGTGGCGACTGGCGGCGTGTGGAGCGGTGGGTCCGGCACGTTCGATCCGAGCACCACGAACATGGCGGCGACCTACACGCCGACGGTGGCGGAGATCGCAGGAGGGAGCGTGACCCTGACGTTGACCACCACGGGCAACGGGACATGCAACGCGGTGAGCGACCAGGTGCAGATGACCTACACGGCGGCCCCACAGGCCAATGCGGGAGCGGACGTGTCGGTCTGTGCGAACAACCCGACCGTGGTCTTGAGCGGATCGATCACCGGAGCGACAGGTGGGGTGTGGAGCGGCGGTACCGGTACGTACTCTCCGAACAATACGGCCCTGAACGCGAGCTACACGCCGACGGCGGCGGAGATCGCGGCGGGGACCATGACGCTGACCTTGACCACGACGGGCAATGGGAACTGCAACCCGGTGTCGGATGACAAGGTGATCACCTTCACAGCGTCCCCGACGGTGGATGCCGGAGCGAACGGGACGGTGTGCGCGAACGCACCGACGATCGGCCTGAGCGGCACCATCTCTGGTGCCAGCGGTGGCATCTGGAGCGGGGGTGGAGGCACCTACACGCCGAACAATACGACGCTGAACGCGAGCTACACGCCGACGGCGGCGGAGATCGCCAACGGGAGCGTGACGCTGACCTTGACCACGGCGGGCAATGGGAACTGCAACGCGGTGAGCGACCAGGTGACCTGGACGATCACCCCGGCACCGACGGCGAACGCGGGAAGTGATCAGACACTTTGCGCGAACAACGCGGTGGCGACCTTGAACGGCAGCTTCACGGTGGCGACGGGCGGTGTGTGGAGCGGGGGGTCGGGCACGTTCGACCCGAGCACCACGAACATGGCGGCGACCTATACGCCGACGGCGGCGGAGATCGCAGGTGGGAGCGTGACGCTGACGCTGACCACTACGGGCAACGGTGGTTGCGTGGCGGTGAGCGATCAGGTGACGCTGACCTATACGGCGTCGCCGACGGTGAACGCGGGGTCGGACGTATCGATCTGTGCGAACAATGCGAACATCACGCTGGGCGGCACGGTGAGCGGCGCGACGGGCGGGATCTGGAGCGGTGGTTCGGGCTCTTTCGTGCCGAACAACACGACGCTGAACGCGAGCTACACACCGACGGCGGCGGAGATCGCGGCGGGGACCATGACGCTGACCTTGACCACGACGGGCAATGGGAACTGCAACGCGGTGAGCGATGCGATGGTGGTGACCTTCACGCCGTCCCCGACGGTGGATGCCGGAGCGAACGGAACAGTGTGCGCGAACAACGCGAACATCACGCTGAGCGGCTCGATCTCAGGCGCCTCTGGCGGGATCTGGAGCGGGGGTGGAGGCACCTACACGCCGAACAATACGACGCTGAACGCGAGCTACACGCCGACGGCGGCGGAGATCGCCAACGGGAGCGTGACGCTGACCTTGACCACGGCGGGCAATGGGAACTGCAACGCGGTGAGCGACCAGGTGACCTGGACGATCACCCCGGCGCCGACGGCGAACGCGGGAAGTGATCAGACACTTTGCGCGAACAACGCGGTGGCGACCTTGAACGGCAGCTTCACGGTGGCGACGGGCGGTGTGTGGAGCGGGGGGTCGGGCACGTTCGACCCGAGCACCACGAACATGGCGGCGACCTATACGCCGACGGCGGCGGAGATCGCCAACGGGAGCGTGACGCTGACGCTGACCACCACGGGCAACGGCGGTTGCGTGGCTGTGAGCGACAATATCGTATTGACGTTCACTCCGGCGCCGATCGTCAACGCAGGTGTGGACCGGACACTGTGTGCGAACAACGCAAGTGTGACCCTGAACGGGAGCGTGGGCGGCGCGGCAGGTGCGGTCTGGGGTGGAGGACTGGGAACATTCTCTCCGAGCAATGCCACGCTCACAGCGACCTATACGCCGACCGCCACGGAGCTCGCCAATGGCACGGTCACTTTGACACTGACGAGCACGGGCAATGGGAACTGCAATGCAGTGACCGATGCGATGGTGGTGACCTTCACGCCGTCCCCGACGGTGGATGCAGGAGTCAACGGAACAGTCTGTGCGAACGCACCAACGATCACGTTAAGCGGCAGTGTCGTTGGAGCGACTGGTGGCATCTGGAGCGGAGGTAGCGGCACCTACGTCCCGAACAATACGGCGTTGAACGCAAGCTACACGCCGACCGCTGCTGAGATCGCGGCGGGGTCGATCACGCTTACGCTGACCAGCACCGGCAATGGGAACTGCAACCCGGTGAGCGACCAGGTGACCTGGACGATCACCCCTTCCCCGACGGCGAACGCGGGGCCGGACCAGACGCGTTGTGCGAACAACGCGGTGGCGACGTTGAACGGGAGCTTCACGGTGGCGACTGGCGGCGTGTGGAGCGGTGGGTCCGGCACGTTCGATCCGAGCACCACGAACATGGCGGCGACCTACACGCCGACGGTGGCGGAGATCGCAGGAGGGAGCGTGACCCTGACGTTGACCACCACGGGCAACGGGACATGCAACGCGGTGAGCGACCAGGTGCAGATGACCTACACGGCGGCCCCACAGGCCAATGCGGGAGCGGACGTGTCGGTCTGTGCGAACAACCCGACCGTGGTCTTGAGCGGATCGATCACCGGAGCGACAGGTGGGGTGTGGAGCGGCGGTACCGGTACGTACTCTCCGAACAATACGGCCCTGAACGCGAGCTACACGCCGACGGCGGCGGAGATCGCGGCGGGGACCATGACGCTGACCTTGACCACGACGGGCAATGGGAACTGCAACCCGGTGTCGGATGACAAGGTGATCACCTTCACAGCGTCCCCGACGGTGGATGCCGGAGCGAACGGGACGGTGTGCGCGAACGCACCGACGATCGGCCTGAGCGGCACCATCTCTGGTGCCAGCGGTGGCATCTGGAGCGGGGGTGGAGGCACCTACACGCCGAACAATACGACGCTGAACGCGAGCTACACGCCGACGGCGGCGGAGATCGCCAACGGGAGCGTGACGCTGACCTTGACCACGGCGGGCAATGGGAACTGCAACGCGGTGAGCGACCAGGTGACCTGGACGATCACCCCGGCACCGACGGCGAACGCGGGAAGTGATCAGACACTTTGCGCGAACAACGCGGTGGCGACCTTGAACGGCAGCTTCACGGTGGCGACGGGCGGTGTGTGGAGCGGGGGGTCGGGCACGTTCGACCCGAGCACCACGAACATGGCGGCGACCTATACGCCGACGGCGGCGGAGATCGCAGGTGGGAGCGTGACGCTGACGCTGACCACTACGGGCAACGGTGGTTGCGTGGCGGTGAGCGATCAGGTGACGCTGACCTATACGGCGTCGCCGACGGTGAACGCGGGGTCGGACGTATCGATCTGTGCGAACAATGCGAACATCACGCTGGGCGGCACGGTGAGCGGCGCGACGGGCGGGATCTGGAGCGGTGGTTCGGGCTCTTTCGTGCCGAACAACACGACGCTGAACGCGAGCTACACACCGACGGCGGCGGAGATCGCGGCGGGGACCATGACGCTGACCTTGACCACGACGGGCAATGGGAACTGCAACGCGGTGAGCGATGCGATGGTGGTGACCTTCACGCCGTCCCCGACGGTGGATGCCGGAGCGAACGGAACAGTGTGCGCGAACAACGCGAACATCACGCTGAGCGGCTCGATCTCAGGCGCCTCTGGCGGGATCTGGAGCGGGGGTGGAGGCACCTACACGCCGAACAATACGACGCTGAACGCGAGCTACACGCCGACGGCGGCGGAGATCGCCAACGGGAGCGTGACGCTGACCTTGACCACGGCGGGCAATGGGAACTGCAACGCGGTGAGCGACCAGGTGACCTGGACGATCACCCCGGCGCCGACGGCGAACGCAGGGCCGGATCGGGTCTTGTGTGCCAACAACGCCGTGGCGGCCCTGTCAGGTGCGTATACCGTTGCAACGGGCGGCGTATGGAGCGGTGGGGCGGGCACGTTCGACCCGAGCACCACGAACATGAGCGCCTTGTACACACCGACCGCCGCTGAACTCGCCGGTGGCACGGTGACCCTGACATTGACCACCACCGGTAACGGGCTTTGCAATGCAGCCACTGACCAGCTGACGATCACATACACCGATGCGCCCTCCGCAAATGCGGGCCCGGACGTCACCGTTTGCGCGAACAATGCGGCGGTGACCCTGAACGGCAGTGTCGTGGTCGCCACCGGAGGTACATGGAGCGGAGGCACAGGCACCTTCACTCCGAACGCGAACACGTTGAACGCCACCTATGCACCAGGGGCTGCGGACCTTGCCGCTGGGCAAGTGTTGCTCACCTTGACAACAACAGGGAACGGCACCTGCACTCCTGCGACCGATACCAGGACGATCACCTATACACCTGCTCCCATCGTGGATGCCGGAGCGAACGGGACGGTGTGCGCCAACCTTCCGATGATCGCACTGAACGGCTCCGTGGGCGGGGCCGTGGGTGGCGTATGGAGCGGAGGTGCGGGCACCTTCACGCCGAACAACATCACGCTGAACGCGAGCTATACGCCAACGGCGGCAGAGATCGCCAATGGGAGCGTGACCCTGATATTGACCTCTGCAGGGAACGGGAACTGTGATCCAGTGAGCGACCAGGTGACCTGGACGATCACCCCGGCTCCGACCGTGAACGCAGGCGTTGACCAGGTCCTCTGCGGCAACAACGCGAACGCGGTGCTCAATGCCACCGTGACCGTGGCCACCGGCGTGCAATGGTCCGGAGGCACTGGTGCGTATGCTCCCGCGAGCACGGCACAGAACATCACCTACTCGCCATCACCCGTGGAGATCGCAAACGGAAGCGTAGTGCTCACCACGACCACGACCGGCAATGGCATATGCGGTGCAGTGAGCGATCAGGTGGAATTGTCCTTCACGCCTGCGCCGATCGTCAATGCGGGACCGGACCAGTCCGTCAGCTCGAACAATGCCGACACACAATTGGCCGGCAGCTTCACCGTGGCCTCCGGTTGCGTTTGGAGCGGTGGTGCGGGATCCTATTCACCGAACAACACCACGGCCAGTGCGATCTACACCCCCACGGCGGCGGAGGTCGCTGCGGGTAGTGTCACGCTGACACTTACCACGACGGGAAATGGCGCGTGTTCTGCGGTCAGTGATCAGATGACGATCACGTTCACGGCCGCACCCACGGCCAATGCGGGACCGGATCAGACGGTCTGTGCGAACAACCCGACAGCTACGCTCAGCGGCAGTGTCACGATCGCTTCGGGCGGGATCTGGAGCGGCGGCGCAGGCATCTTCACACCGAACAATGCGGCGTTGAACGCGACCTATATGCCTTCCGCAGCGGAGATCGCCGCTGGGAGCGTGACGCTGGTCTTGACCACGGTCGGGAACGGGAACAGCAATCCGGTGAGCGACCAGATGGTCATCACGATCTCACCAGCACCTGTCGTCAATGCCGGTGTGGACTTCACCATATGCGCCAACCAACCGGTGGCCCAGCTGGCCGGTGTGGTGAACAATGCCGCGGGTGGGGTCTGGAGCGGCGGGTCGGGCGCGTTCGATCCGAGCGCGACCAACCTGAACGCCACGTATACTCCGACCCTTGGTGAGATCGCCGGGGGTGCCATCATGCTCACGCTGACCAGCACGGGAAATGGTCTTTGCAATGCGGTGAGCGACCAGGTGACCATCAGCATATCACCGGCACCCGTGGTGAACGCGGGTCCGGACCAGACCGTTTGCACGAACAATGCGGACGTGCAGCTGGCCGGTATGGTAAGCAACGCAGGCGGTGCGATCTGGAGCGGTGGGACCGGGGCCTTCTCTCCGAGCATCAATGCCCTGGGCGCGATCTACACGCCTTCCGCCACTGAGCTGGCGAACGGATCGTTGACATTGACGCTGACGAGCACGGGCAACGGCAGTTGCGCGGCTGTCAGCGACCAGCTGCAGATCTTCTTCTCACAAAGCCCGGTGGTGAACGCGGGTAGTGATGTGACGGTATGCGCCAATGACCCCACGGTCGTTCTCAACGGCTCGGTGACCATCGCCGCCGGCGGGGCTTGGAGCGGTGGGTCCGGCACGTTCACACCGAACAACACCGATCTGCACGCCACCTATCTGCCAAGCCCGGCCGAGGTGGCCCTTGGTACCGTCACGCTCACATTGACATCCACGCAGAACGGTCTTTGCAACCCGGTATCGGATGCGATGACCATCTCGATCATCGCCTCACCCATCGCCAACGCGGGGAATGACATCGCCGTATGCGCGAACAACGCCCAGGTACAGCTGGGTGGATCCGTGAGCGGTGCGGGTGGTGGCCAATGGAGCGGCGGGGCAGGGACCTTCACGCCTTCGATCGCCTCGTTGAACGCGAGCTACACGCCCACACCGGCCGAGATCGCGGCGGGGACCTTGACCTTGACGTTGACCACCATCGGGAATGGCAATTGCGTACCGGTATCGGACGATGTCCTGATCACATTCACCTCACCTCCAACAGCGGACGCGGGGACCAATGGTGTGTATTGTGCGAACAATGCGAACATCGCCCTGAACGGCGCGGTGACCGTCGCGACCGGAGGCGCCTGGTCCGGTGCGCAGGGGACCTTCACGCCCAATGCGAACGCGTTGAACGCCGTGTACGCACCATCGCTCGGTGAACTGGCGGCCGGGTCGGTGACCTTGGTATTGACCACCACCGGCAACAATGGCTGTACGGCCGTGACGGATGCGGTGACCTACGTGTTCACGCCAGCTCCAACAGCGAACGCCGGAGCCGATGCGAACAGCTGCGCGAACAATGCGGACATCGCCCTGAACGGAGCGGTGACCGTGGCCACGGGTGGCCTTTGGAGCGGTGGTGCCGGAAGCTTCAGCCCGGGACCGGGCGACCTCAATGCCACGTACGTGCCGACAGCGGCCGAGATCGCCAACGGTTCGGTGACCCTGCTGTTGACCACCGTTGGAAATGGACAATGCAACGCGGTGAACGACGCGATGACGCTCACCATCGGACCGGCCCCCATCGTTGATGCCGGACAGCCCTTGTCCTCCTGCGCGAACAACCCTTCCGCTCAATTGGCCGGCACGGTCCAGAGCGCGACCGGTGGCCAATGGTCCGGTGCGGGCACGTTCACGCCGTCCACGACGAACCTCAATGCGACCTATACGCCCACGGCGGCCGAGGTGGCCGCGGGAACCGCGGTATTGACGCTGACCAGCACAGGCAACGGGCTTTGCAACGCAGAGAACGACCAGGTGATCCTTTCCATCACGGATGCACCCGTGGTGGAGGCCGGACCGGACCAGGTGCTCTGTGCGAACAATGCAATGGTCCAATTGGCCGGTCAGGTGACGAACGCGAACGGCGGACAATGGACCGGTGGGGCAGGGGCCTATACCCCGAGCGCTTCCGCATTGAATGCGGTCTACACGCCAAGCGCGGCAGAGATCGCTGCCGGAGGGCTCTGGCTTCGCCTCACATCGACCGGCAACGGGGGCTGCCTGCCCTCACAGGATTCCGTCCATGTGGCCTTCACAACGGCCCCGACGGCCAATGCCGGACCGGATGCGCATGTCTGCGCGAACGATGCACAGGTGCTATTGGCCGGCGCCATCACAGTTGCCGGTGGCGGTATCTGGAGCGGTGGCATGGGCCTGTTCACCCCGACCAACGCAACACTGAACGCGACCTACGGCCCGACCCCAACGGAGATCGCGACCGGTACGGTCACCCTGGTCTTGACGACCACGGGCAACGGCAATTGCTCGGCCGTTCGCGACAGCATGAACATCGTGATCGATCCCGTCCCGGTGGTGAACGCCGGACCGGACCAGCAGATCTGCGCCAACAACCCGACCGTGCAGCTGAACGGTTTCGTGGGCAATGCATCCGGAGGACAATGGAGCGGCGGGTCCGGCACCTTCACGCCAGGCAACACGGCCTTGGCTACGACCTACGAACCCACGGCCGCGGAGATCGCTTCCGGCAGTCTGACGCTGACATTGACCTCCACGGGTACGACCATCTGCGATCCGATCGCCGACCAGGTGACGATCACCTTCAGCGGATCGCCCGTTGTCGATGCCGGCATGGACCAGTCCATCTGTGCCAACAATTCCGCCGTGCAGTTGGGCGGCAATGTGACCAACGCGAACGGCGGTACCTGGACCGGGGGCAACGGCACATTCGCACCATCGCCCAATGTGCTCTCACCGGTCTACACGCCAACTCCAGCTGAGATCACCGGTGGAAGTGTGAACCTGACGCTCACGAGTACAGGCAATGGAAATTGCCTGGCCGAGAACGATGTGGTCTCGATCGCGTTCACGCCGGCGCCCATGGTGGATGCGGGCGTGGACATGAATGTGTGTGAGAACGCGCCTACGGTCACCCTGAACGGTGCGGTGACGGTGGCCTCGGGCGGGCAATGGACCGGCGGTCTGGGGACGTTCAGCCCGAGCGCTCAGGACCTCGGTGCACAATACACGCTCACGCCGTTCGAGCTGGGATCCGGCGCGGTGACACTTACACTGACCACCACGGGCAATGGCAACTGTCTGGCCATTGCGGACCAATTGACGATCGTCGTGACGCCGGCACCCACCGTGGACGCGGGCGCGGATCTGACCACTTGCTCGAGCGATCTGCAGATCCCCCTGGACGGTGATGTGCAGGGTGGTTCGACCACGGGCATCTGGACCACCACCGGCTCCGGCACCTTCTTCCCGAGCGCGAACATGCTGAACGCCACATATCTCGCCAGCAGCCTCGACTCCCTGAACGGCACCGTGGACCTGACCCTGACCTCGACGAACAATGGGCTCTGCTCCGCGGAAAGCGATGGGATGACATTGACCATCCTTCCCAACGCCGTGGCGAACGCGGGTGCGGACCAGGTCATCTGTGCCACTGCAGCCACCGTGCAACTCAACGGCACGATCTCCGGCAACGCCACACAGGGAGCCTGGACCACCACCGGGGCGGGCACCTTCACGCCGGATGCCTCCACGCCGAACGCGGTCTACCAGCTCGCTCCGGGCGATGCGGCCCTGGGGTCGATCACCTTCACATGGAGCGTGAACAGTTGTGACAACGCGATGGACCAGATGACCGTCACCATCGTGCCTGCTTCGAGCGTGGACGCAGGCACGGATGCGGTCACCTGTTTTGACGACCTCGATGTGGTGATCAATGGCAGCATCAACGGTGCATCGAACACCGGGGTCTGGAGCACCCTGGGGTCCGGCTCATTCGTCAATCCGGTCAACGCGCTGTCGAACGTCTACCAGGCCAGCCAGGCGGATTCGCTCGCACTCGGGGTGGACCTGGTGCTGACCGCCACGAACACCGGCGCCTGTTCGGCGGATGCGGACACCGTGCACATCGCCATCCTGCCACAAGGCAATGTGGATGCCGGTCCCGACCTGACCTATTGCGCGAACAACGCCAACGTGCAGCTCAGTGGTATCCTGACCGGTGATGCCACGCAGGTGATCTGGACGACCAGCGGCACGGGCGCCTTCTATCCGAACGCCCATGTGCTGACCCCCACCTATGTGCCGAGCGCTGTTGACACCGCGATCGGATCGCTGACGCTGACGTTGAGCGCGCCCAACACGTGCAACAACGCGATGGACGGAATGCAGTTGGACCTGACACCAGCGCCCTACGTCAACGCTGGTCCGGACCAGACGTATTGCAACCAGGTCGCTCAGTTCACCCTGAGCGGATCGATCTCCGGCATAACATCCGTTGGCGAATGGACCACCACCGGTACGGGGACCATCGCGAACCCCGGCGCACTGAACACGAGCTACACGGCCAGCGCTGCGGATGTGGCTGCCGGGCATATCGACTTCGTGCTGACCTCGCTGAACAATGGGAACTGCAACCCGGTGACCGACGCGATGACGATCTGGCTCACGAACGGCATCACCGTGAACGCGGGTCCCGACCAAAGCGTGTGCGTGCTCAGCGACCATGCCAACCTGCAGGGCTCGGTGCAGAACGGCTCCCCCACGGGCACCTGGACCACTTCCGGGTCCGGCACCTTCAGCCCGGACCCCGATGTGTTAAACGCGGAATACTATTTCTCGCCGAGCGACGTCGCAAACGGGTCGGTGGTGCTCACGTTCACCGCGACGAATACGGGTACGTGCCCGACCACGTCGGACCAGATGCTGCTGACCTTCGGCAATGCGAGCTTCGCCTATGCCGGTGCGGACCAGACCGTGTGTGCGAACGCCCCGATGGCCCACCTTTCCGGCAACTTCAGTGGAGGTGCGCAAGGGTGCCAATGGAGCACCTCCGGTACGGGTTCCTTCAGCAACAACGCGGACCCGCAAGCCACTTACACGCTGAGCGCCTCGGACATCGCCCAAGGCGGGGTCCAGCTGACGCTCACCACGGTCACGAACGGCTCCTGCCAACCCTCGTCCGATGCGATGGACCTTGTGGTGCAGCCCTTGCCGAACATATTCGCTGGTGCGGATGTGATCGCCTGCACGGCCGGTCCGGTGCAACTGACGGCGAACGCTGTGAATGCGAGCAGCGGCACCTGGACCACTTCCGGTACTGGGACGTTCCTGGACCCAAATGCGCTTACTACACTGTACTTCCCAAGTGCGGCGGACAGCGTGGCCGGATCGGTGGTGCTGACGGTGACCACCGCGGGGACCCTGCCGTGCAACAGTGTCTCGGACGATCTCCTCGTGACGTTCGGCGGCGGCCTTGCCGCGGATGCCGGTTCCGATGTGGTCACCTGCAGCACCGCGCCGGATATCGATCTCAACGGCACGGTGGCCGGGACCACCACGGGCACCTGGACCACCACTGGAACGGGGTCCTTTGTGCCTTCCGCCAATGACCTGAATGCCACCTATGTGCCCGGTCCGGCGGACTTCGTGATCGGCAACATCCACCTGATGCTGTCCACGACCAACAACCAGGGTTGCCCCGCCGCGCGGGACACGCTCTCGGTCGAGTATCATCTGCCACCGTATTTGGATGCGGGTGTCGGGGTCCTGCTTTGCAATGGCCTGCAGGATGTGCAATTGAACGCCACGGTGCAGAACGAGGGTGCGCTCCAGTGGTTCACCGCGGGCACGGGCAGCTTCTCAGCGGACTCGATCGCAGACCCGATCTATTCGCCGAGCCTGAACGACAGCATCAGCGGAGGGGTCTACCTGATCCTCACGGCCTATGGGACCGGTGGTTGCGGGAACGCTTCGGACTCCCTGCTGGTGGACATCGGGCCGACCCGCATCGCCAATGCCGGTGCCGATATGGCCCTCTGTGCGGATGGTGGCCCGATCCAATTGAACGGCGCGATCACCGGGGTGTCCGGCGGCACATGGTCGACGACGGGTACCGGGACGTTCCTGCCTTCACCCACCACGCTGAACGCGGTCTACGTGCCGAGCAACACCGATCTGGTGTTCCCGCAGCTCCAATTCGTGCTGGCCACAACGGGCAACATGGGTTGCCCCGCCGGAACGGACACGGTGACCGCGACCCTTCAGCAACCGCCGACCGCGGATGCCGGTCCGGACGTATCGACCTGTGATGCGACGGCTGCCGTGCAGCTCGCGGGATCCTACAGCGGAACAGGAGGCGTGCAGTGGAGCACCAGTGGCAATGGCACCTTTCAACCGAACGCCACGGACCCTGGCGCGACCTACCAACCCGGTATCGCCGATGAACAGATGCAGCAGGTTTACCTCTATCTGACCACCACCGGGAACCAGGCATGCGCGGCGGCGATGGACAGCCTCCTGTTGTCCTTCGTGAACCCCGTACAGCCCGCCTTCACCGTGGACAATGCCTGCGCGGATTCACCGACGTTGTTCACCGATGCCAGCACCACCACGGGTTCGCCGATCATCGGCTGGACCTGGGACTTCGGCAACGGGGGCACCGGTTCCGGGCCGCAGGCCACGAACACATTCCCGACCACGGGCCAGTACGCCGTGACCCTGACGGCATTCGCGCAGAACGGCTGCAGCGCATCCACCACGCAGGTGATCGATGTGCTCAACGCGCCCATGGCCGGGTTTGGTATCAGCGGCGACCTGTTCGCGGAGCTGCCGATCGTCTTTGCTGACAGTTCCTACGGTGCCACCAACTGGTACTATGACTTCGGTGACGGCACCGGATCGCTCGAACCGGATCCGACGCACATCTATGCGGATGGTGGTCAGTTCATCATCATCCAAACGGTGACCAATGCCGCCGGATGCAGCGATTCGGACTCCCTGCTGATCAGCATCGGAGTGAAGGACATCCTGCCCCCGAAGCTGCCCAATGCCTTCAGTCCGAACGGTGATGGCGTGAACGATGTGTTCTACGTGCGCGGCGGACCGTTCGGGACCATCGATCTGAACATCTACAATGGATGGGGTGAACTGGTCTTCCATACCGACGACCCCGAGTTCGGCTGGGATGGCACGCACGACGGCGCGCCGGAGCTCAATGGGGTCTATGTCTACACAGTGGTGGCCACGACCACCGATGGCCTGGAGTTCTCACGCACAGGCAAGGTCACCCTCATCCGATGAACACCCGAAACACGATGCGCACGAAACACCTTCCTCTTTTCCTGCTGATCATCGCATCGGCCGGACCGCTCTCGGCGCAGGACAACCACCTGTCGCAATACGATGCGGCACCCATGCAGCTGAACCCCGCACTGACGGGGATGTTCGATGAGGCCGAGTTCCGGGTGGCCACGAACATCCGCAGCCAGTGGAGCAGCATCGGGAGCAACTTCCTGACCACCGGGTTCAGCTACGACCTGGCCACACCGAACCGATTTGGTGTGGGGGCCTACTTGAACAATTACGACATGGCCGGAGTGATGAACACGTTCCAGTTCGGCTTATCGGGCTCGTACAACGTGTCGGGCGAGAACGCCCCCCATTCGCTCTCCGTGGGGTTGAACGCAGGGCTCATCTACAAGAAGGTCAAGGACGAGGACCTGCTGTTCGACGAGCAGTACAACGATGGCTATTTCGACCCGGACCTCCCCTCCGGTGAGACGTTCCCGAAGATGTCAAGGCTGATGCCCGAGCTGGCTCTCGGATTTGCGTATCGCTCGAAGAACCACCGGCATCGGGTGAACCCCTTCGCCAACTTCGCCGCCTATCATGTCACGATGCCCGATGAATCCATTTTCCGCACGCAGAAGAGCCCACTGGCCATTCGCTGGTCCCTGATGGGCGGGACCATCATTGACATCGGGGATATGCTGCGCATCACGCCCATGGGCCAGTTCATGGTTCAACGCAATGATCGGGAGATCAACATGGGGGTGCTGAGCGAACTGTCCATCGGCGGGTCGATCTATCGGGCGGTCTTCGGCGCCTCCTACCGGTGGCAGGAGGCGGTGATCGCCCACGCCGGTCTGCGCCACAAGAACAACATGTACCGGTTCAGCTACGACATGCCGGTATCCGGATTGAACCACTATACGCACCTGAACGGCGCGTTCGAGTTCTCCGTCGTCTACTATGGCATCCACTCCGGACGGGAGCGGCGCGTGATGAGCAAGTCGTTCTAATGGGTCAGCCTTTGAGGGCCTCCGCGCCGCCGACGATCTCCAGGATCTCGCCGGTGATCGCCGCCTGACGCGCCTTGTTGTAGGAGAGGCGGAGGTCCTTCAGCAGACCGTCGGCGTTGTCGGTGGCCTTGTGCATGGCCGTCATGCGAGCGCCATGCTCGGCGGCGAAACTGTCCAGCAGGGCCTTGTAAAGCTGGATCTTCAGGCTCTTCGGGATGATCTGCTCCACGATGGTGGCCCGGTCGGGCTCCATGAGGTGTTCTGTCTTCGCCTTTCGTGCTTCCGCGGACGTGGTCACCTGTTCCTTCGCATCGGCCGAGGTATTCATGGGCGCGATGGGCAGGAACTGCTCCTCTGTGACGATCTGCGTGGCTGCGTTCTTGAACTTGTTGTAGACCAGCACGATACGATCGTAGCTGCCGTCAGCGAACCGGGCCATCAGCAGTTCGGCCACGGGTGCCACACGGTCGAAGTTCAGGTCGTCATACAAATGCGCAAGGTCGGTGGGCAGTTCATTGGTGTGCCAGTTGGTCCGCTTGAACTGGTCCATCGCCTTTTTGCCAATGGACAGCACATGGACCTGACCTCCGGCCTGTGCGGCGCGGCGCTTCACCAGTCGGACCACCTGGGCGTTGAAGGCCCCGGCAAGCCCACGGTTGCTCGTGATAGCCACGAACAGGGTGCGCTTCACCTCGCGCTGCTGGCCGTACCTCCCTTCCGTCGGATCGAGTCCGGCGCTGACGTTGGCCATGATCTGCCCGAGCTTCTCCGCATAGGGGCGCATGCGCACGATGGCGTCCTGGGCACGGCGCAACTTCGCGGCGCTCACCATCTTCATGGCGGCCGTGATCTGCTTCGTGCTGTTGACCGACGCGATCCGGCTGCGGACCTCCTTCAGGCTGGGCATTTTCGGTTGGTTGGCAAGTTCGTCGGCGACATGCGGCGGGTTCCAGCTGGGCGATCCCCTGTTCGCCCCCCGTTCGCTTTTCCTAGTTGTCCAAGCTCTTTACCAGGTCCGCCGCCACCTTTTCCAGGGTGCCGGTGATCTGGTCGTTCAGTTCGCCGCGTTTCAGCGCGTCGAGCACATCCTTGTGCTTATTGCGCAGCATGGTCAGGAACTCGGCCTCGAACTGCTTCACGTTCTTCAAGGGCACCTTGCTCAGAAGGCCCTTGGTGCCGCAATAGATGATGGCGATCTGGTCCTCCACGCGCATCGGGCTGTTCTGGCCCTGCTTCAGGATCTCCACGTTGCGGGCCCCTTTGTCCAACACGGCCTTGGTGGCGGCATCGAGGTCGGAGCCGAACTTGGCGAAGGCCTCCAGCTCACGGTACTGCGCCTGGTCCAGCTTCAGTGTGCCGGCCACCTTCTTCATGGACTTGATCTGTGCGTTGCCGCCCACGCGGCTCACGCTGATGCCCACGTTGATAGCGGGACGCACACCACTGAGGAACAGGTTGCTCTCCAGGAAGATCTGTCCGTCCGTGATGGAGATGACGTTGGTCGGGATGTAGGCGGACACGTCGCCGGCCTGCGTCTCGATGATCGGCAGTGCGGTGAGCGAGCCACCACCTTTCACCTTGCCCTTCAGGGAAGCGGGCAGGTCGTTCATCTGCTCGGCCACGCTCTGGTCGGCGGTGATCTTCGCGGCGCGTTCCAGCAACCGGCTGTGCAGGTAGAAGACGTCGCCCGGATAGGCTTCGCGTCCCGGCGGTCGGCGCAGCAGCAAGGACACTTCACGATAGGCCACTGCTTGTTTCGAGAGGTCGTCGTACACGATCAACGCGGGGCGGCCGGTATCGCGGAAGTATTCGCCGATGGCGGCCCCGGTGAACGGTGCATAGAACTGCATCGGGGCGGGATCACTGGCGTTGGCCGCCACCACGATGGTGTAAGGCATGGCGCCGTTCTCCTCCAGGGTCTTCACCGTGGCGGCCACCGTGGAGCCCTTCTGGCCGATCGCCACATAGATGCAATAGACCGGCTGACCGGCCTCGTAGAATTCCTTCTGGTTGATGATCGTATCGATCGCGACCGTGCTCTTGCCGGTCTGTCGGTCACCGATGATCAGTTCGCGCTGGCCGCGACCGATGGGGATCATGGCGTCCACGGCCTTGATGCCGGTCTGCAGGGGCTCCTTCACCGGCTCGCGGAAGATGACACCCGGTGCCTTGCGCTCCAGGGGCATCTCGAAAAGCGCGCCGCCGATGGGTCCTTTGCCATCGATCGGTTCACCGAGCGTGTTCACCACGCGTCCCACCATCTCCTCACCCACCTGGATGCTGGCGATCAATTTGGTGCGCTTCACGGTGTCGCCCTCCTTGATGCCCACGCTGGGACCGAGCAGCACGGCACCCACGTTGTCCTCCTCCAGGTTGAGCACGATGCCGCGCAATCCGCTGGTGAACTCGATGAGCTCACCGCTCTGCACACCTTTCAGACCGTAGATACGGGCAATGCCGTCACCGACCTGCAGGACGGTGCCCACCTCCTCGAGCTCGGCTTCGGTCCGGAAGCCGGCAAGTTCTTGTTTCAGGATCGCCGATACTTCGGCGGGTTTCACTTCGGCCATGACAAGGCGCCGTTGGGCCCGGCGCGGGCGTTGCTGTTCGTTAGATCTCTGGGACGTATGGGTTCTCTGAGAACTTGCGGCGCAGGTCCGCCAGGCGACGGATCACGCTGCCATCATATTGTTCATCACCGATCCGGATCACCAGACCACCGATGAGGGCATGGTCCACCTTCTCCGAAATGCGGATGGATCTGCCCGGATGCTTCGTCTCTGCGAAGGCCTTCACTTGGGCCCGGGCGGTCTCGTTCAAAGGAACGGCGCTGGACACAAAGCATTCCAGGATGCCCATGCGGCCGCGGTATAGTTCACCGAATGCGGCGGCCACTTCCGGCAGCAGGGATTCACGCCCCTTGCGCACCAAGATGCCCATGAACAGGGAGGAGACGCGACCCACCCGACCGGCAAAGACCTCGTTCAGTATCTTTTCCTTTTTGTCCGCTTTCACCACAGGGCTTTTCAACAACAGTTGCAGGTCGCGGCTTTCGGCACAGGTCCGGGCCACCAAGGCCATGTCCTCCTGGACCGCCTCCAACTGGTCCTTTTCCACCGAGAGGTCGAGCAGCGAACGGGCGTATCGGTATGCGACCGGGCTGATGATCATGAGCGCGTCAGGTCGGCTTCCTTCATCACCTTCTCCACCAACGCGTGCTGGGCGGAAGTGTCACCGAGCTTGTCCTTCAGCAGTCGCTCGGCCACCAACAGGCTCAACTCCGCCACCTGGTTCTTCATTTCAGTGATGGCTGCGTTCTTCTCATTGATGATCTCCGCCCGGGCGCGGTTGATCATGGCGTCCGCCTCCGCCTTGGCCTTGTCCTTGGCTGCGGCGATCTCGCGGTCGCGGATGTCGCGCGCCTCCTTGAGCAGGAGTTCGCGCTCCTCCCGAGCCTCGCGCATCAATTCCTCGTTGCTGGCCTTCATGCCAGCGACCTCATCCCGGGCGCGCTTCGCCTCGTTCAGGGCATCCTCTATGGAACGCTCGCGGTCCTTCAGGCCCCTGAGGATGGGCTTCCAGGCGAACTTGGCCAGGATGAACAGCAGCGTCAGGAACGTCAGCGTCATCCAGAAGATGAGGCCGAACGAAGGTTGCACAAGGCTAGCCAGGATCATGGCGCGATCGGGGTTTTGGGGAGAGGAGGGACGAACGGGAGGACCGTGGCCTTACATGGCGGCCGGCATCTCCTTCAGCACCACCAGCAGGCCCACCACCATGGCGAAGAAGGAGGCACCTTCCACGAGCGCTGCGGTGAGGATCATGTTGGCGCGGAGATCGTTCATGGCTTCCGGTTGACGGGCCATGGCCTGAACAGCGTCACCGCCGATGCGGCCGATGCCGAGACCGGCGCCCACAGCGGCGAGACCGGCACCCAGGGCGGCGATGCCGTAGCCAACGCCGAGATCGAGGAGGACAGAAAGGAACATTTGCTTGGGGTTGTTTAGACGATGGATTCCTTGTGCTCGTGGTGTTCCTCCACGGCCGCACCGATGTAGATGGCCGACAGGAAGGTGAACACGTACGCTTGGATGAAGGCCACCAGTAACTCCAGGAGGCCCATGAACACGGTGAACGCCCAGGACCCGATGGCGACGCCATAGCCGGCACCGGCGCTGGTCTCACCGAAAACGAAGATCAGGCTGAAGAAGCTCAGGGCGATGATGTGCCCGGCCGCCATGTTGGCGAACAACCGGATCATCAGCACGAAGGGTTTCAGGAACATGCCCAGGATCTCCACGGGCGTAAGGATGACGAGCACCCACACCGGAACGCCGGGCATGGCCAGGATATGGCGCCAGTAGTGTGCGTTGCCGTTCAATGTCACGACCACGAACGTGAAACAGGCCAGAATGAAGGTGATCGCGATATTGCCCGTCAGGTTCGCGCCCCCCGGGAAAATGGGGACCAGGCCAAGTAGGTTGTTCAGGAAAATGAAGAAGAAGACCGTGAGCAGGAACGGCATGAACCGCTCGTACTTCTTCTCACCGATGGCGCTTTTGGCCACGTCGTCCCGGATGAACAGGATGATCGGCTCCAGCATGTTCTGCAATCCCCTTGGCGCCTGGCCGGCGCGGCGCGAATAGGTGCGCGCGATCGAACCGAAGATGAGCAGCAACAGGACCACGCTCACGAACAGGCTCACCACGTTCTTGGTGATCGAGATGTCCCAGATGCGATCGGTGGCCGCTTCGTCCTCCAGGCCATTGGTGTCCACGGCGATCACGTCGCCATCCTCGCTCAAGGCGTACCCGTCATGGCTGGCGTGGCCGTGCTCGAATCGCGCACTGCTGAAGACCTTCAGGCCGCGCTCGGCATCATACAGGATCACCGGGAGCGGGATCGACGTATGGCCCCACAAATGCCAGCCATGCTCGTCGGCGATGTGCTCAAGGATCATCTTGCCGGCATTGAACTTCTCGACCTGTTCATGGCCGGCCCCGGAACCCTGTTCGTCCGCCGGCCCCTCATGCTGGGCGCAGACAGCCCCGACGAACGACAGACCGAACATCAAGGAAGCGAGGCGTGACAGGGCTTTCAGCGACATCTGGGCGTTGGGAAGGGCTCTGTTTGCGGCCGCGAAGGTAGGTACTCCCCGTCAATTCAGGAACGGCATCGCTCAAGCGGTCACAGGCTCAGCGTCTGCCGGTCTCCTTGAACAGGAAGACCATTGCTCCGGCGATCCCGGAAAGGGCGAGCACCAGGGTGAAGACCGGGAATTCCCAGCCGATGCGACCATCGATCCAGCGTCCGCCGAGCACCCCTGCCAGGATCATTCCCGCCATCTGCAACCCCAATGCGCTGAAGCGCAGATAGGTATTGTAGCCTTTCCGGGTGCGGTCCACCTCGTTCGGGTCATGCGCGCCGCTCATGGGGAGGTACGTGCTTTCGGACGTGGCTGCACGTTCGCATGGCCCCAGAGGCTTCCGGCGTTCCGATGTCCATGCCGAGAGTGCAATAGAAAATTCACACCATCGAACAACAGGAGAAAGCCCCCCTGTACGGCCAATGAAGTGCCGAACCCAAGCCAAAGGTCGGGATCGTTGACCGGTCGGCGCCCGTGCTCCCGCATCCAGGCCCCGGCGCCGATGTAGGCAAGGTCCAGACCGAAATTGATGAGGTAAAGCTGTTCCGTGCGGCGTTCAGCCTCCAATGTCGCCTGCAGGTCCATCTCGATCGGTGACCGCATTCGTTTTCGCCCGCCGATGTATGCGGGTATCGCAATGCCCAGGTTCACGGCGTTCCAGGCGATGTTCATCTGATGGAAGCGTCCGGCCTCGGAACCTTCCGGCACCTGGGTGAGGCCTATGCCACCGGTCAGCAAGTTGCTCATCGCCCAGCCACCGAGCACGAGCATGGACCGCGTCGCCATCCGTTCGCGCTCCGCATTGAAATGCGCCAAAGGATCAAGTTCCTGGGCACGGATGACAGGACCGGTCAGGAATGCCAGGAGGCATGTCGATGCGCACAACGCATGCATGGTCCCAAGGTACGGTCGCCGCTCGGCCTATTTGGCCGGGTCTTCCAGGCATTCCGCCCATTTTCCCATGCCCGCTCGGTTATGCACGGCCCAGCGCATGCCGGCGATGCCCTCGGCCAACACGCTCACCTGCGTGAACCCCATTTCGCAAAGGGTCTTGGCTGCCCGATAGACCATGTCGTCATTGCTGCGGCCGATCACCAGGATCGGGTCATGCGGAAAAAGCTCCAGCGCCGGTATGGTCCGCTTGATGTCCTCTATGGGAACATGGAGCGCAAAGGGCACTTTGCCAACATTTTGCCAAGCAGGGTCCGCCGTACCTGCGAATTCGTCCTCGGGTCGAACATCCACGATGAGCATGCCGTTCCGGAAGCGGGCGGTATCCAGGTCGGCAAGGGTCAGGTTGCGGTAGGGCCGATCATAGGTCCATGATGCGCCGGCACAGGGGAGCTTTTCGGACGAGGTGTTGAGCAATGCGCTCATTCCATCGAACAGCACATGCACCGCGCCTCTTCCGGCATCGACCAGTAGCTGTGCCGCCTTGGGGGCCACCGATCCGTGATCATCCACCACAAGTATGGCGTTCCCGACCGGGATCTCATCCAGGCGACCACGCAGTTCGGTCAGTGGGATGTGAAGTGTACCGACGAATCGGCCCATGGCACGGGTCCGTTCGGTGATGGTCCCTGGCGCAAGGAGCGGGTCCGGCCGCACATCAAGCACCGTTACGTTGCCCATGCCAAGCAGGTCACAGGCCCCTCTGGCATCGACGAGGTCATAGCTCAGGTCCTGTTCGATCAGTGGTCCCAGGTCCGCATGGCCGGCACGGTCCTGCCAATAGCCGCTCAACCCCTCGTTCACATTGTGCACGTCCGTGAACCCGCTGTCCGCCAACTGATCGCGTACACGACGGCTCCGCTGGCTGTGTGAGCAGTAGATGTAGATCGCCTTCTTTTTGTAAGGCATCAGCTCGTCGAACCAGACCTCGACGCTGTCGATCGGCACGTTCATCGCACCATGCAAGTGGCCCATGTTCAACGCGCCATCGGACGCACGGTCATTGAATTCGGCCACGGAACGCACATCGAGCAGGAGCGCCCCCTTGCTCTTCCCAAGAAGGGCGGGAAGGTCGTTCAGGTATACACTGCCGACATCCTCGTTGTCCGGTCCCGCCTGCGCGCAGGCGGGACCGATAACGAGAAGACCGCACATCATGGAGAGGAGTGTCCGCATGGGGCAAAATAAGTAAGCGCTCCGCGCTTTGGCGGAACGCTCGAGCCCCGGAACAACGACCGGGCAGATCCTCAACCGATGATCTCGGCCTTGGGATAGCGCTTCTTCCAAAAGGCGAACGCCTTTTGATTGCTCAGCGTGATCACCGTACGATGGTCGAGCCGTACCTTGAATTCCTTCACCCCCTCCTTCACGGGTCGGGTAAGCACCACTTCCTTTTTCTTTCTGGGCATTTCTTCTGCGACTTCTTTCCGCTTCTACGCGTGAAAGATCCGTGCCGATCCCTTTCCGCCAAGGAATTTTGGACCGCACTCCTGGGATCCTAAGGTCCTCAAACCTGGCTACATCAACAGGCAGCCAACGGCAGGGGACCGGGGTCACCAAGCGCATTCCGGAACGCGCCGTTCATTTGCAGGATGAAGGCGGTGATCGGAGGTGATGTGTCACATGCGGTGGAGTTGCTCCGCGCCGGCGAGTTGGTGGCTATCCCCACGGAGACGGTCTATGGCCTGGCGGCCAACGCATTCGACCCCCGTGCGGTGCTCCGGGTGTTCGAGGTGAAGGACCGGCCCGCCTTCGATCCTTTGATCGTGCATATCGGGGACCGTGTGCAGTTGGAACGGGTGGTCGCAGCGTGGCCCCGCGAGGCTGAAGCATTGGCCCGGATGTTCTGGCCCGGTCCGCTTACCCTTGTATTGCCAAGGCATCCAGATATTCCCGATCTGGTGACCAGCGGAGCTGACACAGTGGCCGTTCGGATGCCGGACCACCCCCAAACGAGGGAATTGCTCCACGCAACCGGGTTCCCGCTGGCGGCACCGAGCGCCAATCCGTTCGGCTATGTGAGCCCCACCTCGGCATGGCATGTGGCCCAGCAGCTGGGAGATCGGATCCCGTACATCCTTGACGGAGGCCCGTGCGGGGTCGGTGTGGAAAGCACGATCGTGGCGCCTTTGCCCGAAGGAGGATGGGAGCTGCTCAGGCCGGGTGGTATCCCCGTGGAACGGATCGAACCCCTTGTTGGAGAATTGGCGTATCGCAGAAAGGTGGGTCCCCCGGTCGCACCGGGAATGCTCTCCGGCCACTATGCGCCCCGCAAACCGGTCCACGTGGGCGACTTGACGAAGCTCGCCCGTCGTTTCCAAGGCCGGAGAACGGCCATGATCTGTTTCCACCAGGAGCATCCGGCCTTTCGATGCGAAGTGTTGAGCCCGTCAGGTGACCTGGCCGAAGCGGCCATGCACCTTTTCGCCGTGCTTCGTGAGCTGGACGAGAGCCCCTGCGAAGTGATCCTTGCGGAGGAATTTCCCGAGGAGGGTCTGGGTCGTGCCATCAATGACCGACTGCGACGCGCATCGGCTGCGCGGACCTGATCGTCGATCCCTTCGTTGGTCCGGTCGAGGGTGGCGCATAAGACTTTGGAAAGCTGCGTTCCCGGAACGTATCTTGTGAATATCCACGCCTGACCCGGAACATCATGCCTGCCACATTGAACGCCAAGGAACTGACGCTCGTGTACAACAGCAGCACCAGCGAAGGAAAGAAGGCCCTGGCCTTTGCCTATTCGATCGCACCGAAGGTGAACCGGCAGGATGTGAGCGAAGTGGCCCTCTCGTCGACCTTCGTGCGCCAGGTCGTCAAGCAGTTGAACCTGCGTCCGAAGGACCTGTTGAACCGGGCGCACCCCTATTACCAGCAGCACTTGCGGGGTCGTGACCTCGACATGGAGGGCTGGCTGCATGTGCTCACGCACAATCCTTACCTATTGCGGGCGCCGATCGCCTTGCAGGGTGATCGCGCGGTGCTTTGCGAGCCGGCATCCCTGATCTATACGCTCGGCGAAAGGAAGGCGAAAGCGAGTTGATCGATGGGCGTATCCCGGGCAAGCGCGATCTTTGCGCCCGGGTCGCGCCTCAAGGACGTATCGAGCAGGGGCACTTGCCCGTCTCCTCATGTCCGCCCGAAAACACATCGCCATCCTGGGCAGTACCGGTTCGATCGGTACGCAGGCGCTGCAGGTGGTCCGGGAGCAGCCGGACCGGTTCACCATCGAGCTCCTGACCTGTGGCCGGAACACGGACCTGCTAGTCCAACAGGCCCGCGAGTTCAAACCCAATGTGGTGGTCGTGGCCGAGCCTGCCGATACGGACAGGGTGCGCGATGAACTGTTCCCGCTCGGGATCAAGGTGTACACCGGCGCTGACAGCATTGCCCAAGCCGTGTCCATGGGGACGATCGACCTGGTGATCACCGCGATGGTCGGGTATGCCGGTCTTCGCCCCACATTGGCGGCCATCCGCGCGGGGAAGGCCATCGCATTGGCGAACAAGGAGACCCTTGTGGTGGCGGGCGGGATCGTGACGAAGGCAGCCCGTGAGCAAGGGGTGGATATCTATCCCATCGACAGTGAGCATTCGGCCATCTTCCAGTGCCTGGCAGGTGAATGGCACAATCCGATCGAGAAGATCTGGCTCACCGCCAGTGGCGGGCCGTTCCGCGGCTGGCGTCGCGACGCGCTGGCCCAGGTCACAAAGCAACAGGCCCTGAAGCATCCGAACTGGACGATGGGTGCCAAGGTCACCATCGACAGTGCCAGCCTGATGAACAAGGGACTGGAGGCGATCGAGGCGAAATGGCTTTTCGGCCTTTCCCCTGACCGCATTGATATCATCGTGCATCCCGAGAGCATCATCCACAGCCTGGTGCAGTTCCAGGATGGCAGCATCAAGGCACAACTGGGTCTGCCGGACATGAAACTGCCGATCCAATATGCCATGGCCTATCCCGATCGTCCCGCAACGGATTGGGAACGCTTCGACTTCGCCAGATATCCAGCGCTGCACTTCGAGCGCCCGGACACCGGAACGTTCCGCAATCTCGAACTGGCCTTGGAGGCCATGGCGCGGGGAGGCAATGCGCCCTGCGTGCTGAACGCCGCCAATGAGGTGGCCGTGCAGCGCTTTCTGGAGGGCCGCATCGGCTTTCTGGAGATGAGCGACCTGATCGCGCATTGCTTGGAGCAGGTCGGCCACGAAACCGAACCCGATCTGCAGATGTTGGAGGCAGCGGATGCGGAAACGCGGCGCCATGCCATCGCTTGGAACCCCACCCCATGGTATTCCTGATCAAGGCCGCCCAGCTCGTGCTCAGTCTCAGCATCCTCGTGGTGTTGCACGAGATGGGCCATTTCATTCCCGCCCGGATCTTCAAGACCCGAGTGGAAAAGTTCTTCCTGTTCTTCGATCCCTGGTTCGCCTTGTGGAAACGGAAGATCGGGGAAACGGTCTACGGTATCGGTTGGGTGCCCCTGGGAGGCTACGTGAAGATCAGCGGGATGGTGGACGAGAGCATGGACCGGGAGCAGCTTGCCAAGCCGCCAGAACCCTGGGAATTCCGCGCCAAACCGACCTGGCAACGGTTGATCATCATGGTCGGTGGTGTCACGGTCAATCTATTGCTCGGCATGGTGATCTACATCGCGATCCTGTTCGTGTGGGGCCGCGAATACCTGCCCCTGCAGAACATGGCCTATGGTGTCCACCCCAGTGAACTGATGCGGCAGGAGGGGTTCCAGGAGGGTGACCGGATCGTCGGGTTGGCGGAACATCCCGTGACCACACTGGAAGATGTCGGCAAGGCGATCCTCCTGGACGGTGCGCGCGTGGTGGAGGTCGAACGGAACGGCAAGCACCGGTTCATCCATTTGAGCGATGATGTGGAGGAGAAGATCCTGGACCGCAATGAGAAGGTCCTCTTCCTCCCGACCGTGCCTTTCTTCGTCGACACGATCCTGCCGAACGGCACCGCCGCGAAGAGCGATCTGCGCAGGAACGACAGGCTGATCGGCGTGAACGACAGGTCCACCCCGTATTTCGGGCAGTTCCGTGACGCGTTGGCCGACCTGAAAGGCCAGCAAGTGAGCCTGTCCGTCCTTCGCGGTCATGATACGCTGCGGCTGCCTGTATCGGTGAGCGAAGAGGGTCTCATCGGTGTGGGGAACCGTTCGGCCGATGCATATTTCACGTTCGCACATGAGCGGTTCGGATTAGCCAGGTCCATCCCTGCCGGAATCCAATATGGTCTATCCACCTTGGGAGGCTACATCTCCTCGATGAAGCTGTTGTTCAGCTCTTCGGGCGTGAAACAGGTGGGTGGCTTCGGCGCGATCGGAAGCCTCTTCGCGCCACAATGGGACTGGCAGCGGTTCTGGGAGATGACCGCATTCCTGAGCATCGTGCTGGCGTTCATGAACATCCTGCCCATTCCGGCGCTGGACGGAGGGCATGTGATGTTCCTGCTCTATGAGATGATCACGCGGAGGCGACCCGACCAGAAAGTGCTGGAGTATGCCCAGCTGGCAGGCATGGTCCTCCTTCTGGCATTGATCCTCTTCGCCAACGGCAACGACGTCCTTCGCTGGATCTCCGGCCGGCTCTGATCGCTCCCCAGCGGTTATCTTTTCCCCGGCGCCATGCAGCATGTGGACCCGTACATATTCATCATTGCGGCATCGATCACGGTGATCGCCTCGCATCTGTTCAACCTGTTGGCGCGGCGCACCAATATCCCGAGCGTGCTGATGTTGATCGGCGCGGGTATTGGGTTGCACTACGCGCTCAGGTATTTCACGGATTACACCCCGGGGCCATTGCTGTTCGGGGTCATGAACGTCCTGGGCATCGCGGGGTTGATCATGATCGTGCTGGAAGCGGCGCTCGACCTGGAACTGAGGCGCGAGAAGGTGCCATTGATCCTCAAGGCCTTCGGAGTGGCCCTTTTCTCCCTGGCGGCGACCCTTGCCGCGTGCGCCTGGACCATTCAGCGTTTCATCGTTGACGATTGGTACACGGCATTGGTCTACGCGACCCCGTTGTCGATCATGAGCAGTGCGATCGTGTTGCCGAGCGTGTCCGGACTCGTGCATGAGAAGCGGGAGTTCATGGTGTACGAGGCGACCTTCTCGGACATCCTTGGGATCATGCTGTTCTATTTCCTGGTCGACGACCACACCGGCAAGCCGGCCGCTGCGCTGGCTGCTCAGATCACCGGGTCCGTACTGCTCACCGTGGTGGTGAGCATCCTGGTCAGCGTGGCCGTGGTGTGGGTGTTCCAACGCATCCGGACCCGCATCAAGTTCTTCCTGCTGATCGCCGTGCTGATGCTGCTGTATGCCATCGGTAAGAAGTTGAACCTGTCCAGCTTGTTGATCATCCTGGTCTTCGGCCTCATGGTGAAGAACCATGCGCTGTTCTTCCGCGGCACCTTGCATCGGCTCGCCCGGCCGTCCGTCATGCGCGGCATCCTGAACGAACTGCACCTGATCACCGGTGAGACCTCCTTTCTCGTACGCACCTTCTTCTTCATCGTTTTCGGCATGACCATGGACCTGACCGCGTTGTTCTCGCCATACGTGGTGCTGGTATCGGCCCTGTTGATCGTGGTGATCTACGGCATCAGGCTCATCTCCCTGTTGCCGCTGCATCGTCGGCATATGATGCCGGAGCTGACGATCGCTCCGCGCGGTCTGGTCACCATCCTGCTCTTCTACAACATCCCGGACCGGCTGGTCAGTCCATCGTTCGACAACAATGTGCTGTTCTTCATCATCCTGGCGAGCAATCTGGTGATGATGTTCGGCCTGATCACCACGGGGCAGGGCAAGGACCTGAGCGTGACGGGTCCGGATGTCCTGCTTCCGGATGAGCGGGTCCCGGGAGCGGTCGACGAACCCGGTGGATAGTATCGTCGTATGCAAGGAGAGCAACGCACCTCCTGCATGCCCCATGTGATCGTGATCGAGGACGATGTCCTGGTGCGCCGTCTCCTGGAGCGTCGCCTGGTCGACGCCGGCTGGCGCGTGACCGGGCTTTCGGATGGGCGCGACCTCTTGGAACGACGGCTGGCCGACCCACCGGACCTGGTGCTGGTGGATCTCGGGCTGCCCTACGTGGACGGCCTCTCGGTGGTGGAGCACCTCCGCGCAAGAGGGCTGACCGTGCCGATCCTTGTGCTCACCGCCTACGACCAGCCGCTTCTGGTGGATGCGGTGCGTTCCGTGGGCGCGAACGGACTGGTTCGGAAACCATACGATCAGGAGGATCTCCTGGAGCGCATGCGGGTCTTGCTGGCGGCCTGACAAGGGCGATCTTTGTCCCCTTGCCCGATCGAAACCGTTCATACGATGTGATCATCATTGGCCAGGGCCTGGCCGGTGCGGTACTGAGCGAGACCCTTGCCCAGCGCGGTCTTCGTGTGATGATGTTCGACCAGCCACAGGATGGTCGTGCTTCCTGGATGGCCGCAGGCCTGGTGAATCCCGTCGTTCTCCGCCGATTGGTATTGAGCTGGCGGGCACCGGAGATGCTCGCGGTCGCCGCGGCATTCTACCGCGACCTGGAACTGCGCTACGACACGACCTTCTGGCATCCCATGCCCTTGGTCAAGATCCACCCCAATGGCAAGGAGGCGGGAGAATGGCGCAACCGTATGAAGGACCCGGAGATCGCACCGTTCATCCAGGAAGGTCCGGTGGACATGCCCGGTCTTGATCGTCTGGAAAAAGGATTCGGTCATGGTGTGGTGCCACGCGCGGCGCGCCTGGATGTACGCGCTTTGCTCACCGCCCATCGCTCACGCTGGATCGCCTCCGGGGACCTGGAGGAGGCGGTCGTTGGAAAGGAGGCGGTGCACCTGGGGTCCGACGGTGGCGAAGTGCTCGGACGGACCGCTCCCATGATCATTCATTGTGAGGGGCCGTTCGCCGATCTGGAGAGCCTGAGCCCTGTCCGGGGCGAAGGGCTCACCGTGCGCATCCCGGGGCTTGGCCTCAAATGCATCGTGCACCGCAGCGTGTTCCTGCTGCCGCTGGGCGAGGACCGTTACCGACTGGGTGCCACCTATGCCTGGCAGGATGTATGGAGCGGACCCACCGAGGCTGGACGGGTGCAGCTGATGGAAAGACTGGACAGCCTGGTGGACGGCGAGGTGGAGGTGCTCGAACATTGGGCGGGCGTGCGTCCGGCCTCCCGCGATCGCCGCCCGATCATGGGGCGCCTTGACAGGCACGAAGCGGTGTTCAATGGCCTGGGTTCGCGAGGCGTGCTGCTGGCACCCTGGTGCGCGCAGCATCTTGCCGCACACCTGCTCGACGGGTCCGATCTGGATGCCGAAGTGGACCTCGCCCGGTTCGCCGTTCGACCCTGAGCAAGCTCAGCCCATGTGCGCTTCGTCGCTCCGCACGTCGCCCAGGCTGTCGGGGAAGTAGCGATCCTCCAGGCGCACGAACTCGTCCCCGCGCAGGAACATGTCCATCGCCACTTCGCTGATGTCGTGCTTGCCGGCAGCGGCCATCAGTTCCATGGCGGCGTGCAGGGTGTTGCGGTGGAACTGGAACACGCGCTCGCTCTTGTCGCCCACGGCCAGTCCCTTCATCAGCATCCTGTCCTGGGTGGCGACGCCCGTGGGGCATTTGTTGGTGTTGCATCGCAGGGCCTGGATGCACCCCAGCGCGAACATGAAGCCCCGCGCACTGTTGCACAGGTCGGCACCCATCGCCAGCATCTTGAGCAACGACGCGGCCGTGAGCACTTTGCCGCTGGCGATCACGCGGATCTCGTCCCGCAGGCCGAAGCGCTTCAGGGTGCGGTGCACGAAGATCAACGCCGGTTCGATCGGCATGCCCACGGTGTCGGCGAACTCCAGCGGGGCGGCGCCCGTGCCCCCCTCCGCACCGTCCACCGTGATGAAATCGGGACGTATGCCCTTTTCCTTCATCACGCGGCAGATCTCCACGAACTCCTCCGTGCGGCCGATGCACAGCTTGAAGCCGACCGGTTTGCCGCCGCTCAGTTCGCGCAGACGCTGGACGAAGTCGATCAACCCGGCGGCGTCCTGGAACACGCCATGACCCGGTGGTGAGAGCACTGTGGTGTGTGGGGCCACATGCCGGAACCGGGCGATCTCCTCGGTGTTCTTCGAGGCGGGGAGCACACCGCCGTGACCGGGTTTGGCGCCCTGGGAGATCTTCAGCTCGATCATCTTCACACTGGTGTGCGCGGCCTTGGTGCGGAACAATTCGGCATCGAATCCGCCGTCCTTGTCCCGGCAACCGAAATACCCGGTGCCGATCTGCCAGACCACGTCGCCACCGTGGTGCAGGTGGTAGTCGCAGAGCCCACCCTCGCCGGTGTTGTGGTAGAAGCCGCCCTTCTTCGCGCCGGCGTTCAACGCGAGTACGGCGTTGGCGCTCAATGCCCCGAAGCTCATGGCCGAGATGTTCAGCAGGCTCGCCTCGTACGGATGCGCGCACAGGGCACCGCCGATGTGCACGCGGGGTGGTTCCTCCTTCACCGGTGCGGGGTAGATGGAATGGCGGATCCCCTCGTATTCCATGGCGTTGATGTCCAGCTGCGTACCGAACGGTGTGGTATCGCTCACGTTCTTGGCGCGGGTATAGGCCAGTGCGCGTTGTTGGCGGCTGAAGGGCCGTCCGTCCGTGTGGCGTTCAATGAAGTACTGCTGGATCTCCGGTGCGATGAACTCGAAGAAGTAGCGCAGATAACCCAGCACGGGGAAGTTCCTCAGGATGGTGTGGCGCGACTGGACGACATCGTACAGGCCGATCGCCAGCAGCGGCACCACCACCACAAAGGCCCAGAGGAAGGCGGGGTGGAAATATCCGATCACCGCGACCAGCAGCACGACGATCAACGCACCGCGATAGAACAGATGACGCATGGGCAAAGAACTCGGGTGGCGAAGGTAGGGGTGCGTGAAAGCTCGCCCTGAACGAGCACGTGCCATCCGTGTACGGTGAAGGAACCCCGGACCGAACGAGCGAGATTTGTGCATGCACCGATCGCGAACGAACATCGGAACACGGGTCTGGCTCGCAGGAGGCGTGCTGGCCGTGACGTTGATCTCCGGCCTGGGTTGCACCACACGGCAGGGCCTTGCCAAGCCCAACCCTGAAGGGAAGGACCTGCGTTGGGCCCGGATCGACAGTTTGGTCGCGAAGGGCCTTTACGCGAGTGCTGTGGCGGTGATCGATGGGGTCCGGGAGGATGCACAGGTCGCAGGCGACTGGCGCGAGGAGTTCCATGCCTGGATGGCGCATGACCGCTGGTCGGAGTACACCGGTGTGGAGCGGGAACAGTTGCTCCAGGAACTGAAGGCGCGCGAAGGTGAATTGAAAGGACCGGATGACGCGATCCTCCGGTCACTGCTCCAAAGCGTCAGCGCCGAGGTCTATTGGTCGGTGTATCAGCAGCAGCGCTGGCAGATCCTGGAGCGGACGAACACCGCGGGCGATCCCGACGACATGGACACCTGGGGCCAGCGGGTCTTCATGGAACATGTGATCGATGCCTTCCGTGCATCGCTCGAAGCGCGGGACACGTTGATCACCTTTCCCGCCGGGGACCTCGGCCCGTTGCTGATCCTTCCGGGCGATACCACACGGGGCGCCCGTCTGGCCGCCATCGGCTTACGTCCCACGCTGTATGACGTGCTGGCCCACCGCGCGCTCGATGTCTTCCTCAACACCGAGACACGTCTCGCGGAACCCGCGTCGAACTATCGTGTGGTCTCGCCCCAGGCGTTCGATCTGTACGATGACTTCGCCTACCGGCCCCTCCATCATCCGGACAGTTCAGCCTGGGAGTTCCAGGCGATGCGGCTCTTCAAGGACCTGACGCGCCTCCACCTCTCCGACGATGGCCCTGACGCGCTCGTCGACCTTGACCTGCAGCGACTGGCATGGGTGCGCCAACGCAGCACGCGCCAGGACCGGGACAGCCTCTACCTGCAAGCTCTGGAAAGGATGCGCACGCGGTTGCCGCACGACAGCGCCTGGGCACGGGTCACCCACGCCCTCGCGGAGTGGCACGCCGAGGCGGGCCACAACTACCAGCGTCTCGCGGATGATGCTTGGAAATGGGAGAAGCGTACGGCCGTGGCCCTCTGCGATAGTGTGATCGCACGGTGGCCGGCGAGTTCGGGAGCACGGGATTGCATCGCGCTGCGGGCCCGACTCCGTGCACCGGCGCTCTCGGTGCGAAGCGAAGAAGCCCTGGCCCCGGAAGATCCCTTCAAGGTTTCGGTGAACTACACGAATTGCGACACCCTCTGGTGGCGTATCCAGGAACGCCCCATCGCCAACGGTGAGGATCAGGGCATCGACCAGAACGAAGCGGAACAACTCCTGAAGCAACGACCGCTGCGTTCCGGGCATATCGCCTTGCCCGATGATGGCGATCGGCAGGCCCATGTCGCCGAGGTCGGCCTGGACGGGCTTCCCCTCGGACAATACGTCCTGTTCTTCGCGAATACGGAACGCATGCTCCAGCGCGTCGACGTGATCGTGATGCAGCCGGTGCAGGTGACCGCGCTGGCGATGGCCGAACGGCAGCTGCCGAACAACACCACGGAGCTGCTCGTCCTCGATCGCACCACAGGAAGACCACTCGACGATGCGGTCGTCACCTGGCAGGTGCGCGACCGGGACCACTACGCGGACCGGGAGCACTTCCGGTCGGACAGCGATGGCATGGTGCGCGCATCGCTCGGGAGCACCCGCGGGAACGCACGTTGGCGGATCACGGTCGGGAAGGACGCGCTCTTCACCAACAGCCGCTACTACTGGGAACGGTCGGATCCGCATCCGCCCGGTCCGCAGCGCCGTACGTTCTTCTTCACGGACCGATCGATCTACCGGCCGGGACAGACCATCCACTACAAGGGGATCCTCACAGTGAAGGACCAGGGTGATGTGCGGGTGGAGGCCGGTCGCGCCACCACGATCACACTCTACGACGTGAACGGACAAAAGGTCGCCGAGCAGGCCGTGACCGCCGATACCTATGGTTCGTTCAATGGAAGCTTCACCGCACCGGAGGGCACACTGACCGGGCGGATGCGGATCGCGGAGGAGTTCGGCAGCGCATGGGTGCGGGTGGAGGAGTACAAGCGCCCGACCTTCGAAGTGGTGTTCGGGCCGATCACGGACGCACCGGCGTTGGGTGGCGAGGCGCGCATTGTGGGAACGGCAACAAGCTATGCGGGCGTTCCGCTCGATGGCGCGACGGTCCGATGGCAGGTGGCCCGCACAGCACGCATGCCTTGGTGGTGCGGGTCGTTCTGGCGGGGGATCATCCCCTGGGGCGTTGAGACCGAGATCGCCCAAGGGGCCGCCGCATGCGATGCCGATGGCCATTTCGCGATCACGTTCATCGCCACACCGGACGTGGCGATCCCGCTGAAGGCCGATCCCCTCTTCGACTACCGCATCACGGCGGATGTCACGGACATCTCCGGCGAGACCCAGAGCGGTTCGACGACCATGACCGTCGGCACCCAACGCGTGATGATCGACCTGCCCGACGGCGATGTGTTGGAACGCGACAGTACCGACAGTCTGCACGTGCAGGTGAAGAACCTCAACGGCGTGGTGTGCGACCTGCCCGTGGATGTCCGCATCGCGCGGATCCTGCCACCCACGACGAAGGACGGATCACCGCTGCGTGAACGCCTGTGGGATGTGCCGGACCGGTTCACCATGACCGCCGAAGAACACGCAGCAAGGTTCCCGCAGGATGTGCGCGCCAACGAGGACGACCCCGCGAACTGGCCGATGGACCGGATGATACTGGAGCGCAAGAACCTCCACGTGGCGCACTCCGCCTTGGCCCTGAAGGGCATTCGGAACTGGGATGTCGGCGACTACCGCGTCGAGGTGGTGACACACGACGCGGATGGAAGGACGGTACGGGTGGAAAAGCATGTGCATGTGATCGATGCCACGGTGCAGCATACCGGCTTCACCGCGGAAGCGTTCCATGCGGAGCCGCTCATGACCCGCGTGGAGCCTGGCGAGAAGGCCGTGTTGTTGCTCAGCTCCGCAATGCCGGGAGCGCACGTGCTCATGGACGTGGAGCGCGATGGTCGGGTGGCCGTACATCGGTGGATCACATTGCAACAGGGACAACAGCGCGTGGAACTGAACGCCTTGGAGGGTGACCGGGGTGGCTTCGCCGTTCATCTTCTCTGCGCCGAACGCGGCCGGATGCATGTCACCACCGTGCCCATCGATGTGCCCTGGACGAACAAGGAGCTGCACGTGGAATGGCTCCGGTTCCGCGACAAGCTGCTGCCGGGCACCGAGGAGGAATGGCGCCTGCGCATCTCCGGATCGAAGGGCGAGGCCGTGGCGGCGCAATTGCTCACGGCGATGTACGATGCGTCCCTGGACCAGTTCGTGCCGCATGATTGGGCGTTCGATATCTGGCCGCATCGCTATACACAAGCCGGTTGGCGGTATACGGAACCGTTCGGCGCGCCTTTCGCGCGCATGCTCTGGCGCGATGGGGCATTGCCTGGCGATGTGGTCCGACGCTATCCGGAGTTGAACACCTACGGGTTCGTCGGAGCGGGTCTCTGGACGGACAATGCACGGGGATATGACGCTCGGGCGGGCGTGATGATGATGGCGGAGAGCACGGCCGAAGTGGCCGGGGACAAGGACGCGGAACGCCCAATGGCATTACCTGCGGCGGCCAACGCGTCGGAAGAGGAGCCAGCAGCGAAAGAGAGCGCTGCGGCGGTTACCGCTTCCGGCCCACCGCCTGTCGTCCGCCAGGACTTTCGCGAGACCGCCTTCTTCTTTCCCGACCTCCTGACCGATCGCGATGGAACACTGATGCTGCGCTTCAAGGTGCCGGACGCGTTGACGCGTTGGAAAGTGCTCGGACTGGCCCACACGCCCGATCTGCGTTCGACCGTGTTCTCACGCACGACGAACACCCAGCGTCCGCTCATGGTCACGCCGAACCTGCCGCGGTTCCTGCGCGAAGGCGATCGCATCGTGCTCACCGCCAAGATCGCGGCCTTGGAGCAACGGGTCGAGGGGCCGGTGATCCTGGAGCTCTTCGATCCGGAGACCAACGCAAGGCTGGATGAGGCCTTTGGTCTGAAGAACGGCCGGGCCTCGTTCATCGCAGCTCCCGGTGAGAGCGCCGCCGTGCAATGGACGATCACCGTACCGGAGGGCCGCGACCTGGTGGCCGTGCGCATCACGGCGCGGGGAGGAGGCGGACCCATGGGTGATGCCACGTTGGCCGATGGGGAGGAGCACGTGCTGCCCATTCTCACGGACCGCGTCCTGATCACCGAGAGCCTTCCCCTGCCCATCAATGGTCCGGGCACGAAGACCTTCACGCTCGAGAAGCTCGGAAAACTCCACCCGAACGATCCGGCGACCTCGACCATCCGGCATCAGCAGCTCAAGCTCGAGTTCACCCCGAACCCGGCCTGGTATGCCGTACAGGCGCTTCCGTACTTGATGGAGTTCCCGCATGAATGCGCCGAGCAGGTCTTCAGCAGGTACTATGCGAACCGACTGGCGGCCCACATCGTGGAGGAACGACCGGCGGTCAAGGCGGTCTTCGCTCAATGGAAGGCGGCCGGTGCGGATGCGTTCGCCGGTGCGTTGGAACGGAACGAGGAGCTGAAAGGCGGGGTGCTCGCGGAGACCCCGTGGGTGATGCAGGCGAAGAACGATCGGGAACGCCGCGAACGGATCGGGCTGTTGTTCGACATGGAGCGCATGGCCGGCGAGGAGGAGGGCGCCCTGCGGAAGCTCCGCGCCATGCAACAGGCCGATGGCGGATGGCCCTGGTTCAAGGGCATGCCGGTATCGCGGATGATCACCCAGCACGTCGTGGCTGGCTTGGGCCATCTGGAAAAGCTCGGGGCTTCCGACCTGCGCGGCGATGGCCCCACGCAGCAGATGTTGCAGCGAGCGGTGGCCTACCTGGACGATGCCGCGGCCCGGGCCTATGACGAGCTACTTCGCACGACCACGCCGAAGGAGCGGGAGGATCATCGACCCGCGTTCATCGATCTGCAATACCTCTATGCGCGGTCGTTCTTTGCGCGCTGGCCGATCACCGGCAGGGCGCACACGGCCGCGGAGTTCCTGCGGGAAAGGCTCGCCGACCAGTGGCTCGGCTATGGCCTTCAGGAACAGGCGATGATCGCGATGGTGCTGGCGCGCTCCGGGAACGATGCGGTGGCCCGGGAAATCCTGGCCTCGTTGCGTGAACGCGCCACCGTGGATGACGAGCTCGGCATGTTCTGGAAGGGCTTCACCCCCGGCCTGTCCTGGCAGGCCTTTCCCACGGAGACCGATGCCTTGCTGATCGAGGCGTTCAACGAAGTGACGCACGATGATGAGGCCGTGCGCCTGCTCCGGTCGCATCTGCTGAAGCTGAAGCAGACCACGGATTGGGGAACGACCAAGGCGACCGCCGAGGCGTGCTATGCCTTGCTGCTCACCGGGCCGGACCTGCTTTCGTCCACGGCCATGCCCGAGATCGAGGTGGGCGATCAGCGGATCGCGCCTGATGCACAGGAGGCGGGCACCGGCTATTTCACGCACATCTGGGCCGCGGATGCCATCACGCCCGAGCTGGCCACCGTGCGCATCACCTCCACGGAGGACCGCGTGTCCTGGGGCGCGTTGCACTGGCAATATTTCCAGCAAATGGACCAGGTGACGCCGCATGAAAGCCCCTTCTCCATCCGCAAACAGGTCACGTGGAAGAAGCCCACGGACCAGGGCCCCGTGCTTGTTCCGATCGATGGGAACGTGGCGCTGCATCCCGGCGATGAGCTGACCGTTCGGATCGAGCTGCGCACCGACCGCTGGCTGGACAACGTGCACATGAAGGACCTGCGGGCGGCCGGTCTCGAACCCATCGAGGGGCTGAGCGGATACCGCTACCAGGGGGGGCTGGGCTACTATCAGAGCATCCGCGATGCGGCCATGCACTTCTTCTTCGACCGCATGCCCCCGGGGACCCATGTGTTCGAATATGGCCTCCGTGTCACGCACGCCGGCTCGTTCAGCAATGGGGTCACCACGGCCGAATGCATGTACGCACCGGAGTTCTCATCCCATGGTGAGGGTCTGCGCCTGCGTGTTGAGGAGGGGTCACGCTAGAGGTCATCCTTTCCGGTGTCCCGTCCGTCGAGCGGCCGCTCCTTTCCGTCGATGAGTGACCTTGCTCCTTGCCGATCGCCCCGCCTTGTGGTAAAATTTGCACGCCTGTTGAACGGGTGGACCTTATTTGTTGCGCGAACATGATGAAGCGATTTTCCCTTGCCTTGGTGATGCTTTTCGTCACCATCGGCTTGATGGCCCAGGAGAAGTGGAACATCCATCCGGCCCAGGTCGGGCAAATGATCTTTCTGGGCGAGACCCAGGCCTACCGGGACTGGGACCCCCATCAGAAATTCCGTGATGAGCGAACGCGCGATCGCGAAGAGGAAGAGGATGACGAGGGCCGTCGCGGACATCCACACCTGAACCCGAACTCCCTCCCGATCGGGCTTGACCCCGCCTGGCAGACGAACTACCCGGCTGCGCGCGGTCAGCATGCATTGGGGGTCAATCAGAACGGTCAAGGGTTCACCAGCGTTTATCCATCCGACAACATCCTGGATGTGGGGCCGAACCATGTCATCCAAATGATCAACGGGTCGTCCGGTGCCTATTTCCGGATCTATGACAAGAGCGGCACCGCACTGGGCGCCCAGGTCTACCTTGACAATTTCACCGGCTCGGCTGGAGGATACGGCGACCCGGTAGTACTGTACGATGCCCTCGCTGACCGCTGGCTCATGAGCGAATTCGCGGCATCGGGCAACCACTTCCTGGTGGCGGTCTCCACCACTTCCGACCCCACCGGCACCTGGTACGCATACAACTTCACGACCCCGCAATTTCCGGACTACCCCAAATACGCTGTTTGGCAGGGCATGTACATCGTGACCTCGAACGAGAGCACGCCGGCCATCTATGCCCTGGACCGCACCAAGATGCTGGTCGGTGACGGGTCCGCCACTTTCCAGCGGTTCAGTGTGCCGTCCTATGGGTCCATCGGTTTCCAGGCGACCACGCCGGTGACGTTCGATGGCGGCACGGCCCCGCCGACCGGCGCACCGGGCATGTTCATGCGCATGGCCGATGACGGTTGGTCGGGCGCGACGGCCGATCAGTTGGAGATGTGGACGATGGACATCGACTTCTCCACCCCGGGGAATTCGGTGGTGAACGGCCCGACGACCATCCCCACGGCGGCATTCGATTCGGACCTCTGCGGCTACACCACGCTGAACTGCATTCCCCAGCCGGGTACGTCCACCAAACTGGACCCGATCCGGGAAGTGCTGATGAACCGGATCCAGTACCGGAACTTCGGTTCGCATGAAGCGATCGTCTGCGATCATTCGGTGGACGTCACGGGGAGCGACCGGGCCGGCGTGCGCTGGTACGAACTGCGACGGACCGGTGGCATCGGCAACCCTTGGAGCATCTATCAGCAAGGCACCTATTCGCCGGACGCGGATAACCGGTGGATGGGCATGATCGCCATCAACGCCAGCGGTGACATCGGTCTGGCCTACAACGTATCCAGTGGAAGCACCTATCCCTCCGTACGGTATACCGGCCGGCATGCGAGCGATCCCCTCGGCACCATGTCCGAACCGGAGACCACGGTCATTGCCGGGTCCGGCTCGAATGGCAACAACAGATACGGCGACTACAATTCGCTGGACGTGGACCCCTCGGACGGCGCGACCTTCTGGGGCACCGGCCAGTACAACGCGAGCAGCAGTTGGTCCACGCGGATCTTCTCCTTCAGCCTGCCTGCCACCACACCGGATTATTCCCTGGACGTCACCAATGGTACGGCCAGCATCTGCCAACCGAACAACGCCGCATACAGCATCCAGGTCGGAAGCATCCTGGGTTACAACAGCGCCGTCACGCTCAGCACCAGCGGCCTTCCTGCCGGAGCGAACGCGTCGTTCAGCACGAACCCGGTGACACCGGCCGGAACGAGCACCCTTACGATCTCGAACACGGGTGCCGTTGCTCCCGGAAGCTACATGTTCGATCTCAATGCCAGCAGTGCTGGTGGCCCAAAGAGCCTGAGCCTGACCCTCGTGGTCGGCGCAACACCGGGACAAGTGACCCTGTTGTCGCCGGCCAATGGGGCCACGGACGTCACGGGTCCGCTGACCTGGAACACCCAGGCCGCTGCGGCCAGTTACACGATCCAGATCGCGACCGATGCGG
The DNA here is from genome assembly GCA_020635655.1 of Flavobacteriales bacterium. Classification (GTDB taxonomy): domain Bacteria; phylum Bacteroidota; class Bacteroidia; order Flavobacteriales_F; family PHOS-HE28; genus PHOS-HE28. Next base: position 150,883 of record JACJZI010000002.1, read on the forward strand.
CCATGACCAATATCGTGGAAACGGCAAGCGGACTGACCGCGACCTCCTACATGCCCTCCACGGCGAACCAGGGCAGCACGACCTATTATTGGAGGGTCCGGGGAGTGAGCACTTGCGGCAACGGGACCTATTCCGCCATATGGTCCTACACATACGCCGACTGTCAGAGCGTTTCCGTCAAGATCGTGCTCGACCGGTACGGTTCGGAGACGACCTGGAACATCACCGATGCCGGTAACAACACCTATGCGAGCGGCGGCCCCTATACGGATCAGGCGAGCAATGGGGCCTATCCCCAGTCCGATGTCGTGGTATGCCTGCCCCCGGGGTGCTATACGCTCACGGTGAACGATGCGTACGGCGATGGCATTTGCTGTGCATACGGCTCCGGTGCGATCTGGGTGAGCGAGACCAACGGACCGCCCCTTTGCACGGCGATCAGCAGCTTCACCACTTCCGCGCAGGCGAACTTCTGCGTTGGTGCCTCCTGCATCGGCACCTTCCCTTGGACGGAGGACTTCGAGAGCGGCACGGGCCAGTGGATCCAAGGTGCGGAGGACGACATGGACTGGACCCTGCTTTCCGGGAGCACGCAGTCCTCGAACACGGGACCTTCAGGAGATCATACCACGGGCAGCGGGAACTATCTCTATACGGAGGCCAGCAGTCCGAACTATCCCTCCAAGCTGGCCGAGTTGTACGGTCCATGCATCGATCTGGCGGGTTTCACATCAGCAACGCTCACATTCTGGTACCACATGTACGGTGCCACGATGGGGACACTGAACGTGTCGGTCTGGAACGGAAGCTCCTGGTCCGGTGACCTTTTCAGCCTCAGCGGTGATCAAGGCAACAGCTGGCAGCAGGCCACGGTGGACCTGGCGGCTTTCGTGGGCGGGACCGTCCGGCTCCGTTTCCAAGGCACCACGGGCAGCAACTACACCAGTGACATGGCCATCGATGACATCCAGATCGATGGGCTGGCGCAAGCTGGCGTCCAGCTCGCGGTGAAGTCCATGTTGGAGGGCCCCTATGAAAGCGGCACGGGTCTGATGCGCGATGATCTCCGCGTGGCGGGGCTCATTCCCACGACCGAACCGTATACCGCCCTAGGCTATGGCTTCGCTGGTGGTGGCGGGGAGACGGTCGCGACATCCGTCCTCAACGCGACGGGCAACAATGCCATCGTGGATTGGATCGTGGTCGAGCTGCGCAGCGGTACGGACAATACCAGCGTGGTCGCGAGCCAGGCGGGACTGTTGCAACGCGATGGCGACATCGTGGCCACGGATGGCACTTCTCCGCTCACGTTCTCTGTTCCGACCGGCGATTATTTCGTGGCGGTCCGGCACCGCAATCACCTGGGAACGATGACCGCCAATACGGTTGCACTGGGAGGCTCCGTGGCATCAGTGGACCTCACCGTACCGGCCACCCCGGTCTACGGAACGCAGGCTCGGAAGGATGTCAGCGGGACCCAGTTGCTTTGGGCAGGTGACGCCACGTTCAACCACCAATTGAAGTACGCGGGATCGGGCAATGATCGGGATGCCGTGCTGGTGCGGGTTGGCGGCACTGTCCCCACGGCCACTGTCTCGGGTTATTTCATCGAGGACGTGAACCTGTCCGGTGTGGTGAAATATGCCGGGGCCACCAATGACCGGGACCCCATTCTGGTGAACATCGGTGGCACTGTCCCCACGGCCACGCGTACGGAGCAGTTGCCATGAACTGAGGCGATCGGTCAAGGCTGGCCAGCCGCGGCTTCGCTAGTTTTACGCTCATGAGAGCGTTGATCTTGATCGGTCCCTTGGTGGTGTTGTGCTCCTGTGGGAACGGGAAGTCCGATGTGGCACACCGGATGGCAAGCCTCGACAGCCTTGCCCAGGAGCATCCGGAGGCGCAAGTCCAGGCGGTGGAATTGAACGCATACGATATCCCGTTGCAGTTGGTCCTGCCGGAAATGCTCGCCGAACAGGGCGATAGCCTGCAGGTGCACTGGAGCGAGGAATTCGGGCGGTTGGAGGTGCGCGCAGGCGACCACTTTGCGCTGAACATTACCGAGGGCTTTGGTGACATCGGAAGACTGAAGGCCGATCTGGGCCGTGACATGCTCCAGAAGAACACCATCGTACGTGATCAGCCGGACCGCCTGGTCTATCGATCCACCTTTCCGGACGGGGACCTTGTCTTCGTTCACTTCCTTCGCGTGATCACGGTCGGCGATCGGACATTCGAAGTGACCGATGCGGAGGGAGGTCGCTACAACGAGGCCGATGTGGACCGCATGATGAACGCGGTCTCCCCGCAGTCGCCCACCTGATGCGGCGGTCGATCATGGCCGGGGCCCTTCTTCTGGCCGTGGGCGCGCTTGATGCCCAGGTCCCCGATCGTTGGGCCCAGGACCTCCAGGCCTATTGGGATACCCTGGAAGCCGAATTCCACGACCCTGCCGAGTCACCCCTGGGGCCGGAGGAGCGGGCACACTTCACGCATATCGACCGGTTCCCTGCGGACAGCGCCTACGTGGTGCACGCCGGGTTCCAGAAGGCCGATGAGCCACGCGAGTTCCCCATGCGAACGACCACGGACCGCGCGCCGCGCTACCGGCTTTACGGTGTACTCCGGTTCACGCTCCAAGGGAAGTCGGAGCAATTGGAGGTCTATCAGAGCATGGATCTCCTGGACGACCCCAAGTACGCCAACTACCTGTTCGTGCCGTTCACCGATCCCACCAATGGAGAGGAAACCTACGGTGGTGGGCGCTACATGGACCTGGAAGGGCCCTTGGGCCCGGAGGTGGTGCTCGACCTGAACCGTGCGTACAATCCTTATTGCGCATATGCACATCGGTTCTCCTGCCCGCGACCGCCATCGGCGAACACCCTGGACGTGCCGGTCCTGGCCGGGGCCCGGAAGTTCCATGACTGACCTCCTGCCGGCGGGGTAGCTATCCGGTCGCGGATCTTGTATTATTGCGAGCTACTACAGCGACCCGCGTATGCGCACCGTCATCCTCTCGTTCGCTTCAATGCTCACCCTCCATGCCATGGCGGGGGTGATCGTCCTGGAAGGGCACTACCAAGGCAAGAACCTCTTCGTGCAGAACCCCTTCTCGGAGGCCGGGGTCGGTTTCTGTGTGTTCGAGGTGACCGTGAACGACAAGATCGCGACCGACGAGATCAACTCCAGTGCCTTCGAGATCGACCTGGGCAACTACGGCCTGAAATTAGGCGACGCCGTGGTCGTTCAGATCAAGCACAAGGACGGATGCACCCCGTTGGTGTTGAACCCCGAGGTGCTGAAGCCGAAGAGCACGTTCGACATCGTTCGACAGTCCATCAGTACGGACGGCACCTACACGTGGACCACCACGAACGAGACCGGTGAGCTGCCCTTCATCGTGGAGCAGAAGCGATGGAACAAATGGGTGAAAGTGGGCGAGGTGATGGGCATCGGCACCCCGGGTGAGCATACCTATGAGTTCAAGGTCACGCCGCACAGCGGGGAGAATACCTTCCGCGTGCGCCAGGTGGACCTGACGAAGCGTTCGCGCTTCAGCGAGAGCGTCAAGTACACCGACCCCTCCGTGGCCCCGGTCACCTGGTCGCCCGAGAAACCCAAGGACATGATCACTTTCAGTGCGAAGACGCTGTACGAGATCTATGATCAGTACGGGAACATCGTCAAGCGCGGTTACGGTGACACGATCGATGTGACCGATCTGAAGAAGGACCTGTACTATCTGAACTACGACAACAAGATGGGAGAGACCTTCATCAAACGATGAACATCCCCCGGAATCGACCCGAAAAGGCCCTCCCGACCGGAGGGCCTTTCTTCTTCACGGGATACCTTGCAGCATGATCCGCGTGGAACACATCGGGATTGCTGTGAAGGACCTGGAGCAGGCCGAGGCGACGTATGCCCGATTGCTCGGAGAGGGGCCTTACAAGCGTGAAGAAGTACCCAGCGAAGGGGTGGTCACCAGTTTTTTCCAGGTCGGTCCGAACAAGATCGAGCTGCTGGAGAGCACCACATCGGATGGCCCGATCGCGCGCGCGATCGCCAGGCGCGGGGAAGGCATTCATCACATCGCGTTCGAGGTGGCCGACATTCGTTCGGAAATGGCCCGATTGAAGGCCGAGGGGTTCACGCTCCTGAGCGAGGAGCCCAAGCACGGAGCGGACAACAAGCTGGTCTGTTTCATCCACCCCAGGAGCGCGAACGGGGTGCTGGTGGAACTGTGCCAGGAGGTCCAATGACCGGCGCATTCCGATCGCGGCAATGGGTGCTCAGGTGCCCGCCGGACGGCGCATCAGACGCAGCGTCGTGAACGTGAGATAGGCCAGGTAGAGCACCGCGAAGGTGAGGGCCAGGGGCACGGCCCTGTGGCGCGGAAGGAGGACCAGCAATGCGGCCACCAGGAGCACGGAAAGGAACATCTTCAAGACCAGGGCGGCCATGTAACGGCGCACGACACGTTTCGGGTCCGGGTTCGTGCCCCCTTCGACCCACACCAAGATGACCGCTGTCACAGTGGTGAAGTAGAGGACCATGCCTGCGTGGACCTGGGTAAGCGGCAAGTTCAACAGGGTCAAAATGCCCCATAGCGTGAGGAATACCGCCGTGCTGAAGATCAATGCGGCCCTGAGGGAGCGAAGGACCATCGCGTTGCGAAAAGGTCCCTTGGTCTCAGCGTCCAGCCTGGTGGGCCCCTCCGGAGGTCCTGCTCGAGCTGCTTTCTTCTGTGCGGGCGGCGTCGGTGCGCAGGCGTACCGGGTCCATTTCCTTCACCACTCCCCCGCCCATGGTGCAGTTGCCCGTGAACACGGCACCGGGCTCAATGGCCAGCTTTTTCGTGTTGATGTCACCCTGAAGTTTGGCGGTGGCCTTGAGGCTCAGGAGGTCCTGGCAGTTCACCTTGCCCACCACGGTGCCTTCGATGTCGCTGCTCTGGCAGATCACCTCGCCCTCGATCATCCCGCTCTGCCCGACGATCACGCGACCCCGGGCATTGATGGTGCCCTTGACCTTGCCATCGATCCGGATGTTGCTGTCCGAGCGGACCTCTCCTTCGATGGAGGTCCCCTCCATGATGCTGTTGATCTTGCCGGAGTTCACCGGTTCGGCTGCCTTGTTCATGGGTTCGGTGCGTTTTTCGTTCTGGAACAGCGCCATGGCATGATCGTTCGAGCGGGCATAAGCTCGTGTCAAAGATAAGGGCCTCAAGGATTTATCCCTGACCCGGGCTACTGGGTTTTCAGGTAGTTGGCGTTGAAGAACGCGGTATAGGCCGCCACGTCCTTGTTCCGATACAGCTGCGAGTAGTTGTCCGGACTGATGGCGAATATGGGATAGCCCTGGTCGTTGATGCCCGCGAGCATCCCCACGTCGTTGAGGAACTGCTGATAATACGCCATCGCGGCCGCCTTGTCGGCGAAAAGGCGGAGGAGGATCACCTGGGAGTCGTCGTTGAGAATGGTGTTCTCGATCAGGATGTTCTTTCCGGCGAAATACCGTTGATCGAAGTTGCTGATCTTGGTCTTGGCATCCTCGATGGGTCCTGCGGAGCTGGGATAGATGATGGCGATGTAGTGGGGACCCTGCCCGAGCTGGTAGTTGCTGGCGCCGTCCTTTCCAGCGGCTTTATCACTCGCCGTGCCGGATGCCTGGTCCTTGTTGTCCAGCACGGCCAGGATATCGGATGCGGCCTGGGCCTCATCCGATCCCGGGAACTTGTCCTTCACTTCGTTCAGGGCGGTGCGGAAGGCGGTCAGCTCATGCATGCCGCCCACGGCCATGGCCTTCAGCATGTAGTACTTGGGCAGCAGGTGGTTCTGTGGTTCGTTGGAGATGACATCGTTGCAGGCGGTGATCACCCCCATCAGATCATGCTGCTTGAACCGATGGTACACCTGATCGTACTCGGCGGCCTCCATCTGTCGATGGGCCTCGGCCTCTTCAAGGCGATCGGGATCCTGCACCAGTCGGGCGAACTCGCTGTCAGGCCAGCGCTCCATGATGATGTCCGCGTAGTGTTTCGAGGTGGCCCCGCTGAAGTCGATGAAGTTGCCGGTACGCTCCTTTTCCAGGTAGATCCGGTACATCTGGTAGTAGGATTCCGGTGTGTAGCTGCAATCGGCGAACCGGCTGTTGAGGTTCTCGAAGCTCTCGATGGCATTGTCCACATCCTTGAGCTTCTCCTTGTAGATCATGCCGGACTTGTACAGCGCCTCACAGATGCGGGCATCACTGGCCATCAGGGCGGCGGTATCCTTGGGTATATCCTTCATATAGAAATCCGGGTCCTTCCAATCCGGTATCTCCTTGGCCTCCTCGCCTTTTTCAGCGGTCTCTCCATCCTCCTCTTCCTCGGTCCCTGTGGCAAGGGCCGCACCGCTCTTGTCGCTCCGTCGCCAATCGTCCTCAAGCTTGCGTTCTCCCCACTTCTTGCGGAACTCGGTGGCCCCGCGGGCGATCTGCTGGGCATTGTAGAAGTACCATTGACCCCGGTCACTGCTGTTGGATGGAGTGGCCGGCTTCACGGGGGTGGACTCGGCGACCTCCCTGGCTGCGGCTTCCTTGGCCGCACGTTCCTCCTCCTGCTTTTCCCGCTGTTCGATCAAACCCTTGACCCGTTGCTCCCGTTCTTCCTTGCTGAGACCCGCCAGGGCCTGCAGGCTGTCCTCCAGGGCGATGATGTCCAATTGCTCGACCAGGTCGCCCAGCACTTCGGCACGGGTCCTCACTTCATCGTACCGCGGGTTGGTCTCGTCCAGGACGGTGCTTGTGCTGTCATAGTACTTCTGGGCGTCGGCATAGGCGCGGTCGTCGAAATAGAGGTCCGCGAGCTTCAGGTAGCTCTTGGCCTTCTGTTTTCGGTCGGTGGTGCTCACCAGGCAGCTCAACTTCAGTTGCGCGATGGCCTCCTCCTCCTTGTTGTCCTTCAGGTCAAGGTCGGCCAACGCATAGTGGATCATGTCGTAATGGTCCACGTGCTTGTCATCGTGGAGCATCTTGTTCAGTTTTTTCCGCAGGACCTCGCTGTTGCCCTTGTTGAAGGCCAGGGCCTGGAAGATCTGGGCATGGAAGGCCAGTTCGTAAGGCGGGTTCATGCGCACCACGTGCGCATACTGCGCGATGGCCTTTTCCTCCTGGCCCTTCAACTGGTAGAGCTGTGCCAGGATGAAGGCCCAGCGCACGCGGTCCTGCCGGTCCTTGGTGATGTCCACGGCATGCTCCAGTTCAATGATCGCGTCGTCCACCTTGCCGCGGTGCAGGTCCAGATCGGCCTGGACGGCCGCCAGTTCGTCATGCGGGAAGTGCTTGGGCAGTTCCTTCTCCTCCTTCACTTCGTCGAGCACGCTCTGTGCCCGTGCGTATTGTTCCACCTCGATCAGTGTGCGGGCCAGCCAGACCTTGGCTTCCATCTGCTTGTCCTCGCCCTTGAACCGGCGACCGATGTAGTCGAAGATCCGCTGGGCATCGAAGTAATTGTGCTTGTAGAAGTGCGAACGACCGATGACGAAATAGGCGTCGTCGATCCATTTGTTGCGCTCCTTGCCCTTGACGTCCATGGAGTGTCTTTCGATCACCAGGGAGCACTTTTCGATGCACTTTTCCAGGTCCGAAGCGGAGGCCTTGGCCTCATCTTCCGTGCCGTAGATGAAAAGCGGAAGCACTTCATCGTAGTCGTCCACATGATGGTGCTCCAGGTCGGCCACCACCTCCTTCAACTTCTCGTTGGCATTGAACCAGCCATTGTCCCGGGCCGTCAGCCGGTGGTACACGCGGTTCGCAAAACGGTCCTTGTTCGGTGAGCAGGCCACGGCAAGCCCTGCCAGGAGCACGAGCCTCCAGCGCATGGCACGGTATGGGCGTGTTCGGACCACGTCGCCTGCAATAACTGCGAAGGGCCGAAGTTATTTCATCCCGTCCGATGCGAAGGCGACCATGGCGGTCGCCGTTGGCGGCGTGGGCCGGCGCGAACGGGCGGGCCACTCGGCGGCCACCCGGTCGAGCGCGATATTTGTCCGATGGCCAGGGTCGAACGGAAGGTACGTGGTGGCGTGATGCGCCGACTGCGCAGCAAGTACCGCGTCCTGATGATCGATGAGCGGACCTACGAGGAACGCTTCAGCATGCGCCTTTCCCGCATGAACGTGCTCCTGGTCGCATCCGCGGCCTTCGTCCTTACGGCCCTGCTGGTCGGCGCGGTCATCGTGCTCACCCCCTTGAAGCAGTACATCCCCGGTTATTCGGACCAGGACCTGGAGCGCTACGCCTTTCGAAGCACGGTGAAGGCCGATTCGCTGGCCGAGGTCGTGCATGTGCGCGACCTGTATATCGACAACCTCCGAAGGGTCCTACGTGGCGATCTTCCGGCCGACAGTGCCGACCTTTTCCGTCCCATCGAGAGCAAGCCAGCCGCCGCGGACCTGGCCCCGAGCGCGGCGGACAGCGCGCTGCGGCAACGGATCCAAGAGGAGGAGGCCTATGCGCTGGCGAGCCAGATGTCCGAGCGCAACGAACGGCGGCGCCAGCTCGCGGGCATCTTCTTCTTTCCGCCATTACGGGGCATCGTCACCAACGCGTTCGATCGGGAGAAGGGGCACTTTGGCATCGATGTGGTCTCCAAGGCGGACGAGGCGGTGAAGGCCTGTCTGGATGGCACGGTGATCTCCGCCTCCTGGACCACGGACGGAGGGCATGTTCTCCAAGTGCAGCACCGCAACGACCTGGTCAGCGTGTACAAACATTGCAGCGTGTTGTTGAAGCAGGTGGGCGACAAGGTGAAAGCCGGCGAGGCCGTGGCCATCGTGGGAGACAGCGGAGAACTGACCACGGGCCCCCATCTCCATTTTGAGCTCTGGCTGAACGGCGAGGCGATCGACCCGCAGGCATACATGGTCTTCCAGTGAACCGATCCTCGCCAGAACCCATGTCCCGCCAGCTGGCATGTCGCTGAAGGCCGCCATCGTTGGACCCTACGCCCGTTGGGTCACCAAGGGTGTGATGCGCCGCGCGTTGCGCCCCGCCGCCACGCAACTCGGTGTATTGCGGGAACTGGTCCAGTTCGGGGCGTCCACGGAGTTCGGCAGGGCGCATCAACTGCACCGGGTATATGATCACGCCGGCCTGGTGGAGGCCGTGCCCTTGCAGGATTACGAGGGCCTCAGACCTTACATCGAAAGGATCCGCGCCGGCGAGCCGGACGTGCTCTGGCCGGGTCGGCCGCTCTATCTGTGCAAGACCAGCGGCACCACAAGCGGCGCCAAGTACATTCCCATCACCCGGCACAGCCTGCCCAATCATATCGACAGCGCGCGCCGTGCGTTGCTGGCCTACATCGCCCGGACCGGCCGCGCGGCGTTCGTGAACGGAAAAATGATCTTCCTGCAGGGCAGTCCGGAACTGGACCGGACCGGTGCGATCCCCACGGGTCGTCTCAGCGGCATCGTGGCCGACCATGTGCCGCGGTACCTGCTCCGCAACCGCATGCCTTCCCGTGCCACCAATTGCATTGCCGACTGGGAGTCGAAGGTGGAGGCGATCGTCACCGAGACCATGGGCGAGGACATGCGCCTGATCAGTGGCATCCCGGCCTGGGTGCAGATGTACTTCGAACGGTTGCTGGCGCGGACCGGAAAGGCAACGGTGCTGGAGGTGTTCCCTGAGCTCTCCCTGTTCGTGCATGGCGGAGTGAATTATGCACCGTACCGCCCACGGATGGAAGCGTTGATCGGAGGGGAGGTGCCGCGCATCGAGCTGTTCCCGGCCAGCGAAGGGTTCATCGCCTATCAGGACCAGGGACCGGAAGAAGGCATGTTGCTGGTGCTGGACAATGGGATCTACTATGGGTTCCTGCCCGTCCATGCGGGAGACCGGCGTCCGCTGTCGATCGATCAGGTCGAACTGGATACGCACTATGCATTGGTCCTCTACACCAACGCCGGTCTTTGGGGCTATGCGCTCGGGGACGTTGTGCGATTCGTCTCCCTGTCACCGCCGCGCATCGTGGTCACGGGGCGCACCAAGCATTTCACCAGTGCGTTCGGGGAGCATGTCATCGCGGAGGAGGTGGACGGTGCGCTGGAGGAAGCCATGCGGGCGGTGCCTTGCGCTGTATCGGAGTTCACGGTGGCACCGATGACCACCCCTGCGGAGGGCCTGCCGCATCATGAGTGGTACATCGAGTTCGCCACGGAGCCAACGGACCTTGATGCGTTCGGCTCGGCGATCGATGCGGCCCTGCAACGCCGGAACCCCTACTACCGCGACCTGATCACTGGTCATGTACTGCGACCCCTGCGGATCGTTCGGGTGCGGCAGTGTGGCTTCATCACCTGGATGAGGGCGCGTGGCATGAACGACGCACAGAGCAAAGTGCCGCGATTGGCGAACGACCGGCGGTACGTGGAGGGGCTGCCCACGCGCTGAACGGGTCCTGCTCAGGGTGGACCGCCTGCGCGAGTGCGGACGATGTAGGCCGCATTGCGGAAGACCTCCCTCGGGAACCAACGGGAGGCATGGGGCATGCCGGCCGCATCCCCATTGCGAATGAGGAGGTGGGTCACGTGATGCGCGTTCAATGTGGCGGAGATATCCCCTCCATCGGTCAATGCATGCAGCATGCCGCGCTGCGCTGCGTGCAAGGCCTGCCAGTCACGGTAGGGATTGCTCATCGTGCTTGCCGTGGCCACCATCTTCCGGGCCGTACCCAACATGGGCCAGATGCTCAGTTCCTGATCACAGAGCACGACATCGTTCCAGGCCAGATGCGCCTGGATCCATCGTGCGGCGGCCTGCTCATCGGTCCGTTCGGAGAAGGCCAGGTCCCGGTTCCGGAGGCTGAAGAGGTCCCGGCGCGATGCATACACCGGATATTGCAGGGAGCAGGCCGCCACGACCAGGAGGAGGACCGCCACCACGGAACGTCCATCGGTCCAGGGGTCGATCGGTCGGGGAGCCAGCCGTTGCACCGACAGCTCCCACAGACGGGCCACTGCGATGCCGGCCAACACGATCAGGGCGGCCTTCAAATAGAAGTAGTAGTGGAAGGAGGGCACGGTCCCCGGCAGTTCGATCCCACCCGGACGGTCCAGCACGGCCACTACATAGGCATAGGCCCACATCACGGCTGACAGGACGACCCAGTCCCGGAGGACATCATGGGAAGCCGGTCGGAACCGCATCCACACAAGCCAACCGCCCGCAAGCGCCAGGGCCATCGTCCAAGAGACATTGTGATAGAGGAATATCCGACCGTCGGAGAGGGTGAGCGCATAGTAGGTGTAAAGGAATCCGCTACGGTTCACCACGTGCATCCCATAGGTTCCGACGAGGGTCGTGAGCAGTGGAAGTGCGGCGAGCACGAACGCGGCGCCCGCCAAAAGGGCGTTGCGAACGGTGGTCCCCATCAGTCGCCGGTCCCTGGCGCGTGCCGCGGGGATCAGTTGCCGCAAGGTGTCCACCACGATGATCAGCACGATCAACAGGGCGGGTGCCGCATGACCCAGGAAGGTGAGACCGGCCAGTGATCCCAGGACTACGAACCGCCAGGCGCGTCTGTTCCGGAAGGCGGCCCGGGCCAGGATGATGTCCATGTAGAACAAGGCCTGCATGGTGATCACGGCCATCAGGCGCGGTGAGTAGGTGGGCACCGCCCAGCTCGGCTCCTGGCCGATGAAGAAGAAGAGGTAGATGGCCGTGGTCATCACTGCGCGAAGTGGCCCGAGAAGGGACCAGGTCATCAGGAAGAAGGCAATGGGTGCCAGGAGGTTCACGAACGGACCGGCTTGGATGATCAAGGCGTCGACGGGTATCCCGGTGATCCGGACCAACAGGGCTTCGATCCAGGAAAGGAGGGGTGTATACCAGCTCCTTTCACCCAGGGTCACCGGGTCCTCGCCGGAATGGCCCTCCAGGATGGCGCGTACGAACCCGGCATCGCGGTGGAAATCCACCGAAGCACCCCAGGAGATGCTCTGCACGGAGCGCCAGGCGGGAACGAAAGCAAGGATCAGCATGAACAGGAAAACGAGCACGGAGAGGAGGGCCACCTGCCGTTGCTGGACCACTGCCATGTTCCCTGCGACCTTCATGGCGCAAGGCGTTCCAGGACCACCTCCTCATCATGCTCCGGCTGGTCGTCCAGCAAAGGTCTCGGGTCGATCCGCATGCAGAGATGCGACCCCAGCAGGTCTTGTCGTTGTCGGATCCGATGGTCCCAGACCGGGTCGGATACGTGCAGGAGGCCTTCCTCCCTGTCCCAACGCCAGGAGGCCTGTATGCGGATAGCCCCGGATGAGTCCCGGGCGATGAAGACACCGTCGGGCCGGAGCTCGATGTGTCCGGGCAGGGGACCTGCGCCGAGGAAGGGTGCAGGTGGACGATCGTAGCTGCCGACCACTTCGGCGGCAGAAAGGTGTCCGGAGCGCCGTGTCACAAGGAAGGCCAGTGCGGCAAGGCCCACCGCGAAGGCGATCACGATGCGCCCGAACGTGCGATCGGAGAACGGCCCGGTCATTCGCGGAACGGCTTGTAATGGGCGTGTGCGGCCAGTGCGAGCATCGGCCGATCGCTCGGCGTGTCGCCGTAGGCATGGGTGGTGGTCGGGTCCGGTCGGCCGCAGAGTTCGGCAATGCGACGCACTTTCTCCGGTCCCTTGCAGTTCGGGGTGAGAAGCCGACCCGTGGACCGGCCATTGCGATGCTCCAGCTCCGTCGCGATCAATTCCAGACCGTTCTCCCGGCACCACGGTCCCACCCACAATGAACAAGCCGCGGTAACGATGATCACGCGATCACCAGCGGCCAGATGGTCGCGGATGCACCGCAGGGCCGCGGGGCGGACCATGTCGTGCATTCGCTCACGCAGGAAGCGTTCGCTCCAAGCCTGCAGTTCCTCGGTCGGCCGGTGCCTGAACGCCAACCGGAGCAGTTGTCGCTTGGGTCTGTCGCCCGGTGCGATGCGCGCCTTCGCGAGCAACCATGCCGGCAGGACCAATGCGAGCATCAGGTTGCTGCGGATGGGGCCGAACATCATTCGGATGAAGGCGAGCATGGTGTCGCCTCGGGTGATGGTCCCGTCAAGATCGAACAGGGCCGTGCCGCTCACAGGTGCAGGCGTTTGAAGAGCCCCTCGGGGATCAGCCGGATCACGCACATCAGCCAGCGCCACCGGCCGAGGGTGTAGATCACGTTCCTCTTTCGCCGATAGGCCGTGTATACCTGGCGCGCCACCCGATCGGGGTCGGCGGTGAGCAGGCCTGGGAGCGGCATGCCCGCCGTCATGCGCGTGCGCATGAATCCGGGTTTCACGGTGAGCACGTGCACACCGGAAGCGAACAACCGGTTGCGCAGGCCACTGAGATAGGCGGTGAGGCCGGCCTTGGCGCTGCCGTAGAAGTAGTTGCTCGCCCGTCCGCGATCACCGGCCACGGAGGAAAAGGCGATGATGCACCCCGCACCGCGCTGCTCGAGATCACGCGCCGCTTCCTCAAGGATGCTCACCGCGCCGGTGTAGTTCACGGTGATCGCCCGCAGCCCCATTTCGGGGCGTTCCTCCGCGAGGCCCTGGTCCGGCAACCACCCGAAGGCGCAGACCACGATGCCGGGTCGCGGATCCTGTGCGGCATAGAACGCGGCATGGTCCTTTACCGCCTCGGCGTCAAAGGCCACGGCATGACAGTCCACCTCGTGTTCTTCGGTGATCCTGGAGGCAAGGGCCTCCAGGGCCGGGAGGTCCCGTCCGGCGAGGACGAGCGGATGGCCGTGCGCGGCGAATACGCGTGCCAAAGCGGTCGCGGCATCGGAACCGGCGCCGAGCACGAGCACGCGGCGGGGATCGGGTCCCGGTGCACGAGCGGAAGTCCCCAGGATATCCATGCGTTCGGCGAGATGGGATGTGAAGTTGTGCGATCCATACCGGATGACGGTCTTCCGGAAGCGGGGAAGTTCGGGGTACATGCGACCCAGGTCGCGACCCGGGCAGCGTGCATCCTTCGCCAGGTAGATCCGCCCGCCCGCCGCCACCACGAGGGCATCGATCCGTTCCAGCACCGCCTCCATGCCCGGGCGAACGGGAATGTCCAGCGAAAGCGTGTAGCCCTCCATCGGGAAGCTCAGCGGGGCCCTGGGTTCTCCGGGGCCGAACCGTTTCAGGACCGTCAGGAAGCTGATCAGACCGTGCTTCCTCAGCTCGGTGAGCACGGTGGACATCACCGTGCGTCCATCCTTGAGCGGCACAACGAACTGATATTGGATGAACCCGTTGCGCCCGTAGATCCGGTTCCAGTCACCCACCGCGTCCAACGGATGGAAATACGGGCCGTAGTGCACCAGACCGGTACGGTCCCTGCCGCGCATGCGGGCGTTGTACAGCAGGTTGAAGATCCGCACGCTCCAGGGGCGCAGCACCCAGCTGGGGAAAAAGAAAGGGACGCCGATCCGCTGAGGACCGTGTGTGCGGAGCGGGTGGTGGTCCAGGCGCTGCGGAAGTTCGTCCAAAGCGGCATGTTCGCCCAGCAACAGGATCGACCGTCCGGCGGACCGACCGGATGCCGTCAGGTCGACCCAGGCCACGCTGTAGGTGGCGCCCTTGTGCTCCTCGAAACGTGCGAAGAGCTCGCCCAGGTCGCGGCATTTGATGCTGCGTTGGCGGATGTAGGCCGTGGCGATCCGCTTGAGCCGGAGGCGCACGCGCAACACCATGCCGCTGAGGCCCATGCCGCCGCAGGTGCTCCAGAAGAGCTCGGGCTCGACCAAGCGTGAACACCGCAGGACGCGGCCATCACCGGTCATCACCTCCAATTCCTCCACGAACGCGCACAGACTGCCGTCCACGTGATGGTTCTTGCCATGCACGTCGGCCGCCACCGCACCGCCGATGCTCACCAACCGGGTGCCCGGCGTCACCGGAAGAAAGAACCCCTTGGGGACGATCCGCAGGAGGATGGCGTCGAGCAGCATGCCCGCTCCACAGGTGAGCATTCCTGCTTCCGTGTCAAGATGGAAATGGTCCGGCAGGGAGAGACCACTGATCATGTGGCGGCCGAGCGAGGCATCGCCGTAGGATCGTCCGTTGCCGCGTGGGGTGCAGCCGGAGGTGGCCGCGAGCTGTTCGCCTACCTCGGCGTCCGAAGTGGGATATGCGAGGCGCCCGGTGATCCACGGGAAATTGCCCCAGTTGCTCCAGCGGCGGCGTTCAGCGGTAGGCATACAGGATCAACACGAACGAAAGGAGCCAACCGACCACCGTCAGTTGCAACGGCAGGTCCGTCAGCACGAGCTTGGTCGGTGATCCGCTGCGGGCATACACATAGCAAAGCTGGAAATAGCGCAGGATCCCCAGCAGCACGAACACGCTGGTGATGTAAAGCTTGTCACTGCCCATGCGGGCGACCACCTCGTCACTGACGGTGTAGAGGATGTAGGATTGGATGGTGATGGTGGCCACGATGACCATGGCCGTGTCCACGAGCCGCAGGTTGTACCCGGAGATGCTGCGACGCATGCCCGCACCGTTGTCCGCCTGCAGGAGGTCGTCACGGCGCTTGGCCAGCGCGATGAAAAGGGCCAGCAGGACGACCATCAGTTCGATCCATTGGGAAACCGGCACCTCGCCCAGGATGCCGCCACTATGCACCCGAAGGAGAAAGCCCAGGGCCACAATGCTCACATCCAACAGGGCGTAGTGCTTCAAATGGAGGCTGTAGGCCAGATTGATCGCCAGATAGCCGGCCAGTACCTGCGCGAACCGCGGATTCAGCCACCAAGCGCCGGGAATGGCCACTGCCAGGAGTGCCACGATGAGCAGCACGGCCTGTCCGCGACCCACTTCGCCAGAAGCGATCGGCCGATGGCACTTCCGGGGATGCTGGCGATCGGCCGCCACGTCCTGCAGGTCATTGAACACATAGACCGCCGAGGCGGCCAGACTGAAAAGGATCGCACCCACGGCAAGGTGCAGGACCACTCCTGGATGCATGATCACACCGGCGAAGAACGCCGGCAGGAACAGGAACCCGTTCTTCACCCACTGCTCCACACGGAGCAGACGGATCGCGGGAGGGAGGCCCTTCTGGCGCTTGGTTCGTTCCATGCCTTCAATAAGGTAAAAGGTAGAACTTGCGACCACATCGGGTCCTGCGGGACCCCCACCGCCACCATCGGCAAGCGCTCAGTACCGCATCGCTTCCATCGCGTTGAAAGCCCCGCCGATCACCTTGCAAAGGGCCATGGCCGGGGCGGCCATCAGAGGGCGCTGGGCCTTCCACCCGCGATAGGTGTCGTCCAGGTAGGCGCCCCAATTGGTGCGGTCCACCAGTGCCCGACCGTAGGAGATGCTCGGTCCGGGGCTGCGTGTGGTGTGCCACCAGCCCGTGGGGAAGAAGACCGTATCACCGGCCTCCAGCATCACCTTGTGGCATTTGGCCTTGGCGAAATCCGGGTACTGCTGCAGGTCGGGTGCGAATATGTTGTCGACGCCGGAATACAACGGCCGGTCGGGCTTCGGGTACATGTAGGGTGTCTGGTCCGGCGCGTAAAGGAAGAACTCCTTGCTGCCGTATACCTGGGTGATCTGCGTATGCAGGCTTTGCACGTCCACGTGCAGGATCGGGAAGTACGATCCCAGGCCGCCGAGGAAGATCTCGTGCTTGATGGTCCCCTTGGTGAACATCTTCGGCATCATGGGGTTCAGCAGGCGGTCCACCTTGTCGAAGACCGTCTGCGGCCTCAGGTCCTCCACCAGCTCGGGGAAGTAATGCTCGATGTTCAGGTTGAAAGGATAGGGCGCGGGGTTCTCCTCGGTGGAACGCATGATCCAGTCGGCCTGTTCAGCGATGGAATACGTGCGCCCCTTGATCTCCTTGGTCAATTTCCCATAGCGCTCCTTGAAGAACTCGGGTGTCCATTTCTCCAGGGCCCTCCAGCCCTTCACGGCATCGGTGAGCACCACGGGCCTGCTCTTCCGCACATAGTCCTCGAGCAGTTCGCGCGGGCTCAGGTCGGCACGGCGTTCGACGCCGGGCAGGGTGTTGTCGACAAGGGGGGAGATGTAGTTCATGGGAGCGGATGGATGGCTCGCGCCTGATACGTGATCGGGGCTTTCCGTGTTCCCGAATTTAGGGTGCGCCGCACCTGCCGGGAACATGAGCCCGGTCATGTCGCGTTCCATGCCCGGTCCGGGAAGGTCCGCATCTTCGTACCTGACCGACCCGACCCCGACCCATGGACAACGCCTTCATCGCCACCAACTTCGATTGGGACCACCGCAACCCCACCGGATGGCAACGCGGACTGAACCGCGTGTTCCGCAAGCTCCGGCTGCCCGTGCGCTTGACCCCCGCCCCCGCCGACATGGCGAACATCGAGGCCCGCATGAACCTCTTCCACCTGCTGGAACAGACCGCCGCCTACCGGGTGCCGGGTGACGTGGTGGACCTGGGTTGCAACGCTGGCGACAGCACCATCGTGATGCGCACGGTGATCGATCGGATGGCCCCCGAAAAGCAGGTGCATGCCTTCGACAGTTTCGAGGGACTGCCGGAGCTGACCGCGAACGACCGGGGGGATGGCGTCTACGCGAAAGGATACATGGCCGCGGGCCTGGACCTGTTCACCCGCAAGTTCGAGGCCCTGGGCCTGCGGATGCCGCAGGTGCACAAGGGCTGGTTCGAGGAGACCGTGCCGCGCGACCTGCCGGACCGCATCAGCTTCGCGCTCATCGACGGCGACCTCTACGAGAGCACGCGCCATGTGCTGCCCCACGTTTATGATCGGATGGCACCGGGTGCCATCGGCATGCTCGCGGTCTATTACGATGAGAACATCCTGCCCCGTTCGGGCATCCAGGGGGGCTACCGTTCACCCGGCGTCAAGCGCGCCTGCGACGAATTCTTTGCCGACAAGCCGGAGCAGGTGTCCGTGCTCTATGCGAACGAATACTCCAACGGGTATTTCCGGAAACAGTAGGGACCCTCACACCATCGCCATCCCCTTCAGCTCGAGCGGCTGCGGCGCAATTCCACCCTGTCCCAAGTCCGCCCCCTTCCGCTTCCTCTGTGGATGAAGGCATTCATCGCCAGGACGCCAAGCACGCAAAGCAGTGCTCACATGGAGGCGCGGGGATGCAGTGCCTCTCTGCGTATCCCGCCTTCGCTGAAGCTTCGGCGCGCACGGTCTGCGCCCTCTGTGGAAGTAAGGCATGGGCCGCAAAGGCGCCAAGTCGCGAGGCACGATGTGTGGGTCTCACACGGAGGCACGAAGGCACGGAGACACAGCGCGCCCTCTGCGGTTGATCACACCATCGCCACCACCTTCAGCTCGATCGCGATCGGCGTGGGCAGGCAGTTGATCTCCAACGTCGTGCGGCAGGGCGGGTCCACCGCGAAGTGTTCCTTCCACAGTTGGTTGTACGTCGGGAAATCGTCCTTCATGTTCGTGAGGAACACCGTCACGTCCACGATCTTCTCCCAGCTGCTGCCGGCCTCCTCCAGGATCCAGCGCACGTTCTGGAACACGCTGCGGCACTGCACTTCGATGTCGTAGCTCAGGATGTTGTCGTCGTCGTCCAGCTCCACGCCGGGTATGGTCTTCGATCCCCGTTCGCGCGGCCCCACGCCACTGAGGAACAGGAGGTCGCCCACGCGACGCGCATGCGGATAGTGCCCGACGGGTTCCGGGGCCTTGTTGCTGGAGATCGAACTCATCCGTGTCCGGTTTGTTCCGTCAAAGGTGGGAAGGCGATCGGGATCGCATGTCCCAACTTTGTGGTGCACCTATTCAAGTTTCCGCTTTCCTCTTTCAACTTTCGAAAAATGCGCTACCGCCAACTCGGCACCTCCGGTCTCCAGGTCTCCGAACTGTCCCTCGGCAGCTGGCTCACCTTCGGCAAACAGATCACCGACGCCACCGCCGAGAAACTGATGAAGGTGGCCTATGACCACGGCATCAACTTCTTTGACAACGCCGAGATTTACGCCCGGGGCGAGAGCGAGCGCGTCATGGGCCGCATCCTGAAGAAGATGAAGTGGCCGCGCGACACCTGGACCGTCAGCAGCAAGGTGTTCTTCGGCGCCGGCGGCAAGCTGCCCACCCAGCGTGGGCTGCACCGCAAGCACGTGGTGGAGGCCTGCCACGCCGCCTTGCAACGCCTGCAGGTGGACCACCTCGACCTCTACTTCTGCCATCGGCCGGACAAGCGGACGCCGATCGAGGAGACCGTCTGGACCATGCACTCCCTGATCATGCAGGGCAAGGTGATGTACTGGGGCACCAGCGAATGGAGCGCGCAGGAGATCATGGAGGCGCACATGGTCGCGCGGCAGCACCACCTGATCGGGCCCGTGATGGAGCAGCCGCAATACAACCTGTTCCACCGCGCCAAGGTGGAGGTGGAGTTCGAACGGATCTACAAGACCGTTGGCCTGGGTACCACCATCTGGAGCCCGCTGGCCAGTGGCGTGCTCACGGGGAAGCACCGCACGCTGAAGGCCGACAAGGGCACGCGGCTCACCATGGCCGGGCTCGACTGGTTGCGCGAACGCGAGCTCACACCCGAACGCTTGAGGACGGTCGAGAAGCTGAACAAGATCGCCGACGGCTTGGACCTGTCATTGCCCGTTTTCGCGCTGGCCTGGTGCCTGAAGAACCCGCACGTGAGCACCGTGATCCTCGGCGCCAGCAAACAGGCCCAGTTGAAGGAGAACCTGCAGGCCGTCGAGGCGCAGGACAAGTTCACGCCCGCGGTGATGGAGAAGATCGAGAAGGTGCTGGGGAACACGCCGGAAAGGCCGCAGTGGTGATCGCGAACACCCGCCGAAGCGGTCCACCGGCCCACCCCTTACCAAGAGCGACCGATCGGTTTTGATCTACCGGTGGACCGCTCCGGGACTAGGGCATTTGTTCGTTCCGGGTGGCGGTGGGTATGGTGCCCCCGATGTTCTGCAGGATCATGTCCCGGTCGTTGTTCGCACCGGTGTACTTCACCTGCCCGTCCAGGTTCACGTCCGCATCGTAGCGCCCGGAGGTGGTGTTGGTCGGGATGACCCCACCGATCACTTGAAGGACCTCGTCCCGATCGTTCGAGCCGCCCGTGTACTTGATCACCCCATCCCCGTTCACATCGCCGCACCACATCGCCTTCACGCCGTTGATGTCCACCTGGGCATCGGTGCCGTAGGTGGCGGTGCTGCCATCGGTGAAGTCGATCGTATCCAGCACACCACCCAGTGCGATGGGCGTGGCGCTCATAACGGACAGGTGGTTGCGGTGGTGGACCGCCACGTAGTAGTTGCCCGGCGATGCATTGAACGTTTGGAAGGAAACGCCGTGATCGCTAATCATGCTCCCATCGGACTGGACCAGCACGTCCTTCGAGGCCACTACGGTCTGTCCGTCCGCCGCATCCCGCAGCTCCACCGTCACCCAATCCACGAGCGCATCCGGGCCGGTCACTGGATACATCGCGGTGTAGACCATGTACCCGTTCCCGTAGATCTGGGGGATCAGGAAATTGGCGCGGAGGTCGTCACGCATCAGGCCGGTGCCTGGATCGTAGGGCCCTTGCAGGAAGACTTTGGGCTGTATCCCGATCCGCACATCCTGTTCCACCAGCAAGGTGAACGCTCCCCCTGAGGCGTTTCCACAACATGTACCGACCACCAGGTAATAGGTGGAGTCCGCGCTTCCGGCCCAGGTGACCCGGTATCCATCAAAGCCGCACGGCTCCAACTGGGCCTCCACACAGCTCAGGTTCCCGCAGCTGCCGCTCAGCACCCGGATGGAGCTGTACCCATCGTTGCAGGTACTCGCCGACATCATGCCGTCCACACCGGCCAGGGTGTACCAGACCCCTTTGGTGCCGCCGATGGAAAAGAACGAACAGCCACCGGCAAGCTCATCCGGTCCCGTGGTCGCCCAGGCGTTGGTCCCGGCCACGGGTGTGCCGATCGTGATCGGGATGGCTCCCGCACAATGATCATTGGCCGGAGGCGGTGGTGCGCCCTCCGCCAAACTGATCTGGTAGGTACCTCGCGACTGGGCGGTGTAGGTCCCCACCCGCATCCAATAGGTCGTGTTCGGTAGGAGAGCCGCAGTCTGGTTCAGACCGGGCGAACAAGTAGTACTGGATACACCACAGGCCGTCCTCACTTCCCAGTGCATCGACCCTTGTGTGGTCAGTGGCACAATATCGATCGCCACCCGGCCTGAACTACTTGTGGTGAAGGTGTACCAGGTGCCCCAGGAATTCGGGAACGCTGATCCGCATAAAGCACTATAGAAGTCACCGAGCGGCACACAGCTATTGTCGTCCGTTATGAAGGATGTCGTGCCATAGGGTGCGAGCGGCACGACCAGTGCACCGGAGCACACACCATTAGCAGGCACTGTGGCACAAAGCGTGTCGCAGGTCATGGTGAGGTCGAATGTTCCGGAGGCCGTAGGTGAAACGAAGGAGACCAGCACGTAATAGGTCGCACCTACTGTGGTATTCAGGCTCACCTCGCTTCCTTGATAGCAACCTCCCGTTCCGCCGATGACGGAACTTCCAACGATGCAATTCAGGCTGCTGCCAACCCCGTCGAACACCTCGATCTGTGTACGATAGTTGCTATTGGTCGGGCAAGCGTTCAGCGTCACCAGGTCACCCGGCGTACTGATCGCCGCTAAAGGGTCGCTGGAGTTCTCCCCAGTGAAGGTGTACCACTTCCCGGGCAGGTTGCTGCCGCCAAAACAGGTGGGGGCATCGTCATCGCTGGCCCCGACGGTGGTGCCGGACAGGGTGCTACCGCACGCGATGGGCGTGGCCAGGGTGTAAGCCAGCACGCAGTTTCCGCCGTAGGTCACGTTCAGATCGAAGCCCTGCGCCGTGTTCGCGGCATCAGAGTAGAACAACACCGTGATCGGCTCACCGGGCAGGCCGGTGAAGTTGATGGTACCCGAACCGAAGTATTCCGCCACCAGGTCGTTCATGCCGACACCGTGGAACACCGCCAGGTGGTCGTCCCCGTCCAGGCTATAGCTCCCGCTCAGGGTCACCGTGGCGGTGTGGCTGGCCTGCAGCACCGTATAGCCGTTGGAATTGTTCAGGTAATTCCCCAGGTTGCCCCAGTCGCGCAGGGTCACGTTGGTACCACAGGGCACGTAGTTGATCGCATCGGGAGGGATCCGTGCCACCGGCATCTCCGATACCTGCCCGCAGTCCACCGTCAATTCGAACGCGCCGAACGCGGCGTCGTCCGTGCCCGTTACCAGGATGTAGTAGGTGGTGCCCACCACGCTTTGGAAGGTCGCTCGGGACTTGTTCGCGCCACAGGCCGCAGCGTAGCCATCGTCACTGCTGGTCACGCAGGTCAAGGCGCCGCAGCTGCCTTCGAACACATCGATGCGCGTGTCGAAGCCGGCATCTCCGCAGGTGCGGAGCTCGACCAGATCGCCCACGCTCCCTGGCGCGGCCTGCGGGTTGCTGGTGTTCCAGCCCGTGATGGTGTACCACAGACCTTGGGAGGGGACCGTGCCGAAGCAGGATGAGGTGTCCGGTACCACACCCGCGGTAGAGGCGTTCACCACCTGCCCGCAGAGCAGCGGAACCGCCCCGGAGCAATTGTCGTTGGCCGGTGGCAGGTTGGCCTCCGCCAGGCTGATCATATAATGGCCTCGGGTGTTGGCGGCGTAGCAGCCAACACGCAGCAAATAACTGGTGAAGGGCTGGAGGTTGAAGGTGGTTGAGATATCCAGCGCGCCTTCCGCACACAGGCTGGTGGTTCCTCCACAAGCCGTGTACACTTCCGCGAACAACCCATAAGCGCTGATCGTTTCCAGATCCAGATGCACGTTGCCCACGCTCCCCGTGGTGAAACTGTGCCAGGTGCTCCAGGAATTCGGCATGGTGGGATCGCTGCAATCCGTGCTGTAGAACGGCCCGAGCGGCACGCAGAGGTTGTTGGCAAGGGTCAAGGACTGCGTGCCGTAGGGTGTGACCGGGATCGGTTCCGCACCGGTACAGACACCGTTCGTGGCCATCGTGGTACAGAGTGCTTCGCAGGTCAGGCTCAGGTCAAAGGCCGAATAGCCCGTCGGCTCCTCGATGGAGACCAGCACGTAATAGGTCGTTCCCACCGTGGTGTTCAAGCTCACCTCACTGCCATAGTCGCAACCTACATAATTCACTATGGTGTTGCCGCCCACGATGCAGGTCAGGCTGTTGCAATCCCCCTCGAACACTTCGAGCTGAGCACTATAGATGGAACCGGTTGTACAGGCTTTCAGCGTCACCACGTCGCCGGGCGTGCCAACCGTTGCCAGCGGGTCGTTGCTGTTCGCCCCAGTGAAGGTGTACCACACCCCCGGTAGGTTGCTGCCGCCGAAGCAGGTGGGTGCACCATCGCCGCTGGCGCCCATGGTGAAGCCGTTCACCGTGGCGCCGCAGGTGATGGGAAGGGCTTCGGTGCAAAACTCGTTGGGCACGGGCACACACGCGCCCGACCAGGTCACGTTCAGGTTGAAGCCCGCGGCGTTGCTGAAGTTGTCCGAGTAGAAGAACACGATCACGGACTCCCCGGGCTGGCCCGTGAAATTCACCGCCCCGCTGTTGTAGTAGGTGGCTTCCAGTGTCTCCAGCCCGGTGCCGGTATAGATGGCCAGTTGGTCCACCTGTTCACCGTCGAACACCACGTTCCCGGAGAGGGTGATGGCGCTGTTGTTCGTGGCTTCCAGGATGGTGTATCCGTTGGCATTGTCCGGGTAGTTGCCCAGATTGCCGGCATCGCGCAAGACCACGCTGGTGCCGCAGGGCACGTACTTGGCTCCGGTCTGGGGTACCAGCACCACGGGCCCGCCCTGGGCCGGGGCGCAGTCCATGGTCAGTTCGAAGTTGCCGCTGGCGGAAGCGTCCTTGCCGGATACCAGGATGGAATAGGTGGTGCCCACGGTGGTGGGAAAGAACACGCGCGATCCGTTGGAGCAGCCCATGAACGGGTGGGTGTCGTCGTTGCCGGCCACACAGGTGAGCGCCCCGCACGAGCCTTCGAACACATCGATCTTGGTATCATAGTCGGACCCGCAAGTGCTCAGGAAGATGTGGTCCCCTGTGGAACCGGGAGGCGCGCCGGGTGCGTTGGAGTTGGCACCGGTGAAGGTGTACCACACGCCGGGTGCGGTGTTGTTTCCCACGCAGGCGATCGCATCGGTGGTGGCCCAATGGGTGGTCCCGCTGATCGTCTGACCGCAGGTGATGGGCGATGCCTGTGCACAGGTCTGGTTTGGGTCCGGAGCGCAGGGCCCCGACCAGCTCACGTTCAGGTTCAGGCCCGCTGCCGTGCCAACGTTGTCCGTATTGAAGTAGACGATCACCGGTTCGCCCATTGGCGCCGTTACGTTGATGGTGCCACTGTTCGCCGTGCTGAGCAGGACGGTCTCCAACCCACTTCCTGCATAAATGACCAGGTAGTCGATCTGCTCATCATCGAACACCCAGTTCCCGGACAGGTGGATCGTGCTGAACGCGCTGGCCTCGAGCACGGTATAGCCGGCGGAGTTGTCCAGGTAGTTGCCCGCGCCGCCGGCGTCCTGCAGGGTCGCGTTGGTGCCGCAAGGCACGTAGTTCATGCCCGTTTGGGGCATCTGCACCACGGAGCCGGTCGTCCCGGTGCCGCAGGTCATGGCCAGGTTGAAGGCGCCGAAGTCCGTCGCGTCCTTGCCGGAGATCAGCACGTAATAGGTGGTACCCACGGTGGTGGGGAAGACGATCCGCGACCCGCCGAAGCACCCGTTGTTGGACGTGTCATCGTTCCCGGCCACACAGGTGAGCGCGCCACAGGTTCCTTCGAACACATCGATCTTGGTGTCGTAGCTGGATCCGCAGGTGCTCAAGAAGATGTAGTCTCCGGCCGAGCCCGTTGCTGCACCGGGGTCGTTGGAGTTGGCCCCGGTGAAGGTGTACCACACCCCCGGCGCGGTGTTGTTGCCCACACAGGCGTCGGGGTCGGCCGAGGCGGATGTGGTGTTGCCGCTCACAGTTTGGCCGCAGGCGATGGGCAGGGCGCCGGAGCACAGGTCGTTCTGGCCGAAGGAAAGGGTCGGGAGGCCGAGCAGGCAGGCCAGGGCTCCAGGGAGAAGGGTGCGGAAGGTGTTCATGGCAGAGGTTCTTTCCGGTTACGGCTGCAAGTAGTCACATGAGTGTCCCGGAGGGCATGGACCATTGTTCCAAAGGCATGGACCATTGTTCCATGGCAAGAAAAAGACTTGATAAACAGGCGGATATGACGATCTTCAATGGCGGCCTTCACCAAGCGATCCGGGGTGGTGCCGCGCTCTTTCCGGTCCAGAAAACGCGGCGACCACGGCCCGATCGGCGGTCCGCGCTCTGCCACGCTTCCCACCGATGGACCATGGTCGACCGGATATCCCTGGGGCTCAGCGGCCCTTCCGCTTCAGCGAACGATCACCCGGTGCGTGGTGGTGCTGTTCCCGGTGGTGATCTCCAGGTGGTACAGGCCCGGTCCGAACTCCGCGAGGTCGAAGGCCTGTCGGCAGCCCGTGGTGCACGCGTTGAGGCGTTCGGTTCGCACCCGTTGTCCGAGGCTGTTGACCACAACCAGATCCCTTGGTGCCGATCCCCCTTCCGGGAAGGTGACGGTGAAACGACCGTCGTTGGGGTTGGGGCTGATGGAAACGGACGCTGCGGCGGTCTCCTCGCTTACGGCCGTGGCTTCCTTATAAATGATGCCCGTCTTATCCAGCCCGTTCAGCGAAACGTAGTAGTCGCCGTTGTGGGTGAGCTCGCCGGTCCACGCGTCGTTCACCACGGCAAAGCTGGCGTTCCCCGATATGGGTATCCTCGCCAGGACCACTTCCTCGTTCATCCGCAGGTCAACGCCCAGGTCGGTCAACGGCCCGATACCGAAACCGGCGTACACCTGGTAGGCGTGGTAGCCGTCCACGACCACCGGACCGGAGGGGTGGATGGGCATGTATTGCGCGATCAGGTCGGTCTGTTCCACCGGCCCCGGTGCTGCTTCGGAGCCCGCATCCCACCGGAGCGTGAAGAGGAGGCTGGAGAAGACCCCGTCGAAATCGGCGGTGGGACGGATGCGGACCTCCAGCATGTTCTCCTCGCCGGGGAAGAGCCCGATATCGATGGGGGACTGGGCGCTGGCACCCAAGGTGAGGCCTGCTGCGGCCATGATCGGAAGAAGCGTTCTCATGGTATTGTCTTATCAGGTTGATCAGGGCTGTTGCTCGGTGCGGATGCCGTTCGGTGTGGTGCTGCCCACGTTCACCAGGATCGGATCGCGGTCGTTACCGCTTCCGGTGTATTTCACTAGACCGTCCATGTTCACGTCGGTGGACAGATAGCCCGCGCTCGTGTTGTTGGGTGTGGACCCACCGACCGCCACAAGGATGGGGTCGCGGTCGTTACCGGCTCCCGTGTACTTGATGGTGCCATCCCCGCTCACATCGCCGCACCACAGCACCCGGGTGCCACCGACGTCCGCTTGGGCGTCCATTCCATACGTAGTGACGCTGCCGTTGGTGAGGTCGATCGCGACGGCGCTGCTGTTCAGGGCGACCGGCGCGAGCGTCATCACGCCCAGGTGGTTGCGGTGGAAGACGGAGAGGTAGTAGTTGTCCGCGGATGCCGCGAAGCTCACCGGGGAGATGCCGTCCATGTCCACCACATCGCCATCGCGTTGCACCAGGGCGCCGCGTGTGGCCAGCACGAGCGTGTTGTCGTCCTTGTCGCGCAGCTGCAGGTAGACCCAGTCCACGATGGCGTCATTGCCGGTGGTGGCGAGCACAGCTGGTGTAACCGTCTCATTGCCGCCACCCACCTGCACGAAGCCGAGCGCGGAGTAGGGCTCGCCCAAGGGGACGAGCCCGTTGGTGCGCAGCCCATCGTCCATCAGGCCGGTGCCGCTGTTGAACGGCCCTTGGAGCAGAGCGCGGATGTTCAGCTTCACGCGCACCGGCTCGCCCTGTTGGAAGCCCTGGGTCAGGATGTGGTTTCCGTTGGACAAGGTGGCGGTGAAGGGTTCGCCGAGCGTGGTGGAAACGGTGAGGGAACCCACGGTGAAGCTGCTGCCGGCGGTGGCGATCACCTGGCGCTCGAGCGTTTGCGCGTTTGCGAGCGACGCGATGGCGCATACGGCCAAGAGGAAGGTGTTGCTGCGGATCATGGTCGTAGAGGGCTTAGTGTTCATTGGTCACGACCAGGAGGCGGTTGAAGATGTTCCAGTTGTCGTCACCGGTGTTCTGCACTTGGAATTGCAGGTTCACGCTACCGGTGCAGGGGGCCTCCCACACATCGAGATAGCTGATCGGCATCGGCCGGCCATGCTCCGTTACATCAAGGGGCGGGCGATAGGTCAGCAGGGCCGTGGTGGTACTTGCGCATCCAGTGATCTGGACCCTGTATTGAAAGTCATCGATGCCGGACCCCCCGCCCAAGTAACACATGGTCTGGGCCTGGATCATCAGCCGGTCCCCGGTGGTCACAGCCTGGGCCACTGTGTTCGTCGCATTCTTCCAACCACTATTGCCAGCATATGAATTGGGTGCCGCCGTCTTGGCGTAGCCCATCGGTGGTGCGGACATGGCGGTCGTCTGGAAGGTGCCATCGCTGAAATGGATCGTGTCCACCTGGTCGAACTGAACATTCCCATCCGCGTTGACCGACAAGATGGAGACGGACGCAGCTACACAGCTATTGGTGATATTGGTTCCGAACAGCATGTCGTGTGTGCTGGAGGTAGCCGCCCGCCCCCCAGCGTATGGGTCAAAATGGTTCGTCCGCCAGAGAAATGAGTCGGCAGATGCCAGCTCTACGGTGTAGACCAAGTTCTCATTGACCGGGACCAGATCGGTCAACGTGATGGTGTTCCAACCGTTCACGGAGGTGCTCAGCGACTGGGAGTGGAGCAATGCGCCCGTGTTCCCTTCCCCGCTATAAATGCTCAGTGTACCGGATGTCATGGTGTAGAAACCGCCCCTCCAACTAACGGAGTTCAGGTCTCCGGAACTGTTCGCCGTGAACGACTGCCAGGTGGCGGTCGTGTTGATCTCGGAGGTCCAGGCCGCCGAATAACCTGCAGAGTTGTCATCCGCCTGTGGAATGCAGGTTGTACTGGAGATCCCCGATCCGGCGGATAAGTTCCGCAATCCGCTCAGGTCCACCTTCAGCGTTCCGCCAGCATCGGTGATGGCCAGGCTATCGCCATCCAGGGCAAGCGCCGTGTTCAATTCGTTGGTGGGATCGACATCCGTAGGCGCCGTGCTCATGGACGTGCCATCGCTGAAGTGGATCGTGTCCACCTGGCTCAGCTGCACGCCACCGTCCGGATCCACCTGCAGCAGGTCGACCGTCCCGGCAACGCACACATTGGTCACGGTCGTCCTGAATTTCTGGTCCGTGATGGGGCCTTCGCTGGATCGGCCTTCTGTGTATGTTTCCGCATTGTTCTGGACCCAGATGAAGTTCGTTGGCGAGATCAATTCCATGGTGTAGACAGCACTCGCCACAACGGGGATGGGTGTGGCCAATGTGGCGGTGTTCCATCCGGTCACCGTGGGCCCGAGGGGCTGGGTCAACAGCAGCGTTCCGCCGTTGCCTTCACCACTGTATATGTTCAGTGTTCCAGTGGTCATATGAAAGTAGATCTCATACCAACTCACATCCACCAGGTCGCCGGTGCTATGCACGGTGAACGATTGCCAATAGCTGGTCTGGACGCTTCCCCCGTTAGCACCGGAGGTATACTGTGCGGAGAGGTCATCCGGCTGGGGCATGCATCCTGGGCCTGTGATCCCCGAGCCGGGTGCGAGGTTCCGCAATCCGCTCAGGTCCACCTTCAGCGTTCCACCGCCGTCGGTGATGGCCAGGCTGTCACCGTCCAGGGCAAGGACCGTGTTCACTTCGTTTGTAGGGTCGGCATCGGCGTCGTCCTTGTCGGCCACGGTGGCCGCGTGCAGGGCGTAGGGCACGCTGCGCAGCTGCTGCGTACCGAGTTCGGTGTAGCTGGAACCACCGGCGGGGTCCATCTCCACCTTCAGGTACATCGGGTTGTTCGCCCAATCCACGGACCCGAGCGTGCCGATCACCGGCGTTCCATTGCCCACGACCAGGTCCACCAGGCCCAATGCGTTGGTGACCACAGTGTGGGTCTCCTGGTAGATGGCCGGGTCCGTCACCACGTAGTGCAAGCCCATGCGGAAGCTCACCGGGGCGTTCGCGATGGGATCGCCGTTGGCGTCGCGCACCACGGCCTGGTAGTTGAAGCCCTGGGGGGCCTGGGCCTGCGTAGCGACCCCGAGCAGGAGGAAAAGGAAGGGAAGGAAGGAACGTTTCATGGCAGAGGTTTTTGAGGTTGCGAATGCAAGTGTCCAACCTCTGGCCCCGGAGGGCATGGACTCATGTTCCAAAGGCATGGACCATTGTTCCATGCTTTGTAAACCCCTGAAGGACAGACAAGAAATATCGCTTCAGCTGCGGTCCTCACTGGGCGGCGCGCCGAAGGCCTTGCTGTAGGCCCTGCTGAAATACTGCGGATCGTTGAAGCCGACCGAGTAGGCCACCTCCGAAACGCGCACGGCTGGATCGCGGAGCATCTCCCTGGCCTTCACCAACCGCAGGTGACGTATGTAGTTGGCAGGGCTCTCGCCGGTGAGCGCCTTGATCTTGCGGAAGAACTGGGTACGGCTAAGGCCCAGCGCCGTGGCGATCTCATTGGCGCCGAGTTCACTGTTGTCCAACTGGCTCTCCAACAGTTCGCGCACCTTCTGGATGAAGGCGTCCTCGGGCTGGATGTCCACATCGGCGACCGGCTCCGGAGGCACCCCCTGCGCATAGCGCGCCTTCCAGCGATCGCGCAGCGCCAGCAGGTTGCCCACGCGCAGTTGCAATTCCTCCGCGTGGAAGGGCTTGGAGAGGTAATCGTCCGCGCCGCGCTTCAAGCCGCTGATGCGGTCCTCCACCTGGGAACGCGCTGTGAGGAGCACGACCGGAATGTGGCTCGTGCGTTCATCCGCCTTCAGCTCAGCCACCAGGGCGAAGCCGTCCTTCAATGGCATCATCACATCGCTCACCACGATGTCGGGCACCAGTTCCACGGCCCTCTCCACACCGAGCTGACCGTTCTCCGCGAAGGCCACGCGATAGGCATCGCCCAGGCTTTGGGCGATGTGCTCGGCCATGTCCGCATTGTCCTCCACCACGAGGACCAGTGTCCGCTCATCGGCTTCATCAACTTCACCGTTCTCCGAAAGGACCGGCGTCTGGGTGACGACCGCTGGTGCGATCGGCTGATCCGGCACGGTCACCACCGCGGCGTTGCGTGTCGCGGGCAGCTCGACGGTGAAGGTGCTGCCGACATCGAGGGTGCTTTCCACGGAGATACGGCCACCGAGGGATCGCACGAGCTCCTGCGTGAGCGCGAGTCCCACGCCCGTCCCCATCTGATCGTCCGGCGTGCGGCTGCTCTGGTAGAAGCGATCGAAGACGTGCGGCAGGTCCGCCGGCGGGATGCCGATGCCGGTGTCCGTGAAGCGCATGCGGAAGCGCCGTTCATCGGCTTCGAGCTGCAGGTCGAGCCGTCCACCTGCAGGCGTGAACTTGATCGCGTTGCTCACCAGGTTATGCACCACCTTGGTCAGCTTCTCGCGGTCCAGGTCCATGAGGAAGGTCTCCGGCTCCGCACGCATGTCCATCGTCACGCCTTTGGCCTCGGCCAATGAGTAGAGCGATCGGTACAAGTGACCGACGACCGCCATCGCGTCGGCCTGCACGATGGTGCTCTTCAGTTTCCCGGCCTCCAGCTTGTTCAGGTCGAGGATCTGGTCGATGAGGGCGAGCAGGCGCTGGCCGTTCTGCAGGATCAGATCGGTGTCTTTCTCGGCATCCTTGTCCGGTGTAGTGGCGAGGGCCTTCTTGCGGCGTTCCGCAGGACCGAGGATCAAGGTGAGCGGCGTGCGGAACTCGTGGGAGATGTTGGTGAAGAAGCGGTTCTTCAGTTCGTCGAGCTCTGCCAGCTTGGATGCGCTGGCCTCGATGATGGCCTTCTGCTTACGCGTGGTCCGGTAGCGGTCCCAGGCGAAGGCCCCGAACGCGAGCAGCAGCACCAGGCCGCCAAGAAGGAATCCACGCGTGCGTTGGGCGTTCGTCAATCGCTCGGCCTGGATGGTACGTTCCTGGGCGAAGGCCAGGCTGTCGGCGGCTTGTTTGGATCGGTAGGTGTACGCGTACTGATCGCGCAGGGCGGCGCGTACCAGGGCCTCATCCTTGATCGAAGCGGCCGTCTCCTCCGCCAGTTCGTTCATGGCCAGCGCTTCCCGGAAGCGGCCCTGCTCCTTGTAGAGCGCATGCAGGCCCCTGGCCGCGGTGGACTTCGCATCCACGATCCCCAGGGCGGTCGCCTGTCCGAGCGCCCGCTGGTAGAGCTTCTCCGCATCGGCGCTCCGTCCCTGCGCAAGCCGGCCCCGGGCCAGGGCGTTCAAGGCGTGGACCAGCAGGCCATCGTATCCGGCTGAATCATCAATGGCCACGCTGCGTTCCAGGTGCATGATG
Organism: Flavobacteriales bacterium; assembly: GCA_020635655.1. Classification (GTDB taxonomy): domain Bacteria; phylum Bacteroidota; class Bacteroidia; order Flavobacteriales_F; family PHOS-HE28; genus PHOS-HE28. Next base: position 182,452 of record JACJZI010000002.1, read on the forward strand.
GCCTCCTCCGTGCGGCCAGTTTCCAACAGAAAGAGCCCCAGCCCGCGGGAAGAATTCGACATGCTTCGGACATCGCCGACCCGGGTGAGCAGATCCAGCGATAGCGTGCTCAGCCGGATGGCCTCATCGATGTGGCCGATCGATGCCTGGGTCGAGGCCAGGCTCTCGTAGACGACCCCCAGGCTACGGTCATCACCGAGCTTCTCGTAGATCGCGGCCGCCTTTTCACGAAGGTCCAATGCACCGGCCGTGTCCCCCAGGAAGACGTACACGTCCGCCAACGGTGCGTATGCCTTGGCCAGGCCACCCTCATCGTTCATGGCTTTCCGCAATTCGATGGCCCGATACAGGTTCTCCGATGCTTTGCCCACGAGGCCGAGGTCCTGATAGGCGATCCCGATGTTCGTGAGGTTGCTGGCCATCAGCACGCTGTCGCCGAGTTGCCGGCCCAGGTCCAGGCTCTCTTCGTACGCGGCGATGGCCTTGTCCAGGTCGCCCTGGTCCGCATACATGTTGCCCAGATTGCTTTGAAGTCCGGCCAGGTGGCTCAGCTGCCCCAGGGAACGGCGGATCGAAATGCACTGCTCGATCAGGACGATGGCGCTGTCCAGATCGCCGCGCACCGCGAGGGAGATCGCCTTGATGTTCATCGCGTGCGCCTGCCATGCCCGGGAGCCTGAGGCCCTGGCTTCATCGAACAGCAGCCCGGCCAGCAACTCCGCACTATCGGGCTTGGAGTACATGTACTCCTCCCAGATCAGGTTCGAGAAGGTCTGCCACCGCACCGTGTCCTGAAGGGATCTGTCCGCCCAGATGTGTCGCAGGTTGTCGGCGTTGGACTGCGCCCGGGCCTCGGGCCGGAAGCCCGACCAGCAGAGCACCAACAACAGGGCGCAGGCACGGCATCTTCCCGACATGGACCGAAAATAGGACGATGGTCGATAGCGGATGAGCCCGCTGGCAAGCACGGCCGCTTTGGGCATCACTCGACCACCCCCGGCGCGGATCGGTGATCCGTGCCCGTCCCTCTTCGCCTCGCTTACCGGAGCGGTCCACCGGCCCACCCCTTACCAAGAGCGACCGATCGTGTTGATCTACCGGTGGACCGCTCCGGGCTAGGGCAATTGCTCCATTCGTGTGGCCGTGGGCACCGTTCCGCAGATGTTACCCAAAGCAAAAAACCCCGGCCGAGGCACCGGGGTTTTCGCTTGAAGAGAAATAGACGAAGAGGCGTCCTGCTCAGGCGGCGCGGCCCATGGCCGGGCCGCTCGATGCCTTCACCGGCCACGCCGATGACGCTCACGCAGAACCAGTAGGCCTTGAAGCTCTCCAGGCTGTCCACCAGATGGGTGATGCGCGTGGTGCAAAGGCCCATGCGGAAGGGGGTTCCGACACCGGGCCTTCTTATGCGGTTCCCGCATAGATCATCCGCGTATCCGGGCCTACCCATGGCGCATTGGGCTTCCGATCATCCGGTTTCCGCATAGTCCAGTTTATTTTCAGGAGAAGGCAGTATGTGGGTGTGGGGCAGGCCTTGTCGACGGACCGACCCGCCCTTGTTGACCCGGGAGTGATGCAGCTTGTAAGGACCACCACTGCAGTATGTGCCCACGACCCATGCAGTATGTAAGGACCACCACTGCAGTATGTGCCCACGACCCATGCAGTATGTAAGGACCACCACTGCAGTATGTGCCCACGACCCATGCAGTATGTAAGGACCACCACTGCAGTATGTGCCCACGACCCATGCAGTATGTAAGGACCACCACTGCAGTATGTGCCCACGACCCATGCAGTATGTAAGGACCACCACTGCAGCATGTGTCCACGACCCATGCAGTATGTAAGGACCACCACTGCAGTATGTGCCCACGACCCATGCAGTATGTGTGGACCACCACTGCAGTATGTGCCCACGACCCATGCAGCGTGTATGGACCACTACTGCATCATGTCCGCATGACCACTGCAGTACGTGCACACCACTGCCGCATCAGGTGCGCATCCCTTCTCCAGCATGGACACGGTCGCCATGCCTTGCGCACAAGGCGATGCTCCAGGACCGGCACGGTAAGCCTTTCGCATGCGGCACCGCCCACCATCAGGCGGCAGGGCGCCTACCGCATGCCGGACCGCTACACCGTGTCCGCCTCCGGGGCCGGGTCGTCCTGGGGTGGCCGTGTGGACGGGTTGGAGGTGAAGGTGATCGTGATGGACCCCTCCGCACCGATCAGGTCGTCCAGGCGGCAGTTCAACGCGCGGCACAGGCGCTCCACCTCCACGGAGGGCACCTTTCGTTGCCCGGTCTCCAGGGCACTCACGTGCGTCTGCGACAGACCGATCGCCATGCCCATCTCCTTCTGTGACAGGCCACGCAGCCTGCGCAGCAACTCCACCCGTTTCCCGCTCATGCGTCTTGTATGATCCATCCGGCACCCTGCCGGTGGTGGGCGCCATGTAAGGGCAGGGCCACCATTCCCACCGACGTAGAAACACATACCCAAGGCACGTATTTATTCATACCCCGAACTTTTTTCACCCGGACCCGGACCCCCTGCCTGCCCTGCCAGGTGCGCAGCAATAGGTCCTCAGGTGGCGGAGCCAACAGGCTTTTTGGCCGCTCCGCGTCCACCGGAACACCTGTGGCCTCCGGCCACCTTTCCCCTGCCTTTGGCTTTCGGTTCAGGCTGCCGGACGAAAAGCTCCATTCGATGTGGAAGGAGGGGCAGCCGGGTCGCAAGCCTGACCATTCGGTATTGGGTCAAGACACGGATCCAAGATCCGCGCCAGTGGGGGGTGTCGCGTCGCGTTGCTCCACTTCCCGCGTAGCTTGCGGCATGCCCCCGAGGCCGGTGAAGATCTGGCTCTACCGCATCGTGCATATTGCCGACCTACCCGCAGTACTTGAGCGGGGACTGTACCCCTGTACGCATCCGGACTGGCAGCCTCCAACGAAGCGCTTGGGTAGCAAGGACTTGGCCGAGAACAGACGCGTCTACACGCTCGACCCACCCGCCACAGGCACCATCGGTGACCATGTGGCGTTCTATCTGGGACCGCACAGCCCAATGCTGTACCGGATCATGACCGGCCACAACGTGGCGGAAGCGTTCCCCCAACGGGAGATCATCTATCTGTTGGTATCGTTCGAAGCGGTCCAAGAGGCTGGGCTGCCATACATCATTGCCGACGGGCACGCCAACCACCGCCTGATCACCCGGCTATTCGATTCCCCGGAGGGGTTCGCGCATGTGGACTGGGACGTCGTCGGTGATCGCTGGTGGCGGAATTCGGAGGAGGATCGGGACCGCGAGCGTCGCAAGCAGGCGGAATTCCTTGTTCGCGGCCATATTCCACCGGCCCTTGTGGATGCTATCGGGGTGTACGATCATGAACGATCGGTGGAAGTCGCGGAACTTGTGCGCAAATTCGGCCTTGGAGCCCGAGTGAAGGTGGACACCGAACACAAGCTCTACTATCCATGATCGAGTACACGACCGGCAACCTGCTCGACGCCGATACCGAGGCGCTCGTGAACACGGTGAACACGGTGGGCGTCATGGGCAAGGGCATTGCACTGCAGTTCAAGCAGGCCTTCCCGGAGAACTTCAAACGCTACGCCGCTGCGTGCAAGGCCGGTGAACTGGAGCCGGGCAAATTGCTGTTCACCACGGAGCATACCGTGCAGGGTGATCGCATCATCATCAACTTCCCCACGAAGACCGAGTACTACCGCAAGAGCAAGTATGAGTACATCGAAGCCGGACTTGCGACCCTGGCCACGGAACTCCCCGCCCGTGGTATATCCAGTGTGGCGGTGCCTCCCCTGGGCTGCGGACATGGGGGGCTGAATTGGGAAAAAGTGCGCCGGATGATCGAGGACCATCTGGGCCCGCTGCCCATGCGGGTGGTGGTGTTCGAGCCCAGCGAGGCGGTCAAGGCGGTGCTGCGCCGGGAGCTTGCCAAGGAGAGCCACCTCACCCCAGCACGGGCCATGCTCCTGAGCGGCCTCTTCTACTATGAGGAGATGGGTGCGGAAGCCAGCCTCTTTGTCGCCAACAAGGTGGGATTCTTCCTGCAGGGTCTGGGCGAACCACTTCGGTTGAAGTTCGTCGCCCACCACTATGGCCCCTATGCGCCCCAGGTGGCCCATGTGCTCTACGACCTGAACGGCAAGTACATCAAGGGCATGGAGCAGAAGGACGCCAGGCCCTTCGAACCACTCTACCTGTCCTATGCGCACCGTGCGGAAGTGGACGCTTTCGTGGAACGCGAACTGAGCCCGCTGCAACGCCAGCGCCTGGAGCGCCTCCGGGGCCTCCTGGCGGATTTCCGCTCGGCTTTCGCTCTGGAAATGCTCAGTTCCGTGTCGCTCATCCTGCAGCAGCACCCCGGAGCCGGCCTGCCCGCGGTGCTCGATCACTTGCGCCAATGGAGCAGCCGGAAGGAGAACATGGCGGCGCGGGAAGACCTTGTCACCGCGGCCTATGAGCACCTGCTCGCTTACGGGAACTCCCTGGAGATCGTGTAGCGCCAATGCGAATGGACCCCATCAGGTCCAAGTCGCATTGCGCCCACCACCGATCGGACGGCTTTGGCGGCACGCGCCCGCTTCGCCATCGGCGACCAGGTGCGCCTGCAGGCGGGAATTACATGGACGGTGATCGGCCGGTACTGGCGTCGGCGCAACCGCCAGATCCGTCTACGACATCACGGTTCATGCCATCCACTACACCGTGCGCAAGGCGGAACGGGGTTGTATCCGGCTGAGCCAGGTACGCCCACTGATGAAATGTCGGGGTCCCCGATTCGAGCCCCGGCGGGGTCACGGGAAGTGGTCCATGGGATGAAAGGTCCGGTCCCTCCGGGCGCATTGACCACCGTGGAGCCCAAGCGCAATGAGGCGGACCTTTCTACTTTCAGCCCTTCATGTCCTCCGCCGCCGCACTCCAGACCTTTCTCACCAAGTGGGAGGTCTCCGGGGCCTCTGAGCGCGCCAACGCACAGAGCTTCCTGAAGGAGTTGTGCGACGTGCTGGACGTGCCGCAGCCGGACGCGGCCAAACCCGACCCGACCGCCAACGCCTACGTGTTCGAGAAGGTGGTGCCCAGCGCGGAAGGCACCAGCAACTTCATCGACCTGTACAAGCGCGGCTGCTTTGTGCTGGAGACCAAGCAGGGTGCCGATGCCGTGGAAGGCGAGGCACCGGTGAGCGCCGATGGGCAGGCGCGGCGGAAGAACATGAAGCGCGGCCACGGCATGCGCGGCAGCCGCGGGTGGGACACCGCCATGGAGCGCGCCCGCAACCAGGCCGAACGCTACGCCCGCAGCCTGCCGCCGGCGGAGATCCCCGGTGGCCGGCCACCCTTCCTGCTGGTGGTGGACGTGGGCCACAGCATCGCGCTCTATGCCGACTGGAGCCGCGCAGGGGGGCACTACGCACCCTTCCCCGATCCCGCCAGCTACCGCATCGGGCTGCGGGACCTGGCCCGCAGCGAGGTGCGCGAACGCCTGCGGCTGGTCTGGACCGAGCCGCTGGCGCTGGACCCCAACCGCCGCAGTGCCAAGGTCACGCGCGAAGTGGCGCAACGCCTCGGCCGGCTCGCCCACTCCCTCGAAGGCCGGCACACGCCCGAGGAGGTCGCCAACTTCCTCATGCGCTGCCTCTTCACCATGTTCAGCGAGGACGTGGACCTGCTGCCCCACGGCAGCTTCACCACCCTGCTGGGCGAGCTGAAACAACGCCCCAAGGACCTGGTGCCCGCGCTGGAAAGCCTGTGGCGCGACATGGACAAAGGCGGCTACGCGGCCATCCTGCACAAGACCATCCCGCGCTTCAACGGCGGGCTCTTCGCGGAACCGCAGGCCCTGCCGCTGAACACCGACCAGATCCAACTGCTGATCGAGGCCAGCACCAGCGATTGGAAGGACGTGGAGCCCGCCATCTTCGGCACGCTGCTGGAACGCGCGCTGGACCCGCGCGAACGCCACAAGCTGGGCGCCCACTACACCCCGCGCGCCTACGTGGAGCGGCTGGTGCAGCCCACCATCATGGAGCCCCTGCGCGCCGAATGGGCCAACGTGCAGGTGGCCGCGCTGCAATGGGCCGAGCAGGGCAAGGAGGACAAGGCCGTGGCCGAGGTGAAGGCCTTCCTGGACCGCCTCGCGCACATCCGTGTGCTGGACCCCGCCTGCGGCAGCGGCAACTTCCTGTACGTGACGTTGGAACTGCTGAAGCGCCTGGAGGGCGAAGTGCTGAACACGCTGCACGACCTGGGCCAGAGCCAGCAGAAGCTGGAGATGGAGAACGTGACGGTGACGCCCGCCAACCTGCTGGGCATCGAGGTGAACCCGCGCGCCGCCGCCATTGCCGACCTGGTGCTGTGGATCGGCTTCCTGCAATGGCACATCCGCACGCACGGCACCGTGAGCAGCGTGCCGGAGCCCATCCTGCGCAACCACCACAACATCGAGTGCCGCGATGCCGTGCTGGATTGGGACGAACGCAAGCCCATGGTGGACGAGGAGGGCAAGCCCGTGACCCGTTGGGACGGCCGCACCACCAAGCCGCACCCCGTGACCGGCCAGGAAGTGCCCGACCCCGAAGCGCGCGTACAGGCCTACACCTACACCAACCCGCGCCCGGCGCAGTGGCCCGAGGCGGACTACATCGTGGGCAATCCGCCGTTCATTGGTAAACACCGGATGCGGGAAGCCTTGGGCGATGGCTACACGGAAGCCCTGCGCGGCGCCTACGCCAACGTGCCGGACAGCGCGGACTTCGTGATGTTCTGGTGGGACAAGGCCGCCGAGCTGGTGCGTGAAGGGAAGGTGAAGCGCTTCGGCTTCATCACCACCAACAGCCTGCGCCAGACCTTCAACCGGAAGGTGGTGCAGCAGCACCTGGGGCAGAAGAAGGCACTCTCCCTGGCCTTCGCGATCCCGGACCACCCTTGGGTGGACAGTGCGGATGGGGCGGCTGTGAGGGTGGCAATGACGGTTGGGGTGTCTGGGTCTCAGTTCGGTTGGTTGTGGCGCGTAAACAAGGAGTATGATACAGCCGGTGAAGAGGCTGCAACTGTCGAACTCGTTGGCGACTCAGGTAAGCTCTTTGCAGACCTGACGATAGGTGCCGATGTCAGTTCAGCGGCAAGACTTCTGGCTAACTCGGAGCTTTCCTATCCAGGTGTCAAAGTCTATGGGGAGGGTTTCATTTTGGATGAACAGCGGCTGGCTCAGATCGGTAGTGATGCCATTGCAAAAGCAGGGAGCCATATTCGTTCGTATGTCAATGGTCGAGATATCACACAAGTATCCCGAGCAGCGCAGATCATCGACTTCTACGGGTTAGGTATCGAGCAAGTGCGTTCTAACCATCCGGAATTGTATCAGTGGCTTTCGCTCCACGTGAAGCCGGACCGTGACGTTAGCAGGGAGCCCAAGGTGAAGGAGTTTTGGTGGCTACATGGTAGAACCAGGCCCGAGCTTAGAGAAGCGATCAATGGCCTTGATCGCTACATCGCCACTGTCGAGACCTCCAAGCACCGCTTCTTCGTCTTCCTGGACAAGTCCATCCTCCCGGACAACATGCTGGTGAACATCGCGCTGGAGGATGCCTACTTCCTGGGAGTGCTCAGCAGCCACATCCATGTCACTTGGGCATTGGCTTCCGGCGGCACCTTGGAAGACCGACCCCGCTACAACAAGACCCGCTGCTTTGACACCTTCCCCTTCCCCGCCGCCACGGAGGCGCAGCAGGCACGGATCCGGGAGCTGGGCGAGCAGCTGGACGCGCACCGCAAGCGGCAGCAGGCCCAACACCCGGAGCTGACCATGACGGGCATGTACAACGTGCTGGAACGGGTCCGCGCCGGAGAAACGCTCACCGCCAAGGACAAGACCATCTACGACCAGGGCCTCGTGGGCATCCTGAAGCAACTGCACGACGAGCTGGACGCCGCCGTGGCCGAAGCCTACGGCTGGCCCGCGAACTTGAGCGACGACGAGATCCTCTACCGCCTCGTGGCCCTCAACGCAGAACGCGCCGCCGAGGAAGCCCAAGGCCACATCCGCTGGCTGCGGCCGGAGTACCAGAACCCCGGCGCGAGCGGCAAGTCCGTAAGCGGCCAGTTGGCCAGCGACAGGCAGGCGGAGATGGATGTGGAAGAGGACGAGTCCCCCAAACCCACCACCGACCAACGCCCCTGGCCCAAGGAGCTGCCCGCCCAAGCCGCGGCGCTGCGCGAAGTGCTCACCGCCCTGCCCGCCCCCGCGGACGTGGCCACCATCGCCGGCCACTTCAAAGGCAAGCGCAGCCCCAAGCGCCTGAAGGAGATGGAGGCGCTGCTGGAGACGCTGGAAGCGCTGGGGGGGGCAAGGAAGGAGAACGACAGTTGGATCTCCACCCTTTGAACACGCATGGCAACGTTCCTTACCGCAACGGATAGCAGTGCTGCGATCGAACGAGTGATCCGCGAGGCTAGCGCATCGCTGACTTTGATCAGTGCGTTCGTCTTCCCGCGCATCGTACATCTGCAGCGCTTGCAGGATGCCGGCGAGAGCGGTGTCGAGATCACCATCCTGTTCGGAAAGAAGCCGATGGACAAGGGGGTATTCCGAGACCTCCGTGAACTGCCGAACATGCGGCTTTACTTCCTGAAGGAGTTGCATGCGAAGTGCTACTTCAACGAGTTGGAGGGTGTCGTCACAAGTCTGAACCTGCTTGGCGGCTCCGAGCGGAACAACCGCGAGATGGGTGTGCTTCTCCGGGCCAATGAGGATGCAGAGGCTTATGCTGCCATGTGCAAGGAGGCACGCAGTATCATTCGCATTGCGGACCTGATCCATAGCACCGTTCCAGATCGTGAACTGGAGGTTCCACGGAAGGAGTGGGGTGAAAGGGCTCGTTCGATCACGACAACGCTCGATGCTGAGGGTGATGCATTGAGCGACATTGAAAAGCTCCGTCGAGAGCATCCACGTGCTTACCTGCGATGGACCCCTGAAGAGGATGCCTTGATCTTGGAGATGCTGGACAAGGGCATGGCCCGCCTAGCGATCAGCGAGGTGCTCCAACGGCAGCCTTCTGCAATTGTATCACGGATACGACGGCTGCGACCGTAGGCTTGACTATGTGCCAAGCTGACCTTTCCCTCCTGCCCCTATGGACGTTGCCCCATTCTCTAGTTACTCCCCAAAGGCAAGAACCGTTTGCAGCGGCTGAGCCTGATATGAGCCTCCTGCAAATGAATAAGGCATTAGGGTCTAGACACAGCGTGCAATGATTGACAAGGACCCGATACTACGATTGAGAGAGGTGGTCGAGACCTCTTGGCAGTTGCTGTTCCAGCGGGTCATATCCGGAAAGCAACCCATCAACAAAGAAGCCTCCATGCAACTGCAATTGGCCAAGATCATGCAGGAGCTTGGCTCTGCCTTTTGCATTCTACCCGGAGAGGAGTTCCAGGTGGAACTGGAGACGGCGGTCGGTAATCAGAGCATCGATATCACGTCCACATTGGGCACGGCAACAGTAGCGATCGAACTGAAATGTTTCAAGCATGAGCAGAACAGAGCGCGGGATCTGGATATGTATGATGCCTTGAAGGACATTTCCCGCCTCGATGGCTTTGGTCAGTATGACCTGAAGTACTTCATCTGCTTGGCGGACAGGAAGTACTACGCGGAGTACAAACATTCAGGCATGGCATCTTCGGTCTCCACCTCCAATGGAAGCCATTATGAGGCGAGGAAGCCCATAGTGCCCTCTTGGGCCGGGAAGTGGAAGGTGGGGCGGGACAAGCCGATCGTTCTCAAACAGGACCTGACCTGCCAATGGACCGAACAAGGCGGATGGTGGTACTGGTTCTTACCACGGTAGTACTGGCCTTCCTATGCCCGCTTCCGCGCGATCTTCCACTCGATGTCGTCCTGGGCGTCGAGGCTGGCGATCTGCTCACCACCCACGTTGCTCAGGCGGGCCAGCACCGGGCGGGGCAAGCTGCCTTGGTCGGCGAAGATCAAGAGCGACTCGTAGTCGGCCTTGTGGCGCTTCAGGCGCTCCAGGATGATGGTGACCAGCTGGGCCTTGTCCTTGTTCGCGATACCGAAGATGAACAGGGGTGCATGCTTCCCTTCGATGCGGTAGTCGATCGGGTAGTTGGCGGCATCCTCCAATGCCTCATGGATGTAGTTGCGCTGCACCTGGTCCTCAGGCACCAGTCGCAACAGCTGTTCATGGAGGTCCTCGTAGAAGGTGCTTTCGGCACGTTCCCGGTTCAGGAAGGTGAGGTCGTTCACCTGCACCATGGCCTTGGAGAGGCGCCAGATGGCAGGAGCCAGCTCGCCGGGTGAGGTGTCCACATAGAAGGCACCATCGTCCTCGGCCACATCGGTCTCGGCCTTGATGCGCTCCAGCAGTTTGGCACGGGTGCCGTTCCGGAATTTATCCGTGTCGTTCCGGTAGCTGAGGTGCATGAGGGTATGCCCCTTGTCGCTCAGGCGCAGCAGGCCTCCGGGCAGTTCGGTGAGGTAGAGCTGGTAGGCGTCCCCATCGGCGAACTCGAACGGCGTGAGCACCATGGCCATGTCCTTGCTTTTGGGCACCACGCGCACCTCGCCGCACAGTGCTTTGCACAGGCTTTCCTGCAGCTGCTGGAGGTCGGTGTTCATGGGTCGGCGAACAAGGTGGGTTCGTCAGGGGTGGTTTCCAAGCCCGAAACTGCACAGTCGGTCACCAGGCAATGCAGGGCACCTTGCAAAGTTCTGAACCGATCGGTGGTGACCGCAAAGGTCTCTGGATCGCGGCCGGCCTGCAGGTAGCGTTCGGTGGCGGAGTGGATGTGGCACTCGAACTCGAACGTGTCGCCTTCCAAGTGGTTCCGGTGCGGGTGGCTCGGACCGTTGTAGCGGCAGAGGGTCAGCGTTTCACCATTGGCTTTGACCACGTTGAGCCCACAGGAAAAGCTGTCCGCCATACCCGGCCGGGTGTTCTGCCGGGTATAGAGCTGGAAACGGTGCTCACCATCTTCCGAGACCAGGGTGTAGTTGAACTGTTCCCGGCCTTCGATCCGCTGAGCCCGGGCACGCGGGTTCTCCACCTGCTTGGGCATGCGCCGCAGGTCATCGAGCTCCGCATCCGTGATGCCATCGAAGGTCATGCCAGTGGAATGGGCGAGTAGACAACGGCAATTTAGAGCAGGAAATGTGTGTCCGGGCCGATCCTCTGGAACGGCTGGGCTCCAGCCGTATCGCAGATACCTTAAGGCTGCCGGCCTCCAAGGCCTTCGTCCGTGAAGAACGTATCCGCTTCCGCGCTCAAGCGGCACGCTGACTTTCACTGCGGATCACCTCCTCCACCAGCGCCACGGGCTGGTCATAGTCCTGCGCCAGCGCGGCAATGGATTCACCTGCCTGCCAGCGCTGCACCAACACGGCCGTGGGGATGCCGGTATGTGCCAGGACCGGACGGCCGAAGGCGATGTTCGGATCGATCTCGATCACGGTCTTCTGGTCGGGGTCTTCCTTCAGGCTGCGCAGCAAGGGATAGAGCTTCAGGGGTGCGCCAAGCTTGTCGCGCTCAATGCGCTCCAGATAGCCCTGCACGATGGCGCGCGGCTGCATCTGCCGGCTGCCGCTGGCGGACATGAAGTCGCCCAGCTTTTCAATGAAAAGGTCCGCCCGGTCCGTGAACAGTTGCTGTTCCGCCAGCGGGCGCTTCACGCCGAATTCCTTCTTGAGGAACTCGATCGTCTTCCGCACGACCGGCATGGGCAGCCTGTACTCCCTGCGCGTCAGGGAAAGCACATGCAACTCCACGAGGTTGGTGAAGGAGAGCAGCTTGTTCTCCTTGTCCACCGGGTCGATGACCCGTGGGAGGAACTTCAGCGTGCCCTTGCTGTCGGCATAGTTCTGCCCAAAGCACTAGCAGCGCACCGTGCTCGACGGGATGTGCAGGTAGTGCGCCGCATCACCGGGCGTGTAGGCAGGCATGTTGCGGGCGTCGGTCACGGAAAGTGGGTGGTCGGTCGGGAAGTTCGTGGGCGTATGGGTCAGGACAAAATTAGCTCCTGCCCGGAGCGGCGGACCGGGCCTCCGTCTACTTATCAACCCGCCGGCGCGGATCGGTGACCCGTGCCCGTCCATCTTCGCCTCGCTTACCGAAGCGGTCCACCGGCCCACCCCTTACCAAGAGCGACCGATCGGTTCCGATCTACCGGTGGACCGCTCCGGGCTAAGGCAACTGTTCCTGGCGGGTGGCCGTAGGCACCGTCCCCCCGACGTTCACCAGGATCTGGTCGCGGTCGTTGTTGGCGCCGGCGTATTTCACCGTGCCGTCCATGTTCACGTCGGAGGGCAGGTAGCCGGCGGTCGTGGCGGTGGGTATCGTACCGCCGATGGCCACCAGGATGGGATCGCGATCGTTGTTCGCCCCGGCGTACTTGATGAAGGCATCGTCCACCACGTTGCCGGACCAGAGCACCAGCGTGCCGCTGACCGTGTTCTGGGCATTGGTCCCATAGGTAGGCGTGCTGCCATCGGTCAGGTCCACGGTGGCGGGTGAAGCGGTCAACGCGACCGTGTTCAGGGTCATCACCCCGAGGTGGTTGCGATGGCGGACCACCACGTAGTAGTTGTCCGAGGCAACGGGAAAGCTCACGGGCGAAGTGCCGTCCACGTCCACCACGTCGCCATCGCGTTGTACGAGCGCGCATCGTGTGGCTTCCGCCACGGTGTTGTCGTTCTTGTTGCGCAACTCGAGGAAGACCCAATCGACGATGGCATCATTGCCGGTGACGGTGAGCACCGATGGATCGATGCTCTCACCACCTCCACCGACCTGCACATAGCCCAGTGCAGTGTACGGCTCGGAGAGCGGTACGAGCCCGTTGGCGCGAAGCCCGTCGTTCATCAGGCCGGAGCCACTGTCATAGGGGCCTTGGAGGAAAACCTTGGCCGACACGACGGCACCGCAGTTGGGGTCACTACCTGCATCGGTGATGGTCCAGTTGTTCGGCGCCCCGGTCAGGACGGCCCGTGCAGTAGCCCCCGCGCAATACGTGCTCGATCCACCATCGAAGACCACATTGGGCTGCAGGGTCAGCGCGCTCCAGCCGATCAACAGGGCATCGTAGTTCGCCGTGGAAAGGCCCGTTCCATAGAACATGTTGCTCATGCTGGTCACGTTGCTCACGTTCCAGTTCCCCAGGTCCTGATCGAAGGCGAAGGCGTCGCGGAACATGCCGTCCATGACCGTCGCGCCGCTCACATCCCAACCACCGATGTCCTGATCGAAGACATGGGCACCGCGCAACAGGGCACCGAGATCCGTCACGTTGCCCACATCCCATCCGGTGATGTCCCCATTGAAATGGTAAGCGTCATAGAACATGGCGTTCATGTTGGTCACCCCGCTCACGTCCCAATCCCAATTGGTGTTGGGGTCCTGCCCCAGCGCGTGGCAGCCGTTGAACATGTTCTTGACGCTCAGGACACCGCTCAGATCGGGTGCATCGGTGGCCGTGACCTCCAAGCCGTTGCATGCACGGAACGCATCCAGGAACGAGGTCCATGCGATGTCCCCCCATTGTTCCACGGTGAGGAGCTTGGGACGGTCCGGTGAAGTGTACAATAAGATGCGGGGGAAGGTGCCATGGATCGCCACGGTGTGTGTGCCGGGGGTGGCATAGGTGTGGGAGGCATCACCGGTCTGATCCACACTATAGGCGCCGTCGCCCCAATCCACGATGTAGTCGTATCCGGTCCCCGTGGTCGGGATGGTGATCGTATCGTTCGGGGTCGTGGTCTGCCAGGTGGTGATGAAAGGCTGGTCGCCACAGCCGAGACCCGCGTCCGTGATGGACCAGTTATAGGTATCGATCAGGTCCTGGTGTGCGGATACACCAGCGCAGAAGGTGAGCCCCAAGGCACCGAGGTCGATCCCGGAGGGTATGGCGGTCTCGCCAGGGTCCAGCCGTGCCCAACCGATCAGGGTGGAATCGTAGTTGGCGGTGGACAAGCCGGAGAGCAGGAACATGTACGCAGCATTGGTCAGGTTGCTGATGTCCCAACTCCCGAAACGTTGGTCCAGTTGGTTGGTATGGCCGAACATGTTCTGCATGGAGGTGACCTGGCCCACCTGCCAGGTGCTGAGGTCCTGGTTGAAATGCGAGGCGAATGAGAACATGGAGGCCATGTTGGTGACCTGGCTCACATCCCAGGAGCTTAACGGCTGGTCGAAATTCTGGGCTTGGTTGAACATGTAGCTCATGTTGGTGATGGTCCCCACCTGCCAATGGTCCATGGGCTGGTTCAACTGCGCACAATCCTGGAACATGCTGGACAGGTTGGTACACGCGCTCAGGTCCGGCGCATCGGTGGCGGGAACGCCGAGGACGTCGCAACCGCTGAAGGCGCTCTGGAAGGAGGTCCACTGGATCGCGCCCCACTGGTTCACGAACCTGATCTTGCTCTTATCCCCCGTATTGTTGAAGTAGATGCGCGGGAAGGCCCCGCCGATCCGCACGGTGTGCATGCCGGGTGTGAGATAGAGATGCGTGGCATTGGTATTGGCAAGGGCATCGCCATGGATGGACACCGTTCCATCGCCCCAGTCCACGTAGTAGAAGTAACCCGTGCCTGTTGCGGGGATGGTGATGGTTTCGTTGGCGGTGGTGGTCTGCCAGGTGGTCACGAACTCATCGGCCGGCGTGCAGCCTGTGAACCCGGCATCCGTGATGGTCCAGTTGTTGGGCGCGGCGGTCAAGACCGCGCGCCCTGCGGCCCCCGTACAGTAAGTGCTGGAACCAGCGTTGAAGACCACGTTCGGCTGCAGGGTCAATGCGCTCCAACCGATCAGCAGGTTGTCGTAGTTCGCGGTGGAGAGGGCCGTTCCATCGAACATCAGGTCCATGCTGCCCACGTTGCTCACGTTCCAGCCCCCCAGGTCCTGGTCGAAGGCGACCGCATTGCGGAACATGCCGTTCAGGACGGTGGCGCTGCCCATGTCCCAATCGCCGATGTCCTGGTCGAACACCGGGGCGTTGCGGAACAATGCTCCGAAGTTGGTCACGTTGCCCACGTTCCAGCCGGTGATGTCCGCATTGAACAGGCTGCACCCGTAGTAGGTGGAGTTCATGTTGTTCACACTGCTCACATCCCAGTTCCAGTTGGTGCCGGGGTCCTGCCCCAGTGAGGAACAGCCGTAGAACATGGTGCTCAGGTTCGTCACCGCGCTCAGGTGGGGCGCGTCGGTGGCCACCACGTCCAGGTTGGCGCAGCCGCGGAACGCACCGGCGAAGGAGGTCCAGGCGATGTGCCCCCATTGTTCCACCGTGAGGAGCTTCAGCGTGTCCGGCGCGCCGTTCATGTAGATGCGGGGAAAGGCACCATCGATCTTGACCGTGTGGATACCGGGCGTGGCATAGGTATGCGTGGCATTGGTCGTGGCATCGCCGGTCTGATGCGCGCTGAACACGCCATCGCCCCAGTCCACGACGTAGTCGTATGCGGTCGCCGCGCTGGTGGTCGGTATGGTGATCGTCTCGTTCGGGGTGGTGGTCTCCCAGGTGGTGATGAACGCGAGCGCGGGGGCCACGCAGAAGGGATCCCGAGCGTCGCCGTTGATGGTCCATCCGTTCGTGCTGATCAGCTCCGCACGCGCATCAGTGGCGAGGCAGTAGATCAGTCCGTTCGCATCGAGGGTGAGCCCGGAAGGGATCTGCGTTTCGCCTGCGCTCAGGGTGGCCCAGCCGATCAATGTGCTATCATAGCTCAGGTTGGAGAGCCCCGCAGCGTTCAGCATGTTCACCATGCCCGTCACGTTGCTGATGTCCCAGTGACCCAGGTTGCGGTCGAAGGCGTCCGCATCGCGGAACATACCGTCCATCACTGTGGCACTGCTCACGTCCCACACACCGATGTTTTGGTCGAAGGTGTTGGCGTTGCGGAACATGGCGCCGAAGTCGGTCACGTTCCCCACGTCCCACCCGGAGATGTCCGCGTTGAAATGGATGTCGTTGTAGAACATGGCGTTCATGTTGGTGGCGCCGCTCACGTCCCAGTTCCAATTCGCGCCGGGTGCCTGGCCGAGCGCCAGGCAACCGTTGAACATGCTGCTCATGTTCTGCACCCCGCTCAGGTCGGGCACATCGGTGGCGGTCACATCCAGGTTGGCGCATCCGCGGAAGGCGCTGGAGAAGGAGTCCCAGGCCCTCGCGCCCCATTGTTCCACGGTGCGGACCTTCGGCGCGTCCGGGGCATTGAAGAAGTAGATGCGCGGGAAGTCACCGTAGATCGATACGGTATGAATACCCGCGGTGGCGTAGGCGTGGGTGGCATTGGTGTTGCCATCGGCATCCGAACGGAAGGTGTACGCGCCATCCCCCCAGTCCACCAGGTAATAATACCCGCTGCCGGTGGTGGGTATGGTGATGGTCTCGTTGGCCGCGGTGGTCTGCCAGGTGGTGATGAAGGCGGTGGCCGCGGAGCAGGCGGCACCCGCGTCCGTGATCGTCCAACCCTGGTCGTCGGTCAGTTCGTGATGCGCAGCGGTACCCAGGCAATACGTGAGGCCATCCGCGCCCAAGGTCAAGCCCGCCGGTATCTGGGTCTCACCCGCATCCAACCGCGCCCAGCCGATCAGGGTGCTGTCGTAGTTCGCCGTGGAGAGGCTGGTGTTCGAGAGCATGTTGGAGGCGGCGGTCAGGCTGCTGATGTCCCAAGCGCCCAGGTCACGGTCGAAGGCCGTGGCGCCTTGCAACATGCCGTTCATACTGAACACCTGGCTCACATCCCAGCCGCTGATGTCCTGCTGGAAACTCACGTCGAACTCGAACATGGAGTTCATCTTCTGCACGGCTCCCGTATTCCAGGAACTCAGGTCCTGGTCGAAGGCGGGGCACACGGCGAACAGGTGTTCCATGTTGGTCACCTGCGCCACGTCCCACGTATCCACGGGTTGGTTGAAGATCGTGCAGTCCCGGAAGAGGTAGCTCATGTCGGTCACATGGCTCACGTCCCAACTCGCTACCGGCGTGTTGAAGGAGGAGCAGCCGCGGAACATGGACTGCATGCTGGTGCATTGGCTGAGGTCGGGCGCATCGGTGGCGCTCACTTGCAGGTTGGTGCAGCCCCGGAAAGCACTCACCATGGATGTCCATTGGATGCTGCCCCATTGCACCACATCCAGGATCTTGTCCTTGTCACCAACGCTATTGAAATAGATGTGCGGGAAGGCCCCACCGATCCGCACGGTGTGCAGCCCGGGGCTGGTGTAC
Organism: Flavobacteriales bacterium; assembly: GCA_020635655.1. GTDB lineage: Bacteria > Bacteroidota > Bacteroidia > Flavobacteriales_F > PHOS-HE28 > PHOS-HE28. The sequence goes on from JACJZI010000002.1 coordinate 199,731, forward strand.
GCGTGCGTGGCGTCGGCGGTGTAGTTGCTCACGGTGCCATCACCCCAATCCACGTAGTAGTTGTATCCGGTGCCGGTGGTGGGGATCGTAATGGTCTCGCCGATGTAGTTGGTCTGCCAGGTGGTCACGAACTCATCCGAAGCGCCGCACCCGCCGAGCGCGTCGCCGGAGAAGGCCCAGCCGTGTGTGTTGATCAACTGCAGCCGGGCACCAGCTCCCGCGCAGAAGAGCAGCCCATCCGCACCCAAGTTCAAGCCGGAAGGGATCTGGCTCTCGCCAGGGTCGAGCCGGGCCCATCCGATCAGCGTGCTGTCATAGTGCACCGTGGAGAGGCCGCTGTTCGCAAGCATGCCTGTTGCAGCGGTGAGGCTGCTGATGTCCCAGGCCCCGAGGTCTTGGTCGAAGGCCGTGGCCCCTTGCAACATGCCGTTCATCGTATACACCTGACCCACATCCCAACCGCGGATGTCCTGGTTGAAGCTCACGTCGGAGTCGAACATGGAGTTCATCTTCAGCACGGCACCGGTGTTCCAAGTGCTCAGGTCCTGATCGAAGGCGGGGCACACGGCGAACAGGTGTTCCATGTTGGTCACTTGCGCGACCACCCACGTATTCACGGGTTGGTCGAAGAGCGTGCAACCCCGGAAGAGGTAGCTCATGTCGGTCACATGGCTCACGTCCCAGCTCGATACAGGTGAATTGAGCGAAATGCAGCCTCGGAACATGGACTGCAGGCTGGTGCATTGGCTGAGGTCTGGTGCGTCGGTAGCGCTCATCTGCAGGTTGTTGCAGCCGCGGAAGGCACCGAACATGGATGTCCATTGGATGCTGCCCCATTGCACCACGTCCAGGATCTTGTCCTTGTCGCCACCATTGTTGAAATAGATGCGGGGAAAGCCCCCGCCGATCCGCACGGTGTGCAGGCCCGCAGTGGCATAGATGTGCGTGGCATCGGTGCTGGCATCCGCATCGCTGTGGTTCGTTACGGTGCCATCACCCCAATCCACATAGTACTGGTAACCCGGACCGGTGGTCGGGATGGTGATGGTCTCGTTGGCCGTTGTGGTCTGCCAGGTGGTCACGAACTCATCGGCGGGCGCGCAGCTCGAGAAACCGGCATCGGTGATGGTCCAATTGTTCGGCGCAGCGATCATGGATGCGCGCGCGGTCACGCCCAGGCAATAGGTGCTGGAGCCGGCGTTGAAGACCACGTTCGGTTGCAGGGGCAACGCGCTCCATCCGATCAGCAGGGCGTCGTAGTTGGCCGTGGAAAGACCGGCACCCTGGAACATGCTGCCCATGTCGGTCACGTTGCTCACGTCCCAACTCCCCAGGTCCCTATCGAAGGCGGTCGCGTTGCGGAACATGGAATTCATGTTCGTCACACCGCTCAGGTCCCAATTCCAGTTGGCGTTCGCGTTCAGGCCCATCAGGTCGCAACCGTAGAACATGCCACTGACGTCCGTGACCCCCGACAGGTCCGGTGTATCGGTGGCGGTCACATCCATGAGGTTGCATCCTCGGAAGGCGTTGGCGAAGGAGGTCCAGGCAATGTTCCCCCATTGTACCACGGTACTGAGCTTGGAGGGGTTCGTAGTGCCATTGAAGAAGATGCGCGGGAAGGCCCCGCCGATCCGCACGGTGTGCGACCCTCCGCTGGCGTAGGTGTGCGTGGCGTTGGTGCTGGCATCGGCATCGCTGTGGGTGGTCACCGTGCCATCGCCCCAGTCCACGTAGTAGTTGTAGCCCGAGCCGGTGGTGGGTATGGTGATGGGTTGATTGAGCCCACCGTTCTGCCAGGTGGTCACGAACTCATCTTCGGGCGGACAATCCGGGCCCGCGTCGGTGATGGTCCAGCCGTAGGTCGCGACCAAGGCTATTCGGGCGTACAGCCCGGCACAGTAATGCAGGCCATTGGCCTCGAGTGATATACCCGTGGGTATGGTCGTTTCCCCAGGTTCCAGGGTGCTCCATCCGATCAAGGTGGCATCGTAGTTCGCCGTGGATAGACCTGATCCCAGAAGCATGTTGCTCATGCTGGTCGCACCGCTGATGTCCCAGTTGCCGAGGTCCTGATCGAAGGCGATCGCGTTCTGGAACATGCCCGCGAAACCGGTCACTTGGTCGACGTCCCAGCCGCTGATGTCCTGATCGAACGCGTCCGCGTCCTGGAACATGAAGCCCATGATGGTATCCTGTCCCATGTCCCAACCACCGATGTCCTGGTTGAAGGCGATCGCGTTCTTGAACATGGCGAGGCTGTTGCCCACCTGTCCCATATCCCAGAGGTCCAGCGGCTGGTTGAATTGGGTCGCGTTCTCGAACATGCGCCGTGTGAGGGTGATGGTGCTCACATCCCAGTTGTTGATCGGCGAGTTGAAGGCGGTGCAACTGCGGAGCATGCCCTCCAGCGAGGTACAAGCTGAGAGGTCCGGAGCGTCAGTGGCGGAGATCTGGAGGTTGCTGCAGCCCTGGAAGGCGTCCTCCATGCTGGTCCATGGGTTGGTTCCCCATTGGACCACGTCCAGGATCTTGGTCCTGTCGCCCGTGTCGTTGAAATAGATCCGTGGAAAGGCCCCGCCGATGCGCACGGTATGGGATCCGGCGGTCACGTAGGTATGTGTGGCATCGGTGCTCGCGTCGGCATCGCTGTGGGTCGTTGTCGAACCATCGCCCCAATCCACGTAGTAGTTGTAGCCCGAGCCGGTGGTGGGTATGGTGATGCTCTCGTTGGCCGTGGTGGTCTGCCAGGTGGTCACGAACTCATCGGTCGGTGCGCAGCCACCAGGGCCCGCGTCGGTGATCGCCCAGTTGTAAGTGTCCGTCAATACCAGGTGTGCGGCCGCACCGGCACAGTACTGCAGCACGTTCGCCCCCAGAGTCACACCGTTGTGGATCGTGGTCTCGCCGGGGTCCAGCCGGGCCCAACCGATCAGGGTAGAATCGTAGTTGGCCGTGGACATGCTATTGCAACCGGTGAACATGTTGGTCATGTCGGTCACCTGGCCGATGTCCCACCCCCCGAAGTCCTTGTCCAAGGCATAGTTGGCCCGGAACATCTGGGCCATGTCGGTCACCTGGCTCACGTTCCAACCGGAGAGGTCCTGGTTGAACGCATAGCAGGTGTAGAACATGTTGGACATATCGGTCACGTGGCTCACGTCCCAATTGGTAAGCGGTTGGTTGAACACCAGATTGGCACTGAACGCGTCGGCCATGTTGGTGATGGTGTGCACGTCCCAGTTGTTCACCGGTGCATTCATGACGATGCAGTTGTAGAAGATCCCTGATAGGTCCGTGCAGGCGCTCAGGTCCGGGGCGTCGGTGGCGTCCAGATGAAGCGCGGTGCAGCCCTTGAAGGCGTTCGCCATGGAGGTCCAGCTGCCCGTTCCCCACTGGACCACGTGCTTGATCTTCGTGCGGTCCCCTGTGTTGTTGAAGTAGATGCGCGGGAAGGCCCCGCTCACGCGCACCTCGTGCATTCCTGCCGTGGTGTACACATGCGTCGCGTCCCCCGTGTAACCGGAGAGGGTCGTGCCGTCCCCCCAGTTCACGGTATAGTTGTAGCCGCCACCGGTGGTGGGAATGGTGATGCTCTCATTGGCCGTGGTGGTCTGCCAACTGGTCACGAAGTCGTTCAGCGACTGGGCGTGGCCGGTCAGTGCAGCAAGTATCAGCGCTGCGCCTAGGGTGGTTCGGGCGTGCATGCGGGGTGAGGTTCGAAAGGTTGGTGGGGAGGTGGTCCGGGCCAGCAGTTTAGGCTGATCGTGCAGGGAAGACCTAATTTTCCGCGTCTACAAAGGGTCTATGCGATGCATTTCGCTGTGCATCAGATCTTTGTGATTCGGTTTTCAGGGAATAACCGGGTCCATGACCGTATGTCCTGGCCCGTGTAGACGCCCCCGAGCCTGGACCAGGCACCCCGATCCCGGATCCGCCATGCCCCGTTGCCCCCCGAAGCGGTCCACCGGCCCACCCCTTACCAAGAGCGACCGATCGTGATGATCTACCGGTGGACCGCTCCGGGCTAGGGCAACTGTTCCTGGCGGGTGGCCGTGGGCACCGTTCCGCCGATGTTCACCAGGATCGGGTCGCGGTCGTTGTTGGCGCCGGCATACTTCACCGTGCCGTCCATGTTCACATCGGTGAGCAGGTAGCCGGTGGTCGTGGCGGTGGGTATCGTACCGCCGATGGCCACCAGGATGGGGTCGCGGTCGTTGTTCGCCCCGGCGTACTTGATGAAGGCGTCGTCCACCGTGTTGCCGGACCAGAGCACCAGCGTGCCGTTGATCGTGTTCTGGGCATTCGTCCCGTAGGTGGCGGTGCTGCCGTCGGTCAGGTCCACGGTGGTGGGTGAAGTGGCCAACGCGACCGTGTTCAAGGTCATCACCCCGAGGTGGTTGCGATGGCGCAAAACGACATGGTAGTCGTCGGGAAGAGCGTCAAAGCTCACGGGTGAGGTGCCGTCCACGTCCACCACGTCGCCGTCGCGCTGCAGCAGGGCACAGCGGGTGGCCTCCACCAGGGTGTTGTTGTCCTTGTTGCGCAACTCGAGGAACACCCAATCGACGACGGCATCGTTGCCGGCCAATGCCAGGACGGATGCCGTCGTCGTTTCCCCTCCTCCGCCCACCTGGGTGTAACCGAGTGCGGAGTAAGGTTCGCCGGCTGGCACCAGGCCGTTGTTGCGAAGGCCGTCGTTCATCAGGCCGCTGCCGCTGTCGTAGGGGCCCTGCAGGAAGGCGCGCAGGGAAAGGGTCAGCGGATGGCAGCCCGGCTCCGGCCCCAGGTCGGTGATCGTCCATCCATAGGTGCCGGTGAGCAGATCGTGCGCGGCCTCCCCGGCGCAATAGTGGCTGCCATTGGCGCCCAGAACGAGGTTCGTGGGGATGCCCGACTCACCGGGATCCAAGGTGGCCCAGCCGATCAGGATGCTGTCGTAGTTGGCGGTCGATAGGCTCGTGTTGGTGAACATGTTGCCCATCTGGATGGCATGCTCGATGTTCCATGACGCGAGCGAGCGATCGAAGCTCTGCGCGCCGTTGAACATGCCGAGGAAGCTGTTGACCAGGTGAACGTCCCAACTATCCAGGTCCCTATTGAACGCGGTGGCCCCCTGGAACATGGACGCCAGGTTCGTCGCGCTGCTCATATCCCATGCGCCCAGCTCCTGGTCGAACAGGGGCGAGTCCCGGAAGCAATTGGCGAACTGCGCGATGTGGCTGACGTCCCAGGAGGCCAGGGGCGAGTTGAAGCCGGTGGATTGCCTGAACGCCGAACCCATGTCGGTGCAAATGCTCAGGTCGGGCGCGTCCGTCGCGGAGATCTGGAGGTTGTTGCAGCCACGGAAAGCCTGTGACATGGAACTCCAGGAGTTGCTGCCCCACTGCGTCACGTCGAGGATCTTGTTCCGGTCCCCGCCACCATTGAAATAGATCCGGGGGAAGGCGCCATTGATGGCTACGGTATGGCTACCTGCGGACGCGTAGACGTGCGTGGCGTCCGTACTCGCGTCAGCATCCGATCGGGCCGTGAACGCACCGTCACCCCAGTCCACGAAATAGTCGTAACCGGTGCCCGTGGTCGGCAGGGTGATGGATTCGTTGGCCGAGGTGGTCTGCCAGGTCGTGACGAACAGCTCGCCGTTCGGACAACCGAGCCCGGCGTCCGTGATGGACCAGCCGTACTGATCGATCAGGTCCACCCTCCCGGACCAGCCCGCGCAGAAGGTGGCATCGGCCGCAGCGAACGGAACACCGGAGGGAATGGTCGTCTCGCCCGGATCCAGCGTGGACCATCCGTTGAGCAACAGATCATAGTTCGCGGTGGAAAGTCCCGAGTTGGAGAACATGTCCGTCGCGTCGCTCAGGCTGCTGATGTCCCAGCTGCTCAGGTCCCGATCGAAGGCGTTCGCACCGAAGAACATGTCGCTCATCAGGGACACACTGGAAACATCCCAGGCGGACAGATCCTGGTCGAAGGCATCGGCCTGCTGGAACATGCCGGTCATGTTCGTGATGTGGCTCACGTCCCACGGGCCGATGGACGAGTTGAAGTTGTTCGACCCACGGAACATCCCGGCCAATGAGGTACAGGCGGACAGGTCCGGGGCATCGCTGGCGCTCACCTGGATGTTCTCGCAGCTTCGGAACATGAAGGTCATGTCGCTCCACTGCTGAGTGCCCCATTGCACCACATCGATGATCTTGTTCACGTCGTCCGAGCCGTACAGCATGAACCGCGGGTGGGCGCCGATCATGCGTACCTGGTATGTACCGGGAGCCGAGTAGACGTGCGTGGCATCGGCGGTGCCCCCGGCGGTCGAATGTGCGGAGATCATCCCGTCCCCCCAGTCGGCCACGTAGTCGAACCCGCTGCCCACCGCGGGCATGGTGATGGTGTCGTTCGCCACGCTGGTCTGCCAGGTGGTGATGAAGGCATCGGCGGTGGTGCACGATGTGCCGCCATCCGTGATGCTCCAGCCCTGGGTGTTGATCAGGGAGGCATGGGCATCCACCGCCAGGCAGAATTGGCTGAGACCTCCTTCGAGGGTCACTCCGGAGGGAACATCATCGATGCCATCACCCGCCGTGCCGCTGGTATCGGTGGCCCAACCGATCAGCGTGGCGTCGTAGTTGAACGTGGAGAGTGTGACGTTCAGGAACATGTTGGCCATGCCCGTCACGTTGCTGATGTCCCATTGGCCGAGGTTGCGATCGAAGGCGTCCGCGTCACGGAACATGCCGCCCAGTTCCGTAGCGCTGTGCATGTCCCATTCACCGATGCCCTGGTCGAATACGTTGGCGTTGCGGAACATCGCACCGAAGTCCTGCACATTGCCAACGTCCCAACCGGTGATGTCCGCGTTGAACTGGCTGCCGTTGTAGAACATCGCGTTCATGGTGGTCACGCCGCTCACGTCCCAGTTCCAGTTGGTGCCGGGGTCCTGTCCCAGTGCATAGCAGTTGTTGAACATGCTGCTCATGTTGGTGACCGTGCTCAGGTCGGGGACATCGGTGGCTGTCACGTCCAGGTTGGTGCAGTTCCGGAACGCACTGGCGAACGAGTCCCAGGCGATGTCGCCCCACTGTTCCACGGTCCGGAGCTTGGTGCGGTACGGTTCGTTCTGCAGATGGATGCGCGGAAAGGTGCCATGGATCGAAACGGTGTATGTGCCGGAGGCGGCGTAGACATGGGAGGCATCGGTATTGCCATCGGCATCGGAACGATGGGTGAAGGACCCATCGCCCCAATCCACGATGTAGTCGTAGCCCGATCCGGTGGTGGGGATGTTGATGGGTTCGTTGGCGGTCTGGGTCAGCCAGGTGGTGATGAAGGGCTGGTCGGTGCAGCCCAGGCCCGCATCGGTGATGGTCCATCCGTTGGCATCGATCAGGTCCTGGCGCGCACCGGCGCCCGCGCAGAAGGTGAGCCCCTGGGCGCCGAGGTCGAGCCCGTTGGGCACCGCGGTCTCCCCGGGATCCTGCGTGCTCCAGCCGATCAGGGTGCTGTCGTAGTTGGCGGTGGACAGGCCGCTGATGTCCAGCATCTGCGACACGTCGGTCACGCTGCTGATGTCCCAGTCCCCGAGGTCCTGGTCGAACGCGTTGCAGACCAGGAACATTTGGGCCATGTTCGTCACGTGGCTCACGTCCCAGGAGCTCAGGGGTTGGTCGAAGCTGCTGGCTTCGCGGAAGGCCTGGAACATGTCGGTGATGGTGCTCACATCCCAGTTGTCCATCGGTGCGTTCATCAGCGGGCACCCGCGGAACATGTTGTTCATGGAGGTGCATTGGCTCAGGTCCGGCGTGTCGGTGGCGCTCACCTGCAGGTTCGTGCAGCCGTGGAAGGCCTGGGCCATGGACTTCCAGGCCATCGCACCCCACTGACCGACGTCGGTGAGCTTCAGGCGATCGACGGCATTGATCGAGTAGATGCGCGGAAAAGTCCCGCCGATGCGCACGGTGTGGGATCCCGCGGTGGCGAACGTGTGCGTGGCGTCGGTGGTGGCGTTCGTGTCATTGTGTTGGGTCACCGTTCCATCGCCCCAGTCCACGTAGTAGTCGTAACCGATCCCCGTGGTGGGGATGGTGATGGGTTCGTTGGCGGTGGTGGTCTGCCAGGTGCTCACGAACTCATCCGCGGGCGCGCAGCCGCCGAGGCCGGCATCATTGATGGACCAGCCGTGGTCGATGATCAGGCTCTGGCGGGCGGCGCCAGCGGCGCAGAAGGTGAGCCCGGTGGCTCCCAGAGCGAGCCCGGTGGGTATGGCGGTCTCCCCGGGATCCAGGGTGCTCCAGCCGATCAGCGTGGCATCGTAGTTCGCCGTGGACAGTCCTGTATTTCTGAGCATGGTGCTCATCGTGTTCGCGCTGCTGATGTCCCATGCTCCCAGGTCCTGATCGAAGGCGGTCGCTACGTCGAACATCCCGGCGAAACTGGTCACCTGGCTCACATCCCAACCGCTGATATCCTGGTTGAACGCACCCGCCCCTTGGAACATCAGCCCCATGATGGTCACCTGGCTCACATCCCAGCCACCGATGGCCTGGTCGAAGGCGTCGGCGTTCTTGAACATGGCCAGGGTGTTGGTCACCTGGCCCATGTCCCACAGGTCGAGCGGTTGGTTGAACGCATGGGCATCCTCGAACATGCGGCGGGTGATGGTGATGTTGCTCACGTCCCAGTTGTTGAGCGGCGAGTTGAATGTGGTGCAGCTGCGGAACGTTCCCTCCAGGGAGGCGCAGGCGGACAGGTCGGGGGTGTCCGTGGCGGAGATCTGCAGGTTGCTGCACCCATGGAAGGCATCCTGCATGGAGGCCCATTGGATATTGCCCCACTGGGTCACGTCCAGGAGCTTGGTCTTGTCACCGGCATCATTGAAGTAGAGCTGCGGGAAAGCGCCGCCGATCCGGATGGTCTGCAGCCCTGCGCTGGCGAAAGCGTGCGTGGCGTCGGTGGTGGCGTTGGTGTCGCTGTGCAGGGTCACCGTTCCATCGCCCCAGTCCACATAGTAGTCGTATCCGGTCCCCGTGGTGGGGATGGTGATGGTCTCATTGGCCGCGGTCGTTTGCCAGGTCGTCACGAACTCATCCGTGGGTGTGCATCCGCCAGGGCCGGCGTCGTTGATGCTCCAGCCGTAGGTGTTCATCAACGCTTGTTTGGCGAGTGCACCGGCACAGTAGGTAAGCCCAGTGGCACCGAGGCTGAGCCCGGTGGGTATGGTCTCCCCGGGGTCCAGCGTACTCCAGCCGATCAGCGTGGCATCGTAGTTCGCCGTGGACAGTCCTGTATTTCTGAGCATGGTGCTCATTGCGTTCGCGCTGCTGATGTCCCAAGCTCCCAGGTCCTGATCGAAGGCGGTCGCTACGTCGAACATCCCGGCGAAACTGGTCACCTGGCTCACATCCCAACCGCTGATATCCTGATTGAACACACTCGCCCCTTGGAACATCAGCCCCATGATGGTCACCTGGCTCACATCCCAGCCACCGATGTCCTGGTCGAAGGCGTCGGCGTTCTTGAACATGGCCAGGGTGTTGGTCACTTGGCCCATGTCCCAGCTGTCGAGCGGTTGGTTGAACGCATGCGCATCCTGGAACATGCGGCGTGTAATGGTGATCGTGCTCACGTCCCAGTTGTTCAGCGGCGAGTTGAAGGCGGTGCAGCCGCGGAAGGTCCCCTCCAGGGAGGTGCAGGCGGACAGGTCGGGTGTGTCCGTGGCGGAGATCTGCAGGTTGCTGCACCCATGGAAGGCATCCTGCATGGAGGCCCATTGGATGTTGCCCCACTGGGTCACGTCCAGGATCTTGGTCTTGTCGCCGGCATCATTGAAGTAGAGCTGCGGAAAGGTCCCGCTCACCCGCACCTGGTGCGTGCCTGCCGTGGCGTACACATGCGTGGCATCCCCGATGTAGCCGGCGAGGATGGTGCCATCCCCCCAGTTCACTCCGTAGTAATAGCCACCGCCCGTAGTGGGGATGGTGATGCTCTCATTGGCCGAGGTCGTCTGCCAGGTGGTCACGAAGTCGTTCGGCGACTGGGCGTGGCCGATCAGTGCGGCGAGGATGAACGTGGCGCCAAGGATCGATCGTGCTTGCATAAGGGGTGAGGTTCGGAGGGTTGGTAAGGAGCGGATTCGAAAGGGCAGTTTAGCTCCGGTGTGCGTGGAACACCTAATTTGCTGCGTCTACAATGGGTCTACGCGACAGATGTTCATTGGGCAGCAGGGCCTTGCGCACCATTCATGGCATCGGGGCTGTTTGTGCTGTGGTCTGTTCACTGGTGCATGTAGACGCATTTGCACAGGATATGCAGCCCCGCTATCCGGACACCCTGGCGCATATCCGGTCGCTGGTGGATGAGGCCGAACTCCTCTACCGTTCGGATGAATTGGTGGAGAAGTTCCAATTGCTCCAGGAGGCCGGGCGGCAGATGGATCGGGTGCAGGATGTCGCCCTGGTGCTCCATTACCAGGACCTGATGGGCCACACGCTTTGGAGCCTTGGGGCCACGGACGTGGCGCTGGGGTACTATCGGGCGGCCATCACCACATCCAAGAGGATCCAGCCCGGCCGGTCCAACATGCCCTGGCGCTACCTCGGCCAGCTCGGTGCCGCCTACCTGGAGCTCCACCAGCTGGACAGTGCCCTGTTCTATTTCCGCCAGGCGCGGGATGCCGCCCATGGGGTGAGCGGTCCCTGGTTCGCCTCCTCCCTGAACAACCTGGGCATGGCCCACCTGCAGCTGGGCGAGTTCGGTGCGGCCCTGGCCTACTACGACTCGGCCACGGCCGCGCTCCGGTCCCGGGATGTGCAAAGCCGGCTGCTGGCCGTGAGCATCCTGGACAACCGCGCGGACGTATCCCTGGCAATGGGCCGGGTGGAGGACGCGCTCCCCATCGTACGGACGAACCTGGACAGCCTGCTGCGCATCGGCCTGGAGGACGACAACGGGCGCGAGAAGTACGCCCGCTACCGGTTCAAGTACGTGGACCTGCTGCTGCGCGCCGGTCGTGCCGACGAGGCCGCCCGCGAAATGGAGGGCCTGGAGCGTTTCGTGCAGGGCATGGGCGACCGCCTCGATCCCCAGGTGCGGTTGAAACTGGCCGATGCCCGCTTCCGGTTCGCACGCGTACAAGGGGATGCGAACATGTTGGCCGCCGCCGCACAGGCCCTGGTGGCCCTGCGCGACAGCCTGTCCCAGGTGCGCGCCCGCGAGAGCTCCATGCTCACCAGTGGATTGGCGGACCTCAGCACCGTCCGGTTGAAGGGCGAGATGGACGCGAAGCTCCGGTTGACCGAGGCCGAGGCGCGCGCTTCGGACGAACGGGCCCGCGCGCGCACCGTGCTTGCCCTGCTCATCACGCTCTTCTCCCTCATCACCCTCGTGAGCCTCACCATGTGGTGGCGCGCCCGCGTGCGCCGCAAGCAGGCCGAGAAGGAACTGCTCGGCCTGGAGCTGGACCAGAAGCGCAAGGACCTGCAGCAGATGGGGCTCGAGTTCGCCCACCGCAAGGAGCGGGCGGAAGCGTTGGAGCAACTGGCCTCCGAGCTGGACCGCGCGGACGGGGACGGGGTCGCCGCCGTGGCCGCGGACCTGAAGGCGAAGGCCAGTGCCGAGGTGCGCCTGGAGGAACGCCGCGAATGGCTGCACCAGCAGGTGGAGACGGTGAACAGCGCCTTCTATGAAGCGCTGCGCGCGCGCTACCCGCAGCTGGCCACCACCGAGGTGGAGCTCTGTGGCCTGATCCGTTCCGGCTTCAGCAACAAGGAGATCGCCGAACTGCGCAACATCACGCCCAAGTCGGCGCGCATGGCGCGCTACCGCCTGAAAAGAAGGCTCGGCATCACGGGCGGGGAGGACATCGCCGAGGTGCTGCGGGCGCTTTGAGCGGCCTGCACCGATCCCCTACCGCACCACGATCGCCCGCTGGTGCCACTGCGCCCCTTGCGGCGTCACCGCCCGCAACACATAGCTGCCCGCGCCGATACCGTCCAGCGGAATGCCCCGTTCCGCCCGGGCCATCGTGCCCGACCACACCATGCGGCCGCTGGCATCCATGAGCTCCACGGTGCTCGTGGGGTCCAGCGCGCCGCGCACGAAAAGTTGGTCCTTCGCGGGCACGGGGAACACCTGCAGGGGGGCGGACGCGGCGGTGACCGGCACATGCGTGGCCACGCCCGGATCGATGCGGATCAGCGCGTTGGTGGTCGCGTTCACGCCCCAGATGTGCCCCTCGGGGCCGATCTTGATGCCCATCAGTCCGGCGGATCCTGTCTGGATGCGGCCCAGCTCGGCGAAGTTCGGGTCGCTCAGGTCGTAGATCACCACCTCGCCGGTGGCGTGGTCGCTCACCAGCAGGCGGTCGCCGATCACGTCGATGCCCGCCGGTTGGAGCAGACCGGCGGAGATGATCTCCTGCCAGGTGTAGCCGCTCACCACGCTGTACTCCACATAGTTCTCCCACGGTCCGAACGTGGCCGGCCCGGTCACGCTGCCGGTGTGGATGTCCAGCCGCAGCACGCGCTGGCCGCCGTCGTCCACCACGTACAGCCAGCCGGTGTGCTTGTCCAGCACGCAATGGCTCACGATGTGGTCGTTCGGGTCCCTGGTGATGGTGAAGTCGGCATAGCGGCGGATGATCGCGTCGCCGTGGTAGTCGTTGCCCGGCCCGTGGTCGTCCACGAAATCGTGGCGCACGATGTCGCCGTTGTAGCCGTCCACCACCCAGTACACGTTGGCCTTCTCATGGGCGATGCCCTGTGCGTTGGGCGTCACGTGCAGCATGTCGATGTGGCTGCCCAGCGGGCCGAAGATGGGCTGGGCGTACACCGCCGGGTCGCTGTCCCACAGGGTGGGTCCGGTGAAGGGCGGCGGGCCGTTGTGGTTGGCGTCGAACACGCCGGGGCTGGTGCTGAAGTTGCCGTTGTCGCCGAAGGCGATGCCGGTGGGCAGGCTCATGAAGTGCCAGGCGTTCAGGTCATGCTGCCACAGCCAGGTCATGTCGGGCTGGCCCACGTCGGTGAACTTCACCGTGCTGCCGCCACTCTGCTCGGTCTCCTTGTTGATCACCCACAGCTCGCGGCGGGACAGGTCGGGGTGGAAATCCAGGTCGCGCGGCACCAGCAGGTCCTGGTCGGCGTCGGCCACCACCACCACCTGTGGGGTGCCGCTGAGGTAGTCGTCGATGATGTCCGGGATCGGCGTGTTGATCAGCACGGCGATGGTCAGCGTGTCGTTGGCGGACACCAGGTCGGCGCCGCCGTTGATCGCGTCGGCCCACACCGCGAGGGTGTGTGGGCCGGTGGTCATGGGCGTCCAGGGCGTGGCATGGGTGAAGGCGTAGGCGCTGCCGGCCATCAGGTTCAGGCCGGTGATCGGCTCGCTCACCGGCGGGTCGTTGTCCACCCGGTAGTTCAGGGTGAAGCCGGTCACCGGATCACCGCCGAGCGTCTTGATCGTGCCCTCCACCACCACGTCGTCATCGGCAAAGGCATAGCGCGGACTGATCAACTTGGTCACCGTCATGTCGCGGGCGGGTGGGGCCTGGGCCAGGAAGGTGAAGGTCTGCCCCAGGCCGGTGCCCACGAACTGGGCGGCGCTCACGCCGTCCACGAACACCTCGAAGCGGAGGCCCGCATCGCCCCAATCGTCGGCCCAGAAGATGTCGTAGGGCGCGCCCTCGGTCAGGCACCACGGGCCTTCCGTAATGGTCAGGTTGTCGCCATAGCCACCGGGGTTCTGTTGCTGGGCGCCGGCCCCGTTACAGCCCACCAGCGTGTTGCCGCCGAAGAAGATGGTGTTGGTTCCGCAGGGATCGCCGTTGGGCAGCAGCTCCCAGTAGGTCTCGTAGCCGTAGCCGTCCGTGGTCACGGCGATGGTCACCTCCACCTCGCCGGGGTTGCATTGGGCAAGGGCGAAGTGGGGGAGGGCGCAAGCCGCCAGGGCGGCGCCCACGAGCAGGGATCGGTCCATGGCGTGAAACTACAGGCATCGCGCCATGCGGGCGACATGTTCGGTCGAGGGATTCGCGCGATCCGACCCGACCCAGGGGATGCTCGGCGATCCGTGCCGTCCGCTACCTTGCCGGCGACCATGGACAAGGCCACCATCCAGCGGCAATTGCATGATGCGCACGAAGTGTTCTTCGCGTACCTCGCCGGGCTGTCGGATGCCGATCTGCTGGCCCGCCCGAACGACAAGTGGTCCGCCCTGCAGCAGCTGGAACACATCGGCCGGAGCGTTCGCCCGGTGCGCCTCGCCTTCCTTATCCCCAAGGCGGTGATGCGCGGCATCTGGGGCGGCGCCAACCGGCCCAGCAAGAACTATGAGGCGCTGGTGGCGAAATACCAAAGCAAATTGGACCAGGGCGGACGGGCTCCGAGCCCCTTCGTGCCGCGCGGTGGGCGCCTGGCGGATCGCGCCCGGTGGGTCCGCCGCACCCGCCGCCAGGTGCGCGGGCTGTCGCGTGCCGTGGGGCGTTGGTCGGAGCAGGACCTCGACGCCTGCATCCTGCCGCATCCGCTGTTGGGCAAGGTCACCCTGCGGGAGATGCTCTACTTCACCATCCACCACGTGCAGCACCATCAGCGGCTCGTTGAGCGGAACCTGCACCGGGGGTAGGCCGTGCCGTCATAGCGCCCCACTACCTTCGGTCCCCATGCAGGACCCCGAGTTGATCGACCGCCTCCTCGCCCGTGGCGCCCAGGCCCGCGTGAAGGTGCAGCGCGAATTCGGCACGCTTTCCCCGGAGCAGCTCACCTGGAAACCCGGGCCCGACCGCTGGAGCATCGCCGAATGCCTGGAGCACCTGCGCGTCACCAAGGGCTGTTACTTCCCCGTGCTGGAGCAGATCACCACCGGCACCTACCGGATGTCCACCTTCCAGCGCTTCAGTCCCTTCACGCGGTTCTTTGGCCGGTGGATGAAGGACCAGCTGACCGAGGAGGTGAAGAAGCCCATGCGCACCGTGAAGGCGTTCACCCCGGCGGTGTCCGCCGGCGGTCCGGAGACCCGGCAACAGTATCTGGACGACCTGGACGTATTCCTGGCCTACCTCGGCAAGTGCCGCAGCGTGGACCTCGACGGCACCGTGATCGCCTCCCCGGCCACGGACATGATCACCTACAACTTGCGGAACTGCTTCCAATTCCTGCTGGAGCATGAGCACCGCCACATCGGGCAGGGCATGCGGGTGAAGGGGATGGCGGGGTTCCCGGGCTCACCGGGGAGCGCCGGATGATGGGGGCTCGACCCTTGCGGCTTGGTCTTTCAACCGGAAATGAACGGGGATGAACGTTGATGGCCCCGTTCGGCTGCGGGCGCATGCACGTCCATGCACGTTCATTCACGGTTCCACTGAATTGCTTCCAATTCCTGCTGGAGCATGAGCACCGCCACATCGGGCAGGGGATGCGCGTGAAGGGGATGGCGGGGTTCCCGGGCTCACCGGGGAGCGCCGGATGATGGGGGCTCGACCCTTGCGGCTTGGTCTTTCAACCGGAAATGAACGGGGATGAACGTTGATGGCCCCGTTCGGCTGCGGGCGCATTCACGTCCATGCACGTTCATTCACGGTTCCACTGAATTGCTTTCCAATTCCTGTTGGAGCATGAGCACCGCCACATCGGGCAGGGGATGCGCGTGAAGGGGATGGCGGGGTTCCCGGGCTCACCGGGGAGCGCCGGATGATGGGGGCTCGACCCTTGCGGCTTGGTCTTTCAACCGGAAATGAACGGGGATGAACGTTGATGGCCCCGTTCGGCTGCGGGCGCATTCACGTCCATGCACGTTCATTCACGGTTCCACTGAATTGCTTTCCAATTCCTGTTGGAGCATGAGCACCGCCACATCGGGCAGGGGATGCGCGTGAAGGGGATGGCGGGGTTCCCGGGCTCACCGGGGAGCGCCGGATGATGGGGGCTCGACCCTTGCGGCTTGGTCTTTCAACCGGAAATGAACGGGGATGAACGTTGATGGCCCCGTTCGGCTGCGGGCGCATTCACGTCCATGCACGTTCATTCACGGTTCCACTGAATTGCTTTCCAATTCCTGTTGGAGCATGAGCACCGCCACATCGGGCAGGGCATGCGCGTGAAGGGGATGGCGGGGTTCCCGGGCTCACCGGGGAGCGCCGGATGATGGGGGCTCGACCCTTGCGGCTTGGTCTTTCAACCGGAAATGAACGGGGATGAACGTTGATGGCCCCGTTCGGCTGCGGGCGCATGCACGTCCATGCACGTTCATTCACGGTTCCACTAAATTGCTTTCCAATTCCTGTTGGAGCATGAGCACCGTCACATCGGGCAGGGCATGCGCGTGATGGGAATGGCGGGTTTTCCGAAGTAGGCCCGATGGCCGAACTTCATGCGCGGGACCACCCCCCGACCGGAACCCAACACCGATGAACGCCGAGACCCTCGTCCGCACCTGGTTCGACCGCTGGACCACCGGTGACTTCCTCGATCTGCCCATCACCGACGACTTCACCCACACCAGCCCCTTCGGCACCATCGCCGGCAAACCGGCCTACCTGGACCTGGTGCGGCAGAACACCGACAAATTCCTCGGTCAGACCTTCACCCTGCACGATGCGCTCTACGCGGACGACAAGGCCTGCGTGCGCTACACCGCGCGGCAGGGCGACAGCTTTTCGCTGGACGTGAGCGAATGGTACTACCTGCGCGGCGGGTTGATCCAGAAGATCGTCGCATACTATCACATCGGTGAAGTGCGTCAGGAACGCCGGCTCACGAACTAGGGCGGTTGATCGGCAACCGCGTTCGATGCCCCCTGATCTGGCGCGAGCGTTTGGGCCGCCGACCGAAGGGAGAGGGCCCCGCCTCTGGTGCCAGTGTAGTCCTGGTCCTTGTTGGGACCAAAGTACGGGAGGGCGCCAGGCTCGTCCTTCATCCGCACCAGGGGAACTCCTGCACCAGAAAGGGGCATGGCATACGGGGATCCCGTAGGTTTGGAAGTGAAGAAGGTGTTCGGGGTGCCGTGGTGAGGGTTGGGCTTTACGTGCGGAATAGGGAGGATTGGATCGATCATGGGGTTTATTCCCTAGTGGGCGTGCATTAAAAAATGAGACGGACAATTCACATACTACTAGTTATTTGTATTGGTTCTTCCTTTAATTCTTTTGGGCAAAATCCGTCTGCGGACTGCGTGTATGAAGTCGATACCCTGACAGGTGAAACTGTTTACACCTCTGTCGACAGTATGCCGACTCCATTGAAAGGAAACAGAGAATTAATGAAAGAGTTAAAAGACTTGCAATACACGACCGACCCTGTGACATGGGAAACCAAGATTTACGTAGCTTTTATCATCAATGAAAAAGGAGAATTGACAGGCAAAAGAATTTTAAAGAATATTGATGGGACAGACTTAGCAGAACAGGTGTTAACTTTAGTGGACAATATGGAATGGAAGCCAGGGAAATGCAATGGATCGCCAGTTCCAGTTTTGTATAAGTTACCAGTAAGAATAGAATTGAAAAAAGAATAAAAACGACACGCCAACATTGCGTATAGTGCATAGCCTCCTAAGGTCGGCTACGACACCATACGCGAGCCGTTATGCGTCACCTTAGAACGACAAAACGCTTGGGCAAAGTCCACCGACCTGACAGGGGACATAACGGAAAATCAAAAAAGTAAAGATGAACATTTTACAGATTAAAAGCGGAAAAGTTGAAATCCGCAAAGACAACGGAACGTTGGTTCGGACAATTGGAAACGGAGATGCAGTTTCCGCAGACTTTAACTCTAACCAGACTTTGGTTGCAATTACCACAGTTAAAGGAAAGGTAGAAATTCGCAAAGACAATGGAACTCTTGTTAGAACAATTGGAAATGGCGATGCTACTAATGCAAGGTGGAACGGCTCGGACATTGCAATATCCACTACAAAAGGGAAAACAGAACTGCGAAAAGAAAACGGAACTTTAATACGAACTATCTAACAAATAATAGGTGGGGCTTCGCCCCTGATCTGGCGCGAGAGTTAGGACCGCCGACCGAAGGGAGAGTGGGCCGTCCTCTCGTGCCATTGTAGTCCTGGTCTTTGTTGGGACCAAAGCGCGGGCGGGCGCCAGGCTCGTCCTTCGTCCGCACCGGGCCAACTCCCGCACCAGAACAGGGCGTGGCCCTTGCCGCCTTGGTCCCTTTTAGTGGTCACCGCGCGCAAGGTGAGCTGAGCCGCCCCGTACATTGGAGCGATGGCCGCGACCAACGGCATGCGCATCCTGGTGCTTGGCGGCACCCGCTTCATCGGCCGCCACGTGGTGGAGCGCCTGTGGGGCCGGCACGACCTCACGCTCTTCCACCGCGGGGTCACCGGCGCCGACCTGTTCCCGGACGTGCCCCGCATCCGGGGCGACCGCGACACCGCGGACATCGCGCGCATCGCCGACACGCCGTGGGATGCCGTCATCGACCTCTCCTGCTATTTCCCGGCCCAGCTTGCGGGCGTGCTGGAGCAGTTGGGCGACCGGCCCACGCGGTACGTGTTCGTGTCCACCTGTTCGGTGTACGATCCGGAGGACCGGTCCGTGCTGCGCGATGAGGAGGCCCGCACCCTGCCGTGCACCGCGGCGCAGGCCACGGACCCGGCGCCGGCGACCTACGGCCACCGCAAGGCGGCCTGCGAACGCCTGCTGGCCCGCTCGGGACGGCCCCACGCCATCCTGCGTCCGGCACTGGTCCACGGCCCGCACGACCCCACCGACCGGCTGTACTACTGGCTGCACCAGGTGATGCGGCACCACACCCTCCTACTGCCCGACGGCGGGCGCCGGACCTTCTCCCTCACCTACGTGCGCGACCTGGCGGAAATGCTGGCCGGCGCGCTCACCTGCACGGGCCCGCACACCGTGTTCAACGCCATCAGCACCCCGCGGGCCTCCATCCGCATGGTGGTGGACCAGGCGGCCAAGCTGCTGGAGCGCGACCCCGTGATCGCCGACGCGCCGCCGGAACTGCTGCACCGGCACGGCATCAGGCCCTGGGCGGACATGCCCCTGTGGATCGATGGCGACCACGGCACCTATGCCAACAGGCGTGCGGAGGAGGCACTGGCCGGGGCGCGCACGCCCTTCGCCGACAGCCTGCGCACCACCATCGCCCATTGCGCGGAGCGCGGCTGGCCCACGCCCACTTATGGCCTGGACGAGGCCACGCGCCAGCGGCTGTTGCGGGAGGTGGCGGTCGGGGAGCAGGGATGATCCGTGCGCGCACCAATGCGCGACAGGGAAGTGATCAGCCCCGTTCGGCCACGGCCTTCAGGCCCGCAAGACCGGCCTCGAGATCCTTGCCGATGGCCTTGTCCATGTTGAAGAACAGGCCGAACACCTTGCCCATGAAGATCTGCGGGCCGTCCATCGTCCAGCGCACCTGGGTGCCGTCGTCATCGGGCGTGAAATGGAACTGCGCCACGCACACCGCCTTCCACGGCTTGATGAAGCGCAGGTCGATCTTCACCCCGCCGGGGCCGCTCTCCAGCACCTCCATGTGGCCCTCGCCCACCTTGCTGTTGCCCACCCAGTGGTAGTGCGCGCCGGGGCCGCTGGACGCGCCGGAGTAGGTGCGCTGTAGGTCCGGGTCCTTCTTTTCCCACGGGCTCCAGGGCATCCACTTGCGGAAGTCGACGATGTGAGGCAGGATCCGCCCGGGCGGTGCCGCGATCCGGATGCTTCGTTCGTAGTGCACGGTGTTCGGCCGGGTGCCGGCGGCGATCAGCACCAGAACGATCAAGGCCACCAGGCCGATCAGGATGTAGAGCAGCATGGTTCAGGGGGTTGCGGAGCGACCTGCCGCCCGCAGCGCCAGCCGGCGGTGATGCAGCAGGTAGGCGGCCACCAGCAGCGTGATGAAAAGGAGCATCGGCGCCCAGGCCGCAAAGGGATCGCCCACGGCGATGAAGGAGACCATGCCGGTGACCAGGTCGATGAGGAAACCGAAGTAGGCCCACTCCTTGATCCGCGTGGGCACGAAGGGCAGCAGCAGCGCCACCGCTCCGATGATCTTCCACACGGAGATCCACTGGATGAAGTACACCGGATAGCCCAGGTGATCGTGCAGGTAGGCGATGGCCTGTGGGTCCTTCACCAGGCCACCGAAGCTGGTCGCGATGATGAAGGCGCTGAACAGCACGGTGACGGTCCAGTAGAGGATGCGGATGCGTCCCATGGCGGCGTGGTCAAAGATCGTTGCTGCCGCATGAAGAAAGTGCTGGAACCGGAAAGTTGGCATTTGAACAGGCTGCGGAGTCCATGATGATGGACCGATCACCACCGGGCGCTGTTCCCATTCCGGCTTTCCACTTGATGTGCAAAACTCCACGTCCATGTGGAATGATCACGACAGCCCCACGGTGTATCTTGGTATGCACACAATACCACGATGGCAGCAGGAGGGGAAGTGCAGCAGGGGGCCATTGCGCCGGTGCGGCTGGCCATCGTGGACGATCATCCGCTATTGCGCGCCGGCTTTCGCCGGCAGATGGAGGCCTGGCCCCAGGGTACCGTGGTGCTGGAGGCCGAGCACGGGATCGACTATGCGCGGCAGCATGACGCCTGCGCACCCATCGACATCGCCGTGGTGGACCTCTGCATGCCCGAGCGCGACGGCTACGAGACCATCCAATGGATCCACGACCGGGGGCACGCCACCCGCACCCTCGCCATCAGCTTTGATGCCAGCCCCGAGGCCGCGCGGCGCGTGCTGCTGGCCGGCGGCCACGGCCTGGTGGGCAAGCAGATCCGGCCGCCGGAACTGTTCAAGGCGCTGGACGATGTGCACCACCTGGGCTGCCACATGAACGAGCTCTGGCGGCAGGCGCACGCCGTGCAGCCCCGCCCCGGCACACCGGCCGCGGACCGGGCCGAGCGCCTGGCCCAGCTCAGCGCCAAGGAGCTGCAGTGGCTCAGGCTCTACATCCACCCCGGGCAGTTCACCATGCGCACCATCGCCGACCGCATGGGCGTGTGCCCATCCACCGCGGATACCTACCGCGACCGCGCCTTCGACAAGCTCGGTGTGGACAACCGCAACGCCGCCATCTACTTCGCCGTGCAGGTGGGGCTGGTGGGGAGGGAGGGGCGGTGAGGGCGGAGATCGCGTGATCCAACAGCGCACCCCCCACACCACCTATTTCGTCATCGCGAGGATCGGTGAGGGCCGCTGAGGCCGCAGGCCGATCGGAGCAAGCCGTCTGAAGCGATCTCATGATCGGGAAACCGCAACAGAGATCCCACCAAGCGTGATGGGATCGCTTCGCAGGCCGCCAGATGCACGGCCATGCTCACGATGACGGTCCTGGTCGGGATCGCGCGATCCAACAGCGCACTCCCCACACCACCTTTTCGTCATCGCGAGGATCGGCGCGGGCCGCTGAGGCCGCAGGCCGATCGGAGCAAGCCGTCCGAAGCGATCTCATGATCGGGAGACCACAAGGCGATCCCACCAAGCGGGATGGGATCGCTTCGCAGGCCGCCAAATGCGCGGCCATGCTTGCGATGACGGTACGAAAGCGATCAGCGGGCCGAACGCACCTCCAAAATGTTCTGCAGCTCCTGGACCTTCGCGGTGTTCGCCTCGATCCGCGCCTGCTGGTCCAGCTTCTCGGTCGCCAGTCGCGCGTTCTCCTGCTCCAACTGCTGAATGCGCGCGTTCAACTCCTTCACCGCATTGATCAGCAGGAACACGTAGGCCTGGTTGTCCACCTCGCGCAGGTCGCAGAACTCCCCGCTCTCATGCTCGGAGACCATGTACGGTGCGACTTCTTCCAACTCCTGTGCGATCACGCCCACCTGCTCCTTGTCTGTAGCGAAGGGCGCATTCGCGTTGTAGGTGAACACCACCGGACGCAGGCGGTCGATCACGCCCAGGCCATCGGTGAATTCACGGTGTACGGTCTTGATGCGCGCATCGCTGAACACCCCCCAGCTGCCGGTGCTGTTGTTGGCCGTGCCGTTCACGCTCAGCTTGGCATTCGGGCTGTCGGTCCCGATGCCGACGTTGCCGTCCGAGCGGACCACCATGCGCTGGGAGAGGCCACCACCGCCCCGGGTATGGAAGAGGAGGTCGCCGTAATGCAGCGTCTTGTTGGCGAGCCGTGCTCCGATCCAGGCACTGGGCACTTCATCCTGGTCATTGTCCGCGAAGCCGATACCCACCGCATTGCCCGCGGTGCCATTGGTGTTCTGGAGCGTGAACGCTTGCGTGGTCTCCGGTTGGGTGCAGGGAGAACCGCAGTTATTGACCTTGATCTTGACGGCAGGCTGGATCGTACCTCCATTCGAGTCGTGCACCTGCAACCGTCGCGTGGGCGCACTGGTACCAATGCCCACGTTGCCATTATCGAACACGCTGCCGGTCACCAGCTCCGTACCGGACCAGCGTGGAACATACCCGGTGGTGATGTCGCCTACCTGCGGGTCAACCTCGTCCGCCGTTCCGAATTCGCCGGTAGCCGGATTAAAGCCGAGAGGCGTGGTGCAGAACAGCTCGAACACCGTCATATTGTGGCTGTCATTATTTACCACATATGCGTAGTTACCTGAAACTACAACGGATTTCGGGTTTGATCCAGTGGCTATGGTGGCACTGAGACTGGGCGACGCCGGGTTGCTGATGTCGAACACCATCATGGTGTTGCTAAAAGCGTTCACCACATAGGCGTAGTTGCCCGAGACAGAAACAGACGTGGGGTTTGATCCAGTGGCTATTGTGGCATTGAGGCTGGGAGCTGCCGGGTCGCTGATGTTGAACACCATCATGTTGTCGCTGATATTAGTCAGCACATAGGCGTAGTCGCCAGAAACTGCAACAGCAGCAGGGTGCCCTGATCCCGTAGTGATGGTGGCACTGAGGCTGGGCGATGCCGGGTTGCTGATGTCGAACACCATCATGGTTTTGCTGCCATCATTCACCACATAGGCGTAGTTGCCCGAGACAGAAACAGACGCAGGGTATGATCCTGTGGCGATGGTGGCATTGAGGCTAGGAGCTGCCGGGTCGCTGATGTCGAACACCATCATGTTGTTGCCGTTAAAGTTCACCACATAGGCGTAGTTGCCCGAAACTGCAACTGAGGCAGGGATTGTTCCTGTGGCGATCGTGGCACTGAGGCTAGGAGCTGCCGGGTTGCTGATGTCGAACACCATCATGGTGTTGCTATAAGCGTTCACCACATAGGCATGGTTGCCTGAAACTGCAACTGAAACAGGGTATGATCCTGTGGCGATGGTAGCATTGAGACTGGGCGAAGCCGGGTCGCTAATGTCGAATACCACCATGGTGTTGTCGTCCAGATTCATCACATAGGCGTAGTTGCCTGAGACAGCAACTGATCCAGGGCCAGTTCCTGCTCCTGTGGCGATCGTAGCCACATTGGACATGCAGGCCAGGTCGGCAGATGGCAGGTTGCCACTCCCTAAAAGGCTCTCCGCGATCAGGTTTTGCCAGCTGGAATTACCAATCGCCTGCGAGGAAAACATTCCCGTCAATGGGTCCATCGTGAGCATGGTGGTGCAGAACAGCTCGAACACCGTCATATTGTGGCTGTCATTATTTACCACATATGCGTAGTTACCTGAAACTACAACGGATTTCGGGTTTGATCCAGTGGCTATGGTGGCACTGAGACTGGGCGACGCCGGGTTGCTGATGTCGAACACCATCATGGTGTTGCTAAAAGCGTTCACCACATAGGCGTAGTTGCCCGAGACAGAAACAGACGTGGGGTTTGATCCAGTGGCTATTGTGGCATTGAGGCTGGGAGCTGCCGGGTCGCTGATGTTGAACACCATCATGTTGTCGCTGATATTAGTCAGCACATAGGCGTAGTCGCCAGAAACTGCAACAGCAGCAGGGTGCCCTGATCCCGTAGTGATGGTGGCACTGAGGCTGGGCGATGCCGGGTTGCTGATGTCGAACACCATCATGGTTTTGCTGCCATCATTCACCACATAGGCGTAGTTGCCCGAGACAGAAACAGACGCAGGGTATGATCCTGTGGCGATGGTGGCATTGAGGCTAGGAGCTGCCGGGTCGCTGATGTCGAACACCATCATGTTGTTGCCGTTAAAGTTCACCACATAGGCGTAGTTGCCCGAAACTGCAACTGAGGCAGGGATTGTTCCTGTGGCGATCGTGGCACTGAGGCTAGGAGCTGCCGGGTTGCTGATGTCGAACACCATCATGGTGTTGCTATAAGCGTTCACCACATAGGCATGGTTGCCTGAAACTGCAACTGAAACAGGGTATGATCCTGTGGCGATGGTAGCATTGAGACTGGGCGAAGCCGGGTCGCTAATGTCGAATACCACCATGGTGTTGTCGTCCAGATTCATCACATAGGCGTAGTTGCCTGAGACAGCAACTGATCCAGGGCCAGTTCCTGCTCCTGTGGCGATCGTAGCCACATTGGACATGCAGGCCAGGTCGGCAGATGGCAGGTTGCCACTCCCCCAAAGGCTCTCCGCGTTCAGGTCCTGCCAGCTGGCATTCCCATCGGCATCGCTGGTAAGCAACCGCTTGTCGGCCTGGGTGCCGTCCTGCAACTTGAGCCCACCCACCACGTGCAGGGTCGTATCCGGTGTGGGGGTGCCGATGCCCACGCGGGTGCCCATGGTGTAAAGGGTATCCCCCGCACGGGTCCAGTCATCATCATCGCGCAGGGGTGACATGTCCACCTTGCCCCCATCAGAAAGCGCGAGGGAGTCGTTGGCGAAGGTGATAGTCTGCAGTTCGTTGGTCGGGTCGGCATCGGCGTCGTCCTTGTTCGTCACGTCCGTTGCATGGAGTGCATAAGGCACGCTGAGCAACTGCTGCGTGCCCACACTCGTGTAGCTGCTGCCGCCAGCAGGGTCCAGCCCCACTTCCAGGAAGTAGGGACCAGCGCTCCAATCAATGCTTGCGAAGGTGCCCGTGCCGGGCGTGCCGTTGCCCACCTCCACTGTGAACAGGCCGAGGGCGTTGGTGGTGGGGCTGTGCGTTTCGGCATACACCACCGTGCCACCGGCGGTGCTTTGATGCAGCTGGAACTGCACACCCACGGTGGTATTGGTCAGGGCATCACCGCCCGCATCGCGGGCCACGGCCTGGTAGCTGAAGGCCTCGGGGGCTTGGGCGTGCAACAGGCCCAGGCTCAGCAGGGCGGGGAAGAGAAGAAGCTTGCGGGAATGTGTCATCGGTGATGTGTTCGCGAGCCGACACGCACAGCACCGGGCTCCGCTCACCGACCAGCATTGATGTGCGTTCGCAAACTACGGGATACGACCGGAAGGGGCAAGGCAAGGGCCTTGTGCGGGAGGATCCCACCAAGCGTGATGGGATCGCTTCGCAGGCCGCCAAATGCGCGGCCATGCTCGCGATGACGGTGTCGGAAGGCGATCGCGGATGCGCCGCCAAAGCCCATGCACCTGCGGCCCACCACCAACCACGGATCAGGAACCCCCGACCGCTCAACCTCCCTCGGGCACCGTAGCCTTGGCGAAGGTGGCCAACCCCTCCGCCATCCTATGGAATGGCCCCACCATCCTCGAGCGTAGCACCGTCATTCTGCAGAATGGCCCCCTCATCCTCGAGCGCAACGCCGTCACGCTGCAGGGTGGTCCCGTCATCCTCAAGCGTAACGCCGTCACTCTGCAGGATGGTCCCGTCATCCTCGATAGTAACGCCGTCATTCTGCAGGGTGGTCCCGTCATCCTCGAGCGTAACGCCGTCATTCTGCAGGGTGGTCCCGTCATCCTCGAGCGCAACGCCGTCACGCTGCAGGATGGTCCCGTCATCCTCGATAGCAACGCCGTCACTCTGCGGAGCAACGCCGTCATTCTGCAGCGTGATCGCGTGTGATCGACCGCCGGGCAGCTCCGGCCGGCGAAATTTCCCCGCCTCTTTTCCCACTTCCTGAAAGCCGCGCCGGGCGCGGCCCGGCGCACGGGTTTGTCCCCCGAAAAGGGGACAGGCCTTGTCCCCGAAATGGGGGACACGCGGGCGAACCGCATCCGCATAGCCTACGATGAACGGGTCACACTTACCAACGCTTGGGCACAGCATCGCAGGCCCCATCCAGATGAAGAAGATCATCTACCTCGTCAAACTGGGATTCACCCAGATCACCTTCTCGGCCTTGGTGGGAAAAGGCCGCAACTGCGTCACCATGCTCACGGGCAACGCCGCGTATCCCACGCCCTCGCCGGCGCTGGCGACCATCACGGCGGCGTGCGACCGGCTGAGCGTGGCGAACGACCGCTACGACTTCACCCGAAGCCGGTTGGACCTGGCCGAGCGGGAGACCGCCTACCAGGAGCTGAAGGACCTGTTGCGCGAACTGGGGGCCTATGTGCAGCTCACCAGCGAGGGCGACAAGGACCTGATCCTCAGCGCCGGGTTCGACGTGGAGAAGCAGCGCACGCCCATCGGCGAGCTGCCCGCCCCGCAGAACCTGCGCGCCGTGCCCGCCGCCGGCTACCCGCGCACGGTGGACCTCCGCTGGGATGGCGTGAAGGGCCGTAGCATCTATGAGGTGTGGATCTGCGAAGGCGACTTCAAGGACCCCGCCAACTGGACCATGCACGCCCTGACGCAGAAGAACCACCTGCGCGTGGACGGCCTCACCAGCGACGCCATCTACACCTTCCGGGTGGTGGCCCAGGGCACCGCCGGTGCCAGCCCCGCCAGCGACGTGGCCAGCGCCAAAGCCGCCTGATCCACCCGCACCTCCACTTCGTCACCCGCGCCCCGGTGGCCCGCATGCACGGCGGAGCCATCGGGGCCGGGGTGGTGGAAGGAGGAAGTACCCGACCGACCCATGCACACCCGCACCCGACCCCTCGCCCCCGCCGATCTGGAGGCCGCCGCCGCCCTCGCCGGCCCCCAGCGCCCGCAACTGCTGGCCCACCTCCGCTGGTGCCTGCACACCCCCTACGCCCAAGCCTTCGTCCACCTGCACGCCGATGTCCCCACGGGCGTCATCACCACCCTGGCCTTCGGCGGCAGCGCCACCATCCGCCACCTGGTGGCGGCCGAGCACGAGCATGCGGACGGCGTCCGCATCGCGCTACTGCAACACGCCATCGGCCACCACGAGCGCCAGGGCCGTACCGCCCTCACCGGCACCTTCCCGGAGCACCGCGTGGGCCTGTTGGAAGCATGCGGCTTCCGGCGCCGGGAGGCCTACCTCCGCTTCCACGGCGAGCGGTTCATCGAAGCCACGCGGGACGAGGTGGAACTCATCAGCCCCACCCACACCATCGGCCTGCTGCACCTCGACCGCCGGGTCTGCGGGCAGGACCGTGCGCCGCTGCTGCTGGAGCACCGCTTCGCCGCCCACGTGTGGGTGGCGGCCGGCCGGGTGGAAGGCTTCCTGCTGCCCACTCTGGGCCAGGGCCTGGTGGTGGCCGACACCCCCGCCATCGGCCTGGAGCTGCAGCGCTGGCTGCTGCCCCACCAGCACGAGGTGATCGTGCCCGCCGCCAACACCCCCGCCTGCGACCACCTGGAAGAGCGCGGCTACACCGCCAGCCTCCACGGCCTGCGCATGGAGTACGGCGACCCGCTGGCCGTGGATGCGGGGAGGTTGTTTGGGGTGGGGTGGTAAGAGAGTCCATAAATGTGCTAAGACTTGACCTCCTTCAAACTTGAGCAATGTCATGTAACTTCACATGCGCACAATCTTCAGCCGTCCTAGACGAACTGATTCAACAAGGCCTCAAGTTGATTCTCTTGCGCGATCTCCCTTACCACAGAATATGACCATCGACGATGGATACCAAAACAACTCACTCAATCGACTGCCATGGATAAGCATCTTGACCACTTTGAAGTCCGTTGGAAAAATTTCAAAGGATTTAAGGATACTGGATGGGTAAAAATCAAACCCATAACTATTGTATTAGGGCCCAATAATTCCGGTAAGACTAATTTTCTTGCTCCTTTCTTACTATTGCATCAAACAGTTAATTCCCGCGATTTCAATTCACCTCTAATCTTGAAAGGGTCCTCATACGATGCTGGAAATTATCAGGAAATAGCCAGGAATTATATTACGGAGAATCCAATCCAGTTCGGATATTTCTACCACCTACATGAGTCTGATGAAGAACTCGATCCCGTCGGAATGGATGCTCCAGGTGGCTTTGAAGTAACATTCGGGGTAGACTCAAAGCTCGGCGATGTTCAATTGCGCAAGACCACCATTTATGACGTATATCGACGCAAATATCTTAGCCTCAAACAATTGAATAGCGGCAAATATAGCTATCAAGGAATAAATTCTCAATCAATGACTAACTATGAAAAAATGTCTATAAGACAGAGTCAACCGGTTAATTTTCTTTTTTCCCCCAATATCGTGCTACCTTCTTTAGAACGTATATCAAGTAAATCACGAGAGGACGATGAAATGAAGAGAGAATCAAAGCAATTCTCTGAAGGATTTTCAGATTTTCTAAGTGCCATTTCCTATAATAATTCACAAGTGCGGAGATATTTGGGCGGGGTAAGTTTTATTGGCCCATTGCGAGACACGCCGAAGAGGATATATGAATTCACAAATGAAACCTACAACACTGTCGGAAACAAGGGTGAGAATACTCCTAATATATTGAATAGAATTGGAAACGACAATGAAGAACTAAATACGTGGGTGCGTAGATTTGGCTTCGGAGATAAGCTAGAGGTAATCAAGCATTACAGCAATTCATGCTCTATTCGATTTATCAATGAAATGACAGGGTATTACACTACAATGGTTAACGCCGGTTTCGGTGCCTCGCAAGTACTACCTCTGATCGTTCAGGCCATAGTTTCGCCCCAACGCAGTATAACATTAGCAGAGCAGCCCGAGATTCACTTGAACCCGAGAGTACAGTGCGAACTGGCAGACCTATTTGTGTACATGGCAAAGAAACGTCAAACAATAATAGCTGAAACTCACAGCGAACACCTACTGTTGAGGTTAAGAAGACTTATTGCTCAAGAGGAAATAGACGTAGATAAAGTGGCTATTTATTTTGTAGATATGGAAGATGGGGAATCGAAGATCAAGGAGATAAAACTGTATGAAGATGGCAGTATACGTCAAATCGATTGGCCAGAGGGATTTTTCGGCGACACACTGAAGGAGGCTCTGGCGCTAGCAAGTGTACAAGCAATTCGTAATAATCGATGAGCGCAATCGTAATTGATACTTGTACGCTGAAGCATGCAAGCGATTCGAAGAGCAAGTACTTCACAAGTTCTTGCGAATTTATCGAAAGGATGAGTGCCGGTAATGTAAAGTGCACTTTTGATGAAGGCTTTAGTTTAAATCCAACTGAAAACCGGAGCTACATAGGACTTGAGTATCTGACGCATCTCAAGCCCGGTACTCTCGGATATATACTAGTTGCTGAATTATTGATAAGTGGTAGATATGAGATTGTGAGTAATAGAGTCCCTCAGAATACAAGAAGGGCAATTGAGCAAATGATTAGGAATAAGAAGGACCGAATGTTTCTAAGGGTGGCAATCAATTGTAGTGATAGACTAATGGCTTCTCATGACTTTACAGATTATCAAGTCAACAAGAGGAAGACTATTAGGAAGAGGTTCGATGTCGCTATTGAAACGGCGGAAGAGATTATTGCACGTTTAGTATGGTTGTGATAGGGAAACTGCTACAACAGATACTCACCGCCGTGGAA
Organism: Flavobacteriales bacterium; assembly: GCA_020635655.1. Lineage (GTDB taxonomy): Bacteria > Bacteroidota > Bacteroidia > Flavobacteriales_F > PHOS-HE28 > PHOS-HE28. The sequence continues at coordinate 229,426 of JACJZI010000002.1, forward strand.
TAGATTCTAGAGGATTTCGATTTTACTAGTTCTTCCTCCTTTCTTCTATGATCTGCACGAAGTAGGCACATGATCAGGCGCGAGAGTTAGGACCGCCGACCGGATGGAGGGGGGCCAGTCGTTCGTCCTTCGTCCGCACCATCGAACCCCCGGGCCCTAGATTCGGGCCTCCTTCGATGACAAGCTTCACCGCCCTTCCGACCCGCGCATTCAAGACCGCCAAGTCGTTCGAAACCTGGCTGGAGAAGAACCAGGAAAGCGCGAGCGGACTCTGGCTCAAACTGTTCAAGAAGGATTCCGGGAAGAAGACCATCAGCTATGCGGAAGCCCTGGACGTGGCGCTGTGCTACGGATGGATCGATGGGCAGAAGAAGGCGCTCGATGCGGAAGCCTGGCTCCAGAAGTTTTGCCCGCGAAAGGCGAGGAGCGTCTGGTCCAAGGTGAACATCGGCCATGTGGAACGCTTGATCAAAGAGGGCCGAATGAGACCATCCGGAGCAAGGGCCATCGAAAAGGCGAAAGCGGACGGGTCCTGGGAGCGGGCCTACGACCCCCCGAGCAGGATGACCGTGCCGGAAGATCTTCTCAAGGCGCTAAGGAGGAACAAGCAGGCCGAGAAGCATTTCAAGGGCCTGAACAAGACGGACCGCTTCATCATCGGCTTTCGCCTGCAGACCGCAAAGAAGCAGGAGACCAGGGAGAAGCGCATGAAGGAGATCATCGAAAGGCTGGCCAGGGGTGAGAAGTTCCGATGAGTGATGCAGCGGGGGTCGGGTGTGAGCGTGAAATCAGACGATGGCGCCAGATGGATCTCTCGTTGAACTCAGGTAGGCTGCCGAATGAGGCTAATTTGCCAAGTGGTCCAGATGAACTCGAAAGCTTGCTTGCTCTCACTAGGTATCCTAATTCGCCTGGATGCATCAGCGCAAATCGACACACCTATGCAGGTCGATCCGGAAAGGAGCGCACGCGTCGTCGATCGTCAGCAGCTCAATGATTCGGTGACCTACACCATTTTCGAAAGTGGTGATGGGGTTTGTTTGCGGCAATGGGTGGAGGTTTTCTTGGAAGGTCATAGGACCGATTCACTGGAGATATACCGGGGATGCGATCATGACAATGCCATTCCGGTCTACTTCTATAGGACGTACACCGATCTGAGTTCAGGCGTCTTTGAGCTTTGCGACTATCGCGAATGGGCGGACAGCACCTTGCTGGACAGTGAAGGGAATTTCCGGGAAGGCTCGGATTTCCTCAATGCCAAGACCTACGCCGATTCGTTGTGCCGTGAAGTCAGGGTGTTAGAGAGTGGTATGATCGTGGACCCTATCAAGTGATAGGCAGGTGACCACCTGCCTATCTTCCCCCATGCCCTTCCCTCTGCGCCCCGTCTTCCTCGCCCTCACCATCCTGGCCGTCGCCTGCACACCCGTGCATCCGCCCGATGAGGTGGCCACCTCCCCGGAGGCCAACGGCTGGACGATGGAGCGGAGCCTGACGAAGACCATCGACAACTTCACCTTCCACTTCCCGGCGGAAGGCTATGCCTATGCCCACCGGGACAGCTTGGTGGAGGCCTGCATGCAGGCCATCGCGCGGAACAAGGCCGTGCTGGACGTGGACAGTTTCTCCGTGCCCTACACCATCGTGTTCTACCCCTCGAAGGCCGCGATGAAGCAGGCGATCCACGTCGGCGTGTCCGGCCATGCGGACTATTGGACCAAGCAGGTCGGCTTCGTGGCCACCGATGATCCAGCGACGGTGGAGAAGGAGAACATCATCCCCCCGCCGATCGCGCACGAGACCATGCACATGATCGCGATGGAGAAGTGGGGCTATCCGCCGGAGAGCAGCTTGTGGATGAACGAGGGCCTGGCCACTTATGCCCACAACAACTGCAACGGCCGCACGGTGCGCGAGATCGGCCACTACCTCCAGGCCCGCGCCATGACCTATCCGATGGATTCCCTGGTGCAGCGATTCCATGCCTGCGACGAGATGATCGCCTACCACCAGAGCGCGGGCATCGTGCAATACCTGCTGGAGCACGACGGCCTGGAGCAGTTCGGGCGGCTGTGGCAGGAGGGCTTCCCCGCGTTCGCCGCGATCTACGGCATGCCCTTCCCCGAGATGGAGGCGCGGATCCGCGCCGACCTGGCGCAGGCCTACCCGGACGGTGTGGCCATCGACTGGGAGACGTTCAGGAAAGGATGCAAGTGAGGGGGCTTTCAGTGGTGCGTGCCAAGTGTCCCGCGGTCGCCTCCCTCACACGAACTTCCGCAGCACCCCTTCCACCTGCGCCACGTAGCCGCCGCCGAACAGGTTGACGTGCACGAGCAACGGGTAGAGGTTGCAGAGGTCCAGGCGGTCCTGCCAGCCCTGCTCCAGTGGCCAGGCCGCGTTGTAGGCGGTGTAAAAGCCGGCCTCGAAACCACCGAACAGCCGCGACATGGCGATGTCCATTTCGCGGTGGCCGTAGTACACGGCGGGATCGATCAGCACCGGCGCGCCGTCGGCAGCACAGAGGAAGTTGCCGCTCCAGAGGTCGCCGTGCAACAGGGCGGGCGGCTCGTGGGGGAAGAGGCCGTCCAGCTTGTGGAAGAGCCGCTCGAAGCGGAAGGCCATGCCGGCCTCCACGCGGCGGTGGTCACGGGCCATCTTGAGCATGGGCTCCAGGCGCCGGTGGATGAAGAACTCCGCCCAGCTGTCCAGCGGCGTGTTCACCTGCTCCAGCGAACCGATATGGTTGTCGCGCTCCAGGCCGAAGTGCCCCCAGGTGTGCCGGTGCAAGGCGGCCAGCCCCGTGCCGAAGCGTTCCCAGAAAGCTTCTGTACGGAGGTCCTGCTCGATGTGCTCCAGCAGCAGGAAGGTGTCATCATGGTCCTCTCCGAACGCGATGACGGTGGGCACGCGCAGGGCATCGGCCGCCTGCAGGCGTTGCAGACCATCGGCCTCTGCTTCGAACAGGGAGGGGAAACGGTCCGCGCTGTTGGTCTTCAGGAAGAAGGGTCCCGCGTTGGTGGCGAGGCGCCAGGCGTCGTTGATGCTGCCGCCACCGACGGGGTCGGCCTGCTCGATGTCCACCGCTGCGCCAAGGTGGTGGCTGAGGCGCTCGCTGAGCTGCTCGATGAGGGAGCCGGAGAGGGGCATGAAAGGAAAAGGCGGCCCTGCTGGACCGCCCTTCGTGGAGAATACCGGAGTCGAACCGGTGACCTCTTGCATGCCATGCAAGCGCTCTAGCCAGCTGAGCTAATTCCCCAACATGTCAAGCCGTTCCTGGAACGGGGATGCGAATTTAGAGAAAGTCCCGATCCGACGGGGTGATGCCGGGCAGCCCGGAAAGCGGGCATGGTGCGGGGGAATGGGCATCTCGCACGGGTCCGAAGTCGGTTGCCGTTTTCCTTCCCACTGACGATCAAGTGGATAACCCCGTTGATAACTGGAGGTACCCGATGGGTGCATCCGGGCCGATCGCGTTGATCTTTGTTAAACACGCAATGATCGTCGGGAGGTAGCGGTTGTACTCGCGAGGACGATCAAGGAGGGGAAGGAACGAGGGGCTTCGTTCTTTGGACCTGCTAAGCACACATGAAAGGGAAGGGGAGGGCACTGGTTTTCGGAACGATCAGGACCTGCTTTGGATCTTCGTCTCTGTAGGGTAAGTAGGGCTTGCTCTCCCCCCCTTTCTCCAACACATCTTCTTTCTCACGAACGCGACCGGGGCTTGCGGGCCCTGGTCCGCAGCCATTTGGGGATGGCCTCCTGCGCGCGCACCTCGGGGGCGTCCTTGGGCCGGTCCACGTAGGGGTTGCGCTGCTCCTTGTCGATGCGTCGCGCCTTCACGTTGTCCCGCCATTGCAGCTCCACCAGGTCGATGACCTCCTGGCGCAGGTCGCGGTCCAGCACGGGGAAGGCCACCTCCACGCGGCGGTCCAGGTTGCGCTCCATCAGGTCGGCCGAGGCCATGTACACCAGCGGCTTGCCGGCGTTGTGGAAGATGTAGACGCGGGCATGCTCCAGGTACTTGTCCACGATGCTGATGGCGCGGATGCGGTCGCTCATGCCCTTCACCTCCGTCACCAGGCAGCAGATGCCGCGTACGATCAGGCGGATGTCCACTCCGGCACGGTCGGCGTCGTAGAGCTTGCGGATCATGGCGCGGTCCTCCAGGCTGTTCAGCTTGAAGGTGATGGCGGCGGGCCGGCCGCGCATGGCGTGCTCGATCTCCTTGTCGATCAGCGCTTCGATGCGGCTGCGCAGGCTGAGCGGCGCCATCAGCAGGTGGTCCAGCGTGGGCACGTGGCGCCGGTCGCGCAGGTGGTCGAACACGCGGGCCACTTCCTGGGTGATGGCGGGTGCCGCGGTGAGCAGGGCGGAGTCGGCGTAGAGTGCGGCGGTGCGTTCATTGAAATTGCCCGTGCCGAGGTAGGCGTAGCGCTGGGTGCGCCCGCGCTCGGTGCGTTCCACCAGGCAGAGCTTGGCGTGCACCTTCAGCCCCTCGTAGCCGTAGATCACACGGGCACCGGCCTTTTCGAGCGCCTCGCCCCACGCCAGGTTGGTGCGTTCATCGAAGCGGGCCTGCACCTCCACGAAGGCATCCACCTGTTTGCCGTTCGCACGGGCGTCCAGAAGGGCCTGCCCGATGCGCGAGGTCCTGGCCACGCGGTAGAGGGTGATGGCGATGCGGTGGACGTGCGGGTCGTTCGCCGCCTGTTCCAGCCAGCGCACCACGTGGCCGAAGTCGTGGTAGGGGAAGTGCAGCAGATGGTCGTGGGCGCGCAGCGCCGCGAAGCGGTCAAGCGTGTCCAACGCGGGGCAGGGCACCAGGTGCGGGGGCGGCTCGCGCAGCTCCTTGTGGCCCTTCACCGGCAGGCCGAAGAGGTCGTTGAAATTGTGGTAGCGCCCACCGGCCACCAGGTCCGGTGCCTTCAGGCCGAGCAGGTCGCGCAGCGCGCGCAGCATGCCCTTGGGCATGTCCTGGTCGTAGAGGAATCGGCTGGGTGTGCCGGTGCGCCGTTTGCGCAGGCTCCTGCGCACCTTGTCGGCCACGTTGTCCGCGAATTCCTCCTCCAGGTAAAGATCCGCGTCGCGCGACAGTTTCACGGCGTGGCAGCGGTCCAGTTTATGGCCCTTGAAGTAGAGCGGGAGGCCGAGGCGTAGGACGTCGTCCAGCCAGATCAGTTCGGTGCGGTCCTTTTTGGCGGGCAGCAGCAGGAAACGCCCCAGTTCATCGGCCGGAACGTTCACCAGCACCAGGCGCTTGCGCGCGGCGCCCTTCTGCTGCAGGCGGCAGACGAGGTACAGCTTGCGGTCCTCGATGAATGGGGCGTTGCCGGCGCGCACCGCCGCGGTCTGCAGCAGGGGGGCCACGCTTTTCCGGAAGTGTTCGCGCACGAAGGCCTTCTGCTTCGCGTCGAGGGTCTTCTCATTGCGGAAGTGGATGCCCTGCTTCGCGAGCGCGGGCAGCAGTTCCTCGCGGTGGAGCCGGCCGAACTCCTGCTGTTGCAGCAGCGCCTTGCGGTTGATGCGTGCGATGAGCTTCTCGGGCGTGACGCCCAGGAAGGTCTTTTCCTTCTTGCCCAGCTTGGCGAGGCTGCGCAGGCTGGCCACCCGCACGCGGTAGAACTCGTCCAGGTTGCTGGAATAGATCGCCAGGAACTTGATGCGCTCCAACAGTGGCACACGGGGGTCGCGGGCCTCCTGCAGCACGCGGTCGTTGAACGAGAGCCAGCTGAGGTCGCGATCGAAATAGCGCTCCGGCCCGATGGTGATGCCGCCCTTCCGCTCCTTCACACGCCGGTCCGCGCGGCGCAGGTTCAGGTCCTTCTGCCGTCCGAAACGGCGCTGGGCATAGGGCGTGAAGAACCGATGGGTGCGCAGGTAGGCGAGGTTCCCCTGGGCCCAGTCGGTGTCGGAGATGGTGCGGTCCTGGAAGCGCTCCATCTCGCGACGCAACAGTTCGCTGCGCTCCTCGAAATCGGCCTGGCCGGCCTTCGAGGAGTCGGCGTCACGTAGCACGCGTTGCAGGAGGCTGCGGGGGCGCGTGCCCAGCTCGGTGGCGCCGATCAGGCCCTCGATGCGGGCGATCCGACGCCGCCCCATGCCGGCGCGCTGCAGGTAGGCATGGGCCAGTTTCGCGCTTTCGGCTTCGTGACCCTTTTGCTTGCGGGCGTAGCCCAGGTCGTGGAACAGCGCGGCGATCTCCAGATCGGCCATGTCGCGGGGGCCGAGGCCCATGGCCCTGCCGATCTCCAGGGCCGTGCGTGCCACGGTGAGCGTGTGCTCCAGATCGTGGAACAAAAGGGTCTTGGGCATGCGGCGGTCGAAGAACTTGCGCACATGCAGACGGACCTTGTCCACCAGGGGATCCTGCCACATCGGCCGCCAAAATAGGCTGGAGCCTCCAAGGCGGGCTTCTATATTTGAACGGACCCGGCGGGATGGAGATCGGACATGCGCATACGCTCTTCCAGCTGCCGGATGGGGGCCGGACATGCTTCCTGTTCCGCGGTGAACTGGATGATCCCCATACGGCCCGCCTGATCGACCTCGGCGAGGCGCTCGCGCATCAATACGGCGGCCCGGACGTGCGCAAGGGCAAGCTGGCCTTCGTGATGGTGGAGGCCTACCAGAACATCGTGCGCCATCGGCCCAGGGGCGGCGCGGCCCCGGACCCGAGGGAGCTGAGCTGTTTCATGTTGTTCATGGATGCACGCGGCGCACAGGTCGTGGCCGTGAACCCGGTGCCCGCGGCCGAGGTGCCCGGCCTGCATGAAGCATTGGAAGAACTGGAGGGAAAGGATGGGGACCAATTGAAGCGCATGTTCCTGGACGGTCTGCGCACGAGCGGTCCTTCCCGCAAGGGGGGTGCGGGCCTTGGCTTGATCGAGATGGCCCGGCGCTCCGGTCGGCCATTGCTCCACGAGCTGAGCCCGTTGCGGTCGGGCCTGGAGCGCTTCATGCTGCAGGTGGAACTGGGTGAGCGCGCCAAGGACCGCTCGCTGGGTCCCGCGCAACAGTTGCAGCGGATGGCCGAGGAGGACCACCTCATGCTGCTGTACCGGGGGGGCACGCATCCGGCGGTGCTGGAGGCGGTGCTCGGCATCGTCCAACATGTCGATCACGACGCGCGTCGCGGCGAGGACCGCCGACGGACCTTCCTGGCCGCCACACAACTGTTCGAGGACATCCGCGACGACCCGGACGACCCGGTGCTGATCGCCCTGTCCACCGGACCGGACGGGGATCGATTCACCCTGGGATGCGAACGCCCCGCAGCGGATGCGCGCAGGGTGGAGGAGGAGCTGGCCCACCTGGAGGGACTGTCCCCGATCGGCATGCGCGCACACTATCGGGCGCTGATCGGGCGCGGTGGGGGAAAGGGCGCGGGACTGGCCGAGCTGGTCCAGCGGGCGCTGGGAGGGGTGCGCACGGCGACCAAAGCCCTGGCCGACGACCGCACGTTCCTGACGTTGGAGGTGCCGATCTGAGGAACGGTCGCTTCGGACGGGCGTCCTGGCACAATTTTCGGTCCTGCCTGCAGGTTCTCTCCATAGACCTCTTGAACGATGGAACGAGCGATCAATATGTTGCAGGACCTCTTCGAGCGATTCGAACGCTGGTTCGACGCGCGCTTCGGTTGGTTCTTCACGAACGGGATGAAGGCGGACCGCCACCAGGACCCCGTCAGCGCTTCACACAGACGTTCTTCGCCTCGGTGAAGAACTTGAGCGCCTCCCAGCCACCCTCGCGGCCCACGCCGCTCTGCTTCACCCCGCCGAACGGCGTGCGCAGGTCGCGCTCCATCCAGCAGTTCACCCACACGATGCCGCTGTGCAACCCATCGGCCACGCGGTGCGCGCGCTTCAGGTCGTTGGTCCACACCACCGCCGCCAGCCCATAGGGCGTGCTGTTGGCGGAGGCCAGGGCCTCTTCTTCACTGTCGAAAGGCTGGATGGTGACCACCGGTCCGAAGATCTCCTCCTGGTTGGTGCGGCAGTGCGCGCCAAGGCCTTCGATCACCGTGGGCGCCACGTACCAACCCTGGGCCAGGTCCCCCTTGAGCGTCACGCGTTCGCCGCCGCACAGCACGCGGCCGCCCTCCTCCCGGGCGAGCTTCACGTAGGCGAGCACCTTCTCCATGTGCGCCTCGGAGACCAATGCGCCGAGGTCCGTCCCCGGGTCGCTCGGATCGCCCACGCGCAGGGCCTTCACACGGTCCACGAAGGCATCCCGGAATTCGGCATAGTAGGAACGCTCCACCAGGATGCGGGAACCGCACAGGCAGATCTCGCCCTGGTTGCGGAAGGAGGACCGCACGGTGGTGGTGAGCATCTCCTCGCGGTCGCAGTCGGCGAAAACGAGCACGGGGTTCTTGCCGCCGAGCTCCAGGCTCAGCTTCTTGAACATCGGGGCCGCGGTACGTGCGATCTCGGCCCCGGTGCGCGTGCCACCGGTGAAGGAGATGGCGGGGATGTCCGGATGTTGCGTGATGGCCGCGCCCACCCTGGGCCCGAGGCCGTGCACGATGTTCAGCACGCCCGGCGGGAACCCTTCCTCGATGCACACCTGCGCGAGCAGGAACGCGGTGTAGGGGGTGATCTCCGAGGGTTTGGCCACCACCGTGCATCCACTGGCCAGTGCCGGAGCGATCTTCCAGGTGAACAGGTAGAGCGGCAGGTTCCAGGGACTGATGCAGCCGGCCACACCGACAGGTGTGCGCGCGGTGTAGTTGATCGCCACCTCGTCCGTGAGGTGTGCTTCGGTGTGCTGGTGCAGGATGGCGGTGGCGAAGAAACGCAGGTTGGCCACGGCGCGCGGGATGTCCACTTCGCGTGCCAGCGCCACCGGTTTCCCATTGTCGAGGGATTCGGCCTTCGCGAAGCGTTCCAGGTCGCGTTCGATGCGGTCCGCCACACGGAGCATCGCCCGGCTGCGGCCCTGCACGCCGAGCGACCACCATGCGGGTCGGGCGGCAAGCGCGGCCTTCACGGCCTCCGCCACATCGCTCGCATCGCTGTCGGGCACCTGGGCGAACACCCGGCCGGTGGCGGGGGCATGGTCATCAAGCCATTGGCCACTGCTGGGCGGGGTGAGCGTGCCGCCGATGTAGTTCAGGATGCGTTCCATGGGAAAGGACCGGCCAAGTTAGCGGGCGCGATGGGCATGGTCCGGGAACGGAAAGGCCCCCATCGCTGGAGGCCTTCCGTCCCTTGTTGCGCTGTTCGTGAACGAACCTACCGGGAATGGTGCCTGGCGTCCTCCGCGAAGCCCATTCCGTGGAACAGCAAGTTGATGTCGCCGGGTTCGAGGCTGCGCGGCCCCTCGCCGTCGACCGATAGTCCCTTCTTCTCCTTCGCCTTTTTCGGGAAGTCCCACACAACGGCCCTTTCCTGTAGGGTCCGCTCCGTGGCGGGACCGGGCGCCGCGCAGGCTTCGTGGGCGTTCGTCCGCTGTTGCCTTTGGCCCTGGGCGAAAACACCGATGGTGCAGAGCAGAGCGATGAGGGTGAGCGTCGTCCGCATGGGCATGGTGGTGTTGGTGATGCTGCGAACGTAGAACAGCGATGAGGGGAGGGGTGTTGATCGTTCGCCAACGGCCGTTAAAGAACGTTAAGTGGGCCGCGTCCCGCGCGGCCTGCCGGATAATTTCGGAACGTGAACGAGCGCTTCATCATGGGCCTGTCCGCGGCCATCGCGCTCGCGCTCGTGGGTCTGGTGCTGATCCAGGTGCAGTGGATCCGCGACACCATGGCGCTGAAGGACGCCCAGTTCGCCCAGAGCGTGGACAATGCCCTGGTGGCGGTGAGCGATCGGATGGAACGGATCGAGAAGCTGGAAGGCCTGCGCGAACACGAGACGGGCCGCGCGATCCTGGAACACATCGGGGGATCGCCACCATCCGGTGCCGACAGCCTTGCCCTGCGACAGCACCCGGCGATCACATTGGGCGAACTGGACTCGACCACGGCCCAGGGCGAGAGCGTGCTCGCCGAAATGGTGCATGGCTTCCTCTATGCCAACGCCTATCGCGCGATGGAGGAACGGATCGATCCCCGTCTGTTGGATTCCCTGATCACCGAGGAGTTGGCCGCGCGGGGCATCACCGGTGCCCATCAGCAGGGCGTGTTCGGACCGGACGGCCGGGCGGTGCTCCTGCAACCGGAACCTGTGAACGACACGGCCGCGCTGCTGGCCTCCACCCACCGGACACGCCTGTTCCGGAACGATCCGGTGGGCAATGAGCACTTCCTCTACCTGCTGGTGCCCGGCCAGGAAGGCCAGATCTGGCGGAGCATGTCGCCGATGCTGATCATGTCGGTGGTGCTGTTGGTGATGGTCGTCGTGGTGTTCATCATCATCATGCGCACCGTGTGGCGGCAGAAACGCATCGGGGACATCAAGAACGACCTGGTGAACAACCTCACCCACGAACTGAAGACGCCCATCAGCACCATCGCCCTGGCCTGCGAGGCGCTCACCGATCCCTCGATGCCGAAGACCGACCAGCAGGTGCGGACCTTCGTCGGGATGATCCGCGACGAGAACAAACGTCTGGGGATCCTCGTGGAGAACGTGCTGCAAAGCGCCGTGGTGACGGGTGGCCACATGCGCACACGCATGGTGGACCTCGACCTGCACGCCCTGCTGCAGGACGTGGTGCGGAACAGCGAGATCCAGGCCACACGGCGCAACGGCCACATCGAACTGGACCTGAAGGCCGACCTCTACCATCTGCAAGGCGACCGGATCCATCTGACCAATGTGTTCTACAACCTGATCGACAACGCGATCAAATACACCGAACAGGAACCCCGCGTGCGGATCTCCACGCGCAGCGACACGAGCAGCATCACCATCAGCGTGCGCGACAACGGCATCGGCATCCCCCGTGGCGAACAGCAGCGCATCTTCGACAAGCTGTACCGCGTGCCCACGGGAAACATCCACAATGTGAAGGGCTTCGGGCTCGGCCTCAGCTACGTGCGCTCGGTGGTCCAGCGGCACGGCGGCACCATCCGTGTGGAGAGCGAGCCCGGCCTGGGCAGCACCTTCATCATCACGATCCCCTTCGAACATGGAAGCTCCGATACGGATACTGCTCGTCGAGGATGACCCCAATCTGGGTGGTCTCCTGGCCGAATACCTCAAGGCGAAAGGGTATGGCGTGGAACATCGGGCCAATGGGAAGGAAGGCCTCGATGCCTACCAGAAGGGCGGTTTCGACCTGCTGATGCTCGATGTGATGATGCCGGTGAAGGACGGGTTCACCCTGGCCCGCGAGATCCGCAGGACGGACCAACGTACGCCGATCATCTTCCTCACGGCGAAGAGCATGAAGCAGGACACCATCAATGGATTCCTGGCGGGAGCCGATGACTACCTGACCAAGCCGTTCAGCATGGAGGAGCTACTGCTGCGGATCGGTGCCGTGCTCAAGCGCACCAAAGGCCTCGTGGCCGAGCAGGAGGCGCCCCAGAGCTATACCATCGGAGGGTTCGAGTTCGATGTGCGCAAACAACTGCTCCGAAGGGACGACGAGGAACGCCGCCTCACCACCAAGGAATCGGAACTATTGCGTCTGCTGTGTCAGAACAAGAACGGCCTGATGGAGCGGCGGTCCGCCCTGCGCGAGATCTGGGGGGATGACAACTATTTCAACGGGCGCAGCATGGATGTGTACATCGCCAAGCTGCGCAAGTACCTGAAGGACGATCCGAACGTGGAGATCATCAATATACATGGCCAAGGGTTCCGTCTGGCGGAGCGCGCGGAACAATAGGACCCCGTCCCCGTGCTGTTCTAAGGGAAAGGAACAGCACCATGGACCATCTTGCCCATTCCTGGACCTCGGAACGCGCCCACCACGTGCAACGGCTCGCGCTCGGCGCGGTGGTCGCTTGTGCGATCGCATTGACCGCGCTCGAGTGGGGATTTCCCGGGAACCTCCCCCCGATCGTCGAACGACCTTTCTGGGAGGACCCGATCGGCCTCGAACCCCAGATCCCGGCAGCGATACCGGAGGTGGTCAAGCCCGCCGTGCCGATCCAAAGGACGCACAGCGCCAGGGTGGCGCCGGACGAACTGGAGCCGGAGGGCCCGGAAGGCAATGATGCCCCCGTGCCTGTCGGTCCGCGCAATGGACCTGATCCCGACACCACGGGGATCACCCGGGCAGGAAGCAGCACGGGTCCTGCGCCGCCAATACCGTTCGGTCCGTTGAAGGAGGAGTGGCCCTACTTCGCGGACGACTGCGGTGCGCTCGATGGGGTGGAGCGCGAGCAGTGCACCTATGCCCGGATGCTGGCGCACGTGAAGCGGCATTTCCGCGTGCCCGGGAGCGTACGGCATGACCTGAACACGCGCATTGACTTCGTGGTGGATACGTCCGGGCGCGTCGGTGCCATCACCTGTGCGCCAGCGGTCGATCGGGATGTCCGGATGGAGATCGTTCGGGTGCTCCGGCGCATGGACCGCCTGGAACCCGGGACCCAGGGTGGGCATCCGGTGGAGGTCAGGTACAGCCTGCCGCTGGTCGTGCGGGTGAAATGAGGTGCGGGTAAGTTCCCGGGGACTATTCTACAGGATAGTGCATCTTTACAGGGTCCGGACCCCGGGCATAAAACCAGTTCCACATGAAGCACGACTATGCTTGTTTGATCGCGGGAGCCCTGCTGTTGCCACTGGGAGGCGCCCTCGCCCAATCCGCACCGCACAAGGGCATGACCCTGCGGACCCCGACCGCGCACGAGGTCGTTGGCACACATCACGCGATCGGTGCCCGCGGCACGGCACCCGTCAATGACGAATGCAGTTCCGTGTCGCCCCAGACGCTGAACATCGGGGGCACTTTGACATTCGCCGGGGACAATACCGGGGCCACCATGACCAATGACTACGAATCGGGATCCGCCCTGGAGGGGACCGGGCTCGCTTCGGTCTGGCACGCGTTCACGATCAGCGATTGCGCGAACGTGACCGTGTCCTACTGCGGGTCGACGGCCGGTTTCGCTGATAATTTCTGGATCGTCATTTCCAATGCCTGCCCGGCCGGGGATGCGAGCATGGTCTTCGATACGGGCCACAACACGACCGAATGTTCCGATGGGCTGCCCACGATCCATTTCGTACATCTGCCCGCCGGGACCTACTACCTGCCCGTCCTGACGGATGAGGCCAACGGGATCGCGGGCCCCTACACCATCCTGGTATCCGCAGCGGGATGCGCCGCGCAGCCCTCCAATGACGATTGTGCGAACGCGGTGGCCGTCACCCCGGGCGCGTGGTGCAATTTCACCTACTACTCCAGCGAGAGCGCCACGGAATCCATGCCCGGCATCGATTGCAATGGGTTCACGGGTACGGCGAACGATGATGTGTGGTTCTCCTTCGTCGCCACATCCACCACCATGGCGATCGGAGCGCAAGGGGCCGAGGATGGCGACGGCGATCAGTACTCCGGATTTGACGCGGTGATCGAACTGTTCTCCGGGACCTGCGGGAACCTGACCTCCCTGGACTGCGCCGATGCGACGCTCAGCGGCGAAGCGGAGGAGCTGGTGGCCAGCGGTCTGACCGTGGGCGAGACCTACTATGTACGCGTCTATGACTGGTATGACGGCTACTACTACCTGCCGACGTTCGGGTTCTGCGTGGTGGATGGTCCGTCCATCAACCTGGGGGTCGCGGAACAGAGCGCAGCCACACCTTGGACCATCTCACCGAACCCGGGCACGGGCTCGTTCGAGCTGAATGACCTGGGCCTCAGCGGCCGCGTGGTGGTGGAGGTGTTCGACATGACCTGTCGTCTCGTTCACGAGGCCATGTTCCAGGCCAATGGCTCCGGGCAACAGCATCTGGACCTGAGCGGGCTGGCCAAGGGGACCTATTCGGTCCGGCTGACCAATGGAAGCACCCAAAGCCAGCAGCAGCTGGTGATCGAATGACCTTGTGAATGCACTGCATGAAAGGGGCGCCACCGGCGCCCCTTTCCATTTCCAAAGGTCACAGGCAGCCGGTCCGTCCGCCGTCCACGGGCAGGTTGATCCCATTGATCGAAGCAGCGGACGGCCCTGCGAGGAACACGACGGCGTAGGCGACCTCCTCGGGCCTGGCGAAGCGGCCGACGGGGATCTCCCGCACCATCCGCTCCTCCGCTTCCTGGGGGGTGATGCCGCGCTGCAATGCGTTCCGTTGGATGATCTGTTCCAGCCGATCGGTGCGTGTGGCGCCAGGCAGCACATTGTTCACGGTGATGCCGTGTGGCCCCAGCTCGTTGGCCAGTGTTTTCGCCCAATTGGCGACCGCGCCACGCAGGGTGTTGCTCACCCCAAGGTTCGGCAGGGGTTGCTTCACGCTGGTGCTGATCACATTGATGATGCGACCGGATCTCCGCTCTTTCATTCCCGGCACCAGCGCCTGCACCAACGTTTGGTAGGCGTAGAGATGGCGCCGGAAGGCCTGTTCGAACGCCTCGATCGGGGCTTCATGGGCCAGGCCCGGCGCTGGACCACCGGAGTTGTGCACGAGGATGGAGATGGGAGGAGAGGCCCGGGTCAGCACCTGCACCTTTCGGGCGAGCACGTCCGTATCCTCCATATCGACCGCGATGCCGTGGTGATGCTGCCCGGCATCCTTCGGCAGGCCGGCGACCACCTCGTTGATCCTGGCCTCCTCCCGAGCGAGCACGGTCACCGTGGCGCCCGCAAGCGCCAGCTCGTGCGCGATGGCATGACCGATCCCGTGCGTCGCACCGCATACCAGTGCGTGTTGACCAACGATCCCGCTCTCCATGGGCCAAATGTAGGCGCCGCTCCTACTGCGCCTGCCACCCCGTCCACCGCGAACGATCCCCGCGCGCGGGGTGAACCTTTTTCCCGACCGGTGGGTATAAACCCTGTCCCAACCCCTCATACCATGCGGACCGCCGATATATTTTCCCGCGCCCTTGTCCTTGCCCTGCTTTGCCCTGCCGGGATCCCCGGCCTGCTCGCACAGGATGTGGCGATGCTGCCGGTGCAGGGCCGGATCACCGATGGCGAGAACAAACTGGAAGGCTGCACAGTGGTGCTGTTGAAGGGCAATGATGCCGTGGACACGGCCGTGACCAGTAAGAGCGGCAAATTCACGCACCTGTTGGAGATCGGACAGGATTACAGCCTGATCTTCGAAAAGGCGGGATTCGTGCCCAAGCGCATCGTGATCGACACGCATTTCCCGGAGGATCCCACCGACCTGGTCTTCGAACCCCTGGCAATGGACATCAGCCTGATGGCCGCGGAGAAGTATGCCGGGGTGGACACCGATGTGCTCGATTTTCCCTTTGCCATCGTCCGGTTCGACAGGAAGCTGAACGGCTTCGTTCAGGACCAGGAATACACCATGGGCATGCAGCGTGCCAATGGCGCCTTGTTGCTGATGGCCGCCCGCGCGGAGAAACGGGGCCAATAGACCCGGCTTCGGGCAGTGCGGGACCCCGAGGGCGACCATGCCCTACCTTTCGGGACCAGCAATCGTTCCGACCATGCCCATTCGTCGTCCGTTCAACCTCAAGCAGTGGATCAACGACAACCGTGACCTGCTGAGACCACCCGTCGGCAACAAGAACCTGTACACCGAGGCGGGCGACTACATCGTGATGATCGTCGGTGGTCCGAACGCGCGGAAGGACTACCACTGGAACGAGACCGAAGAACTCTTCTACCAGCTCGAGGGTGACGTGAACGTGCGTATCCAGGAGGAGGGCAAGGCCGTGGACATCCCGATCCGGGAGGGGGAGATGTTCCTCCTGCCGGCACGCACACCGCACAGTCCCATGCGTGGACCGAACACCGTCGGGCTCGTGGTGGAATGCAAGCGGTCGGACCGGGAGATGAAGGATGGCCTGCTCTGGTTCTGTGAACAGTGCAACCACAAGCTGCATGAGACCTATTTCGTGCTGCACGACATCGAGAAGGACTTCCTGCCGCGGTTCAAGGAATTCTATTCCTCCAAGGACCTGCGTACCTGCAAGAAGTGCGGCCATGTGATGGAGGCCGACGAACGCTTTATCTGATCGCCGACCGATGGCCGAGCTGCTCACGGTCGACATCCATACCCACATCCTGCCCGAGCACATCCCCGACTTCGGGGCGCGCTACGGGTATCGTGGCTTCATCCACCTGGACCACCATCGTCCGGGTTGCGCGCGGATGATGATGGACGACAAGTTCTTCCGTGAGGTGCAGGCCAACTGCTGGGACCCGGAGGTGCGGTTGAACGAATGCGACCTGCACCACGTGCATGTCCAGGTGCTGAGCACCGTGCCGGTGATGTTCAGCTACTGGGCGAAGGCCGAGGACACGCTCGATCTGAGCAAGTTCCTGAACGACCACATCGCGGAGATCGTGCACCGATGGCCGCAACGGTTCATCGGCCTGGGCACGGTGCCCATGCAGGATGTCGATCTGGCCATCGGTGAGCTCGAACGGTGCAAGCGCATCGGTATGGCCGGGGTGCAGATCGGCACCCATGTGGAGGGAATGAACCTGGGTTCACCGCAGTTGCTTCCCTTCTTCCAAGCCTGCGAGGAACGGGACATGGCCGTGTTCGTCCATCCTTGGGACATGCTCGGCCGGGACCGCATGGAGAAGTACTGGCTGCCCTGGTTGGTGGGCATGCCGGCAGAGACCACGCTGGCCGTCACCTCGATGATATTCAGCGGTCTGTTCGAGCGACTGCCCCGCCTGCGCGTGGCCTTTGCACACGGTGGCGGCGCGTTCCCGGCCACCCTCGGGCGCATCCAACATGGTTTCGATGTGCGTCCCGACCTCTGTGCCGTGGATAATCCGGTGGGCCCGAAGGAATACCTCGGACGGTTCTGGATCGACGCACTGGTGCATGACCCGAAGATGCTGGATCTCGTGGTGGACCTGTTCGGACCGGATCGCGTGGCGCTGGGATCGGACTATCCTTTCCCGCTCGGTGAACTGCGGCCCGGTAGCTTGATCCGCGGCATGGCCTGGGACGACCCGAAGAAGGCGAAGCTCCTCGCGGGTGCGGCACTGCAGTGGTTGGACCTGGGCGATGACGAATTCCTGTCCGCGATCCGCTAACGGACCAGGTTCACATGGCCGATCAGCCGGTGCGCCTCCCCGGAGAGCTCGGTGTAGTCCACCCGCCAGACATAGGTATCGATCGGCGATCGCACACCGTTGTAGGTGCCGTCCCAGAAGTCGTTGAGCTGATCGGTCTGGAAGATCTGTTCCCCCCAGCGGTTGAAGACATACAGCTTGAACGTCTTGATCTCCTTGCCCTGGGCGAAGAAGAGGTCGTTGATCCCGTCCCCGTTCGGTGTGAAGGTGTTCGGGACGTACAGGCTGCCGTTCACGATCACAGTGACGACATCGGTCACCTTGCATCCGTTGGTGTCCGTGAGCAACACGGTGTAGGTCGTTGAGCTCTGTGGATGTACGATCGGATCGGCGGTCGTGATAGCATCGATCCATTCGTCCGGTGACCAGACCAGCACACCGGGATCACCCGACGCGTGCAATTGGGCCTCATCGCCGAAATCGATCACCTGGTCATGGCCGGCATCCACCTGCGGCGCGGGATGAACGGCGATGGACACGGTGGCGGTGTCCGCGCAACCGATGGCATCGCTGACAATGACGGCATACGTCGTTGGCGCGCTGACCGTGGCCGTCGGATCGGGGATGGTGGGGTCGCTCAAGCCGGCCGGTGGCTGCCATTGGTAGAGCGTTCCGCCGTTGGCCATCAACGGCACGGGATCATTGGGGCATACAATGGTGTCCGGCCAAGCTTGGGCAAGGACCTCGATCACCTCCACCCAGGCGGTATCCCAGGTCGCCGCGCACGCGTTGGAGATCAGCACGGGGTAGGCCATGGATTGTGGCGGGGTCACCACCGGATCGGGTACAAGCAGGTCGCTGATCCCGGCGACCGGGGACCAGGCGTACCAGCTGCCGCCCGACGCCTGCAACTGGACGGAACCGAACCTGCAAACGGCCGTATCCGGCACGAGCGGGTCGGGTGGATCATATTGCACGGTGACCAGCAGGGAATCGGTCAACGTGCAGCCCTCTGGTGAAGTGATGTCGACAAAGAACCAGGTCGTATCCGGTGGCGAGGCCAAAGGCATCGGGGAGGAGGCATCGTCCAGGAAAGCGGCCGGGCTCCAGGCATAGGTGACACCACCGAAGGCACTGATCGGCACGCTGCTCCCCGCACACACCAGTGTGTCGGGACCCGCGTTCACGATGGGGTTCTCGAACAGGATCGGTACGCTGATGCTATCGGTGCCGCATTGGTCGGTGATCGCCACGGTGTAGGTCATCGGGCCGGGCGGTGAGGCGATGGGGTCCGGGGCAGAGGGGTCGCTCAACCCGGTCGGAGGCGACCAGGCGTATGTCAGACCACCACTGGCCTGCAACTGCACCATGCCACCGGGACAAAGCGGTGGCACACTGTCCACCTGCGCGTCCAACGGATCGACCACCTCCACCTGGATCGTGGTGGTGTCAGGTGGCGCGCATCCCAATGTGTCCGAAAGGACCATCATCACCTGGTAGATGCCGGGATCGGGAAAGGCATGTGCCGGTTCGAACTGCGAGGAGACATCCCCGTCGCCGAAGGACCAGGAATAACTGTTGCCTCCAACGCTGAGGTTGAGGAAATGGGCGGTATCCGGGTGGCAGAGGTAGGGAGGCCCATTGATCGCCACGTTCGCCACCGGCTGGCTCAGGTTGAACTTGAACACGCCGAGATTGCAGTTGAAGCTGTTGTTCGTGGGGCTCCAGGCACCCGGTGTGGTGGGGAAATCGCTGTTGCCGCCACATCCGGCGCACACGGCCTGGTACACGTTGCCATGCTTGTCGAAACGTGAAGTGCCGCCATCGACATGTTCCTTGCTGGTCCCACCACCGAAGAATGTGGCGTAGTTGAGTCCGGCGGCTTCGTTGTCGAGCACCATCAGGTAGAAATCGCTTCCGTCCGTGGTGGTCTGGGCCGCGCCGGGTGTGATGGGGAGCCCCTGCGTGGTGCTGGAGGTGGCCAGGGCGTAGTGGTTCACCTCACCGCCCCAACCGCTGAAGTAGATCAATCCGCAATCGCTCACCAGAAAGGCAGCGGGTGAGATGTCCTCGGTACCCTGCCCCGATCCGATCACCGTGGACCACATGGAGGTGCTCAGGTCCTGGCTCAATTTCTGGATGAATTGTGAACTGCCGGGATTGGCGTACTTGCCCGGGGTCACGGGATAGTTGCCGTGGGTCTGACCGACGACGAAGACCTCGTCCGCCGTATTCAACTGCACGAAGTAGCACTGGTCCTCGGCGGTCGTGCCCAGGTATGTGGCACCCAACAGGGCGTTGCCGTTCGCGGCGAACCGGGCGACATATCCGTCGACCCCGCTGTTGTAGCTGGCATCAAATGGTGTTCCTGCCATGGGCAGGTCGGAGCTTGCCGTGCCGCCGGACATGAACACCTCACCGTTGCTCGCG
The DNA here is from genome assembly GCA_020635655.1 of Flavobacteriales bacterium. GTDB lineage: Bacteria > Bacteroidota > Bacteroidia > Flavobacteriales_F > PHOS-HE28 > PHOS-HE28. The sequence goes on from JACJZI010000002.1 coordinate 248,927, forward strand.
AACTGCACGCCGTACCCGCTGTCGTCCTGAGAGCCTCCGTAGTAGGTGGCGAACTGGAGGTTGGACAGGGATGGGTCAAGGCGGCACAGGTAGGCGTCCTGGGTGCCCCCGCCAAAAGCGCCCTGGGGTGCACCGGCCGTGGTGGGCATGTCCGCACTTTGGGTGCTGCTGGCCACCACGGGAAGATCGGCATCGGTCAGGGCGATCTCCCCCCGGAAATGATCGCCGTAGTTACGGACCAACTGGGTCGAGTTGTTCAGACCGTCATTGCCGGAACCGCCCAGGAAGGTGGCACCCAAAAGGGAGCCCGCGTCGTTGGCCAGGTGGACCACTGCGATGTCCGAACCGTTGGCGAAATCATAGCCCTCCCCGCCCTGCAGATTGGCGAATCCGCCGGATAGGGGGATCGCCGTTCCTCCGTGGAATACCGGATCGAAACAACCCGCAGTGGTGGGAAAATCGGCGGAACCCGTGGTGGTCAGGATGTACAGTTCATCATTGGGGTCCACCACCATGCTTTGTGGGGTCTCGTTGCCGAGCGTGCCGCCGATATAGGTGCTCCAGATCATGGAATTGCCATCGAGGCTGAACTTGGAAACACCGATATCGATGTAGTTGCCATTGAACGAGGGGTCGAGGACCCCCAGCGTCGTCGGATAACCGACCCCGAACACGATCCCCCCGCCATAGAGATGGCCGGACCCATCATAAGTGGCCGTGAATCCGAAATTGTCCGCGTTGGAGCCGGTGTAGGTGGCGAACGTGAGCACGGGGTCGATTACCAAGGGCCTGGCGTTGTCCCGATCGCTGTCGAACCGGAAGTCGACCAGTTGTCCCTGGCCCACTCGGTAGGCACAATCCACAGCGATCCGTCCATCGGCACCCTCCTGATAGGCAAAAGGGGCCTCTTCGATCACCTCGCCGGCAGTGGTGCGCACATGCAGGCGTTCCTGCTTCAGCTCCAGGTCATCCTGACCAGTGAACACCATCCCGATCACCGAGGGGTCCGTGCCGGGTGCGGCGATGAATTCGTACTTCAATCCATGCCGGCCATCGATCCGCAGGTCGATGCCCGGGTAGAGGTCATGGAGCAGCACGACCGCGAAAACGGGGACATGCCCGGCCCAATGCGTCGGATCGTTGCCAATGAAGTAGTTCTCGTAATAGCTCTGGGCAGAGGCCCCCTCCCAGCCTTGGGCCTCACCGTTCACGAAACGGACCTGGTAGGCATGTGCGCGAAGTGGTCCCTCCGGCGCGGCGTTCTCCGGCCCATGTCCATGGTGTGGCCCCCCTGCGCGAAGCACATAGGTCAATCGGTCCCGCTCAACGAACAGCGCTCCACCGGGCACCATGGCGCGATAAAGCACCTGGTCGGGCCACTGTCCCATGTTGGCACTGAACGTGACCAATGGAGCGCTTTCGGCCTGAACGGACAGCGAAGCGACGATGGCCGTGAGGATGCACCAGGTCCGCATGGGCGCCAAAAAGGCTCAAGTTACCATGCAAATGACCGGTCATCCACCAATTAGGTTGCTTGGATCACGATCCCGAAGCCGGGCTCCGTACCTTTGTGGCCTCCCATGAGCGATGCGCTGAAGCATGAATGCGGGATCGCACTGATCCGCCTTCGCCGGCCGCTGTCGTACTACAAGGAACGCCATGGTTCGGCCTATTACGGGCTGCAGAAGTTGTTCCTCCTCATGGAGAAGCAGCACAATCGTGGGCAGGATGGTGCGGGTGTGGCCACTGTCAAGCTCGACATGCCACCCGGGTCACGCTACATCGATCGCTTCCGGTCGGCCAGCAAACAGCCCATCCTGAGCGTGATCGAACACATCCAGGGACGGATCGCGGAAGCCTTGGAAGGCGGGGGAGTGAACGATGCCACGACGGATGGATCGCTGAAGCAGGAGCCCTTTTTGGGGGAACTGCTGCTCGGGCATCTGCGCTATGGCACCTTCGGGAAGAACAGCCTGGAGCATTGCCACCCCCATCTGCGCACCAGCAACTGGATGTCAAGGAACCTGGTGCTGGCGGGCAACTTCAACATGACCAATGTGGACGAGCTGTTCGGTCTCCTGGTCGATATCGGCCAGCATCCGAAGGAACGCAGTGACACGGTGACGGTACTGGAGAAGATCGGTCATTTTCTTGATGAGGAGAACCAGCGGCTGGCGCATATCTACCGCCAGCTCGGCTACAATGAGCAGCAGATCACGCACATGGTGGCGGAGAAGATGGATGTCCGCCGCATACTCACGAACAGCGCCCAGGACTTTGATGGGGGGTATGCCCTGGCCGGACTGATCGGCCATGGAGACGCGTTCGTTCTGCGGGATCCTTCAGGTATCCGTCCCGCCTTCTGGTACAGTGATGATGAGGTGGTGGTGGTGGCCAGTGAGCGCCCGGCGATACAGACCGCCTTTGGCGTGAAGACGGACCAGGTGCGTGAGCTGACGCCGGGCCATGCGCTCATCATCCGCAGGAGCGGGGAGGTCAGTGAGGAGATGGTCCGACAACCCGCGGAGAAGCGTGCCTGCAGCTTTGAGCGGATCTATTTCAGCCGTGGGAGCGATCGTGACGTCTACCGCGAACGGATCGCCCTGGGCCGCAGCCTCTGTCCCTCGATCCTCGAGGCCGTCGACCATGATCTGGAAGGCACGGTCTTCTCCTTCATCCCGAACACCGCCGAGGTGGCCTGCTATGGGGTGTTGAAGGGAATGGAGGACCATCTCGACCATGTCAAGGAGCAACGCATCCTGGAGCTGGGGCCCACGCCCGATCCCGCCAAATTGCGCCGGATCCTGGCCATGCGTCCCCGCCTGGAGAAGGTGGCGATCAAGGATGCCAAGCTGCGCACCTTCATCACACAGGACAATGCGCGGGACGAACTGGTGGCCCATGTTTATGACGTCACCTACGGGACGGTCCGGCCCGGACAGGACAGCCTTGTGGTGATCGACGACAGCATCGTTCGGGGCACCACCTTGAAACAGAGCATCCTGCGGATCCTGGACCGCCTGGAGCCCAGGCGCATCGTGGTGGTGAGCAGCGCCCCGCAGATCCGCTACCCCGACTGCTATGGCATCGACATGGCCAAGTTGGGCGACCTGGTGGCCTTCCAGGCGGCGATCGCCTTGTTGCAGGAGACCAAGCAGGAGAACATCATCGATGATGTATACGATCGCTGCGTGGGTGAAATGGACAAACCGATGGCCCAGGTGGTGAACCACGTCAAGGACATCTATCGACCGTTCACGGCCGCGCAGATCTCGCGAAAGATCACGGAGCTGCTCACCCCGCCGGAGGTGCGCGCTGACGTGCGCATCCTCTACCAGACCATTGAGGGTTTGCGAGCGGCCTGCCCGGACCACACAGGCGATTGGTACTTCACCGGCGATTACCCCACGCCGGGAGGCAATCGGGTGGTCGACCGTGCCTTCATCAATTACATGGAGGGGCGCAACGTCAGGGCCTACTGATCCCGTTGGTCCTTTCGTTTCCCGAACAGGTGGCAGCCCCTCTTCTGCTTTTCCCTTCGGACCACTTCCGCACCCTCGTGCACGATGAAGTGGGACCCGCTCCGTTCAATGATCTCGGCGCCCGTATCGAGCTCCAGATGGGCACCCGGCATCAGGTGCACCTCCGAGCCGTTCTCGAGCACCCACTTCGCCTTCTCTTCAAGCCGGACCCGCGCGCCCGGTAGGACCACGAACCGCGTCGGATCGCTGAAATAGGTGGTGCCCGCAACGGTCTCGGGCTGGTCGACACGGGTGGGTGTCAGCGAGCGGTCGAAGGTGATCCGGCGACCTGCGGCCAGTTCCAAGGCGTAGCCGCTGTGGCCACGGATGGGGGCAAGGACGATGCTGTCACCGCACCACCGCCGGTCCTGATCGATCCGTGTATCATCGTTCCGGACCCGAATGTGTGCATGCCCTTCGTCATCCATGTCGATCAGCTCGATGCTGATCCCGTTGAGATGGACCACGCGATCGTCCGGGAGCGCGCCCTGGTAGCGGGCCCTGCCTCCCGCGCTCACCAAGGTCAGCACGTTCGCGCTGGACGGGTTGGTGCCCATGCCCAGCTTTCGGACACCGTCCAAAGTGAAGGCCTGCTCGGTCCGCCCGAAGAAGATGGCATTGTCATGCACGCGTCCTCCGCGGATCGCCGCGTTCGGGATGAAATGTTCCCCCCGGTCGAGCCTGTGGTTGTGATCGCGGTCGTACACCGGCAGTTCCTGCTCACAATTCCCGGTCAGCGGGTTCTCCATGTCCTTGCTCTCGACATAGGCCACCGTGGTCCCACCGAACGGGCAGGACCACTTCAGCGTGTCCGTGGAGAGCCGCAGATCGAAGTGACCGCAGGCGGTCAGTGGATGCAGGTAATCGGCGTCGCCCCCATAGATATCCCGCCCGGTCTTGTCGTCACGGTCCACTTGCACCTGCATGTACAGGCCCGGTGCGGCGGGTTCGATGCATGGGTTGCCGGTATCCTCCCAATGGAAGCGGTCCGTTGGGGACCCATTGTGGGCATGGGTCTGGTGGTTCTCCACCCAGATCCATTGGGGGAAGGCCCCCTTCTCCAGATAGGGCAGGCGGATCCGTAATGCATCGCCCGAAGTGACGAAGTCGCGCAGGACGAAGATGCCCGTGTCCCCTTCCACCGGATCGATATCACTGTTGATCGTCCGCCCGTCCTGGTTCCGGGCGTTCACGCGGAACAGCGCGTCCGGGGCACGCCAGCCGAGCCGGTCCCGGTCCCAGCCACTGCACGTCAGGAGCGAACTGCTGGACGCCCCCATCATGCTCCAACCGCCCTGGAGGGGGATGAAATAGCTCTGGAACTGTGCCGCGTTCCCTCCACCGCTGTGGAAGTTGTTCCCTCCGAGCAGGAGATGGTTGAACTCGTGCTTGAGGATCTCGAACGGCAGGGCGTTCATCCCGCCGAAGCGGGATTCCGTGTCGCTCTGATAGCCGAACAGCTCCCCGGGACTGCCAGGGTCCGTGCTGCCGCGGCCATGGCCGAGCGAACTGTTGCGGAGGATCACCATCACGTGGTCGTAACTGTGCGGGTCGTCCGGCCCCTCGGCCTTGGGAAGCCCGGGTTTGCCACCGCGCTTCCACAGGTCGAAGTCCGCCACGCCAAGGTGGTGCGCTGTACGCAGTGCGCCAAAGCCATTGGCCTCTTCCACGGCTGCCCGGGAAAGGGTCATCGCGTTGTTCAATCCGGAGTGCGTGCTCTCCTTGATGGTGACGATCCGGTCCACATAGTCACCAAGTACCGTGAACTGCCCGAGGGAGATGTCGTGGTAGTATTTGGTCACCATCGCCTTGGGCGTGACGGTGGGGAAGGGCTCGAAGAGGTCGTCCTTCCAGCGGGGCAGCTCCCCCTTCCTCCAGTGTTCGGCGTTCGGGTCGGCGGGATCGCCGGAGGGGTTCTTGTCGTAGTCGATCTCGGCGAAGATCACCAGCACCCGGATGGTGCCGTGCGGGCTGAGGTACCATCCGTTCTCACTACAGGGAAGGTCGGTGGTGTCGCACTGCCCGAAGGCACGGACCAGCAGGCAACAGGCGATGAGAACGGTCGGGAAGCGCATCGTCCCGAAGATAGACCTAGACCTTCGGCGCCTTGTAAAGGAGCACCGTGCTGCACGGTTCGCCGAACATGAGGCTCTTTACCACGGGCAGCAGCTTCGCGCTCAGTTCCACATAGGCGTTCAACGGTATGGGGAGCTTGCTGCAGCCCTTCACGACCACGCGCGCCTGCTGATAGGGTCCGATATCGAGCTGCTGAACGAACCGCGTGAAGATGGCCCGCTCCAGTTGGTCGGCGTCACCCTGCGTGACGAAAGCCGCATGGGGTTGCAGATACGTGGCCACCAGCATGAAGGCCCAGGTGGGGATGATCGCATCCGCTGAACAATGTACCGCGACGAACTTGCCCTTGTAATGCGCCCAATCGTGGGCCTTGCAGAAATCGCGCAGGTCGTCCTCCTTCAAAGCGACCTCCTGCCAGAGCAGCGGCTTCAGGTCGAGGACTACGCGTTCGCCTTGGGGGTACATTTCCTCCAGGTCGAGGGTGATGATGCCGCTCGCGGCGACCTTGTTGAGGATGGGGTTGTTATCGCTCATCACATAAAGCCGAGTTCCACCTGCGCGGCCTCGCTCATCATCGTGCGGTCCCAGGGTGGTTCGAACGTGATCTCCACATTGGCATCCGTCACGCCCTGCACGCCGGCCACCTTCTGCTCCACCTCACCGGGCAGGCTTTCCGCGACCGGGCATGCGGGGGAGGTCAGCGTCATGGTAATGCGCACATGTGATTCATCGTCGATCCGGACCTCGTAGATGAGCCCCAGCTCGTAGATATCGACGGGGATCTCCGGGTCGTACACCGTCTTTAGCACGTCGATGACGCGGTCCTCGAGGTGTTTCTTCTCGTCAGAGGTCATGGCTTGCAGAAAATGCAGGTCCGAGGTCTCTGGCCTTTGGCCATGCAACTCCTGTGGTGCATGGCCAAAAACCATCGACCTCGGACCATAGACCCAAGTTGCCAGTGATCGAAGTGCCAGCCTCGCACATCATGACCGGTCCCCATTTGCCGAGAACGCCAGCGCATACCGTTTCATCTGGTCGATCATCGCACTCAGCCCGTTCGCGCGGTTCGGGCTCAGGTGCTCGCGCAGACCGATGCGGTCGATGAAATCGGTGGAGGCTTCGCGGATCTCCTGCGGTGTGCGGTCGTTGTACACCCGCACCAGCAGCGCCACGATGCCCTTGGTGATCATGGCGTCGCTGTCGGCGGTGAATTGCACGTGACCGCTCTTCGGTTCGGCGAAAAGCCACACCCGGCTCTGGCAGCCACGCACCAGGTTGTCGTCTGTCCTATGCTCTGGCGCGATCAATGGCAGGTCCTTGCCCAACTCGATCAAGTGCTCATAGCGGTCCTGCCAGTCCGAGAACATGGCGAACTCGTCAATGAGCTCCTGCTGGGTTTGGGCCAATGTCATCGTCGTGCTCATCGCAACATCTTCAAGGTTTTCTTCACTCCGGCCACCAGCGCATCCACCTCTGCACACGTGTTGAAACACGCGAAGCTCGCCCGCGTCGTTCCGCTCACGCCGAAGCGGTCCATCAGCGGCTGGGTGCAATGGTGGCCCGTGCGCACGGCGATGCCCTGCTGGTCGAGCAGGGTGCCGATGTCGTAGTGGTGCACGTCTTCGATCACGAAGCTGATCACGCCCACCTTCTCCTTTGCCGTGCCGATGATGCGCAGGCCGTCGATGGTGAGCAGTTCCTTGGTGGCGCGCTCCAGCAGCATGTGCTCGTGCGCAGCAAATGCGGATTTGCCTTGCTCCGCCGAATCCTTGGCGAAGGCGAAGTCGTAGTCCTCCATCCAGCGCAGCGCCTCGCCCAGGCCGATGATGCCGGCGATGTGCGGCGTTCCGGCCTCGAACTTGAACGGCAGCTTCGCCCAGGTGCTCTTCTCGAGCGTGACGGTCTCGATCATCTCGCCACCGCCCTGCCAGGGAGGCATGCGTTCCAGCAATTCCTCGCGACCGTATAGCACACCGGTGCCGGTCGGCGCATAGGCCTTATGTCCGCTGAAGGCATAGAGGTCGCAGTCGAGGTCCTGCACGTCCACATCCAAGTGCGCGATAGCCTGTGCGCCATCCACAACAGTTATGATGCCCTGTTTCTTCGCCTGCGCGATCAGCTTCTTCACCGGGTTGATCGTGCCCAGCGTGTTGCTCACGTGCGAGATCGCGAGGATGCGCGTGCGTTCATTGAAAAATTGCTCCGTGCTTCCCTTTGCGTCTTTGCGTCCTTGCGGTCCGGTCTCCCATTCTCCGCTATCCGTGATCGGGATCACCTTCAGCTTTGCACCATACCGCTCGCAGGCCAGCTGCCACGGCACGATGTTGCTGTGGTGCTCCATGCCGCTGATCACCACTTCATCGCCTTTCCTCAGCAACAATTGTCCCAGGCTCGTCGCGGCAAGGTTGATGCTCGCGGTCGTACCACTGGTGAAGATGACCTCGTGTGCGTGCTGCGCGTTGATGTGCCTGCGGACGATCTCCCGCGCGGCCTCCTGCGCCTCCGTGGCCCTGGTGCTCAGCGTGTGCACGCCGCGGTGCACATTCGCGTTGATCGTCGCGTAGTAAGCGCTCTCGGTCTTGATCACGCGGCGCGGCTTCTGGCTGGTCGCGGCGTTGTCGAAGTAGACCAGCGGCTTGCCGTGCACCAATTCCCTCAGGATCGGGAACTGCGCACGGATCCTCTCAACATCATATGCCTTGGTGACCGGTGCGTCCTTCGTCTTCACAACGTGTCCAGTTTCTGGTCGATCAGACCGGTCAGGTATTCTTCCCAGTCCGTGTTCTTGATGCGTTCGAGCACATCTGTGGTGAAGGCATGTGCGAGCAGCTGCCGTGCTTCCACCTCGCTCACCCCGCGCGAACGCAGGTAGAACAAGGCCTTCTCGTCCAGCCGCCCGATGGTGCACCCGTGACTGCACTTCACGTCGTCGGCGTAGATCTCCAGTTCGGGCTTGGAGTAGACCTTGGCGTGGTCGCCCTGCAGGATGTTCGCGTTGCTCTGGTAGGCGCGTGTGCGCTGGGCATCCTGCTTCACATAGACCTTGCCATTGAACACACCGGTCGCCCTGTCCGACACGATGCCCTTGTAGAGCTCATCGCTGGTGCAATCGGGCACGTGGTGGCCGATGTAGGTGTGGTTGTCGCAATGCGTGGTTCCGTTCAGCAGGTAGATGCCGTTCAGTTCGGCATGCGCACCGGGACCAGCGAGCGATACGTTCAGGTCGTTGCGGACCAGCGAGCCTTCCAGCGTGGTGGTGCTGATGCTGAAGCGTCCTTTCGCATCCACCTGAACGTTTTCCTGTGAGATGTGTGCGGCACCATCGCGCTGCAGCTTGTGCACCAAGAGCTCGGCGCCCTCGGCCACATAGCACTCGCGCAAGCTGTTCACCAATGAAGTTGTAACGTCGAGCGCAGTCGAGACGTGCTCTTCGATCACTTCCGCATTGGCGCCTTCCTGGATCAGGAACAGATCGCGAGGCTGTACGAGCTGCCCCCCTTCCGTGGTAATGCGCAGCACGTGGATCGGCTTCCGGACCGTGGTGTTCCTGAAGACGAGGAGCAACAGGCCATCGGTCGGTGCCGCGGCGTTCATGGCGCTGAAGAGACGTTCGGACAAAGGTGTGATGTGGCCATAGTGGTTCCTGACCGGTCCGTGCGACAGGTGTTGTTGCAGGCTGTCGATCACCACATGCTTCTCCGTCCTCAGGTCATCGCTGAGGTCCTCGCGGAAATGGCCGTTGACAAATACGATGCGGGTGGCGTCGAACGGCAGGCGGTCAGGTAGGGCGAAGGCGGCATCGCCTTCGGGTGCCGCGTACGTTCCATTGAAGAGCTTGCTGACGCGGGTGTACTTCCACGCTTCCGTTCTGGTCGTTGGGACCGGAAGTGAACGCACTTGCTGCAGAGCCTCGCTTGCCCCGGGCCACGTCGAGCCTTCGAGCAGCGGGAGCACGCTTCCTTTCAGATCGGTGATCGTTTCGGTGCTCATCGTGTGTGTCGACCCATTGGGTCGACGGTAAAAGGACTGATCATGCGTGCTCCTTCACCCAATCGTATCCTTTCTCTTCCAGCTCCAGCGCCAGTTCCTTGGGTCCGCTTTTGATGATGCGGCCGTTGGCCATCACGTGCACCACGTCGGGCACGATGTGGTCGAGCAGGCGCTGGTAGTGCGTGACCACGATGAAGGCATTGTCCTCCGCGCGCAGCTTGTTCACGCCGCCGGCCACGATGCGCAGTGCGTCGATGTCCAAGCCGCTGTCGGTCTCATCGAGGATGCCCAGCCTCGGCTCCAGCACCGCCATCTGGAAGATCTCGTTGCGTTTCTTCTCGCCGCCGCTGAAGCCCACGTTCAGGCTGCGGGTCATCAGCGCAGGGTCCAGTTCCACCAGCTTGGCCTTCTCACGGACGAGGTCGAGGAAGTCCTTGCCACCCAGCTCCGCCTCCCCGCGCGCCTTGCGCGTTTCGTTGAGCGCGGTGCGCAGGAAGTTCATCTGGCTCACTCCCGGGATCTCCACAGGGTATTGGAAGGCGAGGAAGATGCCCTTCCAGGCACGCTCCTCGGGCGACAGTTCCAATAGGTCCCCACCGAGGTAGGTCACGGACCCGGAAGTCACTTCGTATTCCTCGCGACCGGCCAGCACGTTCGCGAGCGTGCTTTTCCCTGAGCCGTTCGGGCCCATGATGGCGTGCACTTCACCGGCTTTCACCTCCAGGTCAACGCCCTTCAGGATGTCCTTGCCTTCGATGCGGGCGTGCAGGTTATTGATCTTCAACATTAGATGCGAATGCGTTGCGGGTCGGCGCGTTACGTGTTGCGTGTTCGGCTCGCGACAGTGTTCCGCGCTTTTCCACCCTGTTGTGTCTGGTAGCCGTCGAGGTAGCGGATGAACTTGCCGATGCGCTCGCCGAGTGCCTTTGCCTCCTCCTTCAGTGGTTCAAAGTCCTTTTCGGAGATGAACTCTCCATCCAGACAACAGTAGAGCTGTAACCGCACTTCTCCGCAGGAGCCCTTTGCGATAGTCAGGAACTGGATGAAGGAGTTGTTGTTGTTGCGCTCGAAGCCCTCGGCAATGTTCGACATGACGGATACGGATGCTCTGCGGATCTGTCTGCGTAGATCGTGGTCCTCGTTGAAAGCCTTTCGTCGCGTGATGGTGTAGATCCTTTTGTTCAGGGCACGGGCGTCCATCCAAGTGTCCAGGTCCTCGAACTGCTTGATGGTGGCCATGGCTCAGGTTCAGCAACGCGTAACACGCAACCCATCAACACGCAACATCATCCAACACTTCCTTCAAGACTTACCGCCAACAACTTCTGCGCTTCAACTGCGAACTCCATCGGCAACTGGTTCAGCACCTCTTTGCAATAGCCGTTCACGATCAGGCTCACGGCCTTCTCCGTTTCGATGCCGCGCTGGTTCAAGTAGAAGATCTGGTCCTCACCGATCTTGCTCGTAGTTGCCTCGTGCTCCACCATGGCGCTCGGATTCTCGCTCTCAATGTAGGGGAAGGTGTGTGCGCCGCAGCGGTCGCCGAGCAGCAATGAATCGCACTGACTGAAGTTCCGCGCACCTTTCGCTCCGCGGCCGATCTTCACCAGACCGCGATAGCTGTTGTTGGAGAAGCCCGCGCTGATGCCCTTGCTCACGATGGTGCTCTTCGTGCCCTTGCCGATGTGGGTCATCTTGGTGCCCGTGTCCGCCTGCTGGCGGTTGTTGGTCACCGCGACGCTATAGAACTCACCGGTGCTGAAGTCGCCCTTGAGCACGCAGCTCGGGTACTTCCAGGTGATCGCGCTGCCGGTCTCCACCTGTGTCCAGCTGATCTTGCTGCGATCGCCGAGGCAGAGGCCGCGCTTGGTGACGAAGTTGTAGATCCCCCCCTTGCCATCCTTGTCGCCGGGGTACCAGTTCTGGACGGTGCTGTACTTGATCTCCGCATCCTTCAGCGCGACGAGTTCCACCACGGCGGCGTGCAACTGGTGTTCGTCGCGGATCGGCGCGGTGCAGCCTTCGAGGTAGCTCACGTAGGCGCCTTCGTCGGCGATCAACAGGGTGCGCTCGAACTGGCCGGTCATGGCCTCGTTGATGCGGAAGTAGGTGCTCAGCTCCATGGGGCAGCGCACGCCCGGCGGGATGTAGCAGAAGCTGCCGTCGCTGAACACGGCGCTGTTGAGCGCGGCGAAGAAATTATCGGTGCGCGGCACCACGCTGCCGAGGTACTTCTTCACCAGCTCGGGATGCTCTTGCACCGCATCGCTGAACGAGCAGAAAATGATGCCCTTCTCCTTCAAGGTCTCGCGGAAGGTGGTCTTCACACTTACGCTGTCGAACACCACATCGACCGCCACGCCGACCAGGCGTTTCTGCTCCTCCAGCGAAATGCCCAGCTTGTTGAACGTTTCAATCAGCTCGGGGTCGGCCTCGTCGAGGCTGTTGAGTTGCGGCTTCTTCTTCGGGGCGCTGTAGTAGTAGGCGTTCTGGTAATCGATCTTCGGGTAGTGCACGTGCGCCCATTGCGGCTCCTCCATCTTTTCCCAGATACGGAACGCTTCGAGCCTCCACTCGAGCATCCACTCCGGCTCGTTCTTCTTCGCGCTGATGAAGCGCACGATGTCGGCGTTCAGTCCCTTCGGTGCCTTCTCGCTCTCGATGTTGGTCGTGAAGCCGTAGGCGTACTCTTTCGAGGTGACCTCGCGGAGGATATCGTCGGTGTCCTGGGGCATGAATGCTTCACCACAGAGACACGGAGGACACAGAGAAGGTGAATTCCCTGTTCAACCGCGCGGCTCGTGTGGATTTTGCCATTTGAATTGCTCTGTGCTCTCTGTGCCTCTGTGGTGAACTCAGATCGAGAAGCTCTCCCCGCACCCGCAGGTCCGGCTGGCGTTCGGGTTGATGAACTGGAAGCCTTTGCCGTTGAGGCCACCGCTGAAGTCGAGCGTGGTGCCGAGCAGGTAGAGCAGGCTCTTCTTGTCCACCACCACCTTCACCCCATTGTCCTCGAAGACCTTGTCGCCGTCCTTCATCTGGTCGTCGAAGACCAGGTCGTACATCAGGCCGGAGCAGCCGCCTCCTTTTACTCCCACCCGGACGAAATGGTCCGGCCCACGGCCCTCCTGACCAAGGAGTTTCGTCACTTCCACCTTCGCATTTTCGGAGACCTTGATCATGGCTGTCTCTTATTTAGAATGATTCTAAACAAATCCGTTGTGCAAAGGTACGGGGCCATGTGCGCAGGACCAAGGACCTGAGCCACGGAAAGGAGCGTTGCCGGTATCGCCGATCTTTGCCGGACCAAGAGTCCCTGCCTGCGCATGTCCGATGTCCCCTCCCGCACCGAGCTTTCCGTACTGGGCGAGTTCGGCCTGATCGACCGCCTCGCAGCCCGCGTCGAGCTGACCCAGAAGAGCACGATCAAGGGTATCGGGGATGATGCGGCGGTGATCGACCCGGAGGGCCTGCACCAGGTGGTCACCAGCGACATGCTCGTGGAGGGCGTGCATTTCGACCTGAGCTACATGCCATTGAAGCATCTGGGCTACAAGGCGATCGTGGTGAACCTGAGCGATGTGTATGCGATGAACGCCACCCCGCGCCAAGTGCTCGTTTCAATGGCCCTGAGCAACCGGTTCAGTGTGGAGGCGGTGGAAGAGCTCTACGAAGGGATGTTACTGGCCTGCCGCAACTACGGTGTGGACCTGGTGGGGGGCGACACATGCAGCAGTGCGAGCGGATCGATCCTCAGCGTGACGGCCATCGGATCCGCCCCGAAGGAGCAGCTCGTATTCCGCGATGGCGGCCAGGAGCACGACCTCCTTGTGGTGACCGGTGACCTCGGTGGCGCATACATGGGGCTGCAGGTCCTCGAGCGGGAGAAGGCCGTGTTCCAGGAGACCGGGGCCCAACCCGACCTGGCCGGACATGACTACATCCTGGAACGCCAATTGAAGCCGGAGTGCCGGAAGGACATACCGGAGCTCCTGCGAAAGCTCGACGTGCGACCCACGAGCATGATCGACATCAGTGATGGGTTGGCCAGCGAGGTGATCCACCTCTGCAAACAGAGCGGGACAGGTGCACTGATCTATGATGACAAACTTCCCATCGACCCGGCCACTTATCAGTGCGCGCGGGACTTCGACCTGGACCCGACCACGGTGGCATTGAGCGGCGGAGAGGACTATGAGCTGCTCTTCACCGTGCGGTTGGAGGACCATGACAAGATCAAGGGCAACCCGAGTCTGAGCGTCATCGGTCACCTTACGGATGCCCGGGAAGGGATGCATCTCGTTGACAAGCAGGGAGGACTGCATCCGCTCACCGCGCAGGGTTGGGATGCCTTCCTGAAAAGGGGCGCGGACGGGCCGGGAAGCCTATCTACTGCTTGACGATCCGACGGATCGCGTGCCCGGCGCTCCAGTTCACGTCAACGAAGTAGGCACCGGGGGCCAGGTCCGCTCCGAACGTTCGTCCGGAAATACCATCCATCACGATCCGACCAAAGGTGTCGAGCACACGCACGCGCACAGGGCCGATGGCTTTCGGTACGAGCAGGTCGAACGGGCCCTTGCCGATGTTCGGGGCCACTTCCAGCAGGTCCAATGGGTCCCCGTGCTCAGCACCGACCGCCGTAGGTACGGCGCTGATCCGACCGAGCACCGCGCTCTGTTGGCCCGTCGCTCCGGCGCTCAGCGGAGGGAAGTCCAATGTGCCATCCGCATTCGCGATGAAATGTACCTCACCGCCGGGATCACTGGTGAGCGCCTGTGCCTGGACATAGCCGTTGGCGGATTGGCTTGTGATCGCCCAGCGTGGCGCGCCCGAAGGGTCGAACGATACCAGGCCAAGGCAATAGGAGCTGATCGGTTGACCGGAGTTTATGACACCGGCGCCCCAGTCGACCTCGCCGCGCACGTTCCCGATGAGGTAAGAGTTCCCGGCATCATCCGCGGACAGGGCCTGCCCATCACCCATGGACATATCCCCGGTGATCGGTCCTCCGGCAGGAGCGCTCTCCTTGCCCCATAGGAAATTCCCGGTGCTGTCCGCTTTGGTCACGAACAGGTCGTACACCCAATCCGGTCCATGGAACTGCACGTTGCCGAAACTGGTGCTCGCGAAAACGCTGCCTGCGACGATCGCGTTGCCGATAGGGTCGCAGGTGACCCGGGGTCGCTGGAAGGTGATGTCGCTCGCGAAGGCCACCCAGTCACCGTTGCCTTCGGCGTCATATCGCAGAACGTACATGTTGTAGGGGTTCGGGGCATTGGAGGAAAGGCCGCCGAAGGTGAACGGCCCATTCCCGGTCGCACCGCTCACGTACAGGGCTCCGGAAGGCGCGAAATCCATGCCACCGACCAACTTGCTGCCATCGATCGTTCGGCTTTCCGTTTCGTTCCCATTGCCGTCGAAGCGAACGAGATCCGCGACACCGAAGTTCTCCAGGGCCACCCAGACCCCTCCGGAGGGATCCACGGCCATGGCCCCGATATCCTCAGCGTCCGGATGTGCGCTGCTCAGGTCCATCGACCAGAGCAGGGATCCGTTCATATCCATGGCCAACAGGAAGAGCCCCTGGTCGAACCCGCTGCCCTGGTTGGGGATCTCCTGGCCGGTGCACATCTCCAGGCTGCCCACGAACCGACCACCGGCGTATACGGTGCCGTCGTTATCCACCGTCATTGCGTCCATCACGGCCGAATCACCGAGCGTGCAACTCCACGGCGCCTGTCCGGTCCCCGGATCGATCCGTTCCAATGCCACGCTGCCGAAAAGGTCAAGACCATAGTTCAAGCGCGCATCGACCAGCCGCGAAGCATAGAGCTGACCATTGTCCCCGCGTGCCAATCTGTGCTGTGGATAGGCGGGATTGAGCGACCAGTTCACCGTCCAGCCCACAAGCCAGTCGGGCTGCTGCGACCGGGAATCCAATGCGGAAAGGAGGGATAGGGCCGTGAGGAGGATCGCCTTTTGGTTCGTGAGGAACATCGAAGCCGGATGGTATGCAGTGGATAGACCGGAACGAACGCCGGTCGGTTGCCTCTGTGCTGGTCCCCAGAAAGAGCGAAGGCCCCTTTCGGGGCCCTCGGCCGATGACTCAGCGACCTTTTGGTCGTTGTTTGTTGGGGGTATTGCGCTGCGGGTTCGACCTGGAAGGTTCCTGACGGGTCCTGGTCGGCTGCTTCGGGCTGGCCTTCTCATGTTCCTTTCTTTTCGACGGCGAGGTCCGGTCGGGTCGTGCCGGCCGCTCAGGCTTGGCGGGTTGCTGCGGCTGCACAGGCCGTTCGCGCTGGTCCTTCTGTTGGTCCGGTCGGGCCGTCGGACGCTGCTGCTCGTTCGGCTGTGGCTGGGCGCGCTCGGGTCGTGCGTTCGGCTGCCGGTCGTTCCGCACACCCTTGCTCTGCGCCTCATACCGGCGATGGGCGTCCGCGTAGCGTTGATGGACCGTGGTGCTCATCACCCGCCTTGGGCCATAGTACGTATTCGCGTGGTTCACATAAATGATGGACGTGGAGTGATACCAGTGGTGGTAGTGGTGTTGGCAGTAGCCCCAATGCACACGCCAGGCGAAGGGCGACCAGGGATGCCACCAGAAGGGATAGTAGTCCCAATACCAAGGTGATATCCAGATCACATAGGCCGGCCCGTAGAGCCAGGTGACACAGGGCCATCCCCAAACGTTCACCCACACGTCCATGTAAGGTGCACCGAACATGGCCGGGCCGGATCCCTTGCTGTCCATTTTCTCCTCAATGGGCTCGTAGATGGCACTGTCGCCATAGAGCTCGCTGTCACCGATGATCTGTATCACCGCCTCGCGCTCGCCTTTCTTTTCCAGGCCGATCATCGCCACGTCCTGGTCGTCCTTGGTGCCGATGACGGCTTGCAGCGCGATGGCATGGACCATCCCGTCGGCATGGTCGACCACGCGGATGTAGTCCACCTTCCCATCTCCGTTCAGGTCGAGGTTGTTGACATGTTTGTCCGGGTCGTTCAGGGCTTTCTCGAAGGACTCGAGGTCCTTGGCATCCTTGAACAAGGCCAGGGCGCCGCGCAGGTCGAGATCATCGCCGGGGAGGCCCGTGCTATCCGCCACGGCGGGGGCATTGGCCCAGAGGGTCCCGCTGGTCAGCGCGACGCTCAGCAAGAACAGGGTCTTTCTCATGGTGGTTCGCATTCTGAAGGATAGGCTTCCAAGATCGTGCCAGGTTCGATCCAACCCGTTGACAACGGTCATTTCCGGTCGATCAGGCGGCCAGGCCGGCACGTGCGAGCCGTTCCTTGACCACCTCGGCGAACGGGCGTCCCGTTCTTCCGCTCAAGGCCCATGCGATCAGGTCGAAATGTTCGAACGCCACTTGTTCGAGCGGGTCGGTCTCCAATACGGACAGCGCCTCGGCCGTCCGGGCATAGGCGGTCTGTCGTTCCTTCTGATCGCGTGCCCTCAGCACTTCACGAATGCCCCGCAGCGCGATCTCCTCAGCGCGGTGCCGACCCTTGTCGGTCCTCAAGGCACGTTCCGTGTTCCGCAGCACGTATTGCAGCGTGCGGCGATCATCCAGTTCAAGGAGCAGGATCGATTCCAGCATTCGCCCGGATCCGGCCAGTTCTGCCCCTGCATCGGAACGGAGTTCGTTCATAAGGCGATGGCACCAGCGCAGTGCCGTACCATGTTGTCCGGCCCCGTAGTGGCAGTAGGCGATCTGATAGAGGAACCCCGCCCGGCGCAGCGGCCCAAGGCGATCACCGAAACGTGCCATGCCGCGTTCGATGATCGGCAGGAGCTCTATCGCCTTGTCGAACTCGCCCGCTCTGGCGTACAGTGCGGTCTCCAGGCTCATGCTGGTGGAGAAAAGGCGCAGATCCAGGTCCTCCGTCTCGGGCAGGTCCAATTTCGCGGGGATCCGGCGGAACTCCTGGAGCATGCGCATCCCCTCCTCGAATCGGCCCAGACGCATGCACACATAGGTCAGATTGCTGATGACCGACAAGGCGAGGTGTGGGGTGTCGATCGTCCGTTCCCTTTCGGCGATCAGTAGCTCCCGGTTGGCCATGAGGTGAGTGTGGCAGGTCTGAAGATCGCCGGTCGCAAAGGCCACGGCACTATGCAGGTGATGGAGCAGGAATCGGCCTTGGACCGTCCGGATGCGGTCTGGATGATGGGCTTCAGGGAAGTCGAGGAAGCGTGTGATATCCTGGGTGCCGTCCTCATCGCGAACCGGTCCCTGGCGATACAATTGCAGGAATACCCGGCTCTTCGCGTTCCAGAGCGCGTCGATCGTGGCGAGGTCCTCACGCATGGCAGCGGCTTCCGCCTCCATGCGGTCCAGGTCCTTCGGGCCCACGTGACCATAATTCCCCCGCTCGGTCAATCGACGCTGCCATTGCTGGGCTTCAAGGACAGCATGGGCGCGTTCATGTTGGCGTGCCATTCGGCCGGCCGTACGCAACAGCTTGGCCGCGTCGGTGTAGAGCGCTTTTTCATACAACACTTCGACCTGATGCAACAGGCGGTGCAAACGTGCGTCGATGGACCGCTCCGCATGGAAGGCGGAGAGGCTATTGAGCAATGCTTCGTACAGGCGTCGTTTCGTGATCGCGAAGCGCCGTGTGAAGGCCTGATCACGGAACTTCTTCAAGAGACTCGCCTCATCATAGTATTCCATTGCCGCGATGGCATCAAAGAGCAATTGGTAGTTGCTCTTTCCTCCGATCATGTGGCGTGATGTGAAGAGCTTGAAATAGCGCTTCTCCGCGGGGCTCATCGCCCGGATCAGGCGGTGAACGTGGTCATGGGATCGATCGGCCATCTGCATCCGGCCCGCGGTGGTTCGCGGACCGAACGAGAAGTTACTTGACCACTGTGCGCCGGCCTTCAGATGAACGAGGAACGGTGGATCTGCGCTGAGCAATGGCCCGGGAATGAAAATGGCCCCGCCGAGCGGGGCCATGATAGCCTGTTGTAATCCTCAGTACAGGTCAGTGCGGCACCTTCCGATTGCGCTCGCTGTCCGCCTCATCGTCGCCATCATCACTGATCCCGGTCGAACCGCCATCCCCCATTTCATCCGTTGAACGAAGGGAGTGCGAAGCGCCAGGACCTTTCTCCTCCGGCGTCGTGGCATGGCTCATTGAAGCAGGATCAGTGGTCGCCCCTATTGATCGCTCGACGTGCTGCACGGCCGGGGCTGCCAACTCCTCCTTGGTGCACGCGTTCAGTGCGAACAGCACGCCCAGGAACAAGATGGTCCGGATGGACAGGAGCCACTTCATCGTTCGTCAAAGATAATGCGAGGATCAGCGCTTTGCAAGCCCCCGGCCGGGGATCGTGCCGGATGGTCGTAAGGCAGGTCGATGGTGACAACGGTGCCGATGGTGGCGCCGTCGCCGTTCACCATTTCCTCCGGACCGGTGATCCGGATGTCCGTGACATGAAGGTCCCTTAGCACATCGGCCCGCCCCTTGGTGATGTCGATGCCGCGGGAAATGTGGTCGCCGTTCGCGCCGTTCTTCAGGGCCTTGCTACGGACCACGCCGATGCCATCATCGACGATGCGCACGTGAACGCGCCCTGCATCTCCCGGCCGCACGGTGATCTGCACGTGTCCCTGCCGTTCCATGGGCAGGATGCCATGCCAGATACTGTTCTCCACATAGGGCTGCAACATCATGGCGGGGAGCCTGACGGCATCGGACCGTACCCCTTCATCCACCTCGAGCGTGTAGGCAAAACGGTCCTTGAAACGCATGTGTTCGAGGACGAGGTACAGTTCCAGTCGCTCCAATTCCTCGGCCAGTGTGGTGGTGTCGCTCTGGCTGGCATCCAGGTTCTTGCGGATCAACTTGGCGAAGCTGGTGAGATACCGGTTGGCGGTGGCGCGATCCTGCCGGTTGATGTGGTATTGGATGCTGTTGAGGGCGTTGAACACGAAATGTCTGTTCATGTTGGCATTGAGCGCCTGTTGTTCCAGCTGCAACATGCGGGATCGGAGCATGAGCTGGCGCGTGCGCTCATGCCTGCGGCGTTGAGCGGAGCGGTACCGCATGACGCCCCACAGGCTGATCGAGCCCGCCAGGAGGATGATCGCGAAGAACCACCAGCTGAGCCAGAACGGCGGAAGCACGACAAAGGGGAGCTTGATCGACGGTCCCCATGGACCGCCGTGCACAGAGGCGCTCACTTCGAACACGTAACGACCCTGTGGCAGATTGGAGTAGCTGGCGAATCGGGCATCCGTGGGGGCCAGCCAGTCCTGGTCCACATCCTGGAGCCGGTAGCGGTATTGCACCTGGTCGGGATCGGAGAGACTGATCGCCGTGTAATCGAACGTCAGGTAGTTCCTACGATAAGGGAGTTGAAGCCCGATGGGCAGGCCGCTGGCCTGACCGATGCTGTCACATTGCCCCTTCCAGTCGGTGGTCTGGAGGAATGAACGCACCCCCGTCAACAGCAGTGGAGGCGGCAGCCGGTCGTTCCATGGCCCTTCCCGGTCGGGGTCGTGCAACACCGTACCTGCCGCTGTGCCGAAGTAGCACCGACCGGACGCATCACGCAAGGCCGCGTTCAGATTGCACTCCAAGCTGCGGAGCCCATCGCCCAGCGTGATGTGCTCGGCGGAACCCGGGTCGCGTAGCAAGGAATCGGGATGGAAGTGGTACAGACCATTGTTCGTCCCGGCCCAGATCATGCCCTGTCCGTCGTTCAACAGGAGGTCGACATAATTGGACCCGAAATCAGGGGCGAATCGGACGATCTCAGGTCTACCGTTCCGGATGCAGGTCAGACCGTTCGAGGTACCCGCCCATGTTCGGCCGTTGTCATCGATCGCCAGGCAGAAGACGGCATCGGAAGCCACGCCTTCCTTCGAACCCCAGTGTTCGAAATGTCCATTCCGGTAGCGCGCGATGCCCTGGTCCGTGGCCAGCCATAAGGAGCCATCCGGCGCTTCCACCATGCTCCGCACGGACCGACCGGGCCCGGTACGATCGGAAGGGAAGGTGCGGATGCCCCCATCCGGGGAGAGTACGGTGACGCCATCGCGGGTCCCGCACCACAGGGTATTGTCGGGGGATCCCCAAAGGGAAAGGACGCGCTGACCCGCAAGGCGCGCAGCTGCGTCCATCTGCTGCACGAAACCATCGCGGATCCGGCATAATCCATCGCTCGTGCCGAACCAAAGGTCACCGGCATGGTCCACGGTCCCGCACCAGACCGTATTGTTGGGCAGGCCGTCCAGCGTGGAGATCATGGCCATGCCGTCCATGCGACACACGCCACTGCCATAGGTCCCCATCCAAAGGTCCCCGGAACGGTCGGCCACCAGACACATGGCCTGGTCGCTGCAGAGCCCGTCCTTGATCGTGAACGTGACGAACCGATCACCCGCATAGCGCAGGACACCCGCACCGTCGGTTCCCACCCAGATGTCACCGCCGTTGTCCTCGAAGATGCACCACACATTGTCGTTCGGCATACCCTGGTGGACGGTATATGCGCGGACCCGGCCCTTGTCCAGGCGGTTCAGTCCGAACTTGGTGCCCACCCATACATGGTCCGATCGGTCGACCAGGACACACCGCACGTTGTTCTGAAGGAGCCCGTGGGATTCGTCCATTTCCGTGACACGACCGTCGGGATGCACTTGGAAGAGGCCTTCCCCGAAGGTCCCGACCCAAATGGACCGGTCCCTGCCCAAGGCAAGCGCGCTGACCCGTTTCGGGCGTTCATCCCCGAGCGAGACCCAATCAGCACCTCCGGGCTTCCACCGCAGGAGTCCATCGTGCATGCCTACCAACAGGCCGCCATCGGGTGCTGGCAGGAGTGCACGCACGCCTGCCGTATGGTCCGCGTCCAGACCCGCCAGCTGACCGGGCTTGCCGTGATCGATGCGCCATATGCCATCGGATTCAGTGGCCACGTAGATCTCACCGCCCTCACCTTCGGCCAGTGCCATCACCTTGGGTGCGTCCGAAAGCGCAGGGAGCGGGAACCGCTCGAAATGCATGCCGCTGCGCGAGCGTGCGAGCCCCATGCCGGTGCCGAGCCACACCTCTCCCTCCCGGGTGGTCAATACCGCATTCACCTGCACATCGGGAAGGTCCTCCTGCAGGGCATGGTTGACGAACACCTTGCCGTCGAACCTGCTAGCGCCGCCCAGGGTGCCGAACCAGAGGAACCCGCGGGTGTCCTGCGCGATGCAACGTACTTGTGACTGCGCCAGGCCCTGTTGCGTGGTGAACTGGACGAAGCCATATTGCTGGGCCGAGGTACGCGACCCGGTGGCAAGCAACAGGACGAGGAGGATAAGTAGGCGGGACGAACGCACCCGATCAGAAGGTCTGGATCAACGCGAGGAAATCAGGGAGCTTTCTCCGCGAGACCGGGACCATCATTCCGTTCTCCAGCACCGCCATATTGCCTTCGGAACGGCTGAAGCTGCGCAAGTGCTCCAGGTTGATGATGTAGGACTTGTGCACGCGAAAGAACTTCTTGGGGTCCAGATTGTTCTCGAACACGCGGATGTGCTTGCTGCTGAGCGATCGCTTTCCGTCGCGGGTGTGTATCGTCGTGTAGCTGTCGCTCGCCTCGAGATAGAGGATGTCCTCGTGTCTCAGCAGCAGCAGCCCGTCCCGTCCAGGAACGGCCATGCGCCCGCTGAGGGGGGATGCGGGATCCTGGACCAAACGTTCCATGGCGGCCTGGCGTTGTTCGGCATGAGCGGGGTCGCCCACCGACCGCTGCATCTTTCCAACGGCCCGTTTCAGTTCCTCCGGGTCGATCGGTTTTTCCAGATAGTCGAGCGCATTCTGCTTGAACGCTTGCAACGCATACTCATCATACGCTGTGGTGAAGACCACCGGCAGGTGCTGGTCCTTCAAGGAACGCAGCAGATCGAAGCCATCCTCTCCGGGCATTTTGATATCGAGGAAAAGTGCGTTCGGCCGGAGCTCGGCGATGCGAGTGCGTGCTTCCTCCGCGTTGCCTGCCTGGCCGACCACCTCGACCTCCGGGCAATGTTCTTCCAGCATCAGGAGCAGGTTCTCACGGGCATCGGGCTCGTCGTCGATCAGCAGGGCGCGCAGTTCCATGGTCCAATGGGTTCTGGTGCAAAAATTACGGTCGTGCATCCCTGGCCGCTCGGCCATGGTCCGGGTCGTGCCGTTGATCGAGCGGATCGCGTTCGTGGATGCTTGGATCGTTCAACTGCGCACGGAGGCGAGCAGGTCCTGCACCCGGTCACGCGCGATGGGAATGCGTGATCCATCCTTCATCACCGCCCAATGTCCATCGTCGCGCAGATATTCCCGGAGGTGGTCGAGATTGATGATGTGTGACCGATGCACGCGCACGAAGGTCCGCTGGTCGAGCATCTCTTCATACACACGGAGCGTCCGTGTATCCAGGTAACGGCTGCCGTCCGTGAAGTGGATCATCGTACAGTTCCCGTCCGCTTCCAAATGGAGGATATCATGCTGGTCGAAGAGCTTGAACCCCTTGGTATGGTCGATGACGATCCGTCCGGACGGTGCGAGCATTTGACCGAGGGTCGCACCGATCGCATCGCGGTAGGTCTGCCTGGCCTGTGGAGCGGTGCGCATCTCCTCGATCCTTTCCATGGCCTTCTCCACGGCTTGGCGCAGTTCATCGGGGTCGATCGGCTTCAGGATGTAGTCCACGGCGTGCGTGTGGAACGCTTGCACGGCGTAATCCTTGAAGGCGGTCACGAAGACCACCACCGCGTGATGCTCCGGGAGGGAGGCGAGCAGTTCAAGGCCCTCGGTGCCGCTGGGCATCCGGATGTCCAGGAAGAGCAGGTCCGGATCGAGCTCGGCAATGCGTTTGCGACCAGTGGCTGCTCCGTCAGCGGTGCCCACCACCTCGACCTCGGGACATCCATCCTCCAACATCAGGCGAAGGTTCTCCCGGGCGGGTTCCTCATCGTCGATGATCAGCGCACGCACTTTCGTGTCGACCATGGGTACGAAAATAGGCGGCCCGGCTTGCGTTCCGGCCGTAGATCGGCCCAATGTGACCGTTGCTCGCGCCGACCTTTCGAACGCCACAGCGGGTGGGTAGCTTGGTGTTCGGAAATCAACCCTTGTTGCCATGCATCCGATAGACACGAACGTTGGGCTCTGGATCTTCAACGACCAGGGTAGCTGAGGAAAGGACATCGCTCTCATGTCCGGTTTTGGTGTGGAGGCCCGGGCCCGAAAGGGCCCGGGCCTCGTGCTTTGCGCGTGAAACCGGAAGGCGGTCGCTTGCGTACCAAGGGGCAGACCTGCCTGCCATGGGACCCAATGAACAGCACGAGATCCGCATCCGCATCGACCAGTTGGAGCGGTTGTTGATGTTCGACTACGACCCGGGATCGCAGGACGCCCTGTTCGACATCGTCGATCCTTCAGGACGCATCGTGAAGACCGGTGAGGTGCGCGGTCCGGTGACCCGTGTCCGCATCACCGACCTCCACGGGGAGGAATACATCCTCATGGTCCTGGATGGTGAAGTGAGCAAGGTGAAGCCCATCCATCTCCGGCGTGCCAGCTGAATGACGACCTCTCCCTACATCATCCCCGTGTATCGGGCGCTCACCATCGCCGGCAATGTGTTGGAGAAGGATGAGACCGGGGACATGGTCCACGCGACCGTGGTCAGCACCACGCTTCCGGAAGAGGTTGAAGTGGTGTATGACATCCGGTGAAAGCGGTCCGCCCCGACCCTTCACACCAAGCTCCATTCTCCTGGCCACGGCACATGCATGGAGAGGAGTTGCTGCTGCACGCGCGGATGGTCGCTAGGTGATGACGGCTTTCCTGTCCATCAGCTCCTCCACGGCGTCCGCCTCCACCGGGATATCCTTGAACAGGTCGTCCTGGCCACTTTCGGTCACCAGCACGTCGTTCTCCAGGCGGATACCCAGGTTCTCCTCGCGGATGTAGATGCCGGGTTCCACAGTGAAGACCATGCCCACGTCGATGGGCTCGTTCCATAGACCGACGTCGTGCACATCCAGGCCGATGAAGTGGCTGGTGCCGTGCATGAAGTACTTCTTGTAGAGCGGGCGTTCCGGGTCCTGGTTCTTCACGTCGGTCTTGTCCAGCAGGCCCAGGCCGATCAGCTCGCCCTCCATCAACTTGCCTACTTCCTTGTGGTAGTTCGCCAGCATGGTGCCCGGGCGCAGCAACTTGGTCGCCTCGTTCTTCACGTTCAACACCGCGTTGTATACGTCCCGCTGGCGCTTGGTGAACTTGCCGTTCACGGGGAGGCAGCGCGTGAGGTCGCTGGCATAGCCCCCGTATTCGCAACCGAAATCCATCAGGATCACATCACCGTCCTTGCAGGGTTTGTCGTTGTCGATGTAGTGCAGCACGCAGGCGCTGGATCCGCTGGCGATGATCGGGGTATAGGCGTGGCCGCGTGAGCCGTTGCGGATGAACTCGTGGGTGATCTCCGCCTCCACCGCGTACTCCATCACGCCGGGCTTGAGGAAGCCGCATACCCGCTCGAAGGCCTTGCCGGTGATGGCGATCGCGCGCTTCATCTGCTCGATCTCCTCGGCGGTCTTCCGGCTGCGGATCCGGTGCATGATCGGGGCGCTGCGCTTCAACTGGTGCAGTGGATACTCCGCACGAAGAGCCTTGTTCGTGCGCTCTTCACGCGTCTCCACCTCGTTGGCCTGGCGCAGGTGCTCGTTGCTGTTCAGGTACAGCATGTTGGCCTGGGGCACCAAACGCCGCAACGTGGCGGCGTAAGCGCTGGTCCACTGCACGTTCACGATGCCGCTCAGCTCGGTCGCCTCCTCCTGGGTGAACTTGTGGCCCTCCCAGATCGCGATGTGCTCGTTGGTCTCACGCACGAAAAGGATCTCTCGGTCCTTCGGGTCCGGTGCATCGGGGAACAGCAGCAGGACGCTCTCCTCCTGGTCGATCCCGCACAGGTACATGATGTCCGTGGCCTGCTTGAACGGCAGGGTGCCATCCGCGCTGGTGGGCATGATGTCGTTGCTGTGGAAGATCGCCAGTCCGCCCTTTTCCATGTGCTGGCGGAAGCGGGCACGGTGTTCACGGTAGGTGGCGGCGGAGAGCGGGGTGTAGCGCATCTGGTCGGGGACCTGTCGATTACGGAACGACGAACTGTCGGGGCTAAGGTAGGGTCATGGCCTTCGGATTGGACCCCAACCGGTAGGAGGTTACTTTTGCTGCCCACAAAACGCGCGATCTCCGCGCCGATCCGGACGCAATGGCACGATCAGCCCTACTCGGTTCCTCCCTCGCGAAGAAGTACTGGATGGCCCTCACGGGCCTTTTCCTTTGTCTGTTCCTGGTGGTCCACCTTGCTGGCAACCTGCAGTTGCTCGACGCCTCGCCCGAAGGCCGGCTGAAGTTCAATGCCTATGCGGAGTTCATGACCAGCTTTCCGCTGATCAAGGTCGTCAGCTATGTGCTTTATTTCAGCATCCTGTTCCATGCTTTCGATGGCCTGTTGTTGGCCTTGCAGAACCGTCGCGCACGACCGGTCCGCTACGTGAAGGAGAAGCCCATGGCCAACCGGACCTGGTATTCGGGTCAGATGGCGGTTTTAGGCACGTTGGTGCTGGTGTTCCTGGTGATCCACATGAAGAGCTTCTGGTATGAGATGCATTGGGGTGGTCTGCCGAATGACGCGGATGGGAACAAGGACCTCTTCACGGTCGTGAACGCGGCGTTCCATCAGGGCTGGTACGTGGCGCTCTACGTGGGGATGATGGGCGTGCTGGCCTTTCACCTGATGCACGGCTTTCAGAGCGCCTTCCAGTCGCTCGGGCTGAACCATCCGCGATACACGCCCTTGATCAAGAACGTCGGCATTCTCTTCGCCGTGATGGTGCCGGTGCTCTTCGCCATGATCCCTGTCTGGATGTTCTACTTCAACGCCTGATCGGACGATGACCCAATTGGACAGCAAGGTCCCGGATGGACCGCTCGAACAGAAGTGGACCAAGCACAAGAACAGCATCCGGGTGGTGAACCCGGCCAACAAGCGCCGCATCGACGTGATCGTGGTGGGCACCGGCCTGGCCGGCGCCAGCGCGGCCGCCTCACTTGCCGAACTCGGCTACAACGTCAAGACGTTCTGCTTTCAGGACAGTCCGCGACGCGCGCACTCCATCGCGGCGCAAGGCGGGATCAACGCGGCCAAGAACTACCAGAACGACAACGACAGCACCTATCGCCTGTTCTATGACACCATCAAGGGAGGTGACTACCGGGCGCGTGAGGGCAATGTGTATCGCCTGGCCGAGGTCAGCGCGAACATCATCGACCAATGCGTGGCACAGGGCGTGCCCTTCGCACGGGATTACGGCGGACTCCTGGACAACCGCTCTTTCGGCGGCGTGTTGGTAAGCCGCACGTTCTACGCGCGCGGCCAGACCGGTCAGCAACTGCTTCTCGGTGCGTACAGCGCATTGATGCGGCAGGTGGGCAAGGGCAAGGTGCAGCAGTTCAGCCGCCACGAGATGCTGGACGTGGTGATCGTGGATGGCAAGGCCCGTGGGATCATCGCCCGCGATCTGATCACGGGCAGGATCGAACGCCATGGTGCGCACGCGGTATTGCTGTGCACAGGCGGCTACGGCAACGTGTTCTTCCTGAGCACCAACGCCATGGGCAGCAACGTGACCGCCGCATGGAAGGCCCATAAGCGGGGTGCGTTCATGGCGAACCCGTGCTACACACAGATCCACCCGACCTGCATCCCGGTGAGCGGCGATCACCAGAGCAAGCTCACCCTGATGTCCGAATCGCTGCGGAACGATGGACGCATCTGGGTGCCCAAGAAGAAGGAGGATGCTGAAGCGGTGCGTGCCGGGACGAAGAAGGGCGTGGACATTCCCGAGGAGGACCGCGACTACTACCTGGAGCGTCGCTATCCGAGCTTCGGGAACCTGGTGCCACGTGATGTCGCCAGCCGCGCCGCCAAGGAGCGTTGCGATGCCGGATTTGGTGTGAACAAGACCGGCGAGGCGGTCTATCTGGATTTCTCGTCCGCCATTGATCGTTACGGCAGGACGGAGGCGAGCGTGCGGAAGATCGAGGACCCAGCAACAGAGGAGGTCATCCGCCTGGGTCGTGAAGTGGTGTCCGCCAAGTATGGCAACCTCTTCGACATGTATGCCAATATCGCAGGGGAGAACCCCTACGAGCGGCCCATGAAGATCTATCCAGCCGTGCACTACACCATGGGTGGGCTCTGGGTCGACTACAACCTGCAGACCACGGTCCCTGGTCTCTATGCCTTGGGCGAGGCCAACTTCAGTGATCACGGGGCCAATCGCCTGGGTGCCTCGGCGCTCATGCAGGGCCTGGCCGACGGCTACTTCGTGATCCCCTACACCATCGGCGACTACCTGGCGGACGACATCCGCACCGGTCCGGTCGACACGGGACGACAGGAGTTCGTGGATGCGGAGAATGCCGTACAGGAGCGGATCGACAAGCTGATAGAGGTCCAGGGAAGCACGCCGGTCGATGTTTTCCACAAACGGCTGGGCAAGGTGATGTGGGACAAATGCGGCATGGCACGCAATGCTGAGGGATTGCAACAGGCCATTCAGGAGATCCGGCAGATCCGCGAGGAGTTCTGGAAGGACGTGCGCGTGACCGGTACGGCCAACGCGTTCAACCAGGAGCTCGAAAAGGCGGGTCGTGTGGCCGACTTCCTGGAACTGGGCGAACTGATGTGCAAGGACGCGTTGGAGCGCCAGGAAAGTTGTGGCGGGCATTTCCGCGAGGAATACCAGACGGAGGATGGCGAGGCCCTGCGCAACGACACGGATTTTACCTATGCCGCCGCCTGGGAATGGACCGGTGATCCCGGCGGCTCGAACCTGCACAAGGAAGACCTGGACTATCAGTTCGTGAAGCCGACACAACGCAGTTACAAGTAGGATCGAAGCACCCGTAGTAGCGACCCACCGGGTCGCCCCGCCCAACGCAAACGAGGATGAAGCTGACACTCAAGATCTGGCGCCAAAGCGGTCCGAACGACAAGGGCCGGATGGAGACCTATCCGATCGATGGCATCGAGGAGGACATGAGCTTCCTGGAGATGATCGACGTACTGAACCTGCAACTCGTGCACGAGGGCAAGGACCCGATCGCGTTCGACCACGACTGCCGGGAGGGTATCTGCGGCATGTGCAGCATGTTCATCAACGGCGAGGCGCACGGCCCGGGCCGCGGCATCACCACCTGCCAGCTGCACATGCGGCGGTTCAAGGACGGGGACACCATCTTCATCGAGCCCTGGCGCTCGGGTTCCTTCCCGGTGATCAAGGACCTGGTGGTGGACCGGGGTGCTTTTGACCGCATCCAGGCTGCGGGCGGCTTCGTGAGCGTGAACACCAACGGCAACCTCGTTGACGGCAATGCCCTGCCCATCGCGAAGGATCATGCGGACAAGGCCTTCGACGCGGCCACCTGCATCGGTTGTGGTGCCTGCGTGGCCACCTGCCCGAACGGTTCGGCGATGCTCTTTGTGGCGGCGAAGGTCAGTCAGCTCAGCCTGCTGCCGCAGGGTCGTCCCGAGGCGAAGCGGCGCGCGCTGGCCATGGTGGAGCAGATGGACAAGGAGGGTTTTGGCAACTGCAGCAACACCGGTGCCTGTGAGGTGGAATGCCCCAAGGAGATCAGCCTCGAGCACATCGCCCGCATGAACCGCGAGTACATGGCGGCCGCGGTGACGAAGGAATAGGCGTAATGGCGTATTCCCGTTCAGGCAAGCTCCCCCACGTTGGCACCACCATTTTCGCAGTGATGAGCAGGTTGGCGCAGGAGTGTGGCGCCATCAACCTCAGTCAAGGCTTCCCGGATTTTCCTGTTGATGAGCAGCTGATCGCGCTTGCGGGCCAAGCCATGCGAGCGGGCCACAACCAATACGCGCCCATGCCCGGCGTGCCCGCCTTGCGCGAGGCGATCGCGACCAAGGTGCATCGGCTGTACGCTGTCGAATATGATCCCGATACGGAAGTCACAGTGACGGCTGGCGCCACCCAGGCCATCTTCACCGCCATCGGCGCAGTGGTGCATCCGGGCGATGAGGTCATCATTGTCGATCCCGCCTACGACTGCTATTCCCCGTCGGTGGAATTGTCCGGTGGTAGGCCCGTGCACGTGCGACTGGGCAGTGACATGAAGTTCGATGCCGATGCGGTGGAGGCGGCCATCACGCCACGCACGCGGATGCTGATGATCAACACGCCGCACAACCCGGCCGGCACGATCCTGCGTGATGCCGACTTGCGCCGCATCGCCGGCATGCTCCGCGGCACGGATATCCTCCTGTTGAGCGACGAGGTGTATGAGCATCTGGTCTTTGACGGCGAACCACACGCTTCCGCCATCCGGTATCCGGAGCTGCGCGAGCGCGCCTTCGTGGTCTTCAGCTTCGGCAAGGTGTTCCACGCCACGGGATGGAAGATGGGCTACATGCTTGCACCAAAGGAACTGACGGCCGCGTTCCGCAAGGTGCATCAGTTCAACGTCTTCAGCGCCAACACGCCGGTGCAGCACGCCTTGGCGGCATACCTGGGAGATCCCGGGCATTATGAGAGCGTAGCGAGCTTCTACCAGACCAAGCGCGATCGGTTCGCCGAGGGCATGAAGGGATCACGCTTCCGGCTGCTTCCCTGCGAGGGCTCCTATTTCCAGACCGCGGACTACAGCGCG
Source organism: Flavobacteriales bacterium (assembly GCA_020635655.1). Lineage (GTDB taxonomy): Bacteria > Bacteroidota > Bacteroidia > Flavobacteriales_F > PHOS-HE28 > PHOS-HE28. The sequence goes on from JACJZI010000002.1 coordinate 279,238, forward strand.
ATCAGCGATGAGGCCGACATGGATTTCGCCCAGCGCATGACCCGTGAACATGGTGTGGCGACGATCCCGTTGTCGCCCTTCTACAAGGATCCACCGCCCGGGCAACGCTTGCTGCGTTTCTGCTTCGCCAAGCGGGACGCTACCTTGGATGCGGCGATCGAAAAGCTATGCGTGATCTGAGGGTCTCCGCGGTCCAGAGCATGCTCCATTGGGAGGATGCCGCCGCGAACCGGGCGATGTTCGCGGGGAAATTGGCGGCGTTGAAGGGTGCCACCGATCTCGTCGTGCTACCCGAGATGTTCACCACCGGCTTCAGCATGCGCAGCGACGACCTGGCCGAGACGATGGACGGCCCGACATTGACCTGGATGCGGCAGCAGGCGGCTGAACTGGACGCCGCCCTCTATGGCAGTGCGATCATCGTGGACGAAGGACGTGCTTACAACCGCGGGCTGTTCGTGCGTCCGGACGGTGGCACCAGCATCTATGACAAGCGCCACTTGTTCCGATTTGCCGATGAGACCAGCCACTTCTCGCCGGGGAGCGAACGCGTAGTGGTGGCCTGGCGCGAATGGCGTATCCTGCTGCAGGTCTGCTTCGACCTGCGTTTCCCCGTGTTCAGCAGGAACCGCAACGACTACGATCTGGCGCTGTACGTCGCCAACTGGCCCGAACCGCGTCGGGCGCCATGGAGCAAGCTCCTGCTCGCGCGGGCGATCGAGAACCAGTGCTACGTGGTGGGCGCGAACCGCGTGGGTATGGATGGGAAGGGGATCCATTACACCGGCGATTCCGTGGTGGTGGATCCGAAGGGGGACAGCATCGCTCGCGCGGAGCCCTCGCAGGAAGGCATCGTGACCGTCACGCTGGGATGCCAGGCCTTGGAGGACTTCCGGGCGAAATTTCCCGTTGCGGAGGAAGCTGATGATTTTTCCCTGAAGCTCTGAAGAGCGCCCGAGGACGGTTGCCTTCACGTGCGAATGCAGCCGCGCCCCCGGGTTACCGCAGCACCTGCACGTGTCCCAATTGCTCGTGCCAGGGACCGACCTGTCCGCCGGCATCCTCGAGGAAGCGATAACGCATCTTCCAGACGTACACATCGTTCTTGACCGGCTCGCCGTGGGTTGTTCCGTCCCACATGTCCAATGGGTCGTTGGTCTGGAAAAGCACTCCTCCCCAGCGATCGAACACGATCAATTCGAGCGTCGCGATGTTCTTGCCCACAGGGCCCCAGGTGTCGTTGATGCCATCGCTGTTCGGGGTGAACGTGTTCGGCACATAGATCGTGGCCGGACAGAATTCGGTGACCACCACGGAATCCCGTGCACTGCAATCGAACGGATTGGTCACGTCGACGAAATACCAACCATAGGCACCGGCAAGGATCACCTGGGTGTGCTCACCTGTGCTCCAGTCAAAGTCCGATCCGGGATTGCCCGCATCGATCACGACGAAATGCGGTTCTTCATCCAGGCAGGTGAAAAGCTCATGGCTCGTCAGTCTGGACGGGGCGGGGTTGAAGGTCGCATGCACCTCGTCCGAGGTCTGGCAATAGCCATTGCCCACGGTCACGCTGTATTGTCCACTGTTCAGGACATCGATCGTCGGCGTCTGCGCCCCGGTGCTCCAGGCATAGCTGGTGCCCTGGTCCCCGGCATCCAACGTGAGCACATCCCCCTGGCAGAGCACGGTATCCGGCCCCAATTCGACCACGGGATGGGCCACGAAGGCCACCTCGGCAGTGAACGTGGCGCTGCACGACTCGGGTGTGGTCACGGTCACGGAGTAGGTCCCGCCCACCGTGGGATGGATGCTCTGGGTGGTGGCCGCGTTGTTCCAGATGTAGGTGCAACCCGGGTTCCCGGCATCCAACGTGACGCTCTGGTCCTCGCAGACGGTGACATCCTGAAGCAGGTCCTCCGGAAGCGGGTCAAAGGTCACGGTCACCTCATCGCTCGCCACACAGGGGCCATCCGTGATCGTGACGGAATAGGTCCCGCTCGTGGTCGGTAGGATCACCTGTGTGGTCTCGCCCGTGTTCCAAAGCGGATCGGCATCGGGGTTCCCGGCATCGAGCAGCAAGAGCTGTCCGGTGCACAGGACGGTGTCGGGGCCGAGATCAACGGTCGGCAGAGGAACGATGTCCACAAGTGCATCGAAGGTGGCGCTGCAATTCTGTGGTGTGGTCACTGTCACGGAGTAGGTCCCGCTGGTGGAGGGCGCGATGGTCCGGGTCGTTTCCGCCGTGTTCCAGAGGTAGGTGCTCCCACTGTTGCCGGCGTCGAGCAGCGCAGGGGTGGACCCGCAGACAGTGATGTCCTGCAACTGGTCGAAGGGTAGCGGCGCGAACTGGACCCCGATCGTATCCGATGCGGAACAGCCTTGCGGCGAAGTGATGGTGAGACCGTATGTCCCGCTCGTTGTCACGCTGATCTGCTCGGTGGTGGCGTTGGTGCTCCATACCACGTTGTTCCCGGGGCTTTGTGCATCAAGCACGAGCGAGGAAGCACCGCATACGAGCGTATCCGGCCCCAGGTCCGCCACCGGGAGAGGGTCGAAGTTCACGAAGAACGTCTTCACCGTGTGACAGCCCTGCGGATCCGTGATCTCCACGATGTAGACATCCGTGGTGGTCACCGTTACGGTCTGTGTCGTGGGGCCGTGGTTCCAGGCGTAGGTGCATCCCGGGAATTGCGCATTGAGCATCAGGCTCTGACCCTGACAGGCCGAAAGGTTCACCGGAGAGATGAGACTGTCGAACGCGTCGATCACGGCGATGGAATCGACCGCGCTGCAACCCTGAGCGTCCGTCACTTCGACCTGATAAGTGGCGGTGGTGTCGAACATCACGGTGGGCGCGGCGATGTTCGGGTTGTTGAGGAAATTGGCGGGCGACCAGTTTATGCTGAACGGCGGGGGAACATTGTGTTGCACGTTGAGCTGGTAACCCAGTGTATTGCAGAGGGTCACGTCCGGTGCCAATTGGAGCTGGTATTCCGGAGCGACGTTGATGCGGATGCTGTCCACAGCAGTACACCCTGTATTCGGGTCGGTGAGCGTGGCCAGGTAGGTGGTGCTGCTCGCGGGTGCGGCCGTGGTGGATTGCTGCGTGGGGGCCGTGAGCGAGACAGCGGGTGTCCAAGCGAACTGCACCGCTCCGGTCGCCTGGGTCAGGGCATTGATCTGAGTGGTCCCGCCATGGCAGATATCGACGGCCGATGCGGAAGCATCCACGCTCATCGGCTGTCCGACGGTGATCGTCGTGGTCCCCGTCGCCTCGCATCCGATGTCGGAGGTGGCGGTCACCGAATAGGTCGTGGTCGATGTCGGGGAGGCGACCGGACCGGCGATCTGGGCGTTGTTCAGGGTCCCGTTGTTGGGGCTCCAGAGATAGGTGATCCCGTTGCCTGAACTGAGCTGTGCCTGCAGCTGCACAGGAGCTGGTGAGCAAATGGTCGTGTCGGGCGCAAGCGTGATGTTGAAGGGAGGGGCCACCGTGATCGACAGCGAGTCGCTCGCGATGCAACCGCTCCCGTTGTCCACGTTGAGCTTGTACCATAGGGTTGTCGTCGGGGTGGCCATCGGATCGGGCGTCGATGGGTTGTTCAGGCCCTGTGATGGTGTCCACGTGAAGTTGGAACCCGTGTTGGAATTGATGCCGATGATCACATTATCGAGCGCCCACACGTCCTGGTTCGGTCCGCTGTTGGCCAGTTGCCTCCAGCGGAACCGCGTGGAGCCGGATTGCGCGCCGATGGGGATCTGCACGTCGATGCCCGAAAAGATCGGAAAGCTCGCCTCGTTATATTGGGCGATGGTGGACCACGTCGAGCCGTTCAGGGAATATTCAAGGACGACGTCCTCACCGGGGTCGGCGTCATCGCATCCGTTGGTGCCATCCGCGATCATCAATTGGAAGTGGATCGTTCCTCCGCTGCTCGTGTTCAAGGCGTTCGTGCCCGCGGCACGCATCCCACTGCCGGCGAAAAGCAGGGCGGTGCCCGTGGAAGCGCCGCAGGTGGCGGACAGTCCGCCGCCCTGGATATTGCTCCAGAACGCCGCCGGGCTGGCCCCGTCGAACGCATCGAAGGCCACGACCAGTTCACCCAGTCCATGAAGCTGGGTGCTCTCGCCCAGGCAGAGCGCGCTGTCCGAAGCGCTCACATGCGCACCGATCAGCGTGTTCGGTGTCACCTGCACGAGAACGCTGTCGGTGGCGCTCCCACATCCCAACGGGCTGTTCACGGAGAGCACGAACCAGGTATCCGTCATCGGAGTGGCCACAGGGTCCGGGATGTGCGGATCACTGACCAGACCGGCAGGGGACCATTGCAGATCGTACCAGGCCGGGTCGGGTGCCGGGATGGCACCCAGTTGGACCGGCGAGAATTGACAGACGGTGGCCGTGGCGAGGTCGTTCGCCGTGGCGGTGAGGCTCAAAGGTGCCGGAATTCCCACATGGTAGCTGAAGGACATGGCGCAACCACTGCCGGGGAGTTCCCCGGATACGATATAGGTCTCGTTGGTGGACGGGGTCACCGTATAGCTGCTGCTCGTGGCCAACACCATGCCCGGGTCGGAGGCGGCCTCCCAGGTGATGTTGGTCCAGGCCCCGGGAGTGGTCAGCGTCACCGGCCCCTGGACGCAGAGCAGCGAATCGTTCGTCTCGACGGTGGTCGAGGTATTGATCGCCGAGTAGGCATAGCTCTCGCCGGTGCCCATGCCGTGCACATAGGCATGGAACCCGAGCGGCGCGGTCAGCCGGTGCGTTCCATTCGTCAAGTTGAGCACCGCGAAGACCATGGAGGGACAGGCGGTGTATGGGGTGAATTGGGAGTTGGCGACCAGGGAGCCGTCCAGTGTGAGCTGTCCGATCAGCCCGGAAGGACCGATCACGGCAACCCGATGCTGCGCGATCTGGTTCGTTCCGATCGTGGTGAAGCGTGCCTGTTGGGTGACGATGTCATCCGGGTCGAGCACCACCATTGAGGGATCACCGGAGCCCGAGCAGTTGTAGCCTTCAAAGACCTGGGCCACCGTGATCGGGGCATCGGCCGTGATGCACGCCGGGTCCGTGGCCCCGTTCACCTCATGCACCTGCCCCGCGTTCAATGTGAAGGGAGCGCCGCCGTCAATGGTCACGCTCGTGCTGTTCTGAGCGGCCTGGATACGATAGGTGGTGGTGTTGGCCAGTCCGACCTTGAAAGTGTGATAGCTGGTGCCCCAATGTGGCAACGCGATCATCTGCTCGAACAGGTGATCACAGGCCGGGCATCCCACGGGCACATTGGCGCACATGCTCCCGCCGAAAACGGCGAACGGACGGCATGGACCTGATGCGGAAGTACCCGCTACATGGCTTCCCGACAGATCGAGCGAGGAAAGCGCGGACTGGACCTGATAGGTCTCCCCTTGATCCAGGGAGACGATGAACGGTGTTCCTGCGGGATGACCTCCAAGCGTATTTACGCTCGGGGTGATCTCCACCTCGGTCCCGTCAGCGGTGGCCACGATCATCAACTCGCTCTTGTAGAACTCATTGAATCCGGGCAGGCCACGGTAGGCTGCGATCCGGTAGTCGGTCCCCAAGGCGGTGACCGGATAGATGCGTGTCGCATCATGCGTGAAGCTCTGGTAGCTCGCGGCGGTCACGAGCACGGGGTCCATGGTGGTGATGTGTACGCCCTTCCCCGTGACGAGCTCCGACCCTGTCTGCTCATTGGTATTGGGGATCACCAGGGAAGTGACCGTATTTGCGGCCACATTGAAGTTCTGGCTGAATCCCGCAAGCGGAACTGCGATCGTTCCGGTGGTGCTGACGTCACTGGTGACATAGACCCGAAGCTCCTGCGCGCCGTAGGCGTTCTGCATGTACCCGAACCAGAAATCCGTGCCCCGACTGGGCAGGTCCGAGTTCTGGGCCACGAGCGGACCGGCAAGCATGGTGCTGAGCGCCATGCCGATCATCTGGCGTGAGATACGCGCTGGAAAGAGGATGTTCGCGACCTGTTCCACCGAAGAGCGGGGTGGTTAGCGTGCGTTGATACGCTCCGCCTGCAGGAATGTTCCGATGCGTCACCCAGCGACCTAGCGCAGCAGCGTCACATGGCCGACCTGCTCCTGCTCCGGTCCCATCGTGCCCCTGTAGTCCTCAAAGAAGCGGTACTTGACCTTCCAGACATAGACACCGTCCTGCACATTGGTGCCTCCTCGTGTGCCATCCCAGGCCGCATCACCGTCGGCGCCGGAATAGATCAGCTCACCCCAACGGTCGAAGATCATCAATTGCATCGTCGCGATGTTGTAGCCGGAAGGAGCGAAGATGTCGTTGACACCGTCACCATCGGGCGTGAAGCTGTTCGGGATGTAACACACCGGCGGGCAGTATTCCTGGATGTAGACGGAATCCGTGATGGAGCAATGCAACGGTGTGGTGATGTCCACGATGTACCACCCATAGGCGTCGGCCTCGATCATCTGCGTGGTCTCGTTGGTGTTCCACAGGTACGTGCAGCCGGGATTGCCCGCGTCGAGCAGGGTCTTGTTGGGCGGTACGTCCAGGCAGACCACGCGCAGTGCTTCGGCGATCTCATCCGGCAATGGATGGAAGACCAGCGTGACACTGTCTCGGGTGGTGCAATAGCCGTTGAACACCTGTCCCCACACCTCCGCGTCGTCCGTGAAGTAGGTCTCCTGGTCGGTGCTTCCGTTGCTCCAGAGGTAGCTCTGCCCCGGGTTGCCCAGGTCCAGCGGCATCGTGTCGCGGTCGCACAGGGCGGAATCGGGTCCAAGGTCCACGATGGGAAAGTCGATGAACGTGATCTGGGCGTCCGCTGAATCCACACAGAAAGTGGGCGTGGTCACCACCACGGAATACGTTCCGGACACGCTGTCCAAAGCAACGGTGCGTGTCGTGGCTCCCGTGCTCCACAGGTACCAGCTGCCGGGATTCTCCGCGTCGAGCGTCACCGTTTCGCTGATGCACACGATGGTGTCGTGCAGGTCGATCACGGGGAGGGGGTCGAACACGACGTCCACCGAATCGCGGTTGGCACAATCATTCGCGTCCAGCACCTCCACCCAGTAGGTGGCATCCGTGCTCACCTGGATGGTCTGCGTCTGTTCGGTGGTGCTCCAGGTGAAGGCCGAACCGGGATTGCCGGCATCGAGCATGTACACCTGGCCGATGCACAGGGAGGTGTCGGGACCAAGGACAACGACCGGCAGGGGATCAACGGTGACCGCCGTGGTGAAGGTCGCCTGGCATCCGTTCTGGTCCGTGATCACCACCGTGTAGTCATCGGCCGTGGTGACGGTGATGGATTGTGTGGTCTCCCCGTTCGGTGACCAGGCGTAGGTGCTTCCCGGATATCCGGCATCGATCACCATCGCATCACCGGCACATAGAGAAGAGTCCGCGAAGAAGGTCAGGTCATCGAACGGGACCGTGATGTTCACCGTATCGCGCGCGGAACACCCCATCGCATCCTGGACCACGACGATGTACTGCATTGTGCTGTCGAACGTGATCGTGGGGGTGGCCGTGTTCGCATTGGTGAGGTGGTTGGCCGGGGTCCACGAGATCTGCGGATTGGGCACGTTGTGCACCGTGCTCAACTGGAAGCCGACGGGATCGCAGAGCGTGGTGTCCGCCGTGGCGGTGACGACGTAGGCCGTGCTGACGTTGATGACGATATCCTCCACGAGCTGGCAGCCGGTGATCGTGTCCGTGACGGTGAGCACGTAGTCCGTGGTCGTCAGTGGAGTGGCGGTGGGATCCTGGATCGTCGCATCATCCAAGCTTGCCGCGGGGCTCCAGGAATAGGTCAGGTTCGTCGTGGAACCCTGTATGGTCGCGTCGAGCAATGTGCTCTCCCCCTGGCAGAGGTCATCATCGGGCGTTGTGATCGTCAATCCCAATGCGCCGGATATGGTGACCGTCACACTGTCCGTGGCGACACATCCGAAGCCCGTGGTGACGGTGACGTGATACGTGGTCGTGCTGACGGGCGTGGCGACCGGATCCTCGATGAAGTCCGCGCTCAGTGTGGCTCCCGGGGTCCACAGCCAGGTGTGATTGGACCCGGAGCTTGGTACGGCCTCCAACTGGATCCCCGCGATATCACAGATGGCGGTATCCGGGGTTATCGCGATGCTGAACGGGGCGTCCACTTCGATGTAGACGGAATCCTGATAGGTGCACTGGGTCTGGCTATCGATCGATTCCACAGAGTACCAGCCGGTGGACGTCGGGTAGGCCATGGGATCCTGCACGGTGCCATCGCTCAAAGTGGCCGCAGGCGTCCAGTTGAACGAAAGGCCGGTGGGGTCCTCCACGGCGATGGCTACGTTGTCGATCGCCCAGTTGTCGTTCCCTGGTCCATTGCTGCTCAACTGCCGCCAACGGAACATGGTATTGGCCGTCTGGGCCCCCGGCGGGATCGGCACGTTGATCGTGGTGAAGTTGGGATAGAGGTATTCCCAGTACGTGGCGATGTTGGTCCAGGTGCCACCCCCGTTCGTGCTGTACTCCAGGACCACGTCCTCGCCCGGGTCGGCGTCGTCGCAAGGTGGTGCGCCCGCGCCGATGTGGATCGCGAAACTGACCGTGCCGCCTGCGGATACATCCAATCCGTTGGTGGTGGCCTGACGCGGGTTGGCCCCATCGAAGTAGAGCGCGTCGCCATATACCGAACCACAGGCATTGCTGATCACGCCGCCCTGGACATTGCTCCAGATGGCCCCCAGGGAACCATCGAGCGTGTCCTGCGCGATGATCTGGTGAACCGTCAGGGACAGCTGACTGCTATCGCCCAGGCAGAGGCCGTCCTGTTGCGTTCCAGCATCGTATACGAGCACATCGCCACCCACGACCTGGATGTACACGCTGTCCACGGCCACGGCACAGCCGTTCAACGTGCTCACGCTCACATAGAAATACCCTGATCGCGTGGGGGTCGCGATCGGGTCCTGGAGCGAACCATCGTTCAATTCCGGGTCCGGCCACCAATTGTAGAGGTAGGTGCCCGGTGGGTCGGGGATCACGTTCAGTTGCACCTGTTCGTGCGCACAAATACTGATGCTCAGGGGGCTGGGAACGCCATTTGCCGTGGTCACCAGGTCCGGAGGTGAATCGATCTCCACGCTGAAGAAGTACTGTTCCTCGCACTGGCTCAGGTTCTCGTAGCCGGTGACCACGTAGATGTCGCTCGCTGGTGGGGTGAAGGTGTAGGAGAGCCCAAAGTGGAGCGTGTCGTTCGGGTCGCTGACCGTGGTCCAGAAAGGATCGAAGACAGGGTTCGGTGGGGCCAGCGTCAGGGTGCCCGTACTATCAAGACCACAGAAGACCGAATCGATCAGGATCGGCGGCAATGGGGTGAAGGAGCCGACCGAATACGCATAGCTCTCCGCACTGCCCGTGCCATATACGTACGCACTTAGGCCGCCCGGACAGGAGAGCGTGTGGCTTCCGGTCGTCAGCGGAAGCACGGCATAGGATTGGGTGGGGCAGGCCGTGTACGGGGTGAAGCTCGCTGCGGGGACGAGCGAACCGTCCAGACTGACCTGATTGGTGTTCGCCGTTTCGGTGACGATGTTCACGGAGTGGTTCGTGATCACGGTGGACACCACGGTGGCGAACGTGATGTTATTGATCTGCTGCTCTTCGGCGTTCAGGATCAACAGGGCCGGGTCCCCCGTTCCGCCCGCGCAGCTCTGGCTCTGCATGAGCTGGGCCACGCTGAACTTCTTGTTCCCCTCGAAGCAGGCCGGTTGACTGAAGTTGTTGACCTCCACGAACTGCCCCGCATTGAGGTTGATCGGTGCACCACCGTTCACGGTCACCTGGGTGTTGTTCTGATCGGCCAGGATCCGGTAGGCATATTGGGTCGTTGAGTTGAACGGCACCGAATAATACCGGGTGCCCCACACATTGGTGGGCAGGTCCTGTTCCATGATGTGATCGCACGCCGTGCAACCCGCCGGGATCACCGTGCAGAGCGAACCGGAATAGACGGAAAAGGGGCGGCAGGAACCGCTGGCCGGAGTGCCGATGATCGTCGTTCCCGTAAAATCACCGGCCGGAGCGCTGGCTTTCACCTGGTACGTTTCCCCACTGTCGAGCTGGACGGTCCAGGGCACGTTCGCCAGATGGCCACCACCTGTGGTCGAGGTGGAGTTGATCTCGACCTCGGTCCCGTCCTTGTTGGCCACGATCAGGAATTCGGAAACCAGGTCATTGATCCCTGGATAACCCTGATAGGCTTGCAGGCGGTAGGAGGTGCCCAGTGATTGGATGGGATAGACGGTGGTGCCGTCCGCGGTGTAGGATTCGAAGTTGATCGCGAAGACCGCCACCGTGTCCTGGGTCTGGATCAGGATGGCCTTGTTGTCCACGACGTCGGAATTGAAATGCATGGTCCCGGTCGCGCCCAAAGTGGGCACAGTGACCGTGGTGGTCACATTCGGGGCCACGACGAAGTTCTGGCTCCAGCCCAGCAAGGGGAGGGTGACCGTTCCCGACGTGGCGACCGGCGAAGAGATGAAGATATCCAGGCTGTTGGTCGGGTTGCCCTGGTAGTTCTCCATGAAACCAAGCCAGAATTCCTTGCCCATGGTGGGCACCACGCCCTGGGCATGCGCATGTTCGGCCCAAGGCAATAGGACCAGGGTGAGGCAGATGGACGTTCGGTGGAATGTTCGGATCAACGAAGGCATGGATCGTGTCGGGATCGGTCCAAGATATCAATGGGCGGGGAATGGGAGGCCTCGCCTGCTAAGGTTGACGCAGGATCGTGGTGGGCCGTTGCCGGTGGTCTCATTTTTCTTTTTCGCCACTGGGGGACCAGGTCACCTTGATCTCCCAATCCGCGCGGACACGCACCGGCTCCGGGTCGATCGTCACCGATTCCGGGTCGATCATCTCGTCCAGGATACCCGGGTCCCAGCGCCCGTTCGCGTTCCGGTCCGCAATGGCCTTCAGATGATAGGTGCCGGCCGGCAGTTCGGGCCAATGGTGTTGGGCCTTCCGATCCATCTGCATGTCCGAGCGGGCCACACGGCCCTGGTCATCAAGCAATTGCACCAGTACCGGTGGAAGCCACGCGCTGTCCAGTTCCATCTCCAGGTCCACGGTGCCCAGGGTGCGGGGATCCTGCCCTGCCAGGTCCAGGATGAGCGAATCGTTGTGGGCACCATAGATATCCGTCACGGCACGGGGTTGCAACCGTGCTTCGAGGTCTCCCCCCGGCGGGCCCTCCCACCTGACCTGTATGCGCCGTGCATGGGTGCTGTCCAAGACGATCGTGGCGGGCACTCGGACGCTGTCCCGCATCAGCTGCCACCGGTTCGTATCAATAGCATCCAAAGGGCGGGATGCTTCGATCACGATCCGATGGGGATCCGGGCGCACGGCGCGCAACACCCGCATTGTCACGTAGAAGGGCATTTTGACCAAGGGCCGATAGGTGAGCGTGTCCAGAACTTCCCCATCCACTGCGAGCACTGTGGCGAGGCCGTCCGTGCGTGTCGTGTCCGATGGCCAGAACAGGAGCGTGTCCTGGTCCGATGAGACCTCCGGGGCCCAGGTCGGCACGGGACGGTCCGGGTCCCTGTTGCGGAGCTCGGCCCGCTCCACACGATGCGCCATCACCAATCGGAAGGCCCGCTCGGGGATCACCTTGCGGTCCACCACCTGTTGCACGGCGCTTGCTTCCTGGAACATGGCCAGGGAAAGGTCCTGGTCGGTCGCGCTCGGAGGAGCGGGTACGACATCCTCCTTGAGAAAGGCGATCCTTTCGTTCGGCAGATCATAGCGGTAGTTGGCGTTCTGGTCCTGCAATGCACGGATCTTGTAGGCCCCCTCGTGCAGATAGCGCAGGTCGAACCCGCCGGTGGCATCGCTCCGCGTGAAATAGGCCGGGCGTGAATCCCGCAGGGTCGCCGTGTCGGACGCATCGTAAAGCGCTACGATGCTGCCTTCCACGGGCAGGCCGGTGAAAGCGTCGATCACCCGCCCCTTGATCCGGAGGCTGTCCAGGACCGATCCGGTGCTGAACACGTACACCAGGTCCCTGGCCTGGTTCCCTTCGGTCAGGTCCACTACGGCATCGCCCAGGTTGAACACGTAGGTGCGGTCCGGTCTCAAAGGGGCGTTCAGATCGATCACCACACTGTAGCCACCGCTTTGACGGACCTCCGGCGCGGGGTCCAGTGGTGGGGAGACGAACAGGTTCTTGCGCGCGTTCCGCAATTGGATCCGCTCGTTGAAGCGCAAGGTGATGCGCTGCGCCGTGGATCCGGTGCTGCCGTTGGGCGGATCCGCGTTCACCAGACGGGGCGGGGTATCATCCTTCGGTCCACCGGTCGGATCGCGCACCTGGGCACAGGCCGCGCAGAGCAGGAGCGCACCGGTCGCCAGGTGCCGCATCAAAGCAGGGGTTCGATGAGGCGGCCCAGGTCCTCGAAAAGCATCGCGTCCAATGGTCCCAGATCATGGAACACGGAACTGTCCACGTCCAGCACGGCCCGCACGTGACCGTTCGCATCGTGCAACGGCACTACCAGTTCCGATCGGCTCTGGGCACTGCATGCGATGTGTCCGGCGAATCGGTCCACGTCCGGCACCACGATCGTACGGTCCTCCACCCATGCGGTGCCGCACACCCCCCGGCCCCGGGCGATCCGGGAGCAGGCGATCGGCCCCTGAAAGGGCCCCAGGACCAGTTCTTCACCCATGACGCGGTAGAAACCCACCCAATGGAACTGGAATGCCTGTTTGATGGCGGCGGCAAGTTCGGCCATCGCAGCGATCGCGTCCGTTTCCCCATGGAGCAAGGCCTTCACCTGGGGCAGCAGGGCCGCATGTATAGCGGACCGGTCTTGGGTGTCCGGCAGATGAAGGGACTCGGCCATGGTCGGCAAAGGTATCCGCCTAAGCGCTGGCTGCGGTGTACACGCTGATGCGCAGATCCTCCGCCTGGCGCAGGGTGCGGATGCAGCCCTCCAAGGTGGCGCCAGTGGTCACCACATCATCGACCAGGAGCACATGGCGACCGTGAAAGGCCCGGACATCGCCCAGTTCAAAGGCCTCTTTCACGTTCGTCCAGCGGTCCCATCGACCCTTGCGGGTCTGGCTGGTCGTTCGCACCACACGAAGCAGGTCGCCGCCGAGCTGTTCGAGCGGATGCACGCTGCACATGCCATCCACCAGGACCTGGCTTTGGTTGTAGCCACGCTTCCGCAGCTTGGCGCGGTGCAATGGAACAGCCACGATCGCATCCACGGATGCGAACCGGTCGCAGGCGAAAAGGTCCTCGGCCATCAGGCGCCCGAGCTGCAGTCCCACGGCTTGGTCGCCCCGGTACTTCAGTTGATGCAGGATCCGCTGGACACGGCCATGACGCATGAACCGCAGGAAGGAGCTGGCGGCATGGAGCTCCACCTTGCCCCAGAAGAGCTGCTCCACCGGATTGCCTGGATCGGCGTGCCAATAGGTACGTGGAAGGTCCGAGAGGCAGCGGAGGCACAGGCTCTCTTCATTCCGCATGAGCGGCGCATCGCACCCGGCACATCGCCGGGGCAGGAACAGACCGACCAGACCCGCCGGCCATGCCATCGCCTCCCTTGCCCAACGTGCCAACTTCTCCAGCTCCGTTGTTGAAAATTGCCCTGCCCTTGCCACAGCGGCCGGAACAGTGGGGGTAACTTCGCTCCCACGTTCGAAAGATAAGCAGCAGAAGTACTGAACATGGAGCAGAACCAAGGCCCCTTGGCGCCCGAGAATCGGAAACCCCGTTCGAACACCGCGCTGCTCGCGTTGGTGGTGCTGTTGTTGATCAGCAACATCGTGATGCTCTACCTCCTGATGCAGAGTCGGAGGCAGGAGGAGTCCACCCAGCAAAAGGTGGAGCAGGTCTCCAACGAAAAGGACAATGTCACCCATATGCTGGAGGACATGTTGGCGCAATACGATACGTTGGACACAGAGAACGAGCAGTTGCGCACCGAGATGGAGGCGCAGAAGGAGCAGATCACCCAGTTGCTGGACAAGGTGAAGCGCGGGCAGTACAGCCTTGCCAAGGCACAGAAGGAGGCCGCCACCCTGCGGAAGATCATGAAGGGCTACGTGGCCACCATCGATTCCCTGAACCAGGCCAATATGCAACTGACGGCCGACAAGATGGACCTGACCCAGCAGCTCGGTGAGGTGAAAGGGCAGAAGGAGGCGCTTGAGGACCAGGCCCAGAAACAACAGGAGCTGATCTCCAAGGGTGCTGTGCTCTATACGACCGCGATCACGGCGGGGGCGGTCTTCCTGCGCAACAATGGCAAACAGGTCGACACGCAGCGCGCCAACAAGGCCGAGATGGTGAAGTGCTGCTTCACACTGGGCGAGAACCGTGTGACCAAGTCGGGCGACAAGACCTTGTACTTGCGCATCATCTCACCGGACGGGCAGGTCCTGCCTGCTTCCGAACCCAACAACCGCTTCCAGTTCGAAGGCGTGGAGGGCGAATACAGCGCCAAGCGGGAGGTGAACTATCAGAACGTGCCGGTGGATGCCTGCATCTTCTGGACCGCGAACGACAAGATGCGCACTGGCCAGTACATCGTGGAGATCTATGAGGCCGGTGCGAAAGTGGCCCGCACCACGTTCGATCTGAAATAGGTCAGAAGAAGGCCCGCACCTGCGCACCACCCACGTGCACAACGGGTGCGCCCGCGCCGTATCGTCCGTTGTAGGTCAGGTCCACCTGCAGATTGTTGCTGAGCTTCTGCTGGAACAGAATGCTCCATGTGATGTTCGTGCCGACCTTCAATCCCTCTAGCATCTCATTGCCCAGGGAGGAATTGGCCTCACCATTGAAGCCGATGTCGAGCCAATCGGCATTGAGCTGCAGGTTGCCCTTGCCGGCACGGCTCCAACGGAACTCCAGACCCAGGTCCTGGATCTCGGCCTTCTCGTCCCCGAGCTCGGGGCGGTTGTGCTTTTCGGCGAAACGGTAGGACAGGGCCATGCGCAATGAAGTGTTCGGCTGCCATGTGATGCGCGGTCTCAACGAATTGTTGCGGAGGCTGTAGGTCCGCCCGGCCAGCAGGTCGGAGGCATTGGCCACGCGTTCGTTCCGACCTTCCACGTCCAGTGTCCAGGTACGCGTGGTGTTCCAGCGGAACCGGAGCGTGTTCGACTCGCGCACGCGGGATTCATAACCATTCACCAACAAGGTCTTGGTGCGGTCGTTCTGATAAGTGTGGTCCACGCTCCAGATCCGGCTCGTCCTGTCGTAGTAAACGGTGTTCCGGGCCGATGAATTGAAGGATGTGAGAAGCGTGTCATTGGGATCGGCACGCAGGGGAACCACGGCCTGCAGCAGGTCCGAGGTGCTGGTCTTGCGGTCCGATCGCACCGAGGCTTGATCGGAGAACCGGCCAATGAACTGCAGAACGCCCTTGCGCTCCGCCCACCTCACGCCTGGTCGCAGGTCCAGCGATGCACTGAACTGGTTGGAATAGGCCCGCACATAATCGTCGGAAGGCGTGAACACACGGATGTAATCGGCCTCGTAGCTGAAGTTGGCGGGTTCGAACTCGTTGAGGTCCTTTATACCGTCACCGTTGTGGTCGATCCATACATAAACACCCTGTCCGGCGGGAACTTGCAGATAGATGAACTCGCGTCGCTGTTCCAATCCACTACCCAGTTCATAGAAGAAGTTCCAGACCGCGAAGCCCTTGCCGATGTTGAGGTCGTGATCGATACGTCCCAGATAGGTCTCCTCGGGACGTTGAGCCGTGAGCGTGGGATCCCGGATCCGCAATTCACGATAGGTGAAGGTCGCCGTGAGCCGGTCACGTGGATCACGGGCCAGGGTCATGGAGGCCGCATAGTTGCTCGCCACCGTGCTGGCGGCCAGTCCACCGCTACGAAAGGCCTGGTCGTAGCGCTGACCCCCGGAGAGCCGGAACCGGTTGCGGAACGTGTCCGGGCTTTGCACGAAGACCTGCCAATCCAGGAACTGGTAGCTGCCAGGGGTGAGGGCTTCCGATGTGTCCGAACGGAAACGGTTCCATTCGTGTTCGTCCTGGATGCCTACGGTGAACCAGCGCATGCGACGGTCGAGCATCAATTTGTGCCGCAGGAACTCACTTCGTCCGGGGTTCGAGGTGGTCAGGTAGCTTCCCTGTCCAATGGCGTCATAACGACCCGGATGCAGGTCCACGACGAGGTCCTGTTTCACGCCGCTGAAGCGGTCACGTACCAGGAAGGTGCCCGCGGTATAGCGCGCCTTTCCCCGGCGTCCTGCAAGCAATCCGACCGCGGCGGACACCAGCAATTGGTCCTGGGCAAGGTCTACTGCCGTGGCGTTCCAATCGCGTTCGAACTCCGTGGGTCGATACCGTTCCACGTTCCTGAACGATGCGGTCAGTGCTTCGCTCTCCATGCCGAGATCGAGCCGGAGGGTCGTGTCCCTGCTGGAGATCGGCAATGTCCGACCGACCGCGAGCCTGGCCGCGAGTCCCTGGTCGTCCCCATCATCCTTGGAGCTGAAAGTGTTCGCGTCATAGCGGCTCCAGGCCATCTGCGCTTCGGTCCGCAAACCGTTCGGACGGAGATCGGTGAATCCCAGCTCGACCAGCTGCTGGGAGCGGGGCGCCACCAAGGTCCTGACCGGAGCATGGTCACCTTGATGCACGATCGTTCCATTGACAGTGTCCGGAGCGACCCATTGGAATACGCGACCATTGGCGGTGAACTCCTTCTGCAGGTAGTCCCCCTTGCCAGTGCCGACCTCTGAGAACGACACGCGATAGCGGGCCGAATCGGGATCGGTGGAAAAGCGGTACACCGGATCATATCCAAGGCTGTCGATCCGCGCATACCGCACCTCGTCCGCGGAAAAGGCCACACTGTCGGCGCCGGGCACCACGGCGGCGGAGGGGTCATCACCCGCCTCCGCGAGGGCCTGTTTCTCATCATCCGACAGGCTTTGCTGCAGGGGCTGATCACGATGGTCCTGCTCGGAATAGATGTTCAGTCGCAATGTGCTATGGCCCATGGTGATGGCATCATCGAGCCGCACCAGGGAACGCATGTAGTTCTTGTCGGAGTATTGGAACTCCACCACGATCCGCTTGTCCTTGGTCACCGGTCGGTCCGGTGTGAAGGTGACCTCGGCCGTATTGTAATCGATCACGTAATCATTGTCCTGTCCACGTTGCATCGGTTGACCGTCGATGTAGACCCGCTCGGTGCCGGACAGGACGATGATGAACCGCTCCCCATCGTTCCCCCGGAGACGATATGGACCTTGAACGCCCTCGACACCTTGAATGGAGTTCCGTGCGAACTTGCCCTTGCTGATCGCCACGGTGGTGCCGAATGTGTTCTTCGATCCTGAACCGACCTTCGACCGCAGGTCAAAGCTCAGCCCCTGGCTCTTCTTCAGGTAGGTGAGGAAGTGGCTTTTGGGTCGCTGAAGCACCAGGTCACCGGCGGTCAGTTCCCAGTCATCCTCGAACAATTTAATGAAGACCTGGTCGAAATCCTGCAGCTCGGCGGTGTTCCCATCAGCCTGGATGGGAATGTTGTTGTCCGTGATGGACGCGAGGACATTGATCCGGTCGGTGATCTTCCCGCTCAGCTCCAGGTTCAGCGTGGAATTGACCGATAGGTCCTGGTTGTTACCGAAAAGCACGCCGCGGGAGATGCTGCCGCTCTTGTTCAGTCCGGCCGTTCCGAACAGGTCCTGCCGTTCACTGCTGGGTTCGTACCGGAATGCGTCCGGTCGGTCGCCGGAGGGGCGATAGAGGCGGTCCGCATCCTTATGGGCGAACCGTCGTGTGAGGTCGAGCGGCAGGGTCCGATAGCGGGCGACGAACGGACCCGCCGGGAGCGGACCGAGCCAAATGAGCGTGGCCTTGAAGGGATCCAGCGTCCATTTGTCCGGTGGGATGGCCCCCTGAGTACCTGTCAGGGAGAAGGTGCCGGGGGCGATGCTCAGCGTGTCGATCCGAAGCGTATCACTGGACACCAGAATGTCCTTGACCCTGCGGTTGTCCGCTCCCATCTGGGCGCGTCCAGCTTGTGGAGCCGCCAGCAGCAGGACCAATGCTCCGCCGTTCCGCAGCGATCGCCAGTAGCGGAAGCGCGCGTTCACCAAGGAGAAGATACGCAGCAAAGCCGCGAAAATTACCCGAACGGTACCGGTGCCGTGCCAATTCCGCCATCAAGATCGGATCGTTGATGCCGGGATCGAGGATCGACCCGCCACGCCGTGGCTCCCGGATATCTTTGGCACTACCCCTCGGATGTTGCGTAAAAGTTGGTCCCTGCTCCTATTGTCCGTCCTGTTGGCCTGCGGCACCATGGACCGGACCCGCCCCAGGTCGGCCGAGGGAGGCAAGCGGTACGGCGGGGTCTTCAATGCCAACGAATCGGAACAGATCCGCAGCATCTTCCCATTGAGCCTGTCGCAGGCCTCGGCACACCGCATCGCCGCACAGATCTATCAGGGGCTGGTCCGGCTCGATCAACGAACGCTCAGTGTCAAACCGTGCCTCGCTGAAGCATGGGAAGTGGACCCCACGGCCATGGTCTATACCTTCCACCTGCGCCAGGACGTGAAGTTCCATGCGGACCCTGTGTTCAAGGATGCGGACGACCGGCGATTGAACGCAGAGGACGTTCTGTACTGCTTTGCCCGGATCTGCACAGCGTCTCCGGACAATCAGATGTTCTGGTTGTTCCAGGACCTGGTGGAAGGCGCGAACGCGTACTACAAGGCGACCGAGGAAGGCCCCACCCCGGCTGGCGGGGTGAAAGGCCTGGAGCTGATCGACCCACATACGATCCGCATCCACCTGGTGCATTCGGCACCGGACTTCCTGCAGGTCCTGGCGCATCAAGGCTGTTGGATCTATCCGCATGAGTTGGTCGATGCCTACGGAGATGACCTGATGCACCATGCGATCGGCACCGGTCCGTTCCGTTTGAAGGTGTTCGCGCCCGGTGAGGCTTTCGTGCTGGAGCGGGACCCGGACCATTGGGACCACGACGAGCTTGGCAATCAGCTCCCCTTCCTCGACGCGGTGCGCTACACGTTGGAACCGGACAAGAAAAAAGAGCTCGATGATTTCCTGAAGGGCCGGATCACCTGCGTGTTCGAAGTACCTGTGGAACGGACCAACGTTCTGGCCGATTCGATCGACGCGATCACCGGAGAGCAACGGTTCATCGTGCGATCCATGCCCGCGCTCAGCGTGCAGTTCTATGGGTTCAACGCCAGCCGCCCGCCGTTCAATGATCGGCGCGTTCGGAAGGCGTTCGCCCTGGCGGTCGACAAGCGGGTCCTGGTGGACAGCGTGCTGAAAGGACTGGCCGTGGCGGCGGAACACGGCCTTGTGGCACCGGGACTCGCCGGGTACCCGTACACCGAAGTGCCCGGCATTCCCTATGCCCCTGACAGTGCGAGGCGACTTCTGGCCGAGGCCGGGTACGGACCGGCACATCCTTTCCCGCCGGTCCTGTTGCAGGTGAACAACGATGGCTTCGGTTATGTGCGCGTGGCCGAGGCCGTTCAGGCGATGCTGGAACGCACGCTCGGCGTGGCCATCGGCGTATCCGTCCTTCCTGCCGATCAGCATTTCGATCGGATCGAGCTCGGTCAGGCCGATATCTGGCGTGAGGGTTGGCTGGCGGACCATCCCGACCCCGCCAATTTCCTGGCGCTGATCTATGGCAAGAACGCCGTGCTGGACACCAACGAACGCACGTTCCTGAACACGACGCGCTATCACGACGCGATCTTTGATTCATTGTTCTTCAAGGCGCAACGCACGGTCAATGGTCAGGAGCGCATGCAACTGCTCGCTGATGCGGAGACCAGGGCGATGCACGATGTGCCGCTCGTTCCGCTCTATCATGAACGTTCGGTGAGGCTTCTGCAGCCCTACGTGCGGGACCTGCCCCTGAACGCAATGGAATACCGTGACCTGGGGCGGGTGTGGTTCGATCGAAAAGCTCCCTGATCAGACGACCGGGTCGCCCGTGATGTACCGGTGGACCAGCTGCTTGGCCAGAGGCATCAACGTCTCCATGCGGGGCAGGTCAAGGTCCGACTCGAAGCTGAACATGGCCGGATGAGGCGATCCGCAGTGGCGGCGGACCAGGTCCAGTTTGATCGCTTCGTAGGTCGTGGCAAGGCCCACGGAAAATGTGGAGACATACTGCGTGACCACACTGCGGTAGAGACGTTCCTGGACCGCTTCGCGGTAAAATGGCAGGGAGTAGGCGTAGACCAGGGCCTTGCTGCCGTCACGGAGCAGCAGATAACCTTCCCGCGCATCGAGCGGCAACAGTCCGACGGGCGAGAAGTGCACGTGCATCGAAAGGTCTTGTCGCAATTGCTCCCCGAGATCAAGGGCATGCTGCAGACGTGGTAGGGCGAAACCGATCACGTCCGCGATCACCGTGAACACTTCGGGTTCGTCCTGGACCGCGTAGTTCAGTACCCCCTCCTCCGGGTCGATGCCGGTGACTGTCCGCGGCAGCAAGGCCAGCAGCTGCTCCTTCAGGTCGCTCAGTTCCTGCAGATCACCAAGATGCGCCTGCAGGTCGTGTAGTTCCGGGTACAATTTCCGCTCGCTGAAGCGATGTTCCACCCGCTGGAGATAGGCCAGCAGGAGGTATTGTTTCAGTTCCAGATCGATCGCAGGGGCCAGGACCCAATCCTTTGGAAGTCGGCGCGTATCCATCGTTCCAGTTTCCTTCATCCCATCAACGGGATGTTCAAAAAAAAGTTCGCGTTCACGTGTCCGCGAGCAGGCGGTGGACAACTTTGTGGTCAGGGAAAATTAGCGCGATGGAACATGTGCACATTCCGTACCGGTCGGCGATCGTCCTCAGCCTGATGTTGATGGCGTGCGTACCGGCACGCAAGTATCAGGAGCTCGAGGCCCGTGCGAACACGATGGAAAGTGAACAACAGACCGCACTGGCCAAGGCGCGTGACGTACAGGCCCGTTCTGATGAACAGCAGATGACCCTGGAGGACCTTCAGAAGCGAAAGACCCTGTTGGAAAGGGACACCGCGACGACCGGTATCGCGCTGCGGACCATGCAGAGGCAGTATGACAAGATCAACAAGTTGAACGACGAGTTGTTGGACAAGTACAACAACCTGCTGGCCGGCGATCGGAGCGAGAACCGAAAATTATTGAGCGACCTGGAGGCGCTGCGATTGGATCTGCAGAACAAGGAGGATTCGATCGCGCGCAGTTCCAAGGCACTGGCCGAGCGGGAGGCTCGTCTGGCCGAATTGCGGACAGAGCTCGAACGCAAGGACAAGGCTATGAAGGACCTGAAGGAGCGGGTGAGCCAGGCGCTGACCGGTTTCGAGGGGAAGGGCCTGACCGTCGAACAGAAGAACGGCCGTCTTTACGTCCGATTGGAGAACAAGCTGCTGTTCCCCAGTGGCAGCGCGGTGGTGGACCAGAAGGGACAGGAGGCGCTCGTCAACCTGGCCCATGCGATCGAGAACGACAGGGACATCAGCATCCTCGTGGAAGGCCACACCGATACCGACAAGATCCTCCCGGGGTCCACTTACAAGGACAATTGGGACCTGAGCGTGGCGCGGGCCACAAGCGTGGTGCGCATCCTGCAGGGCAGGAGCGCGATCGATCCGACACGCATCACGGCCGCTGGTCGAAGTGAATACGTGCCCGTTGACCCGGACGACAAGGCGAAGAACAGGCGGATCGAGATCATCCTTTCCCCTGATCTGAAAGCGCTTTACAACATGGTCGCCGATTAGGCGACGGTTCAACCGAACAGTCGCCCAAGCACCTCGTCCACGCGCCCCACGGGCACCACGTCCAACCCGGTTCCGCGGGGAATGCCTTTGGTGCCCCGAGGCACGAACACACGGGTGAACCCGAGCTTGTGAGCCTCGGCGATGCGCTGGTCCGTGCGTGGCACAGGACGGATCTCGCCGGTCAGGCCCACTTCACCACAGAAGGCCGTGTCATGCGGCACGGGCAGGTCGGCATCGCTGCCCAATATGGCGCACACCACGGCCAGGTCGATGGCAGGCTCTTCCACGCGAAAGCCGCCGGCCAGATTGAGGAAGACATCCTTGGAACCCAATCGGAAACCGCATCGTTTCTCAAGCACTGCCAGGAGCATGTTCAGCCGTCGCAGATCGAACCCCGTGGCACTGCGTTGTGGTGTTCCATATACCGCACTGCTCACCAGGGCCTGCACCTCGATCAGCAACGGACGCTGTCCCTCGAGAGTGGCAGCCACCACCACGCCACTGGGACGTTCACCGCGTTGTCCCAGGAGCACCTGGCTGGGATCCTCCACGCGCGCCAGGCCGTCACCACGCATTTCGTAGATGCCCAGCTCGTTCGTGCTGCCAAAGCGGTTCTTCAGCGGACGCAGGAGCCGGTAGGCATGGTCGCGATCGCCTTCGAACTGGAGCACGGCGTCCACCATGTGCTCCAACACCTTCGGGCCGGCCAGATACCCTTCCTTGGTGATGTGTCCGATCAGCACGACAGGGATCCCCGTGGTCTTCGCGAGGCGAAGCATCTCAGCAGTGCATTCGCGGACCTGACCCACGCTTCCCGGGCTCGCGTCCAATACTGCGGTGTGCAGGGTCTGGATGCTGTCGATCACCACGAGGTCAGGCTTCAGGTCATCGATGTGCTTGAACAGGTTCTGCGTGTTCGTTTCCGTCAGGACGAAACATCCCTGGTCCGCACCACGGCCGTCCAGCCGTTCCGCCCGCATCTTGATCTGGTGCGCGCTCTCCTCACCGCTCACATAGAGCGTTCGAAGCCCTGGAGCGTGCAATGCGGTCTGCAGGAGGAGCGTGCTCTTTCCGATACCCGGGTCACCTCCGATCAACACGATGCTGCCCGGCACGAGACCGCCGCCAAGCACCCGGTCCAGTTCAACATCGCCGAGCGGCATGCGGGGACCCTCGTCCACGGGGATCTCGCCGATGGCCACCGGTCGTGTCGCCTGACGCTTCAGATGTGCAGGTGTGCCGCGCTTTTCCTCCACGCGGTCCAGGACCTCCTCCACCAGGGTGTTCCACTGCTTGCATTGACCGCATTGGCCGAGCCATTGCGGATAACTGGCGCCGCAGTTCTGGCAGACGTAGCGTGTGCGGAGCTTAGCCACGGATCCGCTCCACCAGTGCCGTCGTACTGAATCCGTCGACCAGCTTCAGGGACCGCACTACGCCCCCGGCGGCGGTCACGATGTCGGCGCCGACGATATCCCGCACGGCCCAGTCGCCACCTTTCACGAGGAGATCGGGAACAATGGTCCGAATGAGCTCCAACGGGGTATCCTCATCGAAGATGGTGACGGCATCCACGCAACGCAGCGCTGCGATCACGATCGCCCGCGATCGCTGGTCGTTGTATGGGCGATCCGGGGCTTTGCCCAGCCGGCGCACACTGTCATCGCTATTGATGCCCACGATCAGCCGGTCGCCCAATGCGGCCGCCTCCTCCAGGTAGGCGACGTGGCCCCGGTGGAGAACATCGAAACATCCATTGGTGAAGACGATGCGGTCCTCCTTCACCCGCCAGATCTGGACCATGCGTTCAAGCGTCGGCCGATCGAACAGATGGGGGTGTGAAATGCCGGGAAGGACCTCGGTGGTCATGGGGCGTTCTTGCTGCGGGAGATCAAAAGTAGGGATATGCCCCCCAGGGCGATGATCATGAGGGTCTGGGCGGTCCAGATCAACCAACCCATGGCCAAGGCCTCGGGGCGAAGCAACGCACCGCCACCAGATGGCGCCATGTAGATACTGACGATGACCGCGACAAAGGCAGGGTACACACCGATGCCGCCTTGTACCAGGACGATGCCGAAGGCACCGGCCACGAACCCGGCCATGATGCCCGCCCAAGGCACCTCCCGTGTGGCCGGCAGACAGAGAAAACCCACGGCGAACATCCCCACGTAAAGCACCCAGATCAGCAGGGTGTGGAAGAAGTAGGGGCCCTTGTGGCGTGTGGCAATGACAGAGCGAAGGCCCTCTCCGAACCCACGTAGTCGATCCATCAGGCGCGCGCGCAGGTCCGGCCGGGTGACGAGCATGTAGGTGCCGATCGCCGCACCGATCACGATCGCCGCAAGCACGTAGATGCCCCAGCCGCCACCATCCTCGGTCGGGCCCTGGCCATGGCGGAACCCATTGATGCGGTCCTTGAACAGGTCGATCTTGTCGATCTGGAGCAGAACGGTGGCCAGGCCGATCAGCATGAGCAGGATCAGGTCCACCGCGCGTTCGGCCATGATGGTACCAAATCCCTTTTCGAACGGTACACGCTCGCGCCGATACAGCAGGGCCGCCCTGCTGGCCTCGCCGGCGCGCGGGAGAAGCAGGTTCATGAAGTATCCGCTCATCACCGCATGGTAGCAGTTCCAGAACCGCGGGTGATAGCCCATGTGATCGAGCAGGTAGCGCCATCGCCAGGCACGGCTCAAATGGCTCATCCAACCAAGCAACACGCTGAGCCACAACCAGATCAGGTCGGCTCTGCCGAACGCTTCGAACAGCTGATGCTTGTGTTCATCGGAAAGTTGCCGGTAGAAATAGAAGATCAGCCATACACCGAGCGCGAGCGGCACCACGACCTTGAGCACGCCCACCAGCCTTTTCATAGCGTATCAGGCCTTCAGCTTGTTCGTGCGTTCGTCGGGGAATATGATGGTGGGTCGGAAGCTCCGGGCTTCGTCGAGTAGCATTCGGCCGTAGGCGGCCACGATGACCACATCACCCACCTGCACCTTGCGCGCGGCCGGACCGTTCAGGCTCACCAGTCCGGATCCCCGTTCGCCACGGATGACGTAGGTCTCCAGGCGCTCGCCATTGTTGATGTCCAGCACCTGCACCTTTTCGCCCTCCACCAGTCCGGCCGCATCGATGAGGTCCTCATCCAACTGGATGCTGCCGATGTAGTTCAGCTCGGCCTGGGTCACCGTGATCCGGTGGATCTTGGCACGAAGCACTTCAATGGTCATGGACATAGGCCGGTTCTGCGAAAGGACCGCAAAATTACGGCCATGCGTGGAACGGTCAGACGGAAGGATGGAGAAGGATGTTGTCGATCAGACGCACCTCGCCGAGCCGAGCAGCGAGCAAGGCGACGGCCTCACGGCCCGTGCGCCAGGAGTCGAGCGGCTCCAAGGTGACCGCGTCCGCGATACCAAGATAATCGACAACGATCTCAGGGTCCCGGGCAAGCACGGCCAGCCCGGCCTGCTGCGCCTGTGCCGGGCTGCCTGTGGTCGCGCTCTGCGCCGTGGACAGCAATGCCTCGTACAGCAGGGGCGCCCGTTCCCGGTCCGACGGGGACAGACGCACGTTCCGTGAGCTCATGGCCAATCCATCCGGCTCCCGATGGATGGGGCACCCGACGATCTGTTCCGGCCATTGCAAGGTTGTGGCCACATGGCGTACAATGGCGAGCTGCTGTCGGTCCTTTTCCCCGAAGAAGGCCTTATCCGGCCGGACATAGAGGAAAAGGCGCTCCACTGCGTTCACCACGCCCTGGAAATGACCTGGACGGTCCGGTCCTTCCCAATAGGTGTCCAGACCGCCAAGGTCAAAGGTCATTGGTCGATGTCCTTGATAGAGTTCGTGCTCGTCCGGTAAAAAGAGGGCATGGCAACCCAGTTCCTCCAGCAGGGCCCTGTCCGCATCCGGACTCCGAGGATACCGGGCAAGGTCGTTCAAGTCGTTGAATTGCAGTGGATTGACGAAAATACTCACCACCACACGCTCACATTGACGCAGTGCTTGGGATATCAAGGAAGCGTGACCGGTATGCAGGGCGCCCATCGTGGGTACGAAACCAACGCGATGTCCGCTCCAGCGAGCCTGGGCGCTCCAAGCGGCGACGTGCTCCGGGGCCGTTAGGACCTCCATGACTGCTGCTCCCTGGCGGCCGCCAGGGCCGCCAAGCTAGGCCTTCCGGTTGAACATCCCCCGAAAAAGCTATATTTTTGTACCCGCAATTCCCCCCTGTTTTAAGATGAGCTTGAAGAACGCGAAAGTCCTGACCGTCTCGCAGTCGATCCACCCCTTCCTGGAGGAACCTGAGATGGCCACGGTCGCCAGGCAATTGCCCCAGGGTATCCTGGAAAGCGGCAACGAGATCCGGGTGTTCATGCCGAAGTTCGGCTGCATCAATGAACGCCGCCACCAGTTGCACGAGGTGATCCGCCTGAGCGGCATGAACCTGATCATCAACGACACCGATCACGCATTGCTGATCAAGGTGGCCAGTGTGCCCAATGTCCGCATGCAGGTCTACTTCATCGACAATGAAGAGTATTTCAAACGAAAGAGCACCTGGTTGGATAAGGATGACAAGTTCCATCCCGACAATGACGAACGGGCCCTGTTCTTCTGCCGTGGTGTCCTTGAGACCGTACGCAAGCTCGGTTGGGTGCCGGATATCATCCACATGCATGGATGGATGACGGCCTTCCTTCCACTTTACATCCGCCACAAGTTCGCCGATGACCCCCATTTCGAGAACGCCAAGCTGGTCTTCAGCGTGTACGATGAGAAGCCGGAAGCGTTGGACAAGGGCATGGTGAAGAAACTGACGATGGAGGGTTTCGATGCGGACCTGTTGAAGGACCTGAAGAAGCCGACCACCGAGGACCTCTACAAGTTGGGAATGGACCTAAGCGATGCCGTTGTGCGGGGCAGTGCCAAGTTCGGCAAAGGTCTGGACAGCGCCATCAAGGCCATGGATAAACCAGTGATGGCCCATGCCGGCGAAGAGGAACTGGTATCGGCCCATGCCGATTTCTACCAGAGCGTGCTCGAAGAAGCGTTGGTCTGACGGCGCGTTGACCTTGACACACCATCATCCCACTGCACGGCCCCTGCGACGGGCCGTGCTGCTTTTCACGGCGATCACCGTATTCGCCTCCTGTCGCAAACCGGAGGAAGGCCTCGGCTTGAGCATCCTTGATCCGGCCCAGGCCGTGAACGTGGTCGAGGTGGACACCACCACCCTACTTGCTTGGACCGTCCTGCCGGAAAAGGTGCGATCCAGTGGGCTGAGCAGGAATGTGCTCGGTAGTTACAACGACCGTCAGTTCGGCCCCACCAAAGCGAGCATCGTCACCCAGGTGCGGCTTGGTGTGAACAATGTGGGTTCCGGACAGGACAACTCCGGTCTCGTGGCCGATAGCGTGGTGCTTTCCATGGTCTTCGATGCGTCCGACCCGCTATACGGGAACTTGGATGCCCAGCGGTTCCAGGTGTTCCAATTGACCGAGGACCTTTCCTTGGATTCCACGTACTACACCTATGATCAGCCGCAGGCGGACCCCATTGACCTGGTCGAGCAGAACAGTTCATGGATCGTGCCTCGGCCGCTGACCTCACCGGTGATCGATGGCGATACACTGGCCCCACAGATCAGGTTGCGGCTGGAACAGGCCTTCGGGCAGCATATCCTGGACGCATTCGGCACACCTGATCTTGCCGACAATACCGCATTCGTTGCATTCCTCAAGGGCCTCTGGGTCGTGCCCGACAACGGAGAGCAGGGTCCGTTCCAAGGCGGGATGTTCATTCTGGACCTGCTGAACAGTGCCAGCAAAGTGACGATCTTCTACCGGAACACGCTGCCTGGAGAAGAGGACACCTTGAGCCTGGACCTGCTGATCAATGAGAACTGTGCACGCTATACGCGCTGCGAGCACGACTTTGATGCGGCCATCGACCCGGCCCTCCCGAACGGGCTGCTGGACAGCACGCTTGGTCAGCAGATCGACCATCTTCAAACCCTCGGTGGACCACGCATCCGGATCTCCACGCCCTACTTGGAGAGATATGAGGACCTGGGAGGACTTGTCGTGGCCAAGGCGGAACTTGTGGTGCCGCTGACCGACAGCCAGTATGATGCCTACCCACCTCCCGGAAGCTTGTTGATGTTCCGCGTAGGCGAGGATGGCGAGGACCTTCTATTGCCCGATCAGGTCACCAGTTCACTGGACATCGGAGGGACATTCGATGCCGACGCCCGCGAATACAGGTTCAACATCACCCGATATGTGCAGGGTGTGCTGAACGGCACGTACGCCAACGGCGGATCGTCCGTTCTTCCTTCGAGCGGCGGGGTGACGGCCAACCGCGCAGTGGTGCGAGGCCCAGCCGATCCAGAAAGGCCGATGCGGCTCCTGCTTACATTTACCAAGTTCTGAGGCCATGTGCGGCATCGTGGGATACATGGGGGACCAGCCGGCGTACCCCATTCTGATCAACGGTTTGCACCGCTTGGAGTACCGCGGTTATGACAGCGCCGGGGTGGCCCTGCTGGACGATGCTGGTCTGCACGTGCACAAATGCCAGGGTAAGGTGAGCGACCTCGAGCGACACGTCGCGGGGCTGGGCCTTGGTGGTACCGTGGGCATGGGCCATACACGATGGGCCACGCACGGCTCACCGAACGACATCAACGCCCATCCGCATGTCAGTTCGGATGGTGATATTGCGCTGATCCACAACGGGATCATCGAGAACTATGCGGCGATCAAGGAGGAATTGGCCCACCGGGGTCATACGTTCCGCAGCGATACGGACACGGAGGTACTGGTGCAGTTGATCGCTGATATCCGACGGAGCGAAGGTGTCGATCTCCCCGAGGCCGTCCGGCTGGCGTTGGACAGCGTGGTGGGCGCCTATGCGATAGTGGTCCTTGACCAACGTGATCCGAACGTAATGGTGGCCGCACGCAAGAGCTCCCCTTTGGTCATTGGGATAGGAGAGAACGGCGAACACTTCATCGCATCGGATGCCACGCCCATCGTGGAGCACACCAAGAACGTGGTCTACCTGGAGGATGGTGAGATCGCGGTGATCGAACGCGGGAAGGGTCTCAAGATCCGCAACATCAAGAACCAGGAGAAGACCCCGTTCATCCAGGAACTGGAGATGCACCTGGAAGCACTGGAAAAGAGCGGGTACGATCATTTCATGCTCAAGGAGATCCACGAGCAGCCCCGAAGCATCCGGGATAGTCTTCGCGGCCGGCTCAACCTGGCCAAAGGGGAGGTGATGCTCGGGGGCATCAAGGATTACGAACAGAAGTTCATCCGGGCCGAGCGGATCCTCATCGTCGGTTGCGGGACCTCCTGGCACGCGGGGCTTGTGGGCGAGTACCTCTTCGAGGAACTGGCGCGCATTCCGGTGGAGGTGGAATATGCATCGGAGTTCCGCTACCGGGACCCGATCGTGCATGAGGACGACATCGTGATCGCCATCAGCCAGAGCGGCGAGACCGCCGATACGCTGGCCGCGATCGAACTTGCGAAGGGACGCGGCGCCACGATCATCGGGATCTGCAATGTGGTGGGCAGCAGCATCGCGCGGATCACACATGCGGGGTCCTATACCCATGCCGGCCCGGAGATCGGTGTGGCCAGCACCAAGGCCTTCACCGCACAGGTGACCCTGCTCACGTTGATGGCCTTGATGATCGGGCACAAGCGCGGGACGATCTCGGGCAGCCGGTTCTTCCGATTGCTCAACGAGTTGGATGCGATCCCGGGCAAGGTGGAGAAGGTCCTGCGCAACGAGGCCCAGATCCGGTACATCGCCGACATTTACAAGGACGCCACCAATGCCCTCTATCTCGGACGCGGGTTCAGTTTTCCCGTGGCGCTGGAGGGGGCGCTCAAGCTGAAGGAGATCAGCTACATCCACGCGGAAGGATATCCCGCTGCGGAAATGAAGCATGGTCCCATTGCCCTCATCGATGAGGAAATGCCGGTGTTCGTGATCGCCACGAAAGGGGGGTCCTACGAGAAGGTCGTGAGCAACATCCAGGAGGTGAAGGCAAGAAAGGGCAAGGTGATCGCCATTTGCACGGAGGGCGATAGGGTGGTGCGGGACCTCGCGGACCACGTGATCGAGATCCCCGAGACCCCTGACCCGCTCGTCCCTTTGCTCAGTGTCATTCCCCTGCAGCTCATCAGCTACCACATCGCAGTGATGCGCGGTTGCAATGTGGACCAACCACGCAACTTGGCCAAATCCGTGACCGTAGAATGAGCTTGTTCCGGTCGCGACCGGGGCATTTCGGACCATGAGCTTGTTCTCCCGCTTCCGTCGGGTCACGTCATCCGGGAGCTACATTCCCGAGATCGATGGGCTGCGATTCATCGCCATTGGAGCGGTGCTGTTGTTGCATGCCCACGACTGGAGCATGATCGACCTGGGGATCACGGACAACGGGCAGGTCGCCGGATTGCGCTTCACCGATCGGTGGCTCCGACTGGGTGGTTATGGTGTGGACATCTTCTTCGTGATCAGCGGGTTCATCCTCTCGCTTCCGCTCCTGCAGGGAGCCCGGTTCAGCTATCGCAAGTACATCCTGCGCCGGCTGACCAGATTGGAGCCCCCATACATCCTGTCGCTCCTGGGTGTCGCGGCGTTGTTGGTGATCACCGGGAAGCATACCTGGACGGAGGTCCGACCGGAGCTGCTCTCTTCGTTGGTCTATCTCAACAACATCATCACCCCCGACACGCTTCCCATGGTGAACGGTGTGACCTGGTCGTTGGAGATCGAGGTGCAGTTCTATCTGCTCTGTCCCTTGCTGGGGCTTTGGGCACGGGGCAAACGGTGGGAGCCCCATCTCTACCTGTGTCTGCTACTACTGGCCTTGGTGGAACAGAAGTGGTTCCGCCCGCACATGCTCACCCTGCTTTCTGTCGGGTCCTATTTCATCATGGGGTTCCTTCTATCCTATGCCTATACACATGCCAAGGGCCCCCGTCTTGGACGGTTGGTGCGGGATGTGGCGGCCGTGGTCTCGTTCCTGCTGCTCTGGGTCCTGTTCGGTCAGGTCCGGGTCGACCGGGGTGGGGCGTTCATCTGGTACGTCCTGGAGCACGTCAACCTCTTCATCTTCTTCTATCTCGTGCTGGTTGAAAAAGCGCTGGGGCGGGTGTTCACCAACCCGTGGGTGACGATGATCGGAGGAATGTGCTACAGCATATACCTGCTGCATGCCGTCACGATGGGTGCCCTCCGGCGTTTCGTGGCCAGCTCCGGGTGGTCGCTGGGCCCCACGACGACGTACTATTTGATGATGGTGATGCTTGTATCCGGTTCCATACTGGTCTCGATGCTCTTCTTCCTGTGGTTCGAAAAGCCGTTCATGCAGCGGGACTGGCCGTCCCGTTGGTGGGCCGCATTGCGTGGTCGGCCGCGTGCCCTTCAGGGCGTTGGATCACGTTCCACCGTCGACAGGGGGCGGTGGTCCTGACCACATCAACACCTTGCCGTTCCGTTCGAAGGAGGAGAGGTCCTTGGTGAACAGGATCTCGATCAGGTCGATCAGTGGGATCACACCGAACCCACCGAACGTGATGCCATAGATGATCGGCACCTTGGTCTTCGTTCCCAGATAGAGACGATGGGCGCCGAACGGCCCAAGCCCCACGGTCAGTACAGCGGCGATCCAGCGCTTGGGTTCCGCTCGCTCAGCCGGAATGGTGGGTATGCTGTCCGCAATGACGGCAAAGGGGAGGTGGTCGCGTCGATAGGGCCCTCCCTCATTGGCGAGCGATCTTCCAGCGGACCCGATCAGGATACCCAGGGCCAATGCGCATGCGGGCAGCGACATCGGCCAAAGCTAAGCAGGTCGCGGGTGTCCGATGGAAGCGGACTATTTCCCCGCAGCGTAGCGACGGGCCACTTCCGGCCAGTTGACCACGTTCCACCAGGCGTTGATGTAGTCCGGCCTGCGGTTCTGATAGTGCAGGTAGTAGGCATGCTCCCAAACATCGATGCCCAGGATGGGTGTGCCCCCACAGCCGGTATTGGGCATCAATGGATTGTCCTGGTTCGGGGTCGAGCAGATCTCCAGTTTTCCGCCCTTGTGCACGCAGAGCCAGGCCCATCCGGACCCGAAGCGGGTAGCTGCCGCAGAGGAGAACTTCTCCTTGAAGGCATCGAAGGACCCGAGATCACGGTCGATCGATGCGGCCATTTCACCCTCGGGTGCGCCTCCTGCATTGGGAGCCATGATCTGCCAGAACAGGCTGTGGTTGAAATGTCCCCCGCCATTGTTGCGCACGGCCATGTTGTTCATGTCCAGGCCGGTCAGGATCTCCTCCAGGGACTTGCCCGCCAACACCGTTCCGTCGATCGCCTTGTTCAGATTGGTCACATACCCGTTGTGATGCTTGTCGTGGTGGATCTGCATCGTCCGGGCATCGATATGGGGTTCCAGTGCCTCAAATGCATAGGGAAGATCGGGGAGTTCAAAAGCCATGTTCGTCCGGGATTTTTGTCTGTTCGTCGTCCAAGGGTACAAAGATAACCCCATGGTCCGCGGACCGCTTTTCGCCATGTGACGGGGGCAATTACCTTTGTGCCACTTTCACCAACAACCGACACGGAAATGATCAGGAAGTTCGCACTGCTCGCCACGATGGCGGCATTCTTTGTGGCCTGCAGCGGAGGCTCGCAGGAGAACATGGAGAAGAAGGCCGACGAGACCATGGAGAAGGCCGGTGACATGATGGACAAGGCCGCTGACGACATGAAGGAGGCGACCAACAACGCCATGGACACTGTGAAGGCCATGGCGGACAGCGCCGGAGCCGCCATGGACAACACCATGGACAAGGCCAAGGAGGGAATGGAGAACGCCGCTGACGCGGTCAAGGAAGGCGCGGAGAAGACCGTGGACGCTGCCAAGAAGGCCGTGGGCCACTAAGCGTCCGCACACAGCAAGGAACGGAGGGGCCGCCAGCGGCCCCTCTTTTTTTCAGTCTGGTCCGCCGGGTCGGCTATCGGAGATCAGCACCTCCTTCGCCTTCCGGAAGATCGGGTCCCTTTCAAGAAGGATCCGATAGTAACCCTCTGCACCAAAGATATTCCTGACGATAAGGGCCTTGAGCCGCTCGGAGATCAGCGTGTCATAGCGCATCGGACCCGGTGGGGGAGGTGAAATGCCCGCCTGCCTGGCCGCACCGGCCAACCTGTCCAACAAGTCAT
The DNA here is from genome assembly GCA_020635655.1 of Flavobacteriales bacterium. Lineage (GTDB taxonomy): Bacteria > Bacteroidota > Bacteroidia > Flavobacteriales_F > PHOS-HE28 > PHOS-HE28. Next base: position 312,303 of record JACJZI010000002.1, read on the forward strand.
GGTCCACCTGGAATTCCTCGATGAAATTCCTGGCCGAGCCCAGGTTTTCGAATTCCGGACGCCGTTCATCGGCCACATCGAAGGCCAGATCGTTGAGCACTCCGGAAAAGAACAGTGCGGTCAGATAGGAGGAGCTCTCGGAGGTGTCAGCAGGCACGAACAGGTCCGGCATGATGCCCCCACCCCCGTAGACCTTGCGTCCCTTCAGCGTATGGTATACGTGGCTCGTGTCAAGGACGATGCTGTCCTTGTTCACCAGTTCGCCATGCTCCAGGCGATGTTCAAGATCATCGGCATAGTCGATCCCCTCGCCGTAAGGACGTTGGATCGAGCGGCCTGATGGCGTGTAGTACCGGGCTGTGGTCAGGCGCACGGCGCTGTGATCGGGCAGGTCCACCTGTTCTTGGACCAGACCCTTGCCGAAGGACCTCCGGCCAATGATAAGTCCGCGGTCGTTGTCCTGGATCGCGCCGGAGAGGATCTCACTGGCGGAAGCGGAGCCCTCATCGATCAGGATGCCCAGGGGCATGTCCTGCAGGGAGCCCCGGTCGGTGGCGCGGAACTCCTGTCGCGGTTGGGCCCGGCCTTCGGTGTACACGATCATTCGCCCTGCCGGTAGGAATTCATCGGCCATGTCGATCGCGGCGTTCAGGTAGCCGCCTCCGTTGCCACGCAGGTCCAGTACCAGCCGCTTCATACCCTGGTCCAGCAGGTCCTTCGCGGCCTTGATGAACTCCTCATGCGTGGTCTGGGCGAACCGGACCAGCTTGATGTATCCGGTCCCGTCCGGATATTCCAGTGCCACGGCAATGCTGTTGATCGGGATCTTTCCCCGGGTGATCTCCACGTCGAACGGGGCTTTGCGGCCGCGACGTTGGATACCCACGGTGACCGTGCTCCCACTGGGTCCACGAAGGCGGTCCATCACATCCTTGTTGCTGATACCAACGCCGGCCATATTCCGGTCATCGGCGGATACGATGCGGTCGCCCGCCCGGATACCGAGTGCCTCACTGGGTCCTCCCTCGAGCGCGGCGACCACCACCACGGTATCGCGTTGTATCGCGAACTCCACACCGATCCCGTCGAAGCTGCCGGTGAGCGGTTCCTGCGCGGCGCGCATTTCGTCGGCGGTGATGTAGTAACTGTGCGGGTCCAGGCGCTGCAGGATGTCCTCGATCACCTCGTCCACGAGCGCCTCCTTCCGCACGGTATCCACGTACTGGCGGTCGATGAGGTCCAGGACCTGGTCGATCTTTTGGTCGGCCGATGCGCTCCGGCTCAGGAGGAAGGTCGGAAGGCGTCCCTGCACCGGATCGGTGGCGCCATGACCGATGAACAACCCGGCCACCAGGGCCAGGCTGATCAGCAGGGGCACGTAGGGTGAGATGGTCCTGGGCTCACCCTTCATGGCCCGGCATGGTGATCTTGTGGAGCATCACACCGCCTTGGTCCAGCAACTCCAGGCCCGAGGGGTCCTTGTAGCGGAGCAGGTAGACCAGTCGCTTGATCCCGGCCTGAAGAACGAGCTTGCTGCATTCCTTGCAGGGGGAATGGGTGAGATACAAGGTGGCGTTCTTTGCGTTGTTGGTGCTGCGCGCCACCTTCATGATGGCGTTCGCCTCCGCATGGAGAACGTACCAGTGCGTCGATCCGTTCTCATCTTCACAATCATTGGGAAATCCGGTGGGTGTGCCGTTGTACCCGTCACTGATGATCATCCCTTCCTTCACGATGAGCGCACCGACCTGCTTGCGCCTGCAATGGCTGAGCTTCGCCCATTCCAACGCCATGCGCATGTATGCGCGATCATAACGGGCCTGTTTGGCAGGGTCGGCGTAGATGAGGGTGTCCTGTTGCATGTGCTCATGTGCGCATGGTCCATGTTCGCATGACCACATGAACACATGTTCCTCGTGCCCAGGGCGGGACTCGAACCCGCACGACCGTGAGGTCACTGGTGTTTGAGACCAGCGCGTCTACCGATTCCGCCACCTGGGCCGGTGAAGGGAGCGCGAAGATATCGCCTAGAGCTGCTTGAGCAGTTTCCGCATATCCACCTTGTCGCTCAGGATCCGCCCGAGTTCACCGATAGGCACACGTTCCTGCCGCATGGTGTCGCGGTCCCGGATGGTCACCGTGTCATCCTGCACGGACTGGTGGTCCACGGTGATGGCGTAGGGCGTGCCGATGGCGTCCTGGCGGCGGTAGCGGCGGCCGATGCTGTCCTTTTCGTCGTACTGGCAGTTGTGTTCCAGCTTCAGCCCATCGATGATGGTTCGGGCCTTCTCGGGCAGACCGTCCTTCTTCACCAGGGGCAGCACGGCCAGTTTCACGGGTGCCAGTGGGGCCGGGATCCGCAGCACTTCGCGCTCGCTGCCATCCTCGAGCTTTTCCACTTGGTGGGCAGCGCTGAGGATCGCCAGGAACATGCGGTCGAGCCCGATGGAGGTCTCCACCACATAGGGGACAAAGCTCTCGTTCGTCTCCGGGTCGAAGAACCTCAGCTTCTTCCCACTGTGCTTCTCGTGGTTGCCGAGGTCGAAGTCGGTGCGGCTGTGGATCCCTTCGAGCTCCTTGAAACCCATGGGGAACTGGAACTCGATGTCGCAGGCGGCGTTGGCGTAGTGCGCCAGCTTGATGTGGTCGTGGAAGCGGTAGTGGTCGGTCGGCAGGCCCAATGCACGGTGCCAGGCCATGCGCTTCTCCTTCCAATGGGCGTACCACTGCATTTCCGTCCCGGGCTTCACGAAGTACTGCATCTCCATCTGCTCGAACTCCCGCATGCGGAAGATGAACTGGCGCGCCACGATCTCGTTGCGAAAGGCCTTGCCCGATTGCGCGATGCCGAACGGCAACTTCTGCCGGGCGCTTTTCTGCACGTTCAGGAAGTTGACGAAGATGCCCTGGGCGGTCTCGGGCCGCAGGTAGATCGTGCTGCTCTCCCCGCTGACGCTGCCCAGTTCGGTGGCGAACATCAGGTTGAACTGGCGCACGTCCGTCCAATTGGCCGTGCCGCTCACCGGGCAGGTGATGCCCTCGTCCAGGATCAGTTGGCGTAGGGCAACAAGGTCATTCGAATCCAATGCGGCCTTCATCCGGGCTTCCACCGCATCGATGCGGTCCTGGCTGCGCTTCACGTTGGGGTTGGTGGCGCGGTATTGGGCCTCATCGAACGCATCGCCGAACTTCTTCCGGCCCTTCTCGACCTCCTTGGCGATCTTCTGATCGTACTTGGCGATGTGCTCCTCCAACAGCACGTCGGCGCGGTAGCGTTTCTTGCTGTCCTTGTTGTCGATCAACGGATCATTGAACGCATCGACGTGACCACTGGCCATCCAGGTGGTGGGGTGCATGAAGATGGCGGCATCGATGCCGACGATCTCCTCGTTGAGGCGCACCATGGCGGCCCACCAATACTGGCGGATGTTGTTCTTCAGCTCGACACCGCACGGGCCATAATCGTACGTGGCACTGAGGCCATCATAGATCTCGCTGCTGGGGAATACGAAGCCATACTCCTTGGCATGGCCGATCAGGGTCTTGAGGCGGTCTTCGTTGGGCTGGCTCATGTCCGGGGCGAACGTGCTGGAATGCTGCCACGACGCGGGCGCAAAGATGGACCGTTCCGGGGATCCCATGAATTGTGGGGCTCATCTTCCGGAGCGGATGAGCGGGTCCTCGATTCACGCTCGAACGAACAGGCTGAGCGATCGGCTTGCATCAACGCGATGAAGCCCCCCTTCAACACGCGCGTGTGGGCAACTTGGACCGGCATTGGCCCGTTCCCGCCTAGGGCCGCGGCTACTTTCGGCTCGGCCGTCGGTGCGTGGATGCACCCCGGCCCATTGGTGCATGTGGAGATCCATCATCGTTCTGGCCGTTCTGTTCGTGTCCATCGGGGACCTGGTGGCCCAACCACCCAATGATGATTGTTCATCGGCGGCGACCTTGTGCGCGGGTCAGCCGCTTGCGGGCAACAACACCGGCGCGAACAGCAGCATCCCCGGCTTCTGCCCCCCCGCGACCAACTCACTGCTTTGGTATTCGTTCACAACGAACGCGATGGGTGGGCCGGTGACCATCGCCCTGAGCAACATGGATTGCCCCATTGTGACCGGGCAGGACAACGAACTGAGCATGGTGGTGCTCAGCGGCAATGGAAGCTGTCAGCCGAATTCGTTCACGGCCGTCTCTTCTTGCGAGCAGGATTCGTCGGATTTCACGCTCACCACCTCCGCGCTCCAACCCAACACCGCGTACTGGCTCATCGTGGCCGGGGTGATGAACAACGGCGCCACACTGGTCTCACAGTGCGGATTTCAACTGGAGTTGAGCGGGCCGGGCGCAGATATCGTCAATGTGGACCTGGATGCCGGGGAGGACCAGCAGATCGGTGAGGGGGAATATGTGCAATTGGAGGCGACCAGCACCGCGAACAACTACACCTGGACACCCAATTCCGGCCTCAGTGGCGACGATATCGCCGATCCGGTCGCCAACCCTTCCGAGACCACGGTGTACACGGTGACCTCGGAGATCAACGACTGCACCTATTCCGATCAGGTCACCGTGGAGGTGATCCGTCGCATCGAGCCACCGAACACCTTCACGCCGAACGAGGACGGCATCAACGATACCTGGGTCATCTCCGGCATCGACAGTTATCCCTCCTGCGAGGTCGACATCTATGACCGCTGGGGGCAGCGTGTGTTCCGAAGTGTGGGCTATAACGAACCGTGGGATGGGACCAATGCCGGCGCGAAGCTGCCCGTGGCGACCTACTACTATGTGATCGACCTCAACCAATTGGAGGGCAATGCCGCGCCGTACTATGGTTCCGTGAGCATCGTGCGATGAAGCGGTGGATATCCATAGCCGTGCTGTTGATCAACGTGTTGCCCATTGCGGCCCAGCAGGTGCCGCAGTACACGCAGTACGTCCTCAACATGTTCAACATCAACCCGGCGGTCGCAGGCAGCAAGGACTGCATCGATGTGCGCCTGGGTTTCCGCAAGCAGTGGTTGAACTTTCCGGGGGCCCCCACGACCGGTTGGGCCAGCGTGCACGCGACATTGAAGCAGAAACGAAAGCCCTACATCCGGAACAAGCACGGCATCGGCCTGGTGGCGGAGGCCGACGACACCGGACCCCTGGGCTACAGCATGCTCGAACTGGCCTATGCGTACCACATCCAGGTGTCCAAGGGCTACTACACGGCACTTGGCCTGTTCGCCGGGGTGAAACAGGAAAAGTTCGACGTCGGCGAGGTGACCGTGGCCGATTACAACGACCCGGTGCTCGATTCCAAAGGCAATGTGCTGGTCTACCCGATCATCACGCCCGGTCTGTGGATGTACAACACCAAGTTCTGGTTCGGCATCTCACTGCATCAGGCCCTGAAGAACAAGATCAACGGTCTTGGCGAGGATTCCCGCCTTACGCGACACCTCATGCTCACCGGGGGTTACCGGTACCGGATCGGCAAGCACACCAGCATCGTGCCCAGTGTGCTCATGAAGTATTCGGCGGGCTCGCCCCTGGCACTGGACGTGAATGCGCAATTGGACTGGCGTCGTACGCTGGGGCTGGGAGTGACCTATCGGAACACGGACGCGATTGCCTTCATGGTGAAAGTGGGCTTCCTGAAGTTCTTCAGCCTTGGTTACAGCTATGACATCACCACCTCGAAGTTGAAGGTGGGGAGCTCCAACACCCACGAGATCATCCTGGGCATCACGCCCTGTGTGCCGATCGATCCCAGCAAGCGGATCGTGAGCTGTCCCATATTCGAGTAAGCACCCAGAGAACGAACCGATGCGTCATCACCGCCCGAAACTCCGTCAGAACCTGCTGGTCCTGGGATCGCTCACCTGCCTGCTCGCACAAGCGCAGGTGGACAAATACTGGGTGGGCGGAAATGGGGAATGGAGCGATGGGGCCAATTGGGCCTTGACGCCCAATGGTTTGGGGGGCGCCGGGGAACCACGGAACAACGAGGCGGTACATATCGCCGGACCGGCGCGATTGACGATGGCCGGTCGGGAATGGTGTGGTGATCTGATCGTGGATGCGGTCCGGGATGTCGTGTACGTAGAGGGGGCCGCAAATGCGGAGCTGACCATCACCGGCGATTGGCGCATGCAAGGCGATGTGGACTGGACGTGGCGCGGTCAGGTGCGGTCGTTGGTCCGCAAAGGGGCCGCTGATCTGGACCTGCGCGGCATTCCCGTGGCTGGCGATCTGGTCATCGATGGGAGCGGGGCCCGCAGCGCTGTGAGCGATCTGCGGCTGAGCAACAGCGCGGCCATCGACCTGCGGTCGGGCACTCTTGTCACCAACGGCAATCATGTGGTGTGCGGTGACATCCGTGTGCATGGCGGTGATGCGCAAATGGTGGCGGGCAATTCCGTGATCGACGTGGCAGGGGGCATTCTGGCCGATCCCGAAAGACCCTTCGTGGACCCCGGCAGTTCCTCGCTGTTCGTGAAGGGACAGGCGAAGGATTGGGGTACGTTCGCGACCCTGTCGAGATCCGCCGCACGTGGCATTACCGTGTGCGGGACGGGCGCCGGGCAGACACCCTTCACCATCGATGCGCAGCTGCTGAGCAGTTACAATGGTTTCGGCGTAAGCTGCCATGGAGTGTGCGACGGTGTTGTGACGGTCACGGTCAGCGGTGGGGTCGGGGGTTTCAGCTACCATTGGCAGAACGGCCCCAACACGTCCACGTGGAACAACAGCTGTCCGGGCAACCAGATCGTGATCGTCACGGATCAGGGTCAGGGCATCGGGTGTGCGGCCACGATCCAGGTCACGGACCCGCCGCTCCTGGGAGTGATCTTCTTCCCACCACCCACACCACCAGCATGCGCAGGTGTGTGTGATGGTCACGCGGATGCCTTGGCCGTGGGTGGAGCCGGGGGTTACGCATACGATTGGAACAACGGTGCGGGCACGGGTTCGTCCTTTTCGATGCTGTGTGCCGGTGCGAACACGCTCCATGTCACCGACGTGAACAACTGTGCGTTCGACACCACGCTCGATCTCCCGCTGCAACCGATCGCGGTCACGCTGGACCTGACGGATGCGGGTTGTTTCAACGATTGCGATGGCTCGGCCGACGCCTTGGTGAACGGTGGCACACCGAACTACACCTATACCTGGTCACCGGCGCCGGGCGGCGGGCAGGGTACACCCCAGGTGACGGGCCTGTGCGCGGGCAACTGGTCGCTGACCGTGCAGGATGCCAACGGATGCGACACCACGATCCAGTTCCTGATCGGCCAGCCGCCGCCGATCGTTCCGGCATTGTCGACCACGGATGCGACGTGTGGGGATGTGTGCGATGGAACGGCGGAGGTCACACCGTCCGGTGGTGTCGGACCGTACAGCTATGATTGGATGCCCGGTACACCGGACGGGGATGGCACCCCGGCGGTGACGGGGCTGTGTGCGGGAGATTGGAGCGTATTGATAACCGACCAGAGCAGTGGGTGCGACACTCTGGTCGCATTCACCATCGGAGCGCCGCCTGCGATCATGGTCACGACAGGCTCGACCGACGCGACTTGTTCCGATGCCTGTGATGGCACCGCCAGTGTGCTGCCCGTATCAGGCGGCACCCCGGGCTACATGTTCCTCTGGTCGCCGGAGCCTGGTGGCGGACAGGGAACAGGATCGGCGACCGGTCTCTGCCCCGGGGATTGGACAGTGTTGGTGACGGATGCGGCCGGGTGCGACACGCTCGTGACCTTCACCATCGGAGCACCGCCACCGCTCGATGTGTCCCTCCTCCCAATGGACGCGACCTGCGCGGGTGCTTGCGATGGCGCCGCTTCGATCACGATCGCCGGTGGGACGCCGGGTTACAACATCGTCTGGTCCCCGAACCCGCCCAACGGACAGGGCACGACGGCTATCAATGGGTTGTGCGCCGGGGATTGGAGCGTGACGGTAATGGATGCCGCAGGATGTGACACCACGCTCGACTTCACGATCGAGGAGCCGCCTCCCTTGGATGTCATCGCCACCCGGACCGATATCAGCTGTGGCGTGCTTTGCGATGGCACGGCTTCGGTCATCGTCAGTGGAGGTACACCGGCCTATGACTATGCATGGTCACCGGCACCGGGCGGTGGACAGGGCACGCCGGACGCGACAGGGCTCTGTGCCGGGGTGTACGGTCTGCTGATCACGGATGATGCAGGATGCACGTTCCCAGTGGAATTCACGGTACAAGCACCCGTGCCGCTCCTGTTCGCACTTTCCACGGAGGACGCCAGCTGCCCCGGTGTCTGTGATGGTAGTGCGAACGTGATCGTCAGCGGTGGAACGCCCCCATACGACTATCAATGGTCACCCGCGCCAGGCGCAGGGCAGGGCACACCGAACGTGAGCGGTCTCTGTGCGGGTGGTTATCAATTGACCGTCACGGATTCCGTGGGTTGTGACAGCACGATCGCGTTCACCATCGCGGCGCCGGATGCCATTCTTCCGAATGCGACCGTGAACCCACCCACTTGCGCTGCGATCTGCAACGGTGAGATCGACCTGACCCCCACTGGAGGGAATGGTGCGTTCACCTACACCTGGTCGCCCGTGCCAAGCAACGGGCAGGGCAATGCGATCGCCACCGGGCTCTGCGCCGGTCAGTGGCTGGTGACCATCACATCGGGTGCCTGCGATACGACCATCACCTTCGATCTGCAAGCACCACCGCCCCTGGATGTATCCTGGATGGCCACGGATGTGACGTGTGCGGGTGCTTGCAACGGTGCGGTGGACGTCCTGGTCGATGGCGGTACGGCGGGATACGACTACCTCTGGTCGCCGGCCCCCAGCAGTGGCCAGGGAACAGCGAATGCCATCGGTTTCTGTGCAGGGAATGTCCAACTCACGATCACGGATGCCAATGGCTGTGATTCGACATTGACGATACCGATCGCTGCGCCGGACCCCATCGATGTGCTCCTGACGCTCGTTGATGCCGGTTGTGGCGGCGTGTGCGATGGTACGGCTAGCGCGCAGGTGAGCGGGGGAAGCGGGCAATTCACATACGATTGGCAGCCCCCACCGGGTGGAGGCCAGGGCACGCCGGATGCCACCGGGCTATGTCCGGGTCCATACAGTTTGACACTGATCGACAGCGCCGGTTGTGACACGACCATCGCGTTCACCATCGCATCACCGTCCGGGATCATGGCCACACCCCAGGTCACGGACGCGTCCTGCGCGGACCTGTGCGATGGAGCGATCGATCTGGTGTTGAGCGGGGGGCTTCCCCCATATGACTACGACTGGTCCCCCATGCCGGGCACGGGACAGGGTACTCCGAACGTGACCGGCCTTTGTGACGGGCCGTGGACGGTGGTGATCGGGGACCAGGCGGGATGCGATACGGTCCTGGTGATCGCCGTGGGTGCACCTCCGGCGATCGATCCGCAGCTCACGGTGACGAACGAGACATGCAACGGTCCTTGTGATGGAACGGCCTCCCTGATGGTCAATGGTGGACAACCGCCGTTCCAATATCTCTGGTCACCGCAACCCGGGACAGGCCAGGGCACACCTGACGTGACGGGACTTTGTGCAGGCGCGTGGTCCGTGACCGTCACCGATCTGGGGGGCTGCGATACGACGCTCGTGTTCGATGTGCTCCCGGAACAGCCCATTGATGCGGAATTGACCGCCACCGATGCGGTGTGTTCAGGGGTGTGCAATGGTGTCGCGAATGTGCAGGTAAGCGGGGGGGTCGGGCCTTACAACTTCCATTGGACCCCGGAACCAGCGATGGGGCAGGCGACCGATTCGGTCAGCGGCCTATGTCTGGGCGATTGGGATGTGCTGATCACCGATGCGGCCGGTTGCGACACGACCATAGCCTTCCACATCGACAAGCTCCCCTCGATCATTCCCAGTCTTGCCGTAAGCAACGAGACCTGCGACGGACCATGTACAGGAGCTGCGGCCGTATTCCCTTCGGGTGGAACAGGCGTTCTCACCTATGATTGGCAGCCACCGCCCGGTTCCGGACAGGGCACATCGTTCGTCTCGGGATTGTGTGCAGGCACCTCCTATTCGGTGACGATAGCCGATTCGCTCGGGTGCGACACGACGGTGTCGTTCATGATCGGACCGTTCGAACCGATCGTTCCGCAGGTGTCCAGCACACCCGCCTCCTGTCCTGGTGTTTGCGATGCGACGATCACGGCCGGGGCGACGGGAGGTGAGGCGCCTTACACCTACTTCTGGGATCCCGTACCGCCCAATGGTCAAGGTGTGGGTCAAGCGACCGGTCTCTGCGCAGGCGAGGTCTACACTGTGACCATCGTGGATGACAATGGCTGTGACACATTGGTCACCGTGACCGTGGTCGGTCCTGACCCGATCGATGCGGGCGCTGTCGTGCAACCCGTCGCCTGTGCAGGCGAATGCAACGGCAGCATCGTGCTGAACCCCTCGGGTGGGAACGGCGGTTACCTGTTCACCTGGTCGCCTGTGCCACCGAACGGTGATGGCGGCAATGGAGCGTTCGACCTTTGTGCGGGGGATTGGAGCGTGACCATCACCGACGGGCAAGGCTGCGACAGCACGTTCACGTTCACACTGGACGACCCGGCACCGATCGACCTGACCGTCAGCGCCACATCGAGCGAATGCCAATTGTGCAATGGTTCCGCGGCCGTGGACATATCGGGGGGCGTGCCGCCCCTCGTCATCGTCTGGACCGACCAGGATGCGAACACGATCAGTATTGACACGCTCGTGACCGATCTCTGCGCCGGCATCTACACGGTGACCGTGACCGACCTTCATGGGTGCAGTTCCATGGCCACCGCTGCCGTCACGGACAGCGATGGCGAGATGATCCAGGCGCAGGATGGAGGTACCAGCTGTCCGAACACGTGCGATGGCCAGGCGAGCGTGACGTACGTCTGCAATAATCCCCCATGCACGGTGCAATGGACCACGATGCTCGGTGTACCCATCGGTCAGACAGCAGATACCGCCGTCGGGCTGTGTGCGGGATCCTACCTGGTGGAAGTGACCAATGGAACGGGCTGTGTGTCCATCGATACCGCACAGGTGAACGCTCCGGACCCGATCGTGCCCAACCTTAGCACAACACCGGCCTCCTGTGCGGGCGTTTGCGATGGCACGGCCACCGTGGGCCCGACCGGCGGGGTGGGTCCTTTCTCCTACGATTGGTCGCCCGATCCCATCGCCGGCGACGGAACATCCCAGGCGACCGGTCTTTGCCCCGGTGTTTACGATGTGCTGATCACCGACCTTGGTGCCGGTTGTGACACGACCGTGAGCGTGTTGATCCTCGGTCCTGACCCGATCACGGTCGATGCGTATGTGGATCCGATCACCTGCTCCGGTGATTGCGATGCGAGTATCGTACTGTCACCCTCTGGTGGCAACGGTGCGTTCGATTTCGATTGGACACCGGACCCGCCCAATGGTGATGGCACCAACGCGGCCTTCGACCTCTGCGCCGGTGACTGGACCGTGCTGATCACAGATGCCAACGGGTGTGATACCACCATCACGTTCACGATCGACGATCCCGCTCCCCTGGTGCTCGATGGGTCCAGCACGCCCAGCGCTTGCCAGGTGTGCAACGGAACAGCTTCCGTGAACGTGAGCGGTGGGCAGGCCCCGTATGCCATCCAATGGTCCGACCAGAACGGGAACAATGCGGGCAGCGGGACGGCGCTTACCGATCTCTGTGCAGGGCTCTATACGGTGACGGTGACCGACACGGCCGGTTGCAGTGCGATGCTTCTGCTCCCCGTGCAGGATGGCGATGGGGAAACGGTCGACGCGATCGATGGGCAGACCACCTGCGCCAGTAATTGCGATGGGACGGTGTCGGTGCAGTTGAACTGTACGGATGGACCGTGCGTGGTCACCTGGTTCAATGATCAGGGCGACACCCTGGCATCGAACGTCAACACGCTGACCGATCTCTGTACAGGGATCTACATCGCCCTGGTCACGAACAACTCGGGATGCGTCACGATCGATACGGCGATGGTCGTTCCGGGAACGGTCATCATCCCGAACCTGAGCACATCGCCCGCCACTTGCGCAGGCGTTTGCGATGGGACGGCCACTGTCGGTCCGACAGGTGGCGTCGGGCCGTATGCTTATGACTGGGGTCCCGATCCCGTCAATGGCGATGGCACCTCCCAGGCCACCGATCTCTGTACCGGTGTCTATTCCGTGCACATCATTGATTCAGGAGGTGGGTGCGACACCACCGTGCAGGTGTTGATCACGGAACCTTCACCATTGTCCGTCCAGGCCTCGGTGGAGGATGTCGCTTGCAACAGTGCATGCGATGGGAGCATCGTGCTCACGCCTGCTGGCGGCAATGGTAGTTACACGTTCAGTTGGGATCCCGTACCACCCAACGGCGATGGCAGCAATGGAGCATTCGACCTGTGCGCGGGCCAATGGAGCGTGACCATCGGGGACCTTGGAGGGTGTGATACGACCATCGTGTTCACGATCACGGAACCCGACCCCCTGGTATCGATCGGGGCGAGCACACCCAGCGAATGCGGTGTTTGCAACGGAACGGCCGTGGTATCGCCCACGGGCGGAACACCCCCATATACCTATGCGTGGACCTTGAACAGTGCACCGTTCGGAACGGACAGTCTGATCGTCGATCTCTGTGCCGGTATCTACATGGTCAGCGTGCAGGACCAGAACGGGTGCCAGCAGACCCTACTGGTGCCCGTTACGGATAACAATGGGGAGGAGGTGACCACCATCGATGGTTCGACCGGTTGTCCGGGCGAATGCAACGGTGAAGTGAGCGCCCAATTCCTATGTAGTGATCCACCGTGCACCGTCGCCTGGTTCGATGCGAACGGCGTGGACCTGAACGAGTCCGGGACCACAGTGGACAGCCTGTGCGCCGGCCCCTATTACGTGCAAGTGACCAATGCCACGGGCTGCATCACGATCGATACCGCCCAGGTCATCGAGCCGGACCCGATCGTTCCGAACCTGAGCACCACACCCGCCAGTTGTGCCGGTTCCTGTGATGGCACGGCCACGGTCGGCCCTTCCGGCGGTGTTCCGCCCTATGCCTACGATTGGGCCCCGGACCCGATCAACGGCGACGGCACCCCCCAGGCGATCGACCTGTGTGCGGGCAATTACACGGTCACGATCACCGATTCCGTCGGTTGTTCCATCCTGGTCGATGTGTTGATCCTCGAACCCCAACCCGTGACAGCGGACGCGGCGATCACACCGATCACCTGTGCCGGATCCTGCGATGGCGGCATCGCGCTGACCACGATGGGCGGCAATGGGGTATACCAATACGACTGGACCCCGGATCCACCGAACGGTGATGGGACCAATAGTGCCACCGATCTGTGTGCCGGCAGTTGGTCCGTGCTGATCACGGATACGAACGGATGCGATACCACCTACACCTTCGAATTGACCGAACCGCCCGCTCTCATTGGCGATGTGGTCACCACGGACAATGTGTGCTACGGCGATTGCATGGGCACCGGGGTGTTGACCGTATCCGGAGGTGTGCCGCCCTATACCATCCTTTGGAGCGATTCGACCGGAACGGTTTTCGTGCAGGATACGCTCCAGGTCGACGCGCTGTGCGCCGGGGACTATACGGTGATCATTGCCGATAGCGTTGGTTGCACCCTGACGGTTCCCTTCAGCATTGGTCAGAACACGGCGATCGAGGCCAACCTGGTATTCACCAACGAGACCTGCTTCGGTCCCTGCGATGGGACCGCTGCCGTCGCGCCCACGGGCGGGGTCGGGGCGATCTACACGTATGATTGGCAGCCTCAACCGCCACTGGGCCAGGGCACACAACAGGTCTCCGGGCTCTGTCCGGGTGATTGGTCGGTGATGATCGCGGACAGTCTCGGGTGCGACACGACCTATCAGTTCACCATACTGCCCTTCCAGCCGATCGTGCCGAACGAGCAGGTGGCGAACATCAGCTGCAATGGCGCCTGCGACGGTTCGGTCCTGCTGAACCCGTCCGGTGGCTTCGGCAACTATTCCTACGATTGGTCCCCGGTGCCGCCCAACGGACAGGGCAACGCGGAGGCCACCAGCCTCTGTCCGGGCAGCTATTCCGTGGCGATCACCGATGGTGTCGGTTGCGACACGACGGTGACCTTCATGATCACCGAGCCGGATGAGCTGGTCGTTCAACTGGACCAGGTGGTGGATGCCAGTTGCTCGAACGCGAACGATGGTTCCATCGCCATCACGATAGCCGGAGGCACGCCGACCTATGCAATCAGTTGGGCCGGTCCTGACAATTACACTTCCGACCAGGAGGACCTGAACGATCTCTATTTCGGAGACTACACGCTGGTGGTCACCGACGCGAACGGCTGCCAGACTTCCCTGAACGTGACGGTGAACGCGCTCAGCACCGTTGTGGCCGATGCCCAGGCACAAGGCACGATCTGCGCGGGCATACCGGTCGTACTGGACGCAAGCGGTAGCACTGGTGCGGTGGATTATCTGTGGACGGACCAACAGAACGATCCCGTGGGAAGCACGGCCATCGTCACCCTCAATGGCCTTGCGCCGGGCACTTACATCTACACGCTGACCGTGACCGACGGGGTATGTTCGGACCAGGCCCAGGTCACCGTGGAAGTGCTGGCACTTCCCCTGGCGGATGCCGGTCCGGATCAGACCATCTTTACCAATGGCGAGGCCGTCCTGGGCGGCGATCCCAGTGGACCACCGGGAAGCACCTTCTCCTGGTCACCGGATTCACTGGTCTCCACACCCAACGGGCCGAACCCGAGCACGTCGCCTGGAGAGACGACCTGGTTCGTACTGAGCGTGACCGCGCAGAACGGCTGCACCGATGTGGATTCGGTGTTGATCACCGTGGTGCCGGACATCAACATCCCAAGCGGCTTCTCTCCGAACGATGACGGTTGGAACGACGTCTGGGAGATCGACCGCATCGACATGTTCCCGGACTGTGAAGTGGAGGTCTACAACCGCTGGGGCGAACTCCTTTTCCAAAGCGTCGGGTACAAGGAACCGTGGGATGGGAAATACAACGGATCCTACGTGCCCGTGGGCACCTACTACTACGCCATCCGATTGAACGACCCCGAATTCCCCGACCCGTACACCGGACCGCTCACCGTGATACGCTGATCCCGGACCATGCGCCAAAGAACCACGATACTGGTCGTAAGTCTGCTCGGAGCCTGCGCGTCATGGGCCCAGCAGCTGCCGCAGCTCAGCCAATACCGCAGCAACGACTACCTGTACGACCCCGCAGTGGCCGGCAGTCGTCCGCTCTTCGAGATACGCACGGCCCATCGCTATCAATGGGTCGGCATCCAGGATGCGCCACGCACCTTCATGCTCAGCGCCACGACCCCCGTCGGGCGCAGGTTGGGTCTTGGGGGCTTCTTGTTCACGGACAATGTCGGCCCCACGCGTCGGTCCGGCTTCCAGGTCACGTTCGCTTACCACCTACCGATCACGGACCAGTTGAAGCTATCGCTCTCTCTTTCAGGAGGTTTGGTGCAATTCCTCGTGGACGGCGGCAAGGTCACCTTCCATGATCCGAACGAGCCGGTCCTGGACGATCAGCTCCGGGGTGAGGTCCTCCCGGATGCCACATTTGCTTTCCTCCTGTATCACCCGAAGTACTGGTTCGGGTTCACTGCCCCCCAGTTGCTGCACAACAAGGTCTATTTCTTCGATGATCAGGATGGGTCGTTGAGCACCCTCGCCCGGCACTACTATGCCATGGGCGGCTACAATTGGGACCTGGGGGAGGACATGCGCCTGGAACCCTCGTTCCTGCTGAAATACGTTTCTCCGGTACCGCCCAAGGTCGATGTGAACCTGTTGCTTCGCTACCGTGAAATGGTCTGGATCGGTGGTTCCTGGCGCAGCAATGACGCCATCGCCTTGATGGTCGGTTGCTGGCTGAAGCGCACCTTCCAGTTCGGCTATTCCTACGACATCACCACCACCGGCCTCAGCCGCTACAGCGGTGCGACGCACGAGGTGATGTTGGGGATCACCTTCGGCAAGGAACGTCCCGCACCGCAGGTCACCCCCACCGCGGTCCAGCCTGCGGATTGAGCGGTCGTGACCAATTGCCGGGCGACACGTCCTGAGACGGCCGGATCAGGATCGTGGCAGGTGGAGGCATCCCTTGTCGACCCGAACACGTCCTTCAAGGGGTCAAATGCCAACGAACTGGCCCTCAGGGCTCCATATTCGTAGATTTGCCGCAGCCTTGGCGGCCCTTCAACCGCTGATGTTGGAACGAAGGACCACAATAGGGACCAAGAACTGGGCGGGTGCGATACCCGCTCTTCTGTCGTTGGGCCTGTGTCAGGCTCCTGCCCACGCACAGACATATGTGATGGGCAATGCCACCTGGGAGACATGTGCAGGGGCCATGTTCGACAGCGGTGGTGCGGGCGGTAACTACGGGAACAACGAGAACTTCACGGCCACGCTTTGCCCGACAGGCGGTGCGGGCTCCGGACCGCTCAGTTCCATCACGTTCACCCAATGGAACGTCGCCGGTGTGTTGGATGCGTTGGAGATCCATGATGGCCCCACGTCGGCCGCCCCCCTGATCGCGACGGGATCATTGCTGAACTCCCTGGCCGGACAGACATTCACCGCAACCGGAGCTTCCGGATGCCTGACGTTCGTTTGGACGAGCGATCCGACGCTGGTGTCCGCCGGCTGGCGGGCCGAGATCCGGACCGGGCCCAGTGCCGGTTCGAACAATGCCATCACGCTGTGCAACACCGGCGCGCCGGTGAACATGACCTCCCAGTTGCTGGGCGCCCCGGACACCGGTGGGCAATGGACCACCCCAGGTGGGGCGAACCACATACCCACATTCGATCCGAGCACGGACCCCCCCGGCGATTGGCACTATACCGTGAGCGGCCCTTCACCATGTGCGGACTCGGTGGCCACGTTGAGCATTGCCGTGCTGGCGGCCCCGAACGCGGGCAGTAATGGCTCGGTCACCGTTTGCAGCCTCGACCCGCCGTTCGACCTCATCGATGAATTGGGCGGAATGCCTCAGGTTGGTGGAACCTGGGTGGGTCCGGGCGGGCCCTCTACCGGGACATATATCCCAGGGACTTCCACACCAGGTGTCTATACCTACACGGTGACGGGTGCGCCGCCCTGCAGCAATGCCTCGGCCCAGGTCACCGTGTCCCAGGTGACCGCCCCGAACCCCGGATCCAGCAGAAGCATTGTCGTCTGCAGCAATGACCCGCCCTTCTCCATGTTCGGGCAGTTGGGCGGCACCCCGGACCCGGGGGGCTCCTGGAGCGGCCCAAGTCCAGTGGTAGGTGGCCAGTTCGACCCGGGTGCCATGTCCGGTGGCGCTTATATCTACACGGTCGTTGGAACACCACCATGCGTGTCGCGCAGCGCCACGCTGACGATCACGCTTCGGACCGCTCCGAACGCCGGATCGAGCAATTCGGTGGATTTCTGTAGCAATGACGCATCGTTCTCGTTGCTCGGTCAATTGGGCGGCACCCCGGACGGGAATGGGTCTTGGACCGGTCCGGGTGGGGCCAGCAATGGCACCTTTATTCCCGGGGTCAGCCTTCCTGGCGATTACATCTACACGGTCGTTGGTCAATCCCCATGCGTGCCAGCAACGGCTACCGTTACGGTGAACATCACCATCGCCCCGGACGCAGGAACGAACAACACGATCACGGTCTGTTCGGACGAAGGTCCCTTTGCGCTGGCCGACAGTTTGGGCGGCACCCCTGATGGTGGCGGCAGTTGGACAGGTCCCGGCGGTCCGCACGGTCCGAATTTCGATCCGGCCATTGATGACGCAGGCACCTATGCATATACGGTCACAGGGCAGGGTCCCTGCCAGGATGCGACCGCCACACTCCAGATCTCCATCAACCAGGCACCAGATGCCGGCACGAACGGTCTGATCAGCGTCTGCAGCATCGACGCGCCGTTCGACCTGATCGATGAATTGGGTGGTGATCCCGACCTTACAGGTACATGGACGGATCCGAACCATGATCCCTTCCCCAGCGGATCGTTCACGCCAGGCACCAGTCCTCCGGGCACATACACCTACACCGTACCCGGCGTGGCTCCCTGCGCGAACGCGACGAGCACTGTGGAGGTACAGGTGACCCTCGCCCCGAACGCCGGCACGAATGCGTCGATCACCGTATGCAGTGATGACCCCAACGTGGACCTGTTCTCGCTGTTGGGCGGTGACCCAGATGCCGGAGGCACCTGGTCGGGGCCAGGTGGCCCCCATGATGGGATCTACCACCCGCTCACGGAACCTGGTGGCACGTATACCTATACAGTCGCGGGCCAGGGACCCTGCGCGGACGATCAAGCCAGCGTGCAGGTCACACGGCACATTGCACCCCGGGCCGGGACCGACGGTACGATCACCGTGTGCAGCAACAACGGTCCGTTCAACCTATTGACCGTCCTGGGGGGGGCACCGATGGCGACCGGCTCCTGGACAGCTCCAGGAGGTGCCGCTTTCCCGTCCGGGCAGTTCTTTCCCGGCACCAGCACACCCGGCACGTATCGCTATATCGTCACGGGTACGGGACCCTGTGACAACGACACGGCCTTCGCCACCGTGAACGTCGTCACAGCACCCAATGCCGGATTGAACGGCAATTTCACCACTTGTGGGAACGGTGCGTCATTTGCGCTGTTCGGTCACTTGGGCGGAACGCCGGATGGAGGTGGGTCCTGGTCGTTCATGGGCCCTCACCCTGCGACCTATATGCCCTTGACGGATGATCCAGGGGTGTACACCTACACTGTGGCCGGTATGACACCCTGCGCGAACGCATCGGCCACGGTCTTCATCCAAGAGGTGGCACCACCGGACCCGGGCGGGAATGGGACCCTGACCGTTTGCTCGACAGAGCCCTCCACGAGCCTTTTCGCGGTGCTGACCGGTTCGCCCGCAACGGGCGGTACTTGGAGCGGACCCAGTGCTGTCGTGAATGGCATGTACGATCCGGCCACGATGGATGATGGGGATTACAGTTATACTGTGACGGGTACGGCGCCTTGCATGAACGCTTCCGCTACGGTCACCGTGACGGAGAATCCCGCCCCGAATTCCGGTGGAGCAGGATCGATCTCGGTCTGCGAAGGCCCGGGGCAGATCGATCTCTTCGACCTGCTTGTTGGAGCCTATGACACACCCGGTGTGTGGAGCGACGACGACAATTGTGGCCAGTTCATGCCACCGGCCGAGGTGGACCTGGGTGGCCTGGCCGACGGTACCTATCACTTCACCTATATCGTGGCGGGTAATGGGAACTGTCCCGATGCCGGGACCACGGTCACCATCACGGTCGTGGACCAACTGAACGCTGGTTCGAACACGTCGCGTACCATTTGCGGATCTCAAACGGCTTACAACCTTTTCAGTGCTCTGAACGGCGGCCCGGACCCCGGAGGTTCCTGGCTGGACAACGACAACACCAATGCCGTCACGAACGGTATCTTCAATGCATCCCTCGTCGCTCCGGGAACCTACCACTTTACCTATCACCTCGATGGTGCAGGCGGCTGTCCGGATGATTCCGCGAACCTGACGGTGACCGTTGTGAGCGCGCCAAGCGCGGGTCTTCATGGCGACACGCTTGTTTGCAGCAACGGCGTACCATTCGGTCTTTTCTCCGTACTGAACGGAGCACCACAAGGCGGGGGGACGTGGCGGGACCAGTCGAACTCCCCGCATACAAGCACCTATGACCCACTGATCGACAGCCCGCAGACGTTCACCTACCGCGTGAACGGGATGCCGCCATGTGCCATGGTCACGCAAACGGTGACGGTCAATGAACAACCGGCCCCTAACGCAGGCCAGAACACGGCCATTTCCGTCTGCTCATCGGATCAGCCTTTCGACATGACCGCCGCCATGAACGGTGCGCCCGATATCGGAGGAACGTGGACCGATCCGAACAGCATTGCGCACAGCAGCATCTTCGATCCGAGCACCGATCCGGGCGGGGTCTATCTCTACACCGTGCCCGGGCTTGGCCCATGCAATGATGCGATCAAGGCGCTGACGATCTCCAAGGAGGATCGGCCCTTCGCGGGGAATGACCACGATACGACCGTTTGTGACGCGGGAAGTGCGTTCCTGCTTGAGGATCTGCTGGGGTCGCATGATGGCGATGGGACCTGGTACGACCCTGGTCTGGTGGAGTTCAATGGGCTCTTTGATCCGGGCACTTTTCCGCAAGGCCAGTATCTCTACGTAGTGGAGAGTATGAACGGTACCTGTGACCCGGACACGGCCGTCATCAATGTTTTCGTGAATCCCGCGCCATTTGCAGGGACCCCGAACAGCATCCAATGGTGTAGCGACGGAGGCCAGGTCGATCTTCTCTCCCTGCTCGGGGCAGCGGACAATACGGGCACATGGACCGATCCGGAAGGCATGCCATCGAACGGGACCTTCGACCCGACGCCACCCACCCCTGACCCGGAAGGGACCTATACCTATCTCGTGACAGGCTCCCCACCTTGCGCTGCGGATTCGGCCACGGTCGTGGTGGACCTGAACCAAGCCCCGAACGCGGGATGCAATGCGTCGATACAGGTCTGCAGCAGTGATGCCCCGTTCGACCTGTTCCAATTGCTCGGTTGCACCCCGCAATCGGGCGGGAACTGGACCGGGCCGAACAACCTGCCGACCAGTAACCTGTTCTTCCCCGGGGGCGCGACGCCCAGTCAGCCCGGGACCTACACGTACCATGTGGATGGACCGCCGGGTTGCGATACCGACTCCGCGAAGGTCACCGTTTCCGTGAGCCAGGCCGTGGATGCCGGCGGACCGGGTGTGGGCAACGCGACCTTCTGCGACCCCGGAGCACAGCAGAACCTATTCCTCTATCTCACCGGAGCACCGCAACTTGGTGGGGTCTGGCGCGACCCGAACTATGGTGTCCATTCGCAATTCTTCCTGCCCGGGACGGACCAGGCGGGCGATTACCACTACATCCGGATCGGTCAGGGTGCGTGCGTGAACGATACCGCCACGGTACATGTCGCCGTGAACACCCAACCCTATCCGGGTCGGGATACCACGATCACGGTGTGCGACAGTCAGTTGCAATTCGCTCTTTTCCCACTGCTGGGCCCGGGTGTGCTATCCAATGGGACATGGAACCCCAATACGTTCGGCTTGTATACTCCAGGGAACGACACCCCCGGTCCACAGACCTACACGGTCCCCGGACCGCCTGGTTGCTCCGCGCAGAGCGCGACCATCAACATCATCCAGAACCATCAGCCCGAGGCCGGTGCGGACAATTCATTGGTGATCTGCAGCAGTGATGGTCCGGTGGACCTGGAGACCCTGTTGAATGGAGCCGAAGCGAACGGGGAGTGGCTTGATCCGGGAGCACAATTGACCTCGAGCATTTTCACCCCCGGGCTCTCACAGCCCGGAGATTACAGCTATCATTTGGATGGTGATGCACCCTGTCAGGACGACCAGGCCACGATCACCATCGTCGAGAACGTGCAGGCCGATGCTGGCATCGATGCCTCGATCCTGTTGTGCACGAACGGTCCGATCCTATCCCTGATCGACACGTTGAACGGCACGCCGGACCTCGGCGGCTATTGGACAGGCCCCAACGGCCTGGTGCCGGACGGCACCTTCGATCCCGCCGAGGATGCGCAAGGGTCCTACATCTATCACGTGACCGGGATCGCACCCTGCGCTGATGACTCCGCCTTCGTTCTCATCGGTGTCGTGGATGCGCCGGATGCAGGGACCGATGGCACGATGACCGTATGCCTGGATGATGCCGCAATCCAACTGATCGACGGATTGGAGGGCATGCCGGAACTGGGAGGTAGCTGGACGAACCTGGACAACATCGGGACACTGGTGAACGGTGTGCTGGATGCCACCGGTGTGCCCGAGGGCACTTATTCGTTCAACTATTCCGTGTCAGGTAGTGGTCCCTGTGCCAATGCGATGGCCACATTGGTGCTCACCATTGCGTCCGCCCTGGATGCGGGGGGGGATGCGAGCGTTCAGGTGTGCGAGAGCGAGGACCAAGTGGCCCTGTTCCCCGTTCTGGATGGCACCCCACAGACCGGAGGCGACTGGCTGGACGTGGACGGTTCCGGGGGATTGTCCAATGCGACGTTCAATGCAACGATCGCCGGAGTGGGTGTGTGGCATTTTGATTACATCATCAGTTCGTCAGCGGCCTGTCAAAGCGATACTGCGACCATCACGGTCGACGTGCTCGAGGGGCCCAACGCAGGGTGCCCGGGCGGGGTGAACATCTGCAGCAACGTGGACCCGTTCCCCATGTTCCCCTTGATCGGTTGCTCTCCGGACGGAACAGGGACCTGGAAGGACCCGGATGGCAACCCGCATGCCGCTGACTTCGATCCGAGCATGGATCAATCCGGTGGATATGTCTACCTCGTGCCGGCCATCGGCAATTGTCCCGCGGACTCCGTGGTGGTGACCATCCAGGTCCAACAAGCACCGTTCGCCGGTGACGATGTGCCCTTGTCCGTCTGCTCCAACAGCAATACCGTGGACATGTTCACATTGCTCGTGGGCGCTGATCCTGGCGGTTATTGGCGTTTCAGCGGCACCAACCATGTGTCGACGTACAACCCGGCGATCGACAATCCCGGCGCTTACGACTATCATGTGTCCGGGGCACCCTACTGCCAGGAGGATGTGGCGACGGTGCTCGTCACCGAGAACCCAGCGGTGCATGCCGGTGGGGATGGTGCTGCGATTGTTTGCTCAAGCGCCACGTCCTTGGACCTGTTCGGGCTGCTGTCCGGAAGTCCGGACCAGGGTGGTCAATGGCTCGATCCGGACCTGGTGATGCACGGGCCGGCTTTCGTTCCGGCAATGGATGAAGGAGGCTCCTATACCTATGTGGTCCAAGGACAGGGTGTCTGCGTGAACGACTCCGCCATCGTGGATATCGACCTGACCATCGCGCCGAACGCAGGGGGGGGCGTCACCATCGATGTCTGCTCCACTGAAATGGCGGTGGACCTCTTTGCCGAGCTCACGAACGACCCGGATACCATCGGATACTGGGTCGACGTGGATATGACGCAGGCGCTCACCGATTCGCTCTTTGATGCCACCATCCCGGGTGAGGGCCAGTTCGACTTCCTGTATGTCGTGCCGGGTTCCGGTCCTTGTGTGAACGACACGGCCACGGTCACGGTGAACGTTTCCAATGGCGTGGATGTGGGCATTGGTGGAGAGGATACCATTTGTGGAGGGATCACGGACCACGACCTGTTCAATTCACTGGGCGGAACACCGGACCATGGCGGCATCTGGCAGGCCATCAACGGCACTGTGGTACCGTTCGATACGTCGCACATCGATCCATCGGCACTTCTTCCTGGGACGACCATCGGATTCACGTACACGATCACTTCCGCGGCCTGCGGCGACGTGTCCACACAGGTGGTCCTGACCATTGCGGACTATCCCGATCCGGGCATGGGCGGCACCTTGAACGTCTGTTCCGATGGGGATCCACTCGTTCTGTTCCAGGAGCTCGGGGGCACACCCGACCAAGACGGGGCCTGGACCGGCCCGGACGGCTCTCCGCATGGTGTCACCTTCGATCCGTCCACGGACCCACCTGGTGAGTATGACTACACGGTACCCGGGGTGGCTCCCTGTGCGGACAGCACCGCCACACTGTTGATCATGGTGAACGACCCTCCCTATGCGGGCGCGGACAGTAGTGTGGTGGTATGCAACGTGGAGAACGCCTATGACCTCTTTTACGCAGTGGGGGGAGGGGCTCCTGCCGGGGGCGATTGGTCCGAACCGCAACCGACCGGAGCATTGTACGACGGCTCGTTGCTCGATGCGACATTGTTGATGCCCGGCACCTATCCGTTCGACTATGCAGTATCGGTACCCGGGTGTGGTTCCGCCTCCGCAGAGGTCACGGTGAACGTGGTCGATGGCGTGCAGGTCGGGGACCTTACCGCGACCTGCAATGAACAGGACCGCACCTATGTGGTCACCTTCGTGATCACCGGTGGTGATCCGGCCGGTTATTCCGTGGATGGGTTGGCAGGTGTGCTGAGCGATGTGCCACCCTACACGTTCATCAGCGATCCCCTGTTCACCGGTCAGAGCTATCTGGCCACGGTCGATGATGATCAACATTGCACTCCGCAACAGGTGAACGGGTCGACCCCCTGTGAATTCGCGACCGATGTATTCGTTCCCGAGGCGTTCTCACCCAACGGGGATGGCATCAACGAAGCATTCACCATCCCCGGCATCGAGGGCTATCCCAACAACACGATCACCATATGGAACCGTTGGGGCGACGAGGTGTTCGCAGGTTCCGGCTATGACAACCGCACGGTGGTATGGAGCGGCACATCGACCGATGCATTGCTCCCAGGTGATCTGCCGGCGGGCACTTATTTCTACATCCTGGACCTGGGCAACGGCAAGGACCCGATCAAGGGCTATGTCTTCCTGAACCGATGAGCATCCGCGCACATCTTCTGAGCGGTGCCTTGATCATCGGATCGGCCGCGACGGTCGCCGGACAGCAGGACCCGCTGTATAGCCAGTACATGTTCAATACGCTCGCATTCGATCCGGCATATGCCGGAAGCGCGGATGTGTTCACGGTCATGGCCTTGAGCCGGCACCAGTGGGTGGGTTTCGAGGGCGCTCCGTCCACCCAGACCCTGGCCCTGCATAGTCCACTGCCGGTCACGAACCTGGCGCTGGGCGGTCTTGTGGTCCATGATCGGATCGGGCCCACACGGGAAACGGGTGCGTTCCTGGATATCGCCTACCGGATCCGAACAGGGGCCGAGAGCAGACTGGCCTTTGGATTGAGCGCAGGCACGAACCTGTACCAGGCCGATCTGAGCGCGTTGCCCACTGTGGAGGAGGATCCGGCGAACGGCAACATCTCCGGGAAACTGCTTCCGAACTTCGGGTTCGGTTTGTTCTGGCATGCACCGCGCTATTACCTGGGCCTGTCCGCCCCCAAATTGCTCACCAACGAGATCATATCCTCCGATGGATCGGTGGTCACCACCGCACGGGAGGACAGGCACTATTTCCTATTGGCGGGATACGTATTCGACCTGACCCGCGATATCAAGTTGAAGCCCACCGTAATGGTCCGCGCCGTGGAGGGCGCGCCTCTTTCCATGGATGTGAACGCCAATGTGCTGTTGCGTGAAAAGCTCTGGCTCGGGGTGCTCTACCGATTGGGGAACGCGTTCGGGGTCCAATTCCAGTACCGGGTGAGCGAGCAGCTACGGGTGGGCTATGCGTTCGACCTCACCACCACGGCCTTGGGCGCCCACAACGCCGGTACCCACGAGATCATGCTCAGTTACGATATGCGGTTCGTCAAGGGACGTACCATTTCACCGCGCTACTACTGATGGTCCGGACCGATCGTTCCCGCACCGCCCTGTGCACCATCGGATTGCTGGTGTGCATGAGCACCTCGGCCCAGAGCGGCGGCGCTGACGCCCACATGCGTGCAGGGGATCAGTACTTCCAGCAGATGGCCTATTCCGAGGCGGTGAAGGAGTATGCGATGGCCGCCGATATGGGCGCGGTGAACGAACATGTGACCAAGCGGTTGGCCGAATGCAACATGGTCCTCGGGAACACGGAGGAGGCGGAACGGTGGTATGCCATTGTGGTGAAGTTCCTGAACCGTGAACCGAGGGACCTGTACAATTATGCACAGACGCTCAAGAGCAACGGCAGATACGAGCAGGCCGAGGAATGGATGGACCGCTACCTGGCGACACTCCCTCCAGAGGGAGGACCACAGCGCAGCAACATCTCGGCATTCGTGCGCAAGTTCACGGACCAACCGGACCGGTTCACGGTGCGCGACCTGTCCATCAACACCCCCTATTCGGACTTCGCGCCGACCTGGCTGGGGGACGATCACGTGGTGTTCTCTTCGTCCCGGAAGATGTCTGTCGGGGTCAAGCGGATCGCGGCGCTGAACGGCCAGCCGTTCCTGGACCTGTACGAGGCCGATCGGACAGGTGACGGCGATTTGACGAACGTGCGGGAACTGCCCGGCCGCGTGAACACCAAGGTGCATGAGGGGCCCGCCACTTGTAGCATCGACGGCAATACATTGTATTTCACGAGGAACGGCGCCAAGCGCGATCGTGATGGCATAGACCGGTTGGGCATCTTCCGGGCGAAGAAGGAAGGGGGCTCCTGGGGGGATGTGGACCCGTTCCTCTACAACAACACGGCCTCGAACATGGGTGATCCGGCATTGTCCCCGGACGGCCGTTATCTGTATTTCGTCAGCGACATGCCGGGCGGATATGGCGGAACCGATATCTATGTCTGCAAGGACCTGGGCGGCCAATGGGGAGAGCCGGAGAACCTGGGGCCCGCCATCAACACTGCGTTCAATGAGGTGACCCCGTTCGTCGCTGCGGATGGCACACTCTATTTCGCTTCCGATGGCCATCCCGGGCTTGGAGGCCTGGACATCTTCGCCGCTCCCTCCGCCGGCCCTGCGACGTTCAATGCGGCCATCAACGTGGGTGCGCCGGTGAACGGCCCCAAGGACGATCTCTCCTTCATCATCGACAAGGCGGGACGGGCCGGTTACTTCGCCAGCAACCGGCCAGGGGGCAGGGGTGATGACGACATCTATGCGTTCATCATGCATTATCCGCTGGAGCAGCGCTACCTCTGCACGGGCACCGTGATCGATGAGGAGGACGGAGAGCCCAAGCCCGCGGTGGATGTCACCCTGCTCGACGATCATGACAACGTGATCGGCAGCACCACCACCGACGCGCGTGGGGAATATTCGTTCGCCGTCCAGCGCGAAAAGGAGTACAAGGTGGTGGCCCGCATGAAGGGACGCTACGATGGCGAGCAGCATTTGAGCACCGAGAACATCGAGAACCAGCAGATCGTCGCACGTGACATCCATCTGGTCCCGGATGCCGGCATCTGGTTGCGTGGGGCTGTCCGGTACAAGGACCGGATCGGGTTCATACCCGGAATGACCGTCAGCGCGGTGAACCTGACGAGCTTTTTCACCGAGACCGCCACGACCGGGCCGGGCGGTGATTTCAGCTTCCGATTGCAGCCGAACGAGGAGTATGAAGTGTTGTTCGAGAAGGCCGGCTATTTCAGCTTGAGCGTGCCGGTGAACACCGCCGGGATCAAACGGGGCGTGATCGACCTGAACCAGGCGCGGGACCTATCCTTCGAAAGGGTCGAAGTGGGCAAGCCCATCCGGCTGAAGTACGTGAACTGGAGCGGAAAGGACACCAAACTGGACCCGATCGCGCGGACCGAGCTCGATGGACTGGTCGAGCTGATGAAGGTGAACCCGAACCTGGTCGTCGAGATCGGGGTGCATACCGATGCCCAGGGGGATGCGGATGCGGCGATGAAGATCACCCAGAAGCGCGCCGACGCCGTGGTGGACTATCTCCGTAGCAAGGGTGTCCCGAAGGACCGGGCGATCGCCAAAGGATATGGCAGCACACGGTTGTTGAACCATTGCGTGCCGGGCGTGCATTGCACCGAGGAGGAGCATGCCGAGAACCGCCGCACCGAATACATGGTGACGGAGGTCCTTCAGTGATCCACGTCACCCCGAACAGGGCCGGCTTGCCTTAATTTTGCCGCATGCGATCCCCAAACGTCCTGTTCGCCGCGATGACGGGCCTTTTCATGGCCTGCTCCAGTGGTCCGGCCACCGCCCAATATGCGGAATGCGATCCCGCCACATTCCAACAAAAGCTCGAAAAGGACCCGGGCGTGCTGCTGGATGTGCGGACCCCCGAGGAATGTGCCTCGGGCGTGATCGAAGGGGCCCGCATGCTCGACTTCACCGGCTCGGACTTCAAGACGGAATTGGCCAAGCTCGACCGTGGGACGCCGGTCTTCGTGTACTGCGCGGCTGGAGGACGCAGTTACCGCGCCTGCAGGCAGTTGCAGGAATTGGGCTTCGAGCGCATCTATGACCTGGTCGGCGGCATGCAGGCCTGGCGGGAGGCGGACATGCCCGTCGTACCACCAGGCAATACCTCGAAGCGGTAACCATCGCCGGCCAGACGATCCAGGACCACCGGTAGCGCGCGTCGCATCCGTGGTGCTGCTTTGATGCTGTCGTGGAACACCACGATGGAACCGCCACGGACGTTGTCCAATACGTTCCGGATGCAGCGATAGCCGTCGATCCGCGTATCGAAATCCGCACTGAGGACATCCCACATCACGATGCGGAAGCGACCGCAAAGTGCGTGGACCTGGTCCCTGGAGATCCGACCGTACGGGGGGCGGAACAGGCATGTTCCGGTGAGCATCTGACAGAGCAGCACGCTCCTGAGATAAGCGAACGTGGACGTACGCCATCCGTTGCGGTGGTCCCAGGTATGGTTCCCCACCCCGTGCCCCTCCATCCGGATCCGCGCGAACAGGTCGGGATGCAGGGCGATGTTCCGACCGATACAGAAGAACGTGGCCTTCGCGCCGTGCCGTGCCAGGGTGTCAAGGACCCAGGGCGTGGTCTGGGGCACCGGCCCATCGTCGAAGGTGATATGAACGACCCGCCCGGCGGTGGGGATGCTCCAGGTCAGGTCCCTATACAGGGGCTTCAGGATCTCAGGCGTCCGGGTGAGGTACACAGGGCTAAAAACGCATGCGCGAGGTACGGCGTGAGGACTCCATCTCCTGCAGTTTCTGTTCGTAGGCGTTCTCCGTACTGTCCAATCGGGCCTTCAATCGGTCACCCAGTTCGGACCTGCCGAAGACCACCTTGGTGTCATTGACGAGGCGGTCCATGACGGCATGCGTAATGGCCATCTCATCGCTGACCTTCTCCGCGAATTCGGGCTCCAGGCTCAGGTAATAGGCCATGTTCTCCTCCATGATGTCGAACAAGCGTTCCGCGATGGCATCCCCCTTCTCCGGGTCGTCCGCCTTGTAATAGGATTCGGTCACCGGGAGCATGATGCGGTCGAACGGCACATTGCGTTCGGGCAGATGTTCCATGCACAGGTCCAGCACGGTGCGCGCATCCTCCTTTCGGCCCTCATCCACCAGGGCATCGGCCAGGCCGCTGATCTGCAGACGGAGATTGGTGGTCATGCGCAACACGTTCTCGTCCAGATAGATCGGTTCGTCACTGTCCATATTGCCCCAACGGAACCGCTCGGTCACGTTCCGGTACATCGTGTCGGTCGCCACCCGACCGTACATGTTGGGATTGCTGCTCTTGCTGTAGATCGGAACCAGCCTGTAGGCCAGACCTTCCAGTTGGAAATAGTTCTGGAGGTTGACGTAGCTGTCCGGCCCCGTGGTCACCGCGAAGTAGATCGGCCGGTCCCAGTCGAAGTTGGATAGCAGATCGAGCACCATCAGGTGGTTCTTCAAAAGGATCTGCTTCTTGATCTGCCAGTCGACGTTCGGCACGATGCGCGCGGTGTCCTTGATCGACACGGTGCCGTTGGCGAGCACCTTGGCGCTGTCCACCGTGATACGGAACTTGTCCGTGGGGAAGTAGGCATCCTTGGTGTTGCGCTGGAACAAGGGTTGCATGTTGCGGTCATCGTACACGAAATCCATCGCCGCCTTGAGGTCCACGTAGATTCCCTTCTTGTTCTGGGAGGGGATGAGCGCCACGATGTCGCGCGTACCCTGCCGGTACTTCTCGGGCGGCATGGCAAATGGGACCGGATCGCTGGTGTACGCCTGGCGACGCATTTGATCGATGTACCAGTCGGTGTTGAGCAGACTGAGGTTCACCACCCGCACGTCCGTACGGATGCCTTCCACCTCCTGGGCATACCAAAGGGGAAAGGTGTCGTTGTCGCCATTGGTGAAAAGCACAGCATCCGGTGCGCAGCTGTTCAGATAATCGGAAGCGAGGTCGCGTGCCGGTTTTCTGATCTCCCGATCGTGGTCGTCCCATTCCTCGGCCACCATCACGGCGGGGATGATCAGGCCGACCAATGTCGCCAGGACCGCCGGCAATGCTTCATTGCGGGTAGCCCTGCCAAGCCCATGGAACAAGGCCAGGGACCCCCCGCCCATGGCCGACATCACCCAGATCGCATAGCTGATGGAATGATCGTCGCCGCCGAGGCTTTCGACAAGGTATTTCAGCAGGCCCAGCCCGAACGCGGCGCCCAACACGATGCCCAGTTCGCGTGAACGGAGGTTCCGGGCGGCATCGAACAGGGCATAGACACCAAGACCGATCCAGAAGGCGAAGGCATAGAACGAGCCCACGTAGGCGTAGTCCCGCTCGCGCGGCTGGTAGGGCGTCTGGTTGAGGTAGATCACAATGGCGATCCCCGTGAAGAAGAACAGCAACATGACCACGGACCAATCCTTCAGGTTGCGGACCAATTGGAAAACGAAGCCGATCAACCCAAGGAGCATCGGTAGCAGGAACATCCGATTGTAGCCCTTGTTCTCCAGCATGCTCGATGGCAGCTGGTCCTGGTTGCCCAATCGTTGTGAATCGATGGCCTTGAACCCACTGATCCAGTTGCCGTCCGTGATGTTCCCGTGGCCCTGGATGTCATTCTGCCTGCCGGCGAAGTTCCATAGGAAGTAGCGCCAGTACATCCAGTTCACCTGATAATCCATGAAGAAGCGCATGTTCTCCAGAAAGGTCGGCTTGTATATGATGGTGGGCTTGCCCTCGCGATCGGTCCATCGGATGGGTTTCCCCTGGAAATCGCTCCACCGTTTGTACGCCTCCACATGGGAGCGCTGCGAACTGTACATGCGCGGGAAGAGCATTGTGAACTCGGGAGCATAGACGGGTTCGGTGCCTTTGCGCGGATCGGTGATGATGTACTTCTCGTCGATCTCATGACCGGGGTTCTGTTCCAGCCAGTGCTGGGCGCTCCATCGGTCATAGAACTGTTTGATGGTCCGCCCGTTCTTCAATGCGGTCCAAGTGGCCGTATAGACCGGGGTGCCATCCTTCCGCTCACCATCCAACTGCGAATCCCAGAACTGCCCGATCAGAAGGGGGCGGTCCCCATATTGTTCCCGGTTCAGATAGCTCAGCAGGTTGAAGACGTTCTCCGGATTGTTCTCATCGATCGGCGGATTCGCCGTGCTGCGCACCACGATCATGGCGAACGTGCTGTAGCCAAGGACGATGACCGTGACCCCCAGGATGATGGTGTTCACCACGGCCCTGCCCCGGCGTTGGCTCCAGATCAGGCCGTACACGATGGCACCGACCAGCAGCAGTCCATACACCAGATTGCCGGCATTGAAGGGCAGGCCGAGGTCGTTCACGAAGAAGAGCTCGAACACCCCGGCCACCTTCACCAGGCCGGGAATGATCACCGCCTGGATCGCGCCCAGTATCGCCGCGGAGATGATGAAGGTGACGAGCACGCCGCGCGGGGTCACCTCGTACCGTTTGAAATAATAAACGAACGCAATGGCGGGGATGGCGAGCAGGTTCAGCAGGTGGACACCGATCGAAAGCCCCATCAGGTAGGCGATCAGGATCAGCCAACGTGTATGATGCGGCTGGTCCGCCTGGCTCTCCCACTTCAGGATGGCCCAGAAGACCACGGCCGTGAACAGCGACGACATGGCGTAGACCTCACCCTCCACAGCGCTGAACCAGAAGCTGTCGCTCCAGGCATAGGCCAGCGCACCCACGATACCACTTCCCAGCACCGCGATGGTGCGGCCCATGGAAAGCTCCTCCGACCCGTTGCGAGTGGCCAGTTTGAAGGCCATGTGGGTGATGCTCCAGAACAGGAACAGGATCGTGAAAGCGCTGGCCAGGGCGCTCAGTGAGTTCACCGCGACCGGCACGTTCTCCGGGCTCACCAGGAAGCTGGCGATGCGGGCCAGGAACATGAACAGGGGCGCCCCGGGTGGATGACCCACTTCCAGC